>CAUJHS010000061.1 GCA_963204915.1 Planctomycetota bacterium | reverse complement strand
AATTCGCCGATGTACCATTCGGGATCGTCGGGCGCGACGGGTTCGGGCGCGTTCTCGGTCGGGTCCGGGTTGCGTTGGTCGGAAAAATCCGCCGCATCAACTAGGCCCAAGTACCGAGCCGCCTTTGAAGCTTTGTTTAAGTAGGCCCAGTCTTCCTCGGTGTTGTCATACCGGGTCCCGTCGTGTTTGCACTGAACGTGCGAGCCGTGCGATACGCGGTAGTGAATCGCACGGAGGTGGATTCCCTTATGGAACTTTTGAGAATTCCATAGGTCGGCAAACCACTCGCCCATCGCCACGTCCGTAGGCGAACCGGCGTTGTATGGATCATTCTGCGGAGCCATCGCCAGAATCGAACCGACACTTCGGTCGTTTTCGTCGGCAATGGCTTTGAGAATTTCTTTCGGATTGAACATTAAGCAGCCCCTCCCCGGCCAACGTACGCGCGCCCTTACGATCGCGAGTGGTAATTACTCCGATTCTGTTTCGTCGTGCGGTTCAGCGCACGACAACGCCATCGCGGCGTCGTTCGCCTCACCCTCGGTCGCGTACAGTCCCATCGGAAAGTCGTCCATGCCGTGGGACAGAATGACCAGATAGCCGTTCATCTTCGTTGACTTTCATGCGGCGGGAGAAACACGCCCGCGCGTGCCGCAGGGCGCAGGCGTGCGGTTGTTATTGGTCTGATTCGCCTACGTGCGTCACAGTCCGCGCCGCGAGATACGCTTCCAGGTCGGACTTGCGGTATCGCACTGTCCGGCCCAACTTGATGAATGGCATCGCGTGCCGCCCGGTCGATGCCCAAACTGCTAAAGTTTGTTTCGCGAGTCCGAGATATGCGGCGGCTTCTTGGCGGGTGAGCAAGTCGCGGGGCGTTAGTGTAGCTGGCATTGATTACCTCCGTTTGCTGGCGTTATTCGCAGTCAACACGAAGGCATTGTGCCGAAAGAAAGTAGGACATTGGCGGGCGTTGTCCTACTATTTTTGAAAATTTTTTACAGCCGCTGAATTGTCTTGTACGAAACTCCATACTCCTTGGCGACAACCTTGCTTGCACTCTGTTTAGTATGCCCCAACTCCATTAGGTCGTCGCGTTGCGCCCGTGCTGATTCGCGTTCCTCGGGCGATAGCTTGGCGGTCGTTCGTCCGCCTGTTGCCGCTGCCCCGATGACGACTTTCCCGCGGAATGCGTCGCGCTCGTGGGGCAGGACGTCCAGCAACTCGAGCGCCCGGCCGCATTGCAAGCCGAGTAGAAACAACGCCGCTTCGCGTTCTGTCGGCTTGCCTCCGGTCGATTGCATGAACTTATCGACCAGCGCCCAGGCCCCGGCCGCGTAAAGCCCCGCGCGGTTGAATCCGGCTCCGCTCGTTCTGGCGACGGCCGCAAGGCGCGCCGCCTGCGCCGCAAGGTTCGCGATACGATCGACTGCCGACTCGTGGCTGTCATCCACGACGCTAGAGCATTCCGTGAACACGCCGCTTTCAATGTGAACGCTACCCTTGAGCATGGCTTCCCCCTTTCGCCGCTGCTTGCATCGCTTCCACGGCCTGCGTGACGGACTGCCTTACCGGGTCCACGGTGAGCCGAGCATAAACCGCCGTTGCCTTCGGGTCCTTGTGGCCGAGGGCCGCGCCGATAACCTGCATTGACGCGCCTTGGATCGCCTGCCACGAACCGAGTGAACGCCGTAGGTCATGCGGACGCAAGTTCTCGATTCCCGCGGTTTTCGTCACCCGCAACCAGCTTTTACGCGGGTCGATGATATGCCCGGTGGATGTCGGCGCCGCAAACACCCAACGCCCGCGGGCGCCGTCTTTGCGGGTTTCCAGAATGGCGACGGCGGGCGGCGGGAGAATGGCGACCATTGCCGCCCCGTTCTTTGTGACTTGACCGGGGAGAAACCATAACCCGCGGGTCAAATCCAGGTCAGCCCACGCCATAGCCGCCACGTTTCCACGCCGGGCGCCGGTGAATAAACACAGCAACCAGAAGTCGCGCCACTGGGGCGGTTCGGCTTGCAACGCTTCGAAGAACGGGCGCAATTCGTCGGGTTGCAGAAACCGTTCTCGACTCGACTCCTTGAACTTCGTGACGCCCACGCACGGGTTGCGGCCATCGTAGCCCATGAGCCGGTGAGATTGCCCGTACATTGCCGACAACAACGCCAGCGCCCTATTGGCGAGGTAATTGCCGTGGTTCTCACCTAGAGATGCGTGCCACCTTGTCACGTCCGCCGTGGTCACGTCCGCAAGCCGCTTGGTTTTCAGCTTGGCGAAATACGTCTGCCATTTCCGCTCATCCTCTGCCCAAGTCTTTTTGTGCCGCTTGGCATGAGCAAGCCATACGTCAAACAAGTCTTGTAGGGTCGGCGCTTCCCGTTGTTCGCGTTTCGCGTCGTTCGGGTTTAACCCGTCCACGGCGGCGGCGGCGTACCGTGCGGCGTGGTCGCGGGCTTGTTCCACGGTCGTTTCGGGGAACTTGCCAATTGTCACCCGCGTAGGACGCCCGTTCACCCGGCGGAACACGGAGAAGGTTTTCGCCCCGCCCGTTGTCACCCGGACGCACAGCCCCGGCGTTCGTTCGTCGTAGTAGGTCGCGCGTCCCTTCGTGGGGACTGGCAACGCCTCGACCGCACGCTTCGTGAACGAAAACCGGTTGCCTTTGCCGACCATTTGACTGCCTCGGGTTACACTGGGGTTACGCCGGGGTTACGCACGGGAGAAACCCCCGTCAACTTTGGTGTAACCCCATAGAACGCAAACTAGCAGTAAAATCCCGTAGCGTCAACGGTTATCAATAACCGGACATTTGACGAAACTTAGGTAAAACACCCCGTTTTAAGACTGGGGGTCAAAAGGTCGCTGGTTCGAATCCAGTCACCCCGACTATTCTTCAAATCGAGCCGTTCGGCGAAAACGTCGAACGGCTTTCTCTTTGTGGCGTCTAGGTTTACGTCGCCTAAAGTACGGTTCAAACAAACCAAATCCAAGATCTCGCGACGGATCGCGTTGTTTGAACCGCGCCAACGATCGGCGGCGTTTTGGGTGAAATCGAAGATCGCGAGGGCGATTTTGCCCCGAGTCGGATCGACGTCGCCCAGCGCGTTTAACGACTCTTCCGTCTTCCTGGCCTCGGACTTGAGCTCGTTCGACTTGGCCTTGTACATGCTCTCTTCGACCGTGCCCGCGAGGTAGGCGTTCAGAAGGCGGTCCTGCATGGTCGTTAGTTCGCTCTTCCGCTTGGCCAGCGCCGTGGCCTGCCGCCGCCGGTGTGCTGTAAGGTCCGTGATTGCGTCGCCCAGGCTGCTGCGGAACCATGCCGCCAAATCGGGCTCGAAGCGCATCTTGGCCAGATCGTCAATGATCGCCTGTTCGAGGTCATCCGACTTCCAACGGACGGTCGGGTGATCTGGACTGGGTTGATTGTTGGCGCAACGGTAATAGACGTGTTCGCGCACTCCGCCGCCTCTTAGTTTTCGGCGAATGCGTTCGCCCGTGATCGATTGGCCGCAGTACGCGCATCGGAATAAGCCGCCCCCGAATGGAAGCTCGAGCTTACCCGTACGGCGGTTGCGCCCGTGAAGCACGTCTTGGCAGGCGTCGAACGTCGGCCTATCAACCAGACGTTGGTAGCGGCCCTCAAAGACCTGCCCATTCCGATGCAATTCGCCGATGTAGAAGCGGTTTCCGAGGATGTACGAGAGCGCCGTGCGGTTGAACCGACGTTGGCTGGCGCGGAAAGTGTGACCTTCGCGCTCCAGCACGTCGGCGAGCGTCTTGAAGGTGTAACCGCCCGTGGCGTAGAGATTGAAAATGCGGATCAGAGTTTGTGACTTCTCGGGATGCGGCTGAACGGGCTTGTCTTTGTCCTCGACGTTGATGTAGCCGTAGGGGGCGAGGCCCGTCGGCCATCCTTGTCGTACTTTCTCGTCCATCCCTTTCAGCACTTCCGACCGCAGATTGTCGCTGTAGTACTGAGCGACCGCCGCCATCACGTTGAACGAGAGCGCTCCAGCGGCGCCGGGGCCGAACTGGTTATCGACGAACGCCAACTGAACACCACAGGCGTCTTCGAGTTCCTGTAGGCGGACGGCGTCCCGCATGTTGCGGCAGACGCGATCGAGCTTGTGGCTCAAAATCGCCTTGATCTTTTCTTTCCTGGCGTTGGCCTTCACCCAGGCGAACATCTGGTTGAACACGATGCGTTCAGCGCCGCGCTTCGCGGACTCGGCCACGACGAACTCGCGAACGACGTTCCACCCATTAGCCTGCGCCCGCTCGCGGTTCACGCGAAGCTGAGCGTCAATGGAATACCCCTCCTTCTGTTCGCGGGATGACACCCGCGCCCACACAACGACGTTCATGTTCTTCGTTTCTCCTCTTCGGCGCGCAATAGGATTTCCGCGAGCCTACGAACGTTTGTCAGAATCTCGATGGCTTCGTCGTCGCTGATCACGCGGCCGTAGGCTTTGGACCAAACGCGACGGGCCTCGGCGATTCGTTCATCTGACAGCCACTGTGTCGACAGCGGCCTAGCCGCAACCGAGCCGGGCTCAGGTCCATGATGCCGGGTCGCGCCCGGAAGTCCAGCTAAGTTACGCGAAGTCGGCACGGAAACTTTCTCCCATCCAGTGGGCCGAGAACGACGGGCGCTCCCGGCCGATCTTTGATATGGGAATTCTCCGCGTCGATTACGGACATCGTCTGCGGACAAAAGCATGCGCCGCGAAACTCATATGCGGCGCATGTCCGTAATCCTTCGCGCATCTCTCGCGCATGTGCCGCGCATATGAGTTTCCGTGTCCGTGTTCCAATGCCGCAACTTATCCCTACGATTCGATTGAGAGGACACGCGACCGGGCGGGTTGTTACCGCCCGCGACGACGCCGGCCTCATCGGTGGCGGATATGCGGAGCAGAGTCGGATGGACGACGCAGGCCAATTCGAAGAACCGAAAGCCGATTCAACAGATCAAGCTGTTGAAACAGCTACTGCGTTTCTCTCTGCGCTCTTCGTAGACTCCGAGACGGTACTGTTTCGCCCTATCGAGTCCTGGAACGAAAACGGAAAGAAATGCAATCGCGTCGATTACCGCAATACTTTTTACCGCAAGACTGCCCCCAAAATCCTCAAGGATACGGTGCTGCACCTGCTGCGAGTGGCTGACCAGGAGCGGGTCAACGTTTACTTTGGGATCTGCCCCAGGGTCGGAGATGAAGGCCGGTTCGACTTGGCGTGGCAGATCCGCACGGTGCGGGCGTTGTGGACTGATATCGATCACGTCACCGTCGAAGAGGCTCGCATCAGAGTCGAAAAGACCAGCCTGCCTGCGCCATCGATCATTGTGAACAGCGGCAACGGCGTGCATTTGTACTGGCTGCTCGACACGCCGTACCAGATTGATGACGCTGGCGACCCGCAGCCGGTCGAAAGCGAATGGCTACCGACGCCCGATGGACGCAAGATGCGTCGCAAGTACATTGTCGAGAACGGAGACAAGGTTTACCTGAACCAGCGACGGCATGTCTCCCGCCTCAGCCCCAAGGCCGAACTGGTCCAGGATGTGCTGGCGGGGATCGCTAAGGCGGTCGGCGGCGATCACACCACCGATCTGTCGCGTCTCCTTCGGCTTCCGGGAACCTTCAACCGGAAAGACCAGCGAAACGGTCGCGAGCCAGTTCCGACATCTCTGGTCGAACTTGATGCCAATCGCAGATATCCGCTGGCGACGTTCGAGCCGTTCAAATCTCCGTCGCCCGTAACGGAACGGACTAAGCAGATCGCGGCCATGCCGCTGCCGCAGCCGAGAAAAATCTCGCTGTCGAAGTCCGACAAGCTCGCGGAGCTTATCGCCGCCTGCGGAATCGCCGAGGCAGGCAGCCGGTCAGAGGCTGACTTCGCCTTGTGCTGTTATGCCATTCGCAATGGTATCGCGAAAGAGGACGTGTGGTCGCAGGTCGCGAACGTCGGGAAATTCGCCGAACAAGGCCAGCGATATTTCGATCTGACTTGGTCCAAAGCCGAGTACGACGCCCGCGTCGCAACCTTTGAGAAACTGCAAAAGCGTGCGGCTCCGAAGGGCCGACAGGTTTTCGAGGCCAGTGGGGCGAGCGGAATCGAGGCGTATGGCGACGCAAGTCCCGATGGCGACGATGCGGACAGAAGCGGCCGCCCGACCATTGTGGTCGACGCCGCAACGATGCCCGTCGCACATACGCTTCGCCAGGTGACCGAGACGCTATTGGCGGCGGGCAATTGCTTCAGCCGCACCGAACAACTCGTCGTCATCAACCATCAGCAGATCTCGCCAATCCTCGCGCCACCCGAATTGGCCGGCCTGCTCAACCAACATGTGGAGTTCTACTTCGTCGATGGCGAAGCGGGCGAATATAAACCGTTCCCGCCGGCGTATGCAAACACTTGGCTGAACCATCACGTCGAGCGCGCACGCCTTCCAACCATCAAGTTATTCACCCATAACCCCGTCTTCGCCGACGACTGGCGGCTCGTAGCGCCTGGGTTCGACGCACCATCGGGGATTTACTATGCCGGGCCCGCCGTCGCGACCCGCAGCGACACGGCACATCTTGACGCCCTGCTCGAGGACTTCTGCTTCAAGTCGCCCGCCGATCGCACCAATTATCTGGGCGTGCTGCTCACGGCCCTGCTGATGCCGCGGTTCATCGGCTCCAAGCCCGCAGCGCTCTTCAACGGCAACCAGCCCGAGTTGGGGAAATCGATCCTGGCCCAGATCATCGCCATCCTCCGCGACGGCCAGACCACAGAGACAGCGTCCTACAACCCAAACGATGAAGAATTTGAGAAGCGTCTGGGGGCTATTGTGCGTCGCGGCGTCACGACGGTCATCATCGATAACGCGAAAAGCCGGGGGCGAAATCCTCGCATCGAATCGGCCTGCCTGGAGCGGTCGATCACCGATCCGGTTCTGTCGTTTCGTTTGCTCGGCCAGTCAGCGTCGATTCGCGCCGAGAACTCGCACATCTTCTGTATCACGGCCAACACGCCCGATGTGAGCCGCGATCTGGTTACGCGCAGCGTCGTCATCAATTTGCACTACGAAGGCGATCCCGCACGGCGCGAGTTCTCGATTTGCGATCCCGAGGGCTATGCACATCAGCATCGGCTTGGACTTCTCGGCGAACTAATCGGAATGGTCGAGCGCTGGAAATCGCTCGGAATGCCCATAGCCAAAACCCACTCTCGATTCAATAAGCGAGGTTGGGGCAACATCATTGGCGGCATTCTTGAAGCGTGCGGCCAACCGGATTTCCTTGCTAATGCGGAGGAAGCCGCGGCGGTCTTGGATGAAACGCGCCGCGAGTTCACGGACTTGGTCGAAGTGCTGGTTGAACACCCCCAGGGCGTGTGGACCGCATCTGAGTTGGTCGAACTCTGCGCCAAGCACGGCCTACTGAAAACCGACCTAGGCGAAGGATCGGCGCGCTCGCTGGCAACCAAGATAGGCGCGCTTGCCGGGCGATACGTCGCCGAATCGTTCCGTCTGGCTGACGGCCGCGTGGCGACCTTCCACAGGTCGGAGGGCCGTAAAGGGAAGATCTACCGGGTATTCGTCGTGGACCAAGTGCCGAACCTTGAGGCGTTTGCCGAACCTATGCCGAACCTCAGAATTGAGCCAGGTTCGGCGCCTTAACTGTTTGAGGGACAAGGAGATGGAACGAGCTGCCGAACCTTGCCGAACCTTTTTAGTAAACACACACATGTACGCGCGCGGGCGCGCACGCGCACGCGGGTTTTGCCCGCAGGGAAAAAGGTTCGGCAAGGTTCGGCAGGTTCGGCGCCCCAGGCGGCGCGACATGCAGCAGCTACCGCCATGTGGTCGACGGCTCAGCGTGTGGCGCCATTCGGGCACTTGGTCTTTACGGTGGCGTCGCCCCTGTCGTCGGCCTGTCCTTTCGCAACAGGGCGTTCTTTTCAGTCGCCTTCGCCGACGCGGAAATCACGGTTCGTCATCCATGTGCACGTTCTCAACGCAAGGAGCCTGAGCATGATTAGCGGGCCGGACAACGATATTCAGCAGTGCAAGGCCGATCGCGTTAAGGATGCACTGCTGCGCTCCTGGCGAACGTCCAGCGACCGGCAGCTCGCCCGGGAGCTTGGCGTCAGCAACCGGACGGTGTCGCAATGGCGACAACAACTGGAAAAGGAAGGGAAGATCCTCCCCCGAGTGCAAAGTACACACTCTCTCCAGGCATGCCAGTACGAAGTGTGTACTTCGGCCATCCAACCCGCCTGGCTCAACGATCAACTTTACGACCCGGTTGATCCCGAGGAGCCGTCTTTCCTGGCGCTGGTGGAAAGTATTCGCGAACGCGGCGTTCTGGAGCCCATCGTCGTCAGCGCCGACGGATATATCCTCTCGGGCCACCGACGCCACGCAGCCGCACAGACCCTCCAACTGGAGCGGATTCCGGTCCGGATTCGGCCGGATGTCTACTTCCTGGGGGACCGGGACGAATTCCTGCGGCTTCTGGCCAGTTACAACCGTCAACGCGTCAAAACGACGGCCGAGCAGCTGCGTGAGGAGGTGGTGTTGATGTCGCAGGACGCCTACAGGCAAACGCGCCGCTTCCGCCGCCAGAATGCCGCCGTGCAAAGCGATGCGGAAGTCGAGTTGGGAGAGCGCAAGAAGCGGTCGGCGATCCGCGACAAACTGGAATTGCGGCAAGCGATTATCACCGTCGTGTTAGCGGACGAGCGCAACTGGCCCCTCAGCGATCGTGCGGTGCATTACCGCCTGCTGAACATTCCGGATCTCGTGCGCAACGATCGCACGCGCCGGCCCTACGACAACTCGCCCCAGGCTTATGACGATGTAACCGACATGCTCACGCGGCTGCGGCTGGATGGCTCGGTCCCTTTCGACGCCATTACGGATGAAACGCGGCCCGTGGTGATCTGGGACACCCAACGATGCGTGGGGGACTTCGTCCGGAGGGAGTGCGATCAGTTCCTGACGCGGTACTGGCGCAACCTGCTCCAGAGCCAGCCGAATTGGATCGAGCTGCTGGTGGAGAAGAACACTGTCGCCAGTCAACTTCGGGGAACGGCGGGCAAGTACACCGTGCCGATGACCAGCGGGCGCGGCTATGCCTCGCTGCCGCCTCGCAAGGCGATGGTCGACCGCTTTCGCGCCAGCGGCCGGGAGAAACTCGTGGTGATCGTGATCAGCGATTTCGATCCCGAGGGCGAGGACATCCCCGGCAGTTTCGGCGTGTCGCTCCGCGACGACTTTGGCGTTTCACGAAAACAGTTGCGGGTGATCAAAGCGGCGCTAACGGCTGAGCAGGTGCGGACGATGAACCTGCATGAAGGACAAATCTCGAAGGATACGTCCTCGCGATATCAGCGCTTCGTGAAAGCGCACGGCAAGCGAGCCTGGGAATTGGAGTCCCTGACGTCGGAGCAACTTCGCGAGATCGTGGAGGCCGCCATTCGTAGCGTGCTCGACGTGCCCGCCTTCGAGGCGGAAGTGCAGCGTGAGCAACAGGAACAGATTGAACTAGAGGCGAAACGTCGCCAGTTGCGCCGGGCGCTGATCGATGATGTGAACGAAATTTGAATTAGTAGTTCGAATGATTATGGAAACACCATCCGCCTCATCTTCGCCGACAACATGCCAGAGCTTTGACTGGTACGCCGAAGGTCAAACCCGGGTTGTCGAAGTAAACGGCGTCTGCGTAATGGTTCGGCTTGTGGCTCGAAAAGGGCGTCGAGTTCGAATTGCGATTACGGCGCCGATGGGAGCCGTATTCTCTGATAGCAACTCGAACGATAGCTCGAAACTGCAATGCGACTTCTCATGAAATACCGTGTTCACCGAATCGTGTCACTCGACGCATGGTGTTTCGAGAAGTTATAGCGAGGGCGGTTTCCCGCCTAAGGTCTGGACCTACGCATGCCATGGCTTATAGTATACAAAAGTGCGCCAGCCGTGTGGCCGGTGGGGTGTGGCGATCCCCTCGTAAGTATCCAGGGCCTGGAGACATCAGTGATGCAGGCGCGACTATTTGGTTTTGGTTTTAAAGTTGCCAAAGGAATATCACTGAGTGACTTTCTTGCTCATCTTTCCACAATCAAGGGAACGCAAATTCGCTTCGGAAGTCATGATCGCCTGCTTTACCTTGGCGAGCGAAATGCCTATGCACTTGGGCTATTTCTTACGATAAAGGATCAGCGAAAGACGTGTGAGATACTAAAAACGTTACATGGACAGTATACGATCGCAGTTCGCGATCTTGAGCAAGGTTCGAATCTTGTAGATTTCAACTTCTTTTTGATCAATAAGAACACTGGCCGGGGGCTTTATCAGCACTACCATAATTCATGTAGCCTCAATCAATTTGGGACTTTCTGTCGCCGTCAGTACGACGATCTAAAAGATGCGAAGGTCGAGGAGGCATTGGCTGAATGTGCAAGAGACACCTTACAGAACCGGAAGCGAGTCAAGTTTGAGTTCGCGGGAACACTTCGGTGGGAAATGCTCGTTAGAGAAGAAGGGCTCGATGACTTGATGGCGCAGCTCTTTACATTCAAGGTGTTTGAGTTTGATGTGAGCACAATCACGATCCCCGACGAAGGATACGCGCCACTCAATGGTTGCATCAAGAAGGACACAAGACGTCTACGTTTTGAGCCAAAGGTTGATGCCGGTAGCATAAGATCGGGCATCTCTTGGTTAATCCGGAAATATAAGATCACCAAAGGGAAGGTAATCGGGAAGGATGAGGATGGTATCGAGCAAATCTTCCGCCTAATGGAGAATCCACGATCCTTCGGCAATTACGAGTACGAAGAGATCGCAGACGAAACGGTGTTGAATCTAGATAACATTGAAGAGTCTTCGTTCTTCAATGAGATGCTTCAAGTCGTCGAAAAAAATAGGCCAATTTTCGAAGCCGATCTCGACTAGGCGTTGCCAGGAGTTTTCCTATGTCGCTCGCGGAAGCAGCTCAAGCGGTTGTTGAGTTTTACTCAGACAACCTGCGGGCAAGTTTGTTCAGCGGATTCTTGACGTTAAGCGGTTTTTTGTTCTCGGTTAAAACGTTTATCGTCATAAATATAAAGCGGGAACTTTATGATTCTGAGTTATATCGAAGAAGGATTCTTGACTTGAGAAAGGTCAATCCGAATTTACCTTTTTACGGTCCGCTCGTTCGGCTGTCTCATTTGCTTTTTTCATCGGTTGTTCTTTCGCTTACTACTGCAGTTGCTCAGCTGACGCTTGGATTTATCCAAAGTCCGGTGACGGTAGCGATTTGCTTACTCTTGGCGGCAACGACGATTGTGGTCCTAGCAAAGGTAATGTTCATTATCCGAAGCAATCTTCTTCAGTGGATTGGATTCTACGAGAAGCTCGCCGAAGATGAGTCCGGTAAGGCAACGGCGAGGAGTGCATCGTAGATATCTCACTGTTGCGAAGAGAAATTTTAGAACACGTACAGTGGTAGGTCGTTTCTGGTCGGCCTGCCCGCCGTCCTGGATTGCCGGGGCCGCACTCCGTGTCTCGGAGCCACCAGCACATCCCTGTGCAAACGTGCGCTCCTATGAAGATCGACCTCTGGCCCATCGCTCGGGTCAAACCCTACGAAAAGAACCCACGCATCAACGACGGCGCGGTCGACGCTGTGGCGGCGTCGCTCCGTGAGTTCGGGTTCAGACAGCCTATCGTGGTTGATCCCGAAGGCGTAATTATTGTTGGACATACCCGCTGGAAAGCAGCGCAGAAACTGGGGCTCGCCAAGGTGCCAGTGCATGTCGCCACAGACCTCACGCCGCAGCAGATCAAAGCTTACCGGATCGCCGATAACCAGACCGCGACGATTGCGGAGTGGGATTTCGATCTACTGCCAATCGAATTGTCTGAATTGCGCGACGAAGGTTTTGATCTGGGACTCTTGGGGTTCGACGCCGACGAGCTGGCTGGATTGCTCGATCCCGGTGTAAAGGATGGCTTGTGCGATCCGGATGAAGTCCCTGAGCCGCCTGACGAAGCGATTACTCAGCCTGGCGACCTATGGATTCTCGGGACTCACCGACTGCTCTGTGGCGACAGCAGCAAACCCGAAGACGTTGACCGCCTGCTCGACGGCGCCGCGATTCATCTGGTCAATACAGATCCGCCCTACAATGTGAAAGTTGAACCGCGCAGCAACAATGCGATCGCGGCGGGATTAAGCTCCTTCGCTGGCACGACGCACCATCAAGGGCTGGATCTCGCGCGGCATCCGGAAAAGTCCAAGCCGACGAAGAAGAAACTGCGGGCGAAGGATCGGCCACTGGCGAACGACTTCGTTTCCGACGAGGCGTTTGATGCGCTGCTGGACGCCTGGTTCGGCAACATGGCGCGCGTGCTGGCGCCGGGCCGTGGCTTTTATATCTGGGGCGGGTACGCCAATCTGGGCAACTATCCGCCCTTCCTGAAGAAGCATGGTTTGTACTTTAGCCAGGGGATCGTGTGGGACAAGCTGCATCCGGTGCTGACGCGCAAAGATTTCATGGGCGCGTTTGAGATCTGCTTTTACGGGTGGAAAGAAGGTGCGGCGCACCGGTTCTACGGTCCCAACAACGTGGCGGACTTGTGGCACATAAAGAAGATTCCGCCGCAGCAGATGGAGCACCTAACGTCAAAGCCTGCCGAGTTGGGGGAACGAGCGATGCAGTACTCCACGGTTCTCGGCGAGCATGTCCTAGATTTATTCGGAGGGAGCGGCTCGTCGCTCATCGCCGCCGAGCGCACCGGGCGCAAGGCGTTTCTGATGGAGCTCGACACGCTCTACTGCGATGTGATTGTGGATCGCTTCCAGCGGTTTACTGGAACGCCCGCGATCCTCGAACGCACAGGGGATTCGCCGCTGCCGATGAAACCGCGCGAAGAGAACATGAGATGAAAAAACTATGGACGTCGCACCCACTTGTCAGTGAATCATTTCCGGTTCGGTCTGGACCCGCATGCTAGGTAATGTGGGAGTGGCCTCGGAGTAATGCGGGCCCTATCCCGATACGCTATTTTGATTGTCCCGCCTCGACGGAGCTTCTGATGGCGGCTAGATCGAGCGCCACCGCGCGGACCATTTCGGCTGAAGGAGCGTCCGATTTTCTCATTGACGCCAGTTGCCGGAATCCATTGAGCATCTGCCACGGCGCAACGACGGGACCAAAGATGTGCCACCAGCCAAAGATCATTGTCCAGACGAGTCCTCCCAACACATGTCGAAAGCCGCAGCGACGACAGCACAACTTCGAGCGATCCTTCCAGGATAGACAGATCAACAGGCACGTCGCTGTGTGCCGCGTATAAAAGTCAATGGGGCCGGGACCATGGCAGGTAGGGCAAACCTGTTCCCGCGCGAATCGGATCATGCGTTCAAAGACCGTCGCATCGATGGTGGCGATCAATTGGTCGGCAGTCGCAGCATCGCGACACCCTTTGCCACAGTACCGCTGGCTATTGTGGAGGATTCCCCCCAGAATCCATCTTCTGCAATGAAAACAACGGGCCATGTTGACCTGCTCCCCCGTTCCAACCAAGGCTATTGAGATGCGATCATTCGACACTCAGCTGAAATCGCATTGGCACTTTTCAACGGAAGCCGCGTCTGGCGAACGAGCACGCGAAGTTGCACCGCCACAAACCGCGTTGCTCTCACCGAACCCGCGCTCTGCGTCGGCGCCAACTTGAGCTTGATATTGGTCGAGGACAGCCTATTCGCTCCACTCTCCCGTCTGTGGGTCATACACAGCCAATTCTCCTGTGTCGGCCAACTCGTGAGCTGTTTGCATTGCCTCGAAAATCGCATTCTCGGCGTCGTCCCAGTAGGGGACGGAAAATGCAATCTCTGCCGGAAACACTGCAACCTGAATTGACCAAACCTTATTCGTGTGGATGAACTCGCGGCATTGGGGCCGATCCGATTCCAGCTTGTAGTCATACTTCAGGAGGCGATCGACAAAACGCTGACGCACGACGTCGGGAATTTCCGGATGTGGAAAACCATCAAGCTCCGCACCAGCAGCGGCTTGGGTCTTCACATCCGGATGGTAGAGGTAAATGTTGTAGCTCACGGCTGCTCACCGGCGAACGCTCCCGCGAAGTTGTCATTTGAGCGGGTTGTTGGGCGTCTAGTCCACTATCTCAAGTCGAACGTGCTGAACCCACCCTCCCCCATGACCTGCTTGACCCGCTGGAATACTGTATCCATATGGCCCACGTCGGTCGGGTAGTACGGCACGTGGACAACGATCTTCGGCGAGGTGTAGAACTCGAAGTAGCTTACACCCGGTCGCGGATACCACATGCGGTCCGCGACCGACGGCCAACCCCGTACCCGGAACCCGAGTCGGGCCAGCGGGCGATACAGCCACCCGCAATGATACCACCGAGCGATGTCGACCAGCCGGACGATGACCCAGTTGCCGTCGGACAGCAGTTCGAGGCGATCCGGGAATACCGCAACCTCGGTGACATTCGGCAGTCCCTGCACCTCGTTTGGCACAAATCGTAGCCCATCCTTTGAGGCCATCGCCACTCGCGCACCTCCGCCGCCGAACGAATTGGCTTCTACCCTTCCGCTCCTGCGGGAGTAGCAGGTTATTCTGGTTGGTCTGATGCGGGAGCGAGATGCACCATAAAACGTGTTGAACCGAATCACGGAGCGGGCTCGCTACGGGGTTTGAGCGCCGCGCCGGCGCACCGAGAGTCACTTTAGGCGCCGCCTCGCGGCGAAGCAACACGCGAGGTGTCGCATAGGCAACAGCTGTCGGCCGGAGCGTTGGTATGGGCCAAGCACCGCCAACAAACACGGTCCGAATAAACTCGCGAGTAAGTCGCCCGTTACAGGTGCGCGCTACTTGACTTCAGAGGCCTTACAATAAGAGGTAGGGCAATTGAGCCTGTGGGCACTAGGATTGCTGTTCCTTTTGCCAGCGTTGGTACTCCTTTTTGTTGCAGTTGCCACAGGGCCGAAAAATGCGTGCCTGCTCCAACGCCTTCACCATCGCAAGATCGGCAATGAATACCCTGTTTTCTGGTTTCATTCTCTTGCCTGAACCACAGCCAAGCGTACCCCATACCCACTTGGACGAGTCGCTCCCTCCATAATACGCCGCGTATTCCCCCGGTTTCTCGCTCCAATAGAAACTGGGCTTTCCACCGTCGCTGATCCCGAATAGCCGAAACGGTTTTCCAGCAGGTGGGGTCGGATTGATTTGTCGCTCTGTATCTCGCGAATGCACTGCCATACTGATGTGCCCCTCCACAATAACCACAGCCGCCCGGGAGCCCCAGGTCATGGCTCTCTAAGCCTAAGGAATCGATGTAAGCGGTGAGGGGTGGTTTGAAGGCCGTTGCGATGCGGTTTGTTCTATCGCGTTTCCCCCCATTCACCGGAGCTTATGCAAGAATCATTCTGGCGATTGATTTGGGCAAGTTCAACTCGGGTTTGTGTCACTTCGACGATCAAACCCAAGCAACCAGCTTCTAGCGCTTTCCAACGAACTGCCAGATTGTGACGCGGAGCCTGGGCCGACCGAGTTCTTTAAGCATTCAAAAGTGATGCGACGTCTGCGGGCCAGTCATTACCGATTTTTAACGTAGGTGCGCGAAAGAGCCATGTCGTGAAACATTAAGACGATGGGCGCGTTAACTTTGGAAAGACGCGGTCGCCATCGCCGTAGCCAAGATGGTTTTGTAAAAATCGACGTTTTTGGCGAGGCGCTATTCACCAAGGTAAATCACTTCCACGTCGCGACTCGCGAGGTCCGACCGTTTCCGCGCCTGGGCGCCACGTTGGCGCCGTGTCGCGTTCGTGGGCGTGGGTCGGCCAACGAGGCCATTAACGAGAAAACGCCCCGACGTTTCGAACGTGGGGCGTTAAAGGAAGAGGCGTTGGCGGCATGCCAAGCTATGTCGTCTCACGGGCCATCATCTGGCAATGCCATCGCCACAAGTCGATCTCATCGCTGCTGGCGGGACGGATGGTCGTGATGTTGATAGAAACATCCCGTCCCAGACGTTCTCGCACATCCGCGTACAACTCGTGAAGCGCCGCCAGCCCCAGTTCGCGAGCGTCGTTTTCGTGGGCGGCGTCCACCAAGACGTAGCGGGCAAGCGTAGCGACGTAGTACATGGCCATGGCGCCTTCCTGGAGTTTAGTGTCTGCCGGGCACACTGATGATGCGGCCGGTCGCTTCGTGGTGATGCCAAGTCGTGGGCTGGATGCCTTCGCGTTGCAGTCGTCGGTATTCCGATTCTTCGACCGTGAAGTAACGCCCAGCGATGCTAATGGCGAGGTCGCCCGAGAAATTCAACTCGACCAAGGCGTCGTGCGCCGTAGCGTGTTCTTTTCCGTGGACTTCGATGGTGCGCATGGTTCTGTCTCCGCTGCTTGATGGTTGGCGCTTCCGAACGTCACTCCACAAGAGCCATGCCGGGCGGGAAACATCAAGGGGATCGGCGCGTTAATCTTGGACTGACGCCAGCACGGGCGCAGTGATTACCGCGGTTTTGTAAAAACCGACCGTTTCGTTGCGGGACGATTCACCAAGGTGAATCATCAGCGCAACGAGCTTCGCCAGTTGTCACCGTTCCCGCACGAGGGCGCCACGTTGGCGCCGTGTCGCGTTCTTCCGCCGAGGTTGGCCAGAATGGCGACCAACGAGAAAACGCCCCGACGTGGCGAACGTGGGGCGTTGGGCGAGGCGCGTCGCGGGCGTTAGCTCTTGGCGGCGAATTTGCCGCGCTCGGTCTTGGCGAAGCGGGCGTCGTTTCCCTTGGCGCTTATCTCCCGTAGTATGGCGCTGTAAAGCGTGGCGTGCGGGGTCTTGCCGCCGGGGCTGGTCCAGTAGCCTTTGGCCGCGATCGCGTCGATCAGCTCTTTGCAGTTCATCGGTTCGCCCGTTTCCGCCAGCAGCTTGGCCGCCGCATCCAGCGCGCTGAGCTTCTTAACCTTGGGCTCAGCGCCGGCGTTGGCCTTCTTGGTGCGCGGCGCTTTCGCCTTCGCCGCGTCGTCAACCTGCGGTTGGGCCTCGGGCGTCTCGCTGGTGCGCTCCGCAGCCTTGGTCTTCTTCTCGGCGGGCTTGGCGGCCTTCGTCTTGGCGCTCTTGGTCGCCTTGGCGGTCGTCGTGCTGGTCTTGGCCTTCGCGGTGGACTTCGTCTTGGTCATCGCGGATCTCCCGGTCGTGGGTAGGAATGGTTGGCTGCCATCGTCAGGCCCGGCGAACCACCGCCGAGCGACGCCCCGCAGGGCGTTTCGGCTTACAATCCCAACTCGTTGAGCAGGCGGTTGTACTCTTCGACCCCGAGCAGGTCGATCAGCGTGTTGGTGAACCATTCCAATTCCCGCAATCCCTGCATGGCTTCTTCCGTCGGGGCCTTGTACATCGTGGCCGGCTGCAGAAAGGCGATGATCGTGGCCACCCCGGCGGGCGACAGGTTGTCTTGAATCACCTTCTCGAAGGCCTCTTGATCGATCGCTCCGCTCATTCGTTCGCGCTTGGCGCTCATGTTCGTCTCCCGTGCGTTTGGCGTTGGTGAATCTCGTTCGTACAATGACACATGAGCCATGAACGCCGAGAAACATCAAGCGCTGTCCGCAAGAATCGTGAAATAATTCTTCAGCTTTTTCTCGCGAGGTATTTAGGCGGTCCTAAACGATGCGAGATGTGGTAGGGTGATAGGGAAGCGTCGCGTGGCGTATTGGATGGGGCGGCGAGGTGGCGTGTCAGACGGCACGCAGCAGGCGCGTGTCAGATGGCACAACAAATTGCATAGGTACTTCCCCGCCACCTGTGGCTACCTCGGTTCCCCCCGCCGAGCCTCTTGTACAAACAAGGCGTTCAATCTGGGTAAGTAAGTAACCATGCCCGCCCCCGCCCCTTCCACGGACGCCGCCGCCCGGGTCGACCAGGACCTCGTGGCCCGCGCCTACCGCAAGGTGATGGATCGCCAGGAGCTGACCAAGGAGGAGCGGCGGGCGCTCAAGCGGCATGAGAAAGAAAAGGAAGAACGCCTCCGGCGGCAGTATTACAACGCCATCCCGCAAAAACATTGGCGGGAGATGTCAGGCCGCCAGACCAAGGTGCTTAACGAACAGGCCGAGCGCTACGGCATCCCTTTCGGCGGACCTGTTATCTGCTTGCCTTCCGTAGTGCGGGCGCTGCACGACTTCCTGGCCGAGAACGCGGTCAAGCTGGCGCGGGAGGATGATCCGCTGATGCAGGGCGGCGGCAGCCCAGCGCTGGAGCGGTACCGGGAAGAACGGGCGATGCTAGCCCGACTGGATCGTCTGGAGCGGGAAGGGAGCCTGATTCCCCGAGATGAGGTTCGGGAGGCGCTAGGGCGGGTCGCCACGATTCTGCGCAGCGCCGGGGATGCGCTGGGCCGGCAGTTCGGCTCGGCCGCTTTGGACATCTACTTCGAGGCGCTCGACGACGCCGAGCGGGAACTACAGCGGTCTTTGGGGGGCGGCGATGACGGTGACGAACACGGTGAAGGCGAAGGGCCATCCGACGGCGACTGACGTGCGGTGGTTTCTGCGGCAGGCCCGGCCCCGCCGCATGCGCTCGATGCGCGCCTTCGCCGAGCAGGAGATTGTGATTCCCGATGGCCCCTATGCCGGCCGGCGCTTTCGCTGCGATCGGCAGCCGTATACCGGGCTGTGGTTTGACGCGGTCGATTCCGGTCTTTGGTCGCGCTGTGTGGCCACGGGACCGACCCAGTCGGGCAAGACCCTGTCGTGCTTCGTCATCCCCTTGCTCTACCACTTATTTGAGCTGGAGGAGACGGTCATCTGCGGCCTGCCCGACATGGACATGGCGGCGGACAAGTGGCGCGAGGACCTGCTGCCGGCGATCGAACAGTCGCGGTATCGCGACCTGATGCCCAGCCGCGGGGGCGGGAGTCGCGGCGGACGCGTGGAGTCGTTCCAGTTCCGCAACGGCGCCACGCTCAAGTTCATGTCCGGGGGCGGCGGCGACAAAAGCCGGGCCGGTTTCACCAGCCGGGTGGTCGTGATCACCGAGACGGACGGCATGGACCAGTCAGGCGGGAATAGCCGGGAAAGCGACAAGATCACGCAGCTCGAGGCCCGCACTCGCGCGTATGGCGGACGCAAGCGAATTTACATGGAGTGCACGGTCAGTACGGAGGAAGGGCGCACCTGGCAGGAGTATCAACATGGCACCCGCAGCCGGATACTCTTGCGTTCCCGATACGCGTCGCCGAAGCGCTCGATCAGCTTCTCTTCCTCAATGCGGGTTCGCCAGGCGAGCAGCCCCCACGCCAGCACGGCCATCAGCCCGACGAACCAACTGGCCATCACCAGGCTGCTTCCCACCGCTTCAACGAGGAATGCCGTGTAAAGCGGGTGCCGCACCCAGCGGTATGGCCCACTCCGGACCAAGTCGCTTCCCTCCTGTGGAGAGACACTGAAAGCAAAGTGGCGACCGAGCGTCCTGAATCCCCAAATGGTCATCACCACGCCTGCAACCAGTGGAGCAACGCCAATCCACCGCCACGACGTCGGGAGATGAACCACAGCCCCCCACTCTATCCATCCCGGCTCGACCTGGAACGTGACGATGCCGCCGCAGTACGCCAGGTAAAACACGCCAAGCAGCACCGAGAACGCGACGCCCTCTTCACGGGGGCGAAACACGCTCGCAGCGGCCCGCGAATGCCTGATCAAGAAGAGGCTGACGCCCGACTGCACGACGACCGCGACGAGCAGGACGATCCGTAGGACGCACTCGCTCAAAGGGTTATCTCCATTATTTTTCTCGATAATATCAGCTCAAGCCATCGCCTACGCGCGTTGTGGCAAATAGTCGCATAACTCGGTGTGCTCCAATGTTTTTGGCGTTCGGCATATAGGCGGCGTCCACGACGGTAGCGACGACGCGTTCAAACGAGGGCCAGCTGCCCCGACTATTCTTCAAATCGAGCCGTTCGGCGAAAACGTCGAACGGCTTTTCTCGTGTGCCGCCAGTGCCTTGCGCCAATTTTCTAGTCACTTGGCTTGGGTCCGGAAAGGGGTGACCGGCATCGGATCAATGGTTCGGCAACCATCGCAAGTTCGTTGTGACAATAAGGTTCAGGAGTTCAAATCCAGGCACCAGGTTCGCCGGTTCCCGGGTCCAAAGGAGCAGTTGACGTCGGTCGTGCAGCATCGCTTCTGTGCGTCGGACCGGAGCCTACAACATGGTTTGGAGGTACAATGGGGCAAATTAGTATGACCGCCGGCCGATCGAATCGTTGAACCACCTGGCAGGTGTTTCCATGGCGAGACTGCCAAAGCTACCCCGGTTAAGCCGCGTTGAGTTCTTTCGTTATCGGGAAGACGAATTGGCTTCATCGCTCGCAATGGCGATCGCCGATCATGTCGATCAATTTCCCGATGCCGAGCTTACGGATCATCACGCAGCAATCTCGGCATGGTCCGCAGCGGCGATCAACGTGCCGAACGGAGGATTCACTCAATACTTCTACAACCATCGTGGCGATCATGGAGTCAGGGAACTGGCCGCCCTTCTTGATGCGCTCGACTTGTCCAAGGCCGCCACTGTCCTTCGCGATGCAGCCGCCGTTTATCAACAGCACCGGGACAAGTTCAACGTGAGCAATCCGTGGGACGGACTGTTCGGTAGCATTGAGGCATTCGATAAGCTCGACCGATCCTTTATGAAGATCATGCTTCGCGGCAGTCGTGCGCTCGACGCCTGGATTCGGGACCATATCGCGGAGTTGGCGACGGACGAATCGGGTGCACCCATCGATGCAAAATTCACCGGAACCGTTGAGATTCGTTATCCCAACGGGCAGATCAAAGAATCCTTGGAGGTAAAAAAGGGCAAGCCTCATGGAGCCTATCGTGAGTACTTTGAAGACGGCAGCGTTCGAGACAGCGTGTTCTACAAGTCAGGCAAAATCTCGGGGGACTTTTGGCCGAATGGACAAGTCAAGCGAAAGGAATCCAAGCAGGGCAAGAACCGAATCATCGAGTGGTTTTATCCGAATGGCGCGCTCCAAAAGCGCTACGTCAAAGACAAGGACGGCTATGCTGCCGAACCGATTCGATTGTTCCACAATAATGGACAGTTGGCGGAGGAGCTCACCACGGTCAAAGATAAGAAACGCGGGCCTTGGCTGAAGTTTTTCGATGATGGAACGCCTGAACTCCAGGCCGAGTACGTTGGTGACGAGAAGCTCATCGTTCACAATGCGTGGAATGAGAAACGCGAGCAAATCGTCAAGGACGGCAACGGGATCTTTCGCGATTACCCCTCCCACATCGACTGGGAGTACGATGTCTACTTCGAGAATGGCTGGCCGCGCGAATCGGAGTTGAAGGGCGGAATTCCTCACGGCAAGGTGACGACTTACAATCGTGACGTGCTCTGGAGCATTGCTCACTATGTGGAGGGCAAGCCCGATGGTGAATCGACAACTTACTGGGACAATGGTCGAATTCGCTCGATAACGAAATTCGTCAAAGGTAAAGCAGGGAAATCAAAGGAGTTCCCCAAGTTCGATAATCCGGCGCCCACGGTGGTGCTCAGCGTCGAAGCCAATGAAAAGCTCTACACGGCCTGGCGACACATTCGTGTCGATGAATATCCGCGTCCGCTGAATTTGGAAGAGATTCAAAAGCAGTTGAAAGTGCCCCAGTTCTTGCGTGAAGTGCATGAGCGTAACCTCGCTGGCGCCTTGCAGGACGACTACGAAGATTGCAATACCTTCGACGACGGCATCGCCTACTTCCTGACTGTAGACGAATCGGGCGAAGTGACAGCCGCGACAGCGAATGGCAGCGGCGTGTACTCCGGTGGCGAGTGGGATACCTACCCCCCCTTGCTCCGAAAGCTCCGCTTCGCGCCCGGTCGAATACAAGGCCGAGCCATCGAGTGTCGAGTGCTTGCGCGCGTTGATCATACGTTTACTGAGCGGGGAAGCTAACCGCCCAAGAAGTCGACACCATGCGAACGCGAAGCCGAATTTTGCCGCAGACCTGTGGTACTCTGGCTGCTCCGGTCGCATCGAGCGGGGGACAAGAGCGTCCTTGCAGGTCCGCAAGATCGACATAGTAACTCATTCGGAGACGTTGTTTCCGGCGCCCAGCCACCGCCGCAATCCGGCTTCCCAGCCCGGACGCCGGCGATCAAAAGTTCAATGGCCGTCTTGTCGCCTCGACTATTTTTCGTAATGAGCCCTTCAGCGAGTATGTCGAAGGGCTTTCTTATTGTGAGGCATCGAGTTGTGTCAACGATGGGAAGTCCACGTCGTTTCTCGCGTGCCCGCTGGAGACAGGAACCGACTTGCCCGCCGGGCTTCTTTCCAAGGGTCGCCGTTCGCCGTATGCTCTGCGGCATGAGCGATGTGACGCAGATCCTGAAACAGATCGAAGCGGGTGACCCTGCCGCGGCGAAACAGTTGTTCCCGCTCGTGTACGAGGAACTTCGTAAGCTCGCGGCGGCCAGAATGGCGGTTGAGCGGCCTGATCATACGCTGCAGGCGACGGCTCTGGTGCATGAAGCCTACATGCGGCTGGTTGGCGCGGACCAGCCCTTTGAGAGTCGCGCCCATTTCTACGGTGCGGCGGCCAATTCGATGCGTCAGATCCTAATCAATTGGGCTCACGGTAAAGGGGCGACGAAGCGGGGCGGGACGTGGCAGCGCGTCGAGATGGACGAACGGGCGTCTGCGGACGGAGCGGACCCCGGCATGATTCTGGATCTGGACGAGTCGCTCACGCTGCTGGCCGCGGAAGACGGGGAGGCGGCGGAGCTGGTGAAGCTGCGGCTGTTTGCGGGGCTGTCGGTGACCGAGGCGGGTCAGGTTCTCGGGATGTCGCGCAGTACGGCCTACGAAACCTGGCAGTTCGCCCGGGCGTGGTTCTCCGCCCACCGGTCCGATCTGGACGGAAAATAAATTTTTTTTGCGAATTCTTCGGACGGTTCCCGGCCGTTTTCTGCATGTCTTTCCAGCGGGTCCCCCCGGTCTGAGCGGTTCAGGCGGTCGGGCGCCTGCGCGGCAGGCATACGAGTACACGGGTCGCTGGCTCGGCTTGCCTCGGTCATCTACTCCGCGATACCGAACCAATCACCGGGAGAACAACGGATGTTACGGACCTGCAAACTGCTGCTGACGACGATCGTCGCGCTGGGGCTGAGTACCTCGCTGGCAACCACGGCGCTGGCCCAAGGCAAGGGAAAGCCGGGAAAAGGTGGTGGAGGCTCGACGCTTCCGCCTGTTCGCTATCAGGTTCAGTTCTGGACGATTCCAGGGGCCATTTATATTGGGCAAGTCAGCGATACGAACAGTTTTGGACAAACGGTCGGTTCGTTTGAGTACGATCGGGATGGGGATGGCCGTTCCGACACTCTTAGAGCCTACCTGTACGACCCGGACGTGGATCCGGCGTACCGTGTTGATCTCAATTTAATAGTTGCCGGGATCCCGGGAGGCTGGGAGATTCGGAACGCGACGGCAATCAACGAAGTCGGCCAAATCGCGGGATACATCGCGCCCGCCACATCAACCTTAGGCTCGCCGACGCTACTGCAGGCGGTCATGATCGACCTGGCTCAGAATCCTCCCCAGCTCTACGCGGTTCCTGATGGAACGTTCACAACGTATTCCATTGCAGGCGGGATCAATGACTGGGGTGATCTCATTGCGACGTATCAAAATGCTGATGGATCATGGGGATATTATATCTACAATTTTGAGCCCGCCGCGGGAATCATCGAGCCTTATGATCTTGGAATTTCAGCGTCTGGAAGTTCCAGGCCGAAGATCAACAATCTTCGACAGGTGGTTGGCCGGGTTGGCGACTGGGATGGATTTCGAATGTCCTGGAGCGGAGGAACCGAGTTCTTTACAGGCCTGAATATTGCTGCAATCAACCATAGAGGGAATTTCTGCGGTCGAGCGATAGTCTCACTCAGAGGGAATAAATTCAGTGAGATGCCCTTCCTCTATTCGGCATCCCTGGAAACCCATAACGTTGGATCGTATACCGCCAACGATGTTAATGAATCGCTCGATTTCATTACAGTGTACACGCTTTATCATCGAACTTTGGGGGCATTGAATATCCTGGACATGCTGGATCCCGCCGACCCCGACAGCGTCATCGTGCGAACTGGGCCAGCCATGTACATATACTGTATGAATGATCGCGATTCTGTGACCAACTTTCCGAGGCTGGCTGGTCAGCACGGAGGCGTGGGCGTAACGCTAACTCCGGTCTCGGTACCGTAATGTCGAGTGTGCCGCAGAACCGTCTCCTGACTCTCTCATTTTTGGGGCTCCGCATGATGAAATCAGCGGCCTAGCATAAGGATTCCAAGTCAACATGGGAAGTCTCCGGCAAGGTGGCATATTCCCATCAGCTTCTGTGAGCATTTTGCTTGTCGAGTGTCGGCAAAGTTCTGCATCGTGATTCTGCTTCGCGATACAGTCACGGTGTCCGGCGGGGAGAATCCTCAATCTTCACTCGCGTGGAGAACATGCGTTGAGTCACGTTAAATGGCTGGCCGAATCGGAGGACGGCCGAAGTTGCTGCGGCGAAAGCATCGCCTTCGACGATTCTCCGCGTTGCCGACGCAATCCCGCAACGGCCCCCTGTCAGTCGTGTTCTCCTTTTTCCCTGATGGAGTCGTCGATGTCACCCGTTCACTCGACAAAGCAATCCGCCAGGCAGATTTTCACGACGGGCGGGTGGCACTGCTAGCTTGCCTAGCAGTGCTTTGACGCCGCGAAGTCATGTGCCATCGTGAGCAAAACTGTTGGCAAGCCAGCAGTCGCGCCTGGCGCAGCACAGCCTACGAAACCTGGCAGTTCGCCCGGACGTGGTTCTCCAGCCACCGGTCCAATCTGGACGGAAAATAATTTTCGGAATTCTCCGGACGGTTGCCGGCCGTTTCTTGCATGTTTTTACAGCGGGTCCCCCGGTCTGAGCGGTTCAGGCGGTCGGGCGCCCAAGTGGAAGGCATCCGAAAGCACGGTTCGCGGGCTCGGCTTGCCTCGGTCATCTACTCCGCGATACCCAACCAATCACCGGAAGAACAACGGATGTTACGAACCTGCAACCTGCTGCTGACGACGATCGTCGCGCTGGGGCTGAGTACCTCGCTGGCAACCACGGCGCTGGCCCACGGCAAGGGGAAGCCGGGAGGCGGGGGTGGAGGCTCGACACTTCCGCCTGTTCGCTATCAGGTTCAGTTCTGGACGATTCAAGGGGCCAATTATATTAGAGAAATCGGCGATACGAACAGCGCTGGTCAGACGGTCGGACAGTTTGAATACGATCGGGATGGGGATGGCCGTACCGACACGGCTAGAGCCTTCCTGTATGACCCGAACGTCGACCCTGAAAGCGGGTTCGATCTCAATCTAATCGTTGCCGGGATTCCGGCTGGCTGGGAAATTCACAACGCCAGCGCCATTAACGAACTCGGCCAAATCGCGGGACATATCGGTCCCGATGATACATCGTCCTTGGGCTCACCGGAATTCATCCAGGCGGTGATGATCGACCTGAATGAGCTTCCACCGAGACTCTATGCAATTCCTGACAGCGACCTAACCAGCTATTCTCGTGCGACCTACGTCAATGACTGGGGAGATATCGCGGTTCGATATCGACGAGCGGACGGTTCATTTGGGCACTACATTTACAATTTTGACCCAGCCTGGGGAATCGAGGAGCCGTGGGACTTAGGTATCTCAACCGTCAAAGCAGCACTTCCGAGAATCAATAACGCCCGGACCGTAGCCGGGGATATTGGTAATGGAGATGCATATCGCATGACGTGGGATGGTTCTGTGGAAATCGTCAAAGGAGTGTCGCCACGGGCAATGAATGAAGCGGGGGCTTTTTGCGGCCACGCGATTGTGACATCCAAGGGGAATAAGACCTCGAATCAGGCATTTGTTTATGACGCTGCGCTCGAGCTGTTTCCAGATCTACAGTCGCGGGATCTTAACGAGTCGAAGGACTTTGCGGGGAGTTCGAAACTCTATCATCGCAATTACGGGGCACTAACCGTTAAGGAGCTATTGGATCCTTCTGATCCTGACAGCACCATCGCTGCAGGCCAATTGCTTTTTGTGTACACGATTACGAATCGTGACCCTGTCACTACCTTTCCAGCATTGGGAGCGACTTCCGGGAACAAAGGGGCGACGCTCGTCCCCGTTCCGGCACCGTAACGTTGACTGTGCCGTCAGTAACGTCTCGCTCAATCACTGGACTGGGGCGCGCATGGTAGAATCACCAGTCTACCATGCGAAGCCGCAGTAACTTAGAGATAAAAACAGACCGGCATTTTCCCCGGAGAAATGGCCGTTCGCAGAGCGCTATGTTAGGGATTCTTAGCAGTTTCGGCAGGCCGGCACGCTCGACCGACTTGGACGAACTGTTCGGTTGTAAGTGAGGCAAAGTGTCGAATGACCAGGCAATAACGCATCGGTCCCGTGCGACCGCTCACTACTTGGAGACCTTTTCCTTCGATCGAGTCTCTGATGTCACCCGTTCACTCAACAAAGCAATCCGCCAGACCGATCTTCACGAAGGCTCTCGGGTTGAATGATCCGACGGCACGCGAAGCCTATCTGGACGAGGCTTGCGGATCCGACCTGGACCTGCGTCGCGAGATCGAGCGTCTACTGGCTGCTCAACTCGGTGAGAGAACGAGTCCGCTGGATGCCGTGGAAGCTGCGTTCGGGCCGGAACAGACGGTAGCCCCCACAGCCATTGTTGACGCCCGCGAAGGTCATCAGCACCCGCAGATCGGTCCTTATCGACTGCTGGAGCAGATCGGCGAGGGGGGCTTTGGCACCGTCTATATGGCCGAGCAGACGGCGCCTGTTCGGCGGCGGGTGGCCCTCAACATCATCAAGCCGGGCATGGACAGCCGGGAGGTGATCGCTCGTTTCGAGGCGGAACGCCAGGCGCTGGCGATGATGGATCACCCGCATATTGCCCGCATTCTGGACGGCGGCACAACTCCTGAGGGCCGACCGTATTTCGCGATGGAACTCGTTCGCGGGATTCCGATCACCGAATACTGCGACGAAGTCCGGCTGACGAACGATGAGCGGTTGAAATTGTTCATCGATATCTGCCGGGCCATCCAGCACGCTCATCAGAAAGGGATCATCCACCGCGACTTGAAGCCGTCCAACGTCATGGTCACGATGCATGACGACAAGGCCGTGATCAAGGTGATCGACTTCGGGATCGCCAAGGCGCTGAGCCAGCCGCTGACCGACCGCACCTTATTTACCGGCTACCAGCAGTTGCTAGGGACGCCCTTGTACATGAGCCCGGAACAGGCGCAGCTGAACGGGATCGACGTCGATACGCGCAGCGATGTGTACTCGCTGGGGGTACTGCTCTATGAACTGCTGACCGGGACTACTCCCTTCGCGAAAGATTCCCTGGCCAACGTCGGCTTTGATGAGCTGCGTCGGGTCATCCGCGAACAGGAGCCTCCGCGGCCCAGTGCGCGAGTCACCACGCTGGATGCACAGGCCCGATCGACGATTGCCGACCGCCGCGGGATCGACCAGCGAAAGATCACCGATCAACTGCGAGGCGAACTGGACTGGATCGTGATGAAATCCCTGGAGAAGGATCGCAACCGGCGCTACGAATCCCCCGGCGCCTTCGCCGCCGACGTGCAGCGGTATCTCAGCGACGAGCCGGTCGAGGCGTTGCCGCCATCAGCGATTTACTGGCTGCGAAAATTGGCTCGACGGCATCGCACTGCCCTGGCGACTGCGGGTGTTTTGGCAGCCGTGCTTGTGGCGGCGACAGCCATGAGCCTCTGGCAGACGCTCAGGGCGACACAAGCCTCGACCCTTGCACAGGCTGAGCGGCAACGGGCGGAAGCCAACCTGCGGACCGCGAGCGAGGCGGTCGATCGCATGTTATTGCGCGTCGCGGATGAACGGCTCGCCGCCATCCCCACCTTCGAGCCTGTGCGACGCGAACTGCTCCAGGACGCCATCGAATTTTATGCGCGTCTCCTGGAACAGCAAGCTGGTGACTCCAATTTGCGGCTGAGCAGCGCGCGGGCCTGGAGCAAAATCGCCAACCTTCATTACCTCCTGGGACAGTGGGATGAAGTTCGACCCGCCTACGAACAATCGTGCTTGATCCTCGACGAACTGAGCAAGGAAAACCCCGACGACCCGGCATGCACCACCGAACTTGCCGTGACGTACCAGACGCTCGCATACTTTGAATTCCATCGGGCGTGGTCCGCCAAGTCAGCCGAGCCCTACCTGTTGCGTGCGATTTCGCTGCGCACGGCGCTGGCAAATATTGAGCCCGATGTCGACGAACACAAGTTGGCGTTACTCGCGCTACAGGACGATTTGTTGGACGTCCAGGAACGATTGGGGCGCAAGAAGCTGACGAATTCGCAGAAGGAGGAGCGACTTCGCGAGGATTTGCGGAAGTGCGAAGCGCTGGTTCATCGGCATCCTGATGACCTGGCATATCGGCGGCGACTCGCCTCAATCCACGTGCGACTCTTTCTTCTTCAGGCGACAGAACACCCGCAAGTGGCGGAGCAAACGTTCCACGCGGCTGAGGTGATTCTGCAGTCAGTTCTGGAAGCAGCGCCGACAGACCGCGAAACGAGACGGTTGCTGGCATGGGCCAATTCCAGTTGGGCGTATTGCTTACGTCAATGGGGTCGCCATGCCGAGGCGGAGGAAGTATTGCGAGGCGTGATTCTAGCATGCGAAGAAGTCATGCGTCTGTTTGGGAACCTTCCCGATGACCAGGCCATGCGGGCCTACTACCGCAACGAACTGGCAGACTATTTGGAGTCGACGGGAAGACTTGACGCGGCCGAAAGCCTCTATCGACAAACGCTGGATGAATTGGGATTTCACGGGATAGGGCAGCGAGGGAATGCGCTCGACCGATTGGCGCGGATGCTGATCAGGCAGAAGCGTTTCGCCGAGGCGGCGGCCAAATGCCAGTCCGTTGTGGATGCCGCGGAACAAGACCTGCTCGACAATCCTAGCGATCCGACTCTGAAGCACGAACTTCTCCTGGTGCGTTTGCTGCTCATGGAAATCCTTGAGCTGGAGGGACGAAACGCCGAAGCGGCAAGGGTGGGCGCCGCGATCCCGCGGACGTTGACGAAACTCGATGATTATTTCCGGGCCGCAGCCATGCTGGGTCGCACGGCGCGGCTGGCCGAAACGGATGAACCACAGGCGGCAACGCTCTGCCGGCAGCGCGCCAGGGAACTCCTCCAGGAAGCGAGCGTGCTCCTCGAGGCGAACTTGAGCCGGTCGGCCGAGCCGGGATGGTATCCATTTTACCAGCTCGCCTTGTGCCGGCTCGGCAATGGGAACCGGGATGGCTATCGCGCCGCCTGTGCCGAAATGTTACGGCGCTTCGGACAAAGCCCGAATGTGGACGAACTGCACTTCACTGCATGGTCGTGCTCCTTGGCGCCGGGCGCCGTGGACGACTACGTCCCGGTGATTGCCATGGCCCGACGCGAGGTCGAGGCGCGCGAGTCCGATGCGGGCGCCCTGCTGGCTCTGGGCGCCTCACTCTTCCGCGCGGGGAAGTTCGCGGAAGCGCTGGAATCGCTAACCAAGTCCGCCGCGGCCGCACCATCAGGCGATCGGCTCGATCCGCCGTACGTCTGGTTTTTTCTCGCCATGGCTAACGACTCGCTCGGCCGTCGCGAAGAGGCCGGGATGTGGTTCGCCAAAGCAGCGGCCTACAGTGAGCAAGCCCTCAGCGGCGCAGCCGTTGACAGGGCGCCGCTGCCGTGGAATCGCCGCCTGACGCTGGAACTGCTCGCCGCCGAAGCGGCGGCGATGCTGGAGTAACGCTGAGGCACTGCTTCGCTGCATCTTTCCGCATGCCGATCCGCTGGCCCGCGAGTACTGGCAGATCCGCGAGGCCAGGCTGCCGAACACCTGGTTTTACCACAATGCTCAATCCTTGCTGGGCGGCGCACTGCTGGGACAGGCGAAATACGAAGAAGCGGAGCCACTCCTGTAACCGCCATCGAAGGTCCTCCACGAAGCGTACCTGCGGCAGATCGAACCAGCCAACGCCGCGAGTTGGGAGAATCGTGGGCGTTTTTTTGCAGCCGCAGCGGAGGCCATGCGGCGAATTCTGGTGGAAGCCGCCCGTCGCAAGCGGACGGTCAAGCACGGCGGCCACCTTCATCGCGTCGAACTACCCGACGTTGCGGCCGATCGCGAGGCGGGCGACGAACAATTGCTCGCCCTGGATGCAGCCCTCACCCGGTTTGCCGCCGAAGATCCCCGGAGCCATCGTCGATCCGGCCGTCGAAGTTCGTATCGATAAGCCGGCCAGCGCTGGTGGCGACGCGGTGGATCTCGGTCTCATCGCCCGGCTGGAGTTTGTCGAAATCCTCGCCCCCCAGGAGCGTACGGAGACTGAAGGCGAGGAAAACGGCGAGCGGGAGTAGCTTCCTCACCACACAATGCGACGAAGTCGGCGATTCGTCTCACAAAGCGCAAAAAAAATGTGAATGGCTTGGCCCAAGAGGAAGATCGCCCCACGAATCGCGGCAAAATCAAACAAGCAGTTGAGGGCGTGCTTCGACGAGCGAGCGCCCCTGGCCGCCGTTGGACGTGGCGAGACTGCGGGCGAACCACCCACCTAGGGGGCCGGCGAGCAGTGCAGGCAGCAAAACCAGGTTGACGATCAGTCCAACCGACAGCAACGAGAACATCAAAAGTCCGAAGCGGCGCGTCGGAGCAAAGTCACTCAGCGCGAAAATGCTCAAGCCCACGCCGATGACTCCCCAACTCTGGTACATCGCTTGGGCGCAGCCCCGATACGCCAGCCGGACGGCCTGCGGCCGATCCAACCCTTGCGCCAACCCGCGACGGAACCAGAGCACAAAGTGCATGACGTCGTCCACGGTCACGCCCAGCGCCACGCTCGGCGCCAGTACCGACCCGATGTTCAGCGCGATTCCCATCCAACCCATCAAGCCGAGCACGACCACGGTGGGGAACACGCTGGTCGCCAGCAACACCAGTCCTACCGATCCATGCCGCATCAGGACCACGATTGCGACGACGATCAGGACCAGGTCCGTCACTAACCCGATCATTAACCCCTCCAACAGCGACTGTTGGGAACGCTCAATCAACGGCGCCATGCCCGTAACGATCACCGAGACGCTGTCGCCGGTTTGCTCGCGCTGCGCGTCCAACACCGGCTGCACCCGTTGGCGGACCTGGTCGATGAAGTACCGCTGATCGACGTTATGGAACGACTTCGTCCGCACGCTGATTCGCCAAAGTTCGGCGCCATTCTCCGAGGCGAGGAAACCGCCCTGCCGCAAGTGCTCGCGGTGTCGTTCGAGCCGAAGGTTGAGCACGGAGCGCCGGATCGACCACCCGCCGTCGGAGCCGCTGAGGAGGGCAGGACCGAACGTGAGCGCCGAGATGCTCGCGCCCACCTCATCCAACGCGCCCACACTTTGCTGTACGCGATCGACCAGCTCCATTCGCTCCAGCATGGTCAGCTGGCACGTCGAATCCATGCGCAGCACCAGCTCGATCGGTACGATCCCACCCAGGTGTTCTTCCAACCAGCGGCAATTCCGGGGGTATTCGGCTTCGTCCGCAAAGAACTCTTCTGCCGTGACTGAGGTTTTCACGTGGCTCAAACCGAAACCGCATAAGCCCGCCGCCGCCACGGCCGCCAAGGTAATCAGACCGGTGCGGCGGGTAATGCGTTCGCCCCAACTCCACCAATTCACGGCGGCGATCTTTCCTGGCGCTGGCGGCGCGATCTGGCCAGCCGAAGGAAGCGGCCAAAGGGCGCAACCCGCCGGCAGAACGAGCAACAGCCACGCCAGCGACATCATAACCCCAAGCGCCGAATAGATCCCAAACTGCCGGATCGGCAAGAGGTCGCTGGCGCACAGGGAAAGCAGCCCCAATGACGTTGTGCCCGTAGCCAGGGCAAGCGGCAATCGCGCGTGTGCGACGGCCCGGCTCGGCGCTCCTGCAGGTCCTCCTTCGGCGACTGCGTCGCGATAGTAATTCGCCCAATGAATGGCGCCGGACGTCGTCGCGACATACACCAGGGGGGGCATCGACACCAGAACCGCGTTCATCTCACCGCCGGAAAACGACACGGCCGCCAGCGCCGCAGCCGCCGCGAAGACGCCGACGGCGATCACCAGAAACGTCAATCGCATGCTGCGAAAACAAAACCAGGAAAAGACGAACGCCGCCGCTACGGACGCCAGACCGAGTACATTCAGCGAGTCGTTCGCTGCTTCGTCCACGGCCACCGAGGTGACCAGCGGCCCTCCCAGGCGTACTTCCTGACGCGGCACTCCGCAGCGCTGGGCAGCCAGATAGATTGATTCCAACAGAGCGTGCGGGTACTGCTTGTCGCGCTCGGTCGGCTTAACCACGGCGCACGCGTGTCGTCCATCAGGGCCGATCGCGAACCCGCGCAGGCGGGCGATCGCCTCGTCGCGCGCGAGATTGAGCGGCGGGGCCATCAACTCGTTAAGCGCTTGCGGACCGGTGAGCACACTTGCCACGAGCGGCGTTTCGCTGGCTTGATCGGTCGTGTCCGTCGTTAGTCGGTCTGCCAACTGCGAGAGTCGGGGATCGTCGATCGTGCATCCTTCCCAACTGACCGCAACAAACTCCTCGGTCCCAAAATACCGGCCAAAACGGGCATAGTCCTTGGTTTCAGGAAGTCCTTGGGGAAGCCAGGTACGCACATCGTTGGCGTTGGTGCGCATCGCCTGGACCGCCCCCCACGCGATTAACGGCGCCAGGCACATGACCGCCGCGAGCAGGGGAAAGCGATACCGTTCGTAGAAAGATTCACTCATGGGGGCAATTGCTTTCTCGAACGCAGGGCGGTTCAGGAAGCCAAATCCGGCGTTGCGCTCAGGATCGGTTCTACAAGGTAGGTTGGCGCGTCGCTGGATAAGAACGGCGTGAACGGCGGAATTTGCTCTCGCCCCAAACGAAGCTCAAGCACGCCAGGTCCGTCAGCGCGCGCGTGATAATCCGACAAGCGATCACGAAGTTCACCGGCGGAGCTTGCGGAACCCACCCAGAGTCGATCGAGTCCGCCCATTCCGCGGGCCATGTCGGCGACGGAGATCGCCGGGTACCGCGAGCCTTCGATGCGACCTTCGAAATAGAGCTGTTGCCGGGTGACGCACATGCCGTGCATGCCGTTGTTGAAGACGACGAACAAGATCGGCAATCGGTGCTCGACCGCGGTGTTGACTTCGGCGCCAAGCATCAGAAAGGCTCCATCGCCGCAGAAGACCATGGTTCGCGCGCCGCGTGGCGAGCCGAGTTGAGCGCCCACCCCGGCGGCAATCGCGTAGCCCATTCCACCCATTCCTAGAGCGACGGTGGTGCTCACGTTCCGAGGGATCCTCAAGTAATGCAAGGCCGCCGCGGCGCAGTTGCCGGCGTCAAACAGGACGTGGCCCGACGAAGGCAGAAAGGGTTGGAGTATCTCCAGAGCGTCGCTTTGCAGCAGCGATCCGCGCCGCGGGTCATGGGACGACCCCAACTCGTCCGGCGACAGTTCAGGAGCAAGTTGCGGCGCATAACGCAAGACCGACGCAGGCGGGGAGCTTCGCGGCGACTCGGGAATTCCCACCAGAAGCTGAAGCAACTCAGAGAACACGACCCCCGCGTCCGCCTCGACGAATAGCCGCGGAGTTACGATCCGCAACACTTCGCCCAGGTCGATATTCACAACGGCCAGGCGCTCGGGCCGGAGCGCTCGCAGGATGGGCTGGCTGGTCATCATATTCAGTCCCGTTCCTACGGCCACGATCAGGTCCGCCTCGTCCTGCAAGAACCGATGCGCCGAGGGTTCGCCGGCCGCGCCCACAAGGCCCAGGTAGAGCGGGTCGTCATTGGGAAACGAGTTCTTGCTCGACAAGGTTGTAGCAACCAGGATTCCCGCACGGCGTGCGAACTCCCGGACGGCTTTGGGATTACTGCAACGATCCACGCCACTGCCCACTAGCAGCACCGGAGTGCGTGCGTCGCGGATGGCGTGGAACAGCTTGCTGACGGCCAGCGTTGAAACGTTTTGCGCGTCGGCCAGGTCTTGAAGTCGGTCCGGCAGCCAAGAGGGACGCGGTCCCACCTCGCAATCGTTCAAATCGCGGGGAATCAGTAGCGCGGCGGGTCCCTGCCGGCCACTCAGGGCAGCGCCGACCGCCGACCCCAGGCAGGGCCAGAACTGGCTTGGCTCGTTGAGCCTCGCCGAATACTTGGAAATGGCGGAAAAGAGCATGTCGGCATTGACCGAACGGCCGATCCCCGACGAATCTTGGAAGGCGCCCCGGCCTGCGAACTGGGTGGGCGGCTGGCCTACCAAGGCGAGCATGGGAACCGATTCGGCGAACGCCTCGGCCACTCCCACGGCTAAGTTCATCATCCCACCGCCGGAGGTGGCGCAGCATAGCCCCAGTGTGCGATGCACGCGGGCACGGCAGTCGGCCATGAACGCCGCGCCAATTTCCGATTTGGCGCCCACGGAACGGAACCGTCCCTGGCCCAGCCGATGCACGGCATCGTACAGATGCTCGATGTTGGCGCCACCCACGCCGAAGACATAGTTCAGTCCCCAGTCGCGCAGCGTCGTCACGAGGGCGTCCGACAGTTTCATGGTGAGTATCTCCTAAACGACCTGCGGCGTTACGACAGGGCTTGCCAGTGGATCACGGCGGCGGCGGCAAAATCGCCAGCATGAGCGAATCCGCCGAGCACCAGGTGACGGTCTCGTTCCAACTGTCCGCTTTCGATCGCTTCCTCGAGGCATACAGGCAACGCGGCGCCGAACAGGTTGCCATGCTGTTCGAAAGTCGAAACGTGCCGTTCCTTGGGTGTCTGTAGCGCCTCGCGCCAGTTGCGTAGAAAAATGCGGTTGGGTTGGTTGGTGATCAGCGTGCCGATTTCGCTGGTGGGCAAATTTGCGCGGCGGCAAGCTTCGCGGATCGCCTCGGGGACGATGCGATTCGCCCGTCCCATGATTTGTGCGAGCTTCGCCTCGGTGAAATCGACGTATGCGCAAGCGGTGCTCGGCTCCCACCACGCGCTGCCGTCCGCGCGAACCAAAGCCATGTCGCCGGCATAGTCGCAGTGGTTCCGCTGGACGATCGCCCGGACCGGCGATTCATTCGAGGCGACGAGGTATCCTACGCCGCAGCCGTCGCCAGGAATGAGCGCCTGTTTCAGTTTGCGCGTCTCTTCGTGGGCGAAGAGCCGACCCGCGGCGTTCTGAACGTTGCACAACAGCGCCGTCTTGGCGCCGTGGCAGGTCATCAGCGCCTGGGCCTGGGCGATCATGGCAATGAACGATACGCAGCCGCCGTTGTGGAGATCGAGGATCCAATCCGGGCGACAGCCCAGAGCCTTGCCGACTTCCGCCCCGCAACCGCGGAAGGGCTGGTCGGGAGTGGTGACATTGGTCATCAAGATCTCGACATCTTTGGCCAGGTTGATATTCAGCCGTTCCTCCAGCTTGCGGGCGGCATGAACGATCATCACTTCGGCTGTTTCATCGGGCGCCGCGTGATGCCGCTGTTTGACGCCGCGGAACATGGCGTGCGTTGGTTCTTGATCGGTATGCCCAAAGAAACTGTTCTCGACGATGCGCCGCGGCAGATAACTTGCCGCGCCAATCAGGCTAACGGTCTTCACGGCGGACCTCCCACGGTCATTGGCAGGCGATTGGCGTGCCGGTACTCAAGGATGTGCTTGAGGTTGTCAAGCTCGATCTTGTGCCCGGCGTAGAAGAACGGCCACATGTCGCCCACCCAGACCTTCCGGCCTGTCGGGGCCTGCTCCGGGAAGGGATTGCGGTCGTAGTAGGGGTGACGGCAATTGGTCCACAACACGACGCAACCGGGCCGATCCAACACCAGTTCGGCGGGCACAACACGCATCAAGTAGATCATCCAAAGGCGTTCGCCCTGATCCCAAGCGCAGTGGTAATCAACGGTCATCGCCTGACGGTTCGCGACGACGCGCGTATAAATCTTCGTGGCGCCGCCGATCCGATCGGTCGCGATCACCACGCCGTCTTCCGCCATCGGCGTGAAGTCACGCAGGCTGTATGTCCACTCCTGAAGGGTGTAGACGTCGGCCAGATATTCGAACGCTTTTTCCGGCGGGCAGTTGATATAGTCCTGAATCGAACAGTACTCCCCGTAGACCTCATCGTGAGGATAAACCGCGTGGGTCATCTCCATCGCCAGGCTGGTCATCGCCTCCTTGCTGCAATTCTCGATTCGATGCACTCCGGGCAGCTGGTCGATCGCAACCACTTCGGTTTTCATGGCCCTTTTCCCGTTCAGTTCTGAATTTGGCGCACGTGCGTTCGCAGAGTGGCGCCTCGAATCGTATTTCCCTAAAGAAGCGTAAGAGATTCGGCATTGTGACAGAAACACTTGTTGATGGAGCGCCAAGTGTAGATGACTTCGCGCCACAATCAGGTACGAAGGCCGCAGGCGTTCTTGCTCCCGCAGCTTCTCCTCCCAACGACGCTCCAGCTCTTAAGCCGCCAGGCTGTGGTCTGGATCGACGGCGACATACTGGCGACGAGCCATCTCCACGTCGTAGTCCATGCGTTCCAAACGGCGACGCCACTGAGACAATGGTTGACTTTTTGCACGATCGAATTGCTTTGTATGGTGTGACCATCTGCTAGGCGTTAAGCTCGAAGATGTGGCGGACCTTGAGAGCGTTTTTTCGGGCGAACCTCGGCCAGTCCACGATCGTTAATGCGGATGTTCCGGTATGAGCCAACCCCGGGAGTCAAGTCCGCTGAATTCGAGACAAGAACGCCAGACATCGTCGGCTCTCGCATTCAGGTGACGAATTTATACGGGTCATCCCATGTCGAAGAAATTGTGAAACGGCAACCGGATCAGCCGCTTCAGCTTCATATGATGAATTCCTCCATACCATTGTTCCGGCTGGCGACAAGATTCGGGGTGTCACGGGCGTTCGAGCGAGTCGGCCACGAAACCAAGATGACTCGATCCTTCGAGATGAACGCCAAGTCAATGCTGACATAGCCGGCATTGTGGTTTATCTTGACCTTCCTGAGGCGGGAATTGCTCGTCACCTGGCTAAAATCAAGCAAACTGCGAAGGAACAATGAATGCAAGGTCCGTCTCGTGATGATCCACACCCGATGAAGGGCTTCCCGCAGGTCGGTTTCCTCAAGCCGCTGGTCAAGAACCCAAACATCCAGGTCGGTGACTACAGCTACTACGACGATCCTGAAGGCCCGGAGCAGTTCGAGTCCAAGTGCGTGCTGTACCACTTCCCGTTCATTGGCGACAAGCTGGTCATCGGCAAGTTCTGTGCGTTGGCCCGTGGCGTGCGGTTCATCATGAACGGGGCCAATCACCAGATCAGTGGAATCTCGACATACCCCTTCTATATCTTCGGGAATGGCTGGGAATCGGTGACGCCGCAGCCGGGCGACTTTCCTTACAAGGGCGATACCGTCATCGAAAACGACGTATGGCTGGGATACGATGTGCTGGTGATGCCGGGCGTGAAGATCGGTGATGGAGCCATTGTTGCCGCCCGGTCGGTGGTGGTGAGCGACGTACCGGCCTATTCAGTCGTCGGGGGCAATCCGGCCAAGGTCATCAAGCAGCGTTTCCCCGATGAGATTATCAACGATCTGCTGGCGATCCAATGGTGGAACTGGCCGGTGGACAAGATCACTCGGAACCTGCCCGCCATCGTCGGAGCCGATGTCGTGGCTCTGAAGAATGCACGGTGACGGAGGAAAACCATGCCAAAGGTTGTATTGCTCATCGCCACGAGTCTCGACGGTTACATCGCCAGTTCCGATGGAACCGTGGACTGACTGTTTCACGACGCCGACTAGGGCTACACGGAGTTCAACCGCTCGGGGCACAGTTTGCAATGCCGTCTCAGTGCGTTTGCGACGGTAGGCACGGCTATAACAACGGATCATCGACCCAGATCTCGGCCCGCCCATTCCCAACCGAGGTAAGGCGCCGGTGAACTCCCGTGGTTCGCCGCACTCTCGGTAACATGGCGACAATCTTTTGCGCTCTGCACTCATCGGGAAATCCTCTCCTTGAAATCGAAGCAGAGCTATGTCGTCGTCAAATTGGTGGAATGTTTTTGCCAGGGGGCGGCAATTGGCCCGCCGCAGTCAACAACGGTCGCGTCCGATCCGTCGCGCTAGAAAGCTGGCGCGGGCCGAAGCGCTCGAAGATCGGCGGGTTATGACCACCACGCTGTACCTTGACTTTGGCCTTGGGTTACCAGCTGGCGGACTGGATGTCAGCGTAAGCGACTTCGCCAGCGTGATGGGCACGGATACGGGTCCCGACATGGCGGGACGGGGACCGGACGGCAGCAAGCTCAGGTCGACCGACACGTTGAACTTCCAGCGGCTCGACTACGACTACAACGACAACGGACTCAGCACCAAGTCCGATATCGTCAAGCTCGAAAACAAGGTGCAGCAGATCGTCCAACGGGCGGTCGCGCCGTTCGACATCCATGTGGAGATCGCGTCCGCGTCCAGCCTGGACGACATCAAAAAGTCATTGCGGTTCAACAACCGATCAACCACGGGCAAGAACGACGCTTACGTCTTCATTACTACGGCTACGTCTACGCGATTCACCAGCCATGATGGGTCGGTGGGCGAAAACACCGACCTCTATGGGATTGCGGCATCGAAGGACCTTGGCCGTAAACTCAACGGCGCCGACGAGGCCGTGCTCGTCTTTGCCGATAGCATCCTGGACGATGTCAGCGGTACCGCGGGTTCGAAGCGATTTAACGAGAAGCTGGCCTTTAGCCTGGCCTATACCGCCTTACACGAGGCCGCGCACACGTTTGGCCTGCACCATAAACAAGATGATGGTAACGAAGGCATTCTTTCTCAAGGCGACGCGATTCGCTACCTGACCGATCATCGTGAAACGCATAACATTTTCACGCGTTTCGACCTGCAACACGAGCATGATACGGACTACGTCAACAACTACAACCAATTGGCTAAGTTCGATACCGACATCGGTAAGGTCGATCTCAAGAATAACGGCAAGGCGGATATGGCCTACGTGACCGGCACCGGCGCTCACGACCTGATCCGCCTGACGAAAGACACGACCAACCCGAACCTCATCCATGTCTTGATCGAAGCGTACTCGAATAACGTCGGCGGCACGTTGATCCGCACTTTCAATTATGACCTGAACCTGGCCAACGAGGGCGAGTTCCTCATTCGCATCGACGCTGGCGTAGGCGACGACCGCGTTGAGATCGACGAGGCCATTACCAAGAAGACCACCGTTTTTGGCGGGGTCGGTAATGACACGATCTACGGAGGCGGTGGAAAAGACGCGATCTACGGCGAAGGCGATGACGATACGATCTACGGCCGCGGCGGCGATGACTTGATTAAGGGTGGTGAAGGCGACGATACGCTCGACGGAGGCGCCGGGAACGACTATCTGGCCGGGTACAAGGGCGTCGATACGCTCCGGGGCGGCGCCAACGATGACATCCTCTTCGGCGACACCGGCGGAGACACGCTCGACGGCGGCAGTGGCAAAGACTATCTCTCGGGCGGTCCTGGCGCCGATACGCTCTTGGGCGGCTCCGAGGCGGATCAACTCTCGGGCGAAGGCGGCGCCGATACGCTGAATGGTCAAGGCGGCGCCGACGAGATTTGGAATTACGACGGCGACGCCAACACCCACGACCCGCTCGATAAGATTCACAATGCGCCCGCGCCACTGCCCGACGTTCCGGAGTCGGGGTCATTGGTCGGACCCACGCCGGGCGTGAGCTTCTTTGTGATGACCAGTTCGACGGCGTCGAGCCTCCAAGGGGCGACCGGCCCGCTCGACCCGGATCAGGCAAACGCAATTCGCAACGGTCTGACGCGGCTCGCTACATGGGCGCAATCGACCGGCGGCGCGTTGCCTCTCGGGAATGATTCGGCCGGCGCAGCGCTGGGCGACATCCTCTCGCGCGGGTTGGCAGCTAAGGTCGCGAACTATTTCGACACTCATTCTTCGCCCACGATCGAGGGCCTCTCCGCAGAGTTGCAGAGCCTCAACGGCGTCAGCGCCGGAAATGATCTCGTTCTGGAAATCGACCCAGCAAGCGTCTTGGCTTCGGTCGTCAATGGCGCCACGCAGTTCGAACTACGGTTCCGCGCCACTCGCAATGGCATGATCTCTCTGGCGAATCTTGGTGCGGGCGCCAAAGGCATTCAAGGAGACGAAGATGTTGAGGCCGATGTTCCCTTGACGACCAAGGTCGATTTCCAACTTACCTTCGGCGTCGACGCTGGTATTAACGGACAAGAAAACTTCTTCGTGCAGTTGCCGGCCGCTGGGGTCATCGTCCAGTCGAACATTGTCGCCGAAGAAGTCGAACTGCCGATGAACGTAGGCTTGTTGGATGCCTATGCGGAGGACGGCTATGTGCTGCTCGATGTGGACACGACTTTGGCGGTGAATAATCCCGATACCGACGGCGACGCGCGGTTGCGCATTCCCGAGTTGACGGCGGCCCAGGCAACCGTCAGCCCCACTGGCGTCCTCTACGCGCAGTTGCCGTTCCTGGCCGAGGCGGGCGGTTACACCGATGAAGGCGTTCTGCGGATCATAAACAATGACCTATCGACCAGCCCCTCTCCCGAAGTGACCGTCTCGGGGTCTGAAGAAATTGAGAAGTTCGGCGGTATCAGCCCCGTCATGATCGTGCAGTATCTCAACGAGGTGGCGACGTGGTTGGAAAGCGTGCACGACGCCGAAACGCTTGCTGCCGAGATTCCCTTCACTGGCGGTAAGAAGGTCGGCGACATTGTTGATTTCGCACACACGTTCCGCACGCAAGTGCTCAAGCAATTGATCGACGAGAACGGGGCGCCCACATTCGGCACGGCCCAGGAGTTGGCCGATGTACTGCTGGAGTCGCTCGACGCGAGTCCCTTAATCATGGGACTCGATTATGATCCCAATTCGCACGAGCTGACCTGGCGGATCGACGTGACCTACGAAGCGACGCATCAGACGCCGCTGGCGATGGACCTGGACCTGGGCGACGTGGCCGATGTACAAGTAGGCAGCGCTCAGTCTCCCAACCCGCAGTTGAATCTGCTGGCCGCGGTTTCTGCGAGTCTGGTGTTTGGCGTCAACCTGGGGCCAAACGTCAGCGACTTCGTGTTCCAAGCCGATACGCCGCGCTCGGCGCTCAACGGCGGTTCGGGCGTCACGTTCAACACGACCGGCGACGACCTGCGGTTCACCCTGACCGATGGCTCGACATTCCTCGTCGATTTTACCAACGAGCAGACCGTCGGCGAGATTGCCGCCAAAATTGAAGCCGCTTCGACCAGCCGCGTGCAGGTCGTTATCGATGAGGCCGGCCACCGGCTGCGACTGGTGCAAGACAGTTCGGTCGCGCTGGGCGGCGCGTTGCAGGTAGAGGGCATCAACGGCTCGGTAGCTGGCGCCGGACTGGGCATTCTGGACGAAAGCGCCAACGGCGTGATTGAGGGCGCGTCGCTGGATGGCTCGTCGCTCTTGGACCGGTTTTTTATTCGCGAGGCGTCACTGGGCGCCGAAATCTCGGCCAACATTAACGACTTGGACGCCTCGGCGCGGCTGGGGATTTTCAATGTGGAATTAGTCGACGGCGACGGCTCGTTGAACGTGGGCGTCTCGTTGACGGCGACCGATATTGCCGCCGGTTTCGAGAACGCTACTTTCACGTCGGAAATCACGGGCTTGGCCAGTCTCGACGCTCCACTGGCTCTCACGGCGAACGTGGGCGGTGTGACGCTGGCCAATACGCGTGTCGTCGTGAATTGGACTGACATTACCGATCCTTCCACGCTCCAGGCCAATATCACGGGCGATGTTGACCTGACCGCCGCGCTGGAGTCGGTGGCCATGCAGTACATTGTCGATGGGCTTCAATATGTCGTCGAGTTTCTTCAGGGCGTGCAAAGCACGAGCGTGTTCCAGACCGAACTTCCGGTCATCAACCGCAGCCTGGCCGATCTGCTCAAGACGTCCGAGAAGCTCGAAACGCTTTCGCAAGAGTTGGATCAGAATCCGCCAGCCACGATCAACGAAGCTCTTAACCGCATCAATTCGCTGCTGGACGCCGCAGAGTTCGTCTTTGCCAATGGCGTGCTACAGCTGGAGCTGGACTACGGTTTTTCAACCTCACACCAGCTCGATTTGTCGTTCGACTTGGACAACTACACGGGCGGCGTGCTTGAGCAGTTCGTCGATGTTGGCGCCAGCGCGCCCCTCGCCATGAACGCGTTTGGCAACGTCGCGCTCGATCTTGGAATCAATCTTAATGGCGGCTCACCCGAGTTCTTTCTCGCCAATACCAGCGGCATCAACCTGGGGGCGATGGTGGAGTCGACCGGGATCGAGCTTGACGCGGCGATTGGTCCCTTGGGCGTGTTCGTTCGCGATGGCGCCGTGCGACTCGATAACGGCACGCCGGGACAAGCGGCCACGTGGGTCCTGTCGTTGCTGAACGCTCCCAGCCAGATTGGCCTGGGTGAGTTGCTCGACTTCGAGGCACTTGTCTCCATGCAGGCGAATGGCCGCATCGACGCAGTGCTCCCAGTCGCCTTCCCGCGGCCCGAAGTGGCGCAAGGCGCGATCGCACTCAACGCAAACCTGAACAACCTTGGCGGCATGACCCTGACCATGCCCGACTTCGCCTCCGCCATTGCCAGCCTCGATATCAGCGACCTTCTCGGCACGACAATTGACGGCTGGGATGGCGTGATGCGGCTATTGCAAGACGCACTGGACGGCGAAGTCCTGGGCGTGAAACTGCCGCTCGTGGGTGACAAATTGGCTGAAATCAGCGGCTTCCTTGACACGCTGCGCGGCGACGTGATCTCCGAGTTGGAGGCGGCCCAGCAACTGAGCACACAAACCGTGCAGCAGGCGCTGTTCGATGTGCTCGGCCCTGGCGGTCTGGAATGGCTGGTGGATCGCACCACCGACGGCGACACGATCGTGACCATTGACGACGTGGTCGTGCAAACCATTGTAGGCGCTACGGGGTTACCCGAGGCGTTCGACTTCGACTTTGATTTGGCCGGGAGTTACGACATTGGCGCGCCGATCGACTTCGATCTTGGCCTGGACGGCCTGGGCCTTGATGTGGAAGGCGCCGTAAACCTCGATATCAACTTCCAGATGCACGTCGGCTTTGGCTTGAGCCGAAGCGAAGGTTTTTACTTCCATAGCGACGAGGCCTCTGAGCTGAACGTGAGCCTCGTCGCAACATTACCAGGCGCGGCGGCGACGGCGAGTCTGGCGTTCTTGCAGCTTACGGCTGCCGACTCCGCCACCGATCCCACGCACTTCACCGCCATGCTTACGGTCGATGTGCTCGATCCCAACGCTGACGGTCGGTTAACCATCGCCGAGATCGCCAACGCCTCGCGTGTGAGCGACATCGTCGCGGCCCGCCTCTCCGGCGAGGCGGAAGTGAACTTGCACCTCACGGCCGGCACAACGCATCCGGCGCTTCCTTCGATCGAGGCCGACTTCCACCTGCTCTGGCAGTTTGATACGAGCGATCCGTCCCTCGCCGGTGAGATTCAAGCGATCGAGTTTAACGACGTGAAGATCAATCTCGGCTCGTTCGTGAACAACGTTATCGAGCCGGTCCTTGCCAAGATTGAGACGGCGTTATGGCCGGTGATGCCGGTGATTGACGCTCTAACCGCCCGGGTGCCGGTCATCTCGGATCTGGCCGGACGCAACATTACCCTTTTGGATTTGGCGTCGCAGTTTGGGTACGTCAGTCCCACGACACAAGGTTTTATTGAGGCGGTGGCTAGCCTCACGACGGACCTGCCCAATTACACCGGTTTTATCCACCTGGGGGATCTGACCCTGGACGGCGAGGCGGCTCGCGACGCGGCCAATCTCGGCAAGTTGCAGCCCACCACGCCAACTACAGGGCCTAGCGCCGGTGATTTAGTGCAGATCGACGATCTTGAGGACCGATCGGGTTTCTCGATTCCGGTGCTTCGTGATCCGGCCAAGGCCTTCGCGCTACTCCTGGGCCGTGACATTACCCTGGTGACGTATGAGACGCCGAAGTTGGAATTCGAATTTGAATATCGCAAGTTCTTCCCGGTGATCGGGCCGCTGGGCGTAACGCTCGCGGGCCAGATTGGCGCCGTGGCGGACTTCGCCTTCGGTTACGACACGCGGGGATTGCGGCAATTCGTTGAGGGCGGCTTTGAGGATGCGTCGGTCATTGCCAATGGCTTCTATGTCAGCGATCGGGTGAACGCCGACGGCTCCGGCAAGGACGTTCGTGAAGTGGAGTTCTACGGTGGACTGGCCGCTTACGCCGCGGCAAGTGTCGCCGTGGCCGAGATGGGCGTAGGCGGCGGTCTGAAGGCGTCGATCGGCCTCGACCTGAATGACCCCGACCACGACGGTAAGGTTTACTGGCAGGAAATCGTGGGACAACTCAGCCAGGGAAGCTTGGTCAATGTCTCCGGCGAATTAAAGGCTTTCCTGCGGGCTTACGTAACAGTCGATTTGGGCCTCTTCACCAAGACCTGGGAGAAGGTTTTTGCCGAGACCGAATTGGCGTCATTCACCTACGACCCCGCGCCAGACGCTACCCCGGAACTAGGCGAAGTCAACAATGGCGAACTGCGGCTCAACATGGGCGCTCGGGCTGGCAATCGGCTCGTGGGCGACACCACCGACGGTGACGAGCATTTCCAGATTACGCCGGGAAGCGCAACCGGCCAGGTGGTGGTGACTTTCTTCTCGCCTCAGGGACAGGTCTCGAAAACGTACAATAACGTCACGCGGATCGTCGGCGATGTCGGCGAAGGGAACGACACGATTGTCATCGACACTGGTGTAACGGCCGAAGTCGAGCTGCGCGGCGGTGTAGGCAACGACACGCTTACCGCGGGCGGCGGTCTTGCTTTACTTTTCGGCGGCGACGGGAATGACACACTCACCGCCGGCAGCTTCGCCGCCACATTGGAGGGTGGCGCAGGCGACGACACGCTCAACGGCGGCGTTCAGTCCGATGTGCTCAAGGGCGGCGACGGTAACGACACCCTGCGGGGCGGCGGAGGCGACGACCTCCTGTCGGGCGGCGACGACAACGATCACCTCGACGGCCAGGCGGGCAACGACCAACTCGACGGCGGCATTGGCAACGACACGCTGCTCGGCGGCGACGACAACGACACGCTCCAGGGCGGACGGGGCCACGACACCCTCGACGGCCAGGCGGGCCATGACACACTGGTGGGCGGCGACGGCAACGACACGCTCCAGGGCGGCATTGGCGATGATTTGCTTCAGGGTGACGACGGCGACGACTGGCTTTACGGCGGCGCCGATAACGATACGCTGGAAGGAGGCTCCGGCGAGGACTCCTTGTTTGGCGATGCTGGTATCGACGTCTTGTTCGCCGGTATCGGCGCCGACTTCCTCGATGGTGGCGCCGACAACGATACACTCCATGGCGGCACAGGCGCCGATGAGTTGCGAGGCGGTGCGGGCGTTGATCATCTCTTCGGCGACGAGGGCCCCGACGCGCTCTTCGGCGAAGACGGCGACGACTGGCTCTTCGGCGGCGGGGAAAGCGACGAGCTTTCGGGCGGCGCAGGGGCTGACAAACTTTTCGGCGAAGCGGGTCACGACCTGTTGTTTGGCTACGGATGGTTGCCTGACGCGCTCGGCAACAAGGTTGGTAACAACCAGGTCGCCGACGGCGACGACGCGCTGCACGGCGGCGATGGCAACGATGTTCTCTTCGGCGGTCAGGGCGGCGACCTGCTGGAAGGCGAAGCCGGCGCCGATTTCATCGATGGGCAGAGCGGCGAAGACCGAATTCGCTTTTCCGTCACGCTGCAAGATGTCAATGGCGCCGACACGCTCGTGGGTGGGCCGCATCGCGACTTGATTGAGATCGAAGGAACGGACGAGGCCGACGACCTGCGGTTGGAGCAAATCGGCCCCGGCGCCTTCCGCGTTGAGCGCCGCGATCGCCTGACCAATGAGTTGACCTCGGTATTCCAGTTCGGGCTGCCGGAGAATCCGCTTGATCGCGACATTGAGCTGCTGCGCGTCAGCGGTGGCAAGGGCGATGACGTAATCCGGGCCATCGGAACGTTCAACGTGAACCAGGTGCAACTCTACGGCGGTGATGGCAATGATCTGCTCGAAGGGAGCGAGGGCGATGACGTGCTCTTCGGCGGGGTGGGGAACGATACGTTGTTCGGCTTCGCCGGGCGCGATGAACTGCACGGCGGCGCCGACCACGACACGCTCGACGGCGGAGTGGGCAGCGACGCCCTCTACGGCGAAGCCGGCGACGACGCGCTCAACGGCGGCGAGGGGACCGATGTCTCCTACGGGGGAGCGGGCAACGACACGATTCTGGCCGGCGCAGGCATCTTGGGCGACCTGATGTTTGGCGATGACCAGGCCGGCGCGAGCGGCGACGACACCATGATCGGCGGCGACGGCGTCGATGTGATGTTCGGCGGCCCAGGCAATGACCGAATGGAAGGGCGCAACTCCAGCGATCTGCTGCACGGCGAAGGCGGGATTGACACCTTGCTCGGCGGGTCGGGCCGCGACTTCCTTTCCGGCGGCGCCGACGGCGACTTGTTGTACGCCACGTCCGATACGCCAGAGAGCGAGCCCGCGCCCGTCGAAGACTGGGTCGCGGTTTACACCGGGCTGCTCAATCGCGAGACCGCCATCGTTGGCGAGTTGACCACGATTCAAGGGCAAATCAATGCCTTGCAAACTCGCATCGCCGAACTGGTCGCGTCCAACCCGACCGATCCGGCCATCGCGGAACTGCAGGTTGGCCTGGCGCAATTGCAAACGCGGCGCGCCGACCTGTCGAACGAAGCGGCTATGATTAACTTGGCCCAAAACGACGTCCTGCCGTATCAGAGCGTACAGGTTGACATTCTCACGGGCGACGCGGGCGATGACCGGCTCGAAGGCAGCGTCTATAACGACCGCTTGATCGGCGGCAGCGGCAACGATGTCATCTTGCATAGCGCCGGTACTGACATGGTGTTTGGCGGCACGGATGAATTGTTGGGCGATACAACCGACGGCGTGAATGAAACCGATGAGTATCGCGTCCGCGGCACAACCTTGACGGACACAATCACGATAGGCCTCGATCCTGGCGACGGCTCGGGCGCTCCGATCGTGTTTGTGAATGTCAACGGTGTGGCGACGCAAATCAGCCACCAGGGGATCGAAGTTGCGGGTGTGGAAGCTCTTGGCGGTAATGACACCGTAACGGTTCAGTTCGGCGCTAACGCCGCCATGCAAGTGAACATCGACGGCGGCGACGGAGACGATCTCTTGGACGCCTCGACCTTCCAGGACGACGCGACGCTCCGCGGAGGGGCCGGCAACGACACGCTGCTGGGAGGTCTTGGCAATGACTTGCTGTATGGCGACGCGGGCGACGACGTACTCAACGGCGGCGATGGCCTTGATTCGCTCAACGGCGGCGCCGACAACGACACGCTCACCGGAGGTCAGGGCGAAGACTCGCTCAATGGTGATGAAGGCAACGATTTGCTTATCGAGAACGTCGCCGGAACGGTCTTCCTCAACCATGTCCTCTATTACGCCTACCCGTTTGGCATCATCGAATACGACACGCTCGGCATCCAGATCGGGACGGTGTGGATTTGGGACGGAATCCACGGCGTGGAGTCGGTCCATCTGACAGGCAGCGATGGCGACGACAACATCAACGCTTCTACCTTTGTGGCCAACGTCACGTTGCTAGGCGGCGCCGGCCACGATACGCTCATCGGCGGCCTGGGCCATGACATCATCGACGGCGGTTTGGGCGACGATCAGGTCACCGGCGGTATGGGCGACGATACTCTCACGGGCGGCGAAGGCGGATGGGATCGGTTGATTGAAACGGCCAACCTGAACATGGTCCTCACCGATGCAAGCTTGGCCGGCCCGGGCATCGATGTTTTCAGCGGCTTTGAGACGGCTCGCCTCACCGGCGGCTCAGCCAACAATACGATCGACGCCAGCCAGGCGACGATCCCCGTCGAGCTTTACGGCGGCGACGGCAATGACACGCTGCACGGCGGCAACCAAGCCGACCTGCTCTACGGCGGCTATGGCAACGATACGTTGTTCGGCTGGAACGGCGACGACTTCATGTATGGCGAGGATGGCGACGACTGGCTCATGGGTGGCGAAGGAAACGACCTTATGACCGGCCAGGCCGGAAACGATACGTTGTATGGCAGCAACGGCAACGATTTTTTGGTTGGCGGCCAGGGCCACGATAGCGTCCGAGGCGAAGGCGGCGACGACACGCTCATGGGCGACGACTACACCATCGGGGCCGGCGGCAACGACTACCTCGACGGTGGCAGCGGTAACGACTACCTGTACGGCATGCTTGGCGCCGACTACCTCTACGGCGGCGACGGAGCCGACGTGCTCTACGGCGGCGACGGCAACGACTCGCTCGACGGAGGCCTGGGCAACGATCAGCTCTATGGCGACGCGGGCGACGATACGCTTTATGAGAGCGACGGTTACAACACGCTCCGCGGCGGCTACGGCAACGATTCGATCTACGGCGGTCCGCTGGCCGATTCCATCTACGGCGATGCGGGTAACGACTATATTGAGGGCCGCAACGGCGGCGACTCCATCGATGGCGGCGCTGACCATGACACAATCTACGGCGGTAACGACAACGATTGGATCTACGGTGGATCTGGCAACGACTACCTGGACGGCGGCTATGGCAACGATGTCCTTTCCGGCCAGGATGGCGGCGATACGCTTCGCGGCTCCTACGGCAATGACTCGCTCTACGGCGGGGCGGGAACCGACTATCTCTACGGAGATGCCGACAACGATTACCTCGACGGCGGCAACGACTACACGAAGGATTACCTCTACGGCGGCTACGGGGCTGACGAGTTCGTGAACTACTACACCATCATCGAGGACTATTACGGACGCATCAGGTACATCTACCAGGAGCACATCGGCGACTTTTATTCCATCGAGGGCGATCGAAAGCGAAATGTCCTGTATGGTTATTGAACAACCTTGGCCACCCTCCGCGCCGCGTCCGGCTTCAACGCCGTTTGGCCGATCAAACCGGATCGGATAGACGCGCCCGGCACAGCGGTCGCAAACGTATACCGGTTGTCATAACCGCAAAGAAATGATCCTAGATATCGGACAAAATTGCTTGCTCCGTGGGTTGCCAAACCATCCGAAAGGACGCCCGCACCGGAATGGGAGGTCGAGAGTTTCGACCTCTCCGCCCTTCCGGACTGCATGTTAATGACTCGCCTATTGTGATCCAGCGAACTAAAAAGGTTCGCCGCTTGGCCATCGAAAAGCAGAAAGGCAACAGGGCCGGCGTCTTCGGGGACGATGAGAAGGCTAAGTTCGACGCGGCGAGCGTTATCGTCTAATCGGGTGTGAGCGGATTCTGCTACCCTAAAATTTTTAGTGCGGAAGGTGCGGCTGACTTTTTTCAGTCAAACCGGAAGACGAGTCGGAAATGATCGTTGCGTCGTTCCAAGGACGCCCTCGTTGAACTCTCCCGTGGGATGGGAAGAGCCATCCGGTATACAGAGTCAACGCTCAACGTAATCACCACGCTGGGGATACGTTGTCCCCAAATTCCGACAAAGGGGAGGACCGGCATTTTGGCGAGTCGTCGTAACTCCTTGCACAGCAAGTACCAGAGGAGGGACTCGAACCCTCACGCCCTTGACGGGCACTGGATTTTGAAAGGAGTTATCTTGTGTTGAAGTCGTGTTGGAGCTGCGTCGCAGTTACGCGGAACTTCTTCCCTAGTAACTGGTTTGGAAGTGAAAACGTCGATAGTAAATTGTAGCGGCATTGCACCCACATTGGCAATCCTGTCCCCATTCTGTCCCCAAGTTTTGGGCTGAGAGGCGCTGGATTTATATCCTAGTCGTGTCGACGACATGCCAGTTCTGTCCCCACGTCGGTGCGAGAGCACGCAATGAACATGCATCGGCTTGCTTCCCAAGTACGTTTGGCGGCATCGGTCGGATCCCGCTCTCGTGGTCACTGCAAGCTCGTATATTTGATACGTTCGCAGCAGCGCGATGACGGATGGACTTTGGCGACTTCGTGGGCTGGATCACCGTCACCGGTAAAGGGGAGAGGCCGACTATGCTTGATTCGACTAGATGCGGGAACTGCAGGGAGCCGCTTGCCGAAACCGCTAACGCGCCTGTCGATCGACGTGAGCCGTGCCCAAAGTGCGGTTCGACCCGCCGCACCTTTTTAGAGAAGATGACAGCGTCGCTCACCATCGCTGGAACAGTCACCGCGGATGTCGTTACCTACCCCCAGACCCTTTTGACCATCGCCAAGAGCTTAATCGACCAGAGCCACTTCAATATCGCCATTGTGACATCCCACATGGCGTGTGAGTTGGCGGCAGAACGTGCATTCGACGCGGCCTATGCCTCCAAGAACCTCGTTCCGCTGGGCGAGGCCGTAAGCGAGCTGATGAACGGCCACAACCTGGCGAACGACCGTCACCGGAAGCTCTACAATGCGCTCACCGGCACGCAACTGGAGAACGAGCCGTTCTGGCCGCGGTTCAAGACGGCGTCCGAGAAGCGGAACGCCATTGTCCACAAGGGCAGACGGGCAACCAAGGCCGAGGCGGAGGCAGCGTTCCAAGCGGCTACAGACCTGATCCGCCACTTGAATCAGATGTAGCATTGCGGGGATCGCCGTAGAACTTCCGAAGCGGACGAATTGCCCGTGTAAACGCTGCCGGTATTAGCAATCGGGGGCGCTGCCCCCGAACCCCCGAGATTTTTTGAGGCATGGCTCAGGATCAAAGAGTCTCCTTTTGAAACCGTCGCGATGCCGTTCGGGTTCCGCGGCCGGAAGCAATCGCGAAAACCATGCGCCTCTCGCCGTACGAAAGTCCAAACGTTCTTTCCATACGGGAAAGAGACATGCGAGGAGGGGAGTTCCTGTTTCCCCTCGAACTGCCTCGGCGTGACGCGCTCCGCGTTTCGTGCTGCCGCGACTGACGAGGGCTTAATCGTGACCTCTGCTCATCGGACCGCGGCCGTTCGGCCACTCTCAATGTCCCTTGTGCCGCGCGTAAATCCTCTCGCGTACGGTGGTTACGGTTACAAGATCACCAGAAATGAATTCCGCCCAACTATCCCTATTCCGTTTTCTTAGCCCTTGACTAAGATATGAGGCCACCTACGAACCCCCTAAAATAACGACCCCCTCATGCTTCGCCTCCCAACCCGCCGTCTAGCGCGCACCGCGCGCCCACGCGTGTTTGAAACCCTCGAACCGCGACAACTGCTCGCAGGCGACTGGAAGAACCCGGTAGTCGATACGGACGTCGACTACTCAGGCTTCGCCGCCCTCAATGATCTTCTTATTGTCGTCAGCGACCTCCGTGAAAACGGAAACCCCCACCATCTGGAACCACCGTCTGCCGAGAACTCCCCGCCGCCGTTTCTCGACGTCACCGGCGAGGACATCGTTTCCGTTGCTGACCTCCTCGCCATTGTTTCGGACCTTCGCAAGGGCCTAGCATTCGCAGCACCTGACCTCACCGCTGCCCTAACTAACGACACCGGTACGCCGGGAGACGGACGAACCTCCGATTCCCGAATTGGAGGTCAGCTCGCTGGCGTGTTCACATCGGAAACGCGCATTGTCGGTCGCCTCGACGGTGAAGCCTGGACTCGTCTTCCCCATTCCGAATCCGGCGCCTTCACGTTCTCGCCCAACCTTGCCACGGATGGCTCTGCAAACGGGCCTCACGAAGCCGAAATCATTGCCCAGACGTTCGGCGGACCTATCACCCGCGTACTTATCCCATTCACACTTGAAACAGACCTGCCGGCCGACGCCATCGTCCTGACCGAAGGGAGCAACTTCGTCGTTGAGGCGTTGAAGACCGTACCACTGAACCAGTCGAACGCTGCGAAGACGCTACGTTTTCAGGTCGATGCAACGTTTGACGAGACTGATGCCTCCCCTTCGGTCGAGGATCTTTTTTCCGTTTACCTAGCCCGGCCAAGCAATCCTTCCCAAACGCTCCTTGACCGGGGACAGGCAGGCACGTCGCTGTTCTCCTTGGCTGGTGAACGAGCGGAATTCGTTCCTGGGCTCGTTCGCTGGGACGGACGGACCGTCGAGATCGACGTGAGCAATATTTCCAATGCTTCCCAGGGACAGCTCATCTTTCAGTTGCTCAATAGCGATGGCGATGACGAAAGTCGCGTTGTCGTTCACTCCTTTGACGAGGAGTTAGAAGCAACATCGGCGCCGCTGGTAAACGCAAGCCGCGATCTCAAGACGATCGCCGGCCCACTAGACTTGGCGATGTTGAGCGAAGCGCTTGACGTGCAAGTGTTGGTTGAAAACATCCGGTTCAACTCCAGAACAGGACGTTACACGGCCGAGTTGCGTCTTAAGACCACTGAAACTCCTCTCGGTCGCACTCTTGCCGTTCTGTTTCCCGATCTTCCCGCTGGCGTGGAGTTAGTCACGTCTTCCGGCGTCGATTCGAGCGGCAATCCATACATCAACTTGGCGGACACCATCCCACGCGGTGGTTTGGGAGCAACTAGCGTATCGCAGCCGGTCGAGATCGCCTTCGACAACCCAGACGACGTACGGTTTGCCATCCGGCCCCGAGTGCTTGCCGGACCAAGCAATCAACCGCCCGTCCTGAGCGCCGTCGGACCGCTCTCGGTCTTGCCTGGCCAAACCCTTTCGACGCCGATTGCCGCGACTGATCCAGACGGCGATGGAGTAACGTTTGCGATTCGCTCGGCGGCTCCACTCCCTACCGGCATGCTTCGCGGCGACGGTACGCTCGAGTTTACTCCGACGCCCGAGCAAGTCGGAAGCTACCAGTTCACGCTCGTCGCTAGCGACGGAACGACCGAAACTACCCAAGACGTAACACTTACCGTTAATGCTGATCCCCTGACCACGACCCGTCTCACGGGCGTGATCCTCGACATCGACGAGAACCCGCTGGCGGGAATGCAGGTCGAGATCGGGGCAGTGCAAGGCCTGACACAAGGCGACGGCTCGTTCACCCTGGATCTCGGCTCCGGCCCGCTGGTGAGCGACACGCTGAAAGTCCGCGGAGAGCTGTTTCCCGGCCCGGTGGCGTACCCGTTCATCGCCGAAAAGCTGCCGCTGGTTCTGGAGCACGAGGTGTTCCTTGGCGTGAATAACGTGATTAAGCGGCCGATCTTTCTGCCGCCGCTGGATGTCGCCAACGGGAAGCAAATCAATCCCATGCAGGACACGCTGGTCACCACGGCCGCGATCCCCGGCGCATCGGTTTTCGTCGAGGCCGGAACACTCATGAATCAGCAAGGCACGCCCTTCGACGGCGTGCTCAGCATTACCGAAGTGCCGCCGGAAAGAACGCCGGCGGCGCTGCCGCCCGATGCGTTTCCAGCGATCGTTGTTACCATCCAGCCGGGTGAAATGGTTTTTGCGGCGCCGGCGCCGCTTACGCTTCCCAATCGAGATGGTTTTGCCCCTCGAACGAAGCTCGATCTATGGTCAATCAATCCAACCACGGGACAGTTCGACCGAGTGGGGCAGGGAGAAGTCACCGGTAACGGCCGCAACATCAACACCATCTCCGGCGGCATAAGGAATTCGAGTTGGCATTATTTTAGTCCCAGTGGCCCCACGCCTAACCCCGATGACGATAACAACAGCGATGACGGCTGCGGTTGTTGTCCCGCTACAACCGACGCGACTTCTCAAGTCGAAACGTACACCGGCGCGCTTCGCGAGTGGCACGATTTGGCGACTTATCAATCGCAAGGCGTTTCGCGCGGAGTGTCGCTACATTACGACTCGCTTCGGGCCGACCCGCGGCCAATTATCCACTTCAGCTACAGCGAGACAGCCTCCAGCTTTAATGATCTACTACTGATCGCGCGGCTTTCAATTACGGCTGGCTCCTTCGAGTACCAGGCGCCCGGATTCCAGGGCCAGCGGCCAGGGCTAGTCGGCGGCGAGCACTTTTGGAAAGTTCCCCGAGGTGCGCCTGAAGCCCGCGCGGCGCTCCAAGCCGATATTCGCCATCTCCCCAGCGGAGTCTACGATTACGCCGTCCAAACACGCATTGCTCGGAGCTCCTCGCCCAACCTTGCCGGTTTTGCGCCTACGATGGAGGGAAAGTTCATTCACGTGAACTCCATTGCAAGCCCGTTCGGCAGCGGTTGGGGAATTGCTGGGCTTCAGGAACTCGTCGTCAATTCGGACGGCTCCGTGCTGCTGATCGACGGCGACGGCAGCGAATTGCTCTTCCAGCGCCCTGAATCGCCCGGAGCTACGTACGTATCTCCGCCAGGCGACTTTTCGCGGTTGGAGCAACTTCCAAGCGGAGTCTTCCGCCGCACCACGAAGGACCAGACCGTCTATGAATTCAATGAACGAAACCAGCTTGCGGTAATGCGCGATCGCAATGGTAACGAGACGAAGTATCTGTACGATGTGCTGGGGAACCTCGACAAAATCGTTGATCCTGTAGGGCTCGAAACGCGGTTCAATTACAACCTCGAGGGTCGCGTTTTTTCAATCATCGACCCCGCCAATCGTACGACTAACCTTTTCTACGACGATTTCGGCAACCTAGTGGGAGTCCGCGATGCCGATTTCACGGACCGCACGTGGGAATACGACCACGCCCACCGTCTTACCGCCGAAATCGACAAGCGCGGCTTCCGAGAGGAGACCTCCTACGACTTTGCAGGGCGGGTCACGCAGGCGACTCGTAAAGATGGCGGCACGGTCCTCATCCAGCCAGCGCAAACCTCGTTCCTATATCCTCCCGAAGCAACGGTTGATCCCGCCAACGCGCCTCCGGTGCGTCAAAATCCTTCTGCGACCTCCCGAGTCGTGGAAAGCAACGGCCGTGTCGTAGAAACCCGCCACGATCGCGCCGGCCAAGCCGTTTCTCAGCGTGACACAATTGGCGGCTTGCCCTCGGTGACGCGCAATTCGCAGCATCTCGTAACCCGATCCCGGGACGGCCGGGGAAACGCCGCCTTCTTCGAGCACGACGCCCGCGGCAATACAACTCGAATCGAAGAACACTTGCTCACTGAGGATCAACTCAAGGTTTACGTTCACGATCTCTCGCGACGCCTGTTTACGATCAATACGGCTACCGCCGAACTCACCCTTGTCGGCTCTACCTCAGCCATAATGTTCGATCTCGCGGTTTCTCCAGCGGGAGAGCTATTCGGCATTGATGACACCGGGCGGCTTTATCGTATATCGAGCACCGGGGAGACGACCCTCATTGCCGATACTGGACCCGACCAAAGTGCGTTAGCTTTTTCGCCGGACGGCAAACTATTCGCTGCGAACACGTCGCTCGTACAGATCGATGAGGAGAGTGGCCAGACCACGGTGATTGGAGATGGAAATCTCGATGGATTCGCCGCCGCTGGCGACCTGGCGTTCACAGCCGATGGCCGCCTCTTGATGACCACTAGAAATGACAAGTTGGTCGAGGTAGATCCGACCACGGCGGCAGTGACCGTAATCGGAGACTTAGGATTCAATGAACTGTTGGGTTTGATCGTAGGAGTTGATGAAACGGTCTACGGTTTTACCGCGGCCGGCGAGCTGATTTTGATTGATTTGCAGACCGGCGCCGGATCCCTCGTGGCGCGACTCAATGGAACCACTTTCGGCAGAATCGGGGGCGCCGGCGTCGCGTCGCCTTCGCCTGCCAACGCCGTTGAGCGAACGTTCACCTACGATTCTACGTTCAATCAAGTCACCTCAATGACCGATGAGCGGCAGCTTACGACGACCTTCGACATCGACCCGCTCAATGGGAACATCCGCGCGATCCATCGTCCGTTAGGCCACAACACGTTCTTCACCTACACCGCGTCTGGTCAGGTCGATACGACCACGGATGCCCTCGAGCGAGTTACGGATTACGACTATGACTTGTTGGGACGGCTCATGACCGTCACCTTCGCGAAAGGTACGGCCGACGAGGCGCGACAGGATTACGAGTACGATCTTGCCGGCAACGTAATCGCCACGATCGATGAAAATCGGCATCGGACTGAGTATCGGTATGATCAAATGAACCGACTCAGGGTTGTAACCCAAGCCGATCCCGATGGGCTCGACGGCTCCCAGGAATCGCCCGTTACTTCTTACGGTTACGATGACGCGGGCAATCTCGTTTCCTTGCAAGATGCAAATGAGGTCGTTACGACCTACGGCTTCGATGAAGTTGGCCGTATGATCGAAATGACGGCTCCTGACCCTGATGGTGCAGGACCCGCCGGACCATCGGTTACGCGCTATGAATACGACTTCGCTGGAAATCTGGTTGCAACCATTGATCCACTCGGCCACACGACGCGAAACCGATATGACGCTCGCAGCCGCCTCATGGATACCATTGATCCCAATGGGGGCCGCACTCGCTTTCAGTACGACGTCGATGGCAATCTCACGGCGCTCACCGACCCAGTCAATAACACCACGGCTTTTGGTTACGACTCGCGCGATCGGCTCGTCGCGGAAACCGACCCGCTCGGTAAATCCATCCGCTACGAATACGACGGCGCCAATAACCTAACCCACAAGTTCGACCGGAATTCCCGCGAGACGCGCTACGACTACGACGCCTTGAATCGGCTACGTACTGAAACGTGGATTGGAGGCGGGAACACGATCTCTTATGACTACGACTTGCTCGGCAACCTCACCACGGTAAGCGACCAATTTAGCCGGCTCGTTTTCACATATGATAATCGCGATCGCACCGAGACGGTGGATAACACCGGAACGCCCGGTGCGCCGAACGTCGTGCTCAACTACTCCTATGACGCCGCTGGAAACGTCGTCGCGGTGACCGATACGATCGATGGCGCGGCTGGAGCACTCACGAGCTACTCCTACGATGACCTCGACCGACTTACGCAACTAACGCAATCAGGGCTAGGGATCTCCGACAAGCGAGTGAACTTCACCTACAACCGTCTAGGTCAATACACCGCGATAAACCGCTACTCCGATCTAAGTGGTACGCAACTTGTGATCGGCACCGACTACGCCTACGACGGCCAGAACCGTCTGACCCGCCTCGATCACCAAACCGCCCAAGGCAGTACCATAGCGTTCTATGACTATGTTTACGATGTCGCCCGTCGCATCACGCGCATTACTGACGTGGACGGTATGACCAACTACGGCTTCGACGACCGTAGTCAACTCACCTCGGCCAACCGATCCGCTCCGAACAGCCCCGACGAGCAGTACCAGTACGATGCTAACGGCAACCGCATCGAGTCGCACGTTCATGGATCCGCGTATAACACTGGTTCCGCAAACCGCCTCCTCTCCGACGGAAACTACCACTACGAGTACGACAACGAAGGCAATATGATCCGCCGGATACGAATCGCCGACACTGAATCCGATCGCAGCATCATTCGCGAATTCCAATGGGACTACCGCAACCGCTTGGTGGCCGTCATCGACAAGGACGAAAACGAAGCCCGGACGCAGGAAGTCAACTTCACCTACGACGTGATTAATCGACGAATCAGCAGATCTCTTGATGCGATCCCCTCAGATGCCATTGATGCAGTGTTAACGCACTACGTCTATGATCGCGAGGATGTGCTGTTGGACATTGTTGACGATGATGGTGGCGGGCCAAACGTTTCGATTATTGAGAAACGATTTTTGCACGGCAGCGAAATCGATCAAGTCCTTGCTCAAGACGGTTCAATGAGTGCAGTTGGGTGGCTTCTCGGTGATCATCTTGGCTCCATTCGCGAGGAAACGGATAATGCCGGAATGGTGAAAAACCGCCTCCGATACTCTTCGTTTGGAGATGTCCTCCACGAGATTAGCGAAAGTTTACCACGTTTTCGATTCACGTCACGCGAGTATGACGCTGAATTGGATTTATATTATTACCGCAATCGATGGTACTCATCGAACATCGGCCAGTTTTTATCCGAGGATCCCACGCGGGTGTCTGGGGCTGAACCGAATCTGCTTCGCTACGTATTCAATCAACCTACTTATTGGATTGATCCGACTGGCCTAACCGCAAGTTGCCCTACGACACCACGTGACTGTGAGCGAGATTCCACCACGTGGGAACCATACCCAGATATAGGTGGGGGCGAAGATACCTACCATTGCGGCTTCGATTGTTTTCGCGAACGGAATCCTAATCCGTGGCCCCAGCAAGAATGCTGCTATGATGACAACGGCGTCTTAGTTGGCCCCGATCATCCATACGCAGGCTGCGGAGGAAGTCCCAATGATTATCCATGGTGGGATCCCCGTCATTTTGGTCCATGGGATCCGGGCGGACCTTGGGAAAGGGGGAGGGAAGGCAGGGAGACCACCGACCAATATGACCGAGACCGCGCGAATGATCCGCCAATTACGTTCGTACCTGTCCTACCTCCAACCCCAATCTTCACACCAGCACCGAATCCAACGACGCCCGGTCCAATTCCAGTACCAGTCCCGGTACCCACACCACAGCCGAATTCCCAGCGTAGACGATAAGTATGTTTCGCTAATACACACGTCGCACACTTATCTGTGACGACGTTGAACGGAGAATCGACCTGAATTCGGATCGCAGAGTATCGCCTAGCAACCTCTTGGAGGCGCGTTTAGAGGCCGTTTAACCTGCGCACTGCATGTGCCGTTCCATTGATACGGCCTATCACAGGATCAGATCGCTGAACTGAAGGGACCAGCATCAAGTTGGCTTCGCATCTTAAACCCGCAGGTAAATTGGGTGCCGGAGCATATGTTTGTACTCGCACTCCTGGTGTTACTCTGGTACTTAACACGTATGTCTAGGTACGTGCGCGTGATTCGTCGCATTATTTCGATTTCAACCGCGTGGACAACGTTTTGCGCTAGTGCATGGTTAGCGCATATTCTATGTGCGCTTACGTACACGTGGAGGTGCCATGGCCTCTCGGCCGTAATTGGAGCGATTTGCGGTGCTCAAGCTGGCTGGTGTTCCGAACGATTGCTCAGTTGCAAGGAATTTAATAAGGCGACCTGGCTGATCGCGGGCGCGTTGGTGCTCGCTTTAGCAATTACTGCGACGCTGACTTTTGGCCCATTTTTGTACTTCCATGGAGTGCCGGCATAGACGCAAGTTTCCGGCATGAGGAAGGGATAGTGACTACTTCCGTGGATATTCTGCGCGATGGCGTTCGCCTGCGCGCGAAAGGATCCTGCACAATTAGTGAATTTCACTTCGGGAGAGCGTCACCTGGGGTATTGTTCGTGCATAAACTAGAAAGGGGATTGGCCCGGACAAATCGCGAGAACCACGCGGTTTTGGCCGCAAAGAAGCCGAAAACTTCTTCGCTATTGGGAGAAAAGGACGAGCGGGGAGGGGAGATGGTCGCGTCGGCCGGTCGGCGCCGAGGCGTTGCACGTTCCCCATAATGTTGGCTGGCGCTCCCTAGGGGCGTTTAGAAAAACAATGCGAATTGTACCCATGCCGCACCGCAGGCGTCACGGCCGCCTGGAACAACTGGAAGACCGGCGGTTGCTGGCCGGCGGCTGGCGGAATCCCGTGAATGCCCTGGATGTCGATAATTCGGGCGTGGTTACGGTGGCGGATGTGCAGGCTGTCATCAGCGACCTGCGCCGCGATGGAAGCCGCCCGCTGCCTGCCCCGCCGCCGCAAGCGCCGCCTTACCTCGATGTGGACGGGAGCGAGTCGGTTACGATCCTGGATGTGCTGCTGATTGTGCGGGCGCTGCGCGAGGGCATCCAGCCGCCGGCCCTCACGGCCTCCCTCAGTCCCGACTCCGATAGGAATGGCAACGGCGTGGTGCTGGAGCCGCAAGTGACGCTCGCGGGCCAAACGATGGCGGGCGCGTCGGTGCGGCTACGCGTCGCGGCCACGCTGGAGGACATGAGCCTCGACAATGCGGCAATCGAACTATTTTCCGTTGCCGATGCACAAGGGCGATATCAATTTACGATTGAGGTGTCGCCGGGGCTGAACACGCTCAATGTAGAAGCAACGGACCGCTTTGGGCAGCGCGTGACCGTCGAGCGGACGGTGCGGTACGGCGACGTGGTCCTGGACTGGAACGCCTCGCTGCTGAATGTGATCCGCGACTGGACGATGGTGTCGAACGATCCCTATCCGAACCGGATCGTGCCGTCGCAGCCGCCGCGGGCGGCGCGGAATCTGGCGATGGTTCATACGGCCATGTACGAGGCGGTAAACGCGATCGAGCGCACCCATCAGCCGTACTATGTTGATCTGGTCGCGCCCGCCGGCGCGTCGCCGGTGGCGGCGGCGGCCGCCGCCGCGCACCAGGTCGCTTCGCAGCTTTACCAGGAACCGGATGAACGGGCAGTGTTCGACGCGGTGTTAGCGGAAGCCCTCGCCACGGTCCCCGACGGTCCCGCGGAAACGCTGGGCGTCGAAGTGGGGCGCCAAGCGGCCGATGCGATGCTGGCATGGCGCAGCGCGGACGGCGCCGACGCCATCGCGCCCTACACGCCGGGCGGTCAGCCGGGAGATTGGAACCGTACGTTCCCGGATTTTTTGCCGCCCCTGTTGCCGCAATGGCCGCACGTGACGCCATTTGCCATGAGCAGCCCCGCACAATTCCGCCCCACCGCTCCCCCGGCATTGGACAGCGCCGAATACGCCGCCGCCCTGGACGAGGTCCTGCAGTTGGGCGGCCTGACGAGCGCCGAGCGCACGGCAGAACAGACCGAGATTGCACTCTTCTGGGCCGACGGCGGCGGCACCTTTACGCCGCCCGGACATTGGAACCAGATCGCCGCAGATGTGGCCCTGGCGCGCGAGACGACGCTTGCGGAAAACGCCCGATTGTTCGCGCTGCTGAACATCGCCTTGGCGGACGCGGGCATTGCCTCCTGGGACGCCAAATACGCCTATGATCTCTGGCGGCCGATCGACGCCATCCGCCGCGGCGAAACCGACGGCAATGACCTGACTGCCGCCGATCCCCGCTGGATGCCGCTGCTGAAGACGCCGCCGTTCCCTACGTACACCTCCGGCCACAGCACCTTCAGCGGCGCAGCCGACGCGGTGCTCAGTGCGTTCTTTGGGGCACAGGTGGCCTTCACCGCTCAATCGGACAGTCTTTCTGGCTTCAGCCAGCGGCCCTTAGCTGATAGCCAAGTCATCACTCGCCAGTTCACCAGTTTTGCCCAAGCCGCCGATGAATCCGGACGCAGCCGCATCTATGGCGGAATCCACTTCCAGTTCGACAACTCCGCTGGTTTGGCTACAGGCCGCGCGCTGGGGGCGTTGGTCGTGGACACTTTTCTTCGACCGGTCGAGCCAGCACCTTAATCATGGCCAGCTTGATAGCGTCACATCGCTCGTAGCGGCTGTGGAGAAGAACGGTCTTGATGACCCTCAGCCTTGCAGCATTGAAGATCAATATTAGTGCGGAACCTTCGTGCTCGCCTCGCTTCTCGTCGAGCCAAAGAGAAGGGAGCGGCCGGAATAAAATGCGGGAAAACCATGTGGCTTTGGCCGCAACGAAGCCAAAACCTTCTTCCCATGCTGGGAGAAAAAGACGAGCGGGGAGGGGAGTTGGTACGTCCCCTCCAGCCGCTCGCGCGAAGAGAAAGACTCTTCGACCCTTTCGACTTGGCTATTCCTCGGTGAGTTGCGTCCCCGCAGAGCTCGCCTCCGCTTCACCAAGCGGAGTCAGAGTGCCACGCCGCGCAGGCAGGAATCAATGAAGACCGTGCCTGGTGCAGTGAGCTGTAAGCTCCCCTCACGCCGGCCATCGCCTGTCTCGCCACTCGGCGCCGGTTCCCAGTAACTGTTCCTTGCCGGGGATTCTACCGACACTTCGCTTCTGCTCGGGCTCGAACGTTTGCGATCCGACCTGACTCCTCTGATACGTTCCGTAGAACCACCTGCAACGAATCACGTCAAAACGGCTCGTGCGCATGCTTCGCCTAACCGTCTGAGCGCATAACGCTTCCAACGCCCGCTTTCTCTCGGTGAATGGAACGCTTGTCCCTTGACCGAGAGATCGTCGGTGATGCGTGAACGGTTCTTCTTCTGTCCTCTCGCGAAACGAAAGGAACGCGATCTATGGCACAGGATAAACCCATTCACGAGCTGCGCTTGGGTAAGGTCAAAGCGGCGATCTGGCGGAACGAAACGGACGCCGGAGTACGCTACGGAGTGACCTTCTCCCGGATCTATAAGACCGATGAGGGTTGGGCTTCCAGCGACTCATTCGGTCGTGACGAGCTTCTGTTGGTGAGCAAGTTGGCCGACATGGCCCACACTTGGATCTTCCAACAGAACGATCGCACCGAGGCGACTCAGGAGACAGAGCGAGAGAAAGAACCTCGCCGAGGCTCAAACGGTCGCCGTGAACGCGCTGCCCGAACCGCTTCACAATGATGAACGGTTCAGACAGTCGGTAAGCCAAGTCCGTCTTCGGACCTGGCCGGATCCGTGCGAGAGGGAATCTCTTTTTCCATCTTGGTTCAGCGCATCACCGAACCTCTCGCCTTTCTCATTGCTGCTTGCGGGTAGACGAGCCACGCAATCGGCTCCATCGACGCGCCTCCTTTAAGGGAGCCGTTGGTGGAGTCCGGTGGCGTGCATCCAACGGTTGTCCATTTTCTGTTTTGTCTCGTCTGCGGCTCTTCTGAGCGTAACACGGCAGCAAGGTCCCCGAGCCGCTCCCTGCGGTCGCGCCTCTCCTCGCGGCTTTGCCCTTCGGGCAAAGGCTCCACCTTGCTTTTGCCGTGTTTTTCACGCTCTGAGCCGCCGACGGGCTCCACGTTTACCCGTTCGGTCGAATCGTCGGATCGACCAGAAAGGAGAACCATCATGAATCGAGAAGAAGCACTGGCGATGAGCGATCAATCGCTTAAGGACCTGGCCGAAGCGCTGAAGCACGGCAAGAGCGAACAGCTACTGGCCTACTTGGACACGCTCTCCAAGTTCCACCAGTACTCGTTCGGGAACTGCATGCTTATCTACCTGCAACGCCCCACGGCGACGCTGGTAGCGGGCTTTGAACGCTGGAAGGAGCTCGGCCGCTACGTGAAGAAAGGGGAGAAGGGAATCGGAATCCTTGCACCCCTTCTCGGCAAGCGAAAGAAGAAAGACGCCTCAGAGGAGTCTGAGGAGGAGTCGAGCGACACGGACGCGAAGAAAGAGAGCTCACGGGTTCTCTACGGATTCCGAGTCGTTCACGTCTTCGACGTATCGCAAACCGACGGCCAGGAGCTGCCCGACTTTGCGACATTGGGCGGCGATCCGGGGGACAAGATCCCGCGGCTCAAGCAGGTGATTCGTTCACACGGGATCTCGCTCGAATTCGTTGACGAACTCCCCTTTGGCGCCAACGGCATGTCCGAAGGCGGCAAGGTCTCGGTCGTCTCGAGTCTGCCGAAGCCGCAGATGTTCTCCACGATGGTTCATGAGTTGGCTCATGAACTTCTGCATTGGGGAGACAGGCGGGAATCGACCACCAAGGCGATTCGGGAAACCGAGGCCGAGGCGGTTGCCTACGTCGTGTGCCGAGCGGTGGGGCTCGAATGCTCTACCCGAGCTTCGGATTACATCCAGCTCTGGAGCGGCGACGACAAGGTGCTTCTGCAATCGCTTGAGCACATCCGAAGCGTCGCAGCCAAGATCCTCGCCGAATTGGAAGACGTAACCGTCGAGACCAAAGAGGTGACCCATGTTGCATAGGAAGCGTTCTTGGGTGGTTTACAGCGTCGCTGACGCAGAATCCCTCGCCGAAAAGCTCACTCAGTCAACCTGGACGTGCTGCCAGGCGTTTGAGCTAGGCGGGTACATCTTCGCGAATGACGCAACCTGTCCCGATGGAGCGCAGGAGTACGCGGTCCTTCGAGGCCGCGGCGAACCGTCCGGCTTGGTTCAGATCGAAAGCATCACGTTCTCGTGGTGCAGGCAAGAGCGCGCCTTGGAGCTGATCCGGCGCGTCGCTTCCGGCGAATTCGACGGCAACCAATACGGAGTGGTCGCTCGGAACCGTTTCCAAACGGCTGCCGAGCATCGGTCGTGTCTGCACTGTGCATAGTCCAATCCCTCAAGGTGAAATCATGAAACGTTCAGTTCCGAGTCCTGGCGATCTGATTATCGTCGAACGAAGCGAGTGGTACGCCCTGAAAGACGGCGAACGGCTCCGTGTCTGTGAGCATGCTGGTTGGATAAACCCGGCCGAGGAGCTCTTCGTCGCTCCTCGTAACCAGGTCAATACCTTCTGGGGGCCGCAGTCCGGCCCGCCCGATGGCAAGAAGCCGGAAACGATGAGCACGTCCGGAGGTCCCTTCAAAACGGTTCGGCTCGAGGAGCTCCACGGCCTTGAGCGGATCGGCGCTGAAACGGACCAGTTTTGGTGCTGGAAAGACCGGCCGCGTGCGAACGGAGGCCTTGACCGCACGGTTGAGGTCTCGGTTTGGCGGCTCCCGGTCCTTCCGGATGGCCATTACCAAAACTTGGTCGCTCATGGGTGTCCTACCCATCGCGACCGGTTAGCGGAAAACGAGCCTCTCGAAGCGGAGCACCCGGCGGATACCGTCGCAGAATCACCTGCCACCGCCGCCGGCGGCAAGGCGCTGATTCGCCTCGCGTGTCTTCACTGCGATCGGAAGGACTTTGACGGCGTCGACTCGCTTCCCTGCGACTGGACCGACATTCACGAGGTTCAGACGCTTCTCGAATCGATCGAAGCCCTCGAAGAGGAAGAGGGCGAGGAAGTAAGCCTCGTCTCGTGGGAAACGCACCTCGGCGTATGCCCGGAGTGCAATCAAGCCTACGAGCGGAGTGACGCTCCCAAGGCTCGCGCCAGTGAGTCGGCTGCCGATAACGACGGTGACGATGACGTACGTCCGATCCATCCGATCGTGCGGCAAATCATCGACCGGGATTGTCATGTCGGCGAAGACCATCGCCAGGTGGTTCGCCACGTCATCTCAAAGCTCAGAAACGGCTACGCTACGTTTCGAGCGATGAGCCCGGCCGACCGGCGCGAGCTGATCGACCAGTGCGTCCGCCGGCAGCGAGAGAATCGGCGCGAGTACGTCGAGGTCATGAGCGGCTTCACGTACACGTTGGGCCGGTCAAACGACCAGCCGCTTCCGAGCTCGCTCTTGGGCAGGGAAGTAGCGTCGCTTATGCGTCGCCACCACATGACGATCGAGGCCTTGGCGTTTCGCCTCGGGACGTCGATGAAGCGGGTTCGGCAGATTCGCACCCAGGGCTTGCACGATCCGCTCGCCGTCCGCGACTGGATCGAAGCCATCACGGGTGAGGATCCTGGCTCTATTCCGGAAGCGTACCGAATCCGGAATCAGTCCGAGTTGGCCGACTGTCGCTACTGCGGCTTTCCGCTCGACGTCGGCGACACCGCGTACGAGTACGTGGGAGATGTGTTTTGCTCGACTAGCTGCTGCCGAAAGAGCCGCGGCTGGTAGGAGGGGAGGGGTAGGCTAATCGCCTGTCCCTTGGAAGGTCCATTGCTGGATGCACGCCACTTGGACCTTCCCTAACTGCCATGCAAACGAGTCGGAGGAGTACGGGCATCAACGGTCCGGCCCAATTATCAATCAAGCGAGATCTGACAAGCGCCGTTAAGCCATACGCCGCCCTTTGCCTGACATTTCTTCGCTTTCTCCATCAGGTCGGCGCTCACGGATGTTTCACCAGTTTTGGATTCAGCGCCGATAACCTGAACTTGGGCGCCTTCATTGCACTGGACTTTGCAACCGATCCCAACGAGTCCATTAACTGCGTTTTGCATCTTCTCACAAAGGAAGACGCGGTAAGGTCTTTTCCCGCATACTACAAGCGCGTGAGCTTCAACTTTCGGCTGGAGCGCTTCGACACACGAGGCCGCGGAGCTGTATCCATTACAGTCGGTGCTTACTTCGGCGGCGTTAACCTGCCACGTGTTGCCGTCGCCAAGATGCCATTGACGAAAATAAAGCCCGCAGCCGGACAGCGAAACGACTAGGAGGATTAGGCGGTAGGGAGCGAATGATCTTGCTGCCACGTTGTCTCTCAATTTGATCCGCAACCGAGCGAAGGAGTCGAACCCCAATGACGCGTACCTTTCGTCAACGGTTGGAAGCACGTCGTACTCTTGCACTGAAGGTCGAGGTGTTGGAAGAAGTAATGTGGTCCACGCTCTACGTCGGCCAACGCAGCACGCTTTCATTCCCGAGCACCACGACGCCGCCAGCGTGATTAAACGTTGGGGCATCGCCCACTTTGCCCGTCCATTCGTATCGGCCCGCCACCCACGCCCCCTCATGGTAGAGCTCCAAAATGTCGCCGCAGTGGATTGGCAGGTCACCAACGAAGTGCCGACATGCGTGCGTGAGCTTTCGTCCCGACAGTTGCTCAAGCAGCGCCGCGATGCGGCTTCGAGGGATGATTTCAGTACGGAGCTCCAGTCTCCCTTCTCGTGGGCGCATGCGCCGAAACTATCACAACGGAAATCGCAATTCACACGACCCCTCGGTCGTCAGGACGGCCAGCACGCGGCAGGGGAAGGCATCCTTTTTCCCAAGACCGGTTCCACTGCTGAGTACACGCCCCATGGAGCCTAAACTCTTGCCTCGCCCCAATTTGGCCACGAACGCCACTGAGGGGCTGTCTGCCTCTGGCTCTCGACGATTGTATCACGGCGTCAAGGTCTGAAAGCCTTCGGCTTTCTTCGCAGCTTTGCTCGCGTTGCGAGCAAAGGCTCCACCTTGACTTGCCGTGAGGACGTTCCTTCGAGCCGTCGGCACACCGGACGGGAAAATTCCGCCGGGAGCACGACGGTGCACTTTGTCGCACCGGAGGAATATGACCACCATTCTCGAAAACGCACCCACGAACGACTCCTTCACGGACGCTTTTGTTCGTGAGGTTCGTGTAAATTACCTGCCAAGCACGGTCCGTCCCGTCACCATCACAGGCCCAGCGACCGTGGCCGAGTTCTTTCGCTCGGTCATGCTCGATAATAGCCGCGAGCAGTTTGCGGCGATGTTCCTCGATGGGTCCCACCAGATCGCGTCGTATTCGCTCGTCTCGATCGGGACGGCCAATCAAGCGACTGTCCACCCCCGCGAGGTCTTTCAACGAGCGATCCTCGCGGGAGCTGTATCCCTGGTGATCGCCCATAACCACCCCTCGGGTAACCTGACGCCGAGCGAAGCTGATTTGCAAACGACACGGAAGCTCAAGCAGGTAGGCGAATTGCTCATGATTCCGTTCCTGGACCACGTGATTGTCACCGACAACGCTCACAATTCGCTGAGAGAGACGACCGAACTGTGGTGACGCCACGCTGCTTGCCAATAGCAGGCTCCACTGGTGCCAAGCCCAAGCAGCTCGAACGAGCGCAGGTGACTGTTGGCAAGCGGCAAAGCAGAAGAATTCCCTGCACATGCCTCGCGCCGAATCGCGCGCCTAACGCTTGGCTGTCGAAACGCTGCTCGCCTCCCTCTCTTCGCTGCAGTATTTAAGCTCATTCACGAAGGTTTGGTCCTCTTGCGCCTCACGAAGAATTTCCGCACGGTGGTCGAAGAGGTAGGATAGCGCCGCGTGAACTTGACCCAGCGTAAGGTGCGGCAAGTTCCCGACAATTTCGTCTGGCGTGCGCCCGTGAATTTCCGCTTGGGCGAATATGTCCTGCACTCGGACGCGCGTCCCCGCAATGAACGCTCGCAACCGACCGTCGTGATTCGGGCGAAGCTCGATGTGAGTGGCGACGAGTTGACCCATGCCGACTCGGTCGTCGTAGATGCTCTCTCGACTGTCAGCGGCCTCATGGGGGAGGGGACGATGGCTTGCGGCCCAGGCGTCGAACTGCTCACACCAACCCCGCGCCGAAAACCGCGCTCGTTTGCTCTGGCTGTCGCTATTCAGCTTATCGCGAAGCAGCCGAACCGCTTCGTCAACGACTGCATCTCGGCTCGTAAAATGTCCCGACGCAACAAGCTTGTCGATAAGACCTTCTGTTTTCGCTGGCCAGTCGGTCATGACGATTCACTCACTTGGACTTCCTCCACGGCGCTCGACGACTATCGAGACGACGACGAAGCCGCTACGCGGCCACCACGCTTCGGCGCCGACACCACCTCGGTCCGCACGTCAACTTCTAGCGCCTCGAGAACTCGGTTCGCACGCTCGACGGTAATACCGTGGTATTCGTTTCGCTCGTCTCGCGAAACCTGTGACTCATGCACTCCGAGCCGCTCGGCCAGTTCCCGTTGGGTTAACCCTTGAGCGATTCGCAAGGCGACTAAGAGCCGCCCCAGCCCCTCAAAGTTGTGCAACTCGTCGAATTCGCCCCGTTGAAGCCGTTCGTAGCTTGCCACTTCTTCCTTCAGTTGCTCGTGGAAAGACCGCACCGGATCAAGGGCGCGCTTGATCTCTTCCTTTGCTAGGTCCATCTCTTCCAGGCGAGACTTCTGCTCCTTGATGCGTTGATCCTCGTCCCGCAGCCGCTTTACCGCCTCCTGATATTCAGTTTCGTTGCGAATCATGGTGCTCCTCCAATCTTGATAATTCCTTTGGGTTTCCCGTCTCGCCGTGACTGGCGAAAGGCCGAGGGAAACTCCAATTCATGCCCGTATTTGTCTCGGATTCCGCTCAATTGCCCAAAGTGCGGGTATAGCTCGACTCGGTACACGTGCCACATGGGAAGCTGGAGCTTCGGATAGCCGCGGTATGGCCGCCGTGTCGCCGGATCCCACGTCCAAATCTTGTGCGGGTCGAGGAGGTTTAGGTCCCGCTCTAGTTCACCGCTTACAAGGTGCCGAAAGTCGCATGCGAAGTAACCGTCGATGTCGTTGGGGTGATCCTTGTCTTCGACGAAGGAGCCGTCGATGAAAACCTCCCGGATACCGACCTCCCAAAGCTCCTGAACCATGACGGCCAGATTCTCGACGAGCTTTGCTCTCCAGGCGGAGTCCCAATGCGGGTATTGCTCGATGTTCACTGGTCCCTCCACGAGCATCGACGCCGCAAGCTGCTCGAGCGTCAATTCGTAGTCGCCCGCTGGCAACAGGCCATCGAGTGTGAAGGAGGGGAGCAATGGCACGGAGTCACCCATAGCTTAAGACTACGTCTGCTTAACTTTTATGTCAAGCTTTACAAAAGAGTCGTCCCGGCGAGATGGTCTCTCAGCAGTGCGCGGGTAGACCCGAGGCAGGACAACTCATCATGCCATAAATGCAGAGGACGCCCCGGAAGACCAAACGGTCTCCGGGGCGCTTCACGGGCATTCTTCCCGCTCTGGGACGGCTATTCCTTGTCGGGTTGCTCGCCAGCAAAGCCCGGCGCCGCTTCACCGTCCAAGAGAAGGGTACGTAGTGATCCCATGACGGAAAAGCGTCGGCCGCTCCCAGGTCATTCTTTTTGCCTCTGCCATGCCTCCGAAAACGCATCGACGGTCACAGTCGGTGAGAAAACGTGACCTTGAACGTCATCGGCTGGCACGGGTTGGCACGTCGTTTCCCGGTACTTTTCTCGTGCATCATAAAGGACGTTATGGTTCACTAAATCCGTGGATCGGGGTGGAAAGGAACTGGTCACTTTGGCACCTAAGGGCGGGCTTAACGCGGCACCGGCGCTCATTCGGTCCGCTGGCCCTAAGGCTACGCGCCGTTTCTACGAGTTCTTTGCGGCTCAGATCCGCAACCGGAACACTCGCGAAGCCTACTACCGAGCTCTCAGCGATTTCTTCGCTTGGTGCGACGATCGGCAGCTTCGGCTTGATGACCTCGAACCGATTGTAATTGCCGCCTACGTCGAACATTTGGGCGCCGTGTACGCGAAGCCCACGGTCAAGCAACACCTCGCGGCGATACGGATGTGCCTCGACTGGCTGGTTGTCGGCCAGATCCTCCCAATGAACCCGGCCTCGTCGGTCCGCGGGCCGACCTATGTCATCAAACGTGGCAAGACCCCGGTGCTCACCGCTGAGGAAGCGAGAAAGCTCCTTGACTCCATCGACACCTCGAGCGCCGTTGGACTTCGAGATCGCGCGATCATCGCCGTAATGCTCTTTACGTTCGCCAGGATTAGCGCCGTCATCGGAATGAAAGTTTCCGATTACTACCAAATCGGTAAACGCTCCCGGATTCGGCTTCATGAGAAGGGCGGAAAACATCATGAGGTGCCGGCTCACCACACCGCTGAGGAGTACCTCGAAACACGTGCCACCCCCGGAGTTTCTCCCATCTGCTGCCAGCTAAGGCCTGTTTGAAGTGGTTGTGAGCCTCGTTGATCGTCAGAGGTTCTGGGTTGTTTCGGACTTTGCGGCTTCGGGGAAGGCGATCCGCCTGGACGAAGAGGAACGGTCCCCCAGGATGCCTTGTACGCCATGCAGCAAGGGCCTCTTCCAGCTGCGGCGAGATAGGAACTCGCCGACTCGAGTGGCGGCCGCGAACTCGCTTTCGCTCCCGGATCATGATGGTACGTGAAATGAAGTCGAGATCATCGAGTCGGGCGCGTAGAATCTCGCTCCGCCGGGCGCCCGTATGCGCCGCAAAGGCAAACATCGGATAGACAAAAGGATGGCGAGCCGTCGCTTGAACGTGACCAAGTAACTCGGAAAGCTCCTTTGTCGTGAGGAAGGCCGAGTCCCAAAGCTCCGCTTCCTGTTCAGGCGAAAGGGCACCCCGCGCGACGCGCTGCTCGATTTCGCCGAATGTTTGGAAGGGTGGTGACTCCGAGGTCTTTGGATATCGTAATCCCCGCACTGGAAAGGGACGTTTCAGCAGCTTCGCATGCAGCGCCCAGTTCCAGGCGGTCCGAAGTGTCACGATCTCTTTTTTTAGCGTTGCCGGCCGAATAGTGGTCCCGCGCAGGCCAGGCTCTTTCGAGCGTTGCTCGACGTACCGTTGCAGGTCCGGAAGTTCGAGTTCCTGAACGCAGAATCGCTCACCTAAAACTCGGTACAGGTGAGAGATATGGATCTTCATGCCCGAAATCGTGGCTTGCTCCAGCGCTCCATGCGGGATGCTTTCGAGGTACCGGTTGAAGAGATCGCGAAGCGTGCGCACGACGCCGACGCGCGGCGCCTCGGCGACACGTCCGTCCGAAAGGAGGAACACGACCGGGTCCGCCTCGTCAGGCAAGGTAAGAAGCCCGAGCTCGAGCCGGCGAAGGTTGTCGTCCAATCGAGCGAGAGTCGCCTCGGCTTCCTTGAGAACGACGGTTCGGAGGGTGCGAGAAAATTTCGCCCCGCCCAGGCGGAAGATAATCCGAAATCGGCCGTTACGTTTTTCGAGGGATGCCATGCTGGAATTCTTCCCATGGTGGTGGGAAGAACCAGCCGCGCACCCGCAATTCAGAACCAACGCTCAACGCAAGAGCAATACAGGGGAAATATTGTCCCCAATTTGTCCCCAAGTTTGCGTTGGGGACGACGGCCGCGTTTTGGGCCGTCGTCGTAACTCCTTATCCCGCAAGTACCAGAGGAGGGACTCGAACCCTCACGCCCTTGACGGGCACTGGATTTTGAATCCAGCGCGTCTGCCAATTCCGCCACTCTGGCTTGAGTGGTGAATTTTACTGAGGTTGGGCGGAAATCGCAAGTCGCCCTGCGAGCAATCGCATCGTTTGAAATTCGACTCCTGGTTGAGCCTGCCAAGTTTTTCTCCGGACGACATGGCTCGTCGAATGGGTCGTGGGCGTGTTTGCGGGTATTGCAACTTTGATGAGTTCTTATAACGGTTCTACTGGCGTTGCGGAGCCCTGCTTCGTTTGGAAGAATCATACGCTCGCACGAAAACGCTTGAGTTAAGAGCAGGAGTTGTGTCGTGATTTGCGTTGTATGAGGACTGGCGGATGCAATCAACAGACGTGGCGATCATCGGCGGCGGCGTGGTGGGGCTGGCAACGGCCTATCAGCTTGTTCAACGATATCCCGGACGAAGCGTCATTGTGCTGGAGAAAGAGGCGGCTGTTGCACAGCATCAGACGGGGCACAACTCCGGCGTTTTGCACTCGGGAATTTACTACAAACCCGGTTCGCTTAAGGCCGTGAATTGCCGCGAAGGCAAAAAGGCCATGGAGCAGTTTTGTGCTCAGCACGGCATCGATTATGACATTTGCGGTAAAGTGATCGTAGCCGTAGCCGCCGAGGAAACTCCGCGACTGGAACGCATCTTTGAACGGGGACAGCAGAATGGCGTAGCCTGCGAGATGATTGATGCGAGCAGGCTCCGCGAATTGGAGCCGTATGCGGCGGGTGTCCAAGCGATTTGGGTGCCTGAGGCAGGAATTGTCAATTACGGGCAGGTTTGCCGCAAATTGGCCGAGTTGATCCAGCAGAGCGGAGGACGTGTGGAAACGGGCGCCGCGGTGACGGCGATGGGTAACGACGCCGACGGGGTCGTACTGACAACCTTGAAGGGCGAGTTCAAGGCCAAGCAGGTCGTCAACTGCGCCGGCCTTCATTGTGATCGCGTTACGAAGTTAGGAGGTCAACAGCCGGCGGCCAAAATCGTTCCGTTCCGCGGTGAGTATTATAAGCTCAAGCCCGAGGTATACCACTTGTGTCGTAACTTGATCTACCCCGTGCCGGATCCAAGTTTCCCTTTTCTCGGGGTTCACTTCACAAGGATGATCGAAGGCGGTGTGGAATGCGGGCCGAACGCCGTCTTGGCTTTTGCGCGCGAAGGGTATCGCAAAACCGATGTGAACCTGCGCGACCTGGGCGAGGCGCTCACCTATCCTGGTTTTCTAAAGCTGGCGGCCCGATACTGGCGGACCGGCGCGGGAGAAATGTGGCGTTCCATCAGCAAAGCCGCGTTCGTTCGCGCACTGCAGCGTCTGGTGCCCGAGATTCGCGCCGAGCATTTGACTCCTGGGCCTGCGGGCGTGCGTGCGCAAGCTGTTGCGCCGGATGGTCAAATGGTGGACGACTTCCTAATTCTCGATGGCGAACGAATCATCAACGTGAACAATGCCCCTTCGCCCGCGGCGACATCATCTCTCAACGTTGGGAGATTGATTGTCGAAAAGCTTGCGGCGCGATGGGAATAGAATCCGCGGGGCGATATGATTGAGCATTGTTGCTGCGGTTGAACGCTTAAGGGCGCCTTAAACCCCCTGTAACCGCGAATTTCTCCATACTGGCAGTCACATTTTGTGCGAACACCATGATTTCCTCTCCGAATCCGTATCGGTTGATTGATGAACTCCGTCGAGTTTTGGGCATGGAGAATGTGCTGACGGCCAAGTCGGAACTATTGGTTTACGAATGCGACGGATTCACCATTGAAAAGAACCGACCCGACGTGGCGGTGTTCCCACGTTCTACGGAAGACGTGCAAAAAATCGTTCGTATTTGTAACGAAGCTGGGGTTCCGTTCCTGCCGCGCGGGGCAGGCACCAGCCTTGCCGGAGGTTGCTTGCCTGTCGGCGGCGGCGTCATGATTGTCCTGACCCGCATGAAGCAAATTCTGGAAATCAACCTGCGCGACCGCTATGCGGTGGTGCAACCCGGTGTGGTGAACGTTTGGCTCACTCAGGCGCTGAAGGGATCGGGGTATCACTATGCGCCGGATCCTTCAAGCCAAGGCGCCTGCACGATTGGCGGAAATGTTGCGACCAACAGCGGTGGTCCCCATACGCTGAAGTACGGGGTGACGGTGAATCACGTGCTCGGCGTGGAGGTGGTACTCGCCGACGGCCGGATTGTGCAACTTGGCGGACCCGCCGAAGACCCGCTCGGATTGGACCTCGTCGGCGCCTTCGTCGGAAGCGAAGGCACTCTGGGAATTGTCACGAAAGTGTGGGTGCGGCTAACTCGCGATCCGCAAGGTTATCGCACGATGCTGGGCGTATTTGATTCGGTGGAGGACGCGACCAATACGATTAGTGAAATCATCGGAGCCGGAATTGTGCCCGCTGCGTTGGAGATGATGGATCAGGGCATTGTGGCCGCCCTGGAAGAGGCGTTTCATTTTGGATTCCCCCTCGATGCGCAGGCGGTGTTGCTCATCGAAGTTGATGGGTTGGAAGCTGGCTTGGATGAGCAGCGCGACCGGATTATTGACCTATGCCATCGCTGCGGCGCCCGAGAAGTGCGGCAAGCCGCCGACGCCGCGCAACGACAAAAGCTTTGGAAGTGCCGCAAGCAGGCTTTTGGCGCCATTGGGAGACTCAGCCCAAGCTACTGCACCCAAGATGGCGTTGTGCCGCGCACCCAGTTGCCGCATATTTTGAGAAAAATCTATGAGATCGGCGCGCGCTACGACTTGCGCGTGGTGAACGTGTTCCATGCCGGGGATGGCAACATCCACCCGATTCTTCTCTTTGATGAACGCCACCCGGACCAGGTAACGCGCGTCCTCCAAGCGAGCCATGAAATTCTAGAGGAATGTTTGGCGTGTGGGGGGAGTGTCACGGGAGAGCACGGCATTGGCGTGGAAAAGATCGCCTTTATGAACAAAATGTTCACGCCCGACGACTTACGCGCCATGGCGAACCTGCGTGACGCGTTTAACCCACGCGGGAATCTTAGTCCAGAAAAGATGTTGCCCACCTCCGCCGGCTGTGGGCAGGAACAAAAACCGCGTCTCCAACAAATTCGCCCCGCGCGTCGCGCTGCACTCTAAACGACTTACGACGCGTGATCGATCTTTCTGAAATTCTTTTCGGCTGATGGCGGCGTCATTGGGACGGGGCGTCGCTCCCGCCACGCGATGTATCCAACGGAATTCATGGAATTGTACTAATTCCTTCTTGCGTCGAACGCAACGCGCTGCAACTACTTGCGCCTTCGCGTGTAGCGGTTTCTCAGGCGAGCAGATTCTGCCGAAAGTCACGCCCCGCGGCGCTGCGGTTGTCTTGTCCCTCATGTCGGCGGTCTGACGAGACTCATGCATCTATGCTCTTCTCCTGAGGGGCGTTATTCACAGACATGCGGCGGGTTGTTCATCGCTTTTGCTGCGTTAGATTTGGAGCGTTCATTGCGTTGGCCGCGTGGGCGGCCTGAGATTAACGCTCAACAAGGAGGGACGAAGAGGATGAAGAAGACCCGTGTGCGCCGCCGTTGGGGAGTCGAAAGCCTGGAGTCGCGAACGGTGCTAAGCACCGTGATGCTGAGCGAGGGCGTGCTCCATATTGAAGGCGATCGTGGCGACAACGTGATCGAGGTAGGGTTGAACGAAGCGGGAGAGATCGCCGTCAGCTTCGACGGCGGCGAAGCCAAAACCTTTGATCCGGCCGACGTCGATCACATCGAGATCGAATCGGGAAATGGTCGCGATACCGTCAATGTTGACTTGCCCGAGCTTGAGGTGGGAGCCGAGGAGTCGTTTTCGATCCATATCGAAACCGGCAAAGGCGATGATCAGGTCACGGTGAATCTGCCTGACCTTGACGCCTCAGGCGAGGTCTCGGTGGAAGTCGATTTGGGGCACGGCGACGACGACGCAACTGTGAATGTCAGCGGCGCCGAAGTCAACGAAGACGGCTCACTCAACGTCGCCATCGAAGGTGGGCATGGCGATGACGATGCGACGTTGACCATGGACAACGCCATTGTCGAAGGCAGCTTGAACGTCGAACTTGAGGGCGGAAATGGCGACGACGTCCTCACCGTGGGCGCCGCGGAGGCTGAACTGGAAGGCGAACTGACGCTGGGGATGGAAGGCGGGCCCGGTGACGACCATGTCGTGGCGGCGTTGACGGATGTCGTGATCGATGGCTCCGTCGCGCTGAACGTCGAAGGTGGGCCTGGCGACGATGGATTTGACTTGGATCTCGTGGGCGCCGTGATTTCCGAGGATAGCTCACTCGCAATGAACTTCGAAGGAGGTCCGGGCGACGACATCATCGGTCTGGCCCTGAATGATATCTTCGTCGAGGGACTGCTCGACGTTAACTTGGCAGGCGGCCCAGGCGATGAAAGTCTCGTTCTCGAAGGCGCTGGCGGTCAGATCGCAGAGGGAGGCGTTGTGAACTTTGGCGGACAAGGAGGACCTGGCGCCGATATTCTCAACGATGAAGGCTTTGATATCACCGTCGATGAAGGAGGCGAACTAAATGTTGACCTTTCTCCCGGCCCCGAACCCATGGTGGCCGGCACACTGGGCGGAGGTCTGCTTCGCGGTCGCCATCGTGTGATGGGTTAGAACCGTTCACGCAACGGGAACAGGAAGGCCCGATATAATTTGTTACGTGAAAATCCCTGCTTGGCGCGTGTTTGCCAAGCAGGGATTACTTTTGGGGCTGATGCTGGTCGCCGCTAACTCAGAGTGCGAATGAGTTGGTCAATGTTTCGCAATTTTGCGGAACGAATTGAGTTGCTATCGTAAGTCGATCGGCCATTGTCGAAGTAGTGCGCCCACGCGGTTGCAAAGTCCTCACGCGGATTCCACTTGCCGTAGCGCAGGCTGTTGCCTCGACCGGTGCTGACGACGCTGCCAAAGAAACCGTCCTTTGCCGTCTTGGCGTAGTACCAGTCGCCATCGCCCGAGCGGTAGTGGGTGCTACCGGCGGGATTCGAGGATTTCCAGCCACTGAGGTTGGAAAACGCCGTGAAACGACTATTGCCTTCGCCGACCGAGTCCCAATTGTGTCCAATCTCGTGAATGATCGTGTCGATCATTTGCGAGTTCTCTGACGAGCTGTTCGCATTCCAATCATCGATGACGATTTTCCTTGGTTCGGTGCGCAGGTTACGATGCTCGGTTCGGTTCCACCAGGGACCGCTGTACCAGACCTCATTGTGTTGCCAGGGGTCGGTATTAGTGGCCAAAATGCGATTGCCCTCGGGGCTTAACGGCAGATCTTCTTTTGTGAACGTCAACACGTTGTCGGTGCCAGAGTCTTTGAGCAGCCGGTTGTTGCCCGTCGCATCAAACAACTGCTGGAAAGCGCTGTCGATCGTTTCAATTTCTTTGTTCGTCCATGTCGATGTTCCGCCGTTCACGAAGTGGAGTTCGGTGTCTTCGCCGGTGCGACTATTGATTCCTTTGCCGTCCTTGATCACATCGCCCTTTTGCGTCAGAAAACGGTCCTTTCCTAAGCCTCCCCAGAGAATGTCATTCGAGTTCGAGCCTGTGCCGCCGCCGTAAAGCGAGTCATTGCCGCCGTAGCCTTTCAGTGTATCGGCCCCAGGTCCGCCGAATAGCCGGTCGTCGGCGTTGGCGCCCTCCAGGTAGTCGTTGCCTTCGTTTCCCCACGCGGTAGTTGGAACCGAGTAGTTATTCACAAACGTATCTGCCGCGTCGCCGCCGTGAAATTCGATTCGGGAAACGCGGCTCGCGGCGTACTTCCAAGTGGGCGCGGTGAAAATGAAGCCCGACGTCGGGGAATTGTCGGTAACGACAACATTGGTTCCGACTTTATTGACCACGACGTCCGTTGTTCGGTCGTTAGCTTCGATTTTCAACAACCCGCTCGACAAACTGATGCTGGCGACGGAATTGACGATACGCGCTTCGAGGTTCTCGATGCTGAGACGAAAGTGTTTTCGACGGGGCGAAGTCATGTTGCTATCACAGGTAGGAGTGGGTGGCGGGAACTGCCTCTCACTCTTACATGCAGAACAACATAATCACCGCGACATGCAATCGAAAAATTTCCCAGGGCGCTAGAAGAAACAGTAAACAACGGCGTTTGTTGTGTATCCAGCGCGGCGCGGAAGTCAGTGCTTGTCGCGCGCTCAGATCCAGTTCAAACGTCCCAATGGCGGCGAAATGTCTTGCTTGGCGCGAACAACGGGTTACGCGTTGCCATCGAGAGAAAACCCGTGCTGTTTGCGATGATGGGGGCCGTCAAAATTCTTGGTTGTCTTAAAGAGTTCATGCCGACCGTCGGTTGCAACGTCTTTGACCTTTTCCCGTAGCGCTGCTTGCTCGTCCGCGGTCATTCGTTGGAAGTTGCGTCCTACGTCGAACGCCTGCTTCAAATCGCGCTCATTGCGCAGGCCAACCACTAGGGAGGCGATCGGTTGCGAGAGCGCATAACGAATACACTCCGGCGCAGTAATCAGGCCCGCTTGGGGCAAACGGCCATTTTTGCCGTCAGGGCTGCCACCCAGACTCTTCATTCCCAAAACGGCGACTTTCTTTTTCAAACACACCGGGACGACTTCTTGAGCGAAGCTGCGAAAGTGGTAGTCGCAAACATTGATCGGCATTTGGGCGCTCGCCCAATGGTAGGGCTTGTCGAGCATTTTCAAGTGGATGCGAGGATCCTTATGCCCCGTAAAGCCGATATGGCGCACCTTGCCCGCCTTCTGGGCTTCTAAGGCCGCCCGAATACCGCCCTTGTCAAAAACCCAGTCGGGGTCGTTGTCGTAGACCATCTCGTGAAATTGCGCTAGGTCGAGATAGTCGGTCTTGAGCCGCTTTAAGCTTTCGTCGATATTCGCCAGAGCGCCTTGATAGTCGCGTTCGCAGATCTTCGTCATCAGGAAGACCTTGTCGCGGCGGTCATGGATAGCCTTGCCCATAACCTCTTCGGAATAACCATCGTGGTAGTCCCAGCAGTTGTCGAAAAAGGTCATGCCGCCGTCGATCGCCGCGTGCATGAGACGAACGGCCGCATCGTCGCCCGATTCTTTCGCTGCCGCGCCAATATGCCACCCGCCTAAGCACAGAAGCGAAACATTCTCGCCAGTGTCTCCCAAGGGGCGCCGAGGCAATCCTTGAACATTGTCGTCTTGTTGCGCGAACAGCGCCTCGGCCAACGCAAGCGTGACGCCAACTGCGGCGCTGGATTGAAGAAAGCCGCGACGATGGGTGGAGTCGGCCATGAGAATTCCTCCAAGGATAAGGAGCAAAACATTCGCCACACTCGTTTGATTGTAGCGAATCTTGCGCCTGGCTGGAGAAATCACGACGTCAATGAGAAAGTAGGTTGCCGCAACGTCGGCATCAACTTGACGTCTGCGCAGGAGAAGGCTTGAGCGCCAATCGACTGACTATTTGTTGTCAGGCGCCTCGCGAAGGCGGTCGACCAACTCCTCGCGCCATCGTTCGATTTGCCGGTCCGTCAGCGTGCATAAAACGCGTTGTACGGCTTCGTCGATGACCTGGGTCGATTGCTCGCTCCATTGCGATGACGGCGCCTCCTTGCATTCCTCGGCGAGTTTCTGCATTCGTCGACTTGTCTCCGAGAAAATGTTGTCCAGAGAACGTTGTTGCGTTTTGGTTAAACCAATCGCTTCGCGCACGGTTTGAGAAGCGAGCGAATTGATTCCGCGCAGCGTGTGGACCGTTTCCCAATCAATCGGACCGGCGAAATCGGAGGGCAGCGCGGGTAAGGAAGGTCCATGCGCGATGCGGTTCGTGTCTCCCAACAAGCTGGCGATGCCGCGGCCAGCGTGCCCACCGACAATCAAGACCGCCGCTAAAGCGGCCAATCCAACATACGCGCCGAATAAGAGAAAAGTTTGCGATGACTGGTAAGGTGCGGCTCCCGAGGGGCCAAACCAACCGCGACGAATCGACGTGGCCGAACGCGGCTGGATGTCGTCATCAAAGCGGCGTACGCCAACGTACGCCTTCTTTTCCTCGCGGCGCACGTGGACAATTTCCACCAAATAGGCGCCCGAGTGAATGCTCAAGGTCACCGATTCGCCGGGCTTCAAATTCGCATCGGCGGCTAGAGAAACGAGGAATCCGCCGGCGGACTCATTAACCAACTCTGCCGGCCATTCCTTACGACCATGCAGGATTTTGGCGTGCGTAAACTCCTCTTGGACGCGATAGCGGTAGGATCTGCGATTGTCGCTGCTCATAGCCCCCTCGCCCGGTGCGCAGTGTAGGTGGCGAACCCATTGAAACCATAGGTTGTTACTTGCGCGACAAGGCAGGAAGATTAGAAATACAAACGATTTCCGGGCCGATCGTAGCACCTATTCCGTTGGAACAGGGCTCCGTAGAAGCGTTTCACCCCAGCTGAAGGCGCCGGCAACATGCATGTGAAGCCGCGCAACAGAACGCACAGTCGCCAAAGCTGCTTGCGCGACCACAAGCAGCAAGGTCGGTCCGGTGCGAGTAAGCAGGTTACATCAGCCTTTCCTGATTTAACTCTTCAAACCGATGTTGATATACGCGTGAACGTGCGGCGCTCCACGGAAGTGGCACACAAAACTGGGGCCTTCAATGCGCCAGATATCCCACACTTGATCGTTGTTAATGTCGCCCTGTTTGTAGAAGGCCATGTGAAGTTTTTCGATTCCTCCGCCAGACTTCACCAGTTCCATGGCTTCGTCGACGTCTTCCTGGCGATAGGGAGCCAAGAGGACGCGCACCACGTCTTCGACAAGTTTCCTTTGGTCCCCGCTAAGTTCGCCCACCGAAATCCCCGGAAATTTACCGCTCGAACCTTGAATTGGCACTTGGCTTTCCGGCGGAGCTTTTTCCACCAGAGCTTTATCGCGTTGTGCGCCGTCGAGTGCTTGGAAAACTTCGTTGGTCTTCTCGGTTTGGTAATGGAAGACGTTATACTTCCGGCCTTCTTCGCCGTGACCGTACACAATCGGTCCGCCAAAAGCCATATTTTCGACGCTATCGCCGTCGCACCGCATGGTCATATGTCGGCCAGTCAATTCCCACTGGAACTTACCGGTGCCCGGCTCGCCGAACACCGCCACGTGATAGGTTCCAAAGCCGCCGTTGTCGTCTTCGGTTTGCTTCATGAAGCGTTCATAGCCGTCTTCGCTGGTGACGCCCCGGAAGATTTCCTCGATCATCTTGCGCTGTTCGTCGGTGTAGAAGCTGTCGTCAATGGTTGGTTCGGTAATGGCCCAGTTGGCGCTCACCTTGCGACGAAGTTCATGGTCGAAGGGGAAACAGATCACCTTTTTCTGTTCATCGCTAAGTGTGCCGTAGAACCGGGCCACGGCGGTTTCCGGAACGCTTTGTGGCGAGGGGGCGGCCAGACCTCGCGCGCTAAGGAGTGGAGCTGCACCTACGGCCAGAGCGGCTGCGCCCGCTACGGACAAAAAGTCGCGACGCGACCAGTCACCAGCGCATTCTGGGCAATAGACCCGCTTCTTGTTTTCGTTCATCGCACAAACTCCCGAACCAAGGACCTAAATTGAAAAGCCAAACGGCCACGAACGCGGCGGCGTCGTTCCATAACCCTCGATTTATACCATGCCCGTCCGCCGGAGCAAACTATTTCGCGAGTGAACTCGCCGGGAGCGGCAACCTTGCATATACCGGTGTCGACGCGGCATGATCTCCACCTACAATGCACACCATACGAGGCGCCCCGGTTGCGCTCCATAAGAGCATGCCTTTCGACGATTCAAGCCACCGATGTACGACGTAATTGTGCTGGGTGTAGGCGGCATAGGCAGTGCGGCGTTGTATTATCTAGCGCAGCGAGGCGCCAAGGTTTTGGGCATCGAGCGATTCACCCCTCCGCATGACCGGGGGAGTTCGCACGGCGAAACGCGCATTATTCGCAAAGCCTATTTCGAGCACCCTGATTATGTTCCCCTGCTGCACCGCGCTTATAAGCTCTGGAGCGACCTGGAAACGCAAACTGGGAAGCGGCTCTATCAACCGGTCGGCCTGCTTGAAGTTGGCCCCCCACAGGGAATGTTGATTCCTGGCGTGCTGCAAAGCGCGCAAACCCACAACCTCGAACTTGACCTGCTCTCTTCCGAGGACTTTCATGCACGGTTTACTGGGTTCCGATTGCCCGAGGGTTACCAAGCGGTGTTCGAGCGCGACGCCGGTTTTCTGTACGTCGAGGAATGTGTCCGGACCTACGTGCAGGAGGCACAACGCCAGGGCGCACAACTTTGCGTGGGAGAGTCGATTCAGGATTGGCGCATTGAGAACGGGATTGCAATTGTCGACACCGACGTAAACCGCTACACGGCGCGCCGACTCGTTGTTTGCCCGGGAGCCTGGGCCGTTAATTTGCTACGCGACCTTAAAGTGCCGGTTCGGGTCGTTCGCAAGCATTTGTACTGGTTCCAGAACCAAGATGCGCGACTCCGCGCCGAGAATGGTGGTCCGGCATTTTTCTACGAAACGCCGTGGGGGTGTTATTATGGATTTCCGCAGATCAACGAACTGGGGGTTAAGGCGGCCCGCCATTCAGGTGGCGAAGCAGTTGTCGATCCGTTGGAAGTGGATCGTTCCTCAGATCCTGTCGACCAAAGCCAAGTTCAAATGTTTCTGCGCACCCACCTTCCAGGCGTTTCGCAGACTACGACCCATCATGCGGTCTGTATGTATACGCTGACCCCCGACGAACACTTTCTGGTCGATCGACACCCGGATTATCCCCAAGTTTCTTTCGCGGCAGGACTTTCCGGGCATGGTTTCAAATTTGCTCCGGTTTTAGGAGAAATTCTTTTGCAATTCACCATGGACGACGGGTCATGTCACCCAATCGAGTTTCTTGGAGTAAACAGATTTAGAAATAACTAAGCGTGCGGGCGCTGGTTGGGTCAACTTCCTGCTGAGGGTTTGTATGGGATATACGAAATGTGCCGAATGTCGGATTCGTTGTTGCACGACCGGCGGTAAAACAGCCCGGCGGACGATATAATTGAGAATATTCGTCCAAAAGACGGTCCCGCCTCACCTATCCTGCCCCTCGATTGCTGCATGGTTGATTACGTAGTACATCACGTTCGTTTGAACGCGCTTGCCCTGCGAACGAATGCCGCAGAGATTGTTAACAGCATTACGCATGGCGCAGGACTAGTGCTTTCGACGGCGGCCGCATTCTTGCTGATGGCGCACGTAGGGAGCACCAACGACCCCTGGCGAATCGCAGGATGCGTCGTGTTTGCTTCTACATTAGTGTCAGTTTACGCCGCGTCAACGCTTTCGCACTTAGCTCAACGTCGCCCATGGCGCGAGTTTTTCCGCACCTGGGACCAGGGCCTCATCTTTTTGCTGATCAGCGGAACTTATACGCCGATCGCGCTGACCTACCTGCGCGATGGTTGGTGGTGGCTGCTCACCAGTGGCATGTGGCTCGTTGCCATTTACGGTTTTCTGACGAAGGTGGCGCTACGACACCAGGTCAATCATACTTCCGTGGTGCTCTACCTAATTTTGGGCTGGATGCCTATCCTCGGTGCGCCATGGTACCGTGGGGCAATTCCGGGCCCTTGTTTAGCATGGGTGCTGGGGGGCGGCGTGATCTATACCATCGGAGCAGTATTTCTTGTGTTGAATAACGCAAAATACCATTTCCATGCGATATGGCATGTTCTGGTGATTATCGCCAGTGCCTGCCACTTCCTTGGCGTTTGGTATTACGTCGCCTCCTGAGTATTCCTAGAGTAAAGATCTCTCCAGACCCAGATTCAAGAAGAGCACGGGGACAGTAACCGCAAATAAAGAGATTCGAAAGAAGTATCTCTCGGATCGCCCAGGAATAAACCGGATTTTCCAGAACGTTCCTGCGAAGCGGGCTAATAAGTTTGTCGTAGAATCGCGTGGTAATGCCGCAGGTTGGTACGGACGCGTATCTCCGTGTAAGACGCCTTGTAGCCCCAGGATTGCTGTGCTGGGCCGTGTTTGGTTTCGGGTCGGCGTCCCGAAGGCCCGAAAAGCCGATAAGATGCCTGACCGACAACCTTTGCGGCAGCACTTCGCGTGAATCGCCCAGGGCTTGACCCACAGCCCCCGAACATCGGTCGGGCCAGGGGCAATACAGCACGCGCCGCCGTGTGAAGCGGAGTTTTTGGCAAGCTTAGAAGCGCCGCCATTCGCCACGGCATCGGCTGGCAATTCTTGCTCGAACGCGTGGAAGGATGTCACGCCGTCGCGGAGCAGTATGAGAATGACGATGGGGCTAGCTGGGATTACGGCGAGGGAGCCAATGTGCGGGCAGTGCGGAATCCGACGGCCAAAGCACGGTCGTCGGCGTGATTGAAGTCGCGATCGGCCGATCGGATGGTCTTGGCGGGAAAGTAAAACGCGCCTCCCCGCAGGGAACGACCTTCGTTCTCGACCGTTTCCGGTTCAGTCGTGGGAGGTTCGGTGCGGCGGGTACTGTAGGCATCCTGCAAATACCGGTCATGGCACCACTCGCTGACATTGCCCAGCATGTCGAACACGCCGAAGGGATTGGGCTTGAGCGACGCAATAGGCCACGCCCGGTTCTCACTGTTCTGCTGGGACCACGCGTACGCGTTCGCGATTGTCTCCGACGAGCCGCAGGGACGCATTGTGGCCGTCCCCGCGCGGCAAGCGTATTCCCATTCGTCTTCCAGCGGCAGGCGGTAGCCGGTCAGGGCCAGCGCGTTCGCTTTGACTTGCATGCCCGCCGCGTATTTTCCTTCGGCGTTGGGGGTGTAACACTCTTGATCTTCAGGAATGCCTTCTTTTTGGGAAAGCCAGTTGCAGTATTCAGCCGCCTCGAACCAGTTCACGCGCACCGCGGGAGCGTCGTCGGTGGCGGAGTAAAAGGCGACGTCGGCTTCGTAGGCCATGGCGCGTGCTTCGTCGTATCGCTCGCGCAGGAACTGCTTGAACTGACCGCGCGTCGTTTCCGTGGCAGCCAGGGCGAGCGTGCGCGGAATGCGGCGGCGATGCAGCACTTCCTCGGGTTCGCGATGCGGCTCCGACTCGGGCGATCCCATGAGGAATTCCGCCGGCGGAAGAATGACGAATGTCTGCCCCTGCGCATTCACGAACCAACCGCGCCGGTCGGCCGGCGCGAGGGTCGAAGGCCGAGGTTCGCTTTCGCCGGGCATGCCGCTCTTGGCCGAACGCAGAACCTCTTGGCCCCATGCCCGCAAGAGCGATGCGGCCGCGCCGTGCAGAGCGGCATCGGGATGGCCCCGGTACAGGGCGACGACTTGCCGTCCCAGCGATTCTCGCAACGCGGGAGGAATCTGCTGCTGAGAGTATCCCTCCAGGGCCAACAAGATCACCGCGGAAGCGGCGACGTCCGCCGTGGGCGAGATCATGCCGGGCAGCCGCGCGGTGAGGATGGCCGGGTCCAGCCCAAATTGTCCCGCTCGCTCGATAAAGTAGGCCGACAAGCGCGGGTCGGCGCCGTCGCCCAAGCGATTCCAAACTTGCGCCCCTTGTCCAATGCGCAAGAGCGCGATGGCAGCGTTGGCCTGGCGCGCCGCGAGTTGTTCCTTCGACGCCTCGTCGGGAACCGCGTCGAACGTCAAAGCAAGCTCGGCCTCCAGAGTGGAGGCAATTCGAATTTCGCGTGCGCGGGCGATCTCTAGCATACGCTCGAATTGTTCCCGGTCGGCGTCTAACAGGGCGCGGGCGAACGATGACGGCTGATCCACGCCGTATTCCAAGAAGACATTCAGGGCGGCCTCTCGCTCGGCGGCGGGCGCATCGGCCGCGTAAACTCGTTCGCGAAGCGGCTCCGCCAGGTTGCCGCCGACCGGCTCCAAGAGCTCCACCACCGTGTCAAAATCCCGCGGGTTGTACGCCAACGTGCGGACCAATTGACGGGCGACGTCGTCGCGCACTTCGGACCACATGGCGCCGTTCGGATCAAGTTGCGCCAAGCCGCTCGCAGCGTTGAAACGGCGCGCGGGCGAGGAATCGGTTTTGGCCGCGATCCAAAGGCGGTCGCGCACTTGCGCGACGTAGGGTTTCAGCTGCTGGGCGATGACGGTCACTTCCGTGGAAGTTGCCTCCAGAAGCGCGGCCGTCAAGGGTTCGGCGTAGCGTGGCTCCTCGCCAACTAGCGCCAACATGGCTCGCAAGCGTGCTTTGTCGTCCACGGTCGACGTGTCTTCGGTTTCCGCTACGCTCCGCAGGCGCGGCTTCATCCACCGGGCATAGGAAGCGTCACGCGACAGGCGCTCGGGCGCCTCGGCGATGTCGGCCGAAAGCAAGCTCTCGACCAGCGCGGCGGAGCGCACCCTTGAGTAGCTTTCCGTGACGGCGAAAACGGCGATGCCCAGCAACAAGATGAAAACGCCCGCTCGCGTGGCGTATCGCCGACCGGCCGCGGTCATCATGGCTTGGTGAGCAACCGGCCAGTTTTTGCTTCGGGTGTGGGCGCGGATCGACAGGTATTCCATGAACGAGGGAAGGCGCCTCGCTTCGCGTTTGGCGTTCCAGAACGACGCCAACTCCGCCAGTCGCAACTCGGCGCGGCCCTGGCGCGTTTCTCGCTGTTTACGCGTTAGCCAGGTCCGAATGGACACGACGAGGTAGTCATGCGTGAGCTGATAGAACTCGTGCGTGGGCGCCGCGTCGTGCGAGATTGCAGATTCGGACGCTCCTGCCGGGTCGGTGGGCGTGATGAGCCGAAGCTCTTTCGTCAGAATTTCCAAGAGCCGGGAGAAGTCGTGGGGCGTCCGCTCGTAACCCGATGCCGCCAGCAGTTCGCCGCGGGAGCGCACATGGCCTTTGATTTCGGTTCCTTTCTCGGGCAGCAGTTTTTCCAACACTCCGCGCACCGCAAGCTGATGAACGCGATGTTCCGGCGGCGCGGTCTTGGCGCTGAAGGTCTCTTCCAAAAAGGCGACGCCGACGCCGGCCGCGCCTCCCACGTCTCGCAAGGTGCGAGGGGTCCATTCGCGGCTTTTGAACATCTCGGCCAGCAGGGCCAATCGCACTGAGATCACCTTGCCGTCTTCCGCCAACTCTCGCACGGCCTGGTCCAGAAACGCTTCTTGCTTGGGCGTAAGCTGGGCGGGATATTCGGGCAGTCGACGGTAGGCGCGTCCGAACGCGGCCAGCACGCATCGCGCATGTTGGAGATCGAAAAGATCCACGGCCGCCGAGTTCTCGCCCTCCACGAGGCGTATTTCCAACTCGCGGAAGAAGCGCGTCGCGGCCATCCAGAAGTCGTCGCGCACCAGGACAATCGCCTGGACGTGCGTTCCGTCGCACTGCCGCAGCGCCAGCGTGAGCGGAGAGTTCTGTTCTTCGCAGTGCGCATGAAGCCATTGTTCGAATTGATCCAGGACGATCAGCACCTTTTGACCCGCTCGCAGCGATTCTCCCCGCCGCAGCGCCGCAAGCGTATCGAGCAAGTCTTGCTCGCCGCTTGCTTCCGGGAAACGCTTGCGCAAGGCGCGAAGGAGGCGGGCTTCGGTATCTTCGCTCGTGGCTTCTACGTAGATCGGAATCACGTGCGAAGCCAGTCGCGGCAAAAGCCCCGCCTTGAGCAGCGAGGACTTTCCGCATCCCGAGGGACCGTAGAGCAACCCCACCGGAAAGACGCCATCGGCGTCGGTGGTTTCGATGCGAAGTTTCCAGAACCGCAAGCTTTCGGGCCAACCGTCTCGGTCGCGCGGACCGGGGAGAAGCTCCAAGAAGAAATCGGCGTCCGCGGCGTCAAAGGCTCGCAACCCTTTAGGCATGATCTTGGCGCCGACGCTCGGGGCAAGATCAGGCGTCGGCGCAGCGCCCAGTGACCGTGCCGTTGCTGGCTCGCCGATGCGACTGGTGACGTGGCCGATGACGAGACTCTCTTCGGCGGCGTACCCGCGCAAATCTTCGGCCAGGTCCTTCGCCGTGGTGTAACGATCGGCGGCGCGCTTGGCTAGCGCCTTTAGACAGATGCGCTCCAACTCTTTGGGAATGGAGTCGTCTCGCTGCCGCAGAGGGCGCGGCTCAATGGTGGTGATTTGATCCAAAATCTCTTTCAGCGACTCGCCGGCAAAGGGACGTTTGCCCGTGAGCATCTCGTAAAGCACCACGCCTAGGCTGAAGATGTCGGAACGGCCGTCAACGCGGTGCCCTTCCGCGCGGGCTTGCTCGGGCGACATGTACGCGGGGGTTCCCGCAAACCTTGCCCCCTTGCCAAAGCTATCCTCCCGTAGCGCGAGACCAAAATCGGCCACGTAAGGACGATCGTGTTCGTCTAGCAAAATGTTGCCGGGCTTGATGTCGCGATGCACCAGCCCGCGCACATGCGCGTAGTGAAGGGCGTCGGCCACATCGGCGGCCAGAAGCGCCGCTTGCCGGCAGGGAACCCTTTTTTCGTTCATCAGCGACGCCAGGTCGCGGCCCTTCACATACTTCGAGACGACGCACACCTGCCCGTCTTCCGTTCGCACGATGTCGTAGACGGGGACGATGGCCGGATGGTCGAGCTGCGCGACCACGCGAGCCTCGGCCAGGTAGGCGTCGCCATCGTCCGCCGTGCAAACGCGGTCGCGGCGAGGAACTTTAATGGCGACTTCGCGGTCGGCCTCTTCGTCGTGCGACAAGTAAACGCTGCCGAACGCCCCTTCACCTAAAAGGCGCACCACGCGATAGCGGCCAATTCTCTGCGGCATGCCAATTGGCACGTTGCCGTTGGTCGATTCCGTTCTCAGCGATCCTTTGTTCTCTTCCACGTTGTGCCCGCCCGCCGTGTCGGGTTGGTTGTGCGTAGAGGATGGAACTGGGGCTTCGGTCTTCAGCGGATCGGGCGGAGTTTCTGAAGGGTCCATCATCGAGAAAACGACCACTCCGCGACATGAGCGAGGCCACGGAATGGCAGAATTTCCTCTCCGGCGCGTCGGCCGAGGGTTGGGCGGGTTCATTTATTGCATGGTCAACACGCTTGTTAGTTTAACCCTGGGCCGCGCAAACACAATCCATCTCCCGGCTGAGTCATCCCCCGTTTGAACGGACGAGGCTGATTACCAAGACCCCCTTCGTGGACCTCAAATCGAGTGTGCAAGCAAACCTGGGGCGATTTTACTTTGTTACACGCGCGGAAATCGAAAAAGTCATCCAAGCCTGCCCCGATGCCGAATGGCGTTTGCTGGTCAGATTGGCGCGTTACGGTGGGTTGCGTTGCGTCAGCGAGATGTTATCGCTCAAGTGGGAGCATATTCACTGGGGGAGGATCGGACCACGGTCCCCTCTCCCAAGACGGCGCACCAGGCGGGTGGTGGTTCTCGCCTCGTGCCGTTGTTTCCGGAATAGCGCCCTTGCTGGAAGATGCGCATGAACTGGCGCCCAAGGGCGCGAAGTACGCAATCGCCCACAATCGAGGTGGGAAAGAGAATCTCCATACCCAATTGGAGGGGGTCATCCGCAAGACGGGATTCAAGCCGTGGGGCAAGCCCCGGCGGAACATGCGATCAAGCCGAGAGACGGACTTGGCGGAAACGCACCCCGTCCATGTGGTGTGCGTCTGGATCGGCAACACGGAGCCGGTCGCGGCGTAACACTACCTTCAGATAACCGACGAACACTGTGCCCGAACCATACACTAACCCAATAGGGGTGGTGCAAAAAGTGGTGCATTAGTGTTCAGTATGGTGCAGTGGGTTAGTGTACAAGAAATGAGAACACCCCATAATTCCAAAGAAATACGGGGTGTAACAAATTCATGCTAGTGTACAAACTACCCGGCATGGACTCGAACCATGAATAGCAGAGCCAAAATCTGCTGTGTTGCCAATTACACCACCGGGTAAACCTCCTGAGATTGTATGCAAAGCCGTCGCCGTGACAACGGGGCTTGGGCAGAGTTCTCGTGCCGCCTTGGCTGTATAGGGTTTCGATTCGTCAGTAACCTTAGACCAATCCTGCAAGTTTAGAGATAGTCGGCGAGTTCCTTTTGCGATGAATACTCATTTTGACCGTTTCTCAGCAAGATTGGTTCGTTAACGCCGCAATCTATTTCTTAAACTGGTTTAACTCGGCTGCGCCCAGCGTGTTGCCTCCGCCAATTCATCTGTGGACGCAGTTATTTGATGGGGAGGGGCGTCCACTTATGATTTCGATGGTTGATTCACGACATTGAAAGTAAGCTGCTCCAGTTCAATGGCCAGGTCGACGCCCACCATGCTGACGTTGGACGGAGCGGTAACTGTCACGGGAGCAAAGTTCAAGATTCCATCAATCCCTGCCGCAATCAGGCGATCGGCAACTTCTTGGGCGGCGGCGGCCGGCACAGCCACAATCGCCAATTTGATTTTTTTTCCAGCAACAACCGCGGCTAATTCATCCAGATGAAAGGTGGGAACGTTTTCAATCGCAGGCCCCACTTTTTGCGGGTCGACGTCAAAGGCGGCCGCAATACTAAATCCTTGGTTTTGAAAGCCACGGTATCCCAGCAGCGCTCTGCCTAGATTTCCCAAACCTACAAGAGCAACGGGCCAGCTACGATCGGTGCCTAGAATTCGCTTGACCGCGTCGATGAGTTCGGTACATCGGTATCCGATTCCCGGATACCCGAACTGACCGAAGTAGGCTAAGTCTTTTCGTACTTGTGCGTCGGTAAATCCAAGCAGGCTGCCAAGTTGCGTCGAACTAGTGGTTTCGTTGCCGTCTCGCACCAAATGTTGCAGCTCGCGCAGGTATAAGCTGAGCCGGCTAACTACCGCCTTGGGTACGGCGCCTTCGGCGAGAGTTGCTTTCGGCTTATGCGTTTCGCCCATGACTTCACTTCGATACTCAACAGCCAGACGCCGGTGGAGTTACTGTAAACCGGGCGTCCGCCAGCGACAAGGTCAGCGCCTGCGTTGCCAACGGGTGCAAGTTCCATGATAATCGGTAGTCGCGCCGCACGGCTCGATGGACCGAAGGAGGACTATTCCGAGTGAGGAAGGCCCAGTCAAACCACGAAGCGATTTCATGGTTTGCTCTCCCGCGTCGACCATGGCACGGAAAGTTGTAGGCCGCAATTCGTGGTCGTTCTCCGCACACCTCCCCATTTTCTCTCGTAAGTAGATATGCCAAGAAAAGGATCTGCGTTTGCCGGGTTGTCGGTTGCAATTGTGACCCCCTTTCGGAATGGCGAGTTAGACCAACCGACGCTGCGCGCACAAGTCGAGTTTCAAATTGCTGCGGGAGCAACCTGCCTTTGTCCGGTAGGAACAACGGGCGAGTCGCCCACGCTTTCTCATGAGGAGCATGAGCGCGTTATTTCAGAAGTCGTGCAGTCTGCGGCTGGTCGAATTAAGGTCATGGCGGGGACTGGCTCGAACAGCACTCGGGAAGCGCTCCGACTGACGCGCTGGGCCGCCAAAGAAGGCGCCGATGCCGCATTGATGGTCGCTCCCTACTATAACAAACCGACACAACAGGGGTTCTACGAACATTACAAGGCGGTTGCCGAGGAAGTGGAAATTCCAATCTGCGTTTACAACATCCCGGGGCGAACCGGCAAAAACATCGAACCGGAAACGATTGCGCGACTTGCCGAATTGAAGAATATCACGATGGTCAAAGAGGCGACCGGCTCGCTGGACCAAGCGTCTCAGATCCTTTGCACCACGGACCTAACGGTGTTAAGCGGTGACGATAGTTTGACCTTGCCGCTCATGGCGGTCGGCGGCGAAGGCGTCATTTCCGTAGTCGGGAACATTGTACCGGGCGATATGATCGCGCTGGTGAAAGCTTTTCATGATGGCCATATCGGCCAAGCGCAAACCTGGCATCACAAGCTATTTCCCCTGTGTCGCGATATGCTGGGATTGGCCACGAATCCCATTCCCATCAAGGCGGCCATGCAAATGCTGGGACGCGACACGGGCGAATTACGTCTCCCTATGACGCCGCTGGACGACGCAAGCATGGCCAAGTTGCGCCGCACGTTGACCCAATATGGCCTGCTGTAAAGAATTGATACGAAACATAACCACGCCTCGCATTGCAGCGGGCGAGTGCGGCTTGGGGATTGAGGGTGTTCGATATGGCTTCATCCGGCGATTCGCTTCGTGATGGCGGTGATCCCGCGGGGACAACGCAAACGATTGTCATCCAACAAGGCGGCGGTTCGTCGCGCTGGTGGGGTTGGCTCGGTTGGACTTTGTTTGTGTTTTGCGCGATGTATGCATTGATGCAGGCGGCAGCCTTGCGCGATTACTTTGACACTTCACGCGGTTTGACGGAAAAGCACCATTCCGGCGCCGAGGACGCCACGGACAAGATCGCAATCATTAATCTGGCCGGAATTATTGCCGAAGGAGACGGCCACACCAAACGTCAGATCGACCGCGTTCGCGACGATGAGGACGTTAAAGCCGTCGTGCTGCGCGTCGACTCGCCCGGCGGCACGGTCACAGGCTCGGACTACTTGTTCCATCATTTGAAAAAGCTTCGCGAGGAGAAAAAGGTCCCTCTCGTGGTTAGCATGGGCGCGATCGCCGCGAGCGGCGGCTATTACGTTTCCATGGCTGTGGGAGATCAGGAAAACTGCATCTATGCTGAACCTTCAGGAGCCACGGGCTCCATCGGCGTCATTATTCCTTACTATGATCTGACGGGGTTGATGCAGCGATTCGATATCGAAAACGAGTCGATCGCCACGCACCCTAACAAGCAAATGCTCTCGATGACCAAGGAGTTGTCGCCCGAACAGCGAGATATTCTTCAGAAATACGTGAACGAAACATTCGAACGTTTTAAAGAGGTTGTCAAGCACGGCCGGCCCTACTTTCGTGAAAATCCAGAAAAGTTGAACGAGGTCGCCACAGGCGAAGTTTTCTCCGGAATGCGAGCCAAGGAGCTGGGCCTGATCGACGAGACGGGATTCTTGGAAGACGCCATCGCGCGCGCCGCGGAGTTGGCGGGTCTCGGCGAGGGCGACTATCGCACCATCGAGTTTGAATCGCCCTTCTCGTTGGGAAGTCTGTTTGGATTCGCGCAAGCGCAGGCCGAACGCAGAAACAGTTGGACATCGCTGCTTGATCTCTCGGCGCCTCGTCCTTATTACCTGGCGACGACGCTTCCTGCACTATTCGATCAACCCAAGTACGGCGGTGAACCATAAACCATCGCAGAATGCGGAGAGACAGATCAAGCTCCCGGTCATGGAACGGGTTCTCTCTCCTTCGTTTGGCGCCGCGTCTCGCGACCTAAAGTCCGTCAAAGAATGAAGCATCTCCTTGACCCAACGCAAAACGCCCTGGAATCCTGGCTGGCCGAGCGAGGTGAGCGCTCGTTTCGCGCTCGGCAAATCCGCCAGTGGGTCTTTCATCGTCGGGCCGCTTCGTTCGCCGAGATGACTGACCTGCCTAAGTCGTTGCGCGAGGCGCTGGAGCAGTCGTTCACGCTTTGGACCACGAAGATTGCTCGGCACAGCCAGTCGGACGATGGTACGGAAAAATTACTCCTCGAACTAGCCGACGGCGGCCGGATCGAGTGTGTTTTGCTGCGTGACGGCGTCCGACGCACGATTTGCATCAGCTCGCAAGTTGGCTGCGCCATGGGGTGCGTGTTTTGCGCCAGTGGACTTGATGGCGTGGATCGCAATTTGACCTCGGGTGAAATCGTCGAACAGATGCTCCGGCTGCAACAGTTGGTCGAAGCCGATTTGCGGCTCAGTCACATCGTGGTCATGGGCATGGGAGAACCTCTCGCCAACCTGGACCGATTGCTTCCAGCGCTGGAAGTCGCTACGAGCGATGAAGGCTTAGGAATTAGCGCGCGGCGCATAACCATTTCGACGGTCGGATTGCCGCCGGCTATCCGCCGCTTGACCGAGAAAGGCGTTCATTATCACCTGGCGGTGTCGCTGCATGCCCCTGATGACGAACTTCGGAATCGCCTGGTGCCCGTCAATAAGAACATAGGCCTGGAAGCGATTCTTTCCGAAGCGGACCAGTACTTCGAGGCGTCGGGGCGACGACTGACCTTTGAATACGTGTTGTTGGCAGGCATTAACGATCACGAAAAGCAGGCCCGGCAATTGGTGAAACTGCTGCGCGGCCGGACAGCGCTGTTAAATGTGATTCCTTATAATCCGGTGGCCGGCTTACCTTACGAAACTCCTTCCGCCGCTGCGTCGCGTCGCTTTCGCGAGATTCTTGAGCATGGCGGCATCAATGTGCAGTTCCGGGAACGCAAGGGAGATAAGATCAATGCGGCGTGCGGCCAATTGCGCCGGATAACGCCTCAGACCGTTACCCTTACGGCACAGTAATCGGAGCACGCTGCTCGGCAACCTATCTATTTCGTGTTGCCAGTCCATTGGCTTGGCGCTTGCCTGCTCTAGAAAAGTTGCTAACGCGGCACGGTTGAAGCAAGTTGTCGCGGCCTCTACAATCCGCCGGTTGGTTGCCTGATTGCGCTAGGTTGGTTGTTGAGCCATTTTGGGGGACGGCGTGGCTGAATTGATTGTCGAGAATGTGGTCAAGGAGTATCCGACTCCGACTCCGGCAGCGCCGCTGCGCGTGCTGGGGGGCGTCTCGTTGAAATTGCATTCGGGCGAGAATCTGGCGATTCTCGGGCCTAGCGGATCGGGTAAGAGTACGTTGCTTCATGTGATGGGCGGACTCGACGCGCCAACGTCGGGAACCGTTACTTTGGACGGTCAAAATCCTTTCGCGCTAAGTGAAAAAGAGCTTGCCCACTTCCGCAACCGGAACATCGGCTTCATTTTTCAAGACCACCATCTGCTTCCACAATTGACCGTATTAGAAAATGTGCTGCTGCCAACGATCGCGGAAGGATCGCCTGACGCGTCTCTTAAGCAACGGGCTCGCGATTTGATTGAGCGCGTCGGGCTTTCGGAACGCATGACGCATCGCCCCGCAGAGCTTTCCGGCGGAGAACGGGAACGTGTCGCGGTAGCGCGAGCCTTAATTCACAACCCCGTGTTACTCTTGGCCGACGAACCGACCGGCAATCTTGATCGGAAGAACGCGACCGCGATCGGCGAATTACTACTGGAATTGCAAAAACAAGAAAACACCATGCTCGTGGTGGTTACGCATAGCCTGGAGCTGGCCGATATGCTTTCACGCCGCGTCGAATTGGAAGACGGCGCGTTGGTGAATTAGGACTTGGCCGCTAACTCTTTCCAAAAGCCGCGGACAAGGCGAATTTGAAATGCGGCTCACGGCGCGCGGCGGCTGCCCCAGCCGATTTCGTTGATGCGCCAGATGGTAGAATGACGCCGCGGTCGATGAACGGTCAAGTTCCTTGCCGTCGTTTTTCGCCAAGTAATACTCTCACGTTCTGCCTTGGGCCGGTTTCATGACATTCTGGCGTTTTGTTTTCGCAAGCCTTCGATTTCATTGGCGTATTAACCTGGCGGTCGCCTTGGGTGTTGCCGCCGCAACCGCCGTGCTTACGGGCGCGCTGCTCGTGGGCGACTCTGTGCGAGGGAGCCTGCGCGAGTTAACGCTCGATGGTTTGGGACGCATCGACTTTGTGTTGATCACGGATCGCTTCTTTCGTGCCGATTTGGCGCAAGAGCTTGCTTCAAGCGATTCATTCGCGGAGTTTTTCTCGTCCGCCACTCCAGTTGTAATGTTTCCGAGGGCGACGGTGGAGCGCGCCGGTGAGTCTGGGCTGCAAATTGCCGGCGGCGTTACGGTGCTGGGCTGCGACACGGATTTTTGGAACTTGAACTCGCCCGGCGGGGCGGAGCCCGCGCGGCTACCCAGCGACGGAGAAGTCGTGCTCAATCAACCGCTTGCCGACGAGATCGGCGCACACGTGGGCGACCGCATTACCCTGCGCTTGGTTAAAGCAAACCAGGTTCCCGCCGATAGCCCGCTGGGGCGCAAGACCGATCGCACCCGCAGCCTGCCGCAATTAGAAGTTATTGAGATCCTGCCAGCGAAGGGGTTCGGTCGGTTTAGTTTATTGCCGAGCCAGCATTTGCCTCGTAATGCCTATTTGCCATTGTCCATCCTGCAAGAGGTTCTAGACCAGGAGGACAACGTTAACGCTATCTTGGTGTCAGCAAGAGATAACTCGCCGCGCTCCAACGAAGCAATCGACCGGGCGAACCGCGCACTCCAAGACAGTTTAAAACCGAAACTTCAAGACTACGGTTTTTCGTTGCATCGCGTGACGCGAGTTTTTCAACCCGCAGGCGAAGTTTCCGAAGACATCATCTTCGATTATTTCAGCTTCACCACCGATCGCATGATCGTAAGCGACGAGGCGGCCGCGATCGCCCAGCGAGCCTTTGCACCCTTTCAAGCCCAACCGGTTTTTACGTATCTCGCGAATCTCATGCAAAAGGTTCCGCCAGCCGGCGAACCTGCCGCCGACGGGATCCCCTATTCCACAATCGCGGCTTTGGAGTCGACGCCTGTGCTTGGCCCCTTGTTGGATGAAACCGGCCAGCCGATCACCCTGGCCGACGATGAGATGGTTCTTGTCGATTGGGCCGCCAGCGACTTGCAAGTCCAAGTGGGCGACACCGTTCGACTACGCTATTTCGCTCCTGAGACAACACATGGTCAGTCCAAGGAGTTGACGGCCGATTTTCGCCTGAAAGCGATCGCGCCGTTGACCGAACCGGCCCGGCCATATGATCGGCGCCGGCCTGCGCAGTTCGACGAAGCGCCGCAGCGGACGAATGACCCGGACTTGACGCCCGAGGTTGAAGGCGTGACGGACCAAGACACAATTGACGACTGGGACGCGCCGTTTCCGATGACATACACCGTTCGTCCGCAAGACGACGATTACTGGAAAAATCACCGAACGACGCCCAAAGCCTATCTCTCGCTTTCGGCCGGGCAAAAACTATGGGGAAGCCGGTTTGGCCGGCTGACGTCGTTTCGTATTCCGGCAAATCGCGTATCGGCGCCCGAAGGCGGTTCGCCAGAGACAGTCTTAGAAACGGCATTTCTGACCGAGTTGGCTAACAGTCGCGAAGACCTAGGGTTCGTGTTCACGGCTGTGAAGCAACGAGGTTTACAAGCGTCCAGCGGTACAACACCGTTTAATTTGCTGTTTCTTGGGTTCAGCTTTTTCCTGATCGCGGCGGCGCTGATGCTGACGGCGCTCTTGTTCCGACTGGGCTTGGAGCGACGCGCGCGGGAGGTTGGGCTGCTGCTGGCGATCGGCGTGCCACGCAGCAAGGCGAGCCGGATGTTTATTAGTGAAGGCGCACTGGTGGCGGCGATGGGAGGCCTCGTCGGCATTGGAGCCGGGATCGGGTATGCCTGGTTGATGATCGTAGGACTGCGTACGTTATGGGTTGCGGCCATTGTTACGCCTTTCGTGCATTTGCATGTCGCCTGGATGAGTCTGGCGACCGGCTATTTGAGCGGCGTGCTTGTTTCGGGCTTAACCATCGCTTGGACTGCATGGCGCATGCGGCGCGTCTCGGCGCGCCGGCTCATGGCGGGACAAGCACACGAAACTCCTGTCGTCCGACAAACAGGTTGGGCTTGGGCTACTTGGGCTGCCGCGGCATTACTGCTTGCGGCAATCACTCTTGCGACAATGGCGACGCAACTTCGAGGCGAAGCGCAAGCCGGCGCTTTCTTCGCGGGCGGCGCCGCGGTGCTGGCCGCTTCGCTGATTTACATAGGTTCTCGCTTACGGCGAAGCGGCGCCGTGGAGACAGGCCGTTACACACTCACGGGACTAGCGGCGCGCAACGCCAGTCGAAATCCCTTGCGCAGCACGCTGACGATGGGACTGACGGCCTCGGCCTGTTTTTTGATTGTCGCCATTAGCGCCTTTCGCATAGCGCCAACGGCCGAAGGCGTAGGCGGCTTTGATCTCATTGCCGAAAGTGATCGGCCGTTGTTCGCCGACTTGAACATCCCCTTGGAGCGGCGCGATCTGTTGGGCGACGAAGCAGCGCTGCTGGATGAAGGCGCGGTGCTTTCTTTGCGGCTAAAACCTGGCGAGGACGCGAGTTGCCGCAATATCTATCAAACCACGCGCCCGCGTGTGGTGGGGGTAACGCCAGCGTTCTATGACCATTTTTCTCAGGCCGATGCTCAACCTTTTGCATGGTCGGCTTCAGCGGCTTCAGCCGCCGAGGAAAAGGCGAATCCTTGGCTCGTGTTACGACAACCGCTGGGCGATGTTAATGATGCAGTGCCCATGGTGTTGGACAAAAACACCGCGATGTACAGTTTGCACTTGATGAAAGGCGTCGGAGAAGAATTCACCGTGCAAGACGATGACGGCCGAAGCGTGACGTTTCGTGTGGCGGGGTTGCTTTCGAACACGATCCTGCAAGGCAGTTTGTTTATCGACGAGGAAAACTTTAAGCGGTTGTACCCGGACATTAGCGGCTACAATTTGTTCCTGATTCAGGCGCCGCCGGGCAAAGTTGATGAATTAGCTCGCGCGTTGGAAAGCCGTTTGAGCGATTACGGCGTCGACGCGCAGGACACGCGTGCGGTGCTGCAAGACCTCTTGGCGGTTCAAAACACGTACCTCAGCACCTTCCAAAGCCTGGGAGCATTGGGACTGCTGCTCGGCGTATTCGGATTGGCAACAGTGCAACTTCGCAGCGTGTTAGAGCGGCGCGGCGAACTTGCCCTGATGCGCGCCACGGGCTTCCGACGTGGTCGGCTGGCCCAAATGGTGATGTTGGAAAATGCGGTGCTGCTGTTGGGCGGCTTGGCCATGGGAGTGTTTGCCGCCCTGACGGCAGTCGCGCCGCACATTTGGCTCGGCGGCGCACGCGTGCCCATGCTGCAACTTGCGTGGATGTTGGCCGTCATCCTCGGCGTCGGATTGGCCTCGGGGTTATTCGCCGTGCGCGCGGTGTTGCGTGCTCCCTTGTTGAACGCATTACGCGAAGAATAAGCAACGCCGCATTCCACCACAGCGAGCAAGACATGTAGCGACCAGCTCGCACGAACACCAACGCACAGAGCGCGCCGGTGATCTTCACGATCGCCGCTAGGCGTTAGTCGAGCACCTTGGCGCCGCTAATCAACTGAATGAATTCGGCGTTCGTTTTGAAACGCCCCAGTTGTTTCGTCAACTGTTCCATCGCATCGACAGGATGCATGCTGGTCAACGTACGACGCAGCATCGTCACCGCGTGCAGCGTGTCGGGGTCCAAGAGCAATTCCTCGCGGCGCGTGCCCGACTGCGTGATGTCGATTGCGGGCCAAACTCGCCGATCGGCCAATTTGCGGTCGAGCACCAACTCCATGTTGCCGGTGCCTTTGAACTCTTGGAAAATCAAGTCGTCCATCCGGCTGCCTGTGTCAATCAAGGCCGTGCCAACAACGGTCAACGAGCCGCCTTCTTCAAACGCGCGGGCCGTCGCGAATAGCTTCTTAGGAATATCCATCGCTTTGATGTCCACGCCGCCCGACATCGTGCGGCCGGTGTTCCCGACCCATTTATTGAAGGCGCGCGCCAATCGCGTGATGGAGTCCAAAAGGAGGAACACGTCTTTGCCCATTTCCGCCAAGCGCTTGGCGCGTTCGATCACGAACTGCGACAACCGAACGTGGCTTTCCACATCCATGTCGAGGCTGCTTGCCACGACTTCGCCGTCCACATTGCGGCGCATGTCGGTCACCTCCTCGGGCCGCTCGTCAATAAGCAGCACAATTAAGTGAACATTGGGATAATTAGTAGAGATGCCTTTGCTTATGTGCTGCAAAAGAATGGTCTTGCCGCTGCGTGGAGGAGCGACAATCAAAGCGCGTTGACCGCAACCGACCGGCGTAAGCAAATCCATCACGCGCGTGGTCAAAGGCTGAGGGCCCGTTTCCAGGCGATACCATTCCTGGGGATTGATGGCGGTTAGTTCGTCAAACGACTTGACCTTGACGTAGTCGTCGGGCCGTAGCCCGTCAACGTCGACAATCTCGCGCACGCGCGGGCCTTGCGACTTACGTGCGTGCTGAATTAGTCCGCGGATCATCACGCCCTCGCGCAGGCCGTACTTTTCGATCATCGTGCCAGGCACGAAAGGATCGGTGCGTTCGCGGGCGTAGTTATTGTAGGGGCTGCGAAGAAACCCATATCCATTAGGATGCATTTCGAGAACGCCAATGCCAGCTTCGACAGGAGCGTCGACGTCCATGGGTTCGTAACCGCCGCCGGGAGCGACATTTCCCCCGCGGCGCGGACCTGCGTTCATGCCGGGTTCGGGTCCGCGACGGCGACGTCGGGTGCGCCCATTCGCGTGAGCGTGTGATTGTGATTGCGACTGAGAGTTTCGGCCGCCGCCTTGTCGAGGGCGAAACTTCCTCTTCTTTCCCATTGGTCACCTAGAGAGATGGTGTAATAGAGCGGTCCTGCACAACCGCACAGAGATTGGGTTGGTGGTTCGAGAACAGAGAATCATCATCGAGCCGATTTGATGCAGGTTGCGGCTCCAAGGCGCGGGAAGCGCCAAAGAAAAACGTCAACTTCTGCGAAACGCGCGCCGGCCACTCGTAAACAAGAAGTTATTTCTTGATGCGGGGACCGACTTTCGAGAGTGTTGAATTGGAAGAACGTCGCCCAGACCAACGCTTCGGCTGGTGATTTAATGGGCCAACGTTGTGAAACAATGGGGAAGACCCCGATAACCGTCACGTCCGTACTTCAGCAAGCCAATCGCCCTAAGGGAATGGCCCGTTGGGGAAATTGCCCTATGGTTGCCTGTGCAATGCCGCTGATGTGGTGCTTCTGGAGATTGCCGCCGTCGGAACCACGCCCGTACAGTGGAACTACCGGCCAATCCGCCCCGTGTGTTGCGCTAGCCCGTGTTATGTGTTGGTTGGAGCAAACACGGCTCCAGAAGCGTCGCTTCCCTTGAAGCGAACATACCCCACGTTAAATATGTTGGGAACGTCGCCAAGGAAACCCAATGAAAACCTCAGTGAGACAGAAACGCCAGTACGAAACTGAATACCAGTACGAAACTGAATATATGAGCGACTTCTGTTGGGGAGGTTAACGCGTGGGTTAAAGCACTTACACGTAGTAAGAGTTCAATAATGGGAATCTTACTCATCTCATCGTCCCTGTCAAGTTGTCCCTTCAGGAAAACGCGAGAACTTGCCAAATTCGTGGCGGCTATGCCTTCCCGGAAAAACCGACAAATTCGTGATATCCGGCAGTTTTTATCCAACTTCCGTCAAACCCCTGCCGAAAAAGGAAACAACGGAAACTCCTGCGCGACATTTTTCACGTTGTCCCAAGGGTGCGAATCGGTATGCACGCGTTCTCTCGCCTCATGGCTGCTGGTTGCATAACGCTGTTGGCCGCCTCATCAACCTGGGGCAACGGCCCAGGCGCTATTCGCTGGGAGCCAGATTTTGAAACGGCGATGCAAAAGGCCGGCCAGCAAAATCGCTTGGTGTTGATTCACTTCTGGAACGACGGATGTCCTCCATGCGAGTCCGTTGAACGGAACGTCTTCCCCGATCCGCAAGTGGCTCAAGCAATTAATAGCCACTATGTAGCAGTGAAGGTGCATGCCGGCCGGCGCGCCGACCTGGCCCAAAAGTTCGGCATTCACGCCTGGCCTACCGACATTGTCCTGACGCCCAACGGCTTCAAAGTAGGCCAGTCGATCAGTCCTCAGCATCCGGGGCAGTATACGCAAATGGTTCAGCAAATTGCTGCACGGGAGAGAAACCGGAGTATGAACCCGACCGGCGGCATTGCACAAACTCCGCCGCAGCAGGCCCCCGGAGTCGAGGATCGCAATTCGTCCTTCCCCACAAGCTCAAATCGAGCAGGGCAAGTCAGTTATCAGGCCGCGGATGGTGGAGAATTTCCTTTGAATTCCAATCGCGGAGCGCCGGCGGGCAATCCTAACGTCGATATGACCGCGGCCTACAATCCAGGCGGCAATGCGTTGCAACAGCCGTATCCAGCGCAACAAGCTCCGGCGCAACCGCCTTATGCCAATTCGTACGGAGCGAATGGTCCTGCATATCAGCCTGGATTGGCTAATCCTCCCGGTGCTATGAACCCCGCTGTGACCGCACGTGGACCTGGGCAAGCTACCAGCCCGCCGTGGGCTCCGTCGCCATCGCCGTCTGCGACATTCCAACGCTCACCGCTGGGTGGTGCAGTAGCACAGTATCCTGGCTCCCCGTCACAAGACATTGCTCCACCCCAATTCAATAACACACAAAATCGCTTTGCTAACAGCGCACCGTCTTCTCCGCTGGTTGCGAACGCTACTCCTTCAGCAAGTAACTCGCCGCCCGTGGGAGCTGTGCCGCCGAGTGTGGCGCCGCCGGCCGCGCAAGCCGCGCCGCCGACCTCTCCGAGCTTAGCACTGGACGGATGCTGTGTTGTATCGCTTGTGGAACAACTGCACCTGCCCGTTGAGCAACAACGTTGGCGCAAGGGCGATGCACGTTACGGCGCCATCCATCGTGGTCAAACCTACTTGTTTGCTGGACCAGGCGAGCAGCAGCGTTTCCTCGCCAACCCCGACTACTATACCCCGGTGCTTTCCGGTCACGATCCGGTGGCGTATTTAGAGGCCGGACAGCTTGTCTCCGGGCGCCGTGAGCATGGGTTCACGCATGATGGAAAAATCTATTTGTTCGCCAGCGAAAGCAATATGCAAACATTCTGGGCGTCTCGGGATATGTTCGTCGGGCGCATACAGCAGGCCATGAACGCTTCGGCTAATCAGCCTGCTCACCGTTAGAGGGCTTCAATCCTTACTGCATGTCGACTTTCTAGCTCGACGACACTTGGGACTTGCCTTGCAGGCAACCCCCAAGTGACGTCGAGCTATGATGCGTTCACAAAGCAGCGAACGTTGAGCTGGATCTTGATCAAGTCAGGGTGCTCGTCAACGTCCGCTCCGGAAATCTCCCGACAGCTTAAATCAAGGATTAGCCTGATTGTGTATGACACGCGTTTTACAAGATTTGCGTACAGCGCAGCGATTCACATGCGCTAACGGATGCAAAATGCGGACAAAATCCTTCGCCGCCGTTTGAGGTAGAATAAGGCCGTCCGAACGATCTCGACTCCTGCCCCACGGATGTACCTCGATCTTTGTCAACGAGCGATGGGAGCTTCTTCGGGCATTTCAGGCGCTCATTGGTGTCAGGGAGTGAACTGAACCGCACAACGAGCGCCTGTCGAATGTAAAGCAACAGAGTAAGAAGTGATTTGACACTCGATCAGGCTGTTTGCTTTCGTCGTTCGTGGTGCTGTGCGACCTTGGGTTCTGCTCGTCGGAAAATCGTGGGAAATAGGTAACAGTCTTGACGTCGAACTACCATATAGAGATGTAGACGGTCCATGCCGTCGCCTGAAATATGAAATATGACGCAAGTTGCATTGGCGTAATGGTTTAAGGCGTGCAATTTGGTTGACATTTTTGCTCAGTGCGAATACAATGATGTTTTCCCAACGGAGTCTCTCTTCCGACACGTAGGACATTCGTCCTAAAAAAGCGATTGTTATCCAGCCGCGTTTGTGCAACAAATTGAGGTTGTTGTGCGCCGTTCGTTGTTTCGCATCGCGCCGTTTTCATGAATTATGGCAGCCACACGCGGCCAGGAAAACGAGAAGCGTTCATTGCCGCTCGCGCGCGGAAGGGACGATTCATTTGAAGAATCGCCAACCGCCGTGAGTTCGGATCCCCTGTTGCTTGAAGGATGCATGGAAGCCCCGGTCGAAGGATCATCGGCAGCACAGCGTTCTGGCCCCGGCGCCATCGAGATCGTTGACCACGAGGATCTTGCCGCGGCAGCGAGCGTGCCTGGCAATGAAGCAGTTTTGGGTGACGAAGAGGCGGCGCAGCGAACCGTCATTTCGAACCGCCCCCCCATAAACAATGTTCGCTTACATTTGCCCTATACGCCGCATGAATTGGGGCAAGCTCTGGTCGGCAAGCAACTGGCGCATTTTCAGTTGGAGGAATTCCTCGGCGGAGGTATGGGCGCCGTGTTTCGCGGTCGAGATTTGACGCTCGGCCGCAGCGTAGCCGTGAAAGTTTTGCCGCGCGGACAAGATGAAGACACAATCCGTCGATTCAAGAACGAGGCTCAAAGCGCCGCCCGTCTGAATCACGAGCATATCGCTCGCGTGTTTTACATTGGCGAAGAGGACGGCTGGAACTTCATCATCTTCGAACATATTGAGGGGGTCACAATTCGCGCGCTGGTCGATCAGCGCGGCCCGCTCGAACTCTCGGAAGCCATTCGTCATACGTTACAGGCCGCAGAAGCGCTCGACCACGCGTGCCAGCGCGATGTCGTCCATCGTGACATCAAACCCTCGAACTTGATTGTTTCGACAGACGGCAGCACCAAGTTGGTTGACATGGGGCTGGCGCGTCTCCATCAAGTGGAGTCGTCGCGGAACGATTTGACCGCGAGCGGCGTGACGCTGGGAACGTTTGATTACATTTCGCCCGAGCAAGCTCGCGACCCGCGTTGCGCCGATGTCCGGAGTGACCTGTACTCCTTAGGTTGCACGTTGTATTTCATGCTCGCAGGTCGGCCGCCTTTCCCGGAAGGCACTGTCCTCCAAAAGTTGCTGGACCACCAAAGCCGTCAACCACCGGACTTGCGCGTGTTCCGCCCCGATTTGCCAGAGGAAGCGGTAAGCGTCGTAAATAAGCTGTTGGCCAAGCAGCCCGATCAACGTTATCAAACGCCTCAAGAGTTGATTGCCGAGCTGTGGCGGATTTCTGATGCGTTGGGGCTCGATACAGGTCCAAGGCATCGTCAATTCGTTGCACAGCCCGTGTTACTCGCGCCGCGCAGATCGGAGCAACACGTGGTGTGGATCGCTCCCACCTTGCTGTTAATTCTGGGAGTCTTCATGACGGAGTGGTGGCTTCGTCCCACGATGCCATCGAAAGAGACCGCGTTTCCGGCCGTTGTGATGCCATCGTCTCAGGCCGCACCGGCGCCGTTGCAGGCCCAAACGCCGTCGGATGCAAATCTTGCTGTTCCCTCCGCCGTAGAAACTGCAGAAGCAAATTCGTCATCATCCGGATTGGCTCCTACGAACTCGGCGTTGGTAAATGAGAGCACGCCGTTGACTTCTTCCCCTCCCGTGGCGGATACGGTATCGCCCAGACAGCCAAGTCAACGCGCGGGAAGTAGCGTCGAGGCGCCATCCGCGGCGGCTACGGCCACGGCTCGTAGTGACGTAACCCCGTCCGTTCGCGCCGAGAATGGGCCAACGCCTCGAGTCGCCGCGGCGAACGGTTCGACACGGCGCGCACCAGCGTTGCCTCCGACGCAAACGGTGCGCATGGTCATCGTAGGAGAAAAACCCAAGTCTCCCTTGCCGGAGAACGCCGTGTGGGTAGAAACCGCTAGTGAGGCGATTCGTCAGGCTGGTTTGAACTTCTGGCCCGACCTGGAGGTTATCGAGCTGCGGTTCACGGGCGCCCAACAGGTCAACCCCGTCATGTTGGCTCGCAGGCATTTAACTGTACGTGCGGGACAGGGACATACGCCCGTTTTGACTTTTGAGAACGGCGCCGGATACTCGCTCGACAAACACATGCTGTATTTGAAGCAGGGCGATTTCACCTTTGAAGGAGTGCAAATGCAGTGGCGCTTGCCTCCGGAAGATCGTGCCCCTCGGGACTGGGCGTTGTTGTTGTTGGATGACATTTCCGGGCTAACGATGCGGCGATGCGTCCTGACGATTGAAAACATTGATTCGAGCGGTTTTCCCCAATCCAACGGCGCCGCGTTTTTCCGGATGGCCTCTTCGACTTTGAATCAACGCGCCATGCTGAAAACGGCGCCATTACCGGCGCCGGAGATCGTGTTGACGGAATCTGTAGCCCGCGGCGAGGCCGATCTGTTAGCCGCCAGCGAGGTTGAACCTTTTGAGTTGTCGTGGTCGCAAGGACTATTAGCCACGAGCGGACGACTGGCCGATCTCGGCGGCTCCGCCCTGGGTCGATCAGGTTTGGTGCAACTGCGACTCGATCATGTCACGGCCGTGGCCCAAGAGGGGTTGTGCCGCTTGGCGTCCAACGAGAATTCACCCCATCAGTTGAATCTGCACATCGAAGCAAATCATTGTTTGTTCTCCACGGATCTGAGCGCTCCGCTCGTTGAACATGAAACCTTCAACCAAGTTGCGTCGTTGCGGGCGCAATCGGAATGGGGGCGATTACTGCGTTGGTCGGGCGCCAATAATGCCCGTCTCGAAGGTGAAGTTGTCTGGCGAGTCGATGACACCGTCGAAACAGCTCCCGTCGAGTTTCACCTATCGGATGACGTTTGGATGAATATCGTTGGCGGCGCGGGATCATTCAGTCACGATGTCTTGGCGTGGCGCATGGATCCTGCCACCTGGGCGCCGCATATTCACGATCGAACGGTCGATGCGTATGCGGTCGATACCTCGACCAACCCCGAAGAAGCGGTGTGGGAAACTCCAGGACATAGCGTTGCGTTGCTGCCCGTGGTGTTTCGCGAGGGACTGCGCAATTAATTGCCGCATTCGCTTGAGCAAATACCCCGCCAATTGGCAGAGCAGCGCATTTCTAGCGACGTGATGCGGCGTTCTTAATCTTCTGCCTATGGCAGAACTCTAGGTTGTTCGTAGCCGTACTCTTGTTACTCCTAGTCGTTAAGATCCACGGTAGCGACGGTCTGACCGTTGGGTAGGTCCAAGAAACCCCCGACGGTTGGCTTGACAGGTCGGATAAGGCAAGTTTTACTAGAGAGGTAATTTTGCCCTCCTTACCATGCCCCCCAAGCGAGTGCACGGCTCACCTTGAGCCTTTTCTGTCGCGATTTGCACGTTTCGCAATTCCTAATGGGAGAATTTACATGAAGCGACTCGGTCTGTTGTTACTTGGCGCCGCGTGGATGCTTGTCGCGGGCGCCGTGCCGGCCCAAGCGATGCCTGCCTTTAAGACTTCCTTCCAAAAGAAGTATGGATTGGAAGCGAAGGTTGTCACCTGCGACGTGTGCCACGTGCCGAAAAAAGACAAAAAGGAGTTTCGCAACGAATACGGGCAATTGCTTGCTCCCCTTCTCGATGCGGAACAGTTCAAGGGCGATGAAAAACTCCAAGGCGACGAAGCTGACAAAGTCGTCTTTGAAGCTCTGGACAAAGTCGCCAAAGAAAAAGCCCCCGACGGCAAGACGTGGGGAGATCACATCAAGGCCGGCACCATTCCCGGTCTGAAGAAAGACTAACTCGGGATGTTCCGACGTCGGACGGCTGATTGCATGCGCAGTAGCCGTTTCGCGCCGGGAAGACTCCCACGATCCGCCCGTGAAAACGCTGTCAACGGGTTTCACGAGCCATCACCAATGTCCAAGGCCGGTCTTCGGATCGGCCTTTCTCTTTTGATAAGCGGCTCAAGGTCTTTTAATATAAAGTCTTACGCGGCTTTGGATTGCGGTGACAATACGCGCTGGGTCAGCAGGCGGCGCAAGACGGGTGATAGGCTCAGCCTCATGGCTTGGGGCTGATCTCGAAGCACCAGCATCACCTGCTCCAATTGTTCGGCGGCGGTCTGCGACAGGTCAAGAAACAACCACCGCCCTCCGGAAAACTCGCACGCTCCGCCGCCGCTGCCGTCGAGCCATTCGTGGCGAACTTGGTAACCCAGGGCCCGAGCCGCTTGAATTCCTTCTTCCAACACATCGACGGTGTGCATCACGGTTCTCGTCGTAAAGTATGGGCCATCTCGCGCACGTAAGGCCGCGGATTGTACCGTCTTGAGCTACAGTCAGCCAGAGAAACCAGTCGATATGTCTCTTGGTGCTAACTATTTCTGCGATAAAGAGTTAAGCGGCGTCAACGAGTCAACGGCGGCGCTCTTACGGTACTAGGGCAACCGAGCAGATTACACCTCTGGCGCCGGCTAGAGGGGCTGGGAAATCCACGCATGAACCACCCTGTTTCCCCCAATTCTTTGACTGCTGAACAACAGATCGCCGCACTTCGCGAGCAACTGGCGCAAACCCAGAAGCTTGCGGCCCTGGGCGAATTGGTTGGCACGACGACGCATGAGTTCAACAATGTGCTGATGACGGTGATTAACTATGCCCGGATGGGGCTGCGTCATAAAGATGATGAGTCGCGAGAAAAAGCCTTGCAAAAGATCCTGGCCGCGGGGGAGCGCGCTTCGCGAATCACCGCCTCAATCCTGGGGATGGCGCGAAATCGGTCCGACTCATTTGAACCGACCGACCTGGCGAAACTGATCGATGACACGCTGTTGTTACTCGAACGCGAACTCAACAAGTACCGGATCCGGCTTGTGAAGCAAATCAACGCCACTCCCCCGGCGCAGGCGAACGGCAACCAGATCCAACAAGTGCTGCTGAATCTGGTCATCAACGCCCGGCAAGCCATGCCGCGTGGGGGCGAATTGCTCATCGCCCTGACGCACAACGAACCGGAAGGAATGATCGAACTCTTAGTGCGTGATCAAGGCGAAGGCATTGCAGAAGACAAGCTGCGACGCATCTTCGACCCGTTCTACACCACCAAAACCGGGCCTGACGCCACCGGCCGCGGCGGCGCGGGGCTGGGCCTTTCTACAGCGCGCGACATTATCGAAGCCCACCGAGGGCGGCTGCGGGTCGAAAGCAAAGTTGGAGTTGGTACGGCGTTTACCATTAAGTTGCCAGTGGCGCGGCCTGCGGCCCCTTTGACCGGCGTGGCTGTTCCTTTGAACTCCAATCCGGTCCCGCAAGAACGCGTTTAAGGCGACGAGACCAAAGGCGTCGCAATCTCACCAAGCCGAGACTGCAGGTCGGCCAGAATTTCCTGCTCTAAGGCGAGGTCCCGCCCCAGCGGAATCCACCCAAGGGTAATGGGCCCCCCCTCTTTCGCCATTTCCTCCGGACGAACTAGTGTTCCATCATGGCGGAAGGTCGATTCGCCAATGGTGGAATGCTCCGGACGGTTCACATCTTCCAGTTCTTTAAGCACCACGACTTCCACGAGGTAACCTCCGGAAGAGGGAATCACGCGAACGAGCGCACGCCGGCGAATCGACTGAAGCGTGCTTTCCAAACGCTCGTAACCAGGCGAAGCGCCGCGCCGCCACGGTTCAAACAGTGTGGGGCTATCAACCGGAAACGTCTCCAACCGTCCTTCGATCACCACATCGCCGATTTGGCGGACTTGCTCTTCCCGCTCAATCCGGAAGCCAAATTGCTCGATTGTCGCCGCAAGTTCGTTCCACAGCAGATCGCGGTCAGCGCCGGCGATGAACAAAGGATTCTCACGCAGGGCGATCGGCGCAGGAAGCGCCGCGACCGGCGGGCCCGCCAACTTGGCGCACCCCGCCAGCCACGCGAGTCCGAGGAGCGCGAGGAATGACCGACGGCGCATGACGATGGGCGGTCTCCCGGCCAGATTGACAAGTTCTGCGAGAAAAAACGGGGCGTAGTCTGCCGAAACTCGCCCAACAAGGCAAGATCAATTCGAGGGAGGGAGGCCAGCCAAAACTAGCGATGCCGTCCGGTCGGGCGGGCGAATCCGCGCCAAACGCCGTTGGGCATGTTACGATAGGCGCGTAGCGTCAAAACGTCGCCAGCTCACCCAACGGGATTACTGGTCGTGTCGATTTCGTTCCGCTCCACGATACCCATCCTGCGCATTTTCGATGTGGAAAAGGCGAAAGACTTCTACTGCGGGTTCCTCGGTTTCACGCTCGATTGGGAACACCACTTCGAAGCGATAACGCCAGCGTATTTGCAAGTGTCTCGCGCGGGGCTGACGCTGCACCTGAGCGAACATCATGGCGACTGCTGTCCCGGCTCGACGGTGTTTGTTTGGATGACTGACATTGACGCCTTTCACCAAGAGGTCACGGCCAAAAATTATCGGTATTTGCGGCCCGGCGTAGAGACGACGTTCTACGACGCGAAGTGCATGGAAGTGACCGATCCCTTTGGAAACCGCCTCCGCTTCAACGAGAACCTTTCCGACGACCCACCTCGGAGTCCCCATGTCAACTCATCGTCGTGATTTTATGAAGGGCCTTTCGGGGGCCGCGGTTTGGTCTTTGGCGGTCGCTTCCGGCACGGCCGAAGAGGAGAATCGTTCGGCGCGGCCGCGCATCAAGATCGGGCAGATTGGCGTAGGGCACGCTCATGCGAACAAACTTTCGGCGTTTCGTGCGTCGCCGGAATATGAGGTGGTGGGAATCGCCGAACCGAATGCGGCGTTACGGCAAGCCGCCCAAAGCCAGTCCGCGTTTCGCAATTTGCCGTGGATGACCCAAGAGCAACTACTCAACACGCCGGGCCTGCAAGCGGTTCTCGTTGAAACGCACGTGCGCGATTTGTTGGATACGGCCGAAGCCTGTGTCGCCGCGGGCAAACACATTCACCTCGACAAACCGGCCGGCGCATCATTACCGCAGTACCGCCGCATTCTGGATGACGCGGCCCGACAAGATTTACTTGTCCAAATGGGGTATATGTATCGCTACAACCCCGGTGTGGTGCTGGTGCGGGACTTGCTCAAACGCGGCTGGTTAGGCGAGGTGTTCGAGGTCCACGCCGTCATGAGCAAAGTGGTCGATCCCGCAAGTCGCCGCGATCTATCAGAGTTCCCCGGCGGCATCATGTTTGAACTTGGCTGCCACCTGATGGATCTGGTGGTTGGCGTTTTAGGCGAACCGGCCCAAGTGACGGCGTTCGCGCAACATGCCGCGCGACAGGACGACACGCTTCAAGACAACATGTTGGCGGTGTTGGAGTATCCTCGCGCCATCGCGACGGTCAAATCGAGCGCACAAGAAGTTGAAGGCTTTGCGCGGCGGCACTTGGTGGTTTGCGGAACCGAAGGAACATTTCACCTGCAACCGCTTGACAATCCCGCGGCGCGGCTTACGTTATCCCAAGCGCGCGGCGACTACCGCCGCGGCGTCCAGGATCTAACCTTTCCTAAGTACGTGCGCTATGTCGATGACGCGGCCGATATGGCGCGCATCATCCGTGGCGAGAAACCAACCGACTTTTCCTATGAGCACGATTTGGCAGTCCAAACGGCTTTGCTGAAAGCGTGTGAAATGCCGCTGGACCCGTGAACCAACGGCCTTGAACAACGCGCCTTGCGACGCATGGCGATCATCGCTTCGGGAGAATCTTTAGGCCTGGTACGTTCAAGTCCAAACGGAACAGCCCGCCGCGGTTTTCGGCGTCTCCCAGCGCCCCGGTGATGAACAGTTGGTTGTGGTTCGGCCCGCCAAACGCCACATTGCTGGTGGTCAGATTGCCGCCAGGATAGCGTGCTACGAGCTTGCCTGTGGGGTCAAGTACCTGAACTTGCTTCATCCCGTAGTGCGCAACGTATAAGTTGCCCGCCTGATCCAGGCACATGCCGTCGGGTTGGTTGTCGATTTGGCCGGCTTGTTCGTCCTTCACAGGCAAGTTGGCGAAGAGTCTCCGCTCGCTTACTTTGCCTGGCCCTTGCACATCATAAACCCAAACACGGTTGTGCTGGCTCTCGCCGACGTAAAGTCGATTTCCATCGGGCGTGAGCACAATGCCATTAGGATACGCCAGACCGCCGTCCACGTGGTGCGTTACGCCTTTTGCATCGACGTAATGCACTGTGCCAATGGGGTTATCTTTGCCAGAGTCGCCGGGATCGGTGAAGTAGAAGCCGCCATGGGGCGTGTCGAGCGTCAGATCATTGGGACCTCGCAACGGCTTGCCGTCGCACTGATGCGACGCATGTGGCAACATTTTCCCGTCGGCCGACAAATGTAGCACGGCGTGCTGGCTGGCGTCGCACACCAGGTGCGTTCCATCGGCCAAGATCTTATGTCCGTTGGGAGCCCCCGTCTCCGCCCAGACTTGGTGTTTGCCGTCCGGGGTGAACTGTGTAATGGTTTTGCCCCAGGAGATATAACCCCGGCCTTGGTGGTCGAAGACTATGCCTTCACAGTAACTGGGAACGGTCAAGACTTGGGTCGGCTTGACCGTGGCCGGGTCGGGCAACTCGGCAGCGCCGACCGGCGCGAAATTCCCAAAAATCAAGACCGCAAAACAAGCTTGAATGATCAAACCGCGCAGCATTTCGTTTCTCCAAGGGGGTAGGGCGGCGGTAATGCAACTTCGCCAAGGCGAACGTCGTTCGATGCATGATGATTCAGCGGCGCACGCCTGACAAGCCGATGCGCGCGAACTGGCGGCGTGAGACCGTCGTTCACGATGCGCATATGTTAGGATGTTGGCAGAAGCTCGCATCGCCTACGGAAGCACACCCGGAATCATCATGGCGCGAACCGTTTCATTCTCTACTTGGATGGCTATTTTCCTTGCCGGTCTGATGGTTGCGGCGGCAAACGCGGACAACGCGGCTCCACCTCATATCATCATTATCTATGCCGATGACATGGGACTGGGCGATCTGGGTTGTTACGGCGGAAAACTGGCCCCCACGCCACGCATCGATCGGCTGGCCGAGGAGGGTGTGCGTTTTCTCCAGTACTATAGCGCCTCTCCGATTTGTTCGCCTTCACGGGCCGGACTGATTACGGGAATGTATCCCGCTCGTTGGCGTATCACCAGTTTCCTTCAAACGCGGAACGGCAACCGAGGGTGCGAACAAGCCGACTTTCTCGACCCTCAGGCGCCTGTGCTGCCGCGCTTGCTTCGCCAGGCGGGCTACGCGACGGCGCATTTTGGCAAGTGGCACCTTGGCGGCGGGCGCGACGTGACCGACGCACCTCCTTTCGCCGCTTACGGGTACGACGAACACGCGGGCACTTATGAAAGTCCCCAGCCGCATCCCGATATTACCGCCACGAACTGGATCTGGTCCGATCAGGACCCAGTGAAACGCTGGGACCGGACGGCGTTCTTCGTCGACAAGACGCTTGACTTTCTCGCCCGCCACGCCGAGCAATCTTGCTTTGTGAACCTTTGGCTCGATGACGTTCACACGCCGTGGGTTCCGGAAGCCGGCGCTCCTAAAGGAGATACGCGGCGAAATTTGCGTCCGGTATTGGTCGAACTTGATCGACAGATGGGCCGTTTGCTGGACGGATTGCAAGAGAAAAACCTGACCGAGCGCACGCTGGTTATTTTCACGAGCGACAATGGTCCGCTGCCGACCTTTGAACAAACCCGCACGGCCGGCTTGCGCGGCAGCAAGTTGAGTTTGTACGAAGGCGGCGTCCGCATGCCGTTTCTGGTTCGCTGGCCGGGGCGCATTCCGGCAGGGCGAACCGATGACGCCACCGTTCTTTCGGCGGTTGATCTTGCGCCTTCGCTTATCACGTTGGCCGGCGCCGCCATGCCGCAAGATGTAAACTTTGACGGCGAAGACCTTAGCGCCGCGCTCGTGGGCACGCCGCAGCAACGTCAGAAACCGTTGCTCTGGGAGTACGGCCGCAACGAAGAGTTCTTTCGCTTTCCGGGCGACGCGCGAAATCGCAGTCCCAACCTGGCGGTGCGTGACGGGTCGTGGAAACTTTTGGTTTCGACGGAGGGCGCCAACCCCGAACTGTACGACTTGCAAGCCGACCCGAACGAGACCAAGAATCTTGCAGACGCGCAGCCGCAAATTGTCAATCGGCTGCGCGATACGGCCCTAGCCTGGTGGGCGACGATCCCACGAGCAAGGACACCGAAGTAGCGCAACGCCCGTCCTCGAAGGAGGGCGCGACAACGGCGCTTCTACTCCAAAGCCGTTTGCAGTAGCGCGTAAAGTCGATCGACTTCGCAGCGTGTGGCGTTGTCCAGCGTATACCCCACCGGGCCGCGAACCACGGCGTTCTTAAACACGCCTTGTTTGACGAGCAGGTACTTCTCGACCGCCAGAAAACCATCCAGCCCCGTTTGCAGGGCCACGAGCGCCGAGAGCGGCAGCGAAATACGATTGACGGTCGCCGCATCGTCCGCCTCCAGCGCTTGCCATAACTTCACCAGCGCATCGATCAGATCGGCGCCAGGCATAGTTCCGACTACGCCCCGGGCGTGGCTCTCCACGAGCGCAATGCCGCCTGAGCCTTCCAGCACGCGAGCCCGTCCTTGCGTCGCGTCGAGAATCGCGGTGATGTTTGGCCCCAAGGGTACGGCCTCGGGTTTGTACAAGATGCGGTCGGCCCCGTACTCCTCCAGAAGCTGTGCTTGCAGGGCCACGGGCAAAGGCCGGCCAACGTATCCGCTGGCGTCTTGCACCACGACGGGAATCTGAATCGCTTCGACGAGTCTTCGATAATATTTCAACAATTCTTGCGGCCCCGCCGCCACTGACACCGGCGGAATGGCCATCACCGCCGTGGCGCCGCACGCTTGGGCGTGCCGCGCCAGACGCTCAGCAACGTATGAGCTTTCGGCTCCCACGCTGATGACCACACTGCCGCGTCCTTCCGCCCAGCGGCACGCACGCTGGGCCATTTGCCGCCGCTCTTCCAACTCCAGGCGGAGGGTCTCAGAAACCATGGCCATCACCACGCCGTCGGCGCCTCGGTCAAACAGCCAAGCGATCTCCTGTTCAAGCGTGGGCCAGTCGATCGACTCATCCGGCAGGAACGGCGTTTGAAACACCGGCAAGACGCCGCACAAGGGAGAGTCGGTCTTCATACCGTGCTTGGAGTTGGTGAAAGGATCGGCATGTTGGACGACGTCTTGCGACGTCGGCAACATGCCCGCGATGCCATGGAAGCGTAAGAGGCACCTGCTGCGCTATTCCGGCATAAACTTCGAAATGATCGACGATTGCCGCACTTGCCGCGAGTCGAGCTCGATCACCCGCACCGTGATCTTAATGCCAGTGAGCGGATTGACGTAAGGCGGGCTCGTTTCACGTTCGCTCAGATCGTCGACGCCGTTGGTCGCCGGCTGGCCGTTGATGGGACTGTCGATCCCATCGGTTCCTTCGTCCGCCACCACGGTTGGCGGGTTCAGCGGATTCCAACGGCCGTTCGTTTGATCGAAGCCGTCGTGTTCGTAGGCCCATGTCCAGGTATCGTACGTGGGACAGTTGAAAACGACGTTCGGAGTGCTGTACGGGTTTCCAATAACCAGCGAGTTGCGCTGCAAGCCCGACTTCACATGCGGTGGATCGGAGAACACGCTCGCCGTGGCGGGCGCCGTGCGTATGCCGTAACCAAGGTCGACAAACGCGCCTTGTCCTACCGTGGCGCCAGGCGGATTGTTGCCAGGTATCGCCAGGTGCCAGCCCCATTCGCCGGGGGCGAGCAAATCGCCTCCCGCATTGAACTGCCGCAGTTCCGCCGTGGGGTCGTATGCCTTCACATCGAACGCGAGCAGATCGGTTTGGACAATGTCTTCACCCGCCTTGTCGCCAAAGTGCAGCGGAACCCAAGCGCGTTGGAACCGGTTAGGAAAGTACTTGATCAGCGGGAAGTCGGAATTGTTGTTTTGCGTGGCGATGATTCGCTTAATGGCTGGCGTACCCGTGGCGATATTGGGCAAATGCGCCACACGGTTCTCGCGTTTGGCCAGATCCTTGAGCGTGTTAGGCACCAGCCGAATGCGCAACGGTACGCCGTTGGTGTCGGTCTCGACTTCCGGATGCACCGAAAGATCATTCCGGTTGTGGAAGTCGGCCAGATCGGCCGAAGTCATCGTCGGCGGATTGCCCGCGTTAGCCGGCATGAAAGCGCGGTTCAGATCGGGGCGAATGAGCAGCACGCGGCGATGCAGCGTCATTTCGCCCAAGTCGATCTCGAAATTGTTGTCCGAGTCGGTCCACTGCGTCCAGTAGATGATTTCCGCATCGTGCGACTCAATCGCGAGCGAGTCGTTGGCGTGCAGTACGTTCCCCGTAATCAAACTGCGCTGAATCCTTCCGACAAACGATTTGCCCGTGCTGCGGGCGGTGAACATGAGCACGTCGTCAATGTCGCCATAGGCGGCGCCGGCGGCGCTTAAGGGGTCGGCGAACTTTGCGGGGTTGGGGTCGGTGTTCGGATTCGTGGCGGTGTTGAAATACAAGTCAGGATCGAACGCCGCCGTCGCCGCATTATAGCTGGGGTAGGGCAGGGCATGGGTGGCGGGAACCGAGGTATCGTTCACCCACCAGGGGTTCATATCGTTACCGAGGGTCACGAAGGCGTCGGTCGGGTCGAGGTCGACGCCTTCGATATATTCGAAGTACCCCATTTCCCATTCCAAGCCGGGCGATTGCCGCGCGAGGATCGTCACGCCGTCCAAATCTTCCTGCAAGCGGAAGCCGACCGTGCGCAACTGGCCTTGCATTTCCATCAGGGCTCGGCCGTCGGTCACGTGCCGGCCCATCAAGGAGAACATCTGCGACATGGCCAGCACCATGATCAACATGACCATGGTGGTCACGAGCATTTCAACCAGCGTAAACGCAGAACGGCGAGCGTGCATGATACGTTTTGGGCTTGTTACGTTCGACCAAGGCTTTGGTTTAACCGCTCCCCATCGGGGAGCGCGTCATAGCGGTTCATCGCGATCACGCGCGCTGGGCAAGCGGCGCGCTCGATCAAGACTGCCTACATCTCCGACGCGCTGCCTGTTGGGCAGCGGTTAAACCATGGGTGCGCCGCCCGTTGGGCAGCGGTTAAACAGGATTACTCAATAAACCTTCTGAGCAGAATCGTATTCTCGACATTGTGGTTCGTGCCCGGCTGGAAGGCGACGGGAATCGAACGATCGATGATGTAAAACGCGCGATGCCGCTGGACATCGCCCGTCTCGGCATTCAACTCCTGCCCCAACCGCACCCCATCGGGGTGCATTTCATCGATTCCGCCGGGGTTGGGTTCAACTTCGAAGTAACCGATGGTCATCCATACGGCAAATACATTCGATTGGGCGCTGACTAGATTCCCAAGTCTTTGCAGACCTTGATAGCGGAAATAAGGATTTGTAAGCGGATTCGTGGCGACGCGCGTGGCGTCGTTAGCGTTCGGCGGGTACTGATTGTCTGGCGCATCGAGTAGAGGGCGAAATGGACTCGGGCCGGCCAGTGGGTCATGACGAAGTAATGTAGCGAAGGAACCTGGAACTTCGAGTTCCGGTATTGGTGCTAGGCCTGCCGCACCAGCCGGACGGACCGGATTAGGATATGCCGTGGGCGAAGGAAGTGGCAGAGGCGAAAGTGGCGTAGACTTGCTCGCATAGATGTTCGCCCATAAGGAAATCGCTGAGGGATAGCCTTCTGACAATCCGCGCCAAATCGGAGGATTGGTATTGGTGGGCGCGTCCCAAAGGGTGTTCAAGTTTACCCGTCCTGGCTCACGGAACCGGGACATAAAATTAAACGGGGGGCGGTAAGTGGCCGCAGGAAATCCAGGTGTAATCGCTGCACTCAGTTGCGCAGGATTGTACCATTTTTCCGCACCGACGAATCGCGAAGGCACCTCGATATAGTCCAAAATACGGTAATAATTTGCGCCAACATTTGTCGAACCGCTGGAGGGCGTATTCGAAGTATTGAAGAAGTTCAGCAAATGCCCGAACGGCGAGCGATAACTGCTATAGGGCGCCGTATTCAATGCCGATGGAGGCGTCGTCACGTTAAATGGAACGTAGGGATCGCCCGCGGCGTCATTGGGGCCACGCCACTGAAATTCGTGGAGTAGCCGACCAGGACTACTGGACGGAACCATCATAAGTTCGAGGTGGCTAACGTAGGGTCGGTTGTTCCAGGTTAGCCATGGAAACGCATTGAGCGGATCGCCGACTACGGTTGGATGAGCAGGTGGCAACGTAAACATGTTTACGGGCGTAGCGGCCGGGTTACCGTCAAACCAACGATTCAAGTATCCCAACGAGTGACGCAGATACAAGTCGAAGAAATCGTAATTTGTCCCAGGTGGCGGTGGCGGTTTATTGCCGTCCGCTTCATTGGGGTCCATCGAATTCGTTTTCCAGAGGTTGTATTGCGACCAGTCGCTTCGCTCGCGCGATCCGAACCTCCATTCTTCATTTGGTCCGGGAGAACGCGGCGTAGTTGGGTCTTCGGGGTTCGGGTTCGGGTCGTCAGGATCCCAGTCTTCTCCGTTCGGCGCCGCTCCAGCACGGCTTTCCCCATTGAAAATGGATAGGTCGACGGGAGACCAGTCAATGGTGATGTAAGGATTGTAATAGGGATGGTACGGAGCTTGCGGATTCGCCAGACGCTGCAAAAACACCGTACGGTAGTTGAGCGTAGTTCTAGTGGCGCGCGTCATTCCGTTAGCGTCTGATAACGGCGGCGCCAAATTATCATCGCTGTCAAAAGGAATATCCGGCAAGTTGAAACTGGCGGGGTCAGCGGGGTCCGCACGCCACGTATCTTTCACCGGAAATCGTGGGTCATTTACCACATAGTCCGTTGGTTCAGGGTAATAGTTGTTTCGCAGAGGTTCAGAGACATTTAACCCGATTCCGGGAATTGGGCTCACGCCAGCCAAATCCATGCCCACATCGGCAGTCTCTTGGAGGTCAGCCGGATCTTGACTCCAATTCGTTGGCGGATTCGAGGCGGCGATCATCATCCACGGTGTTCGGATTTGCGTTCCTAACGTAGGATAACCCTGGTCGGCGTAGTTGACGCGACCTACTTGAGCCGGGATTAGCGGGTCATTCGCCAGTTGCATTTCGATGAATTGCGTGGACGGTTCATCGACGATGCCCGTTTGAGGATCCCATTGCATATCGAGTGAACCGATATGAGTTTTCACTCGTGGGCCGACGACAAGATAATCGCCCGCAGGAAGTTCGCTTTGACCAAATCGTTTGTAGAAAATTCGATCCGCATCCGGATGGTTTCTGGGATCGCCAGGTCCAAACGGCGCGGGATTGGCGTTCGCGAACCACACTACGCGATCAATGGGAAGTTCTTCGCCGGAGTTCGGGGTTAGTGTCATCTCCTCCCACGGCGGCAACGGCGAGTTGGCAGTTGCCTCTCGCGGTTGAAACGACGTATTGTCTGGCGCGAAAGTCCCCGACGAAATCGGCGTGACTCCGTCCGACTGAACATAACTGCGATTGCGTGGGCTAAGCGTCTCATTGCCCGACGCGCTATGATGGGGAACACTAATCGCCAATCGCCACACAGGCTGTGGGTTGGCGCGCCAATCGTCGGTCGAGTTTCCACCCGCCACCGTCGGGTCGCCTGGTGCAAGGCGGCCCAAGTCGAGTCGAATTGAATCATCGCCCTGCTGTGGCGTGCCGGCGGTGCGCAATGTATACAATTCGCGTGGCGCTACAATCAAATCATCCTGTCCGGCAGCGTTTGTCCAGGTATTCCGGCGCGGACAGTACAATTCGACAAACAACGAACCCTGGGGCAAGCGGTACTGATCGAGGGTCGCATCCTGCTCCATCATCATCGAGTTGCCTTCGCGCTTCTGCGGGCTATCCACTGGATCGGTATCGTCACCGCTTTCAATCTCCACGTCCGTGTCCTTCACCCGACGATCGTGAATCGCGACGGTTTCCGTGATAACTGCGTCGGGGAATTCGCAACCGAAAATGACGCGGCGATCAGGATGCGGCGTGCCCGGAGTGACTTCGTCCAGCGTCGTAATGTCTCCATCCACATTCCAGCCGTTCCAAGGATTTACGTCATATTCAAACGGCGTCATGATTCCGTCAGCATCGCGGAAATCGACAACGTTGACGGCCCACTGGGCATTCCGGCGAATCGTCAATTCTCGCCGCATGGAAAAGTTGGCTTGGAGCGACGAATCGATGTATGGCTCGGCGAAACCCGGTACTTGTGGACTTGCACTGGAACTCGGAACATAGTCTAAGTCCACCATCAACATCATCAGCATATAAAGGTGGCGCGCGTACACGCCGCGGCTGCGCGGGTGCGTTGCTTGAGACCACGGATTGGGTTGCGGCGTCGCTAACGTGCTGTCATTGGCGTATCCTGTCGTCGGGTCCACATTGTAGGACACCGGCGTTCGATTCGTATCTCTCCAAATGTCGTCACCTGGTTCTTCCCCTGGCTCGTCTACGGCGCCGTCGCCATCATCATCGCTGCCATCGCCCCACAACCGGTTCGGATCGAATTTGAGGCCATGTCGCAATTCCAACGCCAACAGGTGATCCAATTCACTTTGAAGACGTTGTGGGCCGAGAGGATTCAAATTGGCGCTGGGAATTCCGTTGACGTTATTCGGAATATTTGCTGGATTATTGTCGCTCGACGCAGCGCGATGACCTTGCACGATTTTCGCCGCCATAAGATCCATTAAAGTCGGCATGCGCCAATTTGCCGCCAGTGTCGTCGCATCGCGCGGCGCAATCCGAGCGGCATTGTTCGTCATAGGATCGCTCGGATCGGGAAAAAGTATGTCGTAAACTTCGTTAGGCGCTCCTGTGTCACGTGGCACGACGGCCGGAGGCTGTGCCGGCACATAGAAACTATGTGTTGTCAAGAGTTTGCTCAGATCGGCGAGGGAAGATGGCAGATCGAGGACGCCGTCTTCATCCGGATCAAGCAAACGGCGTGGATGGACGCCCGCATCACTGTCCCGCCAACGCAGCAATCGCTCTAATTCGTTCGGCGTGAAAGCTTGGTCCTTCCCGTCGGGGGAAACTAAGTTGATTTCATAAGGGTGGTTCGTGCGTTCATTAACCATGCCAAGGTTTGTGCCGCCACTTACGTCGGTAAACATATCGGCTTTACCCTGGAAGAGCCAAATCGGCCGGCCAGAGTAGTCAATACCAACGGTTCCTCGACCGAAAATATCGGGAGGCGTAAGAAAAGCGCTGGGATATTGCCAACTGCCCTGGTTTCCTGTGTTCGTCGAGGCATAAACCGTAGGGCGTCCAACCGATTTGAAGATGTTGAGCGGTTCTTCATTGGGAAAACTTGCGGAACCCGGCATAAAATCGAGGGGATCGTTCGACGCGTAACGCGCCGCGAGATACTTTTGATAGGTATCTGCGTCGTTTCGCGCGGGCCAGCCAAGATTAGGATTATCCACAAGATGACGGAAATTAATTTCCGCCGGACCGTACCCCGAACCGCGCGCTAGGCGTCGGTCTGGTATGCCGTCCCCATCCGGATCTTCGAAATTCCAGATTGCTCCATTGGTGGTCGTTCCGCCAGCGTAGGGGCGGCGCCCATCGGCAGACGGGTTCTCGCCGATCCGATAGTCTTCCTGAATCTGCGCCAGATTGCCGTGTGCGTTGATGTTCAAGCGTCCGTCCATGTCGACGACGAGAAACGCAAGGAGCGGCTTATATGCGCGTCCGTTTGCGGCGGTCTTTATGGGAAGCTGCAAATCCAGCCAGTAGCTGTCCAACAAACCATCGCCGTCGTTGTCGACGTCATATGCGCCCTCGACGCCATCTCCTTCCAAATCCTGAACGCCAGCGTCCATCAAACGAGAAAGTAAAACCGCATCGGGCGATTTCGTTTCCGAGCCCGTCAACGTATGGCGAATATGATCGTCCGAGCCATAAGCGCCTAGCTCTGATAAGTCATCAACCACCCCGTTATTGTCATCGTCGACCCCGGCCCGACCGGCTTGATTATCTGGACCAAGACTCCACCACAGATTCACTGGCAGCGCCTCAAGTTGCGGATTGCTTCCCGTGAAGTTGGGATGATCCCACGGCATCGGGCGGAAAACTACCGCACCGCGCGTCTTGGTATAGTTCGGGTAATTGCTGTTGGCGATGGAGCCGCCTTTCCAACGGTTCACAGCACCATTGTTCTCTTTGTCTTGCCAAAACGCGCGCCAGTAGTTGATCAACTCAGGGCGGTGAAACGACGCGACCCGAGGAAGAGGAGTGTGCGGCCCCGCCCCAGGCGGATTGTTGGAAGGATTTCTCGCTAAGAATACGTTTTGGTAATCCAGCGCGTCGTAACTTTCATCGGCGTCGCCTCCAAACGCTATCCCTCCGATTGCTCCATATTTCGCATAATGAGGAAGCAAGGCAAACGGCACACCAAAATCATCGCCCGGGTCACTGGTATCGCCATCTTGCGACGGATCATTCGAGTCCAGAAAGTACCCACGATTTGGGAAACCGGTCATGAAATCGTAACCGACGCCCGGTCCGTTATACGGCTTTCCATTTACCCGAAACTGCACGACTCCCGTCACATTGACGTCGAACCGTTCGGTGTAAAAGACAGATGGACCATTCGGCGTATTAGGTGCGTCATAACGTACCACCCGTGAACTCAATGGCGGTGCGGAGCCAAACGACACGGTGATGACACATCCGCCATAGTAGTCATTAAGTGTGCTAAGGTTGCCTACGGCAATGTCAGTTTGGGAATTGACAATCGTGATCTGCACGAGATCAGGAGCTGTAGCAACTGCGACAGCTGTTCCAAGTCCCGCAACGCCGTCGCTATTGCCATAAAGGTCTTGCAGCAAACTATGCCCCGCAAGCGACGAGTAGGGCGACTGCGGCTCGCGCAGGAGGGACATCATCGCGATGTCGGCGATTTTGTCGGGCGGGTCGCCGTGCAGGTCGTTCTGGCTGAACGACTCGGCGCCGTGCCGGTAGCGCGTGGCGCCAATGAGGAACGTCATCCCCAACAGCACGAACAGCACCAGCAAGCTCAATACGAGCAACAGCACCACGCCCCGACGGGGCCGGCGAGTGGAGGCCATCTTCTTCTCCTTCCGAAACTGCGGTTGGTCATCCCACCGACAACCAACGCGATCACGCCTGATTCTCTCGGCTATCTCTTGCGCTCAGCAGAACGCCTTCAATGTCTTTCCACAACCGCCTCTTGGTGAAGCGGCGGTAGGGCCTCGCTCCGCGGCGGTTCAATGAACCCACAACGAGGAGGTTTCCAAGCGAATGGTTTTCTCAAACACGGCCACCACATTCTTCACGACAACGACTTGCGTTTCGCGCGGAATCCAATCGAGACCGTCCAGGGTCACGTAACGAAAATATCCGTTGTACGCCGTCGTCTCATTGGCCGCCGGAAGCGGAGGTTCGGTATCGGCGTTCAACACGCGATACCACCGCCATTGATCACCAACTAATGGTGCGGTTGTAAACGGCAAACTGGGAGTAAGTAGTACCCAGTCACCGGCACGCACATTTAGCGCAACTTCCGCGTCCTGGAATGTAGGATACGCGATATTGTCGGCGAGTAATGCCACTTCGCCACCGCCCACGCCGCCGGCTTTGAAGCCAGAATATGTGGGCGGGTTATGCGGAATTCGTAGCGTTCGTTCGTTTTCTTCATCGATCAGCAGCGCGCCGTCGCGCTGGTGGTACACCACGATCGAGAGCACATACAGGTCGCTCCGTCGGCTGACGACGCCGCTTGGTTCTTGGGGCACCAGGGTCGCCATCCAGGACATGCGTTCTTGGGCTTGCCGTGTCAGTTGCGTGGGCGCCGGGCCGCCCGCGGCGGCTGCCGAAAACTGCCAACTGGCGCCTTCGTTGTCAAGTTGCAACGGCGGCAAAGTACGGTCATCGTTCGAGCGTTGGAACACCAGGTCGTCATCGGCAATGAAGACCGCGTCGGCGTGCGTGAGCGTCATCGAACCGTTACCCGGCGGGTTCAGGGCCAGGGTGGCGGGCGAGTTGAGCGTCAAACGCGGCATCCAGCGAATCGTGTTCGAGTTGTTGTAGGGAAAACGCCGCACGGCCGTTTGCTCGGCTGCCGTCAAACCGAAGTAGTTCGCCACCATGCGGGGATCAATGGCAAAGGCCCGGCGATACGCAACGGAAGTGGGCGGCGACCCCGGCACAATTTCCCATCGGGTGAAATCGACCGGACCATCCGGCGGCTGCGGAACAGTAGGTGGCGGGATCTGCTGCGGCAGCGACGTGTAGTTGCCGGTCGCGGGGCGGTACAGCTTCCAGTTATTCGGATTGTGCATGCCGCGCACTTCGAACTCGCGGAAGGCGTTGGCCCCCACCTGATTGGCCCGCTCCAGCACAAAGCCGCGATTCATTTGATGGTCGGCCAGCGGGATGAGCAAAATCACGCCAAGCAAACCGACGGCCGCCACGCCGATCGAAATAAGAACTTCAAGCACGGTTACGCCGCGCGACGCTGCGCTGCTTGGGTAAGACCGGGAGCGTTGCGCGGCGTTGTGCCTTGGCGGGCAGTTCATCATGGGAGTTATTGTCTCATGCTGCGTCACGTTACTTCCCTCCCACGCTTTGCCCGGTGTGCGTGAACTCGCGGGCGTTGCGGGTTCGTTTCACCAGGGTGTCGTTGTCGGGATCGGCCGCGTTGTCGTAAATGCTATAGTCTTGCATGGATGCCGAAGTCACGGTTCCGGTGCGGTGGTGAACGGTGACCCACAAGTTGCGCACGTCGTTGATGTTTTGCCAGGTGAGCGGATCGGCCGTGGCGACGGTATTGCTTGCGGGCGGCGTGAACGAATCGGCCGGTGGTACGATCATCTCGGCGTTGAAGCGCTCATCCACCAGGCCGCGGCCCACCAGAAAATGCAGCGGACCATCGGGCAGCGCGCCGCCGTTGTTGGCGAAGTACACGCGGTCCACGGCGCCGTCGGGCCGGAACATAATGGTCACGGGCGTGGTGTCCACGGCGCCGCCTGCGACTTGCTGCCCCGTGAACTCATTATGATCGGCGGTTAAATTGCCCGAGGTGTCTCGCGCGATCACGCCGCGCACGCCGGAAAGACTCAAAATGATCGCTGTGGTGTCGGGCAGGGTGAGCGCGCCGGCCGTGGTGCGTTGCGGTTGCCGCGTGATCTGAAACTTCGAACCAAGGTAGATGGGCCCGGTGGTGGTGGGAGGCGACGCCGAGGCGTGAAAGTCGGTTAGCGAGGGACCAATGATGATTTGCCCTGGCGAGGGCGCCGGTTCGTCGTACAAGTCGCCGTTGGCCGCGGCTTCATCGGCTACGGTTTGATCGTCGTCGTTCGTCAGTAAGTTATCGTCGGTGCAAATGTCGTAAATGATGTAGTCCGGGCCGTTGTAGTTAAAGCGGATGGTATCTCCGCGTTTGATGATGGCGTCATGAATGGTGCCGCGAACGCCGGGTTTATCTTCCGTATGGCGAACCTGCAATGCAAAGGCGCCGCCAAGCGTAATGCGCATTAACCAAGCGGGCGGGAGCGAATTCGCCCAAGGGATGGTTTGAGACACGGTGGGCTTATAACGCACCAATGGGGGACCCGCGCTATACACCGGCGTGTTCGTATTCACCGCCGCCATGGCGATTACCGCCGCGTCTTGCGTTTCGCCTACGTAGGGCGGCGGCGTCTCGGCGAAATACATTTGATACGAGACGTTGGGGTTGGTATCGTCGTTGCGCACCAGCGTCACGCCGTGCGTGCGGTTGGTTTCCGCGGCGCGAGCCTGTGCGGCGCGAATGAAGGCGTTGAACTGGCGCGACGCCTCGCGCACTTTGCGATCCTCCAGCGCCGGCTTGATGGCCGGAATGGCGATTCCCATTAGAATCACCATGATCATGATGACCACCAACAGTTCGACGAGCGTCATACCGCGGCGGCGCATTAACAGGCGAGTTTGCTTCATGGCGTTACTGCACCGCTAAAGTATGGTTGTCAATGTTGTCGTCCGCGCCGGTCAGGGAGCTATTGACCATGTCATAGCGAGCGCCGATGCGCACCGTGAGTCCTGGCAAAATCACGTAGGGGTCGTTCGGCGGCGCGTCGGTCCACAGCCGCCAGGTATTGGGAAACCGCGGCGGACTTGGCGATTGCAGCTTGGTCGGCCAGGCCGGCGGCGGATAATTGGGCGGCGGGGTGTACGCCTTGTAGGCGCCGGTGTAGGTTTGCGAGTAGTACAACAACGCCGTTCCATTAGCGAACAGCCCGTTGTTGTTGTCGTTGAAGTCGTCGTCATCGCTGCTGGCGGTGAGGGCTCCGAACTGGTCCACCACGATGTGATAAAAACCATCTGGCCCTGCCGAGTAAACCAGCGGGAAAAGCTGGTAGGGGTTGTCGGCTTGCGCATACTGCGGGGGCGATCCGACCGGATATTCGCTGGAGCGGTCGTCGGGGTAATGGCGGTCGCTGGCGTTATCGTTCTTCCAGCGTGGATCGACCTTCAATATGTCAAACGGATCGGCCTGAAGGTCGGCAGGGTTTTGCAGCGGCGAGGAGAAGCCCGGCGCCCAGCGGAGAAAGCGAATCGGGCGGCCCCAACCGTCCCACACTTCCGGCATGCCGTCGCCGTCAATGTCGCCGATTTCGTTGTCCTTGAAAAAGTCCAAGCCATTGCGCGTGCCGTCTTGAATCGAGGCAAGAATCATGTACAAGCATTCGGCTTGTTGGTTCTCGGGCGTCCAACTCCCGGCCGTTGCAATGCGCCGCCGGTAACTCAGAAACAACGAAGGAAACGCGGTTAGCCCCGTAGCGGTGGGCGCGGGCTGAATGGTGAACGCCGGATCCAGCGAATAGTCGGCCTGTTGCTCGCCGGAAAAAAGCAGATCGGTAATGCGTTCCGGCATTTCCATGCGCATGAGTTCCCGCATGGCGTTCAAGCGATCGACCGCTGCAAGTTCCGGAATGGCGCGACGTGCAGGGTTTACAGCGGCTTGCACGGGGCGGGTGCGATAGGCCTCGTAGCGGACCATCAACAGTTCGTGAATCTTTTCGATTTGCGCTCTCGTGCGGGCGGCGCGCGCTTCTTGCTGCGCGTCCATGAGCGCGAACGTGGTGAGCGACGCCAGGATGCCGATGATCATGATCACCACCAGCAACTCGACGAGCGTAAACGCCCCGCGCGCGGCGACCGCGGCGCGACGCTTCATGACATCGTTCCAAAGTGTATGAGGCGAAAACATGTCGGTTCCTGGTGCGTGAAACAACAAGCACAAAGTAGGTCACTCGCTTCCCGAGTGACCACCCGCTGGTGAACCAAGCAGGCATTGCAGCTTCTTCGCGGAAGCCGGTGAGTCACTCGCGGAGCGAGTGACCTACTTTGGGTTACGGCAACTTGTCTTCAAAAATTCCCGTGCTGAAGTTCGACAGATTGTCCAAGTCTTCGCGCGCGTACGCCGAGACGTTGCTGGCGGGAATCGCCGCGCCGGTCGGATACATCTTGCGATCCACCGGCGGGTTGCTTACGGTTCGGGAGAAGCCATCGCCGTAGTTCTCATCCAACCCCGCACACATAATCTGAAACTTTTGCGGATTGGCGTAGGCCAAGGCGCCAGCAGCGGCGGTCGTCACGTAGGGTCGCACTTTGCCGGGAACTTGGGCCATGCTGAACTCCGCCCAGCCGTTGTCGTAGAACCGGCTGTCGAAATACGCATAGGGCACGCGCGAGCCTGAGGGCGGATAGTATTCGTACAGTCCGTCGCCGTCGTAATCTTTTAACCGGTCGGCTTTGAATTCGTGGATGGCGGTTTCGCGGCGCAGGTCCGGATGCAGGAACATCATCGTGCTGGTGTCAATCGTCAATGGCCCACCGGCGCCGGTCAACGGATACTGCGGGTTGGCGCTCAAACCACCGAGCCAAAGGACCAGTGCTTCCGCGGGATCAATGTAACTCACCATGGCGGCAGGATCCGATGTGATCGCAGTGCTCGACGGAGGGTCCTTGAGCAGAAACAGCGAGTTATCTTTCGGATCGACCACGTTTAAGGGGTGTCGCAAGTCAACGCCCGCCGCCGCACCGGCTGACTTCGCCTGCCGGTTGATCCGCTTTAAGTGCCGCGCGAGGATCGTGGTGGCCCAGGCCTGGTCGGGCGAGCCTGCCGTGTGCGCCGTGGTATACAACTCCAGAAAGTTCGGTGGGTAGTCGCCGTATTTGTTCTTGTAGGCTTCCACCGACATTTCGAGCTGGGCGATATCGGCCGCGATGGCGGCTTGCCGGGCGCGGATCAAGGCCCCGTAAATGGCGGGAATGCCAATCGCGGCGAGCACGCCGATGATGGCGATCACCACCAGCATTTCCACCAGCGTGAAGCCGGCGCTTGGACGTCGAGGGGATTGCATGGGGAAGTTCCTTGGGTGATGCCACGCGCGAAGGCGTTAATTGGAGTCCACGGGGGAACGTGTTTCCTGGGTATTCACACTCCCGCGCGGTCGTGCGATGACGCACGCGGGAGTTGGTCGACAATCAGGCATTGCGTGGAAGAACCGCCCGACGGCGGAACTTCGACGGGGTTAGGTCAGGTTTTGAATCAAAGCCACGAGCGGCAAGAAGAGCGCGATAACGATGAAGCCGACGGCGCCGCCGAGGAACACGATCATGAGCGGCTCCATGAGTTTCATAAGACCGTCGGTCATGGTGCGAACTTCGTCGTCAAAGTAGTCGGCCACTTTGTACAGCATCGTGTCGAGTTCGCCCGTCTCTTCACCCACGTCCACCATGTTGACCACCATTTCTTCGGCGATGGGCTTCTTCATGGTGATGAGATACCAGCCTGCCCCCACGGCGGCGCCGGCGGCCGCAATGGGAAGCGTTTGCATGTTGACCAACTCGGCCACGGCCAAGGCGAACAAAATGGGCGCGCAGCCTACGGTAATCCAAATGGCCAAACACAACGGATGGAACGGCGGCCGCGAATGGATGCGCATCGGCTTGGCGATCGTTTCGCCTTCGCGAATGGCCTCCGTGATTTTTCCGTACATCCGCTCGAACATGCCGTTGTTCGACGTCTCCTTCGTAATGGACAACGCTTCCAAAATGGGCACGCCGCTGGAAACCAGGGTGCCCAAGGTGCGGGTCGTGCGGGCCATGATGTTCTTCTCCACCAGGCCGCCGAAGATGGGCAGCCGCATGATGAATAAGTCCCAGGCCATGCGCCCCGCGCGGAACTTGCGCAACAGCTTGACGCTCAACCAAATCGAAAACGGAATCGAGGGGATCAAGTACCAGTACATCACCGTCTTGTTCGAGATATTGATGAGCATGACCGTCATTTTGGGCAGCTCGAACTCGAACTCGGCGAACATTTCCGCGAAGGCCGGCACGATCTTGAGCATGATGAACGTGAGAATACCCACGGCCACCATGACCACGATCACGGGATAGATCAAAGCGCCTTTCACCTTGCGGCGAATTTCCTGGCCGCGTTCCATGAAGTCGGCCAAGCGCTGAAGAATCAATTCGAGGGCGCCGCCGGCTTCGCCCGCTTTGATCATGTTGATGTACAGGCGGCTGAAGATCTTGGGCGACTTCGCCATCGCTTCCGATAGCGTGGAGCCCGATTCGATTTCATCGCAGACATCGCCCAGCGCCACCTTCAAGGCGCCGCCTTTGGATTGTTGCTCCAAGATTCGCAAGCTGCGAAGAATCGGCAGACCGGCGTCTTGCAGAATGGCCAACTGCCGGGTGAAGGTGGTCATCACCTTGCTGCTGGCGCCGCCAATGGAGAAGCCCCGCTTTTTCTTGCCGCCCTTTTTCTCGGCGCCGCCGCGGCCTTTTTTGACCGAGATGCGGGTGACGAAGTAGCCCATTTGCCGAATCGTGGCCAGGGCTTCATCTTCGGTCTGCGCTTCAATCACGTCCTCGATGGGATTCCCCATCGTGTCGCGCGCTTCGAATTGAAAAGTAGGCATAAGAGCGACCTCGGATCAGTGGGGGATATGTGTGTATCGTGGGAGTCAGGCGTCGAGCATCACGCTTCGACAATGGTTTCTGACAGGACTTCCTCGGCGGTCGTGACGCCTTGGTGCATGTAATTGATGCCGGCGTCGCGCAGGGGGACCATGCCTTTTTGTTTCGCGGCGTCGCGCATCGCGTCGATCGAGGCGTTGGCCATGATCATGTCGCGCAGGTCGTCGTCGATGATCATCAACTCGAATAAGCCGACCCGGCCTTTATAGCCCGTGTTATTGCAGTGCTCGCATCCGCGGCCGCGGAAAAACGGCTTGCCGTCCGGCTCGTACCCGCTGATACGGAACTGCATGATCGTGTCTTCCGACGGTTCGATTTGTTCGCGGCATTGCGGGCACACGCGGCGCACCAGCCGCTGCGCGAGAATCGCTTCCACGGTGGCGGTGATAAGAAACGTGGGAACGCCCATGTCTTTCAACCGGGTGATGGTGCTGGGCGCGTCGTTCGTGTGGAGCGTGCTGAACACCATGTGCCCGGTGAGCGAAGCCTGCACCGCGATTTCGGCGGTCTCTACGTCGCGAATTTCGCCCACGAGGATAATGTCGGGGTCTTGCCGCAAAATGGCCCGTAGGCACGCGGCGAACGTCACGCCAATTTCATGATCGATGGGGATTTGGATGATGCCGTCAATGTCGTACTCGACGGGGTCTTCCGTGGTAATCAGCTTGTCGGAAATCTCGTTCAACTCGCTGAGCGCGGAATACAACGTGGTGGTTTTGCCCGAGCCGGTCGGGCCCGTCACCAACACAATGCCGTTGGGCTTTTGGATGACTTCGCGGAACTCTTGCAGCGTCTCCTCATGCATGCCGACCTTCTTCAAGTCGAGCGACACGACGGAGCGGTCGAGAATTCGCATGACCACGCTCTCGCCGAACATGGTGGGAAGCACGCTGACGCGCAAATCGACCGGGTGGCCGCCGACCGTCAACTCAATACGACCGTCCTGAGGCAGGCGCCGCTCGGCGATGTCCAAATTGGCCATCACTTTGATGCGCGTGGTAATGGCGAACGCCAAGTGGCGCGGCGGCGGAACCATTTCGAACAACACGCCGTCGGCTTTGATGCGAATCCGGAATTCGTCTTCAAACGGCTCGAAGTGAATGTCGCTGGCGTGATCTTTAATGGCCAGCAGCAGCACCATGTTGAGCAGTTTGCGCACCGGCTGGCTATCGGCCAGTTGTTCGACTTCGGAGAGGTCGATTGGCCCGTCGCCCATGAATGCGGCGGCTTGCTTCTTCAAGTCTTCATCGTTTTCCAAATCGCGAATGATCGACTCGACGCTTTCGGTATCGGAGGAGTAGAACTTGTCAATCAACTGCTGGACCTGATGTTCGGTGGCCACGACCATGTCGATGTCGTAACCAAGGAAGGTGCGCAGCTCATCGACGATTTGCAGGTTTTGCGGATCGCACGTGGCGACGGTGAGCGTGTTGCCCGCCAGTTGGAGCGGAATCACCCGATACAACTGAGCCATCGCATCGGACACGAGGGCGAGCGTCTCTTGCGGCAGTTTCATTTCGGTCAGGTCGACCGTTTGCAGCCCCATCTGCTCCGCAAGGGCTTGCGCGACTTGCTCGTCGCTGACCAGTCCCATTTCCTCGGCGATTTTTCCGAGCAATTCGCCGGGGTTCTGACGCTGCTCCTCGAGCAGCATTTCCAACTGGTCGTCGTCGATGTAGCCCAAGTCAACGAGAATCTGACCGATCTTACGGACTGCCATAGGTTTACCGAACGCGGAAAAGCAGGATGGTGAATTAGCGCGAAATCGTGGCTCGTTGTGCGGAGCCAGCGTTCAAAGCGACGCGGTCTAGCGTCATCGAATTTTGCTGGCTACGAACAACGTGAAGTATTGACTCACCGCCCGACTTCACAAACGTGACGCTAACGGTGGTCTTGGCAAACTTGACCCGTTGCAGGGCGGCCGGCCCAGGGACACAAACGAAGCGAGTCGCTCTGCAATCGCTCAACGAAAACCCACGGCAACGTCAAGGAAGAAAAGAATCGTGAAATTATGCCAGACGATGATTCCGTAGGGGTTACGTTGAGTTGGTGGTCTCAGGGCGGTTCGCCGTCAGTCAAACAGTCCTCGTGAGAAGGAGCCTCTTTGGGTTGTGGGATGGTGACAATCTGTTCCGGTATTCGAATCTTAATGCTGATCTTCGCCTTCTTCGTCATCGTCGAACATGCCCTTCTGGGCGTTGGCGATGCGCTTGGCTAAATCGTCCTGATTCTGGGCCTTCATCAACACCTCTTCGGCGCTGCATTTCTCTTCGCGCCACAGGCGGAAAAGGTGGTCGTCGAGCAGTTGCATGCCGTATTTGGCGCCCGTTTGAATGGCGGACGTGATGCGGAAGGTTTTGTTCTCGCGAATCAGGTTGCCAATCGCCGCCGTCACGACGAGCACTTCATAAGCCGCCACGCGGCCGCCGCCAATCTTGGGCAAGAGCGTTTGCGACAGCACGCCGATAATCGACGTCGAAAGTTGCGTACGAATTTGCTCCTGCTGATTGGTCGGAAAGGCGTCGATAATGCGGTTCACCGTGCCTTGTGCGCCCGTGGTGTGGAGCGTGCCAAACACCAAGTGGCCCGTTTCCGCGGCGGTAATGGCCGCTTCGATGGTTTCCAAGTCGCGCATTTCGCCGACGAGGATCACATCCGGATCTTGGCGCAACGCGCGACGAATTGCGTCCGAGAAGCTCGGCACGTCGGTATGAACTTCGCGCTGATTGACGGTGGACTTTTTATGGTAATGGTAAAACTCAATGGGATCTTCGATCGTAATAATGTGGTGATCGATCGTCTCGTTGATGTAATTGATCATGCTGGCCAGCGTGGTGCTTTTGCCCGAACCGGTCGGCCCGGTGACCAAAAACAAGCCGCGCGGCCGCATACACAGACTGGCGATGGCCGGCGGCGTTCCCAACTGCTCGAACGTCAGCAAGGTGTTGGGAATCTGCCGTAACACCATGGCGATGTAGCCGCGTTGTCGAAAAATCGACACACGGAACCGGGCCAAGTCGCCAAAGGCGAACCCAAAGTCGCTTCCCCCTTTCTCCTGTAGTTCTTTCTGGCACCGTTCGGGGGTGATGCTTTTCATCAAAGCGACGGTGTCTTCCGGCTCGAGTACTTTCGTTTCGAGCTTGCGCATGCGGCCATGCAAGCGGAATACGGGGGGCTGACCCACCGTAATGTGGATATCGCTGGCGCCTTGCTTAACGCACGCCTGCAACAACTTATCGATGAGAATATTGCCCATGTATCCGTCTCCGCCTGAGCTAGGCCATGAGATTATTGGTGAAAAGAAACCACGCTGCGACCGAAAACGAAAAAAGTTGGAAAATCATGTGTTTTCCGACTTGCCGGTCGCAGTGATAAATCAATACAAGCCAAACCGGGAGTTGGCCTTGGGTTACCGCGATACACCGCAAGCACGGCGTACCGCACAGCCCATGGAGATTCGTCGATCTCGCGTCAAGGGAAATCTCAGCAGGAGATGCGAATTTCCCCTCCTTTACCACGCTTACTTGTACATCGCGGCCATAATGGCGTCGTCTTGCTCGGTGCGTTTGGCTGTTCGGAACACTTCTTCGATAGTGGTCACCCCGTTCAATACTTTTTGAATGCCGTCGACATAAAGCGTTTTCATTCCTTGACTTGTGGCAGTTTTTCTGATGTCTTGCGACGATCGATTCTCGAAAATCATCTCACGCACTTTGGCGGTCACCATCATCAGCTCGAAGATACCCTGGCGTCCGCGATACCCATTCTTTTGGCAGTGACTACAGCCCTTTCCTCGGGCGAACGAGGCGCCGGCCGCCATCTGCGGCGTAATTCCGGCGGCGTCCAGCAGATGCTGCGGGGGGTTATAGGGTTGCTTGCATTTGGTGCAAATCAAGCGCACTAACCGTTGCGCAAGCACCGCCACGACGCTGCTTGCCACCAGATAGTTGGGTACGCCCATGTCCACCATGCGCGTCACAGCGCTGGGCGCATCGTTCGTATGTAGCGTACTAAATACCAAGTGTCCAGTAAGAGAGGCTTGGATTCCCATTTGAGCCGTCTCAGTATCACGCATCTCACCCACCAGAATGATATTCGGCGCCTGACGCAACATGGCGCGAATGATCCGTGCGAAGTCGAGCCCGATATTATGTTTCACTTCCACCTGATTGATGCCAGGCAGGTAGTATTCCACGGGGTCTTCCGCCGTAATGATCTTCCGGTCAGGGCGATTCAAAAAGTTCAGCGCCGAATACAAGGTGGTGGTCTTGCCGGACCCCGTGGGACCCGTCACGAGAATAATGCCGTTCGGGCGGCGAATCAGGTTGAGGAAGGTTTGGAAGTTCTCTTCCGACAGTCCGAGCTGCCGAACCCCCACTTTGATGTTGTCTTTATCCAGCAGTCGCATGACCACGGACTGGCCGTGGTTGGTGGGGATGACGCTCACCCGTAAGTCGAGGTCTTTATCGCCCGCGGTGACTTTGATCCGCCCGTCCTGGGGGCGCCGACGTTCAGCAATGTCAATCTTCGCCAGAATCTTGATACGCGAGATGATCGCCCCGAGTAGCCGGCGGGGGGGGCTGTCGCGCTCATGCAGCACGCCGTCGATGCGATAACGGATGCGCACGCGGTCTTCGAAAGGTTCGATGTGAATGTCCGAGGCGCGAAGTTGGAGCGCTTCGTTGATCATTAAGTGGACCAGCTTGATGATCGGGGCGCTGTTTTCATCGACCACCTCATCGGGGTTGATCGACCCCTCTTCTGTCTCGGTAAAGTCGATGGCCGTATCGGTGAATTCTTGCAGCATCGAGTCAGCCGATTCACCTTCGACCTGACCGTAATATTTATTGATTGACTCTAAGATGCTTTCCTTGGGGGAAAGAGCGACTTCGACCCGCTTGTTTAAGATGAACCGCAAGTTTTCAAAGATTTCATAGGCTTGCGGGTCGCTGGCCACGACTACGACGGCGTCGAGTTCCTCGTCAACTCGGAGCGGGAGAATTACGTTTTCGCGCGCTACGGACTCGGGAACTAATTCGATGATCTCATCGGGGATTTTGACTTCCGAAAGATCGACGTATTCGCAGGCGTTTTCTTCCGCCAGGGCTCGCACCACTTCCTCGCCCGTGGCGTAACCCAATTGAATCAAGCAATCGGCAACTTTCTGCTGCCCGCTTTTCGCCATCCGCTGCGCTTCCTGCAATTGATCGCGGCTGATGGACCCGCGGCGCAGCAGGATTTCAGTAAAGTCGCCCATCCCGGTAGCCATCGTTACGTCTCCCGAAAAATTGAGAAGCAAGAGAAGCGGTTGGCGTTTTGCTGGACGCGCAAAGAGAATTGTCGGCCCGTCCGCAGGAAACGCATGAAGCGGGTTTGGGGAATCCACCGCTTCCAAAGACCGTAGTTTCCTTCTGTATCTTGACTTATCCCAATCCCCGTTGTCAATCAACAGTTTACGCAGAACCCCACGCTATTCGGTTTGGCGCGTCTGGACTACCATAGCAAATGACGCCACGCCTTGCCTTTTCACCCCGACGTGCCGGTTTGAACCATCACGAAGTTTCGGTCATGGATGAGGAGCCCCCGCGAGCAGACCCCGTACAACAGGCGGCCGAACGGGGGGAGAAACCGGCGGTCTCTCTTGTTGTCTTGGAAGCGCAACGTTTGGCGTATTTGGAGCACTGGTTCGGACCGGAGCTTGCTCGCGAGTTGGGATTTTTCCGCCTTCCCGACGATTTTCTGCTGTCGGTAGTGATTCCCGTTTACAACGAAGCCCAAACCGTAACGCAAGTGATCGAACGCGTGCGAGGGGCGGGGCTTCCCTGCGAGATTATTCTCGTGGATGACTCCAGCACCGACGGCACACGGGATATTCTAAAACAACTTGGAACCGCGGCCGATTTGCGCGTCGTGCTGCACGAGCGCAATCAGGGCAAAGGGGCCGCACTACAAACGGGTTTTCGGCATGTGCGGGGCACGGTCGTGGTGATCCAGGACGCCGACTTGGAGTACGACCCCAGAGAATTCCGTCGCCTGGTGCAACCTATTCTCGAAAACCGGGCCGATGTGGTGTACGGCAGTCGATTCAGCAGCCGCGACCGGCCGGTACGCGGTTACTGGCATCAGTTGGTGAATCAAAGTCTAACCTTCCTTTCCAATTTGCGCACCAATTTGGCCCTGACCGACGTGGAAACGTGTTACAAAGTGGTGCGTCGTGAACTCATAGAACAGGTGGCGCCCCTGTTACGGGAAAAGCGATTTGGAATCGAGATTGAACTAACCCACCGTTTGGCCCGCATGCCTGGCGTCAGGTTTTACGAGCGTCCGATTCGTTACGCGGGACGGTCGTACTCACAGGGAAAGAAAATCACCTGGCGCGACGGGTTAGCCGCGTTATGGTGCATTCTGCGTTATTAGGGCGCCTCTTCGTATGATGGGTTCGTCTGCGAACCATCGTCCCAGGGAGGGGGCTCAGGGCGAGTTAGTAGTGCTTTTCAAGCTCAGAAAAGTGAAAGTTGCCCGCTATTTACGTATTCGCCAAGAAACGACCGATCTTGGAAGAAAATTGAAATCTATCCCCCAATTTTTTCTCAGATCAGAATGTTATTCAGAGAAAAGTCCCGCCCTTCAGTCGCAAGAGGGGGGCGTAGCGACTCAAACGGCGGAACCGACGATCGGTTCCCCTCGATCCTGCAGTGCGCGTTCGATTGCCTGAAGATCGCCAGCCGTGAGACGCCACTGCATGGCGGCGGCGGTCTCGCAAATCTGCTCCGGACGTTTGGCCCCGCACAAGACGGAAGTGACGCCGGGCTGCGCAATCAGCCAATTCACGGAGATTTGTGCTACCGGTTTGCCCAGCCTCGCGCCAATCACTCGCAGTCGGTCGAGGAAATCCTGGTTCTTCTCCCATTCCTCGCCTTGAAACATCGGGTATTTGGCCCGTCCGTCGCCGGGGGCAAAACGATGGTCCCGCGGGAGTTTGCCGGCGAGCAGGCCTTTCATCAGCGGCCAATAGGGCAACACGGAAATCTGGTTCGCGTGACACCAGGGGAGGATGTCGCGCTCGATTTGCCGTTGCAGCAAGTTATACGGGGGCTGAAAGGCGGCGAGGGGGCATACCGCGTGAAACTCCTGCAACTGACGAAGTGTGAGATTCGACGCTCCCACGGCGCGGGCTTTTCCGGAACGTTGTAACTCCAGGAGCGCTCCGGCGGAATCTGCGACGGGCGTCTTGGGATCCGGCGCGTGCAAGTACAGGAGATCGACGTAATCGGTTTGCAAACGCCGCAGGCTTTCTTCACATTGGCGGCGGAGCGTTTCGGGCCGGGCGTCTAGCACGCGCTGACCGGTCGCGTCCCATGCGATGCCCCCTTTGGTGGCAATCACGATCTGGCGGCGCCGCGAACCGAGCACGCGAGCAATCATGCGCTCGCTTTCGCCCATGGCGCCGTAAGCATACGCGGTGTCGAAGAAGTTGATGCCCGCGTCAAACGCAGCTTCCAAAGTCGCCAGGCTCGCCTCCTCGGATACGTCGATGCTGGTCATGCCGGTGATTGGCCAACACCCCATCGCCACGGGAGTAACGCGGATCTCGGTTTTGCCCAACGGGCGCAAGTCGTTTAAGTTGGGGAGGTTCACGCAACTTGATTCTTGAGATTTGGCCGAAGAAATGATGATTCACCGGCCATTGTAAACTAGGCATCGCAAAAGGAGCCACTATGGTCCTGCTTGAGTTCAGCATGGCGCCTTTGGAAAAGGGAGAAAGCGTCGGGAAGTACGTCGCCCGGAGTTTAGAAATCATCGACGCCAGCGGTTTGGATTACCGCTTACACGCGATGGGCACGATCGTCGAAGGCGAGATCGACGAAGTATTGCACGTGCTGCGGCAATGCTTTGATGCGATGGCGGCCGACTGCGACCGAATTACCTGCACCGCCAAATTGGATTACCGGCGCGACAGCCATGGAAGGCTGGAAAGTAAAGTCTCCAGCGTCGAGCAGCAGCTGGGGCGAAAATTGAAAACGCTGGAATGAAGCCAGTGGGCCGCTATTCGGCGCTCTGAATCGTTTCGACTTTGCGGGAGGCGCGGGCGTCTTCACGCCTGGCGAAGTCTTGCACGGCTCGCAACAGTTCCGGGTCGCGCAGTTCCGTGAGTATCGGCATCAGGTCTCGATGACGGATGGCGGCGTTGCGCATGTCGCCGCGCTGCACGTAAATTGTCACCTGGCCTGCCAAACCAAAGGCGCGAAACTCCTTCTCGGTTTCCGGCAGATTTGCTAATTCATTAAAGGCGATTAACGCCGAATCCCAATCGCCCTTTTCCATGTAAAACTTGGCCAAGCCTTGTTTGGCCCGATTTACATAGTGGTCATCGTGCGGAAAATACTGCTCGACGCTCCGGTAAGCGCTTTCCGTGTGGACCAGTCTTGCATTCAGCCATTGAACCTGGGCCGATTCGGCCTTCGGCACGGGCGGCAACGAACTCGGGTCGAAACTCAATAACGGCGCGGGGCGTAAGGTCCACGCGACGGCGCCTCCTGCGACGAGCGCCGCCGCCATGGCCAATAGGGCCGGTCGAAGCAAGCGCCGATGCCGTATTTGAGCCTGCGCCGCCGTTTTCATTAACGCGTCAAGCCGTTGGGTCGCATTGGAGCGTCCTTCCACCAAGGCCACTCCCTCGACGTTGCTCCAATCCTGCAGCGCGGCAATCCAATCGGCGTCACTTCCCTCCAGTCGCAAGTCGCGCAGCTCTTGAATGATTTCGGCGGGACGCTGGTAACGCTCCTCGGGATTCTTGGCCAACATCTTGTGAACGATACGACACAGCCCGTCGGGCAAGTCCGGTCGGGCATACTCCAACCGTTCGGGCGCCTTTTTCAGGTGCTGCACCGCCACGGCCAGAGGACTTTCGCCGTCAAACGGCGGACGTCCTGCAATCATTTGGTAGCAGGTGACGCCGAAGGAATAAATGTCGCTCCGCGGATCGACTTCCCCCCCTTCGACCTGTTCAGGGCTCATGTACAGCGGCGTTCCCATGGTGATGCCCACCTGGGTTAACGCGACCGACTGATCCGAGAAACGCGCCAGCCCAAAGTCGGCCACTTTGACCTCGCCGCCGGGGGCAATGAGAATGTTCTCGGGTTTGATATCGCGGTGGATGACCCCGCGTTGCGCGGCGCGCTGCAACGCGGCGGCTACTTGGCGAATAACGCTCACCGCGGATGCGACATCCAGCGGGCCTTTGCGCACCAGCAACTGCTTGAGGTTCTGGCCCGGAACGTACTCTTGGGCGATGAAGTGGATCCCCTCAATGCAACCGACTTCGTGGATTTGCACAATATTGGCATGCACCAGCGAAGCGGCGGACTGAGCTTCATGATGAAAGCGGCGGAGGTACGCGGGGTCGTTCGCCAGAGCCGGCAACAGCACCTTCATGGCCACCTGGCGACGAAGCGACATTTGCTCGGCCAGATAAACTTCGGCCATACCTCCCCGGCCTAAGCGGCGCAAGAACTGATAATCGCCAAGGCGTCGGCCGGTCAGATCCAGCCCTGGCGCGTCGCGTGTGATTTCCGACGCAGGCGGACTCTCACTCATAGCGACTCCTGCATGTTACCGGGGGCGAACCTTCCTGTTCGTCTCCTACCAGTATGCAAGGCCGAACCAGGTTTGACAACGCGAGGTCGCTTACAAGGCGTTCAGCATATCCCCAGGGCAATGCGAGCGGGATATCGCGAGGGCGGACGGTTAGAGAACCACGTGGCGAGTCAATTCGTGAAATAATCGCGTTAAATCCCGCGTCACCGGGCCGGGACGGCCGGAACCGATCACGCGGTCGTCGATGCGCACGACAGGAATAATCTCGGCGGCGCTGCCCGTTAGGAAGCATTCGTCGGCGGTGTACACGTCGTACTTGGTCAGCGCCGATTCATGCACCGTTAGCCCCTCTTCTCGCGCGAGCGTGATGACCGTTTGGCGGGTGATGCCGTCGAGAATGCCCGCGTCCAAGGGCGGCGTATAGACGCTGCCGTGCCGCACGATAAAGATGTTATCTCCGGTGCACTCGGCCACTTCGCCCTTGTGGTTGAGCATCATGGCTTCGATGCAGCCAGCGCGAAGTCCTTCAATTTTGGCCAAAATGTTGTTCAGATAATTGAGCGATTTAATGCGCGGGCTGAGTGCAGCCGAGTGATTGCGAATGGTGCTGGCCGTGACGATCTCCAGGCCGTTTTCGTAAAACTCCTCAGGATACAATGCAATGTGATCGGTAATGATGATGATTTGCGGGTTGCTTGTGCGGTTGGGGTCCAGGCCCAGGGTGCCGGCCCCGCGAGTCACCACCAGCCGAATGTAACCATCGCTAATGCCGTTCGTTTTGAGCAATTCGTGAATCTGTCGGCCCAGTTCGGCGCGTGCGATGGGAATTTCCAGCCAGATGGCCTTGGCCGAGGCCCACAGCCGGTCGAGGTGCTCTTCCAGGCGGAACACGCGGCCGCCGTAGCTGCGCATGCCCTCGAACACGCCGTCGCCATAAAGCAGGCCGTGATCGTAAACGCTGATTTTGGCGTCTTCTTTATCGAACAGTTCGCCGTTGATCGAAACTTTGAAAGCCATGCGCAGCGTTACCGTTAGGGGCGAGAGACAACTAACCCAAACGAAGGAAAGGAGAGCGAAACACGGCCAAGGTTCATGGTCCCTGGCGAGATGCGTCGTTCATGCTTTGGCCTTCGTGCTTCGTCAGGCCTGTTCGACGCGCCCTTCGGCCAGCCGTATGATACGGTCGGTTTCGCGCGCCAGGCCTTGATCGTGAGTGACCATGACCACCGTAAGGTTGCGCGACTCGTTGAGCCTTTGCAAGAGGGCCAAGATTTCCCGACCGATTTTTTGATCGAGATTCCCCGTCGGTTCGTCGGCGAGCAGAAGCTGCGGATGAGCCACGAGCGCCCGGGCAATGGCCGCGCGTTGCATCTCGCCGCCGGAAAGTTCCCGCGGCCGGTGGTCGAGCCGATGCGACAACCCGACCAACTCGAGCACTTCTTTCGCATCCTCTAGGTGCTTTTTCCGCTCCAGCCAATACCGCACCACTCCGTGGGCGATCATTCGCGGAGCCAGCACATTTTCCAGCGTCGTGAGTTCCGGCAGCAAGTGATAAAACTGGAAAATCATGCCGATGTGCTGGTTTCGCAACACATCGCGCCCGCGGGACGGAAGATTATCAATTCTGCGATCGCTGAAGTAGATTTCGCCTTGATCTGGAGCATCGAGCGTGCCAAGCAAATGCAACAGCGTGCTCTTGCCAGAACCGCTTTGGCCCACGATCGACAGAAACTCTCCCTGACGCACCTCCATGTCGACGCCCTTGAGCACCGGAACTTCGATCGGCCCCTTGCGATAGCTTTTGACCAGGTTCTTGGCGTACAAGAGGGTGCTAGCGCCGGAGTGGTCCCGATGCTTGCCGTTCGCAGAGTAACGCGGCCGCAAACGAACGGCGGGTTGCTGATCGGCAAGCGACGGTTGAGACATGGGCGAAATCACTCCAAACAGGATGAGGTGGCTAAACGACGTCGCGGCCGACGAAACCCACAGGATTCACGCGGCGGCAAAAAACTCGTTACTCATACCGTAATGCGCGAACCGGATGCAGTCGCGCGGCGCGCAGGGCGGGCAACACGCTGGCCATGACGGCGATCATCACGCTGCCGGCCACGATCCAGGCGATGGTGAACGGCTCGACAATGGTGGGAATCTCGGTGAAGTAGTACACCGTGGGGTCAAATACTTCGCGCCCCGTAATGTATTCCAGCCCGTCGGCGATATCGTTGATGTAAAACACGAACAACAGGCCCAGCACCATGCCCACGCCCGAACCAACCATGCCAAGCGAGAGGCCATAACTGAGAAAGATACTCATCACGCCGCCGCTGGGCGCCCCCAGTGCTTTGAGAATGCCAATGTCGCGCGTTTTCTCAACCACGATCATGAAGAACGTAGCCAAGATGCCAAACCCCGCCACCGCGATAATTAAGAACAATAGGATATTTAAAATGGTCGTTTCCAGTTGCACCGCTTGCAGCAACGGTCCTTGCAAGTCTTGCCAGGTGCGAATGCGGTAGGGGTAACGCTCTGGCGGAAAACGCTTAAGCAGTTTGTCTTGCACGGCTCGCAAGTTCGCGCCGGGCTTGAGCTTGAGCTGAATCGACGTGACCGCCGCGGTCCCGGTCAGCGGATCGATCATGTTGCGCAACTCCTGCAACGTGCGCAGCGGCACAAAGGCGAACGTCGAGTCGTACTCGCTCATCTTGCTCTCGTACAAGTCGACCACCGTGAACGAGGCGTGCAACGGCTTGGGCGGATTGCCCGCGCTGGGGAACGAAACTTGGACATCGTCGCCCGGTTGAACGAAGAAATAGTCCTTGACATTGCCATTGTCGTCGCGCTGGCGCCGGCTGGCGATGGCGATGCCCAAGATCACTCCCGGATGCTGCTCCTTGGTGGGGTCGAATACGTCTTGTTGCGCTTCCTCGCGACGAAACTGATCAAACGGGTTGCGGCCGCCCCGCGGGCCGGCAACAGGCGTCTCGGGAGAAGCCTCGCCCGCAAGCGCTGCATCCGGCTCTTGCGGCGGCTGGGGCGCCGGCGGTTGAGGTGCGGGCGGCTCAGCAGCGGCTTCTGCCGATGCAATCGGGTCAAACGGCGCAGAAGGCTCTCCGGATTCATCCGCCGCGTGCGCCGTCGGCGCAGGTCGGGGGTGCTGCATTAAGCGGCGCTCCTGCTCCATGCGCACTTGTTCCTGATACGCTTTTTCCCAGGCGGCCCACATGCGCCGGTGCGACCAGCCCGCTTCGGCCATGCGCGGGTCATAGCCGCCGTCACGCAGTAAGAAGCTGAGTTTCTGGCGGTTTTCCGGGTGCAGCAAAAACTGGGAGAAATCGCAAACGGAACCGTACGTTTTTTCGTCCACGCCGATCAGGTTGACGTATTGGTTGATCGTCTCGCCGCCGCGAATCGAGATCGACGCCATGGCAGGCAAATGGATCACATGGGTGACGCTTTGCAGGTCGTCGCCCACGATATGACGAATTTCCTGTTCGTAATAATCGGGGTCAGCAAGCCCCTCAAGCCCTTGCCCCTCGAAAACGATGTCGGAGAGCACGTCGTGAAGCCGCTTGTGCATCTCGACGGCGAAGCCTTCCATCACGCTGTTGACCACGATCAACGTGGCCACGCCCAAGGTGACGCTTACGACCGACGCCAGCGCGATGTAACGCGTCCGCAAATACCGCCAACTAAGCAGAAGTTTATACATGGTCCTTCCGTGGACAGCGTAATAGGCGCGTGCCACTGCTGGCTTGCCCAGCAGTGTTCTCTTCGGGGGTCCATTGCTGGCGAGTCAGCAGTGGCGCTCCAGCGCAGGTTATTTTTCTTGCTCGGGGCGCAAGACGGGAAAGAGAATGATATCGCGAATTGTCTGGGTGTTCGTCAAGAGCATTACCAGGCGGTCAATGCCGACTCCCAGCCCGCCTGCGGGGGGCATGCCATGCCGCAAAGCGCGGATAAAGTCGGTGTCCATCTTCGCCATGGATTCGTCGTCGGCCAGACCGGCCAACTGCGTGCGAAACAGTTGCTCCTGCAAATCGGGGTCGTTCAGTTCGGTGTAGGCATTGGCGACTTCCATGCCTTGGATGAATAACTCGAATCGTTCCGCCACTTGCGGGTTCTCTCGCTTCCGCTTGGTCAAGGGACAAATGCTGGCGGGGTAATCGAGGACGAAAACCGGCCCCATGAGCGCGTCTTCGACCTTTTCTTCGAAGACCTCGCTTTTGATGACGTCGGGGTGTTTCCCTTCTGTGTGGAAGCCGATCTTCCCGGCCAGGGCCCTGACGCCGGCCTCGTCGCGCGGGTCGACGCCGGTATGCTCCTGGAAAAGCTCGTCATACGTGCGGCGGGCAAAAGGCGGCGTGAAGTCAATCAGCTTATCGCCCCACGGTCGGCGATAATTGCCGTCAATCGCTTCGATGGCGCGCAGAATGAGGCTTTCGGTCAGGTCCATCATCGTGCCGTAGTCGCCATACGCCTGGTAGGCTTCGAGCATCGTGAACTCGGGGTTGTGCCGAGGACTGATTCCTTCATTCCGATAGACCCGGCCCAACTCGTACACACGCTCCATGCCCCCCACCAGCAGCCGCTTGAGGTGCAGCTCCAGGGCGATCCGCAGGAACAGGTCCAGGTCGAGCGTGTTGTGGTGCGTCACAAAGGGACGCGCCGCCGCACCGCCCGCGATCGTGTGGAGCGTTGGGCCTTCAATCTCGAAGAAACCTTGCTGATGCAGCGTTTGCCGGATTGACTGCACTACCTTGGTGCGGGCGATAAACCGCGGCAACACCCCCTCGTTGTAGGTCAGGTCGAGATAGCGCATGCGTTGGCGCAACTCGGGGTCGTTCAGTCCGTGGTGCTTTTCCGGGGGCACCTCCAACATTTTGGTCAAAAAGTGCAACGCGGTGACGAAGATCGTCGGCTCGCCCAGTTTCGTGACCGCGAACATGCCATCGGCGGCGATGATATCGCCCATGTCGAGTAGCGCGGCCAGTTCCCAATTCTTCTCGCCCACTTGGTTCATGCCGACGAACAACTGGACGCTGCCGGTGCGGTCTTGCACATCGAGGAAACGCAGCTTGCCCTTGTCGCGGTTCAACATAATGCGGCCGGCCACACGCACCGTAGGGCCGACCATCTCGCCCTTGCCTTGTTGACTTAGCCAGGTGCGAAACTCGTTTTGGCGCTGTTGCACATCCTCCAGCGACAGCAACTCCACCGGGAGGTTGAGTTGCTGTCCCGCTTCGGTGTGGAATTTCACCTGCGGCAATTGCGCGCGGACATCGGAGATCGACGCGATGCCATCAAGCCGTCCGCCCCAGGGATCGACGCCCATTTCAACGAGTTTGCGAAGCTTTTCTCGTCGCGCAGCATGGGGATCGGGAACGGTGGACGAAGCAGGAACACCAGAACTCATGGGCGGTCACGATCGATCGAAGGCGGCGAACGGGTCGAGCGGGCGCAGCGGCGCACCACCACCAAGACGCTGGCCGCAAAGCCAGGGTTCGACGCATTGTCACGGACGCCGCCTTTCCGGTCAACGCCGCAACACGGTAACGCGACCATCAACCAGGCGCGAGGACCGACAATTCCTGACAAATAAAATCAGGACGAGAAAACAGGTCCGCGGTGAAGAGTCCCTTTGCAGAGTTACGCCGCGCGGCGTAGCGGGATCGTTTTGACCGCGTCGTCCTCTTCGAAGTGGCGGTCTCGGGCGAGTAACAGCCGTAACATGGCCAGTTGTCGCCGGGCTTCCTCAAGTTTGGAGTGTAGTTGCAGGTGCTCCTCCAAAACCGAGAGCGGCGCTTCAACCGACTCCCAGATTTCGCCGCAACTGGCGCAGTAGCGCTTGAGGCGGGCCACCCGCGGCGAGGCTTCCGCCAGATCATTCCCGAGCGACGCATCGTACACGGGTGGCGCCGTGAGGGCGTTTTGCGTGAGACGGCGGCAATGGGGACACCAACGAACGGCGGAGTCAGAAGACATGCGGCCTCAAAGATGATGATGCAAAGCATTCCTTTTCGGCCGACGGTTCGGACCGCCGATCGCAAGGACGCCGAAGGTTGGTATCGACCAAGCCCGGCGCGAAATACGGCGCACGAGGCAGAACCGGCGCCGACGATGCAGATTCTCTATTTTTCCAGCGGCAGTTTGTAGCACGCCGCTTCTTCACCGTTACGCACTAAGAGATAGGGCCCGTAAACGCAAAGATTGTTCCAGGTTTTGCCTTCAATGGCTTGAAAACGCCCTAACTCTTGGTGGCTTTCCGGAGTCGCGGCCACCAGAACGACCTCGCCCGACTCCGTCAACACGAGTAAGGACCGGCCAAGCAGCAGCGGCTGCCCATGCCCGTAACGGCCGCGTTTCCACTGTCGTTGGCCATCCTCGGCGGCGACGCACTCGAGAATACCGTCAGAGAGTCCGTAAAGATGATCCTCAAAGTACACGGCGCTGGTGAGCTTAGTTTTCAGCACATTTTTATCTTGCCAAAGTTCCTGGACCTTCCACGCATCCCCCTGTCGGGATAAACGCAACATCAGCGAGCCGCCGCCATAGCCCTTTGAAAGAAATACGCGATCGCCCGGCAACACCACCGCTTGCGAGGCGGTCGCGTTCATGTTGCTTTTTCCTTCCCAGGGATGACTCCACAGCGTTTTGCCAGTTTCCGGGTCATGGGCCGAGACCGTATCTTCATTGACAATAAGAACTTGTGACGCGCCGGCCAGTTTTGCCAACGTAGGGCTGGCGTAACTGATTTGCCGTTCGCCGCCGCGCCAAACTTCTTCGCCCGTTAACCGATGGTACGCGACGAGCGAGACCGCTTTTCCGGCGGGTCCGCCGGCGGGCACAATAACCTGATCATCTACCACCAGTGGCGATCCCGCGCGCCCCCAGGCGATGTTTTTCAAGTCCTCTTCGACGGTCACACCGAACTCGGCCAACAGGTCTTTTGACCAGACCAGTTGGCCGGTGGCGCCATCCAAACAACGTAATTTCCCGGTGGCGCCAAGCGCATAGACTCGGCCATCATGGATCGTGGGGGTGCTGCGTGGTCCAACACCGCCCAACACGGTTTCGTGACGCGCCTCGACTCCCTGCGACCAGCGAAGTTTGCCTGTTTCGATCTCGTAACAAGTAACCAGTTCTTTATCGCCACGTTGCTCCAGCGTGACAGCGAAACCATGGACCGCGGCAAACCCCGACCATCCGCCGCCGATGGGTTGGCGCCACATCTTCTCCGGCGCCTGAGACTTCCAGTTCGTAGTGAGCGTGATGTCTGGAACGGTAAAGTCTCGGTTTGGCCCGAGAAACTGGGGAAAGTCGCGCGACGTGGGCGTTAGGTCAACCGTGTCCGCCACGGTGGCCGGCGGCTGTTCCAATTTTTCGTCGGGCTTGGGTGCGAATCGCAAACCAAAATGGGGGACTAACTCGGCCGTGACTTGTTCGATACGGAAAAACGTGAAAAACACGACCGGCGCAAGTAATACGGCAGCCAGCGACAGCATGCGCAGCAAAAAGCTGTAACCACTGAAGCACACGAACCACAGTGTTACCGCGCCCACCGCCACCAGACCCATGACGAGGGTGGCAAGATTGCTGATTTGATGATCCGCGGCGTTCGGACGCTGTACGAAGACAATGCCAACCGCCGCCACGATGAGTACGATCCACACCCACCAAGGGGGAGTCCGTCGGCGTTGTCGACGCTTTGTGGGTTCGGGCGATTGATGGTTAGAAGAGGACGTTTTGGTTACCGGCTCGTCACTTGCCATTGCGCGGTCTTTCCAGAGCTACGCCAAAGCCACATGTCGCCCAGATTTGGGCGCCCTTCGGTAGCCTAGCAAGCGTAAGGACCCATCACTAGAGGTTAGCGTCGCAAGAGAAGGCGCCGTTTGTCGCCAGACGCTTCGGCCGTGAGGATCTCAACCGCGGTCATCGCCCCAGTTTGAACTAATGTCCAAACGACACGCCCCAACTGACGTGGGAATGGGGGCGATGGTGGTGACCAAAATGATGATGTCGCCAGTAGGGCGAGTAACACCCCGGCCCATAGTAATGTTCTTCGACCACGACGGGTCGCGGGGGTGGAGCGGTAACGACAACCGGAGCGGGACGTGCTTGGAGCATCGCCATAATAACCGGATCGGTCACGCCCTGGTTTTTCATCGTGATCACCTCTTCGGGACTGGGCGACTGCGCAACGCCGTTGCCATGGATATGCGCGATGATCACGCTTTCGCTGACCCCGGCTTGCGTCATCACGATCACGTCGTTGATGGTCGCCTGGGCAGCGAGCTTCTGCCCGATTTGCGCCTCGATGCGGGCTCGCTCAATATCTTCATCAACCGCCGTGCCAATGGCGTTGCCCGCCACGGCCCCAACGGCGGTTCCAATGAGCGCTCCCGCAGCGGTGTTACCCGACGCTTTGCCAATTGCTGCGCCTACGCCGGCTCCGGTGAGTCCACCTAGCAGGGCGCCGCGATCCGCATGATGGGGAGAACGGCAGCCTGTGGCCGACACCATCGCCAAAGCCAGAAGACTAAAGCTCGCCAAAATACATCGGCTCATGTACCACCTACGCTAACACCGTCGAACTGCCGACCGGCAGGCGGGCGATCTTCGCAACATCGCGCGCCAGGGTCAAGGCATTTTCGCGAACCGGGAATCCTGGAATGTGGTCGTCGGCTCTCAGTCTCTTTTCGGCTACGCCAAGGGCGCGACTTCGGCCCGTTGTCGAATGATCGTAAGTCTTGATGCAGAAGGGCTTTCGAATAGGCGACTGAACCGAGCCGATAGCGAGTTTCCCGATTATTCCACCCTTGTGAAGCTAGGCGATCTATGACGACGACCGCCCATCGCCTAACGCCTAGAATGTGGATGTCCGATTTAGGCCGTGGGACGAGGTTTCCGTGCGCAACCCGCAGGGAAGGACCCAACCTCCCAACTGGCGTTCCCGCAAAGCGCCATGCGGTTTCCTTTGGACCCACGACCTGCCATGCACGACCCTACCCGCCGACATGGACGATCGCGTATTGCCCTTGCCGTGCTGGCGGGATTCATCGCATGCTCGTTGGAGCGATCCACCAGCTTGCATGCGTCGGAACTTCGCCGCACCGCCATTGTCGAGGCGGTGGAAAAAGCGAGCCCCTCGGTGGTAAATATTCACGGCCGCAAGACGGTTCCGGCCACCGATGTGCAGTTCGGCGCCGAAGCCGGCCGGCAAGTGAACGGCATGGGTACCGGCGTGGTGATCGACCCGCGCGGGTACATCATTACCAACTATCATGTGGTCGAGGGCGTGCGGCAAATCCAAGTGACGCTTGCCGACTCGACGACCGTCATCGGCCGTCTGGTGGAGAACGATCCCCGCACCGACTTGGCGATCATCAAAATCGATGTGGACAGCCCGCTACCGGTGATTCGTATCGGTTCGTCCAATGATCTGATGCCAGGCGAACCGGTGGTGGCGGTAGGCAACGCGTATGGCTACCCGCATACGGTGTCACGGGGAATCATTAGCGCTTTGCATCGCACGGTGCAGGTGAGCGATGAGCAGAAGTATAACGATTTAATCCAGACCGATGCGGCCATCAACCCCGGCAACTCGGGTGGACCGCTGCTCAATATCGACGGCGAGATGATCGGCATCAACGTGGCGGTTCGCGTGGGAGCGCAGGGCATCGGCTTTGCTATTCCCGTGGACGAAGCCATGCAAGTCGCTGCTCAGTTGATGAGCGTCGAACGCCGCGAACGATTGTACTACGGCCTGGAAGGCGAGACGGTGCGGGATGAGGAGGACTTTCACTTCATCGCCCGAACCGTGAAGCCCGGTAGCCCGGCCGAAGCCGCAGGGCTCGCTCCTGGGGATGAGATTCTCGCCATCGAGGACTTTACCGTCGCTCGCAAGCTCGACATCGAACGCGCTTTGATGGGCCGGAAGACCGGCGATGAAGTGACCGTCAAGATCCGACGCGGAGACGAAGAAAGCTCGCTGACCTTAGCGATCGGCGCTTTGGTTAATCCTACGCCCAACGCAGATGAGCAGATTTGGACGGCGTTCGGCCTGCGGTTAGAGCCCATGCAAACCGATGAGTTTCAGAAGCTCAATACCCGCTACCGCGGCGGACTTCGCGTGCAAGGAGTTCGTCCCGGCAGCCCAGCGGCGGCCGAAGGGATTCGCCGCGGCGACGTCTTGGTCGGCATGCACATTTGGGAAACCATTACGTTAGAAAACGTGCGTTACATTCTCAACCGTCCCGACTTCGCCCAACTGCGACCGCTGAAGTTCTATATTGTGCGTGGCGAAGAAACACTTTATGGGCATTTGCAAGCCAGTCTGCCAAAGTAAAGACGGTTGTTTCAGCGGGAGTCCGGGTTTCCGCCTTTCATGATTTCGAGTGCATGACGTGGTGAAAACCTCGGCTCCCTCCTTCCCCGACTTTCCCGTTGCGGCGCGTTAGCGAAGCGCGAGCGCACGGGTTGTTCGGGAAAGTGTTTCTCGCTGGAACGTGGTTCAACGAGACGTTCGCGGGAACGCGGAAGTTCGACTGCCCTCTCGAACGGCGCGAATCCGCGGCGGTTTGCGCCCGTCACGAGCCCCCGCAGTTGCAGCACTTCACGGGATCCGTCATCATCGGACGGTGGACCCACGTGATGTCGACCTAGGGGAGCGTCGCCCATGAAGTTTGCTGCGTTGGTTGTCTGTCTCGCGCTCGCGCCATGTGCTGCGATCGGTCAGGAGCTTGAGCGGCTGAAGTATCAACAGCCGGGCCTGAAGGTCGACTTGGGCGTGGGCCTCTGGGCCTGGCCCGTGCCGTGTGACGCCGACGGCGACGGCGATTTCGATCTCATCGTGTCCTGTCCCGATAAGCCTTCGAACGGCGTGTGGCTGTTCGAGAATGCATCGGGCGACACCGCGGCGCACAAATCTCCCGCGTTCAAGCCCTCGCGCAAGTTAAGCAGCACGGTGCATTACGTTATGCCCAGCTACATCGACGGCCAATTGCGCGTGTTGACCCCCGGCGCCGAGCACCCCGGTTTCGAAAAGACGGGGCTCACGCAACGCGTGACGCTGCCGGTGTCGGCCAAATGGTACGTTCCTCAAGGAAAGCAACCCAAAGGGCCGAAGGTGCGTCACAATCAATGGCGCTATGTGGACTACGACGGCGATGACGCGCTCGACTTGGTGGTGGGCATTGAAGATTGGAGCTACTACGGCTGGGATGATGCGTACAACGCGGCGGGCGAGTGGACGCATGAACTGCTGCATGGGTTCGTGTTCGTTTTCCGCAACCAGGGCACGACCGCCGAGCCGTCCTATGCGGAGCCATTCCAGGTGGAAGCCGAGGGTAAGCCGGTCGACACGTTCGGATGTCCCTCGCCCAACTTCGAAGACTTCGACGGCGATGGCGACTTGGACCTGCTTTGTGGCGAGTTCCTTGACGGTTTCACGTACTTTGAGAATGTCGGCAGCCGCACCAAGCCGCGCTACGCGGCAGGTCGGCGCCTAACCGACGCGCGCGGACAGCGGCTGGCGATGGAGCTGCAAATGATTGTTCCCGTCGCGTTTGATTGGGATCGCGACGGCGACTTCGACTTGATCGTGGGTGATGAAGACGGCCGCGTGGCGCTTGTGGAAAACACGGGCGAACTCGGCGACGACCGCACTCCTACGTTTCTGCCGCCGCGGTACTTCCAACAAGAAGCCGACGAGTTGAAGTGCGGCGCGCTGGCCACGCCATGCGGGTTCGACTGGGATGGCGACGGCGATACCGACCTGGTAAGCGGGAACACCGCAGGTTATATCGAGTTCTTCGAAAACTTGAGCGGTCCGAAGGTTGAATATCCGCGCTGGGCGGCGCCCGTTCGGCTCGAAGTGGAGGGAAAACCGTTTCGCATCATGGCGGGTCCCAACGGCAGTATTCAAGGACCGGCCGAGGCGAAATGGGGTTACACCACACTCAGCATTGCCGACTGGGACGGCGACGCCTTGCCCGACATTGTGCTGAACAGCATCCTGGGGAATGTCGTCTGGCTGCGTAATCTTGGCACGCGTTCCGCGCCGCAACTGGCGGCGCCGCAACCCATTGAGGTCGAATGGGATAAGCCGCAACCGGCGCTCGCCTGGGGATGGCGCAAACCACAAGGCAAGGCGCTGCTCACGCAGTGGCGCACTACGCCGGTTGTGTACGATTTCACCGGAGACGGATTGCCCGATTTGGCGATGCTCGACCAGGAAGGCTACCTCGCCCTGTTTGAACGCGCCGAGCGAGAGGGGCGGCGCGTCCTGCTGTCACCGCGCCGAGCGTTCGTCGATGAGCGCGGCGCGCCGCTGCAACTCAATAATCGCACCGCCGGCGGCAGCGGGCGCCGCAAGTTGTGTGTGGCTGACTGGGACGGCGACGGTAAATTCGATTTTCTGTTGAACTCAGCCAATGCCGACTTCCTGCAACAAGTCGCCGCTCAGGATGGCCAGTGGGTTTTCAAGAACGCTGGCACGCTAGCGAAGCGCAACATCGAGGGGCACGACGTGAGCCCCACGGTGGTCGACTTCAACGGCGATACGATTCCGGACTTCGTGGGCGGCGCCGAAGACGGCCGTTTCTATTACCTACGCAATCCGCGCAGCAAGTGATGAGGGACGCAATTCAACTTACTCATGCCGGTTATTCATGCCGGTAGCCGCGCGGCGTGAGCGGCGTCACCGCGCCGTGAGCGTCTCGCGTCCATAAACCGGCGTGTTGCACGAATTCGCCAATGCAGGTGAGCGGCGTCGCGAGCGGTTTTTCGCGAAGCAGCCGCTCCGTTTCCTCGGGCGGAACGGCCAGAATTAGTTCGAAATCTTCGCCGTCGGAAAGGGCGTGCGCAAGCGGCGTGACGCCGTCGCCGCGTTGTTCGGCAAGCCGTGTTGCGTCGTCGTGGATGGGAATGGCCTCAAGATCCAATTCGGCGCCGCAACCGCTTTCCTCGCAGATATGCGACAAATCGAGCGATAGCCCATCGCTGATGTCCGTGGCGCTGTGCAGGCGATAGCGCTCCTGCAAAAGTAGCGCTTCTGCGATGCGCGGCGTGAAGTCGAAGTGTCGTCCCAGAATGCTGCCTCCCAGCGATCCCGTTACGAGAACACGATCTCCCGGTTTTGCGCCCGATCGAGTGAGGACGCCGCGCTCGGTCGGTTCGCCCAAGGCGGTCACACTGATTACGAGCGGTCCGTCCCACGTGTTCGTATCGCCGCCCGCGATGGCCGTGTCGAACTGGTCGGCGAGTGGCAAGAGACCTTCGTAAAGTTGTTTTGCCAATTCCAGCGCGCCCGAACGGGGTAGGGCCAACGCGACCACCGCCGCGACCGGTTTTGCGCCCATCGCGGCAAGATCGCTCAGGTTCACCGCCAATGCTTTGCGGCCGATGCGCCGCGGATCGCACTCCGCCAAATAAAAGTCGACGCCCTCGGTCAGCAGGTCACTCGTGACAACGCAGTTGTGCGACATGCGCAGCACGGCGGCATCGTCCCCGAGACCCAGAAGCAGGCGCGGATGAGACGGAAGCCGTTCACGCAACCAACCAATAAACTCTGACTCCACAAGCCGATGGTCTCACAAAGGGCGCGGGCGTTTTGTTGGGACAGGTCCTTGGCGTGCTTACTTGCGGGTGGTCGAGCCGCTTTGTCGCGCTTGCTCGACGCGCTGCTTGAACAATGCCAGACCGCGTTGATACGTTTCACGCCAAGGATCATGCGGAGCGACCGGCTTGCGGTAGCGCACGATCTGCGCCACGGCGTCGGCCACCGTAAATTCCTCTTTACTGCGGCGTTTGCGGCGCAGGCTTGTTTCGTACCCGGCCAGCGCTGCGGCAGCGGCGCCTAAGGCGGGGCCTTCGACCGACTCCAGCCGTTCCAGCGGCCGCTCCAACACGGTGGCCAAGATCTTGCACATGAGATCGCTTTGCGCGAGTCCGCCCGACACGCTAATGCGGTTGATTTTCTGCCCGGCCGCTTCGTGCGCTTCGACCCCAAGGCGAATGAGGTACGCCAGCGCTTCGGCGGCGGCGCGGTAGCGAAGCCCCGGTTCTTGCTTGGGGTCAGGTTCCGACGGAAACCACCGCACGCCGCGTTGTTGCTCTCCGATGCCCAGTGACGGCTCTTGCAGCGGGAACGGCAACACCATGATGCGGTCAGGATCGGGCGCCGCGGCTGCGGCCAGCTTCTCGCGTTCAGCCCAGTCGCACGCCTTCCACGTCGGCTGCGTCCCAATGACCTGGTTGAAAAATCCGGCGCCGTTGGTGTAACACCGCATGACGAGATTGCCCGGCCAGTTCAGCGCCATGATGTCTAAATCATCGGTCCGGGGCAACTCGGCCGCTGAGGAGTTCACCACAACGGAATTTCCCAGAATGACCGCCATCTGTCCCGCTTCCACGGCGCCGCCCCCAGCCAGTCCGGCGAGTTGATCATCCAGATTGGGGAACACCAAGGGCGATTGTTTGCCCAGTCCGGCTTCTGTCGCTACGTGCGGCGCTAGCGGACCAATGGCGGCGTACTGATCTTGAATGATCTCGGGTAATTGCTTTTTTACCAGGCTGCGTAACTTGGCGTTCTCGAGCGCGTTCAACATGCCCCAGGCCCATTGCCGCTTGCGCAGGTCCATCATGCCCGTGGACGCCGCCGCGGAAACGCTGATTGCGTCGAACTTCCCGGTCAAATAACCAATCGCCAACGGGCCGTGCGGCAAAATCAGGTGCGTGCGCTGCCAATCGTCCCACGGCAACTCTTGTTCGTCTTTAACCAGGTGTGAAAGCGAGTAACGAATAGCCCACGGTCCGCCGATGAGCTTTTTGACCTTCTCCTGCCCCCCGAGACGCTCCAACGCCGGAGCATGGTAGCGAGCCAGCGTTTGATCGTTCCAGCAAATGGCGCGTCGGACTTGTGTGAAGTCGCGGTCGATGCGCCCTGCGGTATGATGCGTGGCCGAAACGCCGCCGGCGCGCCAGTCGTCTAACCTGCCCAGGTCGCGCAGTTGTGCGGCGATCTTTCGCACGCTGGCCCGCGCCTGGCCTTCTAACTGCATGAGGTTGAGTTCGTGAATGCCCGCATCGACCAATTCGCCGTTGCGTTCGTCGCCGCGCCAAAGATCGGTGGGAAGGCGAGCCTCGGCCACCACGCGGCCGTTCAGTTCAAACGCGACACACTTGACCGCTCCGGTGCTAAAGTCCCAACCGGTGATGATCGTGCCATCGGGCGTGTATTTCAAAGCGGAGGACATTGGCGCTTGCTCCCGGGAGGAAAACGCCTAGATCATGCCCGACAACCTGGCGCCTCGCAATCCCCATGACCGTTGAATTGCCAGGCTGATCTGTTAGATTGAGCGAAACCATTCCCTCTTGTTGATTGTTCTGGCATGGCCAAAGCGAAACGCCCCGCCATTCGTGAAGATATTCCTGCCTCGCCGCGGCAAGTGTTGCGCGGTTTGGAGTACCACGTCGATGCATTACGTGCGATTGGCGAAGAATTCCACCGGCGGGGTTGGTCGCTTGGCACGAGCAGCAACTATAGCGTGGTTATTGACCATGCGCCGCTGGAACTGCTAATTACCGCGAGCGGCAAAGACAAAGGCCGACTCACGCGCACGGATTTTGTCCTTATCAACTCCCAGGGCGAACCAACCACGATTCAGCAACCAGCGGCCTCGGCCGAACGACATTTGCACATCGCCTTAGCGGAAGCGCTGGGTGCAGGCGCCATTCTGCATACGCATTCGGTGTGGGGAACCATTCTTTCCGATCACTTTCACGAGAACGGCGGAATCGCGATCAAAGGTTACGAGATGCTCAAAGGGTTGGAAGGGGTCACGTCGCATGAACATCGCGAGTGGATTCCAATTTTCGAAAACACGCAGGATATTCCCGTGTTGGCGGCGCAACTGCGAGAAAACTTGGCGCAGATGACGCCGACTCCGCACGGTTTTTTGATCCGCCGCCATGGGCTCTATACGTGGGGCAAAGACCTTGACCAAGCCCGCCGTCACGTGGAGGTGTTCGAGTTCTTGTTTGAAGTCCTAGGAAGGCGGCTATAATGCCACGCAGCCGAGCGTTTTCCTGACGCTGCGGCGCGCAAGCCTTGAACGCCATGCCCATGCCATGGCCCGGCAAGTTGGTTTATTCCCCGTGGGAAAGATTTCATGGCCCGAATTCGCATTCCTGATGAAAACCGCGAACTGACCGATGTCGACGAGATTCGCACCTTTCTCCAGCCGTTCGGTATTTGGTACGAGCGGTGGGAGGTGGAGGGCCGCATCGGTCCGGAGGCGACCAACGAAGAGATTCTGACCGCCTATGCGCCGGAGATCGAACGGTTAAAGCAGGCGGGCGGCTTTGTCACGGCCGATGTGATTAACGTCAACTCGCAAACGCCTGGGTTGGACGGCATGCTGGCCAAGTTCAGCAAGGAACACACCCACAGCGAAGATGAAGTGCGTTTCACCGTGCAAGGCGGCGGAGTGTTTCATATTCATCCGCAAGGCGGGCCGGTCTTCGCGGTGCAAGTGGAAGCGGGCGACTTGATCAATGTGCCGGCGGGTACCCAACATTGGTTCGACCTGTGCGACGACCGCACGATTCGGTGCATTCGGCTGTTTCAGGATGCTTCGGGATGGACGCCGCATTACGTCGAAAACGGTGTGCACGAACGATATACGCCTTTGTGCTTGGGCCCGAGCTACCTTCCTGGCCGCACGAAGGTCGAGCCGGTCATTCGGCCTTGATGGGCGGTGGAATAGTTCCTTGCCTGTGTGACCGCCTTGGCGGCTTGTTCCTCAAGCCGGCAGTCCTCTCGCGGAGCGAGCGGCGCCCTTACTTGCTCCCAACCTTATGCTTTCAATTACGCCTCGCTACCTGGTTCCTTTTCATCCCAAGCAGGTTCCGCACTATTTCACGGATGTATTGATTATCGGCGGAGGGCTGGCCGGCATGCGCGCCGCGAACGCCATTGACCCGCGGCTCTCGGTAGTGATTGTCACAAAGGATGTCGCCCGGCAATCAAACAGCAACTACGCTCAGGGGGGCATCGCGGGAGTTTTGGACCCTGAGGATCGGTTTGAAGATCACATTGCCGACACGTTGACCGCCGGAGCGGGGTTATGCGACGAGCAGGTGGTCGAGACCGTGGTGCGCGACGCGCCGCTCCGAATTCACGAACTGATTCAATGGGGCACGCGCTTTGACGAGCAATCGGGCGAATTGCTGCTGGGGCGCGAAGGCGGACATAGCCACCGCCGGATTGTGCATGCCTTGGGCGACGCGACCGGCAAAGAGGTGATGCGTGCGGTAATCGACCACACGCGCAACTTGCCGAACGTGCAGATCTGGGAGAACACGTTCACGATTGACTTGCTGACACACAGCGACGCCTGCCGCGGCGCGCTGGTGTGGAATGCGGACCATGGCAAGACCTATCTATGGGCCAAGCAAACCATTCTTTGCACCGGCGGGGCCGGCCAGGTTTACCGCGAGACGACGAACCCGGCCGTCGCCACCGCCGATGGCCATGCCGTGGCGTATCGTGCCGGCGCCGAACTGCGCGATATGGAGTTCATGCAGTTCCACCCCACGGTGCTGTACATCGCGGGCGGCGCACGCAGTTTGATTACCGAGGCGATGCGCGGCGAAGGCGCCTGGTTGATCGATCATAACGGTCATCGGTTTATGGCTGAGTATGACCCTCGCGGCGAACTGGCCCCGCGTGATATCGTGTCGCAAGCCATTGTCGCGCAAATGGAAAAGACGCGCTGGCCATGCGTCTATTTGGATTTGAGCCATTTGGACCCGCAGCTTGTACGTCGGCGGTTTCCTGGCATTGCTGAAAGTTGTGCTCAGTTCGGCATCGACATTACCAAAGACCGAATTCCAGTGCGGCCGGGCGCTCATTACATGATTGGCGGAGTCACGGTTGATGAAGATGGTCGTACGACCTTGCCGGGGTTGTGGGCGGCGGGAGAAGTCACTTCCAGTGGACTCCACGGTGCGAACCGGCTGGCCTCCAACAGTTTGCTCGAAGGTTTGGTGTATGGCGCCCGCGCTGGAGAGAGAGCTTCGCAAGAGGCGCTCTCGCAGCAGGACGACTACCGCGTTACGCCGCTCGACAATCCGCCTTTGCCCGAGCCGACCGAACCGCTGGACCTGGCCGACATTCGCAATTCGCTCACGTCGCTCATGTGGCGCGCTGCGGGAGTGCGCCGCTCTGGCGTGCACATGGCGGAAGCGGCCGAATTGATCGACAACTGGCAACGATACGTGGCGAATCGCCAGTTTTCTGACCCGCGCGGTTGGGAGTTACAAAACATGCTGCTCGTAGCGCAAATCATGATCGCCGCGGCGATTGCTCGCGAGGAGTCGCGCGGCGTCCACCTGCGCACTGACTTTCCTGAAACCGACGATCGGAATTGGCGGCGCCGAATAACCTTCAAACGGAAGTTATAACGTAGCCGCACCTACAATTTACGCAGCGGGCGACGGCAGCGAGCTTTGAACATTCGTGTTTGCGCCTTCGCCTAGGTAAAATGAGTTAAGCGACCATTCTCCTTTATTGACTACGTCACGATGAGCACGGCGTTACGCATTACTTACGACCAATTTGACGTCATGGTGCAGGCTGGGGCGTTTTCAGGCGAACACCGTCAGCGTGTCGAGTTAATTCGCGGAGAGATCCTTCCCATGAGCCCCATTGGCGCCGTTCATGAAGTTCTCGTCGACCGCTTATGCGAGTGGAGTTTTCTCCACACCTCGCGCACCGATGTGTGGATTCGTGTGCAGAATTCGATCGGTTTTCCTGAGTTAGAAAGTGTGCCAGAACCTGATATTGCTTGGGTGGCGCGAAAAAACTATAGCGTCCAGCGACCCCAATCGCATGATGTCTTCCTAATTATTGAAGTGGCCGACAGCAGTCTTCGCAATGACTTGGGACCGAAATCGCAATTATACGCTGAAGCGGGCGTCCGCGATTATTGGGTCGTTGATGCGAATCATCGTCGCGTCACGGTGTTTCGCGACCCCAAGTACGGGCTTTACCAATCGCAAGTGGTTTGCGAAGGCGACGCAGTGATTCAATCGCTCGTTTATCCCGATGTACGACTTGTACTAACCGAGTTGTTCGCCGCAACCGAAGCGGCCTCCTAACCAAGCTCTCGGCTCTTAAAGGTCGTTGGCGTATACGCTAGGAAGAGGATTTTCGGGCGCAATTTTCGGAGAAAAGTTGGTTAATTCCACCCACCCGCAACGTCAAACATGTCGTCGAGCTTATACGCCGATGTATCGCGCGTACACGCTTTTCGCTTCGGCGATATCTTCGGTGCCGCCGATAATCGCACGGCCGTCGGGAAACACCGTCAACTGGTAAGGCGCCGCTTCGAAGCGAAGCAGATACCGGTTGCGCCGCACCATGCCTAGCCCCGTCAGTTTCTCTTCGAGATGCTCCAGCGAAACTTCCTGCCGATCGGCGAAGCTTAGTTGTACGGCGTTCCGGCCGCACAGTACGGCCGTGTGACTGCCGCGTACGCCTTCGAGCCAAGGAAACTCGCGTCGATGGCAAGCGGGACAGTTGCCCGTCTCGCGTAACGAATCAAGTTTTACTTGCCGGAAGCGATTGTCCCAAAGTTCGAAGATGGTCAGTGTTCGGCTGACCGCTTCACGATGGCCGCTAAGGATCTTGATGGCTTCATTCGCTTCGATCGAGGCAATCACATTAATAATTGTTCCCAGAATGCCGGCGGCGTCGCATGTGGGCGTCGAGCCGGGTGGCGGCGCCTCGGGCATTAAACAACGCAGGCACGCGGTTTCGCCCGGAAGAATGGTCATGGTCTGCCCCTCGGCGCCCAGACAGCCGCCGTAGACCCACGGCACGTTGAACTTCAACGCCGCGTCATTCAGCAGAAACCGCGTTTCGAAGTTGTCGGTCCCATCCAAGAGAATGTCGGCGTCTTTCGCCAGGGCGGCGATGTTCGACGAATCAACATCGGCCACGACCGCTTCAATGGCTATTTGAGAATTGATCCGTTGCAGGTGGTTCTTGGCGGCTATTGCTTTGGGTAATCCCGACGCGACATCCTCCTCGGTGTAAAGCACCTGCCGCTGCAGATTATTCGTTTCGAGAAAATCGCGATCCACAAGTCGCAAGCGGCCCACGCCGGCGCGGGCCAGCGTGTTCGCCAAAACTGACCCGAGCGCTCCACAACCGCAAATAAGCGCGGTGCTTTGCAACAGCCGACATTGCCCGGCTTCGCCCAGCCGAGGATAGCGCACCTGCCGAACGTAACGATCAAGCTCAGGCGTCATCGGTCCTTAGACATTCGAAAAGAAAGACCAGCGAGACAAAAACACGCAGCGCGGGATCGTGGGTCACTCTTTGGGCAATCGATGGCCCATTTTGTCACGCTTGACCGCCAAGTAACGCGCATTGTGTTCATTCGGTGGAACGACAATGGGCGCCTGCTCGACCACCTCCAGGTCGAAGCCATCATAAATGGTGGCCTCGGTCTTCTTGGGATTGTTTGTCAGAATGCGCACCTTAGACAGGCCCAAATCTTTGAGGATTTGAATACCCACGCCGTAATCGCGCACATCGGCCTTGTATCCCAACGCATGGTTCGCCTCGACGGTGTCCAATCCTTGGTCCTGCAAGGCGTACGCGCGAATCTTGTTGGCCAGCCCAATGCCGCGGCCCTCTTGCGGGAGATAAACGAGCGCGCCTCCCTCTCGGCTGATGCGCTCCAACGCTATGTGCAATTGATCGCCGCAGTCGCAGCGTAGCGAACCGAGCAAATCGCCCGTGAAGCAACTCGAGTGCAGCCGCACCAGCGGCGCCGGGCTATTACGCAAATCGCCAAACACGAGCGCTACGGGTTCGGTGGTTTCGTATTGGACGTTATAGAGGATGATTTTCGCATCGCCATACCGCGTGGGCATGACGGCTTCGGCTGCCCGACTCACGAGTTTCTCGCTGACGCGGCGCTGCCGAATGATCTGTTCAATCGAGATGATTTGCAGGTGATGCTTGTAGGCCAGCTCAAACAACTGTTCGCGTGTGGCGCGCTCACCGCGATCATCGAGGATTTCGCACAATACGCCGGCTGGCGCCAGGCCCGCCATGCGCGCCAGGTCGACCGCCGCTTCGGTGTGCCCGGCGCGGCGCAAGACGCCCCCTTCTTTGGCTAATAGCGGATGGACGTGACCGGGACGAACGAAGTCGTCCGGCCCCGTCTTTGAGTCGATCACCGCCTTGACGGTGCGTGAACGCTCATCGGCCGTGATGCCGGTCTTGACGGTGTAATGGTCAATCGGCGTGAGAAACGCCGTGCCCAGCGGAGCGGTGTTCGACTCAACTAAGGGAAACAACTCCAACCGGTCGCAAACGTCGGGCAAGATTGGCATGCAAAACTCGCCGCGACCATTCAGGATGAAGTTCACCAGTTGCGGTGTCGCCTTCTCGGCGGCGCAGATGAAGTCGCCTTCATTCTCGCGGTCTTCCGCGTCGACGACGACGATCACCTCGCCCCGCGCGATGGCGTCGACGGCGTCATGAATGGGCGAGAATTCGTGGGGCATGGGCGATCCCGGGCGAACGATATCCAAAACAACGTGGGAATACAACATGCCAAAGGCACGCTTACCCGTTATTATACGGAGATACCGTAACGGTGACGATGGGCGCCGTCGTGCGCCGCCTACTGCGTTGACTGTCTTGCGACGCGTGTTCGCCAATTCATCAATCATCCTTCATAGAATTGTTTTTCATTGATGCTGGAGCGCGAAGAATACATCGAACAGGAGTACTTCTTCCGCATTCTGGGCGAGCGTTTGGAAGAAAACCTGCCCATGCAGGACTTGTTCCAGCAAGTGAAGCAGGAAGTTCTGGCCACCACCAAATTGCCGATGGCGATTGGCTTTCTCCTGGCCGAAATGAAGCACTCGGGAGTGTTCGCCCCCGCGATGGCGCGGCTCAAACATTACTTCACGCCGTTTCAAACGTATGTCGTGCGTGAAGCGGAAGAGGAACGCGGCCGGTTCGACATGCGCGTGGCCATGGCCGTGCTGCGGGCGGAAGCGGGATATCGCGCCAAAGAGCCAACCCGACAGGGCATGTTCCTATACCAGTTTGAGGTGTTGTGCCGTAATCGGCTGCGGTACGATCGTGGACTCGCGGCGATTGCCGAAGATCCGATGTATGACGCCGACTGGAAAGAATGGATTCTGACCGTCCGGCGTCAAATGGGCGTGGTTGATTTCGCCGACATGCTTTACGTGCGTAGCGAGTTGTACCTGCAAGATTTAGCGCGTCGGGGACAGGCGGTGGAGCATCCCGAGAAGCCGATGCTGTTTGGCGCGCGTGAAGGGAAAATCGCTTGGGCGAATCGTCGCAAAGATCCGCTCTACCTGTTCGCCGCACTGCAGCGGCAATTGGGGTATCCTCCGGCTCCACGCCTGCTGCGGCGTGATACAACGCCGGAATTAGTGCCGCAGTTGATGCGACGGATTGAGCGATTAGAGACGCGCATCAAATTGCTTGAGGAAGATCAAAAGGGCGGTTTTGATCTATCGCAATTCTATGAGAACCAGAAGCGGACCAAATTAGACTAGCGGCAAAGCCGCCGATTATTTGTCGAACAATTGCTTGGAAGTCACGCCTTGTTGCGCTAGGTTTTCGTGGTTTCATAAATTCTTGTGCAAGTACGGGTTCAAATCCTCAACGGGTCATGGTACATTCATTCCATGCGCGTTGCGCCGCACAAGTTACCTCTCTTCCGCGATTTGCGAGATCGGTAGCGTGGATTTTCAACTCAATCTGGACGCTGAAACGGTCGAGCAGGCCTACCCTCGCGAGCCAAATTGTGTCGATCCGACGACCACCGTGCGCGAGGTGCTGGCGCTGATGAAGGAGAAGAAGGCAGGCAGTATCCTGGTGTGTGATTCGCGCCAGGAAGGCCGGCTCGTCGGGGTGTTTACCGAACGGGACGCCTTGCGGCTCATGGCCGCCGGTTTTCCAGGAGCCGCCTCCAACGGACACGGAGAGTCGGCAGGTCTGGAGGCTCCCATTGAACAGGTGATGACGCCCCATCCGACAACGCTCGCCAAGAGCGATTCCGTCGCCAAAGCCATTACGATGATGTCGGCAGGGGGCTATCGCCGCTTGCCCGTGACCGATGATTCGGGCAAGGTGGTTGGCACGGTGGAAGCGGCGGGCATTCTCCATTATCTGGCAGAGCACTTCCCCAAGGCCGTCTACACGCTACCTCCGGCGCCTCATCACGCCTCGCAAACCCGCGAAGGAGCCTAGCGACTTACAAGGAAGCCAGGGGGCAACTTGCCACGGGCAATTCGCTACAGAAATCCGAACCCTAAACCGCAATCCTCAGGCGAACCGAAAGAATAACTTGTTGGGTTGGTAACGAACACTCACGTGGCGTATCTCGTCGGCTGATCGCATTGATTCGCGGTAACCGAGAGAGACAGCTTGCGAAACCACCCAGCGGCGCGCGGCGCGTTCGATGCACGAAGACGCACCCCGTATTCCGCGATGTAGAGTTCTTGCTGCCCCGGTCATTCTCGCCCCGTTGGATGGTGATACGACCTTTCGGATTGTTGCGGACTCCACCTCACATCTGGCCCACCTTTCGCGAACCAAACTTCTTCCCCACCTCTCATGTCAACCACAACGCAGCCAGAAGCCTCTTCGGGCGGTAAGCAAATCATTCAATTGGAAGGCGCCACGGTCCGGTTGGCCGGCGACTCGGGCGATGGCATGCAGTTGGCCGGTATGCAACTGACCAACACTTCCGCTCTGGCCGGCAACGACATTGCAACCTTTCCGGACTTTCCTGCCGAAATTCGCGCCCCCAAGGGCACTCTTGCGGGAGTGAGCGGATTCCAGTTGCACTTTGCCGCTGACGACATTTACACCCCCGGCGATCGCTTGAACGCGCTGGTGGCGATGAATCCTGCTGCGCTCAAGACAAACCTGGAGGACCTGGAGCCAAACGGCATTTTGATCGTCAATGAGGACGCGTTCGACGGTAAGAGCCTGAAGCTTGCGCATTACGACGAAAACCCGCTGGAAAACGGCAACCTTGAAGAACGTTTTCGGTTGATTCGCGTGAAGATGACCAAACTCACGCGCGACGCCGTGGCCGAGCAGGGCCTGAGCGTCAAAGAAGCCGACCGTTGCCGCAACTTCTTCGCTATGGGTCTGTTGTACTGGCTTTACAGCCGAAGTTTGGACCCCACGTTGCGGTTTATCGACGCCAAATTCGCCAAGATGCCCGATATCGCCGAGGCGAACCGCCGCGCGCTACGGGCTGGTTACAACTACGGCGAAACGACGGAGGCGTTCGTCTATACCTATCACATTGATCCCGCCCGACTTCCCGCTGGCACCTATAACAACGTGACTGGCAATCAGGCGATGGCCTGGGGCATGGTGGCGGCGGCCAAGCTCAGCAACAAAGATTTGTTCTTGGGCTCCTATCCAATTACTCCGGCGAGCGACATCCTCCACGAACTAAGCCGTTACAAGAACTACGGCGTGCGCACGTTCCAGGCGGAAGATGAAATCGCCGCAATTGGCTCGGCGATTGGCGCAGCGTTCGGCGGCGCCATGGCCACAACCACCTCGAGCGGTCCGGGCATTTGCCTCAAGAGCGAAGCCATGGGCTTGGCTATGATTCTGGAACTACCGCTTTTGATTATCAACATTCAGCGCGGCGGTCCGAGTACGGGCTTGCCCACGAAAACCGAGCAAGCTGACTTGCTTCAAGTAATGTATGGCCGCAACGGCGAATCACCCTTGCCCGTGGTGGCGGCGCGGAGCCCGGCCGATTGCTTTGATGTCGTTCAAGAGGCGTGGCGTATTGCGACGCGGTTCATGGTTCCCGTAATTGTCCTCTCCGATGGTTACATTGCGAACGGTTCGGAGCCGTGGCGCATTCCGAATACTTCGGAGTTGAAGAAAATCCCGATCGAGCATCCTGGACCGTTGGACAACGGCGATGTGTTCAAGCCTTACTTGCGCAACGAGCGTTTGGCCCGGCCGTGGGCGCTGCCCGGCACACCGGGGCTTATGCATCGTATCGGCGGTTTGGAAAAGCAAGACGTTACCGGCAATGTGAGCTATGACCCGCTCAATCACCAACACATGGTGAACACGCGAGCCCAGAAAGTGGCCAACATCGCCGACGACATTCCCTTGCAGGAAGTGGCGGGACCCGAACAAGGCGACTTGCTCGTTCTGAGTTGGGGCGGCACCTACGGGGCCTGCACCACCGCCACGCAGCGTTGCCGGGCCGAAGGAATTTCGGTCGCTCATGCGCATTTGCGGTACTTGAATCCGTTCCCACGAAATTTGGAAAAAATCCTTCGCAGCTACAAGAAAGTGCTTGTGCCGGAACTGAACTTGGGTCAACTCCAAATGATGATCCGCAGCAAGTTTTTGATCGACGCGCAAGGATTGAACAAAGTGCAAGGCAAGCCGTTCAGCGTGATCGAAGTGATGGAGAAGATTCGCAAACTGACGGCGTAATCCGGTCGAAACCGCTCAGCGCCGAGACCCGCCCGGCGCTTCCATTCGCCGGGATTTTGGCAGGAACGCCTTACGAGTCCCGGTCACCCCACCCATTCATCTTCGTAACGAAAGTTCGCAAAACACCATCATGGCCACTGAACTACCGGTCCTCACTTCGCAAGATTTCGCCAGCGATCAGGATGTGCGTTGGTGCCCGGGCTGCGGCGACTATTCGATCCTCGCGCAGATGAAAAAGATCATGCCTTCGTTGGGTGTGCCGCCCGAGAAAATTGTGTTCGTCTCGGGAATTGGCTGCTCTAGCCGCTTCCCGTACTACATGAACACCTACGGTATTCATGGCATCCACGGTCGGGCGCCGGCCATCGCTACGGGGTTGAAGATTGCGCGACCCGATTTGCATGTGTGGGTGATTACCGGCGACGGCGACGCTCTGTCGATCGGCGGCAACCACCTGATGCACGCCATCCGCCGCAACGTCGACCTCAATATTGTGATGTTCAACAATCGCATTTACGGTTTGACTAAGGGGCAGTACTCGCCCACATCGCCGCTGGGCAAGATCACCAAAAGCACGCCCATGGGCAGCGTCGATTTTCCGTTGCATCCGCTGTCGATCGCCATCGGTTGCGAAGCTACCTTCGTAGCTCGTTCGGTCGATGTCCACATTCAACATTTGGGCGAAACGCTTCGCCGTGCGGCCGAGCATCGCGGCACATCGTTTGTCGAGGTCTACCAGAATTGCAACGTCTTTAATGATGGGGCCTGGGAGTACGCGGCCGACAAAAAAATGCGTGACGATAACATCCTTGAACTGGAGCATGGTAAGCCTTTGATTTTCGGCAAGGGACGCAATAAAGGCATTCGCCTGAACGGCACAACGCCGGAAATCGTCGAGTTAGGCAGCGGGATCAAAGAAGACGACCTGTTGTTCCACGACGAAAAGGCCGAAGAACCGACTCACGCCTACCTGCTCAGCCGTATGCGTCATCCCCAGTTTCCTGAGCCGATTGGCGTGTTCCGTGCGGTCCAGCGACCAACCTACGAGAACGAACTCAATCGCCAGGTTGACGCCGCCAGGGAGAAGCGCGGTGAAGGCGACCTTGCCGCCCTCTTCCAAATTGGCGATACCTGGACGGTCGAATAAGTCGTCTGCGGTTCTTCCCTTGGGCCGTTCGGCACGGCGCCGGCGAACTTCCCATACCGACGGAGGCGCAATTCCGGCAACCAAAACGAGAAGCCCTCCCTGACGCAGGGTGGGTTCCATCGCCGGTGTTGTGTTCGACCATTAATCCATTCCGCCTCGGGCCGCATTTGTAGCTTTCATCGCATCCGGTCGTTGCGGCCCAACGCGCGGCAGAGTGTAATAGAAGAATTACGGGGGCCGTTGAGCCTCCCAAGTTTTCTTCCCTTCGCCGCACTGCCCCCGACATGGGCCTGTTCGACAAATTCAAAACCGTTCTCTCCAGCGGGAAAGCTAAATCCTCCAGTAAGTCCTCCAAAAAGGTGGACGTCGAGGCCCGCTTCGAGATACTGCGGCAGGCGGTTTCGGGCACCATGTCGAGCTTCCGCAAAGCGCGCGATCGGGAAACCGATCGCATTGTGGGGCTCAAGGTGCTTGATCCCGATAAAACCGAACTGTTCGAACAGCGGTTTCGCGCTTTGGGCAAACCGTCCGAAGGCGAGATCGGCATGGCGATCAAGCATCCGCGCGTGGTCGAAACGTACGACTATGGCCTGACCACTAAGGGCGAACAGTTCATCATCATGGAGTTTGTCGAAGGCCCCGGATTGCAACAATTGATCAATCATCAGGATCCATTGCTCGCAGGGCGCCGAGTTCTGCTAATCAAACAAATGGTGGAAGCGATCGACGCGGTGCACAAAGCGGGGTTCATTCATCGCGACATTTGTCCTCGGAATTTCATCTGCTCGCTGGAGGTCGATTCGCTCAAGCTGATCGATTTTGGATTGACCTTGCCGGACAAACCCGAGTTCCGCCAACCGGGCAACCGAACCGGTACTCCGCTGTACATGGCGCCCGAGGTGGTGCGCCGCCGCTGGACCGATCAGCGCGTCGATATCTTCGCGTTCGGGGTGACCGCCTATCACTTGTGCGCCCTCGATCTTCCCTGGCCGGTGCGAGAAACCACCGGCGTGGCGGCGCTGGCGCATGACACCCAAACTCCGGCCGATATCTTCGAAAAGTGCCCCCGGCTCAACCGGCAGCTTGGTAAGGTCATTATGCAGTGCATGAGCGCGGCGCCTGACAAACGCCCCGAATCGGCAGAGCAGGTCTTGCGTTTGTTACGCAATGTCGAGCAGGACGAAGAAGTGTAACAGTCGCCCTCCGGGTAAAACTTCCCTTTCGTGCAGGCAGGTCGGCTGACTTGTCGACTCGGCATGGCCCCTAAAAAGAACAAGGCTCCAGCCCTGGCGCCGCCTTCGCCCGTTGTCCAGCGATCGCCGCGCAGCGCGCGGTCATTCTCATGGCGTGTCATTTGGCCCTTGGCGGCGGTCGCACTAATCGTCGCCTTTCAACCAGTTCAATCGGCAGACTTATGGTGGGATCTGAGTCGAGGGCGAGAAGTCATCACCGGTTCGCTTCGCCCCTCGGCTGACTTACTCTCGCTCGACGCCGCAGCGGAAGCGGATTGGCTCGGCGGAGTCCCCTGGTTCGTCGCACATAGCACGCTGGGAGACCACGGCCTCATGGTGCTGCGCGTGGTTGCTACCGCGTTAGCTTGCCTTGCGCTCGCCATCTGGGGAGGCAAATCAAATACGCTCTTTTCGTTGGTCCTCGGTGTCGCCGTATTGCTATGTCTGAGAAATGTTGTGGATCCTGGCGGACTGTTTTTTGACACCGTGGGTGCAGCCGTGGTATTCGCTGTAGGAGTACGTTATGCAAGACAACCGACGCTACGCAGGCTTGCGCCAATCGCCATCGTCATTCTTCTTTGGGCGAACTTCGGCCCGCGCATGATTCTGGCGTATCCGGTTCTTGTGTCGAGCTTGCTGGTGTCGTTTGATGGCGACAAACGCCATTGTTTGCGTCCGGTCTTGCTGGCCTTGATGACGGCCATTATCGCGGGGTGCATCACTCCGCGGGGACTCGCGACCCTAGGCGATTCGGCGCGAATCATGTTCCCCGTCATTGCCGCACAGGGCGCGAACTTGGAATTTTCGCCGTGGAGTCCCCTTGCACGCGGGCCGTGGGGAAGCGTCGAAGCGGGGTTTTTGCTGCTTACGTTTTTCGCGGCGCTACTTTTAACGAGAACCGCGGGACGACTCTTTTTCAGCCTGGCGATGGTGATGCTGATAGCGCACCTGGCGACGTGGACCTCGGCGCCCAATCTTGCTCCGTCCGCCGCGTGGCTAGCCATGGCCGTAATTACGGTTGCCGGTAAAACGGCCGAATTGCGCGCGACTCCCCGACTTGGCTACCTTTTCGATTCGCCGCTTCCACGCAGGACAGACTTCTACATCGTGATTGGTGCTGTGTTGTTGTGCGGCGGAGCGCTCGGCGTCTTCCGCGCGGGTGGTTGGGGAATTCACGCGGATTTAGACTTTCGTTATCTCGAACTTGCTCTGGGTGATGTTCCCGCGCACGGCACAATCCTTGCCGACAGCGGTCGAAGCGCTGGCATGGCGGCGTGGCTTCGACCGGGAGAGTTGCAAGTGCAAGACACGCCTCAGCGCGCGCTACTGGGAGGCCGTTTGGCCGCGCACCAGCATCTTCTGGATGACTTGCGTCACGAACGCAAGATGAGCTATCACCGCGCCAATGGCGACACCGGCGGTTGGTGGATTCCCTTGGCCAAGCGCCGCACTGCGTTGCTGCTGATCGCCGCAGAAGATCTCGCGATGATTCGCGCACTTGAGCCCTCGTTATGGAAGCCGTTCTCGCTAGACTCGCCGGTCTTGCCGTACGCCTCCACGGCCGACACCTTCTACACGGCGCGCATCGTGGAGACATTAAGCCATGCGAACTTCGTCAATGTGGGCCCGTGGTCCTACTCTCCTCCCGCTTCGACGCAAAGCGTTTTCGACCGCGACCTCTGGGGATGGCGCGAACACGCGGCCGATCGACAATCGAGTCTAAGGCAATCACGGGTCTTTCGCGCCATGGGTCTGACGACGGCGGCCTTGCGCGTGTTGCGCTACGAGCAGGGGCGTGGCGACTCCCCCGAGCTGCACCGCGAAGTCGCCGAGTGTCAAGCGAACCTTTATCATTCTGAGGTTGTGGTTGCGGGACAGGCGAGCCGGTTTCGCGAATTAGCCGTCGCGGCAATGGCGCCAGCGACGGAAGCGCCGCCGCGCGCCGCCGCATCGTCCCCACCGGCGGCGCGGCCCGACTCTCTCGCGTGGCGCCGCGCCATCGATGCGTATGTGAACGGCGACTTGCCGGATGCGCTTGCATCGCTGGCGCAGGGCGCATTAGGCGTTGGCGCCGACCCCGAAGCGATGTACGCCCAAGCCTGGATTCTGCTCGAACAAGGCGACCCCGAAGCGGCTCACCAACAACTGAAGGCGATCGAAGCCGACGCCGACAAGGCCTTGCGTGTGCTTGTTCAAGACTTGCAGGCCAGCTTAACATGGGATTCGTCACAACCGGACGCCGGCAACGCATTGCCCGCGTTACCATAAGTCGGGCGAATGCCCCGGTTGCATGCGGCTGCGCCACGTGGGCGAACGGGAGCGTTTTGTGCGTTGGTTAATTTTCACGTTACTTGCCGCAGCGGCGGGAGCCGCGGTTTACGCCATGACGCAACCGCAGCCACTCGAACCGCCAGCCGTGTTTTCGCCAGCGGCGCAGGTGGATGCGCATCGCTGCGCCGAATGTCATAGCACGTTGTACGAAGAGTTCCAGAAGGCGCCTCATCGGTTTACATTGCGTCCCGGCAACGACTCTGAATTGATCGAGCGTTTTCGCGGTCAAAGCATCGATCTTTTCAATGACACGTACCAATTCGACAAAGTCCAGGGGATGCTGCAAGTTTCGGCAAAGGCGTTTCCGGGGCGTCGTTCGGTCGACTGGATCTTCGGCTCGGGGCATCATGCGTTGACGCCGGTGACGCTTCTGGAGAACCCGCGCGGCGAAACAGAAATGTTTCAGTTTCACGCGTCGTGGTACCCCGATCATGGTCTGGGTTTAACGCCGGGCAGTATGGCCCAAGGCGAGACGGCTTCGATCGGTTTGCACCATTCCGCAACGGAAACGCTGCAATGCTTCGGTTGCCATAGCACGTTTCTTGCCGTCGAAAACGGGCAGCTTGACCTGAACCGGTCCGTAGTGGGCGTGACCTGTGCCCGGTGTCATCCCGGCGCGGCGCGACATGCCGACTCCGAGGGCGAACTTCCAACGGCGGTCGACTGGAAGGCGCTTTCGCCGCTTGACTCAATCAATCGCTGCGGCGAGTGTCACCGGCGCATTGAGGAGTTTACCCAAGACGAGTTGACGACGGAGAACCAGCTCTTGATTCGTTTTGCCCCGGTCGGGCTGGCGCTGAGTCCCTGCTTTCAATCGCAAGCCGAGGCTTCGAGGAGCGTGCGCATGGATTGCATTACCTGTCACGATCCGCACCGTCCGGCAGCGACGGATCCCGCGTATTACGCCCAGCGCTGCAACACATGCCATGCGCCATCACAAGCCGATTCGACGCCTTGCCCGGTCCGTCCGCAAGGTTCCGACTGTCTGACATGCCACATGCCCAAGGTCAAGACGAGCGATTACCTGGCCTTTACCGATCACTGGATTCGCGTTCGCGAACCTGAGAAGGCAAAAGCATTCCACGCGGTTCCCTCAAAATGATTGCTTGGCCGACTTGCGAGGGGAAAAGTGGCCCCCTAAAATCCACAACGTGCGATGAAGCGCGTGTTCATTTTCTGAGAAACTTTTCCTACCGCCTTCGTCGGTTGTGAAGCGGCCTAATCGCTGTTTCGAGAAACTGCTGTTCCGTCTTATTTGAAGGGATTTACGATGAAGAAGGTGTTTTCGCAACTTATGTTCGCTACGGTTCTTTCGCTCGGTTTTGTGGGAGCGGTTTCCCTAACCGGCTGCGGCGGTGGCGAAACAACCCCCACGGACATTCCGCCCGAACAGCCTGACCCGGCCATGGAAACCGAAGAGTACAAGTCGGGCGAAGCGTCGTATCAGTAAGCAGAGCGTTTCGAAAACTCGGCTCTCCCAGGGACTTAAGTGTGACGAGCGTTCACCACGGACGCTCGTCGAGAGGCCTAAAAAAGGGTGTTCCTATGTTCACTTGACATGGCAGATGAAACTATTTCAGAATAAACCCATCAAATCTTGTAAGTATTTCTTCTCTCGCATCTTCATCTCGCCTTCGCGGTTTTCGCCCTTAGCTGGGCTTGTATTCGGTTCTCATACTCTATCTTCTTTCTGTACTCAGTTCGTAGGAGTTCGTAACACTTTATGAAACGTAAAACTGGTTTTACCCTGGTGGAACTGTTGGTGGTAATTGCCATCATTGGCGTGCTGGTGGCCATGTTGTTGCCTGCCGTGCAGGCGGCGCGGGAAGCGGCCCGGCGCTCGTCGTGCGGAAATAACCTTAAACAGCTCGGCTTGGCCCTGCACAACTATCACGACATTCATAAAGGGCTTCCCTTTATCCGCGTTCGCACGAACTCCAGTCCTCCTGACACGTGGAATACGAACAACATCAACTGGTTGGCGCGTATTCTCAGTCAAATGGAGCAGGGTCCTCTATACGAGCGTATCGACTGGACGCTCTGGCCTGGCAATAGCCACGCAAACCATGCGGTGGTGCGTCAGACATTAATTGAGTCGTATCGTTGCCCGTCGGATCCCGGAAAAGGAAACTTTCCGTGGACCGATCCCACGGGAGTCAAGCGTACCGGACCGCAGCCCACCGTTGGCGACGCCCCAACGAACTACGTTGCGTGCATCGGTCACGATTCCCAGATTCAAACTCGCCCCAACTCGGCGCGCGGCTGGGCGGCCGAAGGTCAATGGCGTAGCGCGACGGACAAAGGCGGCAATACGGGCTTGGTCGATTTCCTTGATGGCACGTCCAACACGCTGGCCATTTCGGAATGCCTGATCGGTTTTCCACAAATCAACGCGAATTCGTCGTTTGCCACCGCTCCCGACTCGGTCACTGCGACGAACAACGGTTGTCCTACGACCCCGATCGCGGGTACCGGTGCGTCGACCCAATGCCGCGGCGGCACTTGGTTCCGTGGTTATGAGTCCGAAACGATGGCCTTTACCACTTTGATGACCCCCAACTCGAAGTTGTGGGATTGTGGTAACAACTCGAACGACACACTGTTCGCCGCACGTAGCGCGCACCGTGGAGGCGTTCAGGTGACGCTGGGTGATGCCTCGACCCGGTTCGTGGCGGATTCGGTCGACTTCAACGTTTGGAAGTTCATCGGCGGCATGAAGGACGGTCAAGCGGTCCAAATGCCGTAGTTGGGGTTCCTCGCCTGAAAATTATGCTGCACGATCAAACGAGGGGTTGCCCGCGCAACTCCTCGTTTTTTTGTTGAATTGGCAAGAGATGGTCGAAGTCGTTTCGACTCGCACTTGGCGGAAACGCCGTAAAGTCGGTAAAGTTCATCAACGGGCAAGACGAATTTATCAGAGAGCGGTTTATCTCGCGCGGGTCCTGTTGCGCTCGGCGCAAGATCGCGCGTTTTGCGGAGACCTGTTGCGCGGCCGCCCATCACTCGACTCGCTGAAACGAGGAAAGGAAGCCCATGTTTAACGGTTCGCTTCGTTTGGCTCAAGGTAGAATGTCGGTCCGGCGTCGATCGCTTATGGCCAAACTTGCCCGTTTTTCTGCGCAAGCCCTGCCTGCCGCCTTGCTGCTGTCTGCGCTCCCTGCGCAAGCCGCCAAGCCGACGGCGTCGTCGGCGCTTGAGCTGAAGCCGATTCAACGCGACGTCGAGTTCGACACGCCGCAAAAAGCCGATGTCGAGAAATGCATTGTGAAGGCCGAGAAGTTCGGCGCGACGTCCGGCTGGGTGGTCTACGATCAGGCCGGCCAGATGTTGCGTAAGTTTTTGGACACCAACGGCGACAACAAAGTCGACCTGTGGAGCTATTACAAAAACGGCGTCGAGGTGTACCGCGATGTGGACGGCGACTACAACGGCAAGGCCGACCAGTATCGCTGGTTGGGCACTGAAGGCGTTCGTTGGGGCGTAGACCGCGCCGAGAACGGGCAGATCGAAGCGTGGAAGGTCATTTCGCCCGAGGAGGTAACCGCGGAGGCGGTGGCCGCGTTGCGCGACAAGGACGAAGCACGCTTCCGCCGGCTCCTGCTGACGACCGAAGAATTGAAATCTCTCGGACTTGGCGCCGACACGCAAAAAGAGCTGGAGAAAAAAATTACCGGAGCCATGTCCGGTTTCAAGGCGCTAGCCCAACGTCAGACGGTCGTCAGTGCGCAGTCGAAGTGGGTTCACTTTGGCGGGTCGCGGCCTGGAGTGATTCCGGCCGGCGTCAACCAATCGACGAAGGATCTGACCGTTTATGAGAATGTCGCGGCGGTTGTAGAAACGGGCGGCAAACCTAGCCAAGTCGTGGTTGGCACATTGATCAAAGTTGGCGATGCCTGGCGCGTCATTGACTTGCCGCAAAACCTGGACGCAGCCCAGTCCACGTTCGCCGCAGGCGGATTTTTCTTCCACGGTCCTGGCGCCGAGCAACCTGATCCTACGGCGCTTCAGGAAGGCAGCGTGAGCGAAGAGTTCCAGAAGCTCATCTCCGAGTTGGAAAAGCTCAATAAGGATCTCGCTTCCGCCACGGGCGCCGCGCGCAAAACGCAGCGCGAGAAACAGGCCGACCTGTTGGAGAAGATCATCGATGCGGCCAACGAGGAGCAACGAGAGAACTGGATTCGTCAGTTCGCCGACACCTTGGCCGAAGCCGTCCAAACCGGCGATTTTGATGACGGCGAAGCTCGGTTGGAATCGATGGTCAAGCAACTGGATGAAAACTCAGACGATCAGTCGCTCGCCGCTTATGTGAAATTCCGTCTGATGACCGCCTCATACGCGCTTAAGTATCAGGAAACGGGTGCGGACTACGCGAAAATTCAAGAGGAATGGCTCAAGGACCTCGAAACATTTGTTAACAAGTATCCCCGAAGCGATGATGCGTCGGAAGCGATGATGCAACTTGCCTTGGGGCTGGAGTTCGCCGGTAAAGACGATGATGCCCGGAAGTATTACGAACGGGTCGTGAGTGACGACCCCACCAGCACGCGCGCCAAGAAGGCCGCGGGCGCGGTGCGCCGGCTCGACTCGGTGGGTAAAGCGCTAACGCTCAAAGGGACGACGCTTGACGGGCGCACGCTCGACCTTTCCGCCTTTCGCGGCAAATGGGTGGTGCTGCACTACTGGGCCACTTGGTGCGAACCCTGCAAAGAGGACATGAAAACTCTCAAGCAGCTCCAAGCCAAGCACGCGAAAACCGGGTTGGCCGTCGTGGGGGTGAACCTGGACAGCCAAAAATCTGACGCTGCCCAGTTCTTGCGCACCAACAGTTACCCCTGGTATCATGTGTGGGAAGAAGGCGGCCTGGATAGCCGTCTGGCCAATGAATTGGGCGTGTTGACGCTTCCCACGATGCTCTTGATCGATACGCAGGGCAAGGTGGTTCGCCGCAGTTTGCATGTCAGCGAGATTGACGGCGAACTGGAAAAGGCCGTGAAGACGGCTAAGAAGTAAGCTCTGTTTGCTCACCACCCGGGTCGCTTACAATGCGAGCGGCCCGAGAACCTGATCGAAGGGGAGAAGCGGGCAGCTTTGTCCGACGGCCCACAACGGCCATCGTAGCGCGAACCACCAACGTTTAAAGGTGGGCGCGCGGCCCACACGGCTCAAAGGTCAGGGGCATTTCCGAAAGTGCGTCGCTGATGCGAATGGCCAGCTTGCCTTCGAGCAGGTCTTCAATCACTCGTCCGACGACTTCTTCGCGCCAGCCTTGCGCTAGGGCTGGCGGCTCGCCGGGATCGCCGGGAAGTTTGCCTTGTTGTTGGAGCCGCCACGCGATCAAGTCGCGCACATCTTGCACGGTTCCGACCAGCCCCGGCGCGACATTGGCGTCGCGGCAAATGCTGCCTAAGGCGGTCGCCAAGAACTGCCCCAGCAAGTTGAACGGCGGTAACGAATTCTTTTTGCCGAGGTTTGGGAGTTGATCTTCGGGGAGCACCAGCCCCCGTTCAATGGCGGCGGCGATTTGCGGCATTTGCCGCTTTAAGTCGCCCCGCTCCATGCCGCGCAGCGCTTGGATGTGTTTGATGTCGGCCGACTGTCGCTTGGCAAGCTCCACCAACAAGTCATCGCGAAGAACTCGCTTTGAGGGGCAGTCGCGACGTTGGGCCTGATCGTTTCTCCACCGCCAAAGCTCGCGCAGCACGGCCATGGCGCGACCGGAAAGCCCCGAAACTCCCTTGACCCGTCGCCAACGCTCTCGAGTCTCTTCGGCTTCAATTTGCTCTTGCCAGGCTCGCATTTCGGTATGCATCCACTCAATCCGACCAAGTTTGGCGAGTTTTTGCCGCAGCTTGTGGTAGAGCGGGGGTAGGTGAATTACGTCCTGAAGTGCGTACTCGAGTTGTTTCTTGGAAAGCGGACGGCGGCGCCAATCGGTGCGGGTCTCGCCTTTGTGGAGCTTGACGTTCGCCAACCGGGTGACCAGAGAACTGTACGCCGCGGGGTATTCCAGGCCAACCAACCCTGCGGCGATCTGCGTATCGAACAGGCCATGCGGCGGGCGATTGATAGCGCGCATGCAGAACCGCAGTTCCTCCCGCGCGGAGTGGGCCACGACAATGCGCCGCGGATCGGCAAGCCAATGCCAAAGCGGCGTCACGTCATCCATCTCGAGCGGGTCGATCACCGCGAGACGGTCGCCAACCGCCACCTGCACCAGGCATAATTGCGGGTGGTAGGTGTGTTCCGAAACGAACTCGGTGTCAAAAGCGATCAATTCGGCATCGGCCAACGATTCGCAAAATTGACGAAGTTGCGCAGAGGTGGTAAGGCTATCGTACTGCACGCAATCGGTGTTCTACGTCAAAGGATACACGCGCCCCAGCTGCCATTTCCTGCGCGCATGATAGTGCAAGTCCCGCTCTCTGACTAGCGCAGGTTGCCAAAAGGCAATGGTGAAGCGGGAGAAAACGCGTGACCGGGGACGGCTACGCGATAAGCTCAACAATGGGCTTGCCGCCGAATTGAGAGAGTTGTTTGAAACGCCCCCCATGGAAGTAGGTCAAGCGATTGTCGTCTAACCCAAGCAAGCGGAGAAGCGTCACATGCAAATCGCGCATAGGATGCACGATTTCGACCGCTTCGGCGCCAAGTTCATCGGTGGCGCCCACGGTGTGACCAGCCTTGACCCCACCACCGGCCAGCCAGATCGTCATGGCTTTGGCGTTGTGGTCGCGTCCATACGCAACGCCGCCGCGAACGCCATTGTCGGGGCTGCGGCCAAACTCGCCGCACCACACGAGGAGCGTTTCGTCCAGTAAGCCTCGCTGTTTCAGGTCTTGAACGAGCGCCGCGAGAGGGCGATCCACCGCCTTCATGAGCGCTGTGTGGGCCCGGTGGATGTAGTCATGCGAATCCCACGTGCCGGCGTACACCTGAACGAAGCGTACGCCGCGCTCCACGAGTCGTCGGGCGAGGAGGCACCGTCGCGCAAACGCGTCCGTGGGCTCTGCGCCAACCCCGTAACGATCGAGCGTGCGCGCGTCTTCGGAGGAAATGTCAAAAATGCCAGGCGCCTGCATCTGCATTCGAAAGGCGCGTTCGTAATTTTCCACGCGCGCCCCCAGTTCGTCGTTCCAGGGGTACTGTTCCTCGTGGCGGCGGTTTAATGTCGCTAATAGGTCTAAGTTCTCACGCTGATGCTCACGTGTGATTCCGGCTGGCGGTTGCAGGTCGAGAATGGGGCTGCCTTGAGGTCGGAGCGGCGTACCTTGGAAATGGGCAGGAAGAAACCCATTGCTCCAGTTGGCGGCTCCTCCCTGCGGATACGCCAGCTCCGGCAGGACGATGAACCCTGGCAAGTCTTGATTTTCTGAGCCCAAACCGTACGTGACCCAAGATCCGATTGCCGGGTCGCCGCCAAAACGGTTACCGGTGTTCAAATGATACAACGCCGTAGGATGATTGACCGATTCCGCCTGACAACCGCGGTAAAAGCATAACTCATCGGCCACTTCGGCCAGATGTTGCCAATTTTCGGCCATGTCGGCGCCACATGCGCCGGCCTTGCGAAACTTAAATGGACTTTCGACGAAATACCGCTTACCGCTCTCCATCGCGGACTTATCCTCGCCGCTGCGCGTGAACTCCTGCAAATGCAACTCGTGCAGTTTGGGTTTCGGATCGAACGTGTCGATGTGGCTTGGACCGCCTTCCATCAACAGGAAGATGCAAGACTTCGCCCTAGCGGGGAAATGCCCCGGCTTCGGCGAAAGAGGACCCGTGGCCGTCGTCTTCGCGGGCGTTTCGCGCGCAAGCAGCGCGCTGAGGGCGATGCTTCCCAGAGTGGTGCCGGCGCCATAAAGAAATTCTCGTCGAAGCCAGGTTTGATTTGCAGGATTCATGACCCGTTTTCCGACTGCAACGGCAGCGCCCAGTCGCTTGTCGCTGGTTAGGGGACGTAAATAAACTCATTGGTGTTGAACAATACGAGACACACTTCGGCTAGGCCTCGCGTGCGAGAATCCACGCTCCATGGCTTCGTGTCGGGAACATAGTCTTCGTAAACTTCGAGTTTCTCGATAAACGTGAACGGCTCGCCGTTCATTTCTTCGATGGCATGGCGAACGACTTCCTTGGGCGAATTCTGGGGAAGAAACTCGAGTTGCTCGTGCCGCGCGGTCATGCGTTGCCAATGGGCCAAGCAGGTATCGCGTTCTTCCGGTGTTGGCTCACGGCTGAGCGTGCGCCGGAACGCGAGCGAAATGGCGTCCCTATCATTGAGGTTTTCCCTTAACACGCTACCAGCCATGGCCAGGGCGCGATCGTACGTTTCTTCTCCGTTCAACAACGCGAACGCTTGCGTGGCGACGGTTGATGCGTCGCGTATTTCGCACGACTTTTCGGAACTAGGTTGATTGAATACTTCTAGGAAAGGGTCGGCTAAGCCGCGAATGCGCATGGCGTAAATACTCCGGCGGTTACGCTGTTCCGGTAACGCCGACGGTTGGTATGCCGGGGCGTAGGTGCCCATGATCTGCCGAGGTTGGAGCGCCGCTTCCAAGTTCATGTCAGGACGAATTGGCGCGCCCCCGACAGTTCGGTTCAGTTCGTCCGAGGCGGCCAACATGGCGTCTCGCAACTCCTCCGCGCTCAAACGTCGCATCGGAAAGTACGCATACGCTGTTTTGTCGGGGTCCTTCTGTGAGACCGCCGCCATGTGAGGATGTTGCGAGGAGCGCTGATACGCTTGTGAGGTCATAATCAGGCGATGGAGCTTCTTGATCGACCAGCCCTGCTCCATGAATGTTGCGGCGAGGTAATCCAGTAGTTCCGGATGCGTGGGTTTCTTGCCTGTCGCTCCGAAGTTGTTGGGGTTGCCCGCCAGCGCTTGGCCAAAATGATGTTGCCAAACGCGATTTACCAACACGCGGGCCGTGAGCGGGTTGCGCGGATCGGCAATCCAACGGGCCAATGCGAGTCGCCGGCCGTGAGGCGCTTCGGAAATTTCCGCACGCGGCGTCGCAAGGCAACTTAACACACCAGGCGTAACTGGGGTTGTGGCCGAAAAAGCATCACCCCCGGCAAGAATCGCGGTCGCTTCCCACGTTCCCTCTTTCGCCGGATCGGACGGCATGTGTAGCCGGCTTTGCACGTTGCTGAGCGTCGGAGTTCTCCCCGTGTAAACCGAGTACGCGATCGGCCGGTAACGATCCAACTCCCAGGTGTGCCGCGCCAGGTTCTTGCGGGCGACTCGCTCCAAGCCAAAATCTTCTGTGGTCAAACCGATGTGGCGCGGAGCGATTTTCTCCTCGGGTACGCCGCGCTTCACGAGTTGATTGCGAGGGGTGTACTCCAAGTTGCGTTCGGCGTACCACTGCCGGGCGGCTTGTTCTTCCTTCGCAGCAATCCGACGCAACTCATCTTCATAATGGGCGATGCGCTGATTTAAGCGTCCTTGGTCATCGGCAATCGGGCCAAGATTTTCGTGCGGAAGAAAGGGGGCGTCTCGCTCAGCGAACTGCGTGGTGGCAAAGACCGCTTGAAACGCATAATAGTCGCGCGTGGGAATCGGATCGAACTTATGATCATGGCAGCGGCAACATTGCAGCGGTTGAGCGAGAAACACTTGGCCTACGGCGTCGGTCACATCGTCCAGGAATTGCTGCCGGGTCAACCTCGCCACGCTCATGCCGGTTTGCTCCCACGGTCCCATACGAAGTAAGCCAACGGCAATCAGCATTTCCGGGTTCGCCGGATCGATTTCGTCGCCAGCGATTTGTTCGCGAATGAACTGATCGTAGGGCTTGTCGTCGTTGAACGCGCGAACCACATAGTCGCGATACCGCCAGGCATTGGGACGTTCGAAATCGTTAGCCAAACCCGCGGTGTCGGCGTAGCGCGCCACATCCAACCAATGCCTTCCCCACTGTTCTCCGTAATGCGGACTGGCCAAGAGACGGTCGGCAACCTTGGCAAAGGCTTCCTCATCCGGAGCGGGATCATGAACGAAGGCGTCTAACTCCAGGGGTGAGGGAGGCAAGCCCAGCAAATCGAACGTCGCGCGACGAAGCAACATGCGACGGTCGGCCCGAGGCGCGGGCGGCGCCCCGATGTCGACCAGATGTTTGTCAATGAATGCGTCGATCGGATGGGCGCCGTCGGTAGCGCGAATTTTTACCGGCGCCTGTGGCTTGCGCACCGGCTGATACGCCCAAAGATCGGCCGCTGCGTAACGACGTTGGGTCCACTCGTCCGAAAGACCACCGCTCGTGGGAACCTGCACTCCCGCGTCCAGCTCATTCGCCGATACATTTTGGATTGACGCAAGGCGGTCGTCTCCAGGCCACGGTGCTCCGGCCTGAATCCAATCGTGAAGCCACTTTGCTTGTTGTTCGGTTAGCGCGTCGTTCTCCTTAGGCGGCATTTGATAGTCGGCGCTGATGCGCGCCGCTGCGGTATACAACAAACTGGCCGCAGGTTTACCCGGCTTGAGAACCACCGCGCCGCTTTCTCCGCCGCGCAACATGGCGGCGCGACTCGTCAGATCGAGCGCACCTTGAAGATCATCGGGTTGAGATCCATGGCAAGCGAAACACTTTTGCGCCAGTAGCGGCTTGACGCGCAGCGCAAACAGAAGTTCGCCCTTGCTGGCCACAGGTTCGGCGGCCGTAAGATACTCCGTTGCGCCGAGGCCAAGGACAAGAATTAACCCAACCGCAAAATGCTGATACATACTACCCGACGCGATGACGAGGAGCGGGCGTCGAAACGGGGAAAGGCCGGCCGCGTTAGACGGCCAGCCTTTCCTGAATATATCCCGCGTACTACGTCTTTTCTATTCGTCGTGGATGCAATGGTTGCGGCAGGCGCGCCCTAACCCTGCTCACCGGGTAATGATGATCGGTTCGGCGCGAACTGCCGTCCAGGCGTGACCGGACCCAATCCAGGCGTAGGGATTCCAACTGTTACTAATCCAGCCAGGCGAATACATGTCCATGAAGGGCATGGGGTTTGCTTGCGGCCGGGTGTTCGAAAATCCAAACCATTGCATGGCGGCCAAACGCGACCGTCGATGCGCCGCCCGTGTCGCCGCATTGCGACGTACGGCCTGCAGCGGATCGTCGTAACGTCGCATTTCTTGCATATACAGCCACATTTCCGGCGTTACCACGTCGGCTTTGAGGTCTTCGAATTGTTGAGGACGCCGGTACGCGTCAAACTGGTTGCGTAAAGGCGCGGCCAATTGTCGTCGCACTTGCGCTGCTCCGTCGTCAGGCTCATTGGCGCCGGGCGCCGCAGGAGCGGCATCGGAATTGACCTCGGAGAACGGATCTGCACGGTCGCTGGGCGAAACGTCGTTAAACGACGGAAGCCCGGGCGTCTGCGCAAGACCGCGCGCCGTGGCAAGAGCGATCAACAGGGAAGCATAGATAAAATATCGTTTCATGGTAGGTAATTCCTGGCGGCGGGAAGCGGTCCGCGCAACGGCCTCGCGCAGGGCGGGATAACTTCTACCATCGGCTAGAGACGCCCTCGGCGCTTAGCGGTCGTACCAAGAAGCGCAATTGTGCCGACCGGATGGATTGGCATTCCCCAAAATGCCGGCCCTTGGTAACGTCCCCCACAAAGTCCGCTTAGCCGTTAAATTTCGCCTAAAACTCAAGACCGGTACCCTGGGTACCGATACCACCGAAAGCCGCGCCAGCGGACTTTTGCCGCGGGGATGATCCCCGCGTTTGGAACCTTTGGAAGGGATTCCTGCTCATGAGTAACGCCGCCCCCTCGTCGGCGCAACTTGCCACTCGCTCTCGCGAACCTTCGCGAGGAGCTTCGGCGTCCAGCACGCCACGGCGTGCGCCCGTTCTGCTTCGAGTTCCGGCCTTGGTCGTCGAGGCGCCGGAGCGAGATGAACGCCATCAACCGGCCGCCTTGGTCGAGACGCCGCACGTTCAATCTGCCGATGCCCGCAGTGCGGTCGGCGATGGGAAAAAGTCGCGCCGTGATCGTCCCTCGACGGCATCCTACGATGAGCCTGAACCCTCACATGACGATCACGCGCACCCTTCGCGGCGTGAACGCCATGGCCGTCGCTCGCCGCGTCCAGAGAACGCGAAGAAGGGCGCCGCACCGTCGCAATGGTTGTTAGGGGGCGGGATGCTCATGGTGGGAGTCGTTGGTTTCTTTGCGCTTTCCGGAGATTTTGGCGGTTCTGATTCTAAACCGCCTGTAGACGGCTGGAGCCAACGAAGTCAGGAAACTGCGCCGTCTGCCGAGGAGTTCAGTGAGCCTCGCTTTGCAGAGGCGCCGTCGGTGACTGTCCCACGCGAATCGACCTCAGTCCCTCATCCGGAGCGCAACTGGTCGAACCCGGCCGAAGGAGAGATCGCCCATGCGCCTCCGCGCACGACTACGCCTGTTCCGACCAACTGGATGAGCGGGGCTCCCTCCGCGCCAGAATTGACCTCCAATGCATCGGAAACGAACCCTGCGAATGCGTCGGCGGTCACACCGCCTTCCCAGGAAATTACCGCGGCCCGGCCGGAATCCGCATCGCTTACAAGCGGCGTCTCGTTAACCGCGCCGGCGAATGCCGCAGCGAACTACCCAAACACCAATGCGTACCCGGTAACCCCCGCCACGGGGTTGACTGTGCCTACGCCGGCGCCGCCCCCGCCGAGTTACCCCACAACGGGACTTGGCGATGGTCCTCCACCGAATGGAGACAGTTTCGTTCCGTCAATTCGCACGGGAATGCGTGATTCCGGGCCGTCGATGTACCCCACGACGTCGAGCGGCGTCGTCCCGAACGCTTATCCCAGCACCAATACTCCTCCTGCCATGAGCCCACGATATGAACGCATTAGATAAAGCCTTTATTAAAGCCTATGCTCGCGGAGTTCACGGCGGCGCGGTCGCCTCGCCTCCCGAGCTCAATGAACAAAGCGCCGCGGCAGCTTCGCAAAATCGTGCTGCGGTCGAGATCGGCCAGCTCTCGCCGCTGGTGGAAGTTTCCGCAGCCGACGGCGTATGGTATCGCATTGAACAACCGGCCGTTGCGGAACGTTCGGTTCCGGCGCCTCATGCCGCGTTTAGCGGCACTCATGGAGCGCGGGTTCGCAACGAAACTACGCCTGCTTCGCCTTCTGCGGTCGACATGCTCGACTCATTGCTCGGATTGGGTGGGTTCGAACCAACAAGCGATAGCGAAGAGCCGCAAACCGCGCTCTTTCGCATCGATGCCCCGCGGCAGTCGGCCGAACGCCGAACCGTAAGGCAACCCCAGCCTCCGGCGCCTGCGCCGCGGGAGCAAAGGCTTGAGCCGCATGAACTGGAGGCGTTCTTGCAGGGCGCCGCTTCGTCGGTTACGGCGCAATGGTGGACCGATGGCAATGCGCACGGCTCGACGCCGGACTCGCTATGTCAATGCTGCCTTGCAACGGGCCACCTGGTTACCCCCTTGGTGATTGAGCAAACGTGGTTTGAAACGCCAACCACGCAAGTGGGCAAGACTTCCGAGCATGCTCGTTTAGCGGAACGGCCCGAAGATAAGCCAACCGACGCGGCGCCCACGCCGCCGACGGGCATTCCCTCGACGAATTCGGACGCACGCAGCGACGTTAGCACCAACACGGGCAGCGCCGCACCGTCGGCTACCGAAGCATCGCCGCGGCAAGTTTCCCTGCCGGTGGAGCCTTTGTCGGCGAATCAGGCCGGTTCGCCAAAAGCTGACGAGTCACCGCGTGTTGATAACCCGCCGGCCTCGGAAGTTGTCGCAAAGACTCCTGCGGTGGTAAAGACGGAAGCTTTCGAGACGACTGAGGACTTACCGAAAGTCAAGGATTCACGGAAGATCGAAGCGGTCTCGCCGAAGATCGAAGCAACCTACAAGGTCGACGCGTCGGCGAAGGCGGCGAAATCGGCCTTGGCGAGCGCGACTCCAAAGTCAGCGACGGCTTCGACTCCGAAAGAACCGCCGCAGAAAAAGACTCCTGCGTCGCCTTCTCAGCCTCAGTCACCCAAGGCGGAACCGCCTACGTTTCACGCCGCGTGGGAAGTTGATCGCTTGAACTGGCCTGAAGAGTGCGATCGTCTTTCGAAAGACGATGCGTTCGGTCCGCTCGCGCAGACGCTCATCGACGCGAGTCGGCGCGGGAAGAAAGTTATCGCTATTACAGGGCTTGGCCGCGGCGAAGGACGCACCACCTTAACGCTGTGCGTTGCACGACGCATTGCACAAGAAGGAGTCTGTGTCGCCGTACTTGACGCCGATTTTGAACGCCCGCACTTGGGGCGGCGACTCGGAATCGATATGGAAAATGGCTGGGACGACGTATTGACCGATGGTCAGCCTTTGGCGGAGGCTGCGGTCTCGTCGCTGGCGGATCAACTAACCATTCTTCCGCTGGGACGTCGCGCCGCCGCCTTTGTCAGCGCGCACACGGTGGCCGCTCTCCAACAGGCCTCACAGAAATTTGACCTCGTGCTTGTGGACATGGGGCCTGTGAGCGACGAAGACGCGCATGACGCGTCTCCCGAGGCTTCCTCGACCGCGGCGGCGATTCTCGTCTCGGATCATCGCACGGTGCGCGACGAACAACTATCCGCAGCGCTGGAGCGACTCGAGGCTGCCGGCGTCGAAACGCTTGGCGTGGTGGAAACATTCGTCTGAACACGACTCATGTACGAATCCTACTGGCAACTCGAAGCGAAGCCGTTTGAGCAGACGTCCGATTTGCGCTTCTACTATCCCGGTGAAGCGCATCAAGGGGCGCTCCTTAAACTGCGTTACGCGATTGAAAGCCAGCGGGGCGCCGCGCTCCTGGCAGGAGGTGCGGGACTAGGCAAAACTCTCCTCGTGCAAACGCTCGCGCGACAGTTGCCGGAGCGTTACGCACCTTTCGTGCGACTCGTGTTTCCCCAGATGCCCCCCGACCAGCTCCTCGCGTATTTGGCAGGTCGGATCACGGGACAACGCATTGAGAACCCTCCGGTCGCGGAAAGTCTTCGACGAATTGAAGACTCGTTGCGAGAGAATGTGAAATCAGGACGACGGGCAGTCCTGGTTATCGACGAGGCGCAACATTTGTGCGAAGCGGGCACGTTGGAAACGGTTCGCTTGTTGCTCAATTTGGAAACAGCCGTAGGGCCCGGTTTGACGCTGCTCTTGGTTGGTCAACCTTTGTTGTTGCCAACTCTCGACCGCATGCCCGAATTGGATGAACGGTTGGGCGTCAAATGCCTTATTCGACCGTTCACGCGCGATGAAACCATCGCTTACGTGCAACATCGCTTGCAAGCGGCCGGAGCCGCCAGAGCGATCTTTGACGACCGCGCACTCACCGCGGTGCATCGTCTTGCCCAAGGGAGCCCGCGGCGCATCAACCGCTTGTGCGATCTCGCCCTATTGATCGGTTTTGCCGAGGAACGCACCGTGCTGGGCGAGGCGCAGATTGTCGCGGTTTCCGAGGAGCTAACGGCCGTCACGCCCGAGTAGAATCAAGGCGGCCATCACCGTGTGCCGCCGCTGTGCTGACTTGCGTTGCAAGCGGGCGGACAGTACGCGGAGTGCGCAACCCGCGTTGCCTGTATGTCTGCCTCTCTCGATTCGACAGGTTGCGAACCCGCCAACGCAGGGCGCATGCGCTGGTTACTGCTAGGGGCATTCATACTCCTGGCGTTCGCTCTGCGCGGGCCTCAGCTCTCCGAAAGCTTGTGGGTCGACGAGCTCCATACCGCCTGGGTTGTGGCCGATGATCTGGCGGAGGTTGCGCCGCGGGCCAAGGTTGGAAATCAATCCCCCGCCTACTTCTACTTGGTTTGGGTCGTTGTCGAATGGTTCGGCTTGACCGAGGCTACAGTTCGTTTGCCCTCGATTGTGGCGGGCGTTGCATTCGTTCCCCTCGTTTTTCTTGTAACGGAGCGATGGACTCGGTCTTTCGCGGCAGCCGTCTTAGCGGCGATTCTTGCACTGGCGGACCGAGATCTCGTGTTTTACGCGACCGAAGGTCGAGTTTACGCCCTCCTGCAATTCCTGTCGGTGCTTCGTCTGACGGCGTTTGTACAACGGCTGAACAATCCCACCATGGCGTGGCGTTGCGTCTATATTGCCGTAAGTGTTGGTATGTTCCATTTGCATTACACCACGGCGCTCTTGTGGGCGGGAGAGTTTGTGTGCGCCGGCGTTTTCGCCGGCCGCTTGGGTCATCCGCGCGAGCGGAGAAGTTTATGGATCGATGCGGCGATCGGTTTGTCTTTGTGCCTTCCTGCCGCGCCGCATCTAGCCGAGGTTTTCGCGCGTCGGGACCAGTGGGCCATGTTCGTCCCTCGGCCAACGCCGACGCGGCTGATGACTGGAAGTTTTTCGTATCGCGCAACGACACTCGCGTGCGCGCTGGCGCCCCCATGTTTGCTGATACTACTCCGATTGCGCATGAGGAAATGCGATGACGGTCGCCCGCCGTTGGGACGGTTGGTGTGGCTCGTGCTGATATGGATGGCGACGCCGGTGTTGTGTGCGTGGGTGCTTTCTGTCGGAGATATCGCGCGGTTGTTTCTTTACCGTTACTTGGTGTCCGCTGCCGCGGTCGTACCACTTTTCGCGGGTCTTTTGTGCGGGCTGGGACGCACGAAAATATGGCGCGCCGCAACGGCGTTGATTACCTCCGCGATATTTCTTCTGTGGGTTGGGCCCCCTTACCTAGCGCAAGTTCGTGTGGACGGTCGTCTGCTGGCCGACCGCAATGAAGATTGGCGCGGCGCGGTGGTTTACCTCAACGGGCAGCCAGACAATCTGCCCGTAATTGTCCACTCGGGACTGATCGAGGCAAAAACGTACGCGTTATCGTCAGACCCATTGCGGCAGGCTTATTTACTGTCGCCCGTGTTGGGAATCTATCGGATCGACGCGCGTCGTGAAACGTTGATTTCTCCGCCGCCGCAAGGCGTCCTCTCAACGTATCGCGAGACGACAAAGCATGGGGCCTACCTGCTCCTGCGTATGCCGCCCCACCGCGTTGCCGCCGCCGTCGAGCGCGAACGGAAATGGCTTGCCGATCGCGGGCTTTCAATGATCGTGCTTGAAACTCGCTCGTTTGGTCATGTGACAGTTGTCCAACTCGCCCCAGTTACGCCCTGAAGGTCCGCGCGCCGCGGATATCTGGTGTACAATGTTGTCCAGGTGCGAAGGCAAATTGTGAGACAAGATTGCGCAGGGAGAAACAAAATGCCTTATGGGCGTTGTCTTGGGATAGCCATCATCTGGGGATTTGTGGGAATTACGGCAGCGCAGGAGATTCGTAACCCGCTCCCCTCCCAACTTGAGGTCAGCAGCGATTTCTCCGGCGGAGCGGCGGAGTTTCAACGGATTGATCAAAAACAACGGCTAATTCGCCTTGTGCCTCCTCGGCCTGAAGGACGTGGTTGGGTGGTGTGGTGGTACTTCAAGGCGACAGGAATACAACCGGGAGAGACCATCACCGTTGAGGTAGGAAATGGACCATGGTCGACGCCGCTGCAAGCGGCTTGCAGCACCGACAACCGACATTGGACGCAAACCGACGCAGGTGAAATGCGCGGCGAATTTATGGTTTACCGACACCGCGTCGATGGCGATACCGCTTGGTTTGCGTGGGGGCCGCCATTCACGGTGGAAGACGCGCAGCAGTTGGTCGATGAAGCCGATAATCGTTTGGCCTGCGCGGCCGCATTTGAGCTATGCAAATCGCGCGAGGGCCGCCCTACGCCCGCGTTAGTGATACAGCAGCCTGGCGTTGACGACGATCATCGCTGGGGCATTTGGATTCAAGCACGGCAACATGCCTGGGAGTCGGGCTCGAGTTGGGTATGTCGCGGCGTGGTCGACTGGCTCACGTCGGACGACCCGCGGGCTGAAGCATTTCGCAAAAGCGCCAAGGTCTACATTGTACCGGTGATGGATGTGGACAATGTGGCCGTCGGGGCAGGAGGGAAAGAACAAAAACCGCACGACCATAACCGTGACTGGAGCGACGCGCCGCACTTTCATGCCGTGGCGGCGGCTCAAGAGCATATCCGTCGTGAGAACGCAGCAGGCCGATTTGACATGTTCGTCGATCTGCACAACCCTGCTCCCAATACCAAGGAGCCGTTCTTCTTTCTTGCTCCGGCCGACATGATTTCAGCACCACGACGTGCGAACATCGACCGGTTTCTCGCAATGTGTCGCCTTGAAATGACGGGCCCTCTGAAGTTTACGGGACAAACCTACGAATCGGGTCCTCGTTACGATGACGCGTGGTCGCGTATCAGCAAGAACTGGGTCACCGTCAACACGCGCGACCACGTGGTGGCGTTGACTTTGGAAACCGCCTGGAACACGCCTTATAGCACGCCCGAGGGCTATAGCGCTGTCGGACGGCAGTTGGCTATGGCCATTGAACGCTACTTCCGCGAGTCACCGCGTCGTTAGATCGGTTTCCCGTGCTTTAGTTTGGACGCGCTGTGCGCTCTAACCAATAATCGAGTGTGTCGCGAAGCGTTGCCGGGAGCGGCGTGTCAGGCCGCCAATTGATTGTCGATTGGATCTTCGTCAAATCGGCAATGGGGTCTTGTCGTCGTCCTGGCGCCAGTTCCAAGGTCGGACGCTCGGGGGCGCAAATTTGGCGAAGTTGCTCGAAAATGTCGCCGCTCCGCAGTGGAACGCCGCCTCCTACGTTGTACGCTTCGCCGGGCTTGCCTTCGAGGGCCAACATACGATAAGCGCGCACGACGTCGCGCACATCGCTCATATCGAGATAGCTATCCAGGCAATGTACGCGCACCGGGTTGTCTCCTCGGGCGAATTGTTGACACCACTCGGAAAGCATCAGTCGTGGCGACTGCCGGGGACCTGCGTGGTTGAAAGCTCGAATTACCAACCCTTCAAGTCCAAACGCGTCACATTTTCGCCATAGGGCTTGTTCTGCGGCAAGTTTCGTTTTTCCGTATCCGCTGGTTGGTTGCAGCGGCGCCGTTTCCGCCACGCGAAGGTGCTTTGGGTCGGGCCGGCCATAAACGCGGCAACTGCTTACCACCAACACGCGCGGATGTGAGGCGATTGCTCCCGCCATTTCAACCACGCGTTCCGTTCCCACAACATTGACCTGCCACGCATGGGACGTTGGTTCCTGCTGGCCGCAGTCGGCAGGAATGCTGACTGCGGCAAGATGAAACACGATATCCGGGCGAAAATCTAAGATTTGTTGTAGCGATTCCGGCGATATCGGCTCGGCGATGTTCCAGCGAACCAAAGGAACCGCGTGACGTAAAAGGGCAGGCGCGTCATCGTTCCATACGTTCTGGCAAGAGGACCCTAGTATTTCGTCGCCCGATGCCAAAAGGTGTTCGGCGAGATGGCTTCCCGCGAACCCCGCAATTCCCGTGATCAAAGCGCGCACGCAACAAAACTCCCGACCGGACGCAGTCCTAACATAAGTGGCTTATGTCCATCATAATAATAGTTGATCTATGAGCGCGTGAGCGCATGGTGCGATAAAATCGTTCCGGTCTTTTCCCGGTAATATTTTCTCGCTTTGCAACCTTGAAGTCCGCATGAAGAGGCGGCCCATTTCCTGATGTTGACCATTACCAGTGCACAAAATCCTCGCGTCAAAGCGGCAGTGCGCCTGCGCGAAAGCCGGGCGCGGCGGAAGCAGGGGCTTTTTCTCATCGACGGCGCTCGGGAAATCTCACGCGCCATTGATGCCGGCGTCGAAATTGACGAAGCCTTCCTCTGTGCTGAACTGTGCACCTCGGTGGAACGGCAAACCGCGGCCCGCCGCGCGGGTGACGCGGCGCGACGGTCTTATCTCGTTACACCGGACGTGTTTTCCAAGCTTGCCTTTGGACATCGGGCCGAAGGTACGGTTGCTGTGGCCGTAACTCGGCCCAGGACACTTCAAGACTTAGTCATCGGAGCGGCGCCTCTGGTAGCCATCGTGGAAGGAGTTGAAAAGCCCGGCAACTTCGGAGCCATTTTGCGATCGGCTGACGCAGCCGGAGTTTCTGCAGTCATTGCCGCCGATGGAGGACACGATCTCTTCAATCCCAATACAATTCGCGCGAGTTTAGGGGCGATTTTCGCACTGCCCGTATGCGAAGCCCGCAGCGTGGAGACGCGCGATTGGCTGCGCATGAACGGAATTGCAATGTATGCCGCGTACGTCGGAGGAGGGGTCGCTTACACCTCGGTCGACTATCGCCGCCCTGCCGCGTTCGTTCTAGGCAGCGAGGCGGAAGGACTTAGCGATACGTGGCGCACCGAAGATGTCACGCAAATCGAATTACCCATGCGAGGCGTAGTCGACAGCCTGAACGTATCGACCGCCGCAGCGATTCTCTTTTATGAGGCTTTACGCCAACGGCTTGCGACCTAAGGGCTGCCGAACTTTACAACCTCAATAGCCGGTTTGTTTACGCATTTTATTTTTATAGTTAAATCAGATACCACCCATTGGATAGCGTACTGCTGCCGCTACCGGTGGTAAAACCGGCAACTTCTCCACCTTCGCCGGGGAACGCATGCGAGTTCCACGCAAAAGTTTGACGATGAAACCTCTACGGGCATCGACCTTGCATTTCCTGACACCGTGCGGAGAGAACGGAAAAAGTTGGTTGTAGGACGCAACCTGTTGTGAGAAAGCAACTAACGTCAGTTATCCCTAAAGAAAACCTTGTTCATGGGATATCACAGCAAGGTAAAATATAACGAATCGGGATGATGGCGAACAAAACCGGCAGTTTCTGCGATGCAACTTTTCGTCGTCGAGGTGCATCTAAGGCAACTAGGGTTGCATTGGCGCCACATCTGCGAAGAGTGTTTCAACGAACTTTTCCTAGCTTTCCTAGTCGATTGTCGCTCAGGATCGTTTATCTCCGCAGGTTGGGGGGCGTGTGACAAAAGGACATCTACTCCGTCCTTAGGTGGCATGCGTTGCTAATGGGCGTTTCTCATTCTTGGACTTTGCACGATTTACCGATGAAGAAGCATTCGCGCCGCAAAATCACCGGGTTTTCTCGCTGGCTCTCGCGTTGGGGCAGAGCTCGCGTGCGTCCTAAGTTATTTCGTCAGCATTGCTTAGAGATGCTGGAGGGCCGCGAAATGTTCGCCGCCGATGCACTCTTTGCGTCGCAGACCACCCTTGTGGGCGAGGGGGAAGGCGAACTCGTGCGCTATCGGGCCGCCATTGTCGATTCCAGCGGCAATGAGTTAACCAGTGTTACGGCAGGCAGCACTGTGACCTTGCAGGTTTACGTGCAAGACCTGCGGACTCAGGACCCAGATACCAACAACAGCGAAGACGATCGCGGCGTATTCTCCGGATACCTCGATGTGGACTTCACCGCGGCGCTGGCGACGTTTGTCGGGCCGATCACGTTCAGTCCACAGTTTCAAGTTCTTCCGGACGACGGAACCGTTGAAACAGGCCGCTTGAACGAAGTGGGTTCAACTCAGTCGTTTGGAACTTCGGGTTTGCCCAGTCCGCTTGGGCCGCAGGAAGTTCTGTTTTTCTCGGCGCCGTTTACCGTCACGTCGAACAGTCTGACGCCTCAAGCCGTCAACGATACGTTGGCAGTCGCGACCGGTTCGTCGAACAACGAGCTGAACGTTCTCGCGAACGACTCGCTGGGCGGAACGCTGACCTTCACCCCGAACGCCCCCGAAGGAATCGGTCACGAGACGCTGGTGCTCGAAGAAGGGGCAGGTGCGGCGAATCCGATTCCCAATAGTCAAATTCTGTTCCAAAGCGACTCGGTCCAAGTTACAAGTACAAGCAAACCGACGATTACGGCGGTCGGGCAGACGAGCAACGGCGGAACGGTGACGATCAGCCAAGACGGCACGCGGGTGATTTATACCCCAGCCGCGAATTTCTCAGGCGCTGAGACGTTCACGTATACCGTCACAAGCGGCGGCTCCACAGCTACGGCGACGGCCACCGTCAATGTCGCCGCGGTAACGTCGACGGACAAAGTCGCCTTTGCCCAAGCGTTGACGGCGGCTGGCGTTAAGTTTTACGGCGCCGCGTGGTGCCCCTTCTGCACGGAGCAAAAACAGCTCTTTGAGGATGGCGAGCAGTTTTTGCCTTTCATCGAGGTGACAAATCCGGATCGCTCGTTGAACACGATCGGTCAGCAAAACAATATCACCACCTTTCCCACTTGGGAGTTTCCTGACGGTACGCGCGCTACCGGCGTTTTGACGTTGGAAGAACTGTCGACACGTAGCGGCGTGGCCATCCCGACGGGTGATGCGCCGTTTCTCGCACCGATCTCCAACGTGACGCTGCTGGCCGGCGCTCCGTTGCATGTGGCCCTCGACGGTTACGACCCCAATGGGCAGAAGATCACTTATACGGTTCAAGTCACGGGCGCCTCGGGCGTAACGGCGAACGTATTGCCGCAAACACGCAGCATGCGGGTCAACATGGAAGGCTATGAAGATATGGTCTTCCGGCTTTTTGATAACGAAGTGCCGCGTGTAACCAATGCGATTGCGGAATTGGCTCAAGCGAACATTTACGATGGCGTGATCTTCCACCGCGTGATCGACAACTTTGTGATTCAGGGCGGCGACCCCACCGGAACCGGCTTTGGCGATCCCAACTTGGCTGACTTTGACGACCAGTTCCACTTCGATTTGCAGCATACGCAGTCGGGCATCCTGTCGATGGCCAAAGCGGGCGACGACACGAATAGTTCACAGTTCTTCATTACGGAAGCCAATCCCAATAACCCGCGGCAGTTGCGGGCCTTGGATTTCAACCACTCGGTGTTTGGCTTCATTGTCGAAGGCGATGACGTTCGGGAAGCGATTAGTGAAACGGCGACCGGCGCGCAGGATCGGCCAACGAATACGGTCCGCATGACCTCGGTCGATGTTTTCACCGATGAAGAAAACGGCGTTTTGCGACTCAAGGCGGCTCCGGGCACGACGGGAACCGCCACGGTGACGGTCACCGCGACCGATATGCAGGGCAAAACGACCACTCGGTCGTTCAATGTGACCGTTCAGGCCGACACGTTCAATGGCGGCCCGTTCCTGAGCGACATTCCCACGGTCGCCACGGCGATGAATACGCCTGTGAGCTTCCAATTGCAGGGGAACGACGTCGAAGGCGACGCGATTACCTACGGAGGGTCCATTCCGCAGGGCGCTACGCCCACGTTTGACTTCACGGTGAATCCCACCACAGGAGCGGTGAATGTGACACCGCCCAATAATTTCGTGGGAACGCTTGAGTTGCTTGTTACGGCGCGGCCGCAGACCTCGTCAGACACTGGCGACACGTTTGACTCCCAATTAGTGCAAATCCAAGTCAAACCGTCCGCGCCGACGTCGGTCGATCTCGTGGCGGCTTCCGACACGGGCATTGCCAACGATGACAACATTACAAACGCCGCCTCGCTTCAATTCCAAGTCAACGGAGTGACGAGCGGAGCCACGGTGCAGGTGTTTGTTGGCAATCAATTAGCCGGCACGGCGACGGCGACAAGCACGAGCGCCACCGTGACCGTAACCAACACCAACTTGCTGACCGAGGGCGTAAAGCAGATTACCGCGCGGCAAGTTGTGGACGGCGCTCAAAGCGATCCAACGTCCGCCTTGGCGGTCACGATTGACCGCACGGCGCCGCCGGCCTTTAGCTCGACGCCGCCGACCGAAGCCTCGGTGGGAACGCCCTTCACTTACAATGCACAAAACCCGGAAGAAGGCAGCCCGGGGGTGTTCTATTCGTTGGTGAATCCGCCGACTGGCTTATCGATCAATCAGACCACGGGTGAAGTTACCTGGACTCCGTCGTCTACCCAAACGGGGCAGCAGGCATTTAGCATTCGTGCACGGGACGCCGCAGGTAACTCGGTTGATCAAGCCGTCACGTTGAACGTGATCAGCGGGCCGGGACGCAGCGATCAATACTCAACCAAGCTGGGAACAACGCTTAATGTGAACGCCGCCAATGGCGTGTTGGCCAATGATGACCCGAATAACGAGCTTGGCGACCCTCTCACGGCGCAGCTCGTGTCGAACGTGCAGAACGGCACGTTGACGCTGAACTCCGACGGTTCGTTCACCTATTCGCCGAACGCCAGTTTCCAAGGTGCGGATTCGTTTACCTACAAGGCAGTCAGCGGTTCGCAGGAAAGTAACGTTGCGACGGTCACGATCAATGTGACGAACAACGCTCCCGTGGCGGTCAACGACACGTACTCCGCGGTAGAAGACACGACATTGACCGTGAGCGTGGCGGACGGTGTACTCAAGAACGACACCGACGCCGACGGTGATACGCTCATCGGATTGCTCGTGACGCAACCGCAACATGGCACGCTCCAATTCAATGCGGCGAATGGCTCATTTACCTATACGCCGGCCGCCAATTTCAACGGCACAGATTCGTTCACGTACCGGGCCAGCGATAACGCCATTCAATCGGCGAACGTGGCGACGGTGACGATCAATGTGGCGGCGCAGCCGGACGCACCCGTGGTGCAAAATTTGACAGTCAATAGTTCGCGAAACGCGCCGCGGACGTTCTATGCGCTATCGAGCTTCTCCAACGCCATTACTGACCCTGATGGCGCGGGACAAACCTTCCGGGTGACCGCCGTGGCGAACCCGAGCCGCGGCGGTACGGTCGAAGTCGGCAACAACGGAACCGGCTTCTTCTATACGCCAGCGGCTAACGTCACCGGAATTGAAACCTTCTCGATCACCATTGCCGACCAGGACAACCAATCGGTCACGGCCACAGCGACCGTGAACATCGCAGAATTCCAACCGGGTAGCGTCGGTGGATTTGTGTTCCTGGACCCGAACAGTAACGGACAAAAAGACGCGGGTGAGGGAGGCGTCGGTGGTTTGGTCGTCCGGTTGACGGGAACCACCTCGACCGGCGCCGCCGTGAGTGAACGCACAGCCACAACCGCGGCCGATGGTTCGTACAAGTTCGACAACCTGGCTCCTGGCACGTATACCATTCGACAACCACAGTCCAGCCTACTTACCGATGGACCGGAAACGGTAGGATCGCTCGGAGGGCAAGCGTCCGCGAATGATCAGTTCACCGTTCCATTGACCGAAGGCGCGCAAGGTACGGGTTATAACTTCGCGGAAATGCGAGCTGCGACGTCGCTCAGTATTTTGGACTTCATGTACTACAAACCGGGCGATTCGGTGCTTATCGCCGCGGGCGCGACCGGGGATTCCGAATTCTTCATCGTGGAAAGCGGATGGGAGGGCGTTAGCGACTTCAATGCGAACGTAAATCCCACGACCATGATCGCGACGCTCCGTATCGAAGAGAGCGACGGAGACGACTTCTCCGCTCAAAACGTTACTCAATTCGAAGTGCTCAATTCGGGCTCGACCAGTGCGCTTCTGCGTTTTGCCGGCAACCGAAATTCCTTTAATTTCCAGCCAGTCACGACCACGACGCAATCCCAGTCGACCAACGCCGAAGGTGAGGCGGAAGGGGAAGCCGAGGATTCCGCCGCGAGCACGCAGTGGGTCGCATCGAGCCATGAGTTCTCGATGCTCGACTTCCTGTACACGGCGGACGTTTCGTCGAGTGTGACGGAGGAGACTTCACGCCGAACGGTCAGTCCGGAAATGGCGCAAGCGGTTGACGTTGTCATCGATGAAATGGCTCGCGGCGATACAACGAATCCCGTGCACGAGGTCGCAGACGCAGTTTTGACCGATGACGAGGAATTCAACGCAGCGGTTGATTCCGTGTTCCAAGAGGACGTGGCGTTGTAATCGGCTGTGGATCGCTTCGAACGCCAAGCTAACCGGGCCACCTGTTTCATGGGTGGCCTTTTTCTTGTTGTCCGCGATTCCAAAAACCATTCGAAAGATTTCCAACGCCGCAACCCAGAGTTCAGGCGTGTAGTACACGTGTTTTCACCAGGTTCGGTGACGTGACAATCGCACAACCGCCTCTCGTAGTTTCTTCCCCGGCTTTTGTTTGAAGTGCGACGGCGATACACGAGTCAGGTTCGTGTTCGGATCTTAATCTTCTGGTCCAGTGACAATCTCCGACGCGACATGAAGACGCGGTTCGTCGAGTCCTAGGGTCATCAACCAGCCGACGGCGTTTAATCCTGCCACCGTCAGAAAAACGGCCTCAAGGCTGGTTAGGTCGATCGCCGCTCCCACAAGCGGCGCTAGTAACGCCGGACCTGCTTGAAAAAGATTGAGTGTGCTAAGGAAGCGGGGGTGATCGCTGGGTTGGGCGATCTCGAGCGTGTAATTGTTCAGCAAGCGCAACGTGACCGGGGTGAGCCCCAAGAATAGAAACACGAGGAAATACCACGATCGGCCCCACGTCGCGCCGTGCGCTAAGGCCAGCGCCGCCAGAGGCAATAACACAATCAACAATTGGGAAAGACGCAGCACAATACGATTTCCGCGCCAATCGGCAATCGGTCCGACGAGCACGCTGAATACGGCCGTGCCAATGTTCTGCACAACGACCCACAGCACCAAATCGCCAAACTCTAACGAAAGGCGGTCGCGTCCCAGAGCCTGATAATGCGGAAACAAAACAATTGAGCTGCCCGAAAGCGCTGCGGAAAAACATAGTCGGCGAAAGTTTCGATCGTCTAACGCCGCCCAACTATCCGCAAGTTTTCGATGGAGGCCTTCGGAAGGTTGGTGGTAGTCGTCCGGCCATTCGACTAGTAGAAGTGATGAAAGTGCGGCGCCCACGAAACACACGCCGGCGAGGCCGAAAATCAATTCTACCCGGGGATGAGGTTCACTCAGCCATCGGGGCAAAAGCCACCACGCGGCTGCAATTGCCGCGGCCGACCCAATGACGTTCGAGACCGAGAGCAATCTCCCGCGTCGCGTCGCATGCACGAGCTTGCCTTGCAGCGTCTGAAAGCTCAATTGATGAAGACCCGTACAAGCGAAGAACAGTCCATACAAGATGAGGAAGGCGGCGGGCGCCCACGAAGTCGCGTGCTCCCAGTCCGTCGAGGCATTCGCCACCGAGGGAACCAGCCACATCGAGGCAAGCAAAAGAATGGTGACCGCCATGCCCAACGTGTACAAGAACAAACCGGTCTTCTTGTATGGCGCTACATTAATGCGACGGGCCATCAACATCGGTGGTATACTTTGACCCAAGCGGTTGAGCATAGGTAAACACCCGCGCAACCAGGCCGCACCTCCAAGAGTATCGAGTACGGCGGGAACGATAATGCTCTCCGTCTTAAAAATCCACCCAATCCGCGTGACAATCTGAAAGACGACAAGCGCCGCAAAGTTTCGCCGTTCTTGAGAACGCGAGGGCGCCGGATTCGTGTTCGTCGCGGGGTTAGGGTTGGGGTGGATCTCTCGGCCGTGAACAGAAGTTTTTTCTGGCGAACGGGGCATCGAGGTAGTATAGTCGGCGATGGACTCCCGTGGCAGCGATCGTAGTCACGGACTTTGTACGGTGACACGGCACGTCGGCGGCGGGTATCTCAAATGTCGTTGGATCGCTTATTCGGGTGGGTGAGTACCTTCGCATGCGCACTATTGGGGCGGGTTTTTATCCCCCCAGGGTAACGGTTTTGCGAGAATCCGCTATTTTCCTGAAATAGTCAAAGAACTAGGCCGAGAATTAGGATGAAGCGTGTGGTCGCAACGGACGGCTCGTGCTTCCAACGATGTGTGCGTTTGCACATCCCTACGCCTACCTCAGCATCGCCTCTCCTCCCATGGACGCTCCTCAATTCTGCGAACCGAAGGCGTACGAAACGTTTTTCGATCAATTTGCGCTGATTGAATCGACGGTCGGGCTAACAAACGCGGCAACGGCGATTGCGATGCATGCTTTCCCCGAAGTCGAACTGGCGCAAGTACATCAGCGAATTGATGAGTTGGCGGACCGAGTTCGATTTCGCGCGCCCAGCCGGAGCCCTCAGGCCTTGTTGGCGCATTTGCACGATGTTTTGTTCGAAGAAGAGCGATTCGCGGGCTTCGTGGGGAAAGGTTATCGTGATCCACGCAACAGCTTTCTGCCCGTCGCGCTGGAAGTACGTTGCGGCTTGCCAATTACACTCTGTTTGATCTACAAAGCGGTAGCGAATTGCCTGGGCTTAAAGGTGATTGGCGTCAACGCTCCGTACCGTTTCATGGTTCGTGTGCGGAGCGAGAAAGGATGGTTGATTGTTGACCCCTTTGAAGGGGGGAGGGTTTACCATCGCGACGAAGCCATTGCCCGAATTGAGAAGATTGTCGGTCGCAATCGCTTGCGCGACGATCAATTCCTACCGCCAGCCACGCACCGCGATTGGTTGAACCGGATTCTGGACAACTTGTGCGACACGCTACACCGCGACAATTGTGAGTACGATCTTCGCGCTATGTTGGAGTTGAAAGGCGCGTTGAGTCAGTCGTTCCACTCCTCTTCCGTCGCGTGACCCGCGCGCGAGCGCCGCGTTTGAAGCCTCTTCCGTCGAAAAAACGGAGATTGACGCATGGTCTTTCCCTCACAATAATCATTGGTTGCGATTTCGGGGGGCTTGCTTGTGCCAGGCGTGTTAGCCTGTGGGTACGTAGCACCTACCAGCACGGTCGCGACGTTTCATTTGCAAAGGGAAAGCATATGGTCAACATTTACGTGGGAAACCTCTCCTACAACGCGACCGAGTCAGACGTGCGCGAGGCGTTTGAGCAGTATGGCGAGGTATCGGCCGTCAACATCATCATGGACCGCGAGACAGGGCGCCCGCGCGGTTTCGCATTTGTGGAAATGCCCGACGCCCAAGCCGCCAAGGAAGCGATCGAGAATCTGAATCTCGCGGAAATCGCGGGGCGCAAGGTAACGGTCAACGAAGCTCGGCCTCGCGAAGATCGTCCTCGGGGCGGTGGCGGCGGCCGAGGGGGAGACCGCGGCGGGCGCCGTTGGTAATCGCCCAGTGAACGATCTCCGCATTGTCCGTTCGATGACGCCGTTGAACGGAGCAATCCGCAGTACGGTTTGGGGTTACGTTCGATAACTCTGTATTGCATTTATATTGCTGGAGCAGGACCCTTCGGGGCAAGATTGGCCTCTAACCGGCCAGCCCTTGTACAGCGCCTTGTGCCAAAACGCCAAACGCGTTGCCGCCCGGAGTCGCCATTGCAACTTCTCATTCGCACCCGCGCCACGCGTTTTCTCCACTGTTCGCGTAACTGCCACTGTGCACGTTGTTTTGCACGAATCGCCCATTGCGTCTAGGGGCAATTATTTGGAAAGTCTTGCCGCAAGTCGTTTAGGGCGACGCATCGCGTCGTTGGGCGTGATTTTCGCATAGTTTGACTGCAAGTCTGCCGTCGCTGCCTTTTTGTGCAAGCGAATCTCGTGTGTTCTGCTGTTGCTGCTTCGAGCGAACGCGGCGCCTCAGACGGATTGACCGCTTCTGAGAATTGCCCGACGCTAGATGCTAGGAAGTCATGCCCTCACACCGCTACTTGCTTCGGAGCCCGTATGGACAGGAAACCTCGGCCCAAGGTCTTTATCGTCGGGGGAGGTTTTGCGGGCCTTGCGGCCGCTAAGGCGCTGGCGCGAGCTCCTGTCGAGGCTACGTTAATTGATCGTCGAAATCACCACGTCTTTCAGCCTCTGTTATACCAGGTCGCCACGGCGTCGCTTTCGCCAGCGGACATAAGTTCACCCATTCGCAGCGTCTTGCGGGGGCAGGCGAATTGCCAAGTGGTCATGGGAGAAGTGCAAGGCGTGGATGTGTCAAATCGACGATTGATATTCGACGGCGGTTACGCCGAGTACGATTATCTCATTCTTGCGGCAGGCGCGACGCATTCCTATTTTGGTCACGACGATTGGGCTGAGGTCGCGCCCGGTCTGAAAAGTATTGAAGACGCCACCGAGATGCGGCGTCGCATTCTCTTGGCGTTCGAGTCGGCCGAATATGAAGGGAGCGACGAGGCGCGTCGCGCTGCGTTGACCTTCGGTATTGTCGGCGCGGGCCCCACGGGCGTCGAACTCGCCGGCGCCATCAAAGAAATCGCAGGGCAAACACTGCCGCGCGACTACAAACATATTGACACGCGCACGACTCGGGTGATTTTGTTAGAGGGCGCCGATCGTGTCCTCCCGCCCTTTCCCCCGGAACTGAGCGCCCGCGCTCAGCGCGATCTCGAGCGTATGGGCGTTGAGGTGCGACTCAACTCGATTGTGACCAACATCACGCCGAAAGGCATTTACGTGGGTGACGAATTCATCCCCGTGCGCAATGTTTTTTGGGCGGCGGGAGTTCGGGCGAATCCGCTGGGGACTTCGCTCGGCGTTCCGCTGGACCGTGCCGGACGCGTCATCGTCCGTCCCGACTTAACCATTCCCGGACACTCCGAAGTTTTTATTGCGGGCGACATGGCGGCGGCCAAGTCGGCCGATACCGGCGCATTCGTTCCCGGCGTGGCGCAAGGCGGCATTCAAATGGGGAGATACGCAGGTCGAGTGATTGCCGCGGAAACTTCGGGACGATCATCGCCGGAGCTTCGTAAGCCGTTCGTTTATCATGATAAAGGCTCGATGGCCGTAATCGGTAAAGCAAAAGCGGTGGCGCAAATTGGCCGTTTCACAACAGGAGGGTTTCTCGCCTGGCTTTTGTGGGGCGGCGTCCATATCGCCTTTCTGATCGGTTTTCGAAATCGCGTTCAGGTCTTGTTGAGTTGGTTTTGGAATTGGCTCCTGAATGCGCGAGACGCCCGGCTCATAACGGGCGCGGCCCAGATTGATATCCAGGCGCCTCGTCCCACGGGCTTTGTGCGAGTCCCTAATGCGGCCGTCCCGCAGGGGCCTTCGTCGCCGCCCCAGGTTTAGCGACCTGGAACCTTCGGTACATGTTAATCGGTTTTGTCCGATCTCCCTCACAACTTCCGAGACGTTACGCATCATCTCGAATGGCGTAGATACCCCCCGGCGCTTGCGGTGATTATACTGGACGCCTGCCAGCGAACCTCGCCAAAGGCAAATCGCAGTTATGGCGACAGGGGCGTTCTGTGGCGGGGTTTGCCAGCGATCGTTGGCTACAATCCGCCCTCCATACGTTGAGGTGAATACTATGCGTCCGCAGTTTTCATGGTGCGCCGTATTGTTGGTCGTCGGGATGACCGTTCCGGTCCATGCGCGCGAATGGCGCGATTCAACCGGGAAGTTTTCCGTTCAGGCCGAATTGATCGCTTCGACGGAAGATCAAGTCGTGTTGAAACGCGAAGACGGCCGACTTGTTGCGCTCTCGATCAGTCAACTCTCGGCCGCTGATCAAGAATACTTGAAGAGCCAAGAAGCGACCCAACTTGGCGGCGCCGGCGATCTTCAAACCTGGACCTTGAAAGACGATTGGAAGGTCAACGGTCGCGTGGTGGCGTATGGACGGAAAAACGTGGTCATTCAACGACGTCGAGGGCGAGTTTACGTTAACGATCGGGTATTCGGAAATTTGCCGCCCATTTATCAACGCATGGTTCCCGAAATTGTGTCGCATTTTGAGGGCGTCGAGTTGAACGACGCCAACGCCTTCAACGCATGGGTTCTCCGCCAGCGAGGACAAGCGCGCACCTTCGAAGTTGACGGCGTCATGCTGGAACTTGAAAATGGCGATGAATACGCCGTACCCTTTATCTTTTTCTCCAGCGACGATAAGAAGGTCCTGCAGCCGGGTTGGGAGCGATGGCTGGCGGCTCACCAAGACGAAGTTCGTCGTCAGCAGGAGGATTTCTTCCTGCAAGCTCAAGCCGAAGCGTATTTTCACGATCGACGCGTCAATCAACAAATCGCGGCGATGCAACTAACGCTCATGGCGGTTAACGCGGGCGTGGTCGATCTCTGGGAAGTCTACCTGGAGCCGCCGCTAGGCGTTGCGTTGCCGCCGCAATTCGTGGTGGTCCCCGCGCGGAACAGCCAACAGGCCATCGAAATGGCGCTTAGCAAGAATCCGAATTTCTTCGTCGGCAGTGCGCGGCGACTCAACTAATCGGCTTTTAAGGTCGATGCTTTCATTGGAAGAGGCGTCGCGCTGTTCGCATCAACGGCCGCGCGTGCCGATCGTAGAATCGGCGTTCTTCCGATCCGCATCGCGGAGGTTGTTCTACCAATTCGCCCAGCTCGGCCAGTTAAGTTTGGCCATTGGCGACCACAAGTCAAGTCGCAGCCTTTAACCTCGGGGAATGTAATTCCGATCAAGCGTGCGTGATGCGGCAGCAGGGCGTATGAGAAACCGATGATGACTTTGGAAGGACGTATCGCCCTGGTCACAGGAGCCGCTCGTGGGATCGGTCGAGGTTGCGCCTTAGCCCTGGCGCGCGCTGGCGCCAACGTCGCGATCAATGATCGTGAGCAATCTGACGACGCTACGTCGCTCCTGAATGAAATTCGCGGCCTTGGCCGGCAGGCTGTACTTGTCGTGGGAGATGCGTTCGAGGCTGATGCCTGTGAGCACATTGTCGCGCAATCGATTGACGTGTTTTCACATATCGACATCTTGATCAGCAATCCAGCGTGTTCACGCACGGGCGACTTTCTCGACTTTGACGTGCGCGCCTTTGAACAGGTGTTGCAGGGCACGTTGTTGAGCGGGTTTCTAATCGGCCAGTTCGTGGCGCGGCGCATGGTCGAACGCCGGAAAGGCGGGAAGATCGTCTTTATTTCAAGCGTTCAAGCTCGCATTCCGTATGTACGTTGCGCCGCATACAACGCGGCGAAGGCGGGATTGAATCATATGGCGATGACCATGGCGGCCGAGTTGGCCAGGCATCGAATTAACGTCAATGTGATTGAGCCCGGATGGATCGATACGCCCGGCGAACGCGCCTTGTTTGGCGAAGAAGCCATCGCCCGCGCGGCGCCCACGTTGCCCTGGGGGCGGTTGGGGACAATCGACGACATCGGGCGTGCCGCGGCGTTCCTCTGTTCGCACGACGCCGACTACATCACCGGGGCTTCGCTCTTGGTCGACGGAGGGTACGCTCTCCGTGGCGCCATGACGCACGCCGCCGAGGAGACCGAAACTTGAACGATACCGTCTTAACCACCAACGCCGGCCTCCAAGGACTGGATTACGCCGCCGTGCTGTTTTATCTGGTGCTTACTTTTGGTATTGCGGTTTGGTTTGGCCGACGGCAAAAGAACACCGAGGACTTCTTCGTTGGCGGGCGACGCATGCCCTGGATGGCGGTCGGGCTGAGTATTCTTGCTACGTTGTTCTCCACACTTTCGTATGTCGGAGTTCCCGGCGAAATGATCCGCCACGGAGCCGCATTGTTCCTTGGTTATCTGGCGGTCCCGCTTAGTTTTTTGGTTATCGCGTTTCTGTTCATTCCGTTTTACATGCGTCTGCATTTGACCAGCGCTTACGAATACCTGGAGCGCAGGTTCAGTTATCCGGTACGATTATTGGGAGCGGCGCTCTTTGTCATGCTGCGGCTGGGTTGGATGAGCATGGTCGTATTCGCTGCATCCATGGGACTGGAGCAAGTCATTGGCGGCGATTTGGAGTGGCTTCCCGGTCCCGATATCTTTTGGTGGATTGGGGTCGTTGGCGTTGTGGCGGCCGTATACACCGCGATCGGCGGTATTCAAGCCGTCATTTGGGTCGACGTGATCCAGTGCGTATTGCTGCTGGCGGGCGTGCTTATGGCAATCGGATACGTCGTGATGGTCGATCGCACGGGACCGGCCGACTGGTGGCGCATCGCCTCGTCCAACGCTTCGACCACGCACACCATGCCTCCGCTGTACAGCTTCGACCTCACGGTGCGCAATACCGTGCTTTGGACAATGACCAATGTTTTCTTTTGGAGCATCTGCACGCACGGCGCCGACCAGGTAGTGCTTCAGCGGTATTTCTCCACCTCATCCTTGCGCGCCGCACGGCGCAGTTATTTGACCAACGTTATAGTTGAATTAACGATGATTTCGCTAGCGTCCTTGGCAGGTCTTGCCTTGCTCGCCTTCTACGTGCAACGCGTTTACCTTTTACCCGAAGGCGCGACCGCCACGGGCATGGCGGACAAATTATTCCCGTTTTTTCTGGGCCATCAGCTTCCCGCCGGCTGTGCGGGGTTGATTATCTCGGCCTTCTTGTGCGACGCCATTCAAACGCTCGAATCGGGCGTGAATGCGGCCACGGCCGTCGCGACCAAGGATTTGATCTATCACCGTGCGGAGAAGTCTACGGTACGGAAAGAATTGCGCCCGGTCGAAGAGTCATCTACGGCGCAGCTGACGGTAGCGCGATTTTTGACCGTGGGGATTACCGCCTTCGTCACCGGGACGGCGTATGGCGTGGCGTATATCCAACGCACCTATGGACTTTCGCTGGTGGATATGATGCCGAAGTTTTTCAACATGTTTGTGGGGCCATTGGCGGCAATGTTTTTTGTCGGCATGTTCTTGCCGCGATGCACCACGCGATCGGTCTTCCCCGCGGCGCTTTGCGGCTTGGCCATCTCGGTAGTGTGGAGTTGGTGGGAATACATCTTCCGTACCGAAACGAGGCCCACCATTTTTCTTTCCGTGGCCTTACCGTGCGTATCCACGTTTATGATCGCCGCACTATTGAGCCTGATTGTTGATCGCTCGGGCCGTCATTCCGGGTCGAACTACACCTGGCGCGCCGTGGTGAAGGGCGAACCATCTTCCAAGCTCGCCTGAAGCGAGAGAAGCAATGCAGCGCGTCGTCACGCGTGCGGCGGAGCTGACGGAGCGCCCTGCAACAATTGATGCAGGTGAAAATGGAACTTTCCTAGCTTTCCGCCGTAATTTCCCGCACTCAAGGCGATTACGCCCTCGCCGGCGGAAGCACGCAACGCAGCCGCCATGGCTTGGCCCACCGTGGCTTCGTTTGCCCCATCGATGACGATCTCCAACACCGCATTCACGCCCGCGTGCAGTTTACTCTCGACGCGACCACGCAGTGTGGGGCAATACGCATCCGCCGTCGAGGCCATCAGTTTCTTATACCGGGAGCCAACTTTGCTTCCACTGCGAGCCACCCCTCCGGGGAATGGAGTAATCGCGCCAGGAACTTCCGCAACGGCCGCCACTCCGCGACGGGCGGCGGCCAGCGCTGTGTCGAGCGTGGCGGCTTGAATGAGGATGTTGCCGCCAGCAACGCCTTTACGAACTCCTAAGTTTTCTTCCACAAGAAACTCGCCATCCATGACGGGCACGCGCCAATACCGGCGGCCCGCAAGCAGTCGGCTCTTTTGATAGCCGTCGCCAAAAAAGCGAATGTGCTTGCCGAGCGGAATTCGCTCGTCGGCGTCGGGCATACCGTTATAAACCGCCGTGGTGGGACAGGTCATCACGCATTGTCCGACCCGGTTGGGAATCGCCTTCGCCAGGGCGTCGGCGGAAAACCCGAACGCCATGACTTCTACGCCGATTCGTCCATCAGGGGTCTGTTCTGGCTCCAGCCAGCGGTCTAAGCCGGTTTCGGCGTCACAGGCTATCACCGAGGCGCTATACCCGGTCGCCTCACGCACGGCGGCGTCCAGCCAGTACGGATCGTGAGCGGTAATTACCAATCGGACGTACCGCATGCCGAAGGCTTCGGCAAACGTATCGTCAATAAGGGTGTCGCCGAGTTTCAACGGGGGCTCCGTTAGGAACGAAGGGAGCGTCGGATCACGCCGTACTTCGAACGCGAACCGCGGCTCCCTTAAAAGGCATGATGGGGCACGGCCGACCTTGGCCCAGGATGCACAATTGGAAATGATCGACCGGAAAAATGCAATTCCCGGTCAGAACGGAATATCGTCGCCTGAACCCTCGCCGCGCTCTTTGCGGCGGCGCTCGTATTCCTGGTACTCGCGTTCAAATTCTTCCTCACACTGGCGGCAGTATTCGGAAGTCATAAACGTTTGGACCGACTGTGTTCCTTGGAGTTCGCGGTCGGCGCGCTCCTCGACGCATATCTCTTCGATCAACAAGCGATACGCCTGACGCGGCGTAAAATGATGGCAAATCGCCAGCGACACGCCGCAGCGCGCCAATGCTGCGAGCAGTGTTTTCAGTACAGGCTCCGCTTCGCCGTCGGTACTCAATTGATCGGGCCGCGGCAGGCGGAGCGGACCATCGAACAAGTCGCTCAGACGTTCACCTTCGCCACGCTCCAGGCATTCGTCAATTAAGTCCAACTCGCGGGTCGCGTCGGACTTGTCTTCGTCGTCCGCCCACCAGCAGGGCGATTCGATTCCGTTCTGGTCCAGTTCGAGCGCTCGGTCCGTTTGCGACGCGGCTTCGTCAAATTGTTCCTTGAGCGAATCCGGCAGCAGGTCGAACGGGTCTTCCTCCTCGTTTTCTTCGTTCAACCAGGAGGGTTCGTCGTCATGGTCTTCGTCCTCTTCGTCCCATGCCGCATCGCCCCCCAGCGCGGCTGTGTCCAACTCTTCGCCTGGCCCGTCTTCATAGGCAGGATCTTCGTCAAACAGTTCGTCGTCGGTATCCGCTCGATGTCGCGGCGGACCTGCTGGGTTTGCCGCCAGATCGTTAAACTCTAACAATTCGATCTTGGGGTTGATCAGGTCCAGGACCACACGTCCGTTTTGACTGTGCCATTCGAGGTAAAGCCGAGCCGGAGCGGCGACCGCCGGCATTTTACGCACCGTGTTCGAAGGGGTCTCGGCGTCGACGTCGTTAGTTACGGTCATTAAACCCGTCGGCCCGACCTGTTGCCAGGCGAAGTTGTTTAATTGCGTTAAATCGGCCGGTGATGATCGAGGGTCCTCTTTCGCACCTTGCGCCTCGAAGCGAAAATGCCAGCCAGCGAGATCTGCGGCGCAATTACCCGTCAGTTGGAGCTGAATGATCTGATCTCGACCGCGCAGTCCCAACCACCCATGCACCGAGTAATACGACGTATTGAAAATCTCTCCACAAACGACGAAGTCGTTCAGCCGTAAGGCCATGGTCCACCTCCCAAGGTAGAGTTGGCCTTTATTGTAGCACGATCAACGGTAGTGAGCACACCCGGCGATGCGAATGCGCCATTGTCGCAATCCACCGCTTGGGCGAGGATGAAGGAACTTAGAAGGTTTGGCGTCCTGCTTATGCCTTGCGCACTACGGCCGGCAACGTGGGCCCCTGCCATTGTCTATAATTTGTCGATGCACCGCTCTGTTCAATCCGCGCGTCTTTCGTTGGAGGATCTGGTCGATCTGGAGATGCAGCTTCAGGTCGATCGGGACCGCGACAGCCACGATTTGCGCCGCCGCGACGCTGAGATCGGCCAAAGGATCGACGCGCAACGCCTCGTCGAAAAGGGGGACGACCGGCGGTTGTTTCTTGCTTGGCTCAAGGATGTTCGTACCGAGGCCGACCCGCATCAGCCTAGCCCCGGCCGACAGGTCAAACTGTTTCTGGAAATTGTAGGTCTAGTGCTAGCGATCTTTGGCTTGAGCTTGGGTTTTGGCGCGGTGATGGGTTGGTTGCGCATGGACCCGACGGAGCCCGTGAACGCGGTGTTCTTTTGGAGCGTGATCATTGGCGTACAGATCTTGCTCCTGGGGGTGTGGGTGGTCGCGATCTTGCCGGCGTCGTGGCTCGGGGTGTTGCCTGGCGCCGAGGCTTTTCAAATGCTCTTGCGGCTTGTGGCGCGCGCCTTGCCTTTGATCGTGGCGTGGCTCGCCACGCGCATCTCGCCCGAGCACCGGATCTTACTGGGACGTGTACGAGGGACGCTGCAAAGTTGGAGTTGGGTCTATGGCAAGATTCGATTTTGGAAACTCGTCGGACTGACGCAAGTCTTCGCGGTAGCCTACAACGTAGGAGCAATCCTGGCGTTTGTTGGCATTTCGTACGGGAATGATCCCGCCTTTGGTTGGAAAAGCCGACTGCTGACGCCCGAAGCACTGCATCGCATCGTACAAATACTCTCCGCGCCCTGGAGTTGGGCGTGGCCGGCGGCTGCTCCAACGCTGGAACATATTCACCTCACGCGCTATTCCAGCCTGGATCCACGGTACCGCGAGATGTTTGAGAGTCGCGGTGGGGAAGTGGACGCCTGGGTGTTGTGGTGGCCGTTTCTGTTGGCGTGTCTGGTCTTTTATGGGCTTGGGCCTCGGCTGGTCACGTTGTTGATTGCACAGTGGCAGTCGCGTCGAGCATTGGCTCGCGTGAAGCTCGACCATGGCGACTTCTACAAGCTGAAAGACCGTTTAACGCGACCCTTGGTCGAAACCCAAGCCTTGAAGCCGGAATTGGGCGAAGAACCAAAAGCGTCGCCGCCGGCGCAGGGCGCGCCTATCACGCCGCAAGTCCGTTCACCAGAGAGCCGGGAGAACGTCGAGCCCGCGTGGCGCGAACCACCAACGCGGCAAAACATTTCCCCCGTTTCGGAAACGCCGGCGCCAACGTCGAAAACCGAAACTCCGCAACCCGTGCGTTCGGCGCCGCGCGTCCAGCGAACGGTGGTTCGCTGGGCCGGGGTCAATTTGAGCCGTGACGACCTGGCGGCGCTTGTGCGCAAACGGCTCGGCGTGGAAACGGCCGACGTGCATACCGTCGGCGACCTTCAGGGCAAAGGCGATGAGATGACGTTAGCGGCGTTGGAGAACGACGGCGAAGGGGAAGTGCTGATGGTGGTCGAGTCTTGGGAGCCGCCAATCGCCGATTACGTCGATTTTCTTAGGGACCTGCGCCATGCCGTCGGTCGCGAGCGGATGATTGTGGTTCTGCTCTACAATCGCGACGCTCAAGGCAGCCCCTCGCCGTCGCGTCCGCAAGATGTGCGAGTCTGGCGAGATCAAATTGCCGCGATGGGCGACCCCTGGTTTTGCGTGGAAGAATTGGTGGAAAACGCCCCTCAGGAAGCGGACGCGTCTATGTAGCCTACAAGCAGCCAAAAAATGCTCGACGCTTCGTCAAGAATGCCCACGATTTGTGTTGAACCACAACATGCACGACACGCCGAACTGATATCCCGGCAACACCATTCCATGGTGCTTCGCTTCGAAACGGGCAATCGCACGACCAATCAAGCTCAATTCGCCTGTTGGCCTGCGGTTTTCCTAACTTCCGACGCTTAACCCCTGACTCTTGAATCCCGCTTCGTACTTCATGACACACCCGGTTTTTGTTGTCGTTGGCAATGTTAATCGCGGCAAGTCGAGTATCGTCTCAACGCTTGCCGCCGACGACACGGTGCGCGTCTCGCCCGTGCCGGGCACAACCCGGGAGTGCCGCGAATTTCCCATGCGGGTGAATAGCGAAATTCTCTATACTCTGATCGACTCGCCCGGTTTTGAACGGGCTCGCAAGGCGCTTTCATGGTTAGAGGAGCACCAAAGCGCCACCTCGGACCGTCGCAAGGTTGTCGAGGAGTTCGTGCGTGTGCACAAGGACAGCGGTGAGTTTCCGCAAGAATGTGCTTTGCTTCAACCCGTGCTGGACGGCGCGGCGATCTTGTACGTCGTCGATGGGTCAAAACCGTTCAGCCCGCGTTACGAAGCCGAGATGGAAATCTTGCGCTGGACCGCGCAGCCGCGCATGGCGTTGATTAACCCGGTCGAGAAAAACGCGTCCTACCAGGAGTGGCGCAGCGTTCTGGACCAGTATTTCAACATGGTTCGGGTGTTCGATGCGCATCTGGCGACGTTCGACCAACGGATTCAACTGCTTGTAGCCCTGCGGGAACTGCGCGAAGAATGGCGCAGCCCTGTCGATCGTGCGATTGCCATTTTGCAAGATGACCGCCGCCGCGCCGCGCATGAAAGCGCTGTCGTGATCGCCGATATGCTCGTCGACATGCTGGTGATGGTCGCAGAAAAGCCTATTCCCGAAGAAGCCGACCCGGAACGGTTTAAGCCTGAACTACGCGATAAGTATCACGATAAACTTAGGAAACGCGAAATTAAAGGACAAACCGAACTACGGAAAATCTATGCGCACAGCGATTTGGAGATCGACGCGGGCGAGCTCGCGACGGTCGAGGATGACTTGTTCTCTGAAGCCACTTGGTCGCAGATGGGATTGCGGAATGCGCAAGTGATTGCCGGCGGCGCTTCGGCAGGAGCGCTTGCCGGCGGGGTGATCGACGCGGGCGTCGGAGGAACTTCATTCCTGGCGGGAACGATCCTCGGCGGCATGATTGGCGGAGCCGCCGCCTGGTATGGCTCGAAGAAACTGCCCGATGTCAAGATTCACATCCTTCCGAATGTTGGTCGGTCCTTGCGTATTGGTCCCATGAAGAACCCCAACTTCCCGTGGATCGTGCTGAACCGAGCGATTCTCTACCACGAAGTTGTGTCCCATCGGGCCCATGCCCGGCGCGATAAAGTCAATCTCGTCGAATTGCAACAAGGCGAAAGCCGCGTCTCGAAACTCTCAAGCGACCTACGCATGAAGATCGAAAAGCAATTCGCGATTTTGCGAAAACCTCGGCCTTTGCAAGCCGTGCAACTGCAAACCGAGCATGCCGTAAGGCGCAATTTGGTTGAACCGATCGAACAGGCGCTCAATCAAGACACGAGCGAGTCGCCAAAGACCGCCCCCGCCAAGCCGGGGCTAACATTCCCCGGCGGCGCGCCGAGCAGATGACGGCGTTGTCGTCGGCGTGATACACTGGCGCGACTTGTTTAGCGGCCCACTGCCAATCTTTACCTACTTGCACGCTCCAGAGCGTTCCCTATGCAAACCAATGCACACGGCGTTACACGGCGCAGTTTCCTCCATGGGACTTCGGGCGCGGCAGCAAGTTTATTGGCGTTGCCGACTCTCGCCACATGCGATGATACGGCTTCGCGAGCCTGGGAGATTGCTCCCTTCCGGTTTGACGTGTCGCCGCCGGAAGGACATCCGCTTTGCGGTGGGTGGATCAAGCCTGTCGTTGGGTATGACGATCGCTTGGAGGCGATTGGCTACGTCCTGCGCGGCGCTGGAGCGCCCATCGTTTGCTGCGCCGTCGACTGGACGGGCTTGCTGAACTCCGCGCATCGGCAATGGCGCGCCGCGCTCGCACAAGCCGCGGGAACCACGCCGGAACGCGTCGCGGTTCAGTGCGTCCATCAGCACAACGCGCCGTTTGTTTGTTTAGATTCCGAAAAGTTGCTTCAACAACATGCGCCGGGACTGCACAACGTCGATTTGAGCTTTTTTGAACGGTGCTTAGAGCAGGGCGCCAAGGCTGTGGAGGCGGCCCTGCGCGAACTAAGGCCCGTTACGCATGTGGGGTTTTCCGAAACGGAGGTTAAGGAAGTTGCGTCAAATCGGCGCATTGTTGGCGACGACGGCAAACTGATCACTTGGCGCGGCAGCGCCAGTCGTGATCCGCAGCATCAGATGTTGCCCGAGGGATTGATTGATCCGATGCTCAAAACCGTCGCTTTCTATCATGGCGACGAAAAACTCGCGGCGTGCCATTATTACGCAACGCACCCGATGAGTTATTACGGAGACGGACGAGTTTGCAGCGAGTTTGTCGGCTTGGCGCGTAAACGCCTTCAAGCTGAAGAGCCACGTTGTACGCACCTGTACTTCACCGGGTGCAGCGGAAATGTGGCGGCGGGCAAGTATAACAACGGTACGCCCGAAGCGCGTGTCAAGTTGACCGAACGCATGTACGCAGCGATGGCGGAGTCGAATTCTGGACTTCAACTGGAACCGCTCGCGCAGGTTGCTTGGGCCACACATCCGGTGTTGCCGCCGGTGCGCGAATCCTTCGCCGCCGACCACCTACTGGCCGCCATCGGCGATTCTTCGGGATCGGTTGCCAACCGCATCCGCTCGTCCATGATGCTGGCGTGGTTGCGGCGGTGCGAGGAGAAAGTCCCCATCATGCTAAGCGCCCTGCATTTAAACAATCATGCCATCTTGCATTTGCCCGCGGAAAGCTTTGTTGAGTATCAGCTTCGCGCGCAAGAAGCCGCACCGGGGCGCTTCGTTGCAACAGCCGCGTATGGCGATGGCGGACCGTGGTACATTCCCATCAAAGAAGCCTATCCTCAAGGTGGGTATGAAGTTTCCGTCGCCTTCTGCAATCCTGGTGTGGATGACGTTTTGACCGACGGCGTCAAGAGCTTGCTTCGGTCTTGACGCCACGTTGAGTGATTGTGGGGCGGGAATTCAACAAGGTCCAACGGCCGTCTCCGCACACGCAGACTGGGTTAGTCTTGCGCGGTGAGAATGTCCGTCAATGGTTTGCCGTCGGCCGAAGGCATCGCCACGCCGAGGAGGGCCGCGATAGTGGGGGCCACGTCCAGGTTCGACACCCGTCCCAGCGTGGCGCCGTCCTTGACACCGTAACCCCAAACCACCAGCGTGCCGAGCATGTCACGGTCGCCAGGCAGGTAGCCGTGTGTGCCGCCGCGTTGGGCGCGCGGTGCGACCACATCGTCGCTGGCGTGATCGTCGGTGAAGGAATAGCCCGACTTGGCCGTGATCCACATGTCCGGCGCAAGCGTATTATTTTCGGGCGAAGGCTGACCAACACGTTCTAAGTCGTCGGGTCCGATCACCGCTTCCACACCTTCGATTAGTTTCAACGCTTCGGTCAACTTTTCGACCATTTCGCTGCGGCGGTTCTTATTCAGCAAGTAGACCATGCAGCCGCCCCCTTGCGAAACGCAATAGGCTTGCTTGTCGCCAAGTTTGCCGTTCTCCACGGTGAGCAGGCCCATGAGTCGCAGCAACACATTGGGACGAATATCCTTCTCGATGGGAAAAAAACCGTGATCACTGGCGATGACAAAGGTGGTTTTATCGGCATAGGGTGACCGCTTCGCGAATTCGATCAAATCGCGCAAACGGTCGTCGGCGTAGCTGACCGACCAGTATGCTTCCGGCGTGCGCGGGCCAAAGCGATGTTGCACGTGATCCGTCTCCACGAGGTGGATCATCAGCAAATTGGGCGGATGATGCTCAAACAGGTGACCCGCCAAACGCGTGTAAAGCCAGTCACGCTGGACGCCGCCGCTCGATTCACGAACCCAGGTCCCATGTTTATCGAAGGGGATTCCCGCCGCCTTTAACTCGGCAAGCCAATGCTGCGTGCCGTACTTCGGCCATGCGTCATCGCCAGCCATGTCGGGCACGGTCCAGTCTAGCGTTTTGGCGTTCCGAGAGGCGGGCCAAATGATGCCGGCGGTAGTTAAACCCGCGACGTGGGCCACATCGTACACCGTGGGCGACTTGACGATTTCGTCCTTGTCAAACAACGGATCGGGAATGAATGGGACTTTCTCTCCCGACTCGCGATTCAAGTAATTGTTGCCGATAACGCCGTGCTTGGCCGGAGGAACGCCCGTGACCAGGGTCGTGTGATTGGGCCATGTGACCGAGGGGAAGGAACACTCCAACCCTTCGGCCCGAGCACCTTCGCGGGCCAACCGACGTAGCGTGGGCAGTTCAGCCTTGGGATCATCCAGATAAAAGCCGGCCAAGCCGTCGATGCTAACCAAAACGACGCATCGGTCCTTATGCGGCTCGGCGGCGGGCGCACTTACCAAGCCGACGCACGCCACCGCTACCGGCAGGCTCAGCAGGAACATTGCGAGGGTTTTCAAAGTCATCTTCATTACTGTGACTCCTAACCAGAGGAATGTTCCTGGTATAGTCACTCGCCTTCGGGCATACAAGCACCGTGATGACTTCGTGCGGCGGGGGGTTACGCTCCTTCGGGCAGCAACTCCGCCAAGCGTTGTTCGCTGAACTGGCGTCGGTACAAATCGAAGTACCGTCCGCGCCGGGCAAGTAATTCGTCGTGGGCGCCCACTTCGACCACACGTCCGCGCTCGATCACCAAAATACGATCGGCGGAACGAATGGTTGACAAGCGGTGCGCGATGATAAAGCTGGTGCGGCCTTCCAGCACACGTTCCACGCCTTGTTGGATCAGTTGCTCGGTTTCGGTATCCACCGAAGACGTGGCTTCGTCCATCACAAAGATTTGCGGGTCGGCCAGAATGGCGCGGGCCAAAGCGATGAGCTGCTTTTGCCCTGTGGAAAGCCGATTTCCGCCTTCGCCGACTTCCGCTTCGTAGTCGCCGGGCGTCTCGACGATGAATTCGTGCGCGCCGGCCAGTTTCGCGGCTGCAATAATCTCTTCCTCGGCGGCGTCCAGCCGGCCGTAACGAATGTTTTCGCGAATGGAGCCACTGAACAAGTGCGGCGCCTGAAGCACGATGCCCAACTGTCGTTGGTGCCATGCCAGGCTGCGCCGCCGGTAGTCCACACCGTTCAACAGCACCTCGCCGACGGTCGGCTCATAAAAACGGCATAACAGGCTGACGATGGTGGTCTTTCCTCCTCCGGTAGCGCCAACCAGGGCGATCGTCTCGCCAGCATGAACCGTCAGGTTGAACCCCTCCAGCACCTTTTCGCCGCCTTCGTAAGTAAAGCCGACGTTGCGAAATTCGATCGTGTGGATCTGCTCGTCGAATCCATCCGGCGCCATTCCCGGCGAGCGCGGCCGATGGGCGTACGCGGCCAACGCGGCCTGCACTTCGGGCGAGTCTTTAATCGCCGGATCGGTGTTGAGCAGTTTGACGATGCGTTCCGCCGCAGCGCCGGCCATTTGCAATTCGGTTAATTGCCGGGCCATTTGTTGCACCGGCTCGAAGAACAGGCCCGCATAGTTGATAAACGACACCAGCACCCCAATGCTGATGACGCCTTCGAGCACGCGTACGCCTCCGAACCACACCGCCAACCCCGCCATGATACTGCCCATGGCGATGATTAACGGAAGGTACAACGCCGATTGAAGCGCATTGCGCACCGAGTGCTCGTACATGCGCGACGAGGCCTCCTGGAACTCGCTCAAGTTCGCGTCTTCACGCACCAGGGCCTTGGTGGTGCGCACCCCCATAATACTTTCATTGAACGCGGCCGTGATCTCGGCGTTTGATTTGCGGATCGCGCGGGCGCTGTGCAGCAATTTCCGTTGAAAAAACGCACTCGCGGCGGCCATAGGAGGCGTGACCAACAACACCAGCAAGCCAAGGCGCCAATTCAAGAACAACATCGCCGTGGCAATACCGAAAATTAAACTAAAGCCCCAAACGAAATCGAGCAGCGTCCAGCCGATGATGCGCGACAACCGGTCGCAGTCGGAAGTGAGCCGCGACATGAGCCAGCCCACGGGACGCCGGTCGAAATAGGAGAACGACAACTGCTGGAGTTTCGCGAAGCTGGCGTGTCGAATGTCATGGCTCACACCGCTGGCAATGCGGCCGGCCAACAGGATAAACCCAGCGATGAATGTGCAAATGCCCACGACCACCGCCACGTACGCGCCGGCAAGCCGCCAGAAAACGGCATCGACGCCGAAGGATTCGACGCGGTCGATAATTCGCCCGGAAAGATAGGGCATTAAGGTTTCGCACGCGGCAATCGAAATCGCCATCAATCCCAGCCCGACGGCATGCCGAAGGTATGGCCGCGCCAGACGCAGCACGCGGAGCCAGACCGAAAGATTGAAACGTCGTGGTTGGTCGTCGTCGTGAAACATCGCCATAAGGTGCGCAGGGCGTGAAAATCGGGAACGGTCGATCGAGGGGCTGAATAACGTTCCGTCGCGCTACTTGGCGCCACCGGACGCGATCGCGTGCGCCTGGTCGCCTTGAATTTCATCAAGGCGACGATAAGGTCCGTCTTGCCGCATCAACTCGTCATGCGTGCCTTGCTGTACGATGCGGCCTGCCGAGAGAACGATGATCTTGTCGGCATGGCACAACGTGGACAGTCGGTGCGCGATGACCAGCGTGGTATGTCGCCCGCGACGTTCCCGCAGGGCGCGCAAGATCATGGTTTCGGTCTCAGCATCCACGGCGCTCAGCGCGTCATCCAGCACCAGCACGGCTGGTTGCTGAAGCAACGCGCGGGCCAGCGCTACGCGTTGCCGTTGTCCGCCGGAAAGCGTGACGCCGCGTTCGCCCACCAAGGTGTCATAACCGCGCTCGAACGAAGAGATCGCCTCGTGAACAGCCGCCATTTCCGCCGCTTCGAACAATTCTTGCTCTTCGGCGTCGCGGCGTCCCAGGGCGATATTCTCGCGTAACGTTTTGGAAAACAAGAACGGCTCTTGCATGACCACGCTCAATTGCGAGCGAAGCCACTGCCGCGGCCACGAGCGCAGGTCGCAGCCATCCAAACGGATCGAGCCGCGAGCGCCGTCATACAATCGCAGCAGCAGTTGCACTAACGTTGTCTTGCCCGCGCCCGAGGGACCAAGAATCGCCAGCGTTTGCCCCGGTTCAATGGAGAAAGAGACATCATGCAGCACGTCGCGTCCTGGATCGTAGGCGAAGCTGACGCCGTCGAACTCGATCCGACCTTCAAGCCTGTCTGGAAGAGTGGTCAGCTCTTCGGTCGCCGCCGCCTCCGGTTCGGCATGCAGGATTTCTTCAATGCGGCGCAGGGAGACAAGCGCCTTTCCCAGGTCGGCCAGAATGCGGCCCATTTGTCGTACCGGCCAGATGTACATCGCCACAAACGCCAAAAAGGCGACCAGGGTGCCGACCGTGATCTTGCCTGCGGCCGCCCACCACGCGCCGATGATTAACACCGCGGCCTGCTGGCTGAGAACCAATAAGTCGCTTGCCGGCCAGAACACGGCCATTAGTGAAATGAGACGAAAGTGCCGGTCGCGGTAGTCCCGGTTGGCGACCGCGAACTTGTCCATTTCGAAATCTTGCCGGGCGAACGCGCGCACGACGCGAATGCCGGTCAGGTTTTCTTGCAAAACCGTCGTCATGCGCCCTTCGGCTTCATCCATCGACTGAAAACTGGGCTGAATCCTCCGGAAAAACAGCAAGCAAAAGGCGACCACCACGGGGGCTCCGGCCAGCGACACCAAAGCCATGGGCGGATGCAACCAGAACATAATTGGAATGACCGTGGCGAACAGCAGAATCGCGCGGCCAATTTCGACGACTTGCAAGGCCAGAAAATGGCGCACGGTTTCCACGTCCGACGTACAGCGCTGCACGAGATCTCCTGTTTCATGCCGATCATGCCACGCACACGGCAGACGCTGCAAATGATCGTAGAGCCGGTCGCGCAGTCGACTGATGGCGCCTTCGCTGGCTTGGGCCGCCCAGCGACCCTTGAAATACATGCACACGCCGCTCGCAATCGCAAGCCCGGCGATAGCTACCGCCGGTAGCCAAAGCCGCGTGACGATTTGCGAAGGTCCTCCTAGCACGTCGGCCATCCAGCGATGCGTCATGACGCCGTCGTCGCCGAGTTCGGCCATCAAACTATCGATGGTCGCTCGCGTCACGAGCGGAGCCAAATACGCGAAGCATGTGCCTACCGCGAGCGCCGCCAGCGCCGCCGCATAGCGACGACGGTAGCCTTCCAGCAGGCGTAAAAAGGAGCGATACGCGTTCACGACAGATCCGCCAACCGAGATGAGGCGCCAAACCACAACGCGCGCGTCTTGCCTATGACACGCACCCCGCCGTTCGGGTTCACTTGGAGCATGCTTCTATCGTCCCCCTTGCTAAGGGATTGGTAAAGCGGGCTTGACGAGAGCCACCTACGCATGGGCCATTCTTGATTCGTGCGGCGCCGTGGGCGGTCCACGCATTGACGCGCCGGGAGGAGTCGCGTCACAATGCTCGGTTTTGGAGGAGACTCATGAGTGAACCACTTTGCCGCTTTGGAATTCTGGGTGCCGCCCATATTGCCCGGAAAAACTGGGACGCCTTGCGCAACGCCGGCAACTGTCGGCTGGCGGCGGTCGCCAGCCGCAGCCGGGAGCGCGCTCAACAGTTTATTGACGAATGCCAGGCGTCGGCGCCGCAGAAATGGACCCCGCAACCGTGCAGCTACGAAGAATTGCTGGCCAACCCCGAGATCGATGCGGTCTACGTTCCGCTTCCCACGGGCATACGCAAATCATGGGTGATTCGCGCGGCCCAGGCGGGAAAGCACGTATTGTGCGAGAAGCCCTGCGCTCCCAACGCGGAAGATCTGGCGGAGATGATTTCCGCATGTCAAAAACACAACGTGCAGTTCATGGACGGCGTGATGTTCATGCATAGCCGCCGCTTGGAGCACATGCGCGCCACGCTAGACGCCGGAGAGCGCGTCGGGCGTATTCGCCGCATCGCCACCCAATTCAGCTTTCTCGGCTCGGAAGAGTTCGTGCAGAACAATATCCGCATGAGCAATCAACTGGAGCCGCTTGGATGTTTAGGTGATCTAGGCTGGTACAACCTCCGCTTCACGCTTTGGGCCATGAAGTATCAAATGCCGACGCATGTAACGGGACGCATGCTCGCGCCGGCGGACCAGGCAGGCAATCCAGGGGCAGTTCCTGTCGAATTCTCGGGCGAATTGTTTTTCCCAGGCGATGTCACCGCAAGTTTCTTTTGCTCGTTCCTCGTCGAAAACCAACAGTGGGCCAACATCAGCGGAACGAAGGGATCCTTGCATGTGCCCGATTTTGTGCTGCCGTTCTTTGGCAGCGAGGGGGCGTACACGACGACGCAAGCGCGGTTTGAAGTAACAGGCTGCCAATTCAACATGGAGGAGCACACCGAACGTCACGCGGTGCGCGAGTATAGCAACAACGCGGCCGAGGCTCAGGAAACGAACCTGTTCCGCACCTTCGCCGTGTTGGCGCTCTCGGGGCAGTGCGACCCCACGTGGGGCGAGATCGCACTCAAAACTCAGCAGGTGCTTGACGCTTGTCTTCGCTGTAGCCGCAACAACTCCGCCATTACGCCGCTCACGGTTTGATGCGCTCCGCGGTTCAGGAGAAGTCGATTCACTGGGGAGATGCCGTACGTAACTTCCCAGCAGGAGTATCGGCGGCCAGCTGGTCAATCATTTCTCGCGTGGCGGCCTCGACGGCTGCTTGCCAACCTGCAGGTCCAAAGCGAGAGCGAAACGGCTCTCGCTCGTAAGCGAAGATCAACCCGCGCGAGTTATTCACAATGGCGCCGAGCCCCTGGGCGTCAAAGCCGGCAGCTACATCTCGCGCGCTGCCGCCTTGCGCGCCAAAACCGGGAATCAGAAACCAGGTGTGCGGCATGGCGGCGCGCAGTTCAGCAAGCTGTTCGGGGTACGTCGCGCCCACCACGGCGCCGACGCTCCCATAGCCGCATCGGCCTGCGGCGCCGGCAGCCATTCGTTCGACGTGCTCCGCAACTCGGCGATAGAGCGGCCCGTGCGAACCCAGGTAGTCTTGGAAGACTCCACCGCCAGGATTGGACGTTTTCACGAGCACAAAAATGCCCGAACCGGTGGCCTGCGCTTGTGCCAGAAACGGCTCAAGACTGTCATCGCCCAAATAAGGGCTGACGGTCAGGGCGTCGGCGCCCCAGGCCGTTTGGGCTCCGAGATATGCTTCGGCATAAGCCGCGGCGGTAGAGCCGATATCGTTCCGCTTGCCGTCCAAGATGACAAGCAAGCCGCATTGTCGCGCATAGCGAATCACTTCCGCCAAGGCCGTCATGCCATGCGGACCATATTGCTCAAAAAACGCCGCTTGCGGCTTCACGGCCGCCACAAGCGAAGACACGGCGTCAATGACTTCACAGCAAAAAGTCTGAAATGCGGCGGCTACGGCGCGCGGGTCGTGTTGTTGCGCCGCGGGCAGCATGCCGCCAGGCAGCGAGGCGGCGCGGGGATCCAAACCCGCCAAAACCGGGTTGCCGCAGCGGCGCACCGCTGCCGAGAGTCGATCCGCAAAATGCTCCATGATCTTCGCCGTGGGCTGATTGATCCGCTAATGGCTCCCTGGACGGTAACTGCACCGCATGCGGAGGAGGTTCAACGTCGTCCAAACGGCTTTACTTTAGCAAAGATTCATCACCGCACACGGGGGCTTACGCGGGATGCGGTTCGCCACCGCGAATGTGCCGTTTCTCCTCCACTTTGCGAACGGCGCCGGGTGCAGGCTGAATGCCGCCTCCATACTGGTTCGCCCAAACTTGCGTCATTTCGGCGCCGAACAACACGATAAGCGACGTGTAATAAACCCACACCAACATACCCACCATCGAAGCGGCGGCGCTGCCCCAGCTGGCGCCAACGTCGGAGCTTTGCAGGTAAAACGCGATCAGAGTTTTGCCAATCACGAACAAGAGCGCCGTAATGAACGCCCCCATCCACACGTCTTTCCAGCGCAGCTTCGCGTCTGGAAGCAGCTTAAACATTGCGGCAAACAGGATCGTCGCGACGACAAGCGCCACGACATTGTTCAAGAGATAGCCGAAAACCATGCCGACGGAGCCCGGCGACTGGCCAACCACCAAGTGCGACAGCTCGTCGAGCACCGTAGTCAACACCATGGATACGAGCAGCAAGAAGCCGATGACGACAATCATTCCCAACGAAAGCAATCGCTTAAACAGGAAGTTCAACACGCCGCCTTGTTGGGGATCCGGCTCGACTTCCCAGGCGCGGTTCAACGCGAACTGCAATTGGCCGAATACGCCGGTGGCCGAAAAAATCAGCACGATGACGCCCGCGATCCGCGAGAACGGCCCTAAGGCGCCGATTTCGGCCTTGCTCTGGGCGTCACTAACAACGCTTTCGAGCGAGGCGCCCCGCGAGGAGGCTTCGTCCGCCGATTCGCCTTCTGTCTCGTTGGCCGTAGCGAGCGGAATTCCAACCTGATTCTCCACAATCTGGTTCATTCTCTCCCGCGATACGCCAAACGAATCGGCGATAAAGAAAACTAACACCAACAATGGCGGCAACGCGAAGATGGTGTAATACGCAATGGCAGCGCCGCTGGTCATGCATTCGTCTTCCCCGAAGTCCTTACCAGCTTGCATGACGGCGTTAAAAAACTTCTTCATCGGCGCGATCCTTGGGCGATGCAGTAGTAAAAAGTCTGGCAATGGAACGAATCAAACCGCATCGCGTGTTGATGCAAGCGCCGGCCAGCTCGGGGCGCAACACACATGACCATGTTCTCGCGGAGAATGTCCGCTATGCGGGTTCATTTGCGTGAGAAAGCAACCCGACAACGGAGACCGCGGCAAGGTGCGGCTTGAACTAAACCCGGTGGTTCCGCAAATGGCGTACCAACGGCGCCCTGCTTTACAAATCCATGCCGCTTGCGACCGAAGATCAACGCGGCGTCGAATCGCCCTTGAGAAAATCGAACACCGCAACGACACGCCGCGGGTCAACGCGGTAGGGCGTTCCCTGGCCCTCATAGAACCCGTACCGTTCGATCATCGAAGGCACGAGCAAGCTGTATTCGATCGACTTTCCGTTGTCCAGGTTCGTGACGGTAACATCGGTGTTCGACTTGTCGCCATCGCGGAAGGGCGACTCTTGATAACCGCGCGAGAACTTCAAGTCGACGGTATAGCGTCGTCCATGATAGAGAAACGGCGCTTGCGCCTTGTTTTCATTCAACCGGCGCGAGGCGATGGCCGCAACCAAGCGAAGATGCCGCGCTAGTTCTTGGTGCGTTAGATGAAGCTCATCGACGACGTACCGATTATCCGCCGAAAGCACCTCGAGCAGCCGTTCCTGGGGCCCTAGAAAGCCGGCGGTCGAACTGACGTCGGAAGTGGCTCCGGGACGCATCGTCTCCTCGAGCTTTGCAATGCCTTGACCATTGATCTCGGTCAGAGCGGGAATCAACGCGCTGGGGTTTGCTCCTCCCACGGTGAAGCCTGTAACTGAGTCTTTCGACGGCTTCACAGGCGACAGGCCGAAGTCCTCAAGGCGGGCTTGGGTGTAATCGTCTTCAGGAGTGTCCGCCGACGCCTGGGTCAGCCAGGGGGAAGTAGTGGCGATAAGCAGCGCCATCGCCACGACGGGAAATGTCGCTACAACCCGAAGTTTTCCGTCTTTTCTATTCATGGGCATCACGTGGTTTTTTTCTGGAAGGCCTCGAGAATCGCTTGGCAAAAGTCCGGAAGGTCTTCCGGTTTGCGGCTGGAAATGAAGTTCCGGTCCACCACGACTGACGCGTCTTCCCAAATGGCGCCGGCATTGACCAGATCGTCCTTTATTCCGGCCGAACCAGTGACGCGCACGCCGCGGTAGACGCCCGCCGAAATGGGAATCCAGCCGCCATGGCAAATCGCGGCGACCGGCTTCTGCGCGGCGGCGAACTGTTGGACGAGTTCCAGAACTTTCTTGTCACGACGCAGTTTGTCGGGCATAAACCCACCGGGAATCACAACGCCGTCAAAATCGCTAGCGCGCATGTCATCAATAGCCGCGTCCGAAACGCAAGGATAGCCGTGTTTGCCTGCGTATTTCTCGTTGGCTTCCGGACCGGCGACGATGACTTCCGCACCCGCCTCGATCAGCCGCAGTTTGGGGTACCACAGTTCCAAGTCTTCGTATACCTCGCCCACGAACATGAGAATCCGGCGGCCTTGGAGCGGTTGATTTGGCTTCACGTTGGAGTCTTTCTGATAGGCAAGGTCAGGAACAATCCTCTTAATTTACGGCAGGTTTCTGATGGCGACGATCGTGCTAAACCCATTTTCGACCATATTGCCGCGCGTCTTAGCTTGCGCCAAACGCCAAAAATAACGCTTTCGACATGTCGAAATGCATGACGTGGAGCGTAACGTAGAATTTCCCAAGGATTGATGTCGCAAAACGTTGAAAAGGGGCATATAACTTGCGGGGGCAGTGTGGGCAAGCTAGTGAGTTAACACCAGGAGCCCTTCGGATGAAGTTTTTTGTAATCGCGGTCCTGGCAGTGGCAAGTATTACGGCCATCTTGCCCCAACATGCGCAGGCCCAAGACGACCCGTACACTTGGCGCTGGTATGAGGTGGACCAAGACAACAGCCTCCGCGTGAACTTGTACGTATTTTGGAGGTCCACGTGTCCACACTGTCCGCCGGCTTTGGCGTACGCCGAGCAAATGCGCAAGCGGCATCCGTGGCTCAAAATTCGCCGGTACGAACTATCGCAGTATCCGTCGAACCTCACCCTGTATCAAAAAATGGCCAACAAAATTGGCCAACCGGCGGGGCAAACCCCCGCGTTCTTCTTCTGCAACCAGATGATGGTCGGCTATCTTTCCGATCAGCAGACGGGAAGAAAGCTCGAAGACAACCTCGTGCGCTGCCACGAGCACCTGCGAAAGCAATGGGAGGAAAAGCAGCAGGCCGCGGCCAAAGAATCGACCACGCATCGGCTCTGGGGTGCAAACCCCATTGCGATCGGTTCGCCCCGAGTTCCTGTTCTCGCGGTATTAAACGTTTTATCCCAAGCGACGCCTGCGGTCGAAGGCCCCATCGAAGATGGTCTCGTGGCTGACGGCCCAGTCGAAGACGGCCCAGTCGAAGACGGTATGGTGGCTGACGGAGATGACGTGTCGTCAGCCAATGCCGGCGCACTCAATCTGGATCTGGAACTTGATCTCGATCTGCCGCCGCCAGCGGCGGAAGTCGACACGGAAGAAACGGTGGCCTTGCCCTTTGGCGATGTGAAGGCCAGCGAACTCTCGATGCCAATGCTTACGCTGGTCATCGCTGGATGCGACGCGTTCAATCCTTGCGCATTCTTTGTATTGCTCTCGCTATTGAGCTTGCTGATTAACGCCCGGAGTCGCTGGAAGATCGCCACGGTGGGCGGAATTTTCGTGATCTGCTCCGGACTTTTCTACTTCTTGTTCATGGCCGCCTGGCTCAACGTGTTTTTGATCGCCGGGCATTTGAAAACAATCACCGTTGTCGCGGGAGTACTCGCGATCGTCGCCGCGGCGATCAACATCAAAGATTACTTTTGGCTCAAACAGGGCGTGTCGCTGTCGATTCCCGACAGCGCCAAACCGGGCCTGTTCGATCGCATGCGGCGGCTTGCCTCGGCCACAAAACTTGCGCCGATGCTGGCCGGCACCCTGATGCTGGCGGCAGCCGCGAACGCGTATGAATTAATGTGTACGGCGGGTTTTCCGATGGTTTTTACGCGCATTCTTACGCTGCGCGACCTGCCCACGTCAAGCTACTACGGCTACCTGGCGCTATACAACGTGATTTACGTTATTCCGCTCGCCGTAATTGTGACCGTCTTCACGTGGACCCTAGGTAAGCGAAAGCTGCAAGAACACGAAGGACGCATTCTTAAACTTGCGTCGGGCGTGATGATGTTGATGCTCGGCGGAACCATTCTTCTGGCGCCCCAATTGTTGCAAAGCATGGTCGCTGCGGTCGGTATCATGGGCGCCTCGATCGTGTTGACGACGCTGATTGTGTTGGTCGATCGTTGGCGACGGCGCGGTTCATCCGCAGTGCGAAAAACGACACCGGCGCCGCGCGATTCGCAATTGCGCAGTTCGTCAACGGCACGCGAGTCGTCGACAACCGCAAAACAGTCCGTTCCCGCAAGCTTGTAGGCTTGGCGAATTGCATTGCGCGCCAAACCCGGCGTGCCGCGGCATTAGCGACGCGCCATCGCGTCGGCCACTTGTCTCACGGCGGGATCCGTCACGATTTGCTCCAAGGTGGCCGGCAGTGCAAGCGACCAATTGGGCCAGGCGTCGATCGTGCCGGGCATATTGGGGCGTTCCTCAACTCCGAGCGCGTCGGTCAAGGTTGCCGTAACTACGGCCGAGGGCGACCGCGCCAAGCCGCGATGCGTTTCCACGATCAATTGGGCAAGTGGGGCATCCGGCGGGATTTGCGCCGAAGCGTATAACCGACGGCGCATTGCCTCATGAGCGGCGTCATCCGGCGAAAAACCCAGGGATCGCTGCGCGGCGACATCGGCGCCCGAGCATAAACCGCCGATCGTGGGCAAATCGTGCGTCGTTACCGCGGCAATGCTGCGCCAAGGATAGCTCGCGGGGTTATCGTCGAACCACAGCAACCGATGCGACAAAATGTCTTCGCTCGCCAGTTGTTCACGCACTCCCGGCTCGACGGTTCCCAAGTCTTCACCCGCTACCCACGCCCGCGCACGGTGACTTTCGACCGCCAGGATCGCCAGAAGTTCTTCGGCGGGAAAACGCACATAGCAACCGCTATCGGCGCTGTCCCCTTCACGAATCCAATACTGGCGGAACAGGCCCATCACATGATCGACGCGAATGCCGCCTGCGTGACGCAGCGTAGCACGCACGGTCTCAATCAAGGGCCGGTAATGCGCCGCTTGCAATCGCTGAGGAGCAAAAGGCGGCAGCGCCCAGTCCTGTCCTAAAGTGTTGAAGGGATCCGGCGGGGCGCCAATATGAGCGTTTAACACCATCACGTCTTGCCAAGCCCAGGCATCGGCGCCGCCGGGGTCAAAACCAATCGGCAGGTCGTAGACCAAAGGCAATTCTTGTGCGGCCTGCGCGAGTTGTTCATCCAGAACCGCTTGTAACCACTGATGGAAGCGGACGCGATCGACCCGCTCTTGCGCAAATCGCCGTACGGCTGACGAATCCGGACTGCTGTACTCGGCGGGCCATTGCCGCCAGTCGGCGTTCAAGTGTTCGCACAAGGCGCAGAACACGGCGAAGGTTTCCAAGTGGGCGCCCCGAGTGCGGCAATACGCATCGAGCGTGGCCCGGTTGATTCCTCGCGACCAAATTTTTTCCAACGCCGCCATTTTAAGTTCAAACACGGCGTCGCGGTCAATCTTGCGCGCCTGGTTCAAACCGCGTCCCGCCGCGGCAAGACGCTCCAAGTCGGCGCCAAGGGCCGCAGCGCCGGGAACCTCGGCTACGTTGATATACAACGGATTGTGAAAACAACGGCTTGTGGGATAGTAGGGGCTTTGTTGCTGCGGCTTGGTGGGGGCCACGGCGCACAACGGGTTGAGCAGCATCATGCTAGCGCCGCGCTGGGCTGACCAATGCGCCAGATGACGCAAGTCGGCCAGATCGCCAAATCCCCAGCTTTGTTCGCTGCGCGTCGCGTAAAGCTGAACCGCCCAACCGCCGGCTTTCAGCTCGGGCGGCAAAAAGCACTTGGCGGGACGCGAGATGATCAGTCTCAACGTGTCATCTTCGCGACTTCGTAGCGTGTGATAACCGATGGGCAAGTCGGGAGGAAACGGCCCGTCGATCGCTAAGACGGCCCCGTCCTCCAAGTGCAGTTCGCCGCAAACGACGTGTCTGTTGCGTCCTGGTCCCGCGATGATGACCGGCGAAGGACGCGGCCGCGGATGGGAGTCGCTACACCCCATCGCTTGAAGAAATGCGTAACACGTTTCCGTCGACGCCTGGCGACGCACGCCAAAGGCGTCGTAATACTCATCCACAATACCCCACGCCCGGGCCAAGTCGCGCAAAGACAAACCTGCGGCAGCCAGTGCTCCGTCCATGTTTACATCGTTCTTTCAAAGGAAACTCCATGCGCCTCCTGCGCAGCACGGTCGTCGTGCCCCTCAACGTCGAAGGACTACGCCACTTGGAGTTTAGAGAACATGCGTCGACTCGCCAAGCTCAATCACTGGTTGTGGCGGGTTCGACAGGCCCCGCTTGGGTCAAGAGAAACGGCTCGATCGAGGTAAGTACCAGATCGGGCATCGCGTAATGAACCGCATGCGTTCCCTCGGGAATGACGATCAATCGGCCGTCGGGAAGAAGTCGCGTCACTTCCTCCACCCACGGTTGGGGAACGATCGGGTCCATCGCCCCGCGCACAACGAGCGTGGGCTGAGCTAACCCCGGCAGCAACTCCTCCACGCGATGTTCCAGACCGTGCTGCAACGTGCGCCACAGCCGCACGAACCCCGTGTCCCAGTAGGCCCACGCGGCTAAAAGCAGCAGCGACCAGGGTTCGCGCCACGCATCAACGACCAAGCGGTAGATGTTCGGAGCGGCGGTTCGCGCGTGGCGGTCCATTGTCGGCGCCACTAAGACCAGCCGCGACGCCCGTTCGGGAAACCGGTAGGCGGTTTCGACGATAACCTGGCAACCGAGCGAGTTGCCAATCAGCGAAACTTGGCCGAGACCTTGCGCGTCCATCCAGGCGATCAGAACGTCGGCCAATTCGCCGACATTCAGCGTATGCGTGGGCGTCGCGCTTCTGCCAAAGCCGGGCAAGTCGGGCGCATAGACTGCACCACAGCGCGCCAGGCGGCGCGCCAACGGCGCCATGTAGCGGCTCGACATCCCCAGCCCGTGAACGAGCACGATCGGCACGCGGTGAGATTCCGGGAATACTGCTTGGCGGGTATGAATGCGGTAGGGGCCGACGTCATGCCAGACGCTCGTTAACTCGGGCCAAGATTGGTTCGCCATCCACGCGCTCGTTCAAGGTTTAATGACTCGCAGCCCCTTCGACTTTCCGGGCGATGCGGTACAGCGCCGCGTCGGTGCGAAGGAACAGCGAGCCCGCGGAGGCCGCGGGAGACGCCAAAGTTCGGCCCGGAAGCACATTGACCGCCAATTTCTGGTAGCTTTCTTTGTTCGGCGCAACAACCGTGGAGTTTCCGTTCTCGTCGAGTAGGTAAATGCGGCCGTCGGCGTAGAGCGGCGATGCGGAGAAGTTGCCCCCCAGGCGCTGCCGCCAATGAGTTTTGCCCGTCGCGGCTTCGACACACGTCAGAATGCCGTCATCGCTTACCAGGTACAACTCATCCCCGACCAGTAGCGGCGAAGGCGTCAACGGCGCCCCGCGCTCCAGCGTCCAAGCCACGTGGGTCTCGGTCACGTCGCCAGAGCCCGTCGGGCGAATGGCGTAAAACACCGGCTTGTCGTACCCTGACGAAAGAAACACCAATCCGTGCCCATACACGGGGCGAGGGATCGTGGAGTATCCGCCCGGATAGCGCACTTGCCACAAAATACGTCCCGTCGGCGGGTCGTAGGCGAATACCCATTCACCGCCGACGCTGATCAGTTGGCGCTGTCCTGCGACGTCGATCACGAGCGGCGTGGAGTACGCATGCTTTCCGTCTCGATCGACGCGCCAGACTTCTTGTCCCGTATGCTTGTTGAGGGCGACGACGAACTGCGCATCGAAGCCGTCACAGTGGATGATCAGCAAGTCACCTTCCAAGGTGGGCGAACCGCCAGGACCGTGCCGATGATAGTAGTCCAGTCGAGTTTTCCAAATGATTTCGCCTTTGGTCGTTAAGCAGGCAGTGCCGTGAGAGCCGAAGTGAACATAGACTCGGTCGCCGTCTAAAACTGGCGTGGGCGATGCGTGACTGTTCTTTTCGTGAATCTTGCCAGGATCATCTTTGTGAAATACCTCGACGTTGTGCAAGATTTGGCCGTGCGATGCGTCGAGGCACAGGGCGCGCAGCGAACGCCCTTCATCGACGGCGGCCGTCAGCCAGATGTGCTCGCCTTGAATCGACGGAGACGACCAGCCCGAACCTGGCAGTGGCGTCTTCCAGACGATTTTCTCCGTTTCGTTCCAGGTGAGAGGTAGCCCCGACTCACGCGAATGCCCCTGGCCGGTTAGCCCTCGGAATTGTGGGAAATCTTCGGCCAAGCTCCTTTCGAGCCAAAGGTTGCTCCATCCGCAAAGGCATAGCCACAAACCAAGCCACTTGGAACGAAACAGAGATTCACAGCCCATATGCGGTTTCTCCACACGACACCCGCGCCTTAGGACGTTGAACCGCTTCCCGCCGGGCGACAAAGGACGGTAATGTCCCGCATCGCTTGCCTCGGCCCGTGAGCGTGGGTTGAACGTAGCGCCGGTTAACAAAAAAGGAGGACTCGGGGTGAGTCCTCCTTTATCGTTGGTACGACCTAGGGTGTGCAAGCACCAATTAGTGCCGACGCGGCCGTTCGCCTCGCTCGGAGCGCTCGCCGCGATCTCCCCGGTCGCCTCGATCACCGCGATCGCGGCGCTCTTGGCGAGGAGGACGCGCCGCCCCGCCTGCGGGAACCCGATCGTCCGGCAAGCCCAACTCTTGCAAGGCGCGCTTGCGGCTGAGTTTTACGCGGTCATGATCGTCAATGTCAATCACGAGCACCTTGATCTCGTCGCCCACGTTGCACACGTCGGTAACGCTGGACACGTACTCGCTGGACAACTCGCTGATGTGGCACAGACCGTCTCGACCTGGAAGAATTTCGACAAAGGCGCCGAAGTCCTTCACACTGGCCACGCGGCCGTTATAAATCTTGCCGATTTGCACCGTGGCGGTGCAGGCTTCGATCTGGGCGAGTGCCGCTTCGGCCCACTCTTGGTTGCTGCTAGCGACCGTGACCCAGCCGTCGTCATCCACTTCAATTACCGTGCCGGTCGTTTCTTGGATTTGACGGATGTTCTTACCGCCGGGGCCAATCAACGCGCCGATCTTCTCCGGATCAATCTTGGTACGGAGCAGTCGTGGAGCGTACTGCGAAATGTTCGCACGCGGCTCACGAATGGCCGACAGCATCTTGCGGAGGATTTCAATTCGCGCTTCGCGAGCTTGCGTCAGCGTTTGGCGAATGATCTCATCGTGAATGCCGTCGATCTTCAGATCGAGCTGAATGCCGGTGATTCCGCGCTGCGTGCCGGCGATCTTGAAATCCATGTCGCCATGGTGATCTTCCGTACCGAGGATATCGGTAAGCAAGGCCCATTGATCGTCGGATTCTTTAACCAGCCCAATCGAGATGCCCGCGACGGGGTCACTGATCGGCACGCCCGCGTCCATCAAGCCCAAGGTGGCGCCGCACACACTGGCCATCGACGAAGAGCCGTTGGACTCCAGAATGTCGGAAATCACACGCACGGTGTAGGGGAACTTATCGGGCGGCGGCAAGACAGGGTTGACGCTGCGCTCCGCCAGGGCGCCGTGGCCAATTTCGCGGCGGCCGGGGCCGCGAATCGGCTTCGCCTCGCCCACCGAGAACGGCGGGAAGTTGTAATCGAGCATGAACTTCTTCGAGTATTCCTCGAAGAGCGTATCGACGCGCTGTTCGTCGCGTCCGGTGCCAAGCGTGACGGAGATGAGCGCCTGCGTTTCACCGCGTTGAAATACCGCCGAGCCATGTGTGCGCGGTAAAACGCCCACTTCGCACAGGATGGGGCGCAGGGTCTTGCGATCGCGACCGTCGGGCCGGGTGCCGGCCAGAATCAAGTCGCGCACGACGCGCTGCTCCAGGCGATCCCAGATGTTGGCGAAGTGGTTCGCCGCGATCGCTCCTTCGGCCTTGGGATCAGGAATCACCTCGGTGATGACGCGCTCTTTGAGGATGCGCACCGCTTCAGCCCGAGCTTGTTTGCCTTCCGTTTGCTGGGCGCCACGAAGTTGATCGTAGTAGGCGCCGCGCAAGCGGTCGTACAATCCGTCATCGGGCGGAATGACGCACTCAGCCTTGACCACGCCCACCGCTTCGTAGAATTCTTGATGCAGGTCGCACACTTCACGCACCAGGTCGTGCGCGTACAGCAGAGCCTCCATCATTTCGTCTTCGGGCATGGCTCGGGCGAAGCCTTCGATCATCAAGACCGATTTCTTGTTGCCCGAGATGATCAGGTCGAGATCGCTCTCTTCCAGCTCTTCGCCCGTGGGAAACGGCACGAATTTGCCGCGAATCCGGCCGACTCGCACCGATCCGAGCGGCCCATTGAAGGGGAGCTTCGAAACGTGCAAGGCAGCGGCGGTGCCGTTCATGGCCACCACGTCCGAGTCGTTCTTGCCGTCATGCGAGAGCACGATCGCCTGGCACTGCACCTCGTCTTTGAACCACTCGGGGAATAACGGTCGGACGGGGCGATCCATCAACCGCGACGTCAACGTTTCTTTGGTGCTGGGCGGTCCTTCGCGCTTCTTGAAGCCTCCTGGGAACTTACCGGCGGCCGAGGTGCGCTCGCGGTAGTCGCATGTCAGCGGGAAGAAATCAATGCCTGCCCGGGGAGTGCCGGACACTACGGCGTTGAGCACGACCGTTTCGCCATAACTGGCCATGACCGCAGCGGCGGCTTGTTTGGCGAAGAAACCTGTTTCAAAGACGAGAGTCGAATGACCAATTTGCTTTTCTACGCGTACTTTCACTTCCTTCGTTTCCTAACTTCCAAGTTGCGCTTCGGCACGGGCAAGTGGTACGCCCTGGCGTGGCGTCATCACGCACGCAAGGCGCCTCCAACAAAAACCCCACGATGAGGGGCGTGCAGAAGAAAACGACGCACCGGGAGCATCCCTCTTGAAAGAAAGGGAGCAAATGCGATGTCTCAAGAGAAGCCAACGGCGATCGACTGTTTCTTCAACTGAAGCGCCGCCATGACGCCGCTGGCTGCGAGCAAACCAAATACAACTCTTTGCAGATTCGCTACTTACGAATCGACAGTCGCTGAATGATCTCAATATAGCGTTGCGGATCGACGCGCTTGAGATAGTCCAACAGACGGCGGCGCCGACTTACCAGCGCCAGCAGACCACGCCGGCAAGCGTAGTCCTTCTTGTGGGTCTGCATGTGCTCGGTCAGGTTATTAATCCGCGTCGTGAGAATCGCGATCTGGACTTCGGGCGAGCCCGTGTCACTGTCATCGCGTTGATAGCCTTGGATTAATTCCTGTTTCCGCTCTTTTGTGATCGTCATCTGCTACCGTGATTCCTCCGCAGGGGGCGGACGCTCCGGGACCGCCTCGTGGGCTACTTCTCCTTCAGTGCTTGCCGCCGAAACTAAGCCTACTACTAAAACCAATTCGCAATCAAAAGGACTAATCTACCAAGCGCCCGGCTTTTTGCAACCACAGATTGCGCGAAAAATGACCTCTATCGCTCGCTGGCCGCCAGGTCGTCGCGCCAATCGAAATACTTCGCGGGCCAGCTTATGCCGTGGCCGCCTTCAGCATTTTCACGAATTCGCGCATCAATGCGGTGTTATCATGCCAGGTGCGTGCGGTCACGAGATTGCCGTCCAGCACGTACTGCCGATCGACGTATGCGGCGCCTCCTTGTTGGGCGTCCATGGCGCACTTGGCCACGGTGGTCACGGTTCGGCCACGAATGATATTGGCCGCTGTGAGGATTTCCACACCATGACATACACACGCGATCGGCTTGCCGGCTTCGTGAATTTCACGCGTTACACGCAGCAAGTCCTGATCGTAACGCAAATACTCCGGAGCCCGGCCGCCGGAAATGAACAGGCCCACGTAATCCTCGGCCCGCAAGTCGCGAAAGGCGACGGTGGCGCGAATGTGATAGCCGGGGCGTTCCTGAGTGATGTCCCAGGGCACGTCGCTATTGGGCGGAATCTCGTGCAGCACGGAATGGTACAGCCTCGCTTCAGGGCCGGCTACGACCACTTCGAAACCGTCCTCTGGTAAGCGGAAGTACGGATAAAACGTATCCAGCGTTTCCGTGGCGTCGCCAATAGGCATGAGGACTTTTCGCGAAGTTGTCATCGCTTGTCTCCTGGAGTTGGCAATATCGGGCGTTCGCGCGGGGAAGCGGACCTTTCGGCGATTCGTGCGAGGTTACGTTCGTGTGACGCCCGCCCGCTCGAACGCCGGGGCCAGTTTTTCGTAACAATGGCGCGCGGCCGCGAGGGGTTGATAATCGGCCCGGCCGTGAATCTGGCCGCTGACTTCGACCACGACATCGCCACGATACCCGGCCGCGACCGCCATTTGAAGCAGACGCGCATAATCGGTCGCTCCGTCGCCGGGCAATAAGAACTGCGGTCGGGCCGCGTCTCCTTGGGCGTCTTTGATGTGCATAAACACGGAATGCGGCGCCAGCGTTTGCAGCGACGCCGCCAGGTCCATGCCGCGTAGTTGAAAGTGGCTGTAATCATAGGCGCACTTTACGCGTTCGCTGACTGCTTGCTTGGCTAGCCACACGGCGTCCTCGGGCGTGTGTAGCGCGCCGCCCACATGCGCTTTGATCGCCAGGGTGAAGTAGCCGTCTTCCGCCACCTTGGCCCAGTCGCGCAGACGCTTCGCCATTGGGTCTTTGACCTGGCTCCACTGCTCGGGCCGACCACCGAGGACCGTTTCGATGATGTGCGGTCCCGTAGGGTTTACGCGATGCGCGACTTGTCCCGCCGCCGCCAGTCGTTTGAGGTTCGCCGCGTGGCGCGCGTCGTCCGCGACGAGTGAAAGGTTCTCCATGAGCGCCGCAAGCCGCAGGCCGGTCTCGTCTAACGTTCGTCGGAAACGTTCTTGTTGATCAACCGGCCAATTCAGCGCATCGCCGGGCCAGGCTTCCATCACGGGTAGTTCGACGCAGTCATAGCCAATCTCGGCGCAGGCTCGCAGGGCTTCTTCCAGCGGAAGGTTCTTCATGCCATACAGGCTAAAGCCAAAGCCGAGTGGGGGAGGCTCGCGCTCGTCGCCACGTAGCATGGTCGCGCCGAGGAGCGCCGAGCAACCGCCGAAGAAAACCCTACGTGTCAGCATGAGCAATGATTGGTGGCGAGGCAAGATTCAAGGAAATTTCAGGATAACTCGGCTTGGTCGAATTCTATTGACGTTAGCAAATTAGGGGGACTTAGGAGAACGCGAGGCGACCCAAAAAAAGCCGCAAGCAGGGTTGCTTGCGGCTCTTGGGTTTTCACTTGGAACCAACGTGCGACGAACGCTTAGGTTCCCAGCTCATGCACCGAGAAGCCCTTGCGGTACTCTTTGCGCACCAGCGTGTCGGTTTCGGGGGCGTTGTCGGCCTTGAGCTCTTTGGCGTTCCATTGAACCTTCTTGCCGGGTTCGTTTTCTTTGTCGGCCACGTACACGGCGAGGTTGCCCAAGAGGACCGTCTCGGTTAGCGGGCCGGCGTAATCCGGGAAGTTCGACACGGCTTGCTGGCCGCTCTTGATGCCGTCGGTCCATTCTTTGAAGTGACCCGGCGAACGGGTGAATTCGACTTCCGGCTCTTTCGCGCCGCCCAGCAACTTCCACTCGGCGCCGTAATCATGCGGCGAGTAAAGCGAGCCTTTGTCGCCGATGAGCAACAAACCGCTTTGGTTGATGCGTTCGCCTTGGAGCAGCTCGGCAGGAGGCAGCTTGCCGCCGTCGTACCAGAACATCTTCAGCGCGGCGCGGCCGTTGCGCTCGGGGAATTCATAGGTAATGAGCGACCACTTGGGATACGACTGGAAGTTGTGGCCCGAAGTGGTGGCTTGCACCGAAGTCGGATCACGCAGGTCCAGGCCCATGAAGCCCAGGTTCAGCGTATGGCAGGCCATGTCGCCCAGGGCGCCGGTGCCAAAGTCCCACCAGCCGCGCCACTTGAAGGGGTGATAAATCGGAGCGTACGGACGCTCCTTGGCCGGGCCCAAGAACAAGTCCCAGTGAACCTTCGAAGGAACCGGCTCGCCTTGTGTGGGAGCCTCCAAACCTTGCGGCCAAATGGGGCGGTTCGTCCACACGTGAACTTCTTTCACGTCGCCCAATGCGCCTGCCTTGATCACCGCGGCGCCCTTGCGCGTGCCGGCTTCGGCCGTGCCTTGGTTGCCCATTTGCGTGATCAAGTTTTTCTCACGCGCCACTTCGCCTAACAGGCGGGCTTCTTCGATCGTGTGGGTCAGCGGCTTCTGGCAGAAGCAGTGCTTGCCCATGCGCATCGCCATGATGGCCGCAGGGGCATGTGTATGATCGGGGGTGCTCACGGTGACCGCGTCGATGCTCTTGTCCATTTCTTCCAGCATCTTGCGGAAGTCGGTATAAGGTTTGGCCTTGGGGAAGGCCAAGCCGCGCGGGCCAAGTCGGTCTTCGTCGATATCGCAAATGGCGACGACCTGGCCGTAACGTCCGGCGTCGTCCGAGTCGCTCTTGCCTTTGCCTTCAATGCCGATGCACGCGATTTGCACTTTTTCGTTGGGCGACTTGCTCTCTTGAGCCTGCACGCCGCCGGCCACCCAGTAACCGACACCGACCGCCGCCGTTGTTTGCACAAACTGGCGACGTGTGGTTTTCATAGCCATGACGCGTCTCCTGGTTAAGGAAGGGTTTGATGGATCGCCGCGTGTCGCACGATGATTCAGCGAGTTGCGGTTCAGGCGGCGAGGGGGGATCGTCCTGTTTCAACGACGATTTGATGGTAAGAATAACCTCTGCCGGAGCGACAATCAATCATTCCTTAGGCTTTCATCAAGAATTTCGCATGTCCGGGGTTACGATCACGCGGTTGCGGCGCCACGCGCTTGGTGGCACAATAACCTCCTATGAAATTCGCCATCTGCAACGAGACCTTCCAAGACTGGCCGCTCGAACGAGGCTTTGCGTTTGCGCGGGAGTGCGGCTATACCGGAATCGAGATCGCGCCCTTTACGCTCGCCAAATACGCGTACGAGATTTCGCCGCAACGCCGTCAGGAATTGCGACGACAGATCGAAGCGGCGGACTTGGAAACGGTGGGCCTGCATTGGCTCTTAGCCAAGACCGAAGGGTTTTATCTAACTACGCCCGATGCGGCCGTTCGCGCCAAAACCGCGGAGTACCTGGCGGAATTAGCTCGCCTCTGCCGCGACCTGAACGGCCGAGTGTTGGTCCTTGGCTCGCCCTTGCAGCGCAACTTGTTGCCGGGTGTTTCGCATGAGGAGGGCATGAAGCACGCCGCCGACGTGCTGCGGCTTGTAGTTCCCACGCTGGAAGAGCAAGACGTCGTGCTGGCCGTCGAGCCGCTCGGTCCGCAAGAGGGAGACTTTCTCAACACGGCGGAATTGGGCGTGCAGTTGATTCGCATGATCGACTCGCCCCAGGTGCGGCTGCACTTGGATGTGAAGGCGATGTCGACCGAGTCGAAGCCCATTCCTCAAATCATTCGGGAGAATGCGTCGCTCATGGAGCACTTCCATGCGAACGACCCGAACCGGCTGGGCCCCGGCATGGGCGAAGTCGACTTCGTTCCCATCTTCGCCGCGCTGCGCGAAGTGAACTACCAAGGCTGGGTGTCCGTCGAAGTGTTCGATTACTCGCCTGGCCCCGAACGGCTTGCCCGCGAAAGTTTCGAGAACATGCAGCGCACCTTGGCGCAATTGCAGGCGGGCTAATTGCCGTTCCCAGGCGGAAGCGGCGGCAGTCTGGCGCCGTAATACACGGCGCGGTGACGATTGTCGTCAAAGGCGAAGTGCAGCCACTGCCAATCCGCACTCACGAAGCCGTCGGGATAGTTCAAGCGACCTTGCGGACCGTCGCTGGACTGGGGCACAAGCACGCGGCGGTAAGGCCAGGTTTTCATCCCATCGAAGCTCACCCATAAGGCCAGCGGGCTACGGTGTTTGGGGTTGGGGTTATGCAAGAGCGCGACGGCGTCGCCCCCCAGCGGATAGAGCGTCGCCTTTGAGCCGGGGTTGGGAATGTCGGTCTTTTGTGCGAAGGCCGGCCACGTGCGCCCTCCGTCGGTCGATTCGGCATAGTACAACACGCCTCCCAAGCGGTCGGCGCGAAGGATCATCGCAATACGGCCGTCCGACAATTCGACGATATTGTTTTCGGCCCAGCCGTGATAGCGGTCATCGTCGGTCAGCCGAATATCGCCGTGTTCGGTCCACGTTTGGCCGCCGTCATGACTCATCAGCACGCCGTTTCGCGGATTGCTCACATAGTGGGCCAGCGCCTTATGCCAAGGTTTTTCTTCGGGCGGAGGAGGCGGAACCTTCGGCCCCGGTCCCAGATAGTGTTGGAACGGGACCAACAACCGGCCGTCGCGCGTGACGATATGATTGCGCAAGAAGGTAAAGTTCGCCAACCGGCCCGGCGCCGGTTGCGGCGTGCTCCACGTGCGACAGGAGTCGTCGCTATGCATGATCCAGGTCTTCCAGTCGCGGCCCCACGTTTGCGAATGCGTCGAGAAGAACATCGTACAGCGACCGTCAAGCACCATTAACTCGGTGGCGCACTGTCCGCTGGTTTTTCCCGCGCGAGAAAATCCCGTGTCGATCGTTTCCAGGGGAGTCCAAGTACGGCCTTGATCGCGACTGCGGCTCAAACCGATGTAATTCTTGGGCGAAGGCTCAAAGTCGTCTCCTGCCAGCATGAGAAGTCCCCACGATCCATCGGGTAGTTCGCGCAGCGTGGTGTCGCACACCAATTTATTGGGGCTCATCCCATCGTACGCAATTGTCGTGCGGTCTTGGGCTGCGTCCTTTTCCGCTTGTTGAGACCATCGTTCGACTTCCGCCGCTGTGGCCGATGGAGCCGAGGCCGCGTCTTGCGCCGCGAGTTGGTCGAGAAGCATCAAACTCATCAGCACAACGCAAAACGCCAGTCCGAGGCCGGCCCTTGCGCGCTGTGCGTCAAGCGACGACCACGCAGGAACTGCTCGCCAACTTTCCAGTGGATCGATCATCGCACCAAGTAGGGTTGAGGGGGATTGCTCCGTCTCCACATTGAACCGCGCCGGCGGCCGCCTTCGATCGCAATGTAAGGCCCGCGCGGTCGGTCGTAAACTGGTAAGCTGAAGGGAAAGCGGGTGAGATTGCGTTGGTCTTTGTACTTTGTACTTGATAGCTTGGAAGGAGCGTTGCGATGGCAGCCAAGAATCGACAAATCGTTCTCGCCAGCCGCCCCCAGGGGGCGCCGCAAGAGGCGAACTTTCGACTGGTTGAGTCCGAGATTCCGCAACCCGCCGAAGGGCAGTTTCTTGTCAAAACGCACTACCTTTCGGTCGATCCTTACATGCGCGGCCGCATCAGCGAGGCGAAGTCGTACGCCGATCCCGTTGGCATTGGCGACGTGATGGTCGGCGGGACCGTGGGTACGGTCATCGAATCGCGGCACGCCAAATACCAAGCTGGCGACGTAGTGGTGGGAAATGGCGGTTGGCAGGAATTCTCCCTTTCCAACGGCGAAGGGGTCTATCGGTTTGATGCCTCGATGGCGCCCATGTCCACCGCGTTGGGCGTGTTGGGCATGCCCGGCATGACCGCCTACTTCGGGTTGCTCGACATCGGCCGGCCGCAGCCGGGCGAAACGGTGTTTGTCTCCGGCGCGGCAGGGGCGGTTGGCTCGGTGGTCGGGCAGATCGCCAAGATTCACGGTTGCCGCGCGGTCGGCTCGGCCGGCTCGCAGGACAAAGTCGATCATCTCGTCAATGATCTGGGCTTCGACGCGGCCTTCAACTATAAGAACGTGAAAGACTACGCCGCCAAACTCCAGGAGGTGTGCCCCGGCGGAATTGACGTGTACTTTGACAATGTCGGCGGACCGCTGACCGACGCGGTATTCACGCAATTGAAGCTCCGGGGCCGCGTGGTGGTGTGCGGACAGATCGATCAATACAACGCCGAGAAGCCGCCTCAAGGTCCACGTCTCCTGTGGCACTTGATCGTCAAACGCGCGCGGGCCGAAGGCTTTCTGGTCTTCGATTACTTTTCCCGGTTTCCGGAAGCGATGTGCGACATGGCCGGTTGGCTCCAGGAAGGCAAACTGCAGTACCGCGAAACAATCACCGACGGTTTAGAGAATGCGCCGCGCGCCTTTATCGGGTTGTTTCAAGGCGAAAACCTGGGAAAACAGCTTGTCCGCATTGTGAAAGAATGATGCGTCCGCGAGGTTGTCGAAAACGCGACGCCTGAACACGGCAAGTTTAACCGCACTCCAACGGGGAGCGGTTAAACGAAGAGAAAACGGATCAAACCTGAACGATTCACAAGATTTGTAACCGGGCGAACCGTTGTGTACGTGGTCGAAATCGAATTGCAGCGGAGTGAAGAAATCTCGCTCGTGAATTATTCCGCTTAATAGGTCACTTCACTGCCGACGTAGAAACTGATACCGGGACGGTACACGATCACGGTTTGATCGAACGAGCGATAGTCCAAGTGCTCGCGATAGGCGCGGTCAGTGAAGTTTTCCACGCCGCCCAGCACCAACCAGTTGTCGGTCACCTGATACCGGCTGCGCAAGTCCCACACGGTAAATCCCGGCGTGGGCGACTCACGCAGGCTCACCGCGACACGGTCTTGATCGTCAACCACGCGGGCCGAAACTTCCACGAGCCAACGAGGAATTTCGCGGAGCGACTCGCGCTCGGCGTGGAGTCGCAACCCCAGGCGGCTTTCCAACGGAGGAATACCAGGTAACGGCTCGGTCTCGCCTCCGACAATGCTGCTAAACGCGCCGCGAGGCAAACCGGGAACTTGTTCGCTTGGCAGACCGCCGCCGGCGCGGCGCGTGGCGAAATCGCCGTTGCGTGTCAAGTCGCGCGCCTCGACGAATTCGAGCGTGGCGAACGGCGTGAGCCATGGCTCCCACGCGAACTCGGTCAGGAACTCTACGCCGGTGCGCGTGGCCAGATCGGTGTTGATGAACCGCAGGTCAACCTGGTCGGCGGTGTCGCCCGTGTTTTCGAACGTAATGTAATCGAACATCCAGGCATGAAACCCGGTTAAGGAAACGAGGAGCGAGTCGCTTTCCAGGTCGATCCCTAGTTCGGTTTGCAGCACCTTCTCCGGCTTGAGGTTCGGGTCGCCCGTCGTAATGTTCAACCCGTTTTGCAGCAGAAACATAAAGCTTTGAGCGTCGTAGAGTTCGGTCAAGTTGGGCGCGCGCTCGCCGAAGCCCACGGCGCCGCGCAGCGCGACTTCTTCGTTCAAGTCGCGCTCGGCGGTTAGGTAGCCCAGGGCCAAGGTAAACCGCTGGTCGAATTCGTCGGTTCCGAGGATCTCCGCCAGGGAAAGTTGTGGTTGCTCGGTTCCCAGGTTTTCCAGTTTTTGCGGATCGTCGATCACGTCGGTTCGCACCCAGTCGACCCGCAGACCGCCGGTCATGCGAAATTGATCGGTAAACGGAAGTTTCGTTTCGGCGAAGAACCCGGGGTTCAGCCAGTCGGACCGCGGCAGGGGAGAGTTCGCATTGACGAACGGTACGGGGCCAATCAACCCCGAGGAAATTTCGTTCAACTCTTGCACGAGGTAGCGCAGGTCGACGCCCGCCGTCAATTGCGGGCATGTTTCTTCGCCCCAGGTGGTCGCGGCGCGGAAGCCGGTGGACATCGAGTCGACATCGGTTGTCGCGTTAAAGCCGAACAGATCGTACACCGGAAACTGTTGTCGCTTGCTGGGACGGAAGTTGTCGCCCTCAAACCGCGTGCGGTTGTACCACGCCTCGAACGCGAACCGGTCAAAGTAGGTTTGCTGGTCGATGACCAGTTCCAGGTCGAAGCCGTCGGTGACCAGGTAGTTCATGTCGAACGCCTGGCCGGGAAACTCCACGTCGGTTTGGTCGAGCCGAAGGTAATGGAAGTCGACGTGTACGTCCTCCATCAGGTCAAACCCGAGCGACGTGAGCAGCTCGCGTGATTTGTAGCTCGCGGGAATTTCGACGTCGTTGCCCGACGTGTAGTCGTTGCCGGTGCGGTGGTCGTAATCGACGCGCACGCCCCAGTCGCTCGAACCTCCCCACACGCTTTGCTTTCCGTGCCATTGTTGGCCGTTCGTTTGGTAGTCGAACCCGGTCAAACCATGACCTTCGAAACCATCGGCATAGCGCGGCGCACGCACGAGATCGAAATCGATGAAATCATAGCCAGGACCGTACAGCGCGGAGAATGGTCCTTTGATGACCGTGATCTGGTCGATGTTGTGTGCGTCGAACTTGCTGACGACGGTGTCCAAATCGATGCGCGCCGGAACCCAGTACGAACCCGACGCGGCTAATGCCCCGACACGCCCGCCGCGACTACGCACGTCGTTCACGATCGGCGTGCGGCGCTGCATGCCCACGCCCAGCACACTGGGCGATTTGCCAAGCAAGCTGCCGGCGTCCGTGGCGGCGCGAAGTCCGGCTTCGAGGCCGGTCGCGGTCGTCGCGCCCAGCACGGTGCGCGATGTTCCGCCGGCTAAAGCACCTGGCGGGGTTGCGCCGGAACTGGGCGTGGTGGGCGGTTGTCCGGCGCCGGCCGTTTGCGGAGGCGCGGGAGTGGGCGCCGTCAATTCCGGGCGCGGCGCGACGGAGGGTTGCGGCTGCAAACGCGCTTCTTTTACGACCGGCTCATCGGCGTCGTCGGCGGTTTGCGCAAAGTATTCCTCGAATTCGCTTTCCAGGCTTGGCGCAACTTCTGGCTCGGCGGCATACGCCGACAACGCGCCTACGCTCAGCATCACTCCGAAGAGTAAGGCGTGCCTCCCAAGGCGTAGGGAGAAAAACCGGCGGCGCATGCGGGAAGGTGGTTGTGGCGTGTCGGTTGCGAAGGTCGCCCCATATTCGTTGGGGCGCTCGATCCATCCACGGAAGTATCGTCGCAATCGGCACGACAATTTTTATCGGCAAGTCTTCTCGCGCAGGTCTTGCGCCGTTTCTCCAAAATGACAGGGACTACTTGGCTTGATTTTGAGAGTCCAGGGGCAAGAGTTTTTCGCGAACGGCCGGTTCGATGCATCACTCCAGCATCCAGCGCACGCAACGGAGAAAAATTTTTTCAAAGATTTCTCCTTAGCGACGCATGCACGTAAGTAATTTTGTGTAAATGGGTTGCGTTGATTGTCTTAGAGCCACGCATCGGTTGCGAGCGTGGTGGACGGCAAATTCTGTGTGACAACCCCTTGATTTTTAACTGTTCATATGTATACTAAATGGGAAGGCTAAAGGTCTGCACTTATCTCTTGCAGAACCTCGTTCCGGCTTCGCCGCTCTTCTTGCGGCCCCTGCCTGGTGAGCCGGGCAAAAGCGTTGCATGTGGTTGGTTTGGCGAATATACTAAGACCCTCACCGGGCCTGACAATTTACCACCCAAACGAGCCGGTCCTTTCTGTCTCCGCGGATCTCGTTCTATGAAATCGTTTGCACATTCGTAGTTAGGCCACGAGGAGTTCCCTATGCGTCGAAGGCTTTGGAAATCCCGGGATCGGGGTGCGCACGGGTTGCGCGCGACTCGACGCCGCATGTTGCAACTGGAGCGTTTAGAAGCGCGAGTCGTCCTCTCGGCCGCGCCGACCTTTTCGAGTGATTCACGCGAGTGGATCGTGCGGTTCTCAGAAGAAGCATTGCAACGCCACGGAACTCCCGACGCGACGTTACTCGATACCGCACACGTCGAGTTTCAATTGACGGAAAGCCTCGGTTTGCCGGGGCAGGTGTTGGTCCGCGTAGCTCAGGGCGATGCATCTTCGGCGGCGGCGGCTTTGGCGAGTAATCCCCTGTTGAAATACGCCGTGCCGAATGCGCGCATCGAAGGCCTTGGTCAGAATTTCCCCAATGAGAGCCTCAACCCAGATTTTGACAACCTGTTCGGATTGCACAATCCGACCGCGGTCATGGGGCGAGATATTGACGCCCCCGAAGCGTGGGAGCTTGCCACGGGCCGGCGCGACATCGTGGTGGGTGTGATCGACTCGGGAGTCGATTATACGCACCCCGATTTGTACCGGAACATTTGGATCAACCAGGGGGAAATTCCGCTCACGAAGTTCGATCCGCTGGATCCGAACAATCCGGCGCGCGTGCAAGATGTGGATGGGGACGGTTTGATCAGCTTCGTCGATCTGAACGATCCGGTGAACCATACGCACCTGGCGGACGCTAACAACGACGGCCGCCGCGATGCGCGCGACTTGCTAGCCGACCCGACCTGGGCGAACGGCGTGAACGAGGACTTCAACTTTCTGGGGATCGGTGGGATGTTCACCATTCTGGTGGACGACCTGGTTGGCTGGGATTTCGCGAACAACGATAACGACCCGTTCGACGATCACGGGCACGGTACGCATGTCGCGGGCATTCTTGGCGCCGAGGGAGACAACGGGATTGGCGTCGTGGGGGTGAACTGGAACGTCTCGATCCTGCCCCTCAAATTTCTGGACGCCAACAATCGCGGCGATACCGCGGACGCGCTGAAAGCCATTAACTACGCCACTCAGCTCCACCAGCGCGGAAACAATGTGCGCGTACTAAACAACAGTTGGGAAAGCGCCGAAGGCCTCGACGCCGCGCTGCTGGACTCCGTGCAAGAGACGGCGCGCCAGGACATGTTATTCATCGCGGGCGCTGGCAATGGCGATGTCTTCCGCCGGCCCAACAATAACGACCTTAATCCGGTGTATCCAGCCAGTTTCGACGTGGATAACGTGATCAGCGTTACCGCCGTGGACGCCGAAGATGAACTGGTTAGCTTTTATAACTTTGGCCCGAATAGCGTTGATCTGGCGGCGCCCGGTTTAACGATTTACAGCACCGCGACGGGCGGCGGTTACGACTTCCAAAGCGGAACGAGCTTCTCGACCGCATTTGTCAGTGGCGTCGCCGCGCTGGCGTTATCGCAATTGCCCGATGATGTGACCGCGCAGGAACTGCGCGCCACGCTGCTCGACAGCGCCGACGTGTTGCCGTCGCTCCAGGGAAAAATCGCCGGGGCAGGGCGGTTGAACGCGCTGGGCGCGCTTACCACCGATCGTTATCAGCCGCGCGCCGTACTGGTCAACGCCGACGAGGTCAAAGTCGATCAGCGTAATGTTGCGGCTTTGGAGTTCGAAGTTTTTTACGATGATAACCGCGACGTCTTGGCCGCCAGTTTGGGCGCCGGAGACATCGTGCTGCAACCGCGCGCCGGCGGAGCCGCGCTGCCGGTTGAGTTGGCCGCGCCGGTCGTTGGCGGCGACAATGATGCGATTCTCGTCAAGTACCGCGTGCTCGCTCCCGGCGGTGCATGGGACATCAGCCACAACGGCGAATGGGACTTATTGCTCCAACCCGGACAGGTGCTCGATACCGCCACGCCGGGGAACCAGGCGAGGCCGCTGTTACTTGACCCCGAACATCCGACGCGGTTGGGGACGGCCGTTATTGATGTACCCGCTTTCGGTACGCTCAAGGTGACGGACATCGAAGACGGTGTGGACGCCAATCTTGGCGACGGCGAAGCCCTGGATGCATTCGGGCGGCGCACGCTGCGCGCGGCCATCATGGAGGCCAACGCCTCGCCGGGCGAAAACACGATCGTGCTAGAGCAAGGTTTTTACGTATTAACCCTTCCGGGCGCCAACGAAGATGCAGCCGTCGCTGGCGACTTGGACATTACCGACACCACCGGCAAACTGACGATCCTTGGCGCCGGCGCGGAAAATACCTTCATTGATGCCTTCTCGCTCGATCGCGTGTTCGACATTCATCCCGGCGTGACGGTCGAAATCCGCGGCGTGACCCTGGAAGGTGGTGAATCGTTCCAAGGCGGTGGTTTGCGCAACCGCGCAGACTTGACGTTGCGCGATAGTGTTGTTCGCCGAAGCATCGCCACGTTCGGCGGCGGCATTCACCATGAAACGGGAACCTTGCTCGTCGAGAACAGCAAGGTCTCAGAGAATTTTTCCCACGATGAAGGCGGGGGAGCTTCGATTGTCAGCGGCCTGGCTACGTTCCAAAAAAGCTTCATCACAGATAACTCGGCGCAGCGTTACGGCGGTGGGGTGATGAATGACGGCGAATTGCGCCTGCTGGAAACTACGGTGCAAGGCAACGCGGCGGCGCAAGGCGGCAGCGCCGGCGGCGGCGGTGGTGTCGGCGCCGCGGGCAAACTGACCGTCGAGAACAGTTTCATTCTTGATAATGTCGCTGGGGGCGAAGCGATTCCCCACGACGACTTCGAGCCCAATGACGAAGACACGTCTCCGGCCGAGCTTTACGGCGAAGATCGCATGTTGCGCGGTCTCACGCTGCATCATTCCTTGGACCGCGATTTCTACCGCTGGACCGCCTCGGCCACAGGCAACGTGACGATTGATCTGTTGTTCTCGCACGATCAAGGCGATTTGGCTTTAGAGATATTCGACACCAATGGCGATTGGCAGGCCGGCGCCGACTCGGCAGACGATAACGAACAACTTGTGTATCCCGTGGTCGCGGGGCAAACGATTTTGATTCACGTCATCGCCTCCGTGGAAACAACCCAGCCCAAGTATGACTTGAACATCGATGGGCCGAATCGTTCGCCGGCGCTCAGCGCCGATCGGTTCGAGCCGAACAACACGCGGCTGACCGCGGCGAACCTTTACGGCGGCGACCAAACTCTGACGAACCTTTCGATCCATACGGCCAACAACAACGACTACTATCGCTGGACCGCGAACGAATCAGGATTTTTCTCGGCCACATTGCGGTTTACACACAGCGTCGGCGACTTGGACCTCTATTTGTACGACCAGAACGGCGCGTTGTTGGAGTTTTCAGAAAGCACGACCGACGAGGAATTGATCGAATGGGACGTTATTCGCGGGCGAGACTATTACCTGCTCGTCGTCGGCTATGACGGCGCCACAAGCCCTTCGTACGAGCTTGAGTTGGACGGCCCCGAAGGATTCTCGGACGGCGGCGGCGTGTATATCGTGTCCAGCCTGGCAGGCGCCGACACCGTGGCCGAGATCCGCGACAGCGTGATCAGCGGCAACCTGGCCGAAGTGGGCGGCGGTATTTACAACGAAGATGGCGGGAAGTTGACCGTCGAGCGGACCACCATTTCCAACAACCAGGCCATTTCACGAACCGCCAGCACGACCGATTTCCTAAGCTACACCGCCGGCGGAGGCGTGTTCACGGCCGACAAAACCATTTTCCGCGAAGTCTCCATTCTGGAAAACGAAGCGGCGGTGGGAGCCGGCATCGACATCAGCCCGTATATCACCGAGCCCGTCGAAATTTACGATAGCCTCATCGCCAACAATACGGCCAAGCAGCTCGACTATTCCGCGGGCGGGGGAATTCGCAACGGCAACGGCGGCGAAGGGGGCGGCGTGCTCAAAGTGTACGACACGACGATTCGCGATAACTTCTCGCGCTTTGAAGGGGGCGGCGTTACCAACGGCGGCAACATGCTTTTGGAACGCGTCACCATTAGCGGCAATACGGCTTCGGCGGGAGGCGGCGTGAGCAATTGGGCCACGCTCACCGTCGAAAGCAGCACCATTTCAGGGAACCATGCGACCGGTTCGCTTGACAGCGTGGTCTTCGGTTTGCCGATCTACGTCCCCAAAGGGGAGGGGGGAGGTCTTTACAACATCTATCTTCCGGGGATTAGTCTGCAAGACGCCGTCGCCACGCTTCGCAACACAACGATCACGAACAACACCGCCGATGTCTTCGCTGGCGGCGTGGTGGCGGATTCAAGCGAAGTCTTCGCGGAAAACTCGATCATCGCGGGTAATCCTCTGACCGGCGGAACCGCCGAAGACATTATCAGCCGAGACCGCTTCTTGTTCATTTTCGATTATCCCGGCGCATTCACCTCGCAAGACTACAACGTGCTTGGCCCTTTTCCGGTCGACAGCACCGTGACCACGCAGGCCAACGATCGTTTGAACGTTCTCGACCCTCTGTTAGGTCCCCTGCAAGATAACGGCGGTCCAACGCACACGCACTTGCCCTTGCCCGGCAGTGTGGCGATTGATAACGGCCGCCTCGCGGGGAATGTTACCGCCGATCAACGCGGCGTGGCTCGACCGACCGATGGGAACGCCAATGGTACGGTCGCGCCAGATATCGGCGCCGTCGAACGCTATCACGGCGAAATTCGCGGCGTGCTTTTTCACGACTTCAACCGCAATCAAACTCGCGACATTGGCGAACCCGGTTTGAACAAATGGACGGTGTTCCTCGATACGAACAACAACGGCCGATGGGACGAAGGCGAGCGAACCGCAAAATCGGGCGCCGACGGCAGCTACACGTTCCCGTTGGTCGAACCCGGCGACTATCACGTCGGCGTGTTGCTCCAAGAACTGTTTGAGCAAACCTTTCCCACCTCGGTGGTGGCCGAGATCGAGCCGAACAACACGCTCGCGACGGCGCAAAACCTTGACCGCGAGGTTTGGTCGCTTGGCTTCGACGCAAATGTGGGCAGCGCCACCGAGAACACCTCGACCACGATTCCCCACCTCACGGTGCAAGCGGCGGGCGATGGCTCGGTGGACTATTACTCGTTCACGGTCGAAGCCGGCGCCCGCGCCATCTTCGATATTGATTACGGAGACGAGCCCAGCGATTCGTTTGATTCGTATCTCCGTTTGTACAGAGCGAACGGTGACTTTCTCCAAGGAAACGACGACACGACCGACTCCACGCTCGGCCAGCTTGGCAGCACCTCCGTACGCGACTCCTTCTTTGAACACACGTTTGCAGAAGCGGGAACTTACATTCTTAAGGTGAGCGCCTTCTCCGACGTGGCCATTCCCACGGGGCGCGACTATCAATTGCAAATTTCCTTGGAAGGCAAGCCGGTTTACGTCGTGCAACAACCGTCCGGTCACAGCACCATGGCCGCCGCGCTCGATTTGGAGCGATATGTGTGGGGCACGAGCTTCCATACCGACATTGGCGACGAACAACAAAACACGTCGCAAACCCTTCCGCATCTTTCCGTCGAGACCGCGGGCCGCAATACCGACGATTACTACCGCTTTCGCGTGAATGAGGCGGACCTGCGCGGCGTGTTTGATATTGATCGCGGCATCGACGGCGCCGGTCCGTTCGATTCAACCCTCGCGTTGTTCGACGCACAGGGTCAACTTCTCGCCTCGAACGACAACTTCGACGCATCGGCCGGCGCCGGCGGAAGCGCCGGCGACGCCGACGCGTACCTGGAGCATGTCTTTACCACGCCGGGCGATTATTTCCTGAAGGTGAGTTCAGCTGGCGGAAATATTCCGCTTGGCGCCGACTATGTGCTGCACGTCAGCCTGGAGCGCCACGCGCGCGGCGTGTTCACGCGCCCGGCGACCGTGCTGGGCGGCGAAGATGTGGCGACCATCGACTTCGGCAATGTTTCGGATATTGGCGCCATTCGCGGCGAGGTGTTTAACGATCAAAACGCCGACGGCGTTCGCGGCGACAAAGAAGCCACGCTTGCCGACTGGCAAATCTTTCTCGACACCAACGGCAACGGCGTCTTGGACGATGGCGAGACCGTCCAAACCACCAATGCGCAAGGCCGTTACGCTTTTGAAGACTTGCCGCCGGGACCCTACACCGTCGAACAAGTGCTCAAGACGGGTTGGACTCGTACAGCGCCGGTCCAGCGCGAGGTGCTCAACGTCGACTTTAGCGACGCCGACGGCGCCGCCAGTTGGGAAGGCTTCTTCCAGGGCGGATCGCTTACCGACTGGCGCCTGACCACCGACCGAGGGAACGATGCCGGACATTCGGCCGACGACTCCGTGTACTTTGGCTCGGACGAAGGCCCCTGCGGCTGCGGCTCCTACCTGGCCAACTCTTCCGCTGTGTTGATTTCGCCCGTGATCGACCTCACGCACGTGAGCGGCAAAATCTTGCTTCATTTCAATCATTTGTTGGACGTGGCGGACATGGATCATGTCCGCGTGGCGATTCATACATCCGATGGCGCCGTGACCTTGGCCGATAATCAGCTCGTGGGCGGGCTGAGCAATACCGCCGGCGCGTTTGCTCCCGTCACGCTTGATCTCTCGGAGTACGCCGGCCAGGAAATCGAGGTGGAATTCATCGTCCTGGCCAATACGGTCGTTGATCGATCGGAACGGATTTCGGCCCCAGTGGTGGAAGGGCAAACCTATTACGTGCAAATCGTCGGGAATCAAGGGTCGACGCTGGACGATTATTCACTGAACATCGAACTGCCCGCCGTGGGCGAAGATGTTTTCGAGCCGAATGACGGCTTCCCTTCGGCCATCGACTTTGGTTCGATTGATTTGCTCTCGCTCTCGAATCTTTCCATTCATGACGGCGGCGGTAACGATAACGAAGACTACTATCGGTTTACTCCCTTCGAAACGGGCGTGATCGACATTCGCGTGTTGTTCGAACACGCGCTGGGCGACATTGACGTGTTCCTTTACAACGCCGCCCAGCAACAAGTGGCCAGCGCGATCTCGTCGAACGATAACGAAGTGATTCGCGCCACCGTGACCGCCGGACAAACTTACTACTTGCGCGTCGACGGGTACAACCGCGCCATCAATCCTCGATATGACATCGAGATTGACGCTCCGGGCATCCTTCCCGACTCTTACGAACCGAACGACTCGAAGTTCACGCCCCTCGTGTTGGGTGAGATTACCGACTTCCAAGCCAACCTCTTGAATTTGCACGCTGGTTTCGATGAAGACTTCTTTTCGTTTTCGCCCGAACAGGATGGGCTCATTCGCATCGACCTGAATTTCCTAAACAGCGCGGGAGACCTCGACCTGCGGTTGTTGGATGAATTCGGCGACGATCTCGCCGTTTCGGAAGGGACAGAGGACCAGGAGACCATCGAGTTCTTCGGATTGGCGTCGGCCACGTACATTGTTCAAGTGTTCGGATTCGGCGGCGATGTGAACTCCAAGTATGAACTGAAGATCGACACGCCCGGCGCAGCGCCCGACATTTATGGCACAAGCAACGACGACTTCTCCTCAGCCCACGACCTGGGAACCGCTGGGCTGTATCGCCTGAGCAACTTGACGATCGACTCGACCTTAGATCAGGACTTTTTCCGGTTTACCGCCACGGGTACCGGCGTGGCGAACTTGGAGTTACTGTTCGAGCAGTTCCGCGGCGACGCCGACTTATTCTTGTACGATGAGAATCAGAACCTCATCGCCTCGACGGTGCGCGAAGGCTGGTATGTTGACGACATTCGCGTGGAGTCGCCGGGAATCCATCAGTTCGACGTTGAACGGGGCGATGTGTTCTCCAACGTGCGGTTCGGCAATCAAAGCACCTTGGGCGCCGGCGGTGTGGGACAAAACGCGCGCGTCGAAGGCCGCGTAATGAGCGATCCCAATCGGAACCGTCACATCGATCCCGGCGAAGTTGGCGTCTCGGGTGTCCAACTCTGGCTCGACTATGACGGCGACGGGCAGATCGACGCGAATGAAACAACCACCACACTCGCAGACGACCCGCAAACGCCCGAAGACGAACTGGGCGTATACCGCTTTCTTGGGTTGGCGCCAGGAAACTATGTGGTGCGAATGCTGCCTGTGGCCGACGCGCAACAAACTTTTCCTATCGACAACCAATTTACTTCGCACGAAAGCCGCACGGGGAACAATCCGCAGTCGGTCGTGGTGGGCGATTTCGACGGAGTCGGTTCACTCGATGTCGCCGTGGCGAACTCCGGCGGCGCCACGGTTTCCGTATTGCTGAGCAACGTGAATGGCGCCTTTCCCGATCAAGGCGCTTCGTATCTTGTGGCGCCGGCTTTGTCGAACCCGACGCCGATGTTCATCACCGCGGCCGATGTCGACCAACAACTTGGCGCCGACCTGCTCGTGGCGAACTTCCGCGGCGAAAGCATTTCGCTTCTCAAGAATCTGGGCGGCGGCGCCTTCGCCGACTTCGTGATCTTGCTCGACCTGAAAACCGTGCCTGAAGCAACCGGCCTGCGCAACTTCAAGCCAATTTCACTGGCCGTGGGCGATTTCAATCAAGACACGTATCCGGATGTGGCCGTGGCGATGCGCGCCCCGAAACTTTCCGACCCAGGCCGCCTGGCGATCCTGCTGAACGACGGGACGGGCGCCTTCACGCTGGCCGAGTCGCATGTGCTGGGGGTTACGCCCGAAGCAGTCGTCGTTGCGCAACTGAATGACGACAATAACGACAATCTCATCAATGCGCTGGACAAGCCCGATCTGGCCATCGCGGCGTATGGCGATCCGACCAGCGGCGCCTTGGGCCAATTGACCACGCTGTTGGGCTCCCATGGCGCCTCGCTCTTTATGGCGGGAAGTTCGCTGGCTTTGCCTACGGGCTCGTTCGCGCTGGCCGCGGGTGATTTGGATGGCGTTCGCGGCGACGATCTGGCGGTGGCCAACTCGTTGACGCGGTCGGTCTCGATTTTTACCAACGATGGCGCCGGCGTTTTGACGGCGCAGCCGGTTGCGCTGGCCGTGGGCGTTGTTACGTCGATCGCGGCGCTCGACATCGACGGCGACGGCGACAATGATTTGACCGCGGCCAACGCCCTGGTGGCCGCCACCGGTCCCACGGTCAAACTGTTCCGCAATCGCGGCGCCGCGATGTTCCCGCAAGAGGCCGATCAGACGATTGGCGTGGCTTCGCTGCAAGGCAGCAACTACTTTTCGCTTGGCGCCGCCGACTTCAACGGCGACAAGACTTTGGATCTTGTGGTGGCCAAGGCGAACACGAACGTCGTCCGCGTGCTGACTGGCGAAATCGTTCCCATCGGTTACACGGTCACGGTCGCGGCGAACCAAACCGCGGGCGGCAATAACTTCAGTCTTGCCTTTCAGAACAATGAGCCGACGCTGAACCAACCGCCGGACCTGAACAACCTGCTGGAAGACGCCGGAGTGCAAACGGTGAATCTTTCGGGCATTTCGGCGGGAGATGAAGAGAACCAGCAACTCACGGTCACGGCGACGACGAACAATCCCGCGCTCCTTGTCGACTTGAGCGTGGAGTACACATCGCCCGCCGCCACCGCCGTGTTGCGGTTCCGGCCTGCCGACAACCAAAGCGGCAACGGCGCCATTACCGTGACCGTGCGTGACGCGGGCCCGGACGGCGTGCCGGGCAACGCCGATGACGCGACCGTTTCGCGCACCTTGAATGTCGTCGTCCAAGCGGTGAACGACCCGCCGACGTTGGCGGTAATCAACAACCCCGCGCCGCTGCCGGAGGATGCAGCCACGCAAACCATCAACTTGACCGGCGTGTCAGCCGGCGCGGGAGAAACGCAAACGCTGCGGATCACCGCGATGAGCGATAACGTGGCGCTCCTGCCGCATCCTGCGGTGTCCTACACCTCGGGCGCGGCCAACGGCTCGCTCATGTTTGCTCCGGTCGGGAACCAAAGCGGCTCGGCCACGGTCACCGTGACCGTGTGGGATGCGGGCCTGAACGGCGTGGAAGGCGACCAGGACGACGCTTCATTCAGTCGCACGTTTACCGTCACCGTGCAGGCGGTTAACGATCCTCCCACCTTGAACCCGATTGCCGATCCGGCCGCTTTGCTGGAAGACGCGCCGCTTCAAACGCTCAACTTTTCTGGCGTCTCGGCCGGAGGGGGCGAGTCGCAGGCCTTGCGCATATCGGCCGTTAGCACGAACCCGGCGCTGTTGCCCGATCCGACCGTTTCCTACACTCCGGGCAGCGCCACGGGATCGCTTTCCTTCCAGCCCGTGGCGAACGAAAGCGGAACGGCGATTGTCGTGGTGACGGTGTTCGACGCGGGCCTGGACGGAACGCCCAACACCGCGGACGACGGCGAGTTCTTCCAAACGTTCACGGTCACGGTGCAAGCGGTGAACGATCCGCCAGAGTTAAACGCCATTCCCAACCCGGCCCCGCTCTTGGAAGAGGCGCCCACGCAAACGGTCAACTTTGCGGGTGTTTCGGCGGGGCCGCGGGAATCACAAGCGTTGCGAGTTTCGGCCGTCAGCGGCAATCCCGCGCTCATTCCCACACCGACGGTCGTGTATACGTCGCCCGGTTCAATGGGATCGCTCACGTTCAAACCCGTCGCCGATCAAAGCGGCGTAGCGGTTATTACGGTGCGAGTGACCGACGCGGGATTCGACGGCATAGAAGGCAACGGCGACGACGCCTTGGTCGAACAGACCTTTACCATCACGGTGCAAGCGGTGAACGATCCGCCCACATTGGCGCCGATTGCCGACCCGGCGCCGTTGCCGGAAGACGCGCTGTTGCAAACAATCGACTTGACGGGCATTACCGCCGGGGGCGGCGAGTTGCAGGCCCTGCGCGTCTCGGCCGTCAGCAGCAATACGGCGCTCATTCCGCATCCCACGGTGAATTACGTTTCCGGCCTGATGGGAACATTGTCGTTCCAGCCGATTTCCGATCGCAGCGGCGCCGCGACGATCACCGTGACGGTCGCCGATGCGGGCCTGGACGGCGTTCCCGGCAATGCCGATGATCTTTCCGTCGAGCAAACCTTCAACGTCGTGGTGCAAGCCGAGAACGATCGGCCGACCATCGACCCGATAGCGGGACCGTTGCGTTTGCCGGAAGACGCGCCGCTTCAGATGCTGGAGCTAACCGGCATTTCGGCCGGACCGGGACAGTCGCAGGCCGTGCGCGTCACCGCGACCAGCAGCAACCCGGCGCTCATTCCGCAACCGTTGGTGAATTACACTTCGCCCAACGCCGCCGGTTCGCTTACGTTCCAACCGGTGGCCGATCAAAGCGGCATGGCCACGTTGACCATCACGGTCACGAACGCTGGCTTGGATGATGTGTTAGGCACCGCAGACGATGGGGCGTTTTCGGTCGTCGTGCAAGTGATTGTCGACGCGGTCAACGATCTGCCTCAGCTGAACGACATTCCCGATCCTGGCGCGATCAACGAAGATGCGTTGCAACAAACCGTCATGCTTTCAGGCATAGCGGCCGGAGGCGGCGAGTCACAAATGTTGCGTATTTCCGCCACAAGCGACAACCCCGCACTCGTGCCGGCGCCGGCTGTGATGTACGCCTCGCCCGAGACGACCGCCGTGCTGACCTACACGCCAACCGCCGATCAAAGTGGTTCGGCGGTCATAACCGTGACGTTAGAAGATGCGGGACAGGATGGCGTGTTTGGCACGGGCGACGATGCGCAAACCGTCCGAACTTTCACGGTCACGGTCACGGTCACGCCAGTAAACGATCCGCCGGTGTTAGATTTGAACGGCGACGACGAGCCCGGCCTCGACTGGACCGTGCAACTCGCGGCGGGAACCGACCTTGCCGCTTTGGTGGACCTTGCGGCGGCCGGCCCCTTCACGTTGCACGACGTGGACAGTTCCACCCTTTCCGGACTGACCGCCACACTCACGCCGTTGCTCGATGGCGCCGCCGAAACGCTTCAAGCCCAAACCGCCGGAACCGGCATCACCGCCAATTACAACCCAGCCACCGGCGTGTTGACGCTCGCGGGCGTCGATACGTTAGCGCACTATGCCCAAGTGTTGGCTACGCTGGCGTATCGCAACACCGCGGCGGCGCCGCACACGATGGCGCGAACCGTGGTCATTCGCGCTCACGACGGAATTGAGGAGAGCGCTCCGGCCACGGCCACCGTGCAAATCCAAAGTACGCGCGATCGACACGACGTGAACGGCGACGGAAAGGTGGATACGTTCGATCTTCTGCTGTGGGTGCAAAACGCGCGGGAACGCGGTTTTCCCAAACCCATGAGCGAAATCAACATTCCCGGCCCTCCCTACTTAGACGTCAACAACGATACGGTGTTTTCCATTTCCGACTTGCTCGACGTCGTACGCGTTTTGCGTGACAAGGCGGCCGCCAATGGCGAAGGCGAAGCGGCAGGCGTCGACTCCCAAGCGAGCGGTACAGCCCGAGAAGTTGATTTCTGGTGGACTTCGGGCACACGACCGTCCTCATTTCCTGCCGCAGACGACCGCAACAAGCGAGTCTTGCTTGCACCGTCCAGCGAAACCTTAAGTACGACGCCCGACCCAAGCCCTTGGCGTCGCACCGTCGTATTGCTTCAAGACGAGCGAACCTTGGCCGGCGAGCGCGATTGCGCGGAATGGCCCGAGTTGGACTCCGCATTGGACCTTTTGGCGCCCGACATTGCGCAACGCCGCGAACGAGCATAAATTGAGGAGTAACGCGCGATCCTCTGGCGATGGTTGAAACTATGAGTTCTTCCCATGCCGACGAAAACCTGCTGTTCGGGGTGCTGGCGCTCCAACTGAACTATATCGATCGCAGCGAACTGATCGCCGCGACGAGCGAATGGATTATCGACAAGTCGCAGCCTTTGAGCGCGGTGTTACTGCGCCGGGAGTCCATCACGGCGGACGAGCACAATTTGCTCAAACAGCTCGTGCAACAACATCTGAAGCGACATCAACAGAACGTGCAACAAAGTCTTGCATCGTTGCCCACGTTCTCACAAGTCAAAGAGGAATTAGAGCGGCTGAACGATCCAGATGTGACTTCGAGTTTGGGCTACGCCAAGCCTCCAGGCGACATTCATTCAGAACTCACTTCGAGCCTGGGACACAGCAAGACGCCCGCGGGTAAAGATCCGGATGAAACGATTCAAGCCGCAGCGTCGGCCACGTCTACGCGAAGGTTCAAAGTCGTCCGACCGCACGCCAAAGGTGGTTTGGGCAAGGTTTCCGTCGCCATCGACCGAGAGCTAAATCGGGAAGTAGCGCTCAAGGAAATCCACAGCCAGTATGCCGATCACCCCGACAGCCGCGCGCGGTTTCAGTTAGAGGCTGAAATCACCGGCGGTTTAGAGCATCCCGGCGTGGTGCCGGTGTATTCGCTTGGCGCGTCGGAAGACGGACGACCCTTCTACGCGATGCGTTTCATTCGCGGCGAAAGCTTACGCGAAGCGATCAAAAAACATCACGCCGCGGCAAAACGAGGCGTCTCGCCGCAGGACCAGCGCCTGGAGCTGCGGCAACTCATTGGCCGGTTTATTGGCGTGTGCCACGTGATGCAATACGCGCATGATCGCGGCGTGGTGCATCGCGACTTGAAGCCCGACAACATCATGCTGGGCGACTACGGCGAAACGCTCGTGGTCGATTGGGGCCTGGCCAAATCGCTAGACGACGCGACCCCGACTCCGTTGGCCAAAGGGCTGAGCCGGTTAAGACCCTCGTCGGCCTCGCATGGCACGCCCACCGTGCAAGGCAGTGCGTTGGGAACTCCGGCCTATATGAGCCCCGAGCAGGCCGCGGGGCGTCACGACGTTCTCGGCCCGCCGTCGGATATTTACAGCCTGGGCGCCACGTTGTATTGCCTCTTGGTGGATCGACCGCCTGTCGATGCGAAAACGGTCGAACTGGCGCTGACCAAGGTTCGTAAGGGCGAGTTTCCCCCTCCGCGCCAGGTGAATACTCTTGTTCCCTCACCGCTGAACGCCATCTGTATGAAAGCGATGGCCCTGGAGCCGACCGAACGCTATCCGACGTGCCGGGCCTTGGCGGAAGACTTGGAGCGTTGGCTGGCCGATGATCCGGTTTCGGTGTACCGCGAGCCAATGGTTGAGCGCGCCGCGCGTTGGATGCGTCGTCATCGGAGTTGGACCATCTCGGGGGCCGTGGCGTTGCTCGTCGTGGCGCTGGTGTCGGCGGGGGCCGCTTTGGCGGTCAACGCCGCGCGCCAGGAGGAATTGCGGCAAAAGAACATCGCACAACAAGCCGCGCTGGCTGAGGCCGCCGCTAAGCGCGACGCCTTGCGGCGTTTTCACCAAGCGCGGCAGGCCGTGGACACCTGGCTTACCAGCGCGGCCGCGAGCATGGAATACGCGCCCGGCATGCAAGAGGCGCGTCGCAAGTTGTTATTACAGGCCGCCGCCGACTACGAACAGTTTGCGCAAGTCGCCAGCCAAGACCCTGACGTTGAGTTGGAGCGAGCCAAGGCCCATGTTCGGTTGGGCGACATTCGCCGACAACTTGGCGAATATGAATCGGCCGAGCGCGCCTATCGTCTGGCGGAACAATTGCTCGACGGTCTGATGACCGATTCGCCGAAAGACGCGGCCATCGCATTGGAGCGCGCTAACGGCCGCACCAAGCGCGGCTTGCTGCTCGTCGGCATGCAGCAAGTCGAGCAGGGTCAGCGCGTTCTGCAGTCCGCCATCGACGAGAGCCAATTGCTCACCCAACGTAATCCGCAAGACGCCGCCGCCTGGCAAGCGCTGGGCGCCGCCTGGTTCAACCTTGGCTATGCGCACTTCCTGCTCGGCGAAACCGCGAAAGCCAAGTCCGGTTTCGATGAATCGACCCGAGCGTTCGAGCAAGTTCCCCAACTGCCTGGGCGCGAAGCGCAACGTCAGGCCGACCTATCGCAATCGCTCGCGTGGTTGGGACGAACGTTCTTTGACGAGCGTGACAACGCCGCCGCCCTGCGCCGGTTTGAAGACGCCCTGCGTTGGTTCAATGCGCTTGTTGCGCAAGAGCCGGCCAACCCGGACTACCTCAACCGCCGCGCCGAAACGCTCGTGTTGCTTTCCGGCGTCCAGCGCAGCATGGGCGACGTGCGCGGAGAAATCGATACGCTGCAAAAAGCCCTGGACGATTACGGACGCCTTGTGGCCGCACCGCGCGACGTGCTGCAATTCCAACAGAATCACGTGGTCACGCGCATCGACTACGGCCAGTTGCTTCACGAGATTGGGCGCACGGGCGAGGCGCTGGCTCAGTTCGATACTGCCTTGGAAGACATCGTCAAATTTGAGTCGCAATCTTCCGAGAACGCCTTTTGGCGCGAACTCGAAGCGACCTGCCGAGATATGCGCGGCGAATCGCTGCGCGAACTGGGCCGGTTTGCCGAGGCCGAAGCGGAGCATCGGGCCGCGGTGAAGATTTTCGATCAATTTTCCGCGGAGGCGCCAGAACTGCCGGAATACCGCCATCGCCGGGCGATTTGCGAAAGCCACGTCGCGCAGGCCATGGTCCATGACGGCCGGATCGCGGCGGCGGAGCCGTTGTTTCGCAGCGCGCTTAAAACGCTGGAGGAAATGATCGCGCTGTCGCCCGACGCTCCTCAATACCACGATGATGTGGCGTATATTCAGGAGCATCTGGCCAATGCGTTCTGGCAAATGCAGGACCCGCACAAGGCTGGCGAAGCGCTCAAGTCCGCATTGGATACGCGCCGCAAGTTAGCGGATCAATGGCCCGTGCCGGAGTTTCAACAGCGTTACGCTTGGCTTCTGGCGACTTGTTTTGATGAGACGCAGCGCGACCCGGCGGCGGCCCAGAAAGCGGCCGAAGCGGCGCTGGAGACTTCACCGGACAACGCCGAAGCCTGGTGCGCTCTCGGCGCGGCGCGCTATCGCGCAGGAGAGACAAAAGAGGCGCTCGCGGCGCTCGAGCGCGCCGTGGCACGACGCGTGCATCCTTCCTGTAAAGACTATTTCCTGTTAGCCCTGACGCACGCCAAACAAGGCGACGCCGACAAGGCCGCCGCGAGCCTGGAGAAGGCCAACACGCTGCTGAAGGAATCGCGTCCCGCGAGCCTGGTGTTGCAACGCCTGCGCGCCGAGAGCGAAGCGGCCGTTACGGCGCCGAAGCAAGCCACGTCGTCTTAGCCGCCTTCGAGGAAGGCTTACCCGTTGGAGTTTAAGACATCACGACACACGCGGAGCATGTTGCGGCCAAGAATTTTCTGTATGTCTTCTTCTGAATAGCCGCGTTGCACCAGTCCGACGGTGAACAGGGGCCAGTTGGTCCAGGCCAAGGTGTCGGCTCGCGGCCATCGACCGCCGAGCGCGCCGGCGGGCCAGAGCGCTTCGTAGCGCGTGCGCCGTCGTCCGCGACTGGGCGCCTTCGCCGCGGGAAGCGAAGCGTATTGCGATTGATGGGCGACGTCGGTTCCGATGCCGACATGTTCAATGCCGAAACGCTTGACCACGTAGTCGACGTGATCGAGCAGTGCGGCGATATCGCCGGTTCCGCCCAGGAAGTTGGGAATGCAGCACACTCCGACGAGTCCGCCGGTGTCGCAGATAGCGCGGATCACGTCATCGGGCTTAGCGCGAATATGCTGGTTCACCCCGGCGCAGGCCGTATGACTGGCGACCATCGGACGCGTGGACGCCTTCGCCGCCTCCAAACTGGTTCGCCAACCGCTATGGGCGACGTCGACAATCACGCCGACGCGGTTCATCTCGGCGATCGCTGCTCGGCCCAGGTCGCTAATGCCCGCATTGGCTGGTTCGGCGCAGCCGTCGCCCAGCATGTTGCGGCGATTGTAAGTGAGGTGCATCATGCGAATTCCGAGTTGAAAGAAAATTCGCACGTAGCTTAGTTCTTCTTCGACGGTGACCCACTGTTGAGGCAAGGGAACTCCATTGCCGGTGAAGTACAAACAGTGCTTGCCGGCTTGATGTGCGGTTTCGATATCATCGGGGTGGGCGGCTCGGCTCAACACCTCGCGGGCCATGTCGGTCAGATAGGTAAAACGCGCCAGCCGCTTCATCAAACGGAGTGGGTCTTGCCCTTCTTCGCCCGCGTTCTGAAAGATGCAGGTTACGCCAGCGCACCGCAGCGCTTCCGCGAGTTCTGCCCGCTCCTCCGGCGCCGTGGCGGCGCGCGTCATGGATTGTTCTTCTTGCAAATCTTGAAGTTCTGCGTCGGAAGCGCCTTGGGCGTCGGCGGCCGCAAGCGCGGCGCCGTCGTAGGCGGCGCGCGGCGCGAACGCGTACGTGTCGAACACTAACGACCGATAATGAAGCTCCAACCCGCGTTGCAGTTCGGCGTCGCTTGGCTTGAGTACGGCCAAGGCCGCGTCGCGCGCGGCAATAATCTTCGGGTGATCGGAAAAGAGCAGGGGAGGGCGAGCAGCCGCAGGTTCGCTGGGCGAAGACGTTTCGGGTTCGTCGCCACGCCCCTGAGATGCGCCCAGGACCGCAGCCGCTGTTGCCGTGAGCGCCCCCAAAAAGTTACGCCGATCCCAACCCGACCCGTTTGCCGCCTTGGCGGATGCTTTTTCCCACACGTGGGCGTTCTCCCCAGAACCTGATCCGTTGAAACCTTGAGCAGCGCGCTGACGAAGGTTTCGCGCTACGCCGGCCTAGTATGACTTGGCCGGAGTTTGATCTCAACGCTTTTCGGAAGAGCGTTCCGCGGGAGCGACGCTACGAATTGCGCCGCGCGCGGCATTGGTCGAGCGATCACGGGTCGGCTTTAATTTCCGTTAAACCGATGCCGGCGTCGGTCATGGTCGAACGAATTTCACCGGGAAGTTGCAAATAGTCGAGCCAGTTGACCATTTGTTCCCAGCGTTTGCGCATAATGGCGTTGACGGGGTCGTTCGCATCGGCCGGTTCCAGCCGCGTGACCATCATTTGGGGACCAAACGAGCCCGTGCGAGACCACACCTCTTTGTCGTCTTGATCCACCAGCGCGACCTTGATTTCCAGCCGACGGTCAGGGACTCTGGCTACCACTTCATTGCCCAACAAGCGGCGGAACTCAATTATTTGCCCCGTACCGCCCTCGACGACGATAACGCGCAGCCGTTGCGCCTGATCGGGCGCCGAACGATAACCGGCTTCTTCCAGCCGCTGCGATGCTTTTTGCACGAGCGCTTGCTGGTTGCTCACCGGCGGGGCGTCGGCGGGAACTTGCACCTCGACCGAGAGCGCTGCCCCCGACGCGATCACCGTGGAAATGTTGCTCCAGGCCGCGTCGATCTTGCTTCGTTCTTCGGCCGAGGGAAGCGAACGGACATACGTGCGGTAGTCGCCGCGCCGCGCCGCGCAAAACCACAACCGGCTGTCGGGCGGCGTTGCGGCAGGCGTCATGTATTGGTACTTCCAGACACTGGCGTTGCGCTCCAGGTCGATCAGGGTATTGCCCGCGAGCAAGAAGGGCGGTTCGCAAAACTGGATATGGCTTTTATTGGGGTCCACCACATCGGACTCGGCCGAAAGCTTTCCGGTCTTAAGATCCCACACATACGCCTTCCAGCCGCTGAACGAGTCCGAGTGAACGCATAACGAGGCCAGTTGATGCCCCTCCGGATGGAATGCAGACAGGCTGGTCGTCGAGAGCCCTTCGGCCGGATCGGTTTGACCCACCAGCTTGCCGGTGGCGGTCTCATGGAACCGGTGGCCTTCTTTGGAACGAACGATCAGGTATTTGCCGCCGGGGCTGAGCAGTGGAGGCTGGTGATCCTCTAGCTTGATTGCGTACCTTGCCTTGGGGTTGGGGAACGACCAGGCCGTGAGTTCTTTGTCTCCGCCGACGGTTAAGATCACATCGTCGCGGGGCATGGCGGCCCACAGGGTCTTGTAGATTTTGGCGTTGGGGAAGGGAGTCCACGCGGCTGATTCCTGCACGGTATCGCCCGACCAGGACCACACGCGCAGCGTTTCGAAGCCTGACCCCGAATTGCCGTTGGCGCCGCCGAGCACGTGCCGCCCGTCAAACGAAAAACCAAGCACACGGTCGTTTTGAGGCAAGTCAATCCCGCCTGCGCTTTGGCCGGTGACGAGGTTGTACTTTTCGGCATGCATGGGGTTGCCCGGTTTGCCGTATTCAACGCGGCAGGCTAGCGCGGCGGCGAAGTCGGGTCGGCTAAAAAAGAGCTTTTCAAAACTGCCTGTGGGCATGGCGGCGGAGGTCAATGGCTGCGATGATCTTGGCGCGGGGTCGGGCGTAACGCTCCACCGTACCGCCGGTTCAGTGGCCGGCCCGGTAACCGCCAAGGTGGCGCCGGTTGAACTGGATGATGCGGAAGAAACCGACGTCGTCGGCGCTCCCGTGGGTGCGGCCGTTGCCGCGGGAGTTAAACCTTCGCCCGCAGCCACATTCGAAGGCGAGGCGCCGGAGTCGCCTCCGCGGAACAGCACCATGGCCAGCACCGCGCCCAACAGCAGGACCACGGCGCCTCCGCCTGCGACAAGGGCAAGGATCACCCCGGTCGAGATCCCGCCCGGCGCCGGCTTGCGGGGAGTCGCAAGTGGTTGCGATTTCAAGCCCAGGGAGGACAGCCCGCCGGAGGCGAAATCGGTCGGCGGCAGTCCTGCGGAGTCGAAGGAGCTTAAGTCATTCAGTTCGACGAGTTCGACTAATTGCGGTTCAGGTTCGGCGGCGGTGAACGTGTAACCGCAATCTTTACATTTCACCTTCCGACCGAGGATTTGAGGCTGCACCGCATAGGTTCGCCCACATTGGTCGCAGCGAATGTTGACTGACATAACGGCCTCAGAGCAAAGACCGGAGATGAGATGATGTTGACGCGCGCCACGCGAGGAGGATTATGGTCACCGTCTCTACAAGTGTCAAGCGCGAAATGTCGCAGCGAGTGTCGTTTGGGGAGAACAGTTGGGCAGCTGGTCAACTGCTTCGAATGGGGCAGGAGCGCCCTCGACAAACCGGTGGTGCTATGCGAGGATTCGTTAGATTGGGAAGATTTCGCCCAAGCAACCGAATTTGGCGAAAAATTTTTGATGAAAGCAGTTGACCGACGGTAAAATAATCGTCGATATTTAGGAACGGTAGATTTGGGTTAACTAGGTGGGCTTTCCGGCGCGTGCCCGGAGCGCCTGAGTACTTTTCACCCTGCTTTTGGACGAATTGGAGGACTGTGGCTGTCGATCGCAATCAGACTCGGATTAACGAACAGATCCGAATCACTCCGGTCCGCGTCATTGACGCCGACGGGGGACAACTGGGGGTTATTCCTACAAGGGAGGCTTTAGAGCGCGCCCGCGACGCGGGGTTGGACTTGGTGGAGGTGGCTCCGACGGAGCGCCCGCCAGTTTGCCGCATTATGGACTACGGCAAGTACAAGTATCAACAAAGCAAAAAGACGCATCAAAAACACACCCACCAGACCAAAACCAAGGAAATTCGCCTGCGCCCCAAAACGGGGGAGCATGATATCGAGTTCAAGATCAAGCAGGCTGAACGCTTCCTGCAGCACAAAGATAAAGTGCAGGTGAAGGTCATGTTTCGCGGCCGCGAGAACGCGCATCGTGAGGAAGGCCGCAAGGTGATGGAAGGCGTGCTGGCCCAACTGGCTGAGGTTGGCAAAGTCGAATCGCCTCCCATGGAGCAAGGTCGCCAGCTCATCTGCACGATCGCGCCGAAGTAAACCGTTCGATGGCTTGGCGCACTCGTCGGTTCGGTTGCCTTCTGACCGTAGGCTTGGGGTGCGCCCTGGTTGCGGGCGCCGCGCGACTACTCCTCTTGCAGGGCGGCGTTCGCCCGGTGCGCGTGGTGAGTGGTTCGATGGCGCCGGCGTTTCTCGGGCCGCACGTGCGCCACATGTGCGGCGATTGCGGCTTTGGTTGGGAGTGGGATGCGACCTCCGCCTTCGAGACGGACCGGGCCGTTTGCCCCAACTGCGGATTCGCCGACAACGAACTCAATCAAGCAGTTCCTCAGAGCGGACAACGGGTTGTGATCGATCGGGCGGCGTATTGGCTGCGCCCTCCCCGTCGCTTCGAGCCGGTGGCGCTGCGCGATCCAACGAATCCGGCAGGCCTGACGCTCAAGCGCCTTGTCGCGATGCCGGGCGAAACGCTCGAAGTGCGCGGCGGCGAGTTGTGGATCGATGGCCGTCTTGCGCGAAAACCCTTGTCGCGCCTTCGTGAAATGGCCGTTTTGGTGCATGATGACCGCTTTCGCCCGAAAGACCGACGCTTACCCAGGCGTTGGACCAGCGACAGCGGCTGGGCGCAAGCCGAGAACGGTTATTCGTATCCTGGGGATTTCCAGTCGTTTGCTGCGTTGCGAACGCAACCTCGGATCGCCTGGCTTTCGTACCATCATTGGCGTTGCTCGCCTTTGCCGGGCTTGCGCACCAAGGTTTCGCCCGTACTTGATTTCGATAGTTATAACCCGGGAACTCCTCGGCAGTTGAACGAAGTCAGTGATCTGCTCGTGCGTTTCCAGGCGCAAACGATCGGTGAGGGTTGGCTCGCCGTCGCACTGCATGACCGCAAAACCTGGTGGGAAATCCGACTCTGGCCCCGACGCGGCGAGATCGTCGTGTTGCGCGATGGTCGTGAAGTGGCGCAGGCCACAGGGCGAAAAGTTGCTGATGATCAACCGTTCCTTTGGGAAGCCGCCCTGTGCGACCGGCAGGTGCTAGTGGCGACGGAGGGGCGCACCGTGCTGGCGTATCGTTACGCGCCTTCGCCCGAGAAACCTGATGGGGTGGAAAACCCCGTTCGACTGGGCGCTGCGGGACTGGCTGCGAAAGTGCGTGATGTGACGATTTGGCGCGATGTGTACTACTTGCCACCCCCCGCGAAACCTTGGTGGAAAGCGGACCAGCCGTTGGGCGAGCGCGGGTATTTGGTGCTGGGCGACAACACGCCCATTTCGCAGGATAGCCGCACATGGCGCCAAAATGCGGTTTCGCAGGCGGAACTACAGGGGCCAGTTTTTTCGTGGCCCTTCGCACCAAGACGCTAGGACCAACGTAAAGAGAGCGGGCGATGGTGCGCGCGGGTCGCCGTGTTGAACCCCGGCGGCTCGCGCGGGCCCATCAAGTGTTGTTGACCCGTCACAAGTGTTTCCTTAGCATAGACTTCGCGTAAGCTGCAGGGTTTGCGCCGCCCGCCTCTTTGCCCGGCGGTGCGACCACGGAAGCCGAGTTGTTTGCTGTTCTTGTCAGGAAAGGACCTCCCCTCATGTCCTCGCCGCGTTGGCTGATACTGTTGCTGTGGACGGCGACTTTGCCGTGTTTCGCCTTGGCAGGATGCGGCGGTTCGTCCTCATCAAAGCCCGGACCCGCTACAGCGGAAAATGGCAAGGCGGGCGACGGCGGCTCCTCACAAGGTTCGGGCGAAGCCAGCAGCGACGAACCGACCGTATTGCTCGAACCGTACGACCCGCCCACGCTGGACGAGTTGAACGCCAAGGTCGAGTGGGAAGACCGCCCGGTGCTCGATGCGATGGAGATGCTGCGCGAGAAACAAGCCGGCGAACAACCGCTGGTGAGCGTCGAGGAAGCCCTCAAATTGCGCAACACCAGCCATGAGAACAACGCGAAGATTCTGAGCGCGCTGGGCCGGTTGCCGGAAAGCGACGACCAGGTCGATCTTGACGCGACGATTGTTCGCCATTTGTCCGGCGACCTGAAAAGCACCAATCCGATCATGACCAGCGCGGCGGTCGAGTCGGATTATCACGGCGTCACGGGCATTTCGCTGCTGAGCTTTGATTGGAACATGCAAGCGTTTGGCGCGGCCGAGGTAATCGAGTCCTGGCAAACGAGCAAAGACCGCATGTACGACAAAGTTGTGCTGCGCAAAGACCTGACCTGGTCGGACGGCAAACCGCTCACCGCACACGACGTGGTGTTCTCATTCCAAACCATTATGAATCCCAAGGTGCCCGTACCCGCGGTGCGCAGCGGCACCGATGAACTGCGTTGGGTCGAAGCGTACGATGACTACACCCTCGTGTTCTTTCACAAAGAAGCGCTCGCGGTGAATTCGTGGAACATTTTGTTCCCCATCATTCCAAAGCACATTTACGAGAACTCGGTGGCGGAAGACCCCACCATGCAGAACTCCGAGTATCACGTGAAATTTGAAGAACAGCCCGTGGTCAGCGGGCCGTATCGCGTGGTCAGCCGGCGTCGCGGTCAGGAAGTCGTCGTGGAGCGCCGCGACGAATGGTCGACATTCAACGGTCAAGAAGTGCGGCGCAAACCGCACTTCAAACGCATCCGCTTCCTGGTGATCGAGGATCCCAACACGTCGCTCTTAGCGCTGAAGAAGGGCGACATCCACGAGACGTTGATCACGGCCGACCAATGGACGCAGCAAACCAACGACGACGACTTCTACGCGCGCAACACCAAGGCCACGGGCCTGGAATGGACCGAGTTCCACATTTGCTGGAACACCAAGTCGCCGTTTTTCTCCGATAAGAATGTGCGTTGGGCGATGGGCTATGCTTTCGACCATGATGAAATGCTCGAGAAGATTTTCTATGGCCTGTACGAACCGGCCGTCGGCGTATTTCATCCAGACGCCTGGATGGCCCCTAAGACTCCGCCCAAACCTTTGAAGCAGGATCTGGACAAGGCCGAAGAACTGCTGGACAAAGCCGGGTGGGAAGATAGCGATGGCGATGGGACGCGCGACAAAGAAATCAACGGAGAGTTAGTTCCCTTTGAGTTCTCGATCATTTACGCGCAAGGCTCGACGAACGCCGAGAAAGTGTGCAATTTGCTGCGGGAGAACCTCGATCAGATCGGCATCATTTGCAACCCGCGGCCCTTGGAGTGGACAGTGCTGCAAGAGATGACGCAAAACCACAAGTTCCATGCCGTCATGGGCGGTTGGGGCACAGGCACCGATCCTTACACGTTGGAGAACATCTTCAAGACCGGCGCCGAGCGCAACTATGGCGAATACTCAAATAAGAAAGTGGATGAACTATTCGCTCAGGGCATGAAGGAGTTTGATCAAGAGAAACGTGCGGACATTTACCGCCAGATCTTCATGCAGTTGTATGAAGATCAAGCCTATACCTGGTTGTTCCACCGCAGCTCGTTTTACGGGTTCAACAAGTCGCTGCGCGGTTACGTGTTTAGCCCGCGCGGCCCGTATAGCTACAGCCCCGGCTTCGAAAGCATTTGGATGGTCAAGCCCTAACGGCCGTCCCTGCGCCTTACGCGAAACTTGTACGGCGCGGCGGCAAACCGAACGTCATTGCATGTGATGGCGTTCGGAGTGCATCGAGCCAAGGAAGCAAGCCGCATTGCACCGACTCTGTGTTTGTTCGGACTCGGGAAAGTCGCCGGCCGATTCCCCAGTGAAGCGAGGATACAACACGCACCGCAGTATCCCCCAGAGACTCCGACGGCGCATCGCCACGGAATGCCGTTGGCTGCGTCGCGTCGCTTGCTCCGTGGGCTCGCGTTGAAGTACTTCATGATGAAAATCGCTCCATGATTAGCTATATCGTTCGGCGAGTGTTGATTGGCGTATTAACGCTCTTTGTTATTACATTTCTGGTATACGGTCTGATTCGCAGCATGCCCGGCACGCCGCTTACCACGGCTCTGGCCGAGATGGACCCCACCAAGAGCATCCGCCAGGAAGACTTCGAACGCCTTAAACGCACCTACGGATTGGATAAGCCCTGGTATGAAGGCTATGTGGTGTGGTTGGCCAATGTCGCCGAGGGCGACCTGGGGCGGTCGATTCCGCGCAAGCAGCCCGTGGCGCGATTAATTGGCGAACGGATTGGCGCCACGTTGTTGCTTACCGTGCCTTCGCTCATTCTGGCGTACGTGCTGTCGATTCCGCTCGGCCTATGGGCGACCGCGCACAGCGGCACATTGCGCGAACGCACCACAAGCACCGCCTTGTACATGCTCTATGCGCTTCCCACGTTTGTGGCGGCGTTGTACTTGCAGTTGCTCTTGGCGGTCAAACTTGAATGGCTGCCGCTGATGGGCATTACCAGTCCCGACTACGCGCATATGTCGGTCTTTGGCAAAGCGTGGGATGTGTTCCTGCACGCCCTGATGCCGATGATCTGTTTTACGTATGGCAGCCTGGCGTACGAAACGCGGTTCATCAAGTCGAACATGGAGGAAGTGATTCGCCAGGACTACATTCGCACAGCCCGAGCCAAAGGCGTGGGGCCGGTGCGCGTCATTGTGCATCACGCTTTTCGCAACACGCTTATCCCCATGGTCACGTTGATCGGACTCACGCTGCCGGCGTTGCTCAGCGGCGCGGTCATTCTGGAGCGGATTTTCTCTTGGCCCGGTATGGGCAGCCTGTTTTTTGAATCGCTTCGCGAGCGTGATTACCCCACGATCATGGGCCTGACGCTGATGTTTTCCTTCCTCACGCTGCTGGGGCAACTGCTGGCCGATCTGCTGTACGCGGTGGTTGACCCGCGCGTGACGTACTCCTAAAGCCACGAGAGCGCGACTTCCGGCGCGACCACTTGTTCCGATCCTGCTTATGTCTTCCGTCCCTGTTGAACAACCCGCCGTCACGGCCGCGCTGGAGACGCCCTCGCGCGGTTTCTGGAGCGAGGCGTGGCGCCAATTCCGGCGCCGCAAACTCTCGCTCGCCGCGTTAGCATTCGTCATTGGCATGGGCGTTTCCGCCTTATTCGCACCGGCCATTGCCGGCACCAAGCCGTTGGTCACGCGCTACAAGGGCGAACTCTACTTCCCGGCGATGGCGTATTACAACCGGAGTTGGGAGAACGCTATCTTCCGTACGCAAGACAAGTTTCGCGGCCGCTACCCCCAGAACCTCAAGCAGAAAGATCCCGAGAGTTGGGCCATCTGGCCGCTTGTATATCAAGATCCGCAACGGCGGTTGTACCGCGACGAATGGGAAGGGATTCCGCCCAATCCGACCGGAGCCAAGGGCAAGCCGTACTTGTATTATCTTTGGTTGAAAGGTTGGGACTCGCTGTTCGGCACCAATTACGTTGAGGAGGAGTTCGGCGAACTTCTAAAGGACGGTCCGTTGCCGTTCAACTTGTTTGGGGCGACCGATCGCGGTGTCGACGTTTTCGCGCAAATGGTGCATGGCGCCCAAACCGCGATGCTCGTCGGCTTCGTTTCGATGGGCATCGCCGCAGCCATCGGCATCACCACCGGCGCTGCGGCGGGATACTTCGGCGGATGGATCGACATACTGTTAAGTCGCGTGATCGAAGTGGTCATGTGCATTCCTGCACTGGTGTTGATTCTGGCGCTCTTGGCCATTGTGGAGCGGCCTTCCATTTGGCATATCATGGTCGTGATCGGCATTACCGGCTGGACCGGGATTGCCCGCTTGACGCGCGGCGAGTTTCTAAAACTCAAACAAATGGAGTATGTAACCGCGGCCAAGGCGCTTGGCGCCGGACGAGCCCGCATTATGTTTCGACATATCTTGCGCAACGCACTAGCGCCGATTCTGGTGCCCATCGCGTTCGGTATTGCATCGGCCATTCTTGTAGAGAGCGCCCTGAGCTTCTTGGGTTTTGGCGATCCGACGCGCCCCAGTTGGGGCAAACTGCTCGACCAGGGCCGCGACTCGATCCAGGAAATGTGGTGGTTGATTCTTTTCCCCGGACTGGCGATCTTCTTCACCGTCTTGGCGTACAACTTGATTGGCGAAGGACTTCAGGAGGCGACCGACCCGCGTATGCGACAAGCGGGGCACTAAAAACGGGCGGGTTGGGTTCACCGATCGCGCCAAACGGGAATCTTGTAACTCCTTTCTCGATAGCTCCTTGCCGAAGCGGAATCCTCATGTCGGAAGCGTTGCTCGAAATTGACGACTTGCGGACCTACTTCTACACCGAGGCCGGCGTAGTCCGCGCGGTGGACGATATTTCTCTTGAGATTCGCGAAGGGCGCACGCTGGGCGTTGTCGGCGAAAGCGGCTCGGGCAAATCGGTCACGGCGTTGTCGATCATGCGCTTGCTCACCGTCTCGGCCCGCATTGAAAGCGGACGCATTGCTTTTCTTGGCCGCGATCTGGTGAAGACTCCCGAACCAGAAATGCGGCAGTTGCGCGGCAAGGCGATGAGCATGATCTTTCAAGAGCCGATGACCTCGCTCAACCCCGTGTTCAAAGTCGGGGCGCAAGTGATGGAGTCGCTCATGATTCATGAAAAGATGAGCAAGGCTCAGGCTCGCCAGCGCACCATCGAATTGTTCCGCGAGGTCGGCATCGACAATCCCGAGCAGCGTATCGACTCGTACCCGCACCAAATGTCGGGCGGTCAAAAACAGCGCGTGATGATCGCCATGGCGCTATCGTGCAATCCGCGGTTGCTCATCGCCGACGAGCCAACGACGGCCCTGGACGTGACCATTCAGGCCCAGATTCTTGACATTCTTCGCCGATTGCGCGATGACCGGGGAATGGCGATCCTTTTCATTACGCACGACCTGGGCGTCATCGCCGAAATTGCCGACGACGTGGCCGTGATGCTCAACGGCAAGGTGGTGGAGTATGGCCCCGTGCTGCAAATCTTTGAATCGCCGCAACATCCCTACACGCAGGGTTTGCTGAATTGCCGGCCGCGACTGGACACCCCCTTCCGGTTGTTGCCCACGGTCAGCGATTACATGTCGACCGAAACCGCCGAAGACGGGCGTACCGTGGTGGTCGAAAAGCAGATGACCGAGGAGCGTCTGCAAAAGCTGATCCATTCGGGTCGTGGCCGCTTGTTGCATCCACGCTCGGAATTAAAGGCGATGGGGCATCCGTTCGATCCGAAGCAAGTTCCGGCCGGTGCGACGACCGTCGAGGAAGGTCAACGTCCGCTCTTGGAAGTGAACCACTTGAAGGTTCACTTTCCCATTCGTCGCGGTGTGTTCCAGCGCACGGTGGGTTACGTCAAGGCGGTCGATGACGTGAGTTTCCGCGTGTATCGCGGGCAAACGTTAGGACTGGTGGGAGAGTCGGGTTGCGGCAAGACCACCACCGGCCGCGCGATCTTGCGGCTGATCGAGCCGACCGCCGGACACGTGGTGTTTGACGGAACCGACGTGGCGTCGCTGGGCGGCGAAGAGCTACGCCAAATTCGGCGCCGCATGCAAATTATTTTTCAGGATCCTTATGGTTCGCTAAACCCGCGCATGACGATCGAAGCGGCGCTCATCGAGCCAATGACGATTCATCGGATCGGTGCGTCGTTTTCCGAGCGGCGCGACCGGGCGGTGGCGCTGCTCGAAGAGGTCGGTCTCCGTTCGTCGCACTTGCTGCGATACCCCCATGAGTTCTCCGGCGGGCAACGACAGCGGCTGTGCATCGCTCGGTCATTAACCGTCGAGCCAGACTTTATGATTTGCGATGAGTCGGTCTCGGCGCTTGATGTTTCAGTGCAGGCCCAGGTGCTCAACTTATTGAAAGACCTGCAGCTGCGCCGCGGATTGACGTACATCTTCATCAGTCATGCGTTAGCGGTTGTGAAGTTCATGGCCGACATGATGGCCGTGATGAACGCCGGAAAGATCGTTGAGTTTGGCCCTTCCGATGCGATTTACGCCGACCCGAAAGAGGCGTATACCCGCCGGTTGATCGATGCGACGCCGAAGGACGATCTCGACCACATTCGTCGCCGCCAGCAGGAGCGCGAAGCCAAGCGAGCGCAACGAGCGAAGTCAGCTGGCTAGCGGTGGACGTAAGCCCCCTGATTCCACTCCGACTGATTCTCGCAATGCCATCGAATCTCTGTTAGCCGGCTTACGTTGGCTCCTGGTTGAATGATAGGGGGACATTGTTCGGCGGGTTGCGTTTTTGCAACCGAGTTGTTGTTGCGTGACAACACGCCGGCGCTTGTGATGCTCGTACTTGGCTGGCATTCCATTTCTTAACTCCCTTGTCCGGCGGCAGATACGGCTTTGATGCAAAATGTCTAGTCGTCCGGCGCCGGGTTTGCCTTGCCGTTGTAAGTCGCTTTTGTCTGGAGCGACGCATCGGTCTACTTGTCATAAGTTCGATTCGCTCGCTGTCTCCTCGGTCTGCAGCGAGATACGCACCGTGGATTCGTTATGCACGCCTGGGAGTTGGTTGAGTTGGGAGCATTAGCGGCGGCGCATGGTCCGGCCGTCGTGGCTGCGGCGCCAAATTGGTCGCCGCAAGCGCTGGAGCGTTATTGGACCGCGGGCAAGTGCCGGCTTGACGTTTGGGGACGCGCGATGCGGGCCTATACGAAGGACATCCAGTTCGCGCCGCCGCATCGCCGGCCGCAACTATGGCGACAAGTACGCCCTGTGTTGGAGGAGGTCCTTACGGCCGAGGTGCTTACGCGAGTTTGGACCGCCATCATGTGCTTGTGCGACGAGAAAACCGGTTCCGGCGGCGCCGGCGCGGTCGCTCGATCGGTATACATCGGACAAATGGAAGCGCGCAATCGAGCCCTGAACTTGATGGTTTACGGTCAAGGTTTCGAAATTCAAGAGGCCGTCGCGTTGAACCAAATTCGCCGGCGCAGCGAGCGATGGACCGATCTTCTGCTTGGCCACTTGCTCCTGGAGCACGATGCGGTCGAGTTCGCCTTTGACGCCGACCGCGCCCAGGAATTTGCTTCCGACCTGCGCGAGCAAGGCGGCTTACGCGGCGTCGCATGGCAATTGACCTACGCCTCGCTGCGAGCGTCGTTCGCCCAAGGACTGTCTCAAAAGCCAGCCTATCCCGATTACAACTACCGGCTGGCGTCTTCCGTGGTGGAACTGCTGCCCGCGGAACTGTTCGACTCGCTCGGCACGCCACAATCGCTTTGGATGATGCGACTAACGAACCTGACCGACGACGCCCAAGGCATGGTGGAAGAATTGCTCTCGTTGGAAGATCACCCGCGCGTTAAACGCCGCCTGGGCGACTGGCGATGCCAGTGAATGACACGCCTTGGAGCGAATCGCCGGGAATGGCGCCGAGCGACGAACGAGCCGGGTCCGCCGCTTGTCAATTCACCGGTTGGGAAATCAACTACGGTTGAACGTTGCTCACGGGCATCGCGAAGATCACCGGGCGCGAACTGCTGCTGCCGATCACCGAATCATGGGCGCCCAAACCAGCTTCGACGAGACCACGTTCGCTAAGGTAAATATCGTCAAAGTCGATCTCGGCTCCGCCCGGGACGAACTCCACATGCCCATCTTCAAAGGCGACGTTTTGACCGCGGCCTTCATGATGCATGCTTGGACCGCCTTGTTCGCGAGGCGCGTCGGCGACGAGGGCGAACCTGGGACGACGTGCGTTGCGCACCGTCGTGTAACGATCGCCATTCATGTAGCCTAAGTTGTACCCGTAGCTCCCGCCGGCGATGTGTTGCAAATGCCGCAACTCGGGGCCGGGCTGAGCTCGCGTCAAGGCGGCCAAACTGGGAATCTGTCGGCGGACGCCTTCATCGTCAACGAGGTCTCCGGCGCAGAAGAACGACTTATCGTCGGTCTTATATCCTTCATCCAGCAGCGTAGGAGCATAAACGCCGCTAATTGCGCTGTTTCCTTTCACCGGAATGGATACGAACCGCCCGTTATTGTTTTCGCTGTACGTATCCAATGTCCGGGCGATAGACTGTAAGTTGCTTTGACACGCCGTAACACGCGCCTGAAAGCGACTATTGGCAATCGCGGGGAAAAAGAGCATGGCCGCCGCGGCGACTAACGCCATGGAAACCGCGACATCAAGGAAGTCCCACCGGTTCCATGTGTCCTGCCCGTTTTCTCGAACGGGAGTCATGGCTCCCCTGGCGCGTCCCCGCGAGTTTCTGTTACGTTCTCGCAGCGGCGCCGGAACGGGGGCAACCTCCTCTTGGAGATGATTGCTCTCGAAAGCCAACTGAAACGCCACGGCTTCGGGCGATAGTTGATCGACATCTTCCGCCCTCGGTTCGTCCGGCCAACCGGCAACCGACCCGATGACGTCCAAGGTGCGATTCGCCAAACCTAAAGGAGGCTCATAGGAGTCCAATTCCGTACGGAGCGGATCCAGAGCCTGATTCAGAGACTCCAATTCCTGGCGCAGTCGCGGGTCATCTTGGATGGCTGATTCGACTTCACGCTGCTGAGAGGCATCCAGCGCTCCCATCAGGTAGCCAAGCAGGTGTTCACGCATAGGAGGGAATACTAGGTTAGACCGACTCGGGAGTGTTTCGTCACTACTCCTCGTGTGCGGCTCGCCAAACTTCGTTCAATTTGAGGATCGCGGCGTGCAAACGGCTTTTCACCGTGCCCACCGGAACCGACAACGCCTCGGCCGCTTCGCGATACTTTAGTCCCTGATAGTAAACCAAATGGACTACGTTACGCAGGTGTTCGGGCAGGTCGTCCATGGCCTGACGAATCCAATCGCGGCGTTCGGCATGGTTGACTTCGGCCAGCGGGTTGGGATCGGTGCTTTCGAGCAAATCCAACAGCTTGCCGATGTCTTGACTGGCGTCTCCGGCCGGCTGGTCCAGGCTCACCATGCGATGCCGGCGATTACGACGCTGCGCGTCAATCGCCTGGTTCGTGGCAATGGTGTACAGCCAGGGCCGGAACTTGCGGCCTTCCTCGAAGTGATCGCACTTCAGATGCACTTGGAGGAAAGCGGCTTGAAACGCATCTTCGGCCATTTCGGCATCGCCCAAGTAGCGTCGCAAATAACTGTAAAGCTCCCGTTCGTACCGGCGCACCAGTTGCGCAAACCGGTCACGATCGCCGGTTGTGCGATAGGCGAGGAGAAGTTGCTCATCGGTGAGAAGAGCAACCTTCTCGGCGGCGGTCAAAGGGTGATTCATGCTATTAATTGTAGCGTTCATCATTCTTTACGCAGTGGCCGGTCGAGAGTTCGCAAAAAAACCAACAGCGACAAACCGACGATTGGCATTGACTTCGCGTTGACAGGCCAAAATGGCCCTTCTAAACTCACGGCACATACCTTTCGCAAAACCTATGCCACCGCTCCATTCGTGACAAAAAGCCGCTATCAATGGGCTTCGCTTGGCGACGTTAACGCCTTTTTTGGCTTGATGTTAGATAACGTCGCCGATCTTCTCTTGGCGGTCGGGCTGTTGGCCACCGTCTTTGAATTTCCTACAGACTTCGCCCTTTCTTACATGGTGCCAGGGACGGCCGTAGGCGTCTTGGTCGGGGATTTGCTTTTCTTTTGGATGGCGTTCTCGCTCGCTCGGCGCACTGGGCGAACCGACATTACTGCAATGCCCTTGGGGTTAGACACCCCCTCGACCTTCGGGATGGTGTTCTTTGTGCTGGGGCCTTCGTTTTTGCACGCGAAGTTCGAGTTAGGACTCGAGCCTCACGCGGCCGCAGCCTACACCTGGAAGATTGGCATTTGTGCGATCTTTGTTAGTGGTTGGTTCAAGTTGGCTTGCTCGTTTTGCTCCCATTGGGTGAGAACATCGCTTCCCCGAGCGGGGTTGTTGGGCTCGCTTGCAGCAATCGCGATTGTACTTATCAGTTTTTTGCCCATGCTGGAGATAATGCATTACCCGGTTGTCGGAATGACGGCCTTGGCTGTCATTTTGACATCCTTAGTGGCGCAAGTCCGGGTTCCCTTTCGCATTCCCGGCGCGCTCGCGGCGCTGCTGGTGGGTGCCGCGATTTATTACTTCATGGATTTTAACGGATGGCTAGGTCACCCCCCAGAACCAGGGTTCGACGCCCGCATGGCCTTGTTTCCTACGGGTTGGTTTAGCGCATTTCGCTTGGAATGGCTGACCGCATTTCGCGATTCGTTGACGTATTTGCCCGTAGTCATTCCTTTTGCCCTGGCAACGGTCGTCGGCGGCATCGACTGCACCGAGAGCGCTGCCGCCGTCGGAGACGAGTTCAATACCAACCACGTGATTGGCGTGGAAGCGTTAGCTACGATCGTTGCTGCCTTATGCGGCGGAGTGATCCAAACCACACCGTACATTGGCCATCCGGCGTATAAAGCGATGGGCGGCCGCGCACTTTACACTCTGCTGACCGCATTGTTTGTAGGCGGAGCGGGAGTGATTGGCTACTTTGGCTACTTGTATTTGCTGATTCCTAAAGCTACGGTCTTCCCGATTCTGGTGTTCGTAGGATTGGAGATCACGGCGCAAAGTTTTCATGCCACGCCGCAGCGCCATTATGCCGCGGTCATGTTTGGGTGTATCCCCGCGTTGGCCGCCATGGCACTGATTTTTGTCGATGATTTGCAAGGGCAGTATGCCGGCGCCGTCGCTCAAGTGAACCAGCAAATTCAACAACTTGAAGAGATCGTCGCTTCGCTTCCAGAAAGTGACTCGACGGTTCAGTTGCAACAAACGGTGACTTCGCTTTCCGAACATGGCGCGGCGCTGGAAACAAAGGCAGGCAATCCGGCGATCAATCGGATTGGCGAACCCGCGGGAGTCTTGGGAAAGAACATCCAAACCATGCGCGCGCTCTCGGGCGGGTTTATCGTTACCAGTTTGTTGTGGGCTTCGGCCTTGGCGGCGATTATTGACCGCCGGCTGGGGTTGGCGGCTGGGTATTTGAGCGTGGCGGCTGCGTGTAGTTTATTTGGCGTCATTCATTCGCCGATGCCGGGTAGTCCGCTCTTGCTTCCCTGGCGTCTGCCTGAGAATCTGCCGCATCACGCGGAAGGGCAAACGCCGTTCTACTTTGCCGCCAGTTACGCTCTGGCCGCATTGCTTTTGGTATCATGGGGTTTGTGGAGGCGTACGACCAGCGAGTTCGCCGTAGAATCGTTTGGCGACGGATTATAAACGCCTGATTGGAAACATTCCGCATTCATGGTCGTCACCGGCGAATCGGGCCGGGCTGTTTGGAGTGGCATGACGGTTTCGCAAAAAGTTCGCATCGGCACGCGCGCAAGCCAATTGGCTTTGTGGCAAAGCAACTGGGTGGCGGAACAATTGCGCTCCCACGGCGTTTCGACCGAAATTATTCACATCACCACGCAAGGCGATGTTACGGCTGGGCCCCTGGGGCAAATCGGCGGGCAGGGGCTGTTCACCAAGGAAATTCAACGCGCCTTGCTAGATGGACGCGTCGATCTGGCGGTACATAGTCTAAAAGACCTGCCCACGGAACCGATCGATGGTCTTACGCTGGGGGCCGTTCCACCGCGCGCCGGTTCAGGCGATGCGCTCATTACAACGACTGCCTCAAGTATCGAAGAACTACCGCACGGGGCGCGGGTCGGCACGGGCAGTGCGCGCCGCAAGGCGCAACTGCTTCACGTTCGACCGGATCTGGTCATGGCCGAAATTCGGGGCAATCTGGATACGCGGCTACGGAAACTGGAGGAAGGTCTGTACGATGCGTTGGTGCTTGCAGAGGCCGGACTAACGCGATTGGGGTGGGAACATCGCATTGCGCAAGTGTTGCCCAAAGCGCTGATGCTGCCCGCCGTGGGGCAAGGCGCGTTGGGATTAGAGATTCGTACCGACGATCACGCCACGCGTCGGGTCGTCGCCTTGCTGGATGATTCTCCTACGCATGCGGCGGTCCTTGCCGAGCGCGCCATGCTTGCGGCCTTGCGCGGCGGCTGCCTTGCGCCCGTGGGCGCTTGGGGGCGTTGCAACGCGAGCGGCGGACTCTTGCTTGACGCGGTGGTGCTTAGCCATGACGGCAAACAACGCCTTACGGCCAGTGGCGAATCCCCTCTCCAGGAGGCCGTACAGTTAGGGCGCCACGTGGCCGAGCAACTTCAAGTGCAAGGCGCTGCGGAACTCATTGCGGGCTCGCGTGGCGCCCCGCCAAAGTGATGAACGGCGCGGTCCTAACGTTCCTAACCCTCAAAGTCCACTAGGCGGCTGCAACCTGCCGAATATACTGGAAGGTTTGTGTTTCCCTCTTCGTTTCTGGAGTTTTCCCTGTGTACGAGCGGCTGACGGTTGTGGGCGCTACGGGCGCCGTGGGGCGTTTGGTATTGCGATTGTTGGAGGAGCGGAATTTTCCTTATGAGAAAATCACGTTCCTCGCCTCCGCCCGCTCGGCCGGCAAAACCGTGACGTTCAAGGGAAAGGAATATCCGGTGGAGGTGCTTCGTCCGGAAGCATTCCACGAAGGCGACCTGGTGATCGCCAGTACGCCCGATGAAGTCGCTCGCGAGTTCGCGCCCTATGCCGTTGAGCGTGGCGCCGTTGTGGTGGACGAAAGCGCCGCGTGGCGCATGGATCCCAAGGTGCCGCTTGTCGTGCCTGAGGTGAATCCCGATGCGGTGCGCAATCATCAGGGCATTATCGCCAGCCCGAATTGTTCGACCACGCAAATGGTCGTCGCCATGAAACCGCTGCACGAGGCGGGCCGCATTCGCCGCGTGGTGGTTAGCACCTATCAAGCCGCCAGCGGCGCCGGAGTGGCGGGGCAGGAAGATTTGGACGCGGGCACACGTGCTTATCTGGCGGACCAAGAATACAAGTACACCACGTTCGCCCATCGACTCGCGTTCAACTTGATCCCGCACATTGGTTCGCCCAAGCACGAGGGCTACACCTCAGAAGAAATGAAGATGGTGTGGGAGACGCAAAAGATCTTCGGCGACGACTCGATTCAAGTTTGTCCGACCTGTGTTCGCGTCCCCGTGACCAACTGCCACAGTGAGAGCATCCTGGTCGAGACCGAACGTAAAATCACCGTTGAAGAGGCCCGCAGACTGTTCGCCGCCGCACCGGGCATTACCGTGATTGACGATTTGCCGAACAAGAAGTACCCCATGCCTATGGTGTGCGACAATTACGATGACGTATACGTCGGCCGCATTCGTGAAGACCTTTCAAGCCCGAACGGCCTCGCGTTTTGGTGCGTGAGCGATAATCTTCGCAAAGGCGCCGCCACGAACGCCGTGCAAATCGCCGAACTCTTGATCGGGGTTAAGTCGACGGTGCGAGCGTAAGCGCGTGCTCACGTGAAGAAATAATGCAGGGGGCTCACGCCCCCTGATTTTTTGCGCCGCCAAGTCGTATCGCGGATTTTCGTTCAAGCGAACGCTTCAAGCGAACGCTTCAAGCGAATGCACGATTGGCACGCATCCTTGCGCCTGGTTGGTCGGTGAGGCGTGAACTCTCTGAGGAGAACGACAAACCTGCTCGCCCTTGAATTGCGATGCGCTATTTGAAGATGACCCTTGCGTATGATGGGACCAACTATGCCGGCTGGCAAGTGCAGGTTGGCCAGGCAACGGTGCAGGCCGCTTTAGAAGCGGCGCTGAAGAAAATCACCGGCGAAGACATTCGCGCGATCGCAAGCGGACGCACAGATGCCGGCGTCCACGCACTCGGGCAGGTGGTGAGCTTTCGAACCCAGGCCCAACTTTCGCCTGACGTGTTTTGCCGGGCCCTGAATGGCAACTTGCCGCATGACATTCATGTGTGGGAAGTTCTCGAGGCGCCAGAAGGTTTTCACGCCATTCGCGACGCCGTGGGCAAACGCTATCGGTATGTGATTCAGGATGGACCGGCGCCCGACATCTTCGCTCGCCATTACTCTTGGAGGATCCCGCACGCACTGGATGCCGAGGCGATGCATGCGGCGGCGCAGTTGCTGCTGGGGACGCATGACTTTTCCAGCTTTGAGGCGTCCGGCTCACCGCGTCAGAATAGCGTTCGTACGGTGACCGATCTTTTTGTAGCTCGTCGCTGGGAAGGCGCAGTCGGTCGAATTGTGATCGAAATAGCCGCCGACGGCTTTCTCTACAACATGGTCCGCAATATCGTTGGCGCCTTGTACGAAGTGGGACGCGGTGAGCAACCGGTGGACTGGATCTCGCGGATTCTGGCGGGTAAAGATCGCCGTGTGCGTTACCCGACAGCGCCGCCCCAAGGATTATTTCTCGTAAGCGTTGATTACGACCGGTAAAAGCGTTTCGACGCGTGGAGGAAATTCACGTTACGGCGGCGCGGCGGGAATGTTAGGATGAAGGAATACGATCGCAGCACCTCAGCGGACCTTGTTTACGGACCTTGTATAGCCCAACATGGCGTCAAGCACCCTGCCCGAGACGAGCCAGAATTACCGGCAGACCATCCGCGAGTTGTCCGAGCGACTCGTTGAAGCGCAACGCCCCATTCGCATTCTCGATGCCATTAAGTGGGACGCGGGCGTGCAGCGCGCATTCTTTGACAAAGGGTGCCGAGAATTGCCGCCGGTCGATCGTCGCTATTATGAAGAGCGCGCCCTGCCGTTTGATCCCGTGGCCAAACGGCAAGAATTGCACGACATCGAACGCAGCATCCTCCGCAAATTGGGGCAGTTTAATCCCGTGGGCGTGATCCTTCGCCGGATGTCTCGCGAGTATCGCGTAGTGGTGCGGCTTTTGGAGTCGCGCGGCTTGCCTGAATTCGCCGCGTATTCGCAGCAGCTTTACGGGAGCGCGGGCGATGTTTTCCACGCAGGAGACCCAACGCTTGCCGACTTGGGCGATATGATGTCCGAAGCGCTCACGAATATCGCCCAATCGCCGGCGCTTAATCATGAGGAGAAATCGATCTCGGGCGAGGAAGCCGTGGTGATTCTCCAAGAGCGGTTGAGCGCGGCGTTTCCTGATCCTCAGCGTCCGATCCGCGTGATGTTGAGTGACAACATCGTTTCCGACGCCGCGGCCGGCGCCGACTACCTCAAGATTCGCCGCGAGGCGCGTTTTACCCTACGCGATCTACGACTTCTCGAAGTGCACGAAGGCTGGGTTCACCTTGGCACGACGCTGAACGGACAGGCCCAACCCGTTTGCACTTTCCTGAGCAAAGGCCCGCCCTCGGCGACCGTTACTCAAGAGGGGCTGGCGATTGTGATGGAAGTTCTGGCGTTCGCGTCGCACCCGAACCGGCTTCGTCGCGTGACGAACCGAATTCGCGGCGTCCGCCTGGCGGAAGAAGGCGCCAACTTTCTCGAAGTGTTCGAGTTCTTTCGCTCGCAGGGGGACTCTGCCGAGGATGCGTACGCCAACGCGGTTCGGTTGTTTCGCGGCAGTACGCCTCAAGGAGGTCCTTTCACAAAGGACCTCAGTTATAGCAAAGGATTTATTCTTGTTTACAACTTTCTGCGCCTGGCGGTGCGCAAGGGACGACTCGAGCGCATTCCGCTGCTGTTTTGCGGCAAGACCACGCTGGAGGATATCGGCGTGTTTGCGCAATTGGCCGAGGAAGGCGTGTTGGCGGCGCCTCGCTATGTACCGTCGCCATTTGCCGACTTGAACGCGTTATGCGCCTGGATGTGCTACTCGAACTTTCTCAATCGCCTTGACTTAAATCGAGCCGAGGCGGATTTCGCCAGCTTATTGTAATGCACGAGGAAGTTCGGCGATTCTCGTAGACGCCCCGTGCGAGGACGACTACTCGGTACCGGCCGATTTCGATTTGGCCGTGGCGTTCGCACCGGAGCTGGCGTCGCTTGGCGCCTGCGTTTCGCCGGCTGTACCGCTCTTCTTGCTGCCCGTCTGTTTGGCGCGCTGCGTCGCCGCGGCTTTTAACTGCTTGAGTAATTCGCGCTGTTCAGGATTCAGAACTTCATCAATTTCTGCGTCGCGCTTGGCCAATAGAGCCTTAATTTGCTCTTGAAGCTCTTTAACTTGCGCTTCATACCGATCTTGGATGTCATAGATTCGCTTGCGTTGGTAGGGCGCCACAACCTCTCGATAAAAGGTAGGCAACCGGCGGATGGCTTCGTCCTCGGCCTGCTTTTCGTCGGTGCCCTGTGGTTCTGCGGGGGTGGTTTTCGCCGGCGACGCGGCTTGGCCGGCCGAATTCTGCTGGGCGGTAGCTGACGGCGTTAGAATCGCTCCGACCGTTAATAACAACGCGGCGCATCCTACATTCCGCATATTCTTCTCCCGCGTGAGCCAAGCGTACCGAGTCATGTGAGCTCTCCGATGTCATACGAAACAAATGACCATACCGCGATTGAATAATCGCCTCAAAAGAATGGAGCTAGTTTAATGCGCCGTGGGGGAAATTGCACTTTTTTTCTCCATTTGCGGCCATTCTTTGATTGTGGGTTCCTTCCCGCAGGGGCCCGGTCACAAATTGAACTTGACGTTCGGCCAGTGAGTTCGTAGATACCCCGGTTCGCGCGGCTTCGGCCAGCGCGAGGGGAGTCCGCAACTTGAGAAGGGATCACGATGATGCGCGGCGCGTTGATTTGGATCATGATTGCAGGGGTTGTGGGTTTTGGAGGATGTTCATCCAAGACAGAAACCACCGGCGGAGACAGTACAGGAACCGTCGCCGCCGGGGATACCGGAATTCAGCAGGGATGCGCCACATTTGATCGTGCGGAAGACCTTGCCGCGAGCGGCGAGTCTCAAGCGACGCAGGCTGAAGCCACCTATCGTGAAGCGTTAGCCCAGTTCAACGCGGCAATCGAGCGGTCGCCCGACGCGGCCAAGGCGTATGCGTGGCGCGCTCGCGTCTATTTGCGCTTGCAACAGCGAGACGAAGCGGGACAAGACGTAGAGCGGGCGCTCGAATTGGATCCGCTCTTGGCCGACGCATACGCAACGCGCGGCCGATTGTACTATGAGCGTCGGCGGCCCGCCGAGGCGGAGGCCGACTACAACCGCGCGATTCAACTCGATCCCGCGAACGGGTTTGCTCTGAATAATCGAGGCATTGCCTATCTCGCCAAGAACGATCTGGACCGAGCCGAAGCGGACTTTCGCGAGGCGATCTCTTGGGATGCGGCTTCGTACAAGGCGCACTACAACCTAGGCGGCGTCTTTCGTAAACGCCATAACCTTTCCCAGGCGCTCGATGCGTACACCAAGGCGCTCGAAATCAACCCGAGCTTCGCTTCGGCCTGGAAGAACCGGGGCAACACCTACCGGGACCTTGAGCAATACGACGCCGCCGTGGCCGATTACGACAAGGCCATTGCGCTCGCGGCGACCGATCCCGATTACTTTACTTCCCGCGCCGTCGCGCGGATGAAGCGAGACCTGCACGACGCACAGCAACAAGGGTTGGTGTTAGTTGATGATCCGCGCCGCGCGAGCGCTGAAGCGTCGCTAAACGACTTCGCGGCGGCACTAAGGTTAGATCCGTCCGACTCGGCCGTGAGGTTCCATTATGGATTGTTGCTGCGAGCGAGCGCCAAGTACGACGCCGCCGCACACGAGTTCGATACGATTCTCAATTCCGATCCGAAAAGCACTGCGGCGCTGGCCCAGCGCGGTTTGACGCACCAGATGGCGGGCCGCTTGGAGCCCGCGTTGGAGGATCTGTCGTCGGCCATTCAACGTGATCCGGCTAACCCCGTGTTTTACCAGTTGCGCGCCTCGTTGCTCCTGCAAAAAGGCGACCAGGAAGCAGCCGCCGCCGACGTGGCGAAAGCGCAACAACTCGAAGCACGCACCGCGAGCAAGACCGGCAAGGGGTTTTAGAGCGCGTTTCACGCAGGTGTGACGCCCCCAATGTGGCGCCATCGCTCCGCGAGCGCCGGAAACCACTCGCGGAGCGAGAGAACCACACGGAAGAAGTCATCACACTTCGATGAAATACGCGCTCGTTGGCGCGCATCTTCGTCGTTAGACTTTGCCGTTCACCCGCCGTTGGCAAATCGCGGGCGCCAACACCATTTAGCGCGCCAACCGGCGAAGCACCTCAATGCCGCGCTCCAGAGTGCTCTCGTCCGCGGCGTAAGAAATGCGAAAGTGGGTATCTCGGCGACTGAAGATGTTCCCTGGAATGATCAACAGGTTGTTCTCAATCGCCTTTCGCACGAAGGCCTCTCCCGAGCCGCCGGGCGCTTTGGGAAATATATAAAACGCGCCGCCAGGCTTGGTGACTTCGTAGAGGTCGGCAAGCCCTTCGTAAATCATGTCACGCTTGCGGCGATACGCGGCGATGTGTTCATCCATGGGCGTATCGAGCGCGACGGCGCCAGCCCATTGAGCCGGCTGCGGCGCGCAAACGAAGGAATATTGCTGAAGTTTGATCATCGTGTTGATCAATTCGGCGGGGCCGTGGACGAACCCCACGCGCCAACCGGTCATGGCGTGACTTTTGGAAAGCCCGTCGATGACAATCGTCTGCTCATTAAAGCGAGCGGGCGAGACAAACGGTTCGTCATATTGAAACAGCCGGTAGATCTCGTCCGAAATGAGCGCGACTTTCCGCTCGGCGGCCAATTGTGCGAGCCCGCGTATTTCAGCCTCACTGGCGGTAACGCCAGTCGGATTCGCCGGGCTGTTGAACAGAATGAGCTTGGTGCGAGGCGTGATGGCGGCGGCTACGCGGTCGACGTCGATGCGAAAGTTCGGGTATGTGTCGATCAACACCGGCACGCCCCCTGCGAGCTTGACCAACGCTTCGTACATGACGAAGAACGGATCGAAGCTAATCACCTCATCGCCCGGGTTCACGAGCGAGAGCAGGGCAAGAACCAATCCTCCGCTTGTCCCACTGGAGACAAACACCCGTCGATCCGCATGGGCGAATTCCGCGTCGACTTGAGCCTGGAGCTTTTCGCGCAACACGGGCATTCCCTGCGTGAGCGCGTAACTGTTTTTCCCTGCCCGAATGGCGTTAATGCACGCCTCTTTCACCGATTCCGGTACGTCAAAATCGGGCTGACCGATCGATAAGTTAATCGGATCCTTCATTTGCGCCGCCAGGTCAAATACTTTGCGTATGCCTGAACTGTCAAACGCTTTCGTTCGATCGGCAATCCAAGGGTGTGTCATAGAATAGCGATTGGTAAGTACGGCAATCCGTCGGGAGCGTTATCGAGATGACCAGCATCGTCCGACACTGATCATGAAAACCAGGGCACATAATTGACGCTAAGGAGCATCGGCCGGCGGCGTGCGCAGGCGCCATTGTTTGTCGCCCCAGCCGAGCTTCTTCACCAATTCGGCGGGCCATTCCCAACCTTCCGTGGACGCCTGATAGACGACCACTTGCGAGTTTTCCGCCGCCATGGCCATCGACTGGGGAAGATCTAAATACCGGCTGACGTTGAGCAAATAAGGACCGTCTCGGTGCGTAAGGGGAGGGGAGTGTAAATCGAGGCGTGCGATGTCAGGCTCGAACAGCGAAGCGTAAACCGCGACGCCCGCCATGGCGCGTTCGGCCTGCAGCCACAAGGGTGAGTCCTTCGTCGTGTCCAGGGTGCGCACCGCTTGGATCGCGCGGCGCACATCCCACACTTGCATTCCGTCCCGCGTTTGGCCCAACAGGTAGAAACGGCGCTGGTGTTGCGTTTGTTTTCGTTCGGTTTGATCCCAAGCCGTGGGGCCAACGCCGCGCGGCGCCACATACGCCATGATCCACCGGTTCGCCTGAAGCATGTCGTGCGTTCGCTTAAACGCATCAGCATTTGCTTCCGGTAGTGATTCTTCGCGGAGTTCTTCCTCAAACGCGGCGCGGTACGTGCTCAAAAAATCGCTCCAGGAAGTTCCATCCAGCACGTTGAGCACGGTCAACGCCGGTTCTTCCAAATCGGGGCGATGAGCGACATACAGCCGGAGTCGGATGTTCGCCTGGCTGGTGAAATCGTACGCCGCGAACCGCACCCCTTGTTTCTCAACGTCAAAGACCTTTTGTGTCCCGAGCGGTTCCGAGTCTTGCGGCCATCCACGAAAAGACTTTTCCAACAACGCCTGACGCCACTCGTTACGCAGGGCGTTCCACGCTTCTTGTGTCTCGGGAATTGGGGGCGTGGGCGCCGCTGCGACAAAAGTCTCGTGAATTTCTTCGTTCGTTCGATCATCGGGCAATCGCCCCGCCGGAAACACCTTGAGCGGCTCGGGTTCAAAGAATTTGACGGCCGCGTCGTCGATCAGTGTTTCGTCGCCTTTTAAGTGATAATTCATCCAACGAAATACGTCCATCTGGATGTCTTGCGTGTCTTTGTGGCCTCCGGGTCCGATGGTTAAGCCCACCTTGTCGGCAGCGTCATGCAGACGATACACCTCTCGGACTTTTTCGAAGGTACGCACCACGCCATCCAGCGGGAATATGCGGTCGGTGTCGGTATTCACGATGAGTAAAGGCCGCGGCGCTACGAGCGCCGCCACTTGCGGATAGTCCCATCGGTACGTGTTGACCATGAACATGCAATCGCAATGGCCTTCGACACAGCCATCGACCAAGTGGTTCTGCAAGTCCGTAATGCCTGCCACGGGTGCGGCGCACTTGATCCGGTCGTCGAGGGCGGCGATCCACCAGCTGTAGGCCCCGCCGCCGCTACGACCCGTTACGCCAAGACGTTCGCCGTCGACATCGGGCCGCGATTGCAAATAGTCAAGCGCTCGAATGCAATTCCAGGCTTCGACGCCCGCCGAAGTGTAGCCCCGATTCAACCACCACCACATCCCATAGCGGTAAGTTCCGTGGTGAATGCCTTCAATCTCGCCAAGCTGCAGCGTGTCGATCGTGAGGCACACATAACCATTGCGCGCGAACCATGCTCCATGATGTTGATAAGCCGTCTTGTTGCCATAGGCGACGCCATCTTTCTTCACTTGCGCATGTCCACATACGTACAGGATGGCGGGTGCGGGGCGATCCTGATGTTTCGGCAGATACACATTGCCGGTCACATACAGTCCGGGGCGCGACTGAAAATGCACGTTCTCGATGGTGAATTCGTCGTGCTCCACCTTGCCGGTGATGACGGCGTTGAGCGGCGTTCGTTCCGGGAGCGGATCCAAACTCAGCATTTCGTGCAGTTGGCGCCGGTATTCCTCCCGTTTCGCTTGCCAATCGTCACGCGAACGGATGTCTGTCAAACACGCCTCTTGGAGCTTTGCGGTCTCCGCGGCGAAATACTCGGCAATCATCCGATCGCCGCGCGTCGTATCGACTTCCGGCGGCGCCGCCAAAGCAGGGCAGGGGAGGAGCAGCGCCGTCAGAGTGATCAAGCAGCGTCGAAGTTGCATGGGTCAAGCCTTACAAAGTGATTCATCCCGAAGAATACCACGATCGTGCAACAGGTCGTATGGTGAGGCGCCAGCCAGGGAATTTCAAGCGGTGTGAATCATCAAGGCGGCGCTGGCGGCGCGTCGCTTGGTGGGGTTAGTTAACAGGCGAATTTCACTTCGCCGCCGACGATCGTATGCGTTGCGCGCCCCTTGAGTTTCCACCCGGCGAAAGGCGTGTTCGAACTTTGCGAGCGAAAGTCGCGCGGCTGCACGCTCCATTCCAAGTTGGGGTCAATCACCGTGATGTCGGCGTCGACGCCAAGGGCCAACGTTCCGCTGTTCAGTCCAAGGACGCGCGCCGGGTTGATGGTCATCTTGGCGAGCGCGGTGGGCCAGTCCAAATGGCCGGGCTCGATCAGTCGTGTAATGACGAGCCCGAGCGTAGTTTCTAAGCCCACGGCGCCAAACGGAGCTTGATCCAACTCTTGCATTTTCTTCTCGCTGGCCCGCGGCGCGTGAGCGCTGGCGATGACGTCAATGGAGCCGTCCTTCAACCCGTTGATGCAGGCTTCGATATGCTCCTGAGACCTCAGCGGAGGATTGACTTTGTAATTGGCGTCAAAGGTGCGCAACGCCTCGTCCGTAAGGGTAAAGTTCAAGGGTGATATTTCGGAAGTGATTCGCATTCCGCGCGACTTGGCGCGGCGGATCAATTCCACGCTGGCGGCGGTCGACACGCTCATCAAGTGCAGCCGTCCTCCGGTGATTTCGGCCAGGCGCAGATCGCGCGCCGTCATGACGTCTTCGGCGTCGGCGGGTAGTCCTTGCAGGCCGAGAATGAGCGACACGAGTCCCTCGTGCATCACCCCGCCGTGCGAAAGGTGCAACGTCTCGGGATGATTGAGGATCGGCTTGTCGAACATCAGGCAGTACTGCAAAGCGCGGCGGAGCAACTCGGAATTGATGATTGGCCGCTCCGCATCGCTAAAGGCGACGGCGCCGGCCTCGACCAGCGAGCCGATCTCGGCCAGTTGTTCGCCTTCCCGATTTTTGCTCACGCAGGCAATAACGTGCACGCGGCAGTGGTTCGCGCGGACGGCTTTTTGATGGACAAACTCAACCCCGGCCGCGGTATCAAGCGGTGGCTCGGTGTTTGGTAAGCAAGCGATGGCCGTGAACCCTCCCGCCAGCGCCGCCGCCGTTCCCGTCGCGATGGTTTCATCCTCTTCACGGCCAGGTTCACGCAATTGTACGTGCATGTCGATCAGCCCCGGCGCCACAATTTTTCCACGGGCGTCGATCACTTGCGGAGCGGAGTCGGCAGGCGCATCATAGGCGGCGATTCGTCCGTTTTCGACGAGCACGTTCGTCACGCGGTCCAGGTTTTGGCTCGGATCGATCACCCTTCCATCGAGAAGGAGCAGGCGGGGCATGGCGGAATTTTGGCGAGGTGGTTTTCCGGAAGTCGAGTTTTCGCTACGGTACTGATTCGGGACGCGTCATGCAACGGCGCCCAACGCAATCGGTAATGGCCGGCGACGCTCGCTTGCGATGTTCCCCCGATAATTCCTGGATGGTTTCTGGTTCTTGTTTCCCGATGGCTGGAATGCCTGCATCAATACTTCCTGGCGCAACTTTAGGCGTGTTGGGCAGCGGTCAACTAGGCCGCATGTTTGCGCTTGCGGCGCGGCAAATGGGTTATCGCGTGCACGTTTTCTCGCCCGACGAAGACTCACCCACGGGTCATGTGGCTGATCTCGAAATCACTGGCTCGTACGACGATTTGGACGCCGTGGCGCGCTTTGCCCGAGAGGTTCAGGTCGTCACGTTTGAGTTCGAGAACGTGCCAGCGTTGACTGCGGAAACCGCCGCACGGTTTGCGCCGGTGCGACCGGATTACAGCGTCTTGCATGTGACGCAACATCGACTGAGGGAGAAGTCGACCCTCGCAGCGGCAGGTTTTCCCGTCACGCCGTTTCGAGCGGTTCACAATTCGACCGAGCTGACGAGCGCTTTGATTGAATTGGGTTGCCCGGCCGTCTTGAAAACCGCCGCCTGGGGGTATGACGGCAAAGGGCAAGTGCGTATCACGCCCAACGACTCCCCCGAAACCGTTTGGCGTCAACTTGGAACGCAGGAAGCGATCTTGGAGTCTTTCATCGATTTCGACCAGGAGCTTTCGGTGGTTGCCGCGCGCGGTATCGATGGCTCGATCGCCCATTACGGACCGATCAGCAACCGTCATGCGAATCATATCCTTGATCTTTCGGTGTACCCCGCAGAATTGAATTCTTCGATTGCCAAAGACGCGGTCGACATCGCCCAAGCGGTCATGACGCAACTTGACGTTGTGGGGGTGTTATGCGTCGAGTTCTTTCTAACACGCGACGGTCGGCTGTTGATTAATGAACTTGCTCCACGGCCGCACAATTCGGGGCATTTGACGATTGACGCCTGTGTTACCTGTCAATTTGAGCAACAAGTCCGAGCGATTTGCGGTCTGCCCTTGGGCTCTGACCGGCTACTCGCGCCCGCGGCGATGGTCAACTTGTTAGGGGATTTGTGGAAACACGGCGAGCCACGCTGGGAGGCGGCTCTCGCATCCCGAGAAGTCAAACTTCATCTTTACGGCAAACGGAAACCTCTGCCTGGCCGAAAAATGGGCCATTTGACGGCGTTGGGTGCAAGTCCCCAGGAAGCGACGGAACGCGCACTCGCAGCCCGAGCAGCCCTCATGCAGCAATAATGCGCCCTAACCTTGTTTTTTCAGGAAAAGAGTGACGCCGGCTTTCGGGCCATCATGTTGAGCTGATACAGATTCCCCAAGGAAGGGGAGTGTGATGGGCTCACCGTGAATTGAGTGAAATGCGGTTTACCCGGTTTTCCCGTTTTATCGGCAGACTTGTTGTTACCGTTAAGGTTCGTGGTTTACCGCCCATTTTTCCTAACGCGCACTTTCAGGACAACCGATACTTCTGACATACGGGCTTGACCCGTAGGGCCACCGGCGGTATTTACCCGCCCTTGTCCAAAACCACATCGGTAGTTGTAGAAATTCTGTCTTGACGGCGCCTCGCACGGGGCGGCTTCGCGCGCTTGAGGGGCTTGACGGTGCGCACATGGTGCGCACGACGGGTCGAGCAGCGCGAGCATCTCGGGCGAGCGCGAGGCGTTGTCGGCGAGGGTACCTATGTTACACCCCCTTGGATTTCGTGCATCTCGAAGAAGGAGAAGCGCGTTGAACGCCACCGCACCTTGGCTAGCCGGCCTTGCCGCGCTGAGCATCACGCTGTCCAGTTCGACCGGCCTTGCCGAAGCGCTTGTGTGGCCGGCTGGCGCCGCAGCGTGGGCGTTAGGACAAACCGGGCCTGGCGGACTGCTGCCGCGAATGACATCGCCGGCGGCCGAAGCCCGACCGGCCGATCCGTTTGCGGCGCGGCAACGCGAAGCAGCCTTCAACCGCCTGACCCACACCGAGCCCGAGCAGGCCCGAACCTACTTAGAGAAGGGCAGGGCGGCCATTAGCGCTGGCGACACGGTCGCCGCCTTGCATTGGTATCGCAAGGCCAAGGCGACCAACGCTCAGTTTGCTCCTGGCGAATACTCGCCGCAGCAACTGGCCGACGCCTTGCGTCAGGCGGGCGTCTCGGTGCAAGAGTTGGCTGCCGCGCCGACGCAGCCAGCCGCACCGACGATCTCGCCCGATCAAGCGGCCGCCGCCGATCGCGAGTCATTGCCTGCACTCTTGCGGAGTCAGGCGCCGAACTCGGTGGCTAGTCCTTTCCCGGGGTCTTTGGTGACGAACCCCTATGCCATTCCCTCGAACAATCATCCGCTTCTGGGCAACAATGCTCCTGCGGGAGCGTCCGAGCCTCGAACCGGTGAATTCAATGGGGCGATGCGTCGTTTGCCTGCTCCTGACAGTGAAAGCCCTGCCGGCGCCACCTCGGGCCGAAGCGATTCAAAGGCCGCCGCCTTGCGATTGGTCGCCGAAGCTCGGGCCGCGATGGATCGGGGCGACTTGACCACGGCTCATCGACTTGCCTCGCAAGCTCGCGACATGCAAGTGCCCAACACGGCTTTCGCCAAGGGAGAAACGCCGCCTTGGGCGCTACTCATGGAAGTCGAACGCGAGATGAATCGTCGCGGTGTGGCGGTCATGCCCGCCGGCGCCTTCACGGTCGAAAATGGTGCAAATGACAAAACTCCGGGCGTCTTTCCTGTGCAGCCGGTTCCCTATGTGCCGCAGAACGACACCACACGCAATATGCCGGCCGCGACACAGGCGCCGATTACACCGGGCCTCGGTCCCATTCCCAACGCCATTGCACGAAGCAAAGGACAAGAACTCTATGAGGCCGGCTTGAATGCCCTGCAACGCCAGGAGCGAGAGCAAGCTCTGAAGTTCTTCCATGAGGCTTGGAAACATGAAGCAACGCTCGATCCGCTGACCCGTCAGCGATTGCAAGACCACCTCGGTTTGCTGCGAGCCGTGGGGCCACAACCCATGCCTGCGGGTAACGAGCCCGCTCCCCTCGAACCAACCGCCAATGCGGATGATCTGGCCGCCTTCCAGCGACTGTCGCGTGAAGTGAACGTCGAGATTCGCGAGTCCGAGGCGATCATGAACGCCAACCCCCTGGGAGGGCTGGACCGCGTCAAGAAAGTTCGCGAGCGTGTCATCAACTCTGAGCTGAGTCCCAAGTCGCGTAAGCAACTCTTGGTCATCATCGACCGCACCATCGACAAGATGGAGGTCTACATCGATCAGAACCGAGCCGACATCGAACTCAAGGCCGAGAACAAGACCAAGCTCGAAGAAATCGACCGTGAACGGGCCATGCGACTGGCGTCGCAAGACCGACTTGCCCAACTTGTCGAGGAATTCAACAAGTTGATGGATCAGGAACGCTGGGCCGAGGCCGAGATGGTGGCCAACCAGGCTCGGGAAATCGCTCCCGAAGAAGAAGTCGTGACCGCCATGGTGTGGAAGTCACGCTTCGTCAAAGCGTACGAATCGCGCCGCTCGCTCCGAGCGGAGCAGCAAGGCAATTTCATGGACGCACTCACCTCCGTGGACGAGTCGGCCACGCCCTTTGACGATCGCGATCCGCTGCAATTTGGCGATGCGACTCAGTGGAGCCAATTGACCAAGACGCGCCGTCAATGGCTGCAAGAACAGGGGCGGCGACTTAGCCCAGCGGAAATCAAAATCCAAGACGTGCTTAAAGAACCGGTTGACGTGCGATTTGAGAACCAGCCGCTGTCGGAAGTGATGGACATCCTCAGCGCTGCCGTGGGCGTCAACTTCCACTTGAACGAGGAAGGTCTGAACGCCGAGGGCGTCACGAGCGACATGCCCATCAATATCCAATTGCGGGAGCCGGTGTCGCTGCGGTCGGCCCTGAACTTGATTCTCGAACCGCTGCACCTGAGCTACGTGATTCGCAACGAAGTGTTGGAAATCACCAGCGAAACCGTGCGTCGCTCCGATGTCATTACCAAAGTGTACAACGTAGGCGACCTGGTGATTCCGATTCCCAACTTTGTGCCTAGCTACAACATGGGCTTGCCCGGCGCCATTCGCGCCGCCCACAGCGCCATGCCGTATGGCCAGGCGTTCGGCGGAGCGGGCACGGTGCCGCTGACCGTGATGGCTCAGAACGATGCAGAGCCCGGCGCCATCAATCCCTTGGCCCTTGCTCAGATGAGCCCGAACGGTTCGATTCCCTCGATGGCCGGCGGAGCGCGGGCCCAGCAGCCCCTGGGCTTTGGCCCCGGCGGATTGGGCGGCGGTGTGGCGGCCGACTACGACTCGCTGATCGAACTGGTCACGGCCACCATCGCCCCCGAGAGCTGGGACGAAGTGGGCGGGCCTGGAGCTGTCCAACCTTTCGCGGGCAACTTGTCGTTGGTCATCAGTCAAACACAGGAAATCCACGAACAGATCGCCGATCTGCTGGAGCAACTCCGACGCTTGCAGGACTTGCAAGTGACGATCGAAGTGCGGTTCATCACGATCAACGACAGCTTCTTTGAACGGATCGGTATCGATTTCGAGTTCGACATTGACGACAACGTCGCCCCGAACTTGCTGGCCAATCCACCGGACGACACCGGCCCCAGCATGGCGGTCGGTTTGGATCCCACGGGCGCCTTTACCACCGACGGCGACTTGTCATTCACGCAAGGCAGTTTCGGCTCCGCGGTGCCGCAGTTCGGCGGGTTTGACCCGGCCACGGCTGCGAACTTCGGGTTCGCGATCCTGAGCGACATTGAGGTGTTCTTCCTCCTCCAAGCCGCCCAGGGCGACTCCCGCACCAACGTGCTGCAAGCCCCGAAAGTGACGCTGTTCAACGGTCAACAAGCATTCGTGTCGGACACCACGCAACGGCCCTTCGTGACGAGCGTGATCCCGGTCGTGGGCGACTTCGCCGCCGCCCATGCTCCGGTGGTCGTGGTGCTCAGCGAAGGAACGTCGCTCTCGGTGCAAGCCGTCGTGTCGAACGATCGCCGGTTTGTACGACTGACCCTGGTGCCCTTCTTCAGCCAGATTGGACAAGTGGAGGAATTCACCTTCAACGGCAAGAAGAAGACCGTGCGGGGCGACCAGGACGACGATCCCGACACGGATGAGGACGATGTTGTGACCATCGAGGAAGGCACCACGGTCCAGTTGCCGACGTTCGCCTTCACCACGGTCACCACCACGGTCAGCGTGCCCGATGGAGGCACCGTGCTCCTAGGCGGCATCAAGCGGCTTCAAGAAGGCCGCAACGAACGTGGGTTGCCGCTCTTGAGCAAAGTGCCTTACGTCAGCCGGTTGTTCAAGAACGTCGGTATCGGCCGCAGCACGCAAAGCTTGATGATGATGGTCACGCCGCGCATCATCATCCAGGAGGAAGAAGAAGCGAACCTGGGAATCGACATCCCGAATCCGTGATGATTCGCTTGGCGACAAGCGATGAATCGACAAACCGCCGCGGTCTGGGTCCGCGGCGGTTTTTCGTTTTCTTGAGCAACTGGCGGCAAGCGCGGCATTCTCCGTCCTGCATAAACCACTGGCCGTACGCGCCGTTGTAAACTGCGGCTGTCGGTCCCTGCGCTAACGCACTATTCCTCGCAAGAATGCACGCCAGCGCGTGGCAGCGGATTTCAATGCACCCACTACCGAAAGGGCGTTTTTCTTGCATCTTGGCTAGCTCTCCTTTACGTTGATCGTTTTGCCGTGACGAACCGAGCGAAGCGATGCCAAGGCCTCCTGCCGATGAAAACCCCTACGCACCACCCTCCAGCGAGGGCGGCGAGTTGGCGCCGGGTTATCACTCGTCCGAAGTGGATGCGGAAACAGTCAAACGCTTTCGGCGTGAGATTCAAGCCCTCGGAGTCTTTTGGGGGCTGATTGGGCTGTTGATCCTCGCGATTGGACTGGCCATCATGTGGGGGGGCGACCTTGGCGGAAGTGTGTACGGGCCTCCCATTGCGGGAATTGTATTCCTGGCAATCGGCGTCGCTTGGTTTACACTCGGAGTGCTTGCGTGCCTTAAGCACCTTTGGGCGGTGTACGTTGGCTTGGGATTGAGCTACGTTTCACTCGTCGGCAACTTGGTCCAGTTGAACGTTTGTGGTTTGGTAATCTTGGCCGTGGTCATCCTACAATCGCATCGCGTGATTGGCTGGGCGCGGCAGATGCAGCGGGCTGGTTTGCCGTTGACCCTTCGTCCCGAGCAAGTGAACCCCGTAATCCCAGGGCAATCATGACTCGACATCCTTTGCCGTGGATCTTTCTCCTCGCAATTCTCGCCGCGATTATGACGACCCCCGCACCGACTCTTGACGCGCAAGAACCGAAAAAGGAGAACGATCGAGAATCAGAGGAACGACTCAACCCCGCCATCACGGGCTATGATCGTCCGGTGGGACCGCCGCATCAAAGCCGGTCGGTAACGATGGCGCGGCATGGCATGGTCGCGTCGAGTCATCCTTGGGCCACACAAGTGGGGCTCGATGTGCTGCGCCAGGGTGGCAACGCCGTTGATGCGGCGATCGCCGTCAACGCCATGCTGGGGTTGGTGGAGCCTATGAGTTGCGGTATTGGCGGCGATTTGTTCGCCATCGTGTGGGACGCCAAGACGCAAAAAATCTACGGTCTGAACGCCAGCGGACGCAGCCCGGCAACGATCTCGCGTGACGAACTCCGCAAACGAGGACTAGATAAAATTCCTCTCGATGGCCTGCTGCCCTGGAGCGTGCCGGGTTGCGTGAGCGGTTGGGATGAACTCTCGCAACGATTTGGCGCAATGAAGCTTGCTGACCTACTCGAGCCAGCCATTGAAACGGCGGAGGAAGGATTTCCTGTCTCCGAAGTGATCGCTCATTATTGGAAGGGCGCCGAGCAAGAATTGTCGAAATGGCCCGACTCCGCCACAACCTACTTAATTGAAGGTCGCGCTCCGGGTGCGGGAGAGGTGTTTCGTAATCCAAATTTGGCTAAGTCGTATCGCAGGATCGCGAAGGAGGGCGCCAAAGCGTTCTACGAAGGCGAAATCGCCGAAATAATCGCCCAGTTCAGCGCCGCGAACGACGGTTACCTGTCGCGCGAAGACTTGCGCGAACATCGGTCGGAATGGGTCGAGCCCGTCTCTACAAACTACCGCGGTTATGAGGTATGGGAGTTACCGCCCAACGGACAGGGGATCGCCGCCTTACAAATGTTGAATATCCTGGAAGGCTACAACATAAAGTCGATGCGGCCGGGCGACCCGCAATGGATTCATTTGTTTACGGAAGCGAAGAAACTCGCCTTTGCCGACCGGGCCAAGTATTACACCGACCCTGCCATGGCCGACGTGCCGGTGGACTGGCTCATCTCGAAGGAGTACGCCCAGGAACGTCGCCGGCTCATCGCCCCGGATCGGGCGGCCGTCGATGTTGCTGCGGGCGACGAACCGCTGCGGCACGGCGATACCGTCTATCTCACCGTGGTTGACAAAGACCGCAATTGTTGTTCGCTCATTCAAAGTAACTACTATGGGTTCGGCTCGAAAGTCACGCCGGGAAATGTGGGATTTGTGATTCAGAACCGCGGGCAACTTTTTGCGCTGGACGAGCATCATCGCAATCGCTTAGAGCCGCGCAAGCGACCGTTCCACACCATCATTCCAGCGTTGGTCACAAAAGAGGGTCGGCCTTGGTTTTGCTTCGGCGTCATGGGCGGCGACATGCAGCCGCAGGGGCACGTGCAAGTGTTAGTTAACCTGATCGACTTCGGATTGAACGTGCAAGCCGCAGGCGACGCGTCACGCATGGAGCACGTAGGAAGCGCCACGCCCACCGGCGAGGCGGCCAAAGGCGTGGGAACGCTCACGGTGGAGTCGGGCGTTTCTGACGAAGCGATGGAGAAGCTTCGCCAGATGGGGCACGTCGTCATTCGCACGCGCAGTAATGGCGGCGGCTATCAAGGCATTTTGATCGACTGGGAGAACGGCGTCCTCCACGGCGCCTCGGAAGCCCGCAAAGACGGCGCCGCGATGGGCTATTAAGCTCACACCCAAATGTCCGAAGTGCAATCGCCGCCGGGGAATCGCACTTCGTGCGCGCGGGCAGGTCCGTTCGGCTCTTGGCCAAAGTCAACGTAGAAGTCTTCGTTGAGGGTCAAGCCGCCTTTTTGGGTATCGCAGTCAAGCTGCAACATGTACGACCCCTGTTTCGCAATGGCTGGATAGAATTGGTTGTCCCAACTGCTGTAAAGCGAATTGGTCACGTACAGGCGTTTACCATCCAGGCTAAGCTGCAGCATTTGCGGACCGCCGACGAGTTCCTTGCCACGCGCGTGCGCCTTTTTGCCGATTACGCCGCCCAGCCACGCTTGCGCCGCCAGCCGCGGTTTGGCCGGATTGCTGATATCGTACTGGCGAATGTCGCCATGTAGCCAGTTGGAAAGATACAGCCAACGGTCATCCATCGAAACAAGCAAGTCGGTAATCAAACCAGGCACGGGGAACGGCCAACCCGCGGTTTCCACAGGTTCAACCTGGGCTACTTTCTCCGCCTTCCATTGGTCGCCTTGCTTCTCCCAATGCCATAGCGCGCTGGACAACGCGGCGCCCACGAACCCGTGGGTACTGTCGGGATTGTGGTGGAAACGCACTTCGAGAGGGATCATGCCCTCGGCGCCCAAGTCCACCGTTTGCACGATTTTGCGATTCTCCCAATCCCAAAACTGTAAACGATGGCCATACTTGCCCGCTTTGACGTCTTCCAGGTTGAACCCATTCTTGACAGTGTTGGGCGCGGCCCACTCGCTGCTGACCATTGCGTTGTGCCGCGGTTGATACCAGAAGTCGTAATTAAACTCCATGCCTTCGCCGCTTTTCTCCCAGCGGCCGGCGATATCGAAGTTCTCGTCTAGCAACAGGAACCCGCCGGGCGCGTCGCCTTGTGCATTGCCCAACATCGAAAGCATGACGTGTCCGTCGGGCAAGCAATGGACTGTGTGTGGCGCCGAAAGGTTTGTCTTCCGTCTGATTTCGTCCGGCTCAATCACCTTGTGCATCTTGGGCTGGCGCGGGTCTTCCACATCGACGATATGAATGCGGCTGGAACGCAGGCCCGGCAAAACCAGGTAACGCCGCGACTTGGTAGGATCGCCATGGCAACTGCTGCACGCATTCCACCCAAAGTGATGCAGTTCGTCGCCAGGATTCGGCATCGAGAGCCGGTGAATCACCTGACTGTATGTTTTCGATTTTGGATCGAGATCAATCACCGCCAGATAGTCGGGCTTCTGAATGTCGGTGCCGACATAAATGGCCGGGGTGAACGCGACCGACTCTCGCTCCGCTTGCATTGCCTCTTGGGGCGATGCATACAACGGGCCGCAGGTTTCGGGATGATGCCCCGGATGCGCAAGCAAATCGCGTGGCAATAAACCGGTGGCAATGGCTGAAACGCCAACTTGCGCAAGAAAGTCACGGCGTCGCAAGGTTAAGATCTCCGATGCAAAAGGAGGCGCCAGAAGTGCGAAGACCAGAAAAGGCCAGCGCGCATTTATAATAACTGAAGCGAACAGCCATGACGAGTATCACGACCAACCCTCGAGCGTGCGTCACGCTGCAATCGCTGCATCACGCCTTCGTTGTCGTAACCGGTATTCCTGCCACGAATGGCGACAACGGCGATGCGCGCGGTCGGTGCAGAGCCGCGGTTACGGCTGCTTGGTGAAATCGTAGTCTTCGTCCAGCGTGGCCAAAAGCGCTGATGTGTCGACGCCCATGGTGCTGGCCTCTTGCCACAATTCGCGGGCTTTGGCCGGATCGCTTTTCTTCTCCACCGCGTAGATAGCGCCTTTCACAATGCGCGTCGCGGCGTCGTTCTCGTTCAACCACTGATTGGCCAGCGCCATCGCCAGACCGCCAGGAATGTCTCGCTTGGGATAACGCCGGTTTTGGCCCGCGACGCGAATGACCAGATGGTTGGGACTGGCTTCCACCACGCCAATGACCGTGTCCGCCACGGTGAGTTGTTGTCCTGCGGTTAAGCCCTTGAGTCCTTCCTCAACGGCTCGCCAGAACTCCCGCGTGTAGTAAGCAAGTTGCTTGAGATGCTCGATCTTTTCCTTGTGTTCGTCGAGTTTCGCCGCAGCTTTCGCTTTGGAAAGCAGCTCGTCGGCTTCGTCCAAATTACGTTCCCGCAGCGCAGCCAGCGCTGTTTGTGCGAGCCGCGTCAATTCCTTTAACTCTTGCGTGGTCGGAGGCGGGACGGGTTCGGGCGTGGGAGCCGCGGAAACATTCGCGCTGGGCGCCGAACTCGACGAAGTCGCCGATCCGGCTGGCGTCTCCACAGAGGGCGTGTTGGTCGAGGCGACCGTGGTCGGCGCCGGCGTGGTCTTGTCCACAACAAGCAGCAATCCGGAAACGTCGGCCCCGGCGTTCTTGGCTTGTTCGAGAAAGTGTCGCGCTTCGGCGATATCGCCCGCAGGATGCGTGGCGTGGTACGCGGCCTTCGCCAAGGCGTTCTCGGAGGTTTCCGGAGCAATGACCGTATTGACAATGGCGTACTTCAGCCCCAGCGAAAGACTCTCGGCAGTGAAGGTGCGAACGGCGCCCGGCGCCACTTCCACGGTAATCCTCTCGGGCGAGGCGTCTTTCACGAGGATCGTTGTGTTGTTGACTTGAAGTTGCTGATTGGCCTTGAGGCCCTCGAAGCCGTCGCGAACGGCGTCGGCGAACGCCCGCGCGCTTTGCGCCAATTGCTTGATCGCGGCGAAACTTTGTTGTCCATCCTCTGTCTTGGACAGCCCTTCGACTTCCGCGAGGAGAGCGTCGGCCGCGTCAAAATCTTGTCGTTCCAGCGCCGCGCGCGCGTCGAGAAAAGCCTGGGCAACTTGCGCCATTTCTGCCGCGGAAGGCGGGCGTTTCGATTCCGGTGCGGGCTGCGGCGCCGGGGGTTCGACCGGAGTCGGCGGGACGGATGTGGCCGGAGAGGTCATCGAACCCGACGGGGTAGGGGAGGGAATCGCAGGTTCGGCGATCGTCGATGTGATTTCAAGTGGAGGCAGGTCGGTCTTGGCGGCGGGAACCACGGGAGACGCTGGCGCACGCGTAGGGAGCCCGCGCGGCGCCTGGCTTGAACGTGTCGACGATTGAAGGGCGCGCGTCGTTGTGTCGTTCGGGCGTCCGGCGACATCCTGCGATGGATCCAAGCCCGTGTTCAGCGCAACGACCAACGCACCGATCAGGACGGCTGCCATCGCGAACACGGCAAGGCCACCCAGAAGCGGCGTACGGCGTCGTTTACCTCCCCGTGCCGGAGCGCCAATACCTGACGGTATCACTTCACCTACCGGGACCGCCGGTTCACGGTATGCCGCCGGGTAAACAGGAGCAGTCATGGGCGACGGCGCCGCCGTTAGGGGCGCCGTCGGGTAAGCGGCCACTACGGGTCGCACCGCAACGGGCGAATAACTTGGAGTCGTGCCGGTGTTTACCCCCAGCGGCGGCTGAGCATAGGGGGCATACGGCGTCGCTGCAGGACCCGTTTGGCCCAGTGCAATAGCTTTCGCGACTGGAACTGCGGTTGGACTTGCGAGCGGCGCAGGGCCGGCGTAACCGAGCGGCCTAGGTCCCGCGGTTGGCGGCACGGACGCGCCCCCGGAGCCGTATGCCGGTCCAGGTTGCGCGATAGCGCCTGATTGGGTAACGGGTCCTCCAAACTCCGCGGGCAAAGCAACCGGAGCCATCGGGTCGGCGTAAGAGGGGTACGCTTCCGCAGATGGTGCGACCGCCGGCAAACCACCGTAGGGTTGTGACGAAGCCAACGGTTGCGCTACGGGGTAACTCGCCGTCGGGGGAGTTGCCGCTTGAATTGGGGCTGCCCAAACTCCGGGTGTCGCCGCATCAGGTTGAGCTGGCGGATGACTGGGAGGGAACGCATACGACAAATCAGGGGCGACGCGATCGTCAGGTGCACGCTCTGGTTCATGCGATTGCGGCGCCGTGGCGGGGATGGACGCGCGTTGTTTAGGACCATCTTGTGATGTCGTGGGCGAAAGGCCCGCATCGTACACAGCGCGGCGTTCAGGCTCGGTCAGCTCCAATTGCGCCGTTCGTAACTCATCAATCAGTCGCGACCATTGCGCGGCTCGCTCACCGGGCCGGATTTTCCGAACGCGATTGATGGCGTAGTCGGCGGCGCGTTTGATCCGATCGGCGCTCGCGTTTCGCTCGACTCCAAGCAACATATAGTAGTCGGGCGACGCAGGCGCGTCTTCCAAACCAAGCCAATCGCGATAAGGATTAAACGCTTCCGACACGGGGCTTTCCACGGACGATGCGGTTGAATTGACAGACGACGCACAGGAGGGAATCGATTTCAGAACGACAAGTCGACACGACGGAGGGAATCGCTACCCTCTATTGTAGGCGCCTCCTAGAGGGCCAACAACATCGTAATTTCTAGGTCGGGCGTGACATAACGTTACGTTCGTCAACCCGCAACAGCATTATTCCGCCAGAATGCCCAAAGCGGTACATTAAAAACGTACGGAACACTTTGCTTGTCTGAATCGTCTTAGGGAGGAGAGTGCGAGAGAGTGTCCCGACATGTTCTCCGGCGGCTCTCCTCGCACCTTCGCGGCGCATCGCCATAATTTTTACGACGCGGATCTTAACGCGTCGGCGCTGCGAAGTTCAACACTTATTATGATGCGAGTTTTCTGCAATGCGAGCCAATAAATTTGGGCTGCTTGTTTTGACATTTGGCGCGGTCGCCGTTCTTTCTTTCTCTTTCCTGGTCGCCGCCGTGGAAGCTCCGAACCGACAAAAACTGCATCAGGAGTTTCGTAACGGCAACTTTCGCGACGCCTATGACGGGTTGCGAACGCTGTGCCTGGACCCTGAGTCGACCCCTCGTTCGGTGGTTGAAGATGTGGGCCTGGCCGTGCAAGCGCTCAATCAGTTGGGCCGCGTCGATGAAGTTGACGCGTTTTTGGAAGGGGTCGTACAAGCCCATCAGGATGAATGGCGTGTGCTCCAAGGGGTGGCGCAACAATACCTCAGCATCGAGCACCAAGGCTTCATGATCGCCGGCGCCTTTCACCGCGGTCATCACCGTGGCGGCGGCAACGTGGTGAACGCGGTCGAACGAGACCGGGTGCGGGCTTTGCAACTTTTGCAACAAGCGTCGCCATTGGCGATGAAAGACGACCAAAAGGCCGACGTTGCGGCGTTCTACTACTCCATGGCCAACGCGTTTCTGAATAATCGCGGCCACAGCGAGGCCTGGCGTTTGCAATACCTGACCGATTTGAAAGTGCTGCCCGACTATGACGACGGCTGGTATTACTGGCGCGACTACCAAGGCGCGCCTGTTGATGCCGAAGGCAACCCCGTGTTTCACGAGGCGCCCAAAAGTTGGGACGACGCCACGACCGACGGACAACGTTGGCGTTGGGCGCTGGAGCAAGTAGTTGAGATCGACCCGTCGCGTCGCGATGAAGTCACGATGCACCGGGCCGAGTTTTTGTATCATCAACTTGGCGTCCACACCATGCAGCAAGGGCAGTGGATTCCGTTCTTCGGTTCGCCCAAAGCAGGCGCTGCGAAAGATGGTGACGAAGAAAAAGACGAGAGCGGAACGTACGCGCTGCATACCCTTGGCGAAGACGAGACCATTGCCCGCACCGCGATTGGCATTCGTCGGCTTAAGCTTCCGGATGAGCACAACTTCATCAAGTTGTATCAACAGGTGGCCGACGAAACGCGGCAGCCGCGCAGCTCTCGAGCCGAGGCGGCGCTCAATCAGCTCGGGCAAATCTTTGAGAACCGCCGCCAATACCCGAAGGCCGCCGACTATTGGAAGCGTTCGCTGAAGTTAAATCCTGCTCGGCAGGCCAACGACTGGCGCAAACAGCGCCTCGATCAGATTGTGAACAACTGGGGCCGTTTTGAACCGGTCACAACTCAGCCGGCGGGACAAGGCGCGACGGTGGAGTACCGGTTCCGCAATGGCAAGAAGGTGGCCTTCACGGCGCATCGCCTCCATGTCGACCGACTGCTGGAAGATGTCAAAGCTTACTTGCGGCGCGACCCGGGACGCCTCGACTGGAACAAAGTCAACATCGGCGATATTGGCTATCGAATCGTTCACCAGAACGAGCGTCACTATCAAGGTGAACTGGCCGCTCGCTGGTCGATGGAGTTAAACCCGCGCGAGAACCATTGGGATTCGCGCGTTACGGTCGCTACGCCGTTGCAGAAACCGGGCGCGTACCTGGTTACGGCCGCCATGGAGGACGGCAACGTCAGCAAGATCGTCCTTTGGGTGGCTGACACCGCCATCGTCAAGCAAACGCTCTCCGGCAAGTCGTTGTACTATGTGGCCGACGCGGTAACGGGCAAACCGATCTCCGGCGCTAACCTAGAGTTGTTCGGCTACCAACAGCAATATCTGGCGAACAACGTGGTCCGCGTATTCACGACGAACTTCGCGGAACGCACTTCGGCCGACGGCATGGTGGCGCCCGACCCGCGCGACCTGAAAAACGAATACCAATGGCTGATCACGGCCCGAGGGCAAAACGGCCGCTTCGCGTTCTTGGGTTTCTCTGGCGTGTGGTCGGGTGAGTATTTCGACGCACGGTACAACGAAATCAAAACTTATATCATCACCGATCGGCCGGTGTATCGCCCCGACCAGGATGTGAAATTCAAGGCGTGGGTCCGGCATGCACAATATGACAACGAAAACCTGACCGATTTCGCCGGAAAGAGTTTTCTCGTCGAAATTCACGATCCGCGCGGCGAGAAAGTGTACGATGAGCCGCTTCAGGCCGACGAGTTCGGTGGTCTGGAAGGCGTGTTCGAGATCGGCGGTGATGCTACCCTCGGCGTGTACCAGATTGTCGTTAAAGAAGGGCCAGACATCCATCGCGGGCAAAATAGCTTCCGCGTCGAGGAGTACAAAAAGCCCGAGTTTGAAGTCACGGTCGATGCGCCGATCGACCCGGTCATGCTCGGAGAGAAAGTGACCGCCACCATCAAAGCGAACTACTACTTTGGTTCGCCAGTCGTGAACGCCACGGTCAAATACAAGGTCACGAGATCTGAACACAGCGCGAACTGGTATCCCCGCGCGGCGTGGGACTGGTTCTATGGCGAGGGTTATTGGTGGTTCGCGTACGACTACCGGTGGTACCCAGGCTGGAGCAAATGGGCTGGCTGTGTGCGGCCCGCGCCTTGGTGGTGGTGGAACTCGCCGCGCAACCCGCCAGAGTTGGTGGCCGAGCAGGAAGTCGCCATTGGGCCAGACGGCACGGTGAAAGTGGAAATCGACACCGCGGTGGCCAAGGCGCTGCAAGGCGATCTCGATCACCAGTACACCATCTCGGCCGAAGTGCGCGACGAGTCACGTCGCACCATTCTGGGCGAAGGCAAGGTGCTCGTCGCGCGCGAACCCTTCAAGGTATTCGCCTGGGTCGATCGCGGCTATTACCGAACTGGCGATGTGGCGCAAGCGCGCTTCCAAGCGCAAACGCTCGATGGCAAGCCCGTACAAGGCGAAGGAAAACTTTCGCTCGTGCGGATCACGTACAACGAAAAGGCTGAACCCGTGGAAACGCCGGTCGAAGAATGGGACTTAGCGACCGATGAGCACGGATCAGCGCAGCAACAATTCCAAGCAGCGCGGCAAGGGCAATACCGTTTGTCCTACCGCGTGACCGACAAAGCCGGCCACACGATCGAAGGCGGCTACATCTTCACGATCGTGGGACAAGGCTTCGATGGCGATGAGTTCCGCTTCAACGAACTTGAACTCATCCCCGATCAGAAAGAGTATCAGCCAGGCGAAACCGTGCAATTGCAGGTCAATACGAACCGCGTCGACGCCACGGTGCTGCTGTTTGTCCGACCAGCCAATGGCGTGTATTTGGAGCCGCAAGTGCTGCGCATGCCGGGCAAGAGCACGGTCGTTCCTGTGGCGGTAATCAAAAAGGACATGCCGAACTTCTTTGTCGAGGCCCTGACGGTCTATGACGGACAGGTTTTCACCGAGACAAAAGAAATCGTCGTCCCACCAGAGAAACGCGTGCTGGACGTGGCCATCGATCCGTCGGCCGAAACCTACAAACCCGGCGAAAAAGCGACGGTCAAAATTAAGTTGACCGACTTTGACGGCAAACCCTTCCACGGGCAAACCGCAGTGGCGATGTATGACAAATCGGTCGAATACATCTCGGGCGGCTCGAACGCCAGCGACATCCGCGAGTTTTTCTGGAAATGGCGTCGTCAGCACCAACCGCAACATGAGGACAGCTTAAGCCAGCGCGGCGGTTACAACATCGTGCTTCCCGGCGCTCTGCCGATGCAAGACGTAGGCGCCTTTGGCGCCACCTTGCCCGATGACCTTGCGAGCCTTGGCGACGAAGCAGGCCAGGACTCCGCTGCGCTTTCAAAGAGCAAGTCTCAGACACGATTTCGATCGAACCTGCGTCGCGGAGAGGCCATGGGTGGTTACGGCGGGTTTGGCGGAGGCGGCGGCTTTGGCGCCGCCCCACCCGGCGCACCTGCCGCGGCTATGTTGGGTGCGCGAGTCGATTCGCTGGAGGCCGCGGCCGCACCGATGGATAAGTCGGCCGTGGCGGACGCAGCCGGCGCTGGCGAGGCCGATCGGAGCGGCGGCCAAGGCGGCGACTTGGTCCAAGCCGCCGTACGCACGCAGTTTGCCGACACCGCCTTTTGGGAAGGATCGCTCGAAACCAACCCACAGGGTGAAGCGGAAGTCTCACTCACCATGCCCGAAAATCTGACCACATGGAAGATCCGCGTCTGGGGTATGGGCGCCGGCACGCGCGTAGGTTCGGGCGACGCCGATGTGGTGACCCGTAAGAATCTCATTGTTCGTTTACAAGCGCCGCGATTCTTTGTCGAGAAAGACGAAGTGGTGCTTTCGGCCAATGTCCACAATTACTTGGACAAGGCCAAAGACGTGCATGTTTCCCTAGAACTGCCAGGCGAGGAACTCGAAGCGCTCGAGGACCTCGAACGCGTGGTGACGATTGAAGCGGGCGGCGAACAACGCGTCGATTGGCGCGTGAAAGTACTGCGCGAAGGCACGACCCTGGTGCGCATGAAGGCGTTGACCGATGAGGAGTCGGACGCGACCGAAACCAAGCTTCCCGTGTTTGTGCACGGCATGCTCAAGATGGAGTCTTGGGCGGGTACGGTTCGACCTGATAAGTCGTCGTCAACCGTCACCGTGAATGTTCCTGCCGAGCGCCGGCCAGAACAATCGGAACTGGTGGTGCGTTACTCGCCCACGCTGGCCGGCGCCATGGTTGACGCGCTGCCTTACCTGGTCGATTACCCCTACGGCTGTACCGAGCAAACGCTCAATCGGTTCATTCCCACGGTCATCACCCAAAAGGTCTTGCTGGAGATGGACCTCAACCTGGCTGAGATCCAGGCGAAGCGCGTAAACCTCAATGCGCAAGAGCTGGGCGACCCCCAAGAACGAGCCGAGCAATGGAAACGTTTTGACCGCAACCCTGTGTTCGATCAAGCGGAAGTCGACCGCATGGTCAAAGACGGTTTGAAACTGCTGACGAACATGCAAAACGAGGACGGCGGTTGGGGCTGGTTCTCTGGCTGGCAGGAGCGAAGCTGGCCGCACACCACGGCCGTGGTCGTACATGGCTTGCAAGTGGCGCAGCAAAACGATGTTGCGCTCGTGCCTGGTATGCTGGAGCGCGGCCTGGAATGGCTCAAGCGTTACCAAGAACAAGAAGTTCAGAAGATCAAGAATTGGGAGATGAAGGACACGAACCTCTCGCATAAACAACACGTCGACAATCTGGACGCCTTCGTTTACATGGTGTTGGTCGATAGCGACATCGACAATGTCGCGATGCGAGACTTCCTCTATCGGGATCGCACGAAGATTTCGGTGTACGCCAAAGGCATGTTCGGCCTGGCACTGCACAAGTTAGGCGACCAGGAAAAGCTTGAGATGATTCTCCGCAATATCGACCAATACCTGGTGCAAGACGAGGAGAACGAAACCGCTTACCTCAAGCTGCCTGAAGGCGACTACTGGTGGTATTGGTACGGCAGCGAGATCGAGGCCAACGCCTACTTCCTGAAACTTCTGGCCCGCACCGACGCCAAGGGCGAGCGCGCCCCGCGTTTGGTCAAGTACTTGCTGAACAATCGTAAGCACGCCACCTATTGGCGCAGCACGCGCGATACGGCCTACTGCGTTGAAGCGTTCGCCGAATACCTGCGCGCCACGGGCGAACTCTCGCCTGAAATGACCGTCGAGATGTGGTTGGACGGTGAAAAAAGGCACGAAGCGAAGATCACGAAAGACAACCTGTTCACCTTCGACGGCACGTTCCGCTTGACGGGCAATGACGTGACCGACGGCCCTCACGAGATTGAGATTCGCCGGCAAGGTCAAGGCCCAGTCTACTGGAACGCGTACCTCACGAACTTCACGCTCGAAGACCACATCACTGCTGCTGGACTCGAGGTGAAGGTGCAGCGCGACGTGTACAAGCTCGTCCCGCGCGACAAGACGATCAAAGCTGAAGGGAGCCGCGGCCAGGCGCTCGACCAGCGCGTCGAAGCCTACGAACGCGTGAAGCTCGAAGACCTGTCAACCGTCAAGAGCGGCGACCTGGTCGAAGTCGAACTCGTGATCGAATCGAAAAACGATTACGAGTACATGATCTTCGAGGACAAAAAGGCGGCCGGTTTCGAAGCGGTCGAAGTGCAAAGCGGCTACACGGCCAACGGCCTAGGCGCCTACACCGAGTACCGTGACGAACGCGTCAGTTTCTTCGTCCGCCAACTCGCCCGAGGCAAGCACAGTTTGAGCTACCGCCTGCACGCGGAGATCCCCGGCCAATTCAGCGCGCTACCCGCCGTCGCCCAAGCCATGTACGCTCCCGAGCTGCGCGGCAACAGCGACGAGATCAAACTTAAGGTGGAGGATTAACAAAACACCTCTGGGCCAGGCGCCGCTGGTGGGTAAGTCTTCACCGGCGCCACGTTCGTTCCACGCTGCCTCGGCCGAGAATAACATGCGTGCACATAATGGCGTGACTCTCCCGAAATCTTTTCCCGCAATACGGCACAGGGAACATCATCGCATGATCGAGCAAACGTTCGAATCGGTCCTGGAGCAAACTGGTGGAGGTTATTTCATCTGCGGCCGTGTGCATTTTGTCGTAGCGGCGGAAGTTCGAGACGAGGTTTTTCACTGGGCGTTCTACTTTCAGAACCGTGATTCTCGTGACGTAGTGTTAACTTTGGCGGTTGAAGTACTCTCCACTGAGTTGGTCGGCCACGCGGAACTAATTTGCCCCGCCGGGCAGTCGGGTGTTAAGCGATTACCATGGCGCGTGCCGGAAGATTGCCGCCATGAACGCCAAGTCTGTCAATTCATCGCCATTACGGACTACGGCGAAGCCCTCTCTGTGTCGGGCAAAGGATATCCGCCTGTCCACACGAGACCATCTGCCACGTCGCTCGCGGTGCGCATCCTACAAGAGGCGCGCGTACCAGCGAAGGCTTCGCAAATGGCGCGCCACGCGCTAGGTCCAATCGATATAAGGGGCCGCGATGTGATGAATGGCCCCGCCTGGATTCAAGTTGACTTTGCCAAGGGCGTTGTCGATCTTCTGACCGTGGATGAAGATACCCAACCTCTGCCGGCATTCGTTCAAATCGCCGGACTCGCCTTCATGGTGACGGTTGCCATTGGCGCCATCGTCGTGATGGTCCGCGCAGTTATGCTCATGTAAGCAACCGCTGCCGCGCAGCGCGGTATGTCCCAGCGAAGTTGTCGGGCAAGTTACAGCTTCTCGGCCTGATCTGTCGGCTTGCTGATCAGGGCACGGCAGGCCCGGCGGCGGGTTGATAAGTGATTGCTCGATCGTCCAACGGGCGAAGCCACAAGTTGCGGAAGCGCACGGGGCTGTCGTGGTCTTGCAGGAATACGGGGCCGACGGAGGTTTGTTGTTGCAGTTTCCAAATCGTTTGCAGGTAGGGCGTCGTTCCGTAGCGGAAAGGATGATACACCGAGCGCGGCTCGCCAAAACGCGTGTTGTCTTGCACCTTCTGTCCGTTGAGCCAAGCCGTGATCGATCCTTCCTCGGTAATGCGCCCTTGCTCGTCACGGCGCGGGGCTCGGTAGCGAATGTCGTACACTTGCCATTCGCCCGGCGGTCGGCTCGCGTTCATGAGTGGCGGCGCGTACCCGTAGAGTGCGCCCATGTCGCCCTGATCAAGCGATTGCTTGTGACCTGAATTGAAGATTTGCATTTCATAGTTGCCGTGAATGTAGATTCCGCTGTTGCCGCTTCCTTGCGGCGGCAGCATGAACTCCACGTGCAGGTCGGCGTCGCGGAAGTGCACATCCGAGACGATGTGGTTCGCGCGGGCGTTTCCACGGGTCGAAACAAGCGCGCTGTCTTCCACGGGCCAGTCGATTTTGCCGCCGCTCATGCTGAGAAAGCGATTCACGCCTTCGCCATCGAACAGCACGATCGCGTCCTCGGGCGGCGCTGCTGGGAGTTCGTCTTGCCGTGGGTTGAACGCGTCCTCGGCTCGTGCGGCGCCGGAAAAGGCGCAGGCCATGAGAATCAACCACGTTGCCGCCGCTTCTCGTCTTTGCCAAGTCATCCGAAAGTTCCTCGCTTACGCCGTTGTCATCAAACGTTCGTTGGCCACGTCAATCGTCGATCATCCAGTGTCGTTGATCGCTCTTGCTTCATCAATCGTGGCGCCTTGCGCGATTCACCAAGTCGGTTGGCGGCTCATTCAACCTTCGTCACATGACGCACGACACTCGCCAGCACGGAGATTTCTGGCAAAACTTGTTTGCCACGCGGGGGGATGGCCGATAATTCAGATTGACGCCGCTTTGCCGACAGGCGCGGCGGCCCCACATGCTGGATGACTCGCGTCAGGCGCGTCACAACGTGTCAGCCAAGGAGAGGCGCAAACCGTATGTCGGACCGACCTTCCGTTCAAACCATCCGTCAGACGCATGGCATTCCTGCGAATGCCCCCGCCAATGGCATGAGCCTCGACGATGTCGGCAAGGTTTTGGCGCCGTTCTCCGCCTCGCCTGAATTGTTCACGCCCTTGCTCAAGGTGAGCGACGCTTTATGGTCCAACCTGGGCGTCAAGGGGCAAAAACGTTTTGCGCAGGAGTTTGAAGGCTCGTATTCCACGGTTGCCGCACGCTTCCTCCAGGCGTTGGTGAACCAGGATTGTCACATTGCCGCCTTGTGGGACACGGCCACTGGTTGCTTTGTGGAAGCCAAGCAGCCGGCCGACGTGTTTTCGATGCGGGGCACGCTCGGCGCTGACGTGATCGACGTGTCATCCCGCCTGGTGCGCGTCGAAGTGGCCACCGAGACCAAGGGCCAGCTTTTCGACTGGGGCAAAAGTAAACGGCTCGTCGAGCAAGTCTTTGAACGCACCCGGTTCTATCTCACCAAAATCTGAACCGGCCTGGGTTAATCCAGCCGCGCTTCAATGCGGTTGCCGGCTTGCAGGCGACAACCCAAGCGCGCGAAACGCACTCAGGGCTGCCAGAAAGTGCGCGTTATCGCACGATAGGTGTGGCGTCTGGTCTCACAAGGCGTCATGATACTCTTTGCAGCTTCACCGGTGCGATCAAGCCGCACGCGCGCAATTTACGCTGCGCGCCAGCCGCATCGACCACCGCGCACAAGTCTCGTCGATTTTCGAGGTATTTCGAAGTCCGGCGGTATAGTGTTTGCTTACCAGCGAAACACCCGCCTAGGTCCGAACGTTTCGGTTCTGCGCGAATATCGTTCGCACTCCGAGTCATCCCCGCTTCTGACACTTTGAACGCGAAGGGAAAGGCACTGTGTCGCACTCATCTAAAGTCAAACGTCGTGAGTTTCTGGCCGCTTCGGCCGCCGTTGCTAGCGCTCCGCTCATCTTGCCGCAGGCCGTACTGGGCGCGCAAGGCAAAGCTGGAGCGAACGACCGCGTGCAAGTCGGCTTCATCGGCTTTGGCGGTCGGGCCAAAAGCTTGTATTCCGAGTTGGGCGGCTTGATGCAAAAAGGCGAGGCGGAAGTGGTGGCCGTGTGCGAGGTCGATGAAAATCGCCTGACCGCCGCCTCGAAGGCGATTGGCCCTCATGCGGCAGTCTATCGCGATTACCGCTACCTGCTCGAACGGAAAGACATCGACGCCGTCGTCATTTCGACCCCCGATCATTGGCACGGCGTGCAATTCGTCCACTCGGCCCAAAGCGGTAAACACATCTACTGTGAAAAACCCGCCTGTTGCACGATTGAAGAAGGCAAGGCGATGATCGCGGCAGCCAAGGCGGCCGGCGTGGCCACGCAAATCGGCTCGCAGGGGCGCTCGCAACCGGAGGCGTATTTAGCCCATCGGTACATTGTGAACAACCTCGGCAAGGTGAGCAAAGTTCACTGTTTCCATTATCCCAGCCCGGTGGACGAAAGCGAAACGCCGGATAGCGCTCCGCCGCCGGAGTTGGACTGGGACCTTTGGCTTGGCCCGTTGCGTTGGCGTCCCTACAACGCGCGTTATTTGCCGGGCACTTTTCGTTGGCTGCTGGAGTCCGGCGGAGGGCAAATTCGTGATCGCGGCGCTCACGTGATGAGCTGCGCCATGTGGTGGCTTGGACAGGACGGGACAGGACCTGTAACCGTCGAAGCGACCGGCACGCCGCCGCCCAAGGGCTTATGGGATAGTGCGGTGGATATGTACGTCACGTACACGTTCAAAAATCCCGATTGGACCTTGATTTGGGAGCAGAATGATCACTGCGCCGTCCCGGCCGAAGAACGCAAGCCCGAGGAGTTCAAAGACGGCGTGACAGCCATCTCGCGCCCCGGATATGGCGCCACGTACTACGGCGAGAACGGGACCTTCGTCCATTGGGGCGGCGACGGCGGAACCTGGGCCGAGCGCAAAGCCCGGCAGTGGGTTCCTCCGGCCGGCTTCCAAGACGTTTATCAAAGTCCCGGCCACATGGAGGACTGGTTCGAGGGGATTAAGACCGGCAAGAAAACGATCATGAACATTGAAGCCGGCGTGGGCGTGTCGAACTTGTGTGTGTTGGGGAATCTCTCGTACCTGTTGGGGCGAAAACTCGAATGGGACCAGGCTAGGCAAGAGATTGTGGGAGACGAACAAGCCGCACGGTTGATGAGCCGTCCCCAACGCTACCCGTACCATTTGTAATGGCGCCCCCGGCGCACTACGTTGCGCCGACGATTGCCGACACGCGACAAATCGACACAACTTGACGCCCGAGGAAATAATCATGAACGATCCCTTGACGGTTGCGGCGCTGCTTGCCGCCATTCAAAGCGATGACGAAAACGTGCGCACGCAGGCTTGGCTGCGCGCCGGCGAACTTGGCCCCGCCCCCCTGAAACAGTTGGCCCAGGTCATGGCGGGGGGTAAACTGGAAGTGAGCCGTGCGGCCCAACGCGCCATGTGGCGCATCGTCCATGTCGTGGGCGCTCCAGGCGCCACGGGCCGCGACGAAACTTGCGCCGCATTGCGCGAGTTGCTCCATGATGATCAACCCGTAGCGGTGCGCCGGGAAGTCGCCTGGATGATTTCCGAACTCAGCCAGGGAGAACAAGACGTCGAACCGATCGCCGCCTTACTGAAACAGGAAAACTTGCGCGAAGACGCCCGCATGGTGCTGGAGCGCCTCCCGAGCGAGAACGCCGTGGCGGCATTGAAAACCGCGTTTGAAAGCGCTCCCGACGATTTCAAGCACGCCCTGGCGCAATCGCTCCGAAGGCGCGGCGTCCAGGTGGCGGGGTATCCCTCGCAGAAACTGAAACCCACCAAGGCGACGCGCGTGAAACCTGTGGTGGGATGAACGGCGCGACGTGGTCCGCGCCGTACGCAAACTCAATGGCCAACCAGATGTTCGATCCCGTCTGGTTTTACTTGCCCCACGGCGCGACCCCGCAGCCGTAACGATCTTCCGGGAAGCCAACCATGAAGGCGCCATTCAGTCGTCGTCAATTTGTAGGCGCCGCCAGCGGCGCAGCCGTGTTGTTGAGTAACGCCTCGCTATTGCGAGCGGCCGAGGTCGCTCCGCCTCCGCAAGTTCCACTGGGACGCACCGGCATTACGATGTCGCGCGTGGGGCAGGGGACTGGTGTTCATGGTGGAGAACGCCAGTCCGATCAAACCCGCATGGGATTTGAGAAACTGGTTGCCCTGTTCCGCCATGCGTATGACCGTGGCATCACGTTTTTCGACCTGGCCGACTTATACGGCACCCACCTCTATTTTCGCGAAGCGTTACGGTCCATCCCGCGCGAGAAGATCACCATTCTCACCAAGCTATGGTGGCGCTACGACGGCCCCGAGAACGCGACGAAGTTGCCGTTCCGCAAGCAAATGGCTCGCACCGCCCTGGAGCGTTTCCGCCATGAGCTGGACACCGACTACGTCGATATTGTGCTGCTCCACTGCATGACCAATGGCGCCTGGGATCAAGACCTGCAACCCTACATGGAGGAGTTGGCGGAAGCGAAAGAGAAGAAGCAAGTTCGTGCGGTAGGCGTATCCTGCCATGACTTTGCCGCACTCAAAACGGCGGCGGCGTCCCCCTGGGTCGATGTCGTGCTGGCCCGCATTAACCCGAAGGGCGTCAAAATGGACGGCACGCCCGAGGAAATCACCGCCGTGCTGAAGGAGATGAAAGCCAACGGCAAAGCAGTCATCGGCATGAAAATCTTTGGCGAAGGCGAACTGCGCAATCAGAAAGAAGCCTGCATTCGCTTCGCTCAAGAGCTGGGCGTGCTGGACGCTATGACCATCGGCTTTGAAGAACCGCAGCAAATTGACGAGGTTTTGGCGCTGATCCACAAATACCCTGCGAAGACGGCCTGAGGCGAAGCACGCCGCAGGCAGGGGTTGCCGTGAATCGTGCGAGAAAGCGTTTCGTTCGCTTCTCGTTCACTTCGCCGCCGGAGCGTCGATCAACTTTAGATTTCCCGACTTTGGCGTTACGTACAACGGCGCCTCGGTGGCGGGAACCTTGACCACGCCATCCCGCGCGATTAACGGGTCGCGCTGGTCGCCGGTGTGCGAAACCACTTCCAACTCGCCTTCGCTTGCGGGAATGGCAATGTCCCGCGCTTCGCCTGTGGTCCAAACCGCCAGACGCAAGTCGTCTCCCTTGCGGAACAGAAGGGCGTAGTCTTCCGGCCGCTCGGTGGCGATCCGTTTCTCGAATTCATAGCCCTGGAGTTGCGAGGTGAGCGTCTTGGCGGCCAGATACGCGGGCTTAGGATCATACACCGGCCGACGATCTTTATGATACTCGAACGCCACCGTGCCGAAGTGATGTTCTGGCTCATGTGCATCCGGACCGTCGTCGTGCCAGTCGTACCAGATGGACACGGGAATTTGCCGCCACATGTTTACAAGCCATTGACGCGGGAGATATTTCCCTTGACGGTCTACGTCATAGCCTTTCCACGTGGCGGAATAACCCCATTCGCCGCTGATGATGGGAATGCTCTTGCCTTCTGGGGCGTACTTGGCAATCAATTCGCGTAATTTGGCGTAGTCCTCGACAACGGTTTCCGGGGCCTTTTGCCGGTAGGGATGCACCGACACGGCGTCCCAATCGTTGAGCAAGCCCGCTTGGAAACATCCTTCCAGGAATTTGAAATCAACCGTGGAGGTTGCAGGTCCGATGACCGCCTCGCCGGGGGCTGCTTCGCGAATCGCTTGACTGGTCGCCTTCGCCAAGGCGGTGTAATGTTCCAGGTTCGGCTCCGGCTCCCAGAAGTTTTTGATGTTTGGTTCGTTCCAGATCTCCCACAGCACGCCGCGTCCTTGGAAGCGTTTGGCGGCGGCCGCGGCCCAGCGAGCAAACGCCTGGCGGCCTTCTTCGGTAGCGACCGATCGCTCTTTCTCGTACAGCTGGTTGCTGTAATCGAGAATGAACAACGCACGCAGTTTTTTCGCCTCGAGAGATTCGAGCAAACGCTCGTAGGCGCGAAAGTCATATTCGCCGCGTTGGCGTTCGGTGGCGCCCCACACGAAATCCATGCGCACCCAACCAAATCCGCCGTCGGCGAGCATGTCCATTTCGCCGGGCCGGGCGTCGGTGAAGTGAATGTTCACGCCCAATCCCTGAGTTGTGCCGGGCCTTGGCAACGAGGGATGCGGTTCCGCAGCACACCAACTCGACGCGCCGACAAACGACAAAACGACCATCGGCAAAACGACACACGCCCAACCGAGGCGCGCGCCAAAACGAGTTAAGGGCATCATGATGCAACTTTCTCCAGAAGGTTATTCCGCCGAAAGGCAGTGCGTGCTCATGGGCCCTTGCGTGTAGCCCATGGCTTGAATGCATACATCGGCGCGGTAGAGTGGATCTTGCATTAAACACATCCGCCGGTCGGCGGCGGGAATGGTGGTGGAGTAAATGCGCAACTCCCCCCGGGCGCTGACGATCAATTCTTCGCGCCAGTCGCCCAGCACATCGGCCACGCCAATGATGGAGCCGCGCACAAGGTCGGGGTACCTGCCGCCGCGGTATTTGATGATGTCGTCGCCTTGCACCAGTTCGCGCTGCGCGTCGGCGTCCCAGTATACGGTGCGCAGTCCGAAGCCCCAGTTCAAGTCGTCACGCAGGACGTTGCCTTTGGCGTCGAACAGCCAGCGCCGCTCGGAACGTTTCTCGCTGTCGGTGTCCGACGAGTAACATTCCAGCCCCGGCGTGTTGGGGTCAATGTCGGCGCATAGCCCCGTGGAGTGAACATGCCGGGTTGGCGTGTCGATTCCCCACAAAATCTTGCCGCTAGCCGCATCAACCAAACAGCACCCATTTTTCGCTTGACGCGTCTCTATGCCGTAATAAACCTCTAGCCCGGGACGGTCCGGGTCAATGTCCCCCACGTAATGATGATCGGGATGGCCCAAGCCGACCGACCAAAGGCCCACGCCGTGGTCGTCTAGTACGGCCGAGCCGAGAAACACTTCATCCCGGCCGTCGCCGTCCACATCCGCGGCGTGCATGCTATGGGCGCCTTGTCCGCGATAGCGCGGTCCTTCTTCTTCGTCGCTCCAGCGCCAAAGCTCACGCAGTTTTCCGGGGCGATATTCGTACGCACGCACTTGGATCACGTCATACGTGCCGCGCTCCACAATGAGGCAGGGTGTTTTGCCGTCGAGGTACGCCACGCACATTTGATTGCGCGAGGCGCGGTTGTAGTTATTGAAGGCGTCGCGCGGCGGCCACTCGGCCCGAGCCACTTCTTGCCCCGTCAAGCCATCGAGAATCAAAAGGTGCTCAGGGCCTGACTGCACACGACCATCCGTGTCGCGGGGATCGCCTTCTCCCGCTTTAAGGCAAACCTCGGCCCGGCCGTCGCCGTCGAGGTCATACACCACCATGGGCGAATACCAAATGCCGCGTTCAATCGCCCAGCCGAGGTCATATCGCCACAGGAACGTGCCGTCGTTCAGATAGGCTTCGACCTTGTAGGTGTCGGGGCTTGGCTTCCAATACAGTTCGTAGGGGTCGATATTCTCGTTCGGATGTTTGATGACATAGTCATACTCGCCGTCTCCATTGAGGTCGGCAATGCCACATTTCTGAAAGGTGATGTCGCCTTGCAGCTGGATTGAAAGATAATTTGACGCAATCTCTGTGGGAGTTATGCGGGCCACGGAAGACGGGCTGCCTTCTTTGCCGTCGTGCACCGTGGTCACGTAGTATTCATTCACTACGCCGGGGCGCGATTGCTCGTCGACAAAGTCGGTCGTCTTCGTAAGAGGAGTGTCGTTCAACTTCATCGACGGGGCGCCCGGCGTCCGGCGATACACGTTGAAACCGACATTCGACACATCGACACGGAGCAGCCGCCACCCGACATACACATGACCGTCGCCTGCCGGCAGCGCCACCACACCGCGCCCAAGGGCTTCTTCCACGCGGTCTTGAGCAAACCCCAGCACTTTCGGTTTGCGGTTGGGGTCGGGCAGGGGAGTGAATTCAACATAGTCGTAGTAACTGGCGCCGGGGTTATCTCGCGAGGCGTACCGGTCGTCGATCCAAAGCTCGAAACCCTTGGGGCCGACCTCGAACAGTCCCAAATAACGGCTTGAGCCTTCAATCTTGCGCCACGTTTCGCCATCGAGCGAAAGCGCCAGGGGACGGCCGACCCCGCCCAGCGAAACTTCGTATTGGCCCGGGGGAATGTCGCGAATGACCGTGTGCAGCGGTGGCGCGCCTTCGTCGGGGCTTGCCCGATCTTGCAGCACGCGCGGCGATTGCAGCACCACCCCTTCCGACCATTTGCGCTGAGCGTCCTGGTCGGTCGACCACAGGTTCCACTTTGATTCGCTTGTGCGGTTTACTTGCCAGGCGTCTCGGTTGACGGTCACATCCTCCGCCTCAAAACGAAGCGGCTGTTGCGCTGTCAACGGCGCGGCGATGAAACTGAGCCAGAGCAGGGGAGTAGCCGAGAACCATTTTCCTAGCGAAGAACGCAGGAGAGCGAAGGCGAGCATGGCAAACCTTTCCAGGTAAGTCGCCAGGCTTGCCGCGAGTGCAAGGTTCACTCGCCGTGTTGGTGGGAATTGGGTGGCTCGATCGCGGCTGCGTCAACCACCATGGCGTCTTGCGCCATCTCGTCGAAGGCAAGCCGATGCGCCAACTATAGAGAACCCCAACGGGGTTTCACAAGGCGCCAATCGCTGGATGCATTGAACCAAGTGCATGGAACGCCACGGCGGAGACGGCGCGTGGCGCGGGCTCGGCAGGCTCCGTGCTTACCGCACGCGGCAACGGAAGCGAATGACGCCACCTTCGCCGGGTTTCATCGGCTCGATGATTTCCCATCGCAGGACGAGCGAGTCGCCGATGTTTTCCTCGGTAATGAAGTTCGCCCGACGCGAGCACTGGGCGGTGTCAGGCGCATACTCCAAACGCGTGGTCAGACTGTCGATGATCGTCACGTTGCCAATCGTTTGCGTGCCGATATTGTCGAACCGTAAGGTGAACTCCACAATGTCGCCGGGCCGGGCTTCGGTGCGGTTGGCCACCTTCACAATGCGCAAGCGCGGTTTGCCGGCCAGTTCGTACTTGACCGTTTCTTGCGCCTTGGTTTCAACCACGGCGGTCAGCGGTTGCGTTTCATCCAAGATGACTTGCGGCGCCTGCTTGATCGTCCAAACGGTGGCGGCCGCCGCCATTTGCGACAAGCGAGCTTTCTCGCTGTTGTCGTAAATGCCGGCGCGAATAATTTGCAGGTCCTCGTACGGAGCAAAGTTTTCGAGGAAGGTCTCGGGCGTGAGCTGAACCATTAAGGTGACCGGCCCGCGCTCTTCGAGGTTCGTAATCGGCGACTTGATACCCAAGTTGGTTCGCATGTGCAGATACTGGTCGGCGTCGACCGCGAGCTGTGCATCTTGCTCGATGACCACTTGCGACGGTTGATCGTGCACCAGCGCCGGCGTGCGATGATGATGCGCTTCGATCCCGTACACCTTGCGCACCGCCGCGAACCGTGGGGCGTACAGCGGCACTCGGTTTGCCGGTTCGACCAGAGTCCGTCCGTCGAGCGTGTCAAAGTGAGCGACCGTGTCCTCCAATTGCAGTCCGTGAACGGTCCAGTCGGGGGCCACTTCCACGTGGGGTTGTTTGTCGCCGCCGTCGAAGATGAATTCATCGTGGGGCCAAGGCCGCTGCACGCCGGCCGGAGCCCAAGCGCTCACGCCCGCCGGTACGCCGTAAGGGTACTGGCTGATGTGAGCCGTGGGGTGAGTGTATCCGTCATGCGGTCCGCCGATCCAGGCATTCAAGGGAAGTCCGCCGGCATGGCCCGGTATCCCCGGATAGCCGCAAGGCTCCGTGTATCCGACTTGTTGCACGGTTGGAGCTTGTGTGGCCGTGGGAGGAGGATTTTTCTGATCATACGCGACGGAGAACTTGGCGTAATCCGCCTCGCCCGAACAGCAAGGGCAACCCACTTGCGGTTGCGCATGCGCCACGGCGCGCGGAGGGGCAGGGGAGGGGTGCGCCGCCCCGATCATGGGAGGCGTGTTCACGGCCGGCTGCGGCGCCTGCTTCGACGCGCCGACACTCGACGAAACGCCGGCTTGGCAGGCGCAAAGCGATATCGCCACGAGCGCGACCAGTGCGGCTCGCTCCAAGTGGCGCGGGTGACGGGGCGTCTGGTTCTGGCGAACGTGCGTCATGGAATTCGCTTGTCCGTTGCTGGCCGCGTCGCAGCCGGGTTGCGTAGGCCGCCTTTTACCAACAGGCCCCTTGCCTCGCCGAACTTCATCATCTGGCGCCTCACGGCGTGCGGGGAATATCGCGCCCCTCGCGGATTGGATCGAGTTTATCGACCGGCGTGCAATACGCCTTAGGAATTGACAACCACGGCGGAGCGCCATACAGGAACGCGCTGCTCGGGCCCGTGGCGTCCGGTTGTCGCGAACCTAACCGAGCGATCGCCATGGGGCGTCCCAGCCGGTCGGCCACTTCCAGCGGATCGTCTTGCGGATGCACTTCGTAGTAGCGTTGCGTTTGCGGCGTCTCGGCCACGGGAAGCACATTGAACGGGTCTTCCAGGTACACCACGCGCGTGACAAACTGGCCGCTCAGGGCCGTTTCCAGATCGTCTTGGGCCAGTTGCACGGGAACGGGGAACCGGGCTTCATACCCTGGCGGCGGATAAAGCCGATTGATCACTTCAATCGTGGGGAACGCCTCTTGCCCGATGTTCTGCTCGCCGGGAATGTCGGTCACTTTGATCCGATACACATGCCCGATAAGCAGCCCCACCACCACGGGCGCCGGTTGCGGCTCGGTGAAGCCGCCCGCCGTCGCCAACGAGATCCGGGCTCCCGGAGGAGCCTGGATCTCGACCGGCTGAAAATACCCAGGGAGCGGTCCGCCGCGCAACAGCTGGTGACTGCCAATCGCTCCCGGTGGCAGGTCGGCAGACTGGAGGTAGTGAACGTTCGGCCGGTACTGCGCCAGGGCCGTCGAAGCCGCCAGCAGCACCAGAACCGTCCACGCCGCCATTCCGCGCACCGCCCAGACTCCAGCGCATTGTGCAAGTCGGACGCTCATGGGAATCGCAAATAACGAGGGTAGTGAACAGGATTCAGGAGTCACGAATCAGGAGTCACCAAGGAACGCGTTTCGGTGATTCCCAACCCCTGACTCCTGATGGCTTCTTCCGCGGACACGCTCCCCGATGAGGAGCGGTCTCAACAGCATCATTACGTTAATGGATCACTTTGAACTGATTGCCCGGCGGCTGGCGATAGCTCGGCGCCGGATGAATCATTTGCTCTTGGATGAACGCGCGGCTCGCCGGACGCGGGTAGCTGAAGCCAGGCTTCTGCTTCACGTTGATCGCCAGACGATGCGTCGGATCGGGCAAGTGATGGTGCGTCCAGTTGTTCATCACGTGGCGTTGCAAACCCGCGGGGCCTCCGAGCGGAATGTGCGGCGGACCAGGAAGTCCAATCGGCGTGCCCGTGATCGGGTAACCGTACGACGGAGCCGTTACACCTACCACATAAGGCGGCGGCATGGCCACCGGGCCGTACGGCACGGGACCCGCATAACCACCGGCATGAGGAAAGGTCGGGTAAACTCCCGGCTGCATCATCGGCCCGCCAATTGGCGCCACAGGCATGGCGCCGTAAGGTCCGCTAACGGGTTGCACGGGAACGGTTCCTGCCGCGCCGGCTTCCGCGCTGTGAACCGCAGGCGAGATGGGCGAGTCAACCGGCGGAGGAGCCGGCGGATTGTCGGTCGGCGGCGCCAGCGGGTTGGCCGGAACCGTCGGATTTAACGGACCTGGCGCTCCATTGGGCAGAGGGCCATTTGGCAAAGCCCCGTTGGGCAGCGGAGGATAACCCGGCGGCAAACCGCCGTTCAGGTAGTCCGTCGGGTACGGAGCGCCTGGCACGCCCAGCATCGGACCGTAACCCGTTCCGATGCCCGGAGTTTCCAAATCTTTGTTACCCACTCGCACAATAGCAAGGATGGCGCCGCGTCGGTCGGCTTCCACGATCGGGTCCAAGCCCGGATCAAGCCGCGTGCTCACCAACGTTTCGACGCCCGCGACAAGTTCCTGGAACTCGGGGTCCGGCAGGTAGATCACCTTAGTGACCATGTTGCCCGCCAGGACTTGGGCGAAGTCTTCGTCGGTGAACTGCACCGGAATGGCGTTATGCTCTAAGTAAGCGATGGTCCGCGGCGTGGCCGGGCTGATCTCCAACGTGGGATACAGCTCGACGCCGGGCCGACCTTCGATGTTGGTCAGCTTCAGCCGATAGATGCCTCCCATGGGGAAGTTCTGCCGGCCGGGCATGACCAACGGGGTCGACACGAAGCCGCCCATCATGCCCACGTCCCAGCGCACCTGAGCGCCATCCGGACTGGCGAACCAGATTTGCGAGGTGGGACCCGGCAGGCCAAAGCCTGGCATGCCGCCGATACCGCACCCGGGACCCACGGCCCCGCAACCGAGTCCGCTTGGTCCGCCCGGTGAAGCGATGCCGAAGCCGGCGGCGCCCATCAGCGGAGGTCCGGCGGGCGGCAGGACGCCAGGTCCCGGCCCTCCGACGCCTGGCCCCGGCTCCATCAATTGCTGGGCGGGGGGCAGGTTATGGTGTTTGAGCGGCGTTCCACACCCGCCAGCGGCCGTAACCGCGGCGAGGAGAACCAGTGATAACGAACTCCTCACGTTCATAAAATCCCCCCGTACTTAAGACCGCCGCCGTGGTTGGGCCAGGCGGCAAAGCGGGATTGCCCGGTGATCGTCGTCGGTCTTACGTCTGGAACGAAAGCTGGCATGGACTGACAAAGCGGCGGTTTTTACAATGCTCGCCCCTCTTTCCTCGCCTTGCCTCTGCGGAACAACTCCCCAGGGCGGCAATCGGTCGCCTGCGGAGTTCAACTCCCGCGGAAACCGGCTGGCCGACCTTGGGCGCGCGGCGCAAGGCGAAGAAAACATAGCCGTGGATTATTTCTCGGTTCGGTACAACAAGTTTCTTTGACAAAAGCCGCATAACCGCACCATGAAGCACAAATTACCTAGCCTGATCGTGGCGGTCGTCTGGGGCGTTCTCGCCTCGGCGGCGTTTGCCCAAACGGCCCAACCCGCGCCTCCCGCGGGTGAAGAACTAATTGCCCAGGCGGCACAACAGCTTTATCGGCAACCGGCGCTCTCGGCAAAAATCCGCCAGCGCGTACGCATGTTCGGTACTGAGTTGGTGGGTTCCGGCGAATACCTCCAATTGGGCGATGCTCCTGAGAAGATGCTTCGTTTAGACCTTAAGCTCCACCTCGCCGGGCAGGTTTCCTCATTGCAACAAGTGAGCAACGGGGCCGAGCTATGGACCCGACGCGAAGTGCTGAATGCAAAAACCTTGAGCTTTGTTGATCTTCAGCGCATTCGCCGCGAACTGGGGGGGGCCAGCCAGTCGCCGCCCCCGGACTTCGCCGCCGACTGGATGGTTTTGGGCGGACTTCCTGCATTGCTCAAAGGATTAGATGCAAGCTTTCAGTTCGGGCCGGCCCGGTCTGCCCAGTTTAATCAGTTTGACGTGTGGGTCATCGAAGGAACATGGACGTCCACGGAACTGGCCAAACTCCTGCCCGATCAGAAAGAAGCGATCTTGGCCGGACACCCTGCCGATGTGCGACGGCTTCCCCCCGAGGCGCCCGAGCAGGTTCAGGTGATTCTGGGCGCCGATGATTTATTCCCTTATCAGATTGACTTCCGACGCGGTCGTTCCGCCGAAGCAGGGCAGGGGAGTGCGTGGGAGTCGATGCTCACCATGGAGTTGTTCGAAGTTCAGTTTGGCGCGCAGCTTGATCCGCTCCAGTTCCAGTACAAAGCTGGCGCTCAAGAGGTGGCCGACCACACCGAGCTGTACCTGCGCAAGTTCGGCCTGTCCGGCTCGCGCGTCGCCGGCAGGGCAGGGGAGACGCCCAACCCACGCTAGCCAAACCGACGCTTCGACGTTTCAAACAATGGACCAACCGCCACATTGCCCCCCACGAACGGATTGACACTCGACGCCTGATACTCGACAAAAGTGTTGATTATCCACGACGACAGAGGTCCGTCATCAGGCAATGGTGGGGTCATGACGCTCGCCCGCGGTTCCTGACCTAGTACCGCACACAAACGCACGAAGGCTAATGTAGCGAACCCCATTCTTTCTTCTGTATCTTGACCGTACGCTAGAGTACGTCGATCGTGCGACCAATCGACCTAGGGTTATGATTCCCCGCACGAAACGGGTCTGTCGATCCATTCGACTTGCGTGTCGGAAAAGTCGTCGTCTCGCGGTCGTCTCATCGTTGCCTTTCCCGCTCCAACATTTTGCCGAAGGGGCAAGTTGCGGAAAATCCTAAGGATTTTAAATTTTTATCGTGCCAGCATTCTGCGGCGCGGTAATTGCGAGTAGCGGCGTAATCATTCCCTTGGTAGGAGCACGCCCTTTGACAACATATCGCATGTTGCGCCGCCCCCGAACGGCATCGTCTGGCTTCACGCTGGTTGAGTTGTTAGTCGTCATCGCCATCATCGGCGTGCTCGTCGCCTTGTTGTTGCCGGCGGTGCAGGCCGCCCGCGAGGCGGCTCGGCGCATGTCGTGCAGCAACAACCTGAAACAACTCGGGCTGGCGTTGCACAATTATGAAAGCACCTATCGCCGTATGCCGGCCAGTACGATTGTCGATTTGAACACGACCGCCACAGCCAACAACCTCGCCTGGGGAATTCATGGCCGGATCTTGCAGTTCCTGGAGCAAGCGGCGCTGTACGATCGTGTGGACCTCACGCGAGCCTGGGATGTGCAGCCCGCCATTGACAGCCTCAAGATCGAAGTCTACGGTTGCCCCAGCGATCCTGGTTCCTTCCGCCTGCGCGACCCCGGCGGCGGCAAGCCGAAGTTGTTCCCCACAAGCTACGTGTTCAACATGGGAACCTGGTTCGTGTTCAATCCGCAAACCCGCATTGGGGGCGACGGCGTGTTCTACCCGAACAGCCACTTGCCGCTGGCGGCGATTACCGACGGCACGAGCAACACGTTCTTCGCCGCTGAGGTCAAGGGCTGGCAGCCCTACACACGCAACGGCGGACCGCCCAGCACGAATATTCCAGCCGACATCGCCGCGGCGAGTGCAGCGGTCGCTTCGGGCGGCGAGTATAAAGACACCGGCCACACCGAATGGCCCGATGGCCGCGTGCATCACACCGGCTTCACCACCACCATGCCTCCCAACGCCGAGGTGCCGTACACCACGCCGGGCGGCGGCATCGTCAGCGGCGACTACAACTCCTGGCAAGAGGGCAAAGACGGCAGCAACGGCCAACCCACCTACGCCATCATTACCGCGAGAAGCTTTCATCCCGGCGTGGTCATGACCGCCCTCGCCGACGGCTCGGTGCGGCCGATTGCCGAAACAGTCGACCTGTACACCTGGCGCGCCATGTCCACACGCGGTGGTGGTGAAGTGGTCACGGCGCCGTAAACCCTCCGCGAGCGAGTTACGGTAATGAACTATCAGCCGCTGGGCGCTCGCCCACGGTTGAGATTGAGTTGGCGGCGAACACCGAGAACCTCATGCTAACGTGTGGCGGCTAACCGTCATACTTCTTGCGGCGGGCGAGTTTCGCGGCCACGCGCGTCGCTTCGATCAGACCGCTCCATTCGGCGCGGCCTTGCCAGGCCAGGTCAAACGCGGTGCCGTGCGCCACGCTGGTGCGCACGATTGGCAAGCCGAGCGTGATGTTCACCGCGCGGTGCATTTCGAGCAGCTTGAGCGCAATGTGCCCCTGGTCGTGATACATGGCCACCACGGCATCGAACGCTCCTCCTGCGGCGCGAGCCAACAGCGTGTCGGCGGGCAGGGGGCCTTCAACCGTGAAGCCCGCTGCCCGCGCTTGCTCGACGGCCGGAGCGATGATGCGTTGCTCCTCGTCGCCGAACAAGCCTTGTTCGCCCGCATGAGGGTTGAGCGCGCACACGCCAATTCGCGGGGCAGGGGAGCCGGGGGCTTGCAAGGCCCGCATCACGCCATCGGCCAGGGCGATGCGCGAACGAATCGCCTTGGGCGTTATGTTCGCGAACACGTCGCGCAAGGCCATGTGCAAGGTCACGTGCGCTACGCCCAACCCAGCGCTGCCGGCAAGGCGCGGCCCTGGCGCCAGGTACAGCATCATGGCCACTTCCGGCACACCGCATAACTCGGCCAGCAATTCGGTATGGCCGGGGTAGTGATGTCCCGCCGCCCACAGGGCCGCCTTGTTCAAAGGCGCCGTGACCAGGCCGTCGATGCGATCGGCCAAGGCAAGTTGCGCCGCGAGAATGAGCGCATCGTAGGCCGCTTGTCCGCTACGAGCGTCGACCACCGCCGGGGGCGTGTTCACCGCATCGGGCGAACCGCAGGAAAGGCAGGGGAGCTGCGCCGGGCTCGACTCGGCCGCTTCCGGCTCAGTCACTTCGACCACCTTCACGGACGCGCCTAGCAGATCGACGGCTCGCTGGAGGATTTCCGGTCGACCGATCACCACCAGCCGGGCTAGTTCGTGCAACTGCGGCGAAGTCCACGCCGCGGCGATGATTTCCGGGCCCACGCCGGCCGGGTCGCCTTGCGTGAACGCCAACAGGGGTTTGGTGTGGTTCATGCGGGAATTGTAGGCGCGGCGGGGAAATCGACCTAGGGCCGGTAGCAGGGGAGGGGAGATCGTCCTAGAATATTCGCTGGATCGGCAAACCCGCGCGAGTCCGTCCCCTTCGCCGCTACAACGACGGATCGACCCGCTGGCAAATTGAACCTTGGAGCAATCTCGCCGCCGCGCGCCGCATCACCTACGTCCCGCCTTCCGGCCCAAACCAACGAATACGCCATGGTGTTGTCGCCCCTACCAACCATCCGCCGCTGGGCGCAAGCCCACGGTTGAGGTTGAGTTGGTAGCGAAGGTCCGAATCGCACCCTCGCGCGTGGCGGTAATTCCCACGTTTTCATTTCCGAATGGTGTCCTGCCTTGACGCGTATCTTTTCCAGTTTGGCGATGTTTGCCTTTCTGCTGCTGGCGCTGAACCTGGCGCTGGGGCTGTGGGGCGGCGATTACAACGGCGCGGCCGATGAGTACTTGGCCGCTCAGCGCGAAGTCGACGCGACCAAGCGATCGCTCAACGCCTCGACCGAGAAGACGCAAGCGGCTCAACAGAAGCTTGTGGCCGTGGCCGCCGAAGTTCAACCCGTGGTTCGGCGCGCACAGTGGCACATGGGGGTTGGAATTTTGGCGGCGCTGGTGAACGTGTTGGTGAACAGCATTACGATCACTTACTTCGTCGGCACCTCGCGCTGGGTGCGCGAAGTCGTGGAAACCTATCATTTGAGCACGGAGCATATTCGCCGTGCGAACCGCATCAAACGCGGCACGTTCCCCATGGCCCTGGGGGCCATTTTGCTCATTCTGACCATTGTGGCCTTGGGCGCGGCTTCGGACCCCAGCGCCGTGGTGCAGAATTCCGAGCAGTACGTCATATTGCATTTCACGGTGGCGCTGGTTGGGGTGACGCTCATTGGCTGGTCGTTCCTCATTCAAGCACGCAACCTGGGCGCCAACGCAGCGCTGATCAACCAGATCGTGGAGGAAGTGCAAACCATTCGCCAGGAACGCGGATTGGCGACGCAAAAACCGCAATAGAGCCCTATGACGTTTCGACACACGACGCTTCGACACAACCCCGGCCAGATCTGCTTTGAGCGGCGCAGCGGGGTTCACCTTCTCAAGGCGGACGCGCCCGTCCGTTGGCATTGATCTCATGCGTGCTTGCGTTCAACGCGTTCGTCGGGCAAGCGTCAGCGTGGCGGGAGAAGTCGTGGGGCGAATTGGCTCTGGCTTGCTAGTGCTGTTGGGCGTGGCCAACGGCGATGACGACAACGATGCACGCTACCTGGCCGAGAAAGTCGTCGGTCTGCGCGTGTTTGAAGACGATCAGGGAAAAATGAACCGGTCGGTGGTCGAGCAGGGGGGCGCCATCCTGGTTGTCAGCCAGTTTACGCTGCTCGGCGATGTGCGCCGCGGACGCCGCCCGAGCTTCACCGACGCGGCGCCGCCGCAGGAAGCCAACCGCCTGTACGAGGTGTTCGCCGCCGAAGCCGCCGCGCGCGGCGCCCCCGTGGCCACAGGCCGTTTTCAGGCGCACATGGAGGTCGAACTGGTGAACGACGGCCCCGTGACGCTGCTGCTGGATAGCCGCAAGCTGTTCTAACCTGGTGCCCGGATCGCGAGCGCCGCTTCCCAGCCGCCATTGCTCTGCCCTGGCCTTTTGCGGCGTGAGATTCTTCGCCACGCCCTGCCCTGATCCGCGGCGGAAGGAAACACAAACGGTTGCTCCGACGACCGATCCGATGGTCGCTCGTCGCCGCACCCCGTGCTGACAAATCGACACACGACAAATCGCGATGGCGGATGACTCATGAGCCGCCCCGCGCGAGCGTGCGGTTCGCGCTCGCGACCAACGCAACGCCAACCGTAGGCAGCGCCCACCGGCTAACGTTTTTCGTTGTTTTGCGGCGCGTTAGTGCGCATGGCTGTGCGGCTCGATTGGCAGCGCGGCGCCGGCGTCGGCTTGTCGGAGCGGCTCGCCGTGTTTTTGCCACACATGCTCGAACCACTCTTGCGCGTTGGTGGGCACGCGCGGGTTGAACGGCTGCACGCCGAATTGCTCCATCAGAATGGGGTCGCCCATGGTCACGGCGATCATGGCGATGAGCTTGGCGTACGTCGACAAGTTGCCCCACAGGCTCTTGCCCCAAAACTTAATGGCGGTGCCAAACGAGCTTTTCAAGTGAATCCTTCCGCCGCGCAGCTCAATGCTCCAAATTTCATCCAACACCAGGTGCGCCATAAACCCAATGAACACCGCCACGGCCTTGAACACGCGCAGACGGTAATCCTCGCACGAGCAAATGAACATCGCCAGCAACCCGCACGTGATGGCCGCCGGAATGCTGTGCCACATGCCGCGATGCACGGTGTACAGCTTGAAAATCTCGCCCACGCCGAAGCGAATCACAATGTAGATGAGCGCTCCGGCCAGCACGATCGACTCCGGCCCCATGTTCATGTGCTGGAAGCGGTCGATCATCATCATCGGCACGATGGCCGCCGCCAGCGCCATGATCTCCCGCACCGGCACGCCGGATTTGCTGTCCAAGTCGGGCAAAATGCCCGCGATGCCGCACAAGCCGCCGGCCAACATGCACGACTCGAGCGGGTAGTCGAGCCCCAATCCCAGGGCGCCGTATCCCACGCCAACGACCGAACTCACCGTGATGTGCGTTTTGAACCCAGCCATGAGGAAACCCGCGACGCAAAAACGAAACGTGCGAACAAAACCCCGCGCGGGGCAAACTCTATCTAATCCGCACGGCAAGACCAAGAGCAAAAGACCCGCAGTCGCGGCGTCGAAGCGTGTTGCGGCAACTTGCTCTTCGCCCAACTTGACCCGTTTGGTATAGTCCGCCCGTTTCCCGCAACCTGGAGAAGAAGCGATGCAGGTCTACGACGTTATCATGCTGATGGTGATTGGCGCGGCCGCGGCGTACGGCGCCTGGAAGGGGTTGGCCTGGCAAGTGGCGTCGATCACTTCGATCGTGGCGAGTTACTTTGTGGCTTGGAATTTTCGCGATGTGGTCGCACAACGCATCGACGCCGATCCGCCGTGGAACGTGGGTGTGGCCATGTTGGCGCTGTTCCTGGGAACGTCGCTGGTGGTGTGGATCGCGTTCCGGCTGGTCTCGGGCGCCATCGACCGGCTCAAGCTGAAAGAGTTCGACCGCCAGATTGGCGCGCTGCTGGGGTTGGTCAAAGGCGCGTTGTTGTGCATTGTGATTACGATCTTCGCCGTGTCGCTGCTCGGGCCGGTCAACCGAGACAAGGTGGTCAACTCGCGCTCGGGACATTACATCGCGCTGGCGCTTGATCGGGCGCACGCGGTGATGCCGAAGGAAGTGCACGACACGCTCTCGCCGTACATTCATAAGCTCGACGATCGCCTCAGTCCGGCCGACCGCGTGTTCGGACATTTGCACCACGACGGCGAGATGCACTTGGAGTTCCCGCAAGAGATGAACCTGCCGGTGAACACCGAAGCCATGTTCGACCAAATGCGAGCCGCCGCCGAGAAGGGGAGTCTGCCCGGTTTCTCGCGCTAGCCGCCGCACGACAGTCATTCGGCCATGGCCGCCCGGTTCCCACGCCGCCAAATAACGGCTAGAACGGCGTGGGTGAGAAAGCCCGTTATTTGCAGAAAACCTGCATTTTCCTGGGAAAACCCTGCCCCCAACCGAACATAACGGACATTATCGGACGTTCGGCAGGGCCTTTTGGCCTGGCGATATGGCTCTGGGAAATGACCGCCGCAGCGTACGAGGCGCCGACACATCGACGCATCGACAAACGCGCGGCACAACAACGCAACCGCGCAACGACGTCACGGCACAACAACCGCGAGTTGAACAACGATGCTCGCCGCGGAACCGATCGGAGCGACGAGCATGAGTCGCGGCGCCAAGGTCTATTTTACGCTGCATGTGGTTGTGATCCTGTTCGTGCTGGCGCTGGGCGTGAAGAGTTGGCTCCTGGGCGAAGCGTTCTCGCCTTGGGCGCGTTCGCCGCAGTTGGCTATGTTGCTGGCCGTGCTGCCGACGCTGCTCGTCTATTTCCAAACGCAGCTCCTCGCGGCGTGGATCATGCTCGGCCGACCGCACGCGGCGTGGCGCGTTTCCCTCGGAGTGCTGGCGGCGCTGCTGTCGTGGTCGGCGCTGTTCCTGCATGATGTTGGCGAACACGGTTTTGTACGGCTCGCGGCGAAGACCTCGACGGTCGTCAGCCTGATTCCACTGGCGGTTGTGCTGTTCGGCCTGACGCCGGAGCTGTTCCGCGGACGGCGGATGTGGCCCGTCGGCCAGAGTTCGGCCTTGTCGGCGCGGCCGGCGCAGTTTTCTATGCGCGCGATGTTCGTGACCACGCTGCTGGCGGCGTTGTTCGTGGGCGCGGCGCAGTTCTTCCCTCTGACCTTCGCCTCGGGCGATGAACCTTCGATTCCGAGACCCGGCTTGGGCAATGCGGCGCCCGGCGGCGGGTTTGGCTTTACCGGGTCGATCACCATTTCTTTGAGCGCCGTGATCTTGGCGCCGCCGCTCGCCACGGTTACGGCGGCGTACTGGCTGCTTCTGCCGGGAACGTTCTGGCGATGGCTGCCGCTGCCGACCGTGACGGCGATCGCTGGCGGGCTGGCCGCGGGCCTGATGGAGTCGCATGGCGCGACGAGCGACACGTTGAACTTCGTGATCGCTTCGGCTCTGGGTAGTTTGGCTCCGCTGACGCACTTCCTGATCTTGCGCTGGTGCGGATACCGGCTTATTCTTTCCGAGACGCCGATTACTTTGGAAAGATCTCCGACACAAGACATGCAAAACCCGGAATGACCTCTTCGGCAGTCAGCGTTTGATCTTCAGGCAAGATTTCGACGATGTGTGCCGGACGATACGCCTCGACCACGCGCGCCTCCGGCCGCACGTTCCACACCAGCCGCGCTCCCGCGGCCAGCCACGCGCGGGCTTTCTCATCGACACTGGCGAAGGTGTCGTTCGGGGAAACCACTTCCACGGCCAGGTCCGGAGCGCCGGGATAAAAGCCCGCGGGAAGTCCGGTCGCTTCCAAACGCTCGCGGCGAACAAACGCGATGTCCGGCGCCCGCACCGTGTCGGGATCGCGCTGCAAGATGAAGCCCGTTTCCGCTCCAAATACACGGCCCAAGTTCTCCATGCGCACGTGTTGATGCAATCGCGCGGTCAGCTCGACGATCACGGCGCCATGGCGCGATCCAGCGGGGTTCATTCGTGTTAACTCTCCCTCAACCAACTCGTAGCGAAAGCCATCATCCGGCAGACGCAACAGGTCCTCGGCCGTGGTGTACGCGGTTGTACTCATCGTTACGCGGTGGCCTCTTCCAGGAATTTGCCCATGCGGCGGAACTTGTCGTAACGCTGGTTGACCAGTTCGTCTTTGGGAATGGGCGTCAGTTCGCGCAGCATTTTGACCAGGAACTGTTTGAGCCGGGCGGCGGTTTGGTAGGGTTCGCGATGGGCGCCGCCCAGCGGTTCTTCGATCACGGCGTCGATCACGCCAAGTTCGAGCAGGTCTTTCGAGGTGAACCGCAGCGCTCGGGCGGCGTCTTCGGCGAACTCGCCGCTTTTCCACAAGATGCCGGCGCATCCTTCGGGGCTGATGACTGAATAATAACTGTATTGCAGCACGCCCACGCGGTCGCCCACGCCAATGCCCAAGGCGCCGCCGCTGCCGCCTTCGCCAATCACCACGCAAATGATCGGCGTGGCCAGGCGCGACATCTCGTACATGTTCTCGGCGATTGCTTCGCTCTGCCCGCGTTCTTCGGCCCCAATGCCGGGGTAGGCGCCGGGCGTGTCAATCAGGCAAATGATGGGCAACCCGTGCTTGGCCGCCATTTGCATCTTCGAGAGCGCTTTGCGATAGCCCTCCGGATGCGCACATCCAAAGTAACATGCACTGCGTTCTTTGAAGTTCTTGCCTTTCTCGTGGCCCACGAGCATTACCTTATGCTCGTCCAACTTTGCGAAGCCGGTCAGAATTGCCCGGTCGTCGCCGAACCGGCGGTCGCCGTGCAGCTCGACGAACTCATCGAACAGCAGCGAAATGTAATCGACCGTGTGCGGCCGGCTCGGGTGCCGCGCCACCTGCACAATTTGCCACGGCGTGAGCGAGCCGTAAATGCGTTTGGTGGTGTCCACCAGTTCGCGACGTAGGCGGCGAATTTCCTCTTGGGCGTCGGGCCGGTCGCCCGAGGATTTCTCCAACGCACGAAGTTGGTTGCTCAACTCGAAGATCGGCCGTTCAAAATCCAGCGCGGGATTGGGTGCATCCATCGGAGATTCACAGCAAGCGACAAAGGACAAATCGACACATGACAAATCGACGCACGACAAACTTACAGGGGCAAACCTGTAGGTATACCCCGACGCCGCGAAACCGGCAAGGTTGCTCCAGGCCAGCTCATGCGCCAGGTCGCACATTGAACAAGTTCGCACATCGACCGCATTCGCCAGGTCGTGCGCGCATAGCCGTGGGCTAAACGCCAACCGGGCTACAAAATACGGGGGGCAAGGGCCCGCGCCCCAAGAACCGGGGGCGGTTAGGC
>CAUJHS010000060.1 GCA_963204915.1 Planctomycetota bacterium | reverse complement strand
TCCGCGACGGCGTTTCCCCACCCTTCTCCCCGTAGTTCCCATCCCTCCCTATCTGCGACAACCCGAGTTGTGTTATTTCAACGACGTTCAACCCGCCAGGCCCAATTCAGGATCAGTCCAAAAGGCAACCACCACAGCACGTCGTTCGTGAGAATGGTCAACCCGGCGATCCACGGCAATTCGCCTTGAGACGCGGCCCACACAAAGCCGATCGGGCCGAAAATCTTCCCCAACAACCCCACGAGCACGATCGGCCAATGCCGCAGAGGGTTTGCCGCGGCAAGGGCGTATCCCACGCCGTAAACGCCCACAATCATGCCGATGCATTGCCACAGGCTAGGATAATTGGGCGCTTCCATCCCAATCCACGCGAACGGCGCGCGGGGAAAGAAAATGGCGAACACCCCCCAAGTTACGTTGTAAACCGCCGCGATGACCAACACCCAGGTGATCCACCGAGGCGCGCGAACAGCGTTAACTCCAGACATACGTTGCGGTTCCCGTGACATATCCAAGGCGGCTTCGGTTGCCATCGCGGGGCGTCCCCTTCTTTCTCGGTGTGCCGGTCTTGTCAGAACGTCCTTCGGCCCAACAATGCCGATGTTCCTCCGGTTAACCGCGGCCGGGGCCAACGCTTAACCACTTGCCGTCGCCAGTTTCAGGAGCCAATGCATGATCGCGACCAACCACAACTCCTACGAAATTGAAGTGTTTTTCGACGGCGGCTGCCCCCTTTGCCTGCGCGAAATCAACTTGCTGCGAAGGTGGGATCGTCACGGTCGTATCCGCTTTACCGACATCGACGCGCCCGACTTCGCCGCGGTTCAGGTCGGAAAAACCTACGAAGAGTTAATGAGCGAAATGCAAGCCCGGCTGCCCGACGGCACGTGGCTGCGAGGAGTCGAAGTCTTCCGTCGTATGTACGCCGCGGTCGGGTTCTCCCCCTTGGTGTGGCTCAGCCGACTACCGGGAATTTCCCAGACCCTGGATTGGGGTTACTCGGTTTTCGCGCGGAATCGGCTGCGACTTACCGGAAGGCGTTGCACCGGCGAGGTTTGCTCGCTGGAGGGCCGACTGGCTCGCGCACGCTCGAAAGACGAAGTCCCCTCCTCAAAAGGAGTGAGACCGTGACCGAAGCGTTGCTGCTGTACGCCCACCTGGCCTGCACGTTGGTCATGGTGGGGCTGATTTGGTTTGTCCAAGTCGTGCATTACCCGCTGATGGCCGGCGTGGGACGGGAACGGTTTCGCGAATACGAACGTTTACATCAGTCGCGCACCACTTGGGTGGTGGCCGGGCCCATGCTCCTGGAGGCGATCACGGCGGCCGCGCTGGTGTGGCTGCGGCCGGGCCTGTTGCTCTCGCCCGAGTTCGCGATCGCCGCGATTCTTTTGGCGATCATCTGGATCTCGACCGCGTGGCTTCAAGTTCCGCTGCACGAGCGTTTGTCGGAAGGTTTTGATGCGTCGCTCATTGAGCGACTGGTCCGCTCGAACTGGATTCGCACCTGGGGCTGGTCGGCCCGGGCGGTGCTGCTGGGCGCCGTGCTGCTGAGCGGCGACGCCGCGTATTTGAATCATTGACGTGGGAGTTCTCCTGGGTTTCTCGGAAACGGTAAAGCGGCATGGACCGAATTGCAATTCTCGGCGCGACGGGAACGATTGGCCGAACCTTGGCGCGCCGGCTCGTCGGCCAGCAACGCCGCGTGCTGCTGGTGGGCCGTAACGCCGAAAAGCTCGAAACCTTGGCGCGCGAACTGAATCAGCCTTTCGCCGTGGTCGACCTGACCCGCTCGGCGCCGTTCGAGGCGGCGCTTCGCGAGGCGGCCGACGCGGACGGCGGCTTCCAAGGTTTGGTCAATTGCATCGGCTCGGTTCTTCTCAAACCGGCGCATGGCGTTTCGGACGAGGAGTTTCGCGAAGTGCTCGAAACGAACTTGTTCACCGCCTTCGCCACGGTGCGCGCCGGAGCGAAACTCCTCCGCGAACGCGGCGGAGCCATCGTCTTGTTCGCTTCGGCCGCCGCAGAAATCGGAATTCAAAACCACGAAGCGATTGCCGCAGCCAAGGCGGGCGTGATTGGGCTGGCGCGCTCGGCGGCGGCGACCTACGCCTTGCACAACCTTCGTGTCAATGTGATCAGCCCAGGCTTGATCCGGACCGACATGACCTGCCGCATTTGGGAAAATCCCTCAACCGCGGCGGCTTCGACGGCGCTCCACGCTTTGGGCCGGCTCGGCGAACCGGAGCACGCGGCGTCTTTGGCGGAATGGCTGCTGGCCGCCGAAAACGACTGGATTACCGGTCAGGTCATCGGCGTGGACGGAGGCCTGGGGCGCATCCTCCCCCGTCGGTAAAAGGGCGAGGGTAAAAAGCCGGCGCTAAGTGTTGCGGCGGAGCGACCTTGGGAGGAACGTTTGACCGCCGCGCTTCACCGCAAAGCGGTGAAAACCGGGGCCAGCGCCACCTGGGTGAACGTGTTTACCGGTAAGGAACGCGGATTACGCACCATCAGGGGAAACTGGCAAGCATCAATCGCAGGAAGCGACCTCGTCCCGGGTTCGCGATGTCCACTTCCGCATGCCTCCATTATACTGAACAAATGTTCAAATTCAAGAGATGTTAACCATTTTCTTCTGAACTCCAGTTCGTCTTGCATGCAACTGGTCGCGATAAGTGCAATTCCTTGTTGAGTTTACCCGCGGCAAAACTTCCGCCGCCATCGCGCGGCGAGCGGCACGGCAAGCATGCCTGGCAGCGACGTTTGAGCGTGACGAAAGACGTCAGGCGCCAAACGTGAAAATCGGTTCAAACACCTGATTCTTCGGAAACTCTTCCTTCCGACTCCCCATTAACTCACGATGAATTCAATCCTGGAGCAGTTTTACCTCGGGGATCGCAAGCTCTCTCCCGTTGGGATACCGGACAACGCCTTTCCACGAGGGCGGATCCTTGCGGACCTGCGTGAGTTTGTAAACGCCGTTCCACGGGTCGTCCCTGCCGTAACGAAGCCTCATCGTCACATCAATGCCGTCTTGGGTCCACGTGCCGATTTCTTGGGCGTTCCGGCCTCGGACCTTGCCGTCGGGAGTGGCGGAGATTCTACGTTTCTCAATGGCGCCATCCCGTTTCCGGACTGACAGCTCCCAGACTTTTCCGATAATCTCACCTTCATCCTCCTTCTGTTCCTGAGCCGGGAGGATAGCGGCGATGGCCAGGATCGTCGCGAGCGCGGCGAAAAACCGCCAACTGAGTTGCTTCATGGTCATCGTTCAATCTCCAAAGAGCATCATGCCTGGAAGCAAACGCGCCCCCTCGGCGCCTTGTTCATAAGGCACTACGCGAAGACAGGGAAGTCCTGTCAGAAAATTTCGATTTTCTCACGCGCCGAAAGAGGGCAGCAGACGCGCGAAAGGGGTCAACGTGAAAGAGGCGCGAAAGGACGCGAAAGGGGACAGGCGCATATTTTTGACCATCGCGTCAACACTTTCGCTGGACATCGAGGTTGTCTAATTCCAACGCGATATTGGCTGAAAAATCACTTACCCAAATCAACGACGCGCCAAGGTAAATGCTCCTGACACCTTTTATTGTCGCGGGATTCTGCCCAAAAAATCGAGTGCGATCATTCTTCACCTATCGGCGCCGGTAGCTTCGCTGAGTAGTTTCGTAGGCGACACCGTCTGGCGTGGTGATAACAACGCCATCTTCTATCAATTGCACCTGATAGCCGTCGCGCTCCAACATCTTCTTCATTTCCATAACCTGAACTTCCTTGGCGTCCCACCATCCACGATGCGAGGACAACGCGCGGTGATCTACCCACCACGCCACCAGCACGGCGGCAAGGGTGACAAAGAAGAACAGGTCGCGAACGGTGAGTCTGAGTTTTGGCATTGGGGCATTCTACTCGGACACGAAAGGGGACAGGCGCATATTCTTGACCATCGCGTCAACACTTTCGCTGGACATCGAGGTTGTCTAATCCCAACGCGATATTGGCCGAAAAATCACTTACCTAAATCAACGACGCGCCAAGGTAAATGCTCCTGACACCTTTTATTGTCCGGGCTTATTGGGCGTGCGCGACATCTCGACGCTAGCGCCATTTGTGACGTTGCGGGCGGTTGGCGAAGTCTTGAGCGCCTGGGCAATGTCGGGACGCTCCCCATGGATCGCGTAGTCGATCGCGTTCGCTCCTGTGGCGTCCCGATGGCCACAATCGGCTCCGGCCTGATGCAATCGCAAGACAACGTCCCAATTTCCTTGCATCGCGGCATAATTGATCGGGGTAAAACCGTCCTTTTCCTCATAGTTAACGTAAGCGCCGTGTTGCAAGTACAAATCAACCGCGCGCAAATCGCCGTCGTAGGCGGCATCCATGAGCGGCGTAGGACTATAGCCCCCAATTCCCTGGCCGCGATCGACTTGCGCCCCGAGTGCGATGAATACGGCAAACATCCGTGAGTCGCCACGTTGCGCCGCCTGCACCATTCGATCTTCCAGAGACGGACCTGACCACGCTGTGAATGCAAACACAGCGAAGGCCGATGCCGTCGTCAGCACGATGAGATGTCGGATGCCGAAACGAAAACGAAAGGATCGCATGACCTATCCAATTCGAGATAATCCTGGTCCAATTCGAAAGGGGTCATCCAATTCGAAAGGGGTCAGGCGCATATTCTGGACGCTGGCCAACACTCTCGCGCGACATTCAGAATGTCGATTTCCAATGCAAGATTTACCGGAAAAATCACTAACCCAAATCAACGGTGCGCCGAATATATGCTCCTGACACCTTTATTCGTGCGTATCTACCGGGGTCGCAGCGCTCCGCCACCAGGCACCCGGCACCGATATATGCTCCTAACACGTTTAATTTTTGGATTGTTCGGTTGCGCAATCTGTGATCAGCTTTTTGTCAACCCACCTCTTCCGGGCGTAGTCAAAGTATTCTGGAATCGGTTGCGATCCGCAAATTAGTGCGAGTTCTTGTCCCGCATTTGTCAGCAACACCTTGCCAACGTCGAGGTCGTTATCCGTATCTTTCCGAAGGGTGAGTTCGACTGGTTTACCGTAGTAATGGATGCGGAATCGTTTCGGCAACTGTGTCACCCGAAAACCAGTAAGGGAATTGAATCGGATCAGGCCAAGTGTCTCCAAGTGGTTCAGCGTCTCGAAGTTGATTCCGTGCTTATCGTAAATCTCATTTTGCGCATCGAAGATGAGAGGAGTCATTTTTCCCATCATCCAGCCAAACCGGCACAGATTCGTAAAGAGATCTGCGTCGCGTTTATCCAGGTCGGAGATCAGATTCACGGTGCGGCGTGAGAATGCACCAGGTTTGTTAGCTTCTCCAGCGAGAACTCGTGACCAGAGTTGTTGCATGTCAGCATCGGACACAATCCGACATTTATCGAAGAAATTCGTGATCCAATCGTCATCGACGTTTCCCGGTGACGAGTTGTCTTCAAGAAGCGGCAGGGAATCTGCTGTGATACTCTCGATATTCGCCTGTTTTTGCGCCTCTTCTTCGACGAAGCGGTGCAATGCTCGTCGGTGCAAATCCGTAATCTGGATTTGCGTTTCTGCTTCGATGAGACTTGCTTCGGCTTCCGCCTTGGCGATGCGTTTGATCTGGGATGGTTTGAATATGCCTCCAACGGCATCAGAGATCTTTTCGATCAGTACCGTCGCCGGTTTCGAGAGCTCGCCGAGGTTGATCAATGAGTTGGAATCCGACATATGAAAATGGACTAAGCAATAGAACGTGTGACCTAACCCGAACGGCGCGAGACGATTATACCAGAAGGAGCCAGCGCGATGCGCCGTGTCGGGTTGAGCGGCGGGTGGCATGTACCGCACGCGACTACTGCGGAGGGGTGGCTGGACGCGGAGTCTTGGACGCCCCAGCAAGGTCGGCTTCCCTCGCTGCGTTGCAATTAGTTGGCCGTGCCTGCCGGGGCGTCGCTGCGTACCGCCAACAGGCGCCCAGCGGCGATATTTGCTCCTGACACCATTATTTCGCCCGACCGTGCTTTTACTTGCTGTCTTCTTGTAAGGGCTTAGCCGCCGGGCATCAAACACTCGACTTCGGGACTTTGGCACCGCGGACACTTGGCAGAACGATCACTACCACGCGGATACCAAGTACTGCGACATTGGGAACACCTGTTGAGCGGTCGCTTTGTCCCCGATGTCACACGCGAAACTGGGTAGGCAATACTAGCGTCTACCCTGCAGGCATGACACCTTGTCCCATGCTCATAGATGCGAGTAGCGCCGCATCTTTGGCAATAAACCAATTGTTTGCTTGGAGGCATATACGGCGGTTTTGCGTTGAATAGATTGTTACACCATTGCCTTCGCGCTAATTTGCACCGGTGGGATTGCGATTAAACAAGCGTAACCCGCGTTGCTTGGCGATGTCAACTCGCGCGTGTTGATAAGCGCGGAGCAATGGTTGATTACCTGACCTTCCCCCTCGGGTAAGATCGACTACAAGTCTCACCGTTGCCGATACCCGACCTAGTTATCACGCCCGTGCCATGACATTCAGGGCAATTAGGCCTCCCCGAGGCGTTGTGTCAATCTTGGTTCGAGCCGACTTGCATGCTGGACAACGAACGGCGGTTGGGTGGCACTGCTAGCTTGCCTAGCAGTGACGGTTGGTCCAATGCGAAAGGGGGCAGGCAAATATTCTGGACGTTGGCCAACACTCGCGCGACATTCAGAATGTCGATTTCCAATGCAAAATTTGCCGGAAAAATCACTTACCCAAATCAATGGTGCGCCAAATATATGCTCCTGACACCTTTATTCTGCACCTTATTCTCGTTGGGTTAGACGGCGCCTAGAACGGCGCTACCGCTCTAAACCCTGGGGCAACTCCTTGAGTCGTTCCAGTTCGAGGATCTCGCTGAAGTACCACGGCTTGCCGGTGTTCTTCTTGTACCCAACGCACTTCGCGGGATACTTCACCCCGTCATGCTCCTTCCAATCGCTGAACCGGTGGATGTCTGTCCGCCAGTCGATGCGGACCAGAAGCATCTCGGCCTTGTCGAAGTAGAGGTCCATCGGCGGATCGATCGTGCCGCTCACCCGCAGCCCGATCGCCGGCTTGTCGGCTTCGGTGATTTCCGAAATGACATCTAACTTGGAGTTCGGGTCGGTCAGCGCTCCGAGCGTCCAGGCCCAGACCAAGAAGGTCGCCGGTTCTTTGTCTGCCTTGACGCGGTCCCGTTTTCCGAGCCACCAGTGGTTCGGCGGCTCCGCCACGGAGACGCGCGCCGCCACCTGTTTGTTCGGGTCGGTGCTGACGTTGACCGTCTCCCGGGTGCGGAATAGCTTGAGCAACTTGTCCTCGCCGCCCACAGCTTGGACGACCTGCGCAACGACTTCCTGCGGGTCTGGGTCCGCAGAGTTTGCGGATGACGCCAAGAGCACCGTGAAACCCAGGGCCAGTACGCGAACGAATCGCATTTGAGTCTCCCTTAGATTTTCTTCCACCGACGAACGACCAAGCTCAGCCGCGGCGGCCGCGCCGAAAGTCTTATTACCACGAGGAGCCAGTATAGCGGCCGCCGTTTGCTGCAGCGCCGGGTTCGCCGCGTTGCTTAACTTTGAATCTCTCCCTTGAGGGTCAGGGCCGCGACGACGGCCGCTGCCGCCCACAGGGCTGCGACCAAACCAATTGTCGTCCTCAGGGAGCCGCTCCGACTGCGGAAACTTTCCGGCGATACCGCGACGTAAGCCGACAACCAGGTGGCGCAGCCGACCATGACGGCCATGCTGCCGTAGCGCGGCAGGACGAAGAAAAGGCCGAGGACGCACAGCATCGAGAAACAGGGATGCGTGACGACCTTCTTAGCTGTGATCGTTCCGCTCATGACACGCTCCTTTCGTATGGAATTGCCGCGAGGCGGAGTTGCGCCAAACGCTTCGGTCAACGTGGCGTCGGCCGGCTGCCGTGAATTTCGAATTCAACGTGATCCTGCGCTCGCGTTCAACCCATGGTGGTGCGTCGCGGCCGGTGGCACTGCTCGCTTGCCTAGCAGTGACGGTTGAGTCGCTGGGCGTTAGGGAAGAATGTTAAGCAATTGCGGTTCGACAGTTGCCACCAAGTTGGTTAGTTGACGGCCATTCCCACGAACATGGCTGGCAAGCCAGCAGTAGCATCCGGCGCGCGCCGCGCTATTCCAGAATCTCCCAAGGCTCGGGACCGGCGCCAGGAATGTCCTGATCATACCTGATGCCCCCAAGCGCCGCGAACAACTCAATGGGAACATTGAAAACATAGTCGGCGTCGTCATCGAGGTCTTGCTGCGCGAAGAGTCGATCTCGGATCGGCTGCAACTCCGGCGGAAGAACGCCGCTCGTTTCAAGATGTTTGATGTTCTGCTGGGCGTCGTGAAAAACCGACCACCGCGCAACGCCATTCGCCCAGCCGCAGGCATAACTATTCATCACGGTTTCGTTGGCGTAACAGGCAACCAGCGACGCGCCTTTCGAAAGGCGGGCGAAGACCTGATCGTTCGGAAGAATCTGATCTGGGTCGTTGATGTATAGCAGGTAGGCGCCGTTGGGCAGCGGTGCTCCGACGACCGGGGACTCGGCGATCTCTTCATACTGTCCCGTCGCCGCTACGCCAAAGTCGCGCTGGATCGCGCTCGGCTCTTTCCCCGTGACTGCGATCAGTTGGACACGAAATCCCATGACGAGACCTGTACGTTATTACGTCCAATTTAACCCGCACGCCGCGATACGACATTGGCCGGGGGCGGCCAAGATTAATTACTGCAACGAAAAGGGGTGGCTGGCGGCGGAGTCTTCGACGCCCCAGCAGAATCGGCTTTCCTCGCTACGTTACAATTGGTTGGCCGCGCCTGCCGGGGCGTCGCTACGCTCGGCCAACAGGCGCCCGGCGCCGATATATGCTCCTGACACCTTTAACAGTTCCCTGCGCGCTCATCGGACGCGCACGAGGCCTGCCTCAGATCAGAGAAACCTTGCCGGTGCTCAGAAGGAACACCATAGACATAATATCGCAAATGTTGTGCGAGCGCAATAACTCGATCTCGATCGCATCAATAAATCGCAATTTGGGACTACGTCGACCGTTGCAACCAAATGAACTCATACCTTTGGCCTTTATTCAGTCTCACTTGTTCCGCCTCCGGAACCTGCCGAAAGCCGGCTGTCTCATAGCATGTCCGTGCCGCCGAGTTTGAGGGGAGCACTCGGACCCAAACACGTTCGTAGCCGGCCTCGTTTGCTTTCGATGAAAGATCTTCGAGTAGCATCGTGGCAAGCCCCTTTCGTCGGTGCTTTGGCGAGACGATCAGCCGCGCAATTTCTGCGAATCTCTCTTCCCATTCCAACCACAGCTCGCCGTATGCAACTGGTTGGCGATTGCAAATGAGGGCATATGGTTTGATGTCAGGATCAGAGTGCCAGCGCAAGAATATCGAAGGATCACCGCGAGGTAATGATCGGTCAGCTGACCAATGAAATAATTCTTCGGGAGACATTGCCCACTGAAGAATCTCGGATGCCCAACGTGCATTGAACTTCTCAAGCCGATATCTGGGAATGGTCATATTGGTTGATGCAAAGACATATTGATCAATACGAATGTAGCCGATTGCCTCGGCGTGTCTATGAAAACGCATTGCAAAGCGATCTTCGATTGAACGTCAACGAGCATAAAAAGGCGCTAGATGCTCATGCGACCGTTCATGTACGGCCGCAGCACGTCGGGAACGACGATCGTTCCGTCTTTCAGTTGATTGTTTTCCATGATGCCGATGAGAGGACGCTGGGAAAAGACGGTCGCATCATTGGTGTGCACGAGCTCCAAAGAGCCGTCGCCTCTCCGAACCCTCGTATTCAATCGTCGAGCCTGGTAGTCCGTTATGTAATCCGCGGTGTGCGTCTCGCGATAGTTATTCTGTCCCGGCAACCAGACCTCCATATCGATTCCGCGCGCATTTGGCTTCCCAATATCAGCGGTGCATTTTGTGATGACCCGATACGGGAGTTGGAGCTGCTGCAAGAGATACTCTTGGATGGCAATCATGCGGGATTAAAAGGGGACATTCTACTTTTTAAAAAGTAGAATGTCCCCTTTTCAACTGCGATATGTGCTCCTGACACCTTTAACAGCTCTAATGTCCCCTTTTCCCTGGCACCTTTAACAGCTCTGATTCGGCCATCTATTCGGCTACGTTCCTCACACGCGTGAACAGCATCTTTTCATCTCCCGCGCCGATCGGGAGAAGGCGACCATTTTTCAGTACGCAACCCCGATCCAGGAAGATTTGTTGGTTGTCTGCGGCGAATTCGATTCTCCACGAGAGAGTCTCTTTGCGGGTCCGCCGAATCGAATGCGTCAATGCAGCGGCGTTGAAATCGGTCGGAAGCTCAAATGGCTGCCAGTATTTGACGGTCAGTCGCCCGTCCTTGACCTCCCAGACGCCCACAAACTGCCCATTGGAAGTCGAGAACGATCGATCGGCGTGAAACGACCGTATCGTTTCACTAGGATCGTGAGACCATTCGCCGATCACGCGCGCCTCAACGGGCGACAACGGGGATTGCCAATCGATGTCAACAAGCAATACCCGTAACGCGAGTAGCAAGGCCACGCCCAAGGCCGTCCCTACGAGCAGGCCTTGGTGCTTGAAACTCGGTTGCATATTGCCTTTGTGCCGAATGAATAGAGTTAAGTTGAATGGGTTAGTAACCAGGGGGATGACAGGAGGTCGCCCCCCTGGTTGCGTCCCATTTCAACTTGAACGACTGGTTAGCCTGTGACAAGATGGGATCGCGAAAGAGTTGCGGCAGTCGCGCTCCGATTGCTTCTGGCGGACGACTTGTGTGCTTCAACACGTTAAGCCGTAAGCACCCTCAGAAGCATAGCCATGGCGCGTGATCTTCGCGACTACGGTTCATCGGTCTACGGAATTGTTGACTATGCGCTAATGACGGCGGTAACGGGGCCTCCGCCAATAAAACTCTCGTTGCAAACCCGCGTGATTGGCCGCTCCCGTTCACCGCTTGGTTATCCGCCGGCTTGGGAAGCAGGTGGAGGCTGGACATCCACAACATATTCAAACGGCGAATAGGTCTTGTCGGGTCGAATCAGCAAGTAGTCATTCGCTGAGGAATAGCTCGTGTGGACCAAACGTTTGTCAGCGTTTCGCACCGGATCGATCTCGATCTGATACCGACCGGGGCTCAAATACGCAGGTAGTTTGACAATGCCTCGGCGGTCGGATATCGCCATCTGGAACCCACCGTCACCGCCATCGGGTCCAATAAGGATGAAGTCGACACGGCAAAGTGCAACAGGTTCGCGTGTGTCGGCGGCAAGCAGTCGCAGTTGCCCTTGAACCAGTTCACGGTCGGCATTGTGACGTAGCGGGACCTTGAGTGCTTTGATCTCACCCGCGCGAAACCCCGCCTTGTAGGTCGCGAGCAAGATTGCAACTAATGCAACCGCAGCAAGCAAGACAGACAACGAGAATCTTATGTGACGCAAGGTTTAGTTGCTGGATTTCGGGTAGTTCAGTCGGATAACGCTAAAGGTAACCTGCACGACGCAACATAATTCTACCACGACAAAACCCGCCGGTGCGCGCGGGCGCCACGCCTGGTTCGCCGTGCTTTCGCTGGCCGTGCAGATTGTTCTCAGACAGGTTTTCCGGCATCCATCAAACTTAAGTACTTGCTCCAGTCAGTATCCCCGTCTGTGGGATCGTTCAATTCATCAACAACCCATTGGTGTAAAGCATCTTCGCTCAGTTCGTACGGAACGCCCGGCTGTTCGCCCGGTGTCTCCGAAGGATAGACGTACAATCGCGACGTTCGATCGTCGACGTCGTAGACTCGCACAACCCTGTACGCATCACCGCCGAGCGAAACGTCGCGAATCCGGTGCGTCATTGGGTAATCAAGACTAGATGAAGGTGAATGGCCGCCGTGCTGCCGAATTGCAGCCATAAAGGCGGCCTCGTCGTGGTCTACTGTGAACCGCTCAAATGCCTTCGCAAGCAGATCAACGCCCATGTTACGAACGAACTTCCTGAACCGGCGAACAAGTAATGGACACAAGATGACTCCCGGGTGTGCTGATAAAACTCTTACGTCCTTATCCGACTTGGGGGAGTCGTCGTTTTTTGCTTAAATCTTCCTGCAGTTTACTCTTTTTGAGTTGAGTGTCGATGAGCGCGTTGATTGGCCTTAGAGATATTCCTCGAATGGACCCTTGTCGTATTTGTCTTAGGGGCCAATGACGGAGGCGGGCCAGGGACCGCTTCGAGGCGCGCGGGTTGGGGCGGCGGGTGGCATGTACCGTATGCGATCACTGCGAAGGAGTGGCTAGAGACGGAGTCTTCGACGTCCCAGTCGAATCGGCTTCCCTCACGGCGGTACCATTTGTCGACGCCGCTGGGGCGTTGCGTCCCGCTCCGCGGCGCCAGCCACACGCCGCTCGTTGGATCGATGCGCCGGCCCTCTTTTGATCAGGCGGCGTGGGCGACTTGCGGGCGGATTTGCGGAGCCGCCGTTTGGCGTTGAAGGTAGTACCGTGCGGAGTCGGCCAGGGTGACCAGGGCGGCGCCCATCATGATGGCGTCTTTCAGCACCAATCGCCCGGCGCCGCTCAGGTAAGGAAAGCCGTGCGTCGTGTCGCCCAAGTCGGGCACCCAGCATTCCGGCGTGGTGATGAGAAACGACAAGGTCACGAACGACATGATGAACACCAGAAAGCTGCCCAGCGCGGCGGCCTGCGGCAGCCAAGGATGCAAGCAAAGCAGCAAGCCGTACGCCACGATCACGGCGCCCAACCCCAGCGCGAAGGGATACGTGCCGTTCGCTTCGTGCCAGGCGCGGTTCTCGGGCACGAGCTTGCCTTCCGGGTTCTTATGGGCCTGGTAGCCTTCCGGATCGGCGTAGAAGAAACTCATCAAGGGGCTGTTCGCCACAAAGGGGACAATGCCGTCCGCTTCGTATCGAGCCACCTTGAGCCCGCCAATCCACACCAGGACCACAATCAACCCAAGCCGGGTGAGGGCGATTCCGACACGATCCATGCGGCTGGCCCACTCGAACACGGTTCGCCATCCCATTCCGAATGCTCCTTTCGAGACCCGTTTGCCCACGGCGGCGGCCGCGGCGCTTAACCGTTTGAATTATCGGAAGGGGGTTCGTGAGTCGGAATGGGCGCAGGGCGCGAAAGCATGGACAAATTGCTCCCGCCGCGAATTTCCGTTTCAAACTCGCGGAAAAACGTGGGGGAATAGCCGGTCGCTTTCTTGAACATGCGGCTGATGTACAACTCGTCGGCAAAGCCGACTTCCCGGGCGACTTCTTTCACCGGTTTGAGGGTGTGCAAGAGTTGCCACTTGGCGTGCGTTAAGATGCGCTCGCGGATCAAGTCGGTCAACGTTTTGCCCAATTGTTCGCGCACCACGCGGCCCAGCGTCTTGGGCGCCATGTGCAATAACCGGGCATAGTCCGCCGGGGAGTGCAGCGTGGCGTAATGCGCGTCGATCAACTCTTTCAAGGCGCCAAGCACGGGATGCCGCGGATTGCGCCCGTCGACATTGCAGGCATGAAGGGTGTGCGTCTTGCGCCGCGTGGCCAAGATGAGCAAGATTTTCACTTGAGCCAGCAGCATCTCGGCAAACGCAAGTTCGCGCGCGGCGTGCTCCTGCTGCATTTGCTTTAACAGCTGCGCTACGCCGCGGCGCGACTTGTGGTCGAAAGCGACTACCGGCGAGTGATACGGATCGTTGAACAACTCGCCGGCGCATCCCGATTCGGCATGGAAAGTTTCCACGCACAGAAAATTGGCGTGAAACTGAATGAGCAGGCCGCGCACTGCGGCGGCGGGCGCGAAGCGGATATACTGGTACGGCGTGAAGAAGACCAGCGACCCGGCATGGAAGGGATGCCGCGCGGCGTCGGCCCAGAACTCACCGGCGCCTTCGTCGATCCAAAACACGGAGAAGTAATTCGTGCGCGGCGGTTCGCTCGGCTCGGCTCCGATTTCGAACTTGCGAATGCAAATCGCTTCGGTCCCTTGCCGCGGGTCGTAAAGATGTCGCCGTTGGTGAGCTGTCGCCATAGTTTCCATTGTATGCCAGGCGCGTTCCGGAGCGACCGCGGCTGGCCCGCCCACCGGGAGCCTTGCTCATGGCTGCGCCGCATGCTTTCTCTGCGATTGATCCTCAGGTTCGCATTGGCCATGTGCATTTGAAGGTGGCCGACCTGGAGCGGTCGTTGCGGTTCTATTGCGGCGTGCTGGGTTTCGAGATCACGCAGCGGTATGGCGCGCAGGCGGCGTTTGTCTCGGCGGGGGGCTATCACCATCATCTGGGGTTGAACACATGGGAGAGCGAGGGCGGCTCGCCCCCGCCGCCTGGCGCCACGGGGTTGTATCACGTCGCGCTGGTGTACCCCACGCGGCGCGCCTTGGCCGACGCGCTGCGTCGGTTGCTTGCGGCGGGCGTCGCGCTGGACGGCGCCAGCGATCATGGCGTGAGCGAAGCGTTGTACTTGCGCGATCCTGACGACAACGGCCTGGAGTTGTACTGGGACCGTCCGCGCGAGGCGTGGCCTCGAACGCCCGATGGCGCGTTGTCGATGTACACACGCCGGCTCGACTTGCAGAACCTGTTGCAAGAAATCGAACCCGCGGGCGGCGCGCCGATCGTCGCAGAGGGCCCCCGCGATCTTTAGCGATCGTTAAGACGGGTAACCGCGGTCGTTAACATGGGCGCGCGAACAACGAACGCCGGGGCTGACGCCTCCGGCTCTGAAGGTCCGAAGCGAGGTCGCTGGCGCCTATGGCTGGACTTGGACTCGGGTCGGGGTATACTACGGTCTGGTTGGCGCACGCGGGCGCGACCGACCGATTCCGCTGGATGAGGGTATTCGTGGTGTGCGATGTGAGCATCGCCACAACGATTGCGGTCATCGTCTTTGGTCAGGTCGAGTTCGCCGTGTTCGCGACGGCGTATATTCTTACCCAGATGTTTCTGCTTCTCGGGGCGGTTATGATCTTTCGCCTGGCGGCGCCGGCTTCCGGGCCCATGCGCATGCGACCGCCGCGCGTCACGCGATGGCGCTACAACCCCTTGTTCCAGCTCGTTACATCACGGTCGGAGCGGCCTTGCCGGTGGCAAGTCGGTCGGCTTGGCGCACGGCGGCGACCGGAACTTAACATCTTATCCCCAAGACCTTTGGAGTATTCACCATGCATCGACTGCTGAAACATCCCTGGGGGGTTTTACTCCTCGCCCTCGCGATCGCGCCCGTGGCGGCGCAAACGCAAACCGGTGATTCGCAGGCGTATGTGCCGGCGGTTCCTTCGGCCAACATCGTGGGCGGTTCCGGCGGTTATTACGGCGGCGGCGGTCACTCCTCGACCATTGCTGAAGGCGCCATGAACGGCATGGCCAACGTGTTAAGCTCGGCGGGAGACTACAACCTTTCCACGTCGGCCGCCGCCGTGAACTGGACGCAAGCCGAGCGTAACGAAATTCAGAACCGGCAGTTGTACACGCAAACCTACTTCGAAATGCAGGAGATCAACAAAGCGGCCCGAGCCAAGAAGGCCGGCCCCAAGCCGACCATGGAGCAGCTTTCGCGCATCGCGCGGCAGGGCGCTCCGCAGGGACTTCAAACGACGAACCTGGATCCGGTGTCCGGCCAATTGCTGTGGCCGGACACTTTGCAAGACGCAATCTTCACCCCGCAGCGCGCCGCCGTGGACCAGCTGTTCGCCAAACGCGCGACGCAGGGGCATTTGGGCCTGTCGGATCAAAGCGCGCTGCGTCAGGCCGTGGAAGGCATGTCGGGGCAGTTGAAAGCACACATCAAAGACGTGAGTCCTCAAGAGTACGTGGACTCGCGCAAGTTTTTGCAAAACGTTATGTACACCGGCGCCCAAGGCTCGCTTTAACACCGCTCATTCGGCAAGGTAAATCACCATGAAATCACGCATTGCCACTCGTATTTTGCTCTTTGCCGCGGTGGGGTTCGCCGGCGCGTCGCTTGCGAGCGCTCAGGAAAAAGCTCCTGCCGATTTGCTCAAGGGCTTGAAAGCGTCCGAGGAAGCCGTTCGCCTCGACGCGATCGATCAACTTGGCGCCCAAGGAGGCGAAGCCGCCGTAGCGCCGCTGGCCGAACTACTGAAAGATCCTTCCGTCCAAGTGCGAGCCCACGCCGCCGCCGCTTTGGGCGCCGTCGGTGCGCCGTCGAAGAAAGTCGTTCCCGCTTTGGCCGAGTTACTCAAAGATGAAGACCCGGTCGTACGACGGCAGGCGGTGCAAGCCATTGCGGCGATTCGGCCAGGACCACAAGTGACCGTCCCGTTGTGCGTCAAAATGCTGGAGGATTCCGATCCCGGCGTGCGCTCGCGCATTTTGAGCGCGATCTCGGACGCAGGGCCCGCGGCGATTCCGGGGTTGATCGAGGCGCTGTCAAACGACAAGGCCGCGTACTGGGCCTGTGTGCTGCTGCGCGATTTGGGGCCCGCGGCCAAAGAGGCGGTTCCCGCCCTGATCGAGCGATTGAAGGACGAACGCCCGGATATTCGGCGCGAGGCGGTGCTGGCTTTAGCGTCGATGGACGCGGCGGCCGAATCGGCCATCGAGCCGATTGCGGCGCAGCTCAAAGACGAGCAAGTGGCGACGGCGGCCACGTATGCCCTGGCGCGCATCGGTAAGATTCCCCGCGCCGCCGAAACGATCATCCGGCGAAATGTGAGCAGCCCCAATGCGCTGCTCAGCGCGACCAGCCTCTGGGCGCTGGCGAAAACGCATCCGGATGACGCCGCGATGCGCCGCGACGTGACGCGCCGCCTCATCGCCCGGCTGAAAGATCAAGATCCGTTCGTGCGCGTGCAGGCGGCGCGGGCTTTGGCCGCGTTGCCGCCGGCTCCGGAAATCACGGGGCCGATCTGGCAAGAAGCGATGAAAGACGCCGACGAAACCACCATGCGTTACGCGCTCGATGCGCTAGCGCAACTGGGAGCGCCGGCCGTACCTCGATTGATTGCCGCCTTGGAGCAGGAGCCCTACCGGCTGGAAGTGCTCTACGTGATTGCTCAAATTGGCCCCGCCGCGGCGCCGGCGACAAAGGCGCTGTCGCAATTCATTGCCGATCCGAACGAGCAAGTGGCGCACGAAGCCGTGCTGGCGTTGGCCGCGATTGGCCCCGGCGCCAAGGCCGCGGCGCCCGACTTAGTGGCTCGCCTGCAAAGCGGGGAGGATGAAAACACCGCCGCGGTCGTCTACGCTTTGGGAAAAATCGACCCGAGCGGCGAGGGCGTTCAACCCGCGCTCAAGCAAGCACTCAAGAGCGAAAATCCCCACGTGCAGCTTGCCGCGGCCTGGGCGCTCGCGCAAGTCGCCTCGCCCTCAGCCGAATTGGCCGCACAAACCGTGCCCGTGCTGGTGAGCGGATTGAAGGCTTCGAACCCCGTGGCCCGTCAAGGCGCAGCGGAAGCCTTGCAGCGTTTCGGTCCGTTGGCCAAGTCGGCGGCGCCAGCGCTGGAGGCGGTGCTTCAGGACGAAGAACCAGCCGTGCGCGAGGCCGCCCAGCAGGCGCTGGCCGCGATCGGGGCCAAGAAGGCGCCGAAGTAACTTCCGCCTGCGACGACGATGACCGCTATCGTTCGGGGCTTGCTGAGGCGTTTACGTCAGCAGCCCCTTCACGACATGGGCCGGCTCGACGCCGGTGAGGCGGAAGTCCAGACCTTGCGAACGCACGCTCAGGCGATTGTGATCGATGCCGAGCTGGTGCAGCACCGTGGCGTGAATGTCGTGCACGTGTACGGGGTTCTCGATGGGTCCAAAGCCGAACTCATCGGTCTGGCCGTACACCTGGCCGGGTTTGAAGCCGCCGCCGGCGAACCACATGGTGAAGGCGTCGATGTGATGGTTGCGTCCGGTTGATTCGCGCACTTCGCCCATGGGGGTGCGTCCGAATTCGCCGCCCCAAATGACAATCGTCTCCTCTAACAGCCCGCGCTGCTTGAGGTCGAGCACCAGGCCAGCGCACGCCTGGTCAATGTCGCGGCACTTTTCGGGCAGATGCTGTTCGAGGTTCTCCGTCGGCCCGCCGTGGTGATCCCAGTTCGTATCGTACAGCTGCACGAACCGCACGCCGCGCTCCACCAGGCGGCGGGCCAACAGGCAGTTGCGGGCAAAGCTGCTTTCCTGCGGGTCTTTGATTCCGTACAGGTTCAGCGTGTCCGCGGTTTCGCCGCTGGTGTCCATTAACTCCGGGGCGCTCGTTTGCATGCGATACGCCATTTCATAGGCGTTGATGCGCGTGGCGATTTCCTCGTCGCCGGTTTCGACCAGCCGCTTGAGGTTGAGTTCGCGCACCGCGTCGATCAGTTGGCGCTGCTGCGTGGGGTTCACCTTCGGCGGCGTCGAAAGGTTCACGATCGGATCGCCTTGGTTGCGCAGTGGCACGCCTTGATACGTGGTCGGCAGCACGCCGCTTCCCCATAACACGGCGCCGCCGCGCGGTCCGCGAGGTCCGCTTTGCAACACCACAAAGCCGGGAAGATCGTCGCACTCGCTGCCCAGCCCGTAAGTGATCCACGAGCCCATGCTGGGCCGGCCAAACAACCCGCTGCCCGTGTTCATGAACAACTTGGCGGGGGCGTGGTTAAACAGCTCGGTTTTGCACGTGGTGACGATGCTGATTTCGTCGACGATGCCGGCGGTGTACGGCAGCAAATCGCTCACCCAAGCGCCCGACTGGCCGTATTGTTGGAAGCTGCGCTTTGTGGCCAGCAGATCGCTGCGGTGGCTGCTGTCCATGAAGGCGAAACGTTTGCCCGCGGTATAACTTTCCGGAATGGGCTTTCCATTGAGCGCCGTCAGTTGCGGCTTGTGCTCGAACATGTCGAGCTGCGAAGGACCGCCCGCCATGAACAGGAAGATCACGTTCTTCGCTTTCGCGGGGAAGTGCGTGGGCTTGGGCTCCAGCGGATTGCGCATCGGCTTGGCCGGGGCCGCCGCACCGCGCTCCGCCATCAGCGAGGCCAGCGCGATCGAGCCAATTCCTACCGAGCAACGGCTAAAAAAGTGGCGACGCGTGATGTCACGCAGCGCGTGTTGAGAAGGGTTCATCATGGCGACTCGTGGGTAATGCTTATTCGCGGGTGATCGTTTCGTCCAGGTTCAACAGAACGCGGGCCGCAGTTAACGTGTCCAGCTTCGAGAGTACGGCCAATTCATCGGGCTTAGGGGCGCGGGTCGTGCAGCGGCGGAAGGCGGTTTCAAGCCCTTCCTGCACAATGATTTTTTCCAGCGCCGCGGCGAACTCGAAAAAGCCGCTGTCGTTCATCAAGGTAAGCGCTTGCAGCGGCGTGTTGCTACGAATGCGGCGCGTGCACGTGCTGAAACCTTCCGGCGCGTCGAACACCGTAAGCGACGGCGGCGGCGAAGCGCGATACACAAACGTGTACAACCCGCGACGATACTTATCCTCGCCAGGACTCACCGCCCACACGCGCTTCACCTGGCCTACATTCATCACGCCGTCGGGAATCGGCGGGTAAACAGGCGGTCCGCCGAGCTTGCGCGAAAGCAAACCGCTGGCCGCCAGGGCGGCGTCGCGCACTACTTCGGCGTCCAGCCGCAACCGGTTTTGGCGGGCCAGAAGATAGTTGTCCGGGTCTTTTTCCTGAAGCTCAGGGCGGTCAGCCGAGCTTTGCCGGTAGGTGTGCGAGGTGACAATCAGGCGGTGCATCGCTTTGAGGCTCCACTGCTGCTCGATCAGTTCGACCGCCAACCAGTCGAGCAACTCCGGATGCGACGGCAGCGTGCCTTGCATGCCAAAGTCGTTCTCCGTTTCAACCAGCCCGCGCCCAAAGTATTGTTGCCACACGCGGTTCATGATGACGCGCGCCGTGAGCGGGTTTTGCGGACTCACTAGCCAGCGCGCCAGATCGAGCCGATTGGGCAGTTCGTGGGCCGGCTCCAGGGGATGCAGCACGGCAGGCGTGCCCGGCGTAACTTCCTCGGCGGGTCGCGTGAAATCGCCTTTGATGAACACCGTCGTCTTGCGCGGCTTGGGCAACTCTTTCATCACCATGGTGGTGACGCCCTGGTTCAGAATCGTGTCCAGCTCGGTGTAGCGGTCGTTCAACTCGCGGAACGGCCCCACGGCGCCAATACCGCTGGCGAACAAGGCGCGGTTCTGGGCGAAGTTGCGCTTCTCGACCGGCATGTCGAGGATGTTCGTCACGCCCGCCGACAGACTCTTTTTGATCTCCGGCGTGAGGTTCGCCTCCCACTTGGCCAGGTCCACGGCGTGGTCCTGCATATACGCCGCCATTTTGGCTTCAACGTCTTTGAACTCGGCGGTGAGGCTGGGAACATCCATGTGCGAACCGAACACCTTCATGGTCGGCTCGTCCTGGTTGTTCAAGAAGGCGAAGAACTGGTAATACTCCTTTTGCGTGATGGGGTCGAACTTGTGGTCATGACACTGGGCGCAGCCGATGGTCAACCCCAGCCACACCGTACCCGTGGTCGCCACGCGGTCGAACACGCTATCGACTCGGAACTGCTCCCGGTCGATGCCTCCTTCCTGGTTGATTTGCGTATTGCGGTGAAACCCCGTGGCCACTTTCTGGCTTTCGGTCGCTTCGGGCAGCAAGTCGCCGGCCAGTTGCTCCACGGTGAACTGATCGAAGGGCATGTCGGCGTTCAGGGCTTCGATGACCCAGTCGCGAAACTTCCAAATTTGTCGCGGAGCGTCAATCGAGTAGCCGTTGCTGTCGGCGTACCGCGCCTGGTCCAACCACCAACGTCCCCACCGTTCGCCGTAGTGCGGGCTAGCCAACAGCCGGTCGACCAGCTCGGAATAGGCCGCTTCGGGATCCTGAGCCGCCGCTTGCAAAAACGCGTCGGCCTCAGCCGGCGTGAGGGGCAAACCAGTCAGGTCGAGCGACACGCGCCGCAGCAGCGTCGTCAAATCGGCGGGCGGAGACGGCGCGAGTCCCTTCTTCGCCAACGGCGCTGCAATGAAGTAGTCGACCGGGTGCGAGTCCGTCGGCGTTTCGGCGCGCTGCGGCGGCTCGAACGACCAGTGCCGCTCGTACTTCGCTCCCTGCTCGATCCACGTGCGCAGCACCGCCCGTTGAGCTTCGGTCAGCGGTGGTTTGTTCGAGTGCGCCGGCGGCATCAGCATGTCGGGATCGTCGCTGGTCACACGCGCCCACACTTCGGAGTTGTCCGGATCGCCGGGCACAATGGCCACGGTCGTGGCGTCTTCAAAGGTATCCAGCCGCAAATCGGCTTCGCGATGTTCCGCATCCGGGCCGTGACACGCAAAGCAGTTGTCCGAAAGAATCGGCCGCACATCGCGATTGTAGGAGATCGGTTCCTCGGCCGTTACGGTCGAAACGGTCCAGGCAAGGCAGATCCAAGGTGCAAGCTTCCAACGCATCATATTCAGGCGGGGGTGCGTTTATTAAGGATCGCGGGGAGTTGGGAAGTCCGCGAGAAAAGGCCGAAGCGCGGCCGCACCCGAAAGCGGCCGCACATGAGGGGATATTTATTCTACCGAAAATCGCCCGGAGAAACACCCAGCACGACCCCACTTTCGGCGAAAGTTGTGAAAACGCGGCGAGATGCGTTCCCCGACGTTTTTGCCGCAAGGGCGCGTTCCGCCCCTGCCTGATGGGGCCGCGAAAGCAAAGAACCCGGCTTCCCACCGAACGCCGCAGAGAGACCGGAACCGTAGGCGCAGAGCGCGAGCACACCGTCGGTTGAATCGCGCCCTGGTATCCAGGGGGCGCTTGTATGACATTTGAGAAGCGGCGCGAGGCGCTGGCCGTGATTACCCTTTGCGCATGCAGCACTTTTTGTACTTTTTGCCGCTGCCGCAGGGACAAGGATCATTCCGCCCGACGCGCTCGCGATGCATCAAGCTAGTGGGCGCCGGCAGGAAGGAGCCGCGCGACTCGGCTTGCCGGCGTCGCTGTTGCACCAGCTCATTGTAGTTGTCGACCACGGGCGCCTCGCGCGAGTACCACAGGCGCCGAGCTTCGTCGTCGTCTTTGGTTTCTTCGCGCCATTCCGCTTGTTCGGGAAACGTCATTTCCATCATGTCGGCCGCGGCCAAGAGTTCTTGCCGCAGATCAAGCATGGCGGGATCCATCGGCCCTGCTTCGATCAGCCGGCGCGCCCAGGCCACGCCTTCTTGCGAACCGCTGACCAACAGCGCACGGCACAGGTGTTGGCGGATTTGCACATCGGGCACGCGGGCAAGCAGATTCAACAGCGCTTGCTCTGAGCGGTCGGTATGAATGCCCTGCAGGATCGAAATGACCGCTTGCTGAAAGTTCCAGCTGCCGCTGGTGAAGGCTTGTTCGAGCGACTCGACCGTGGCGTCGCCATTGATGCGAATGAGCGCGCGTTCGCACTCTTCGGCCAGCCAGTCGACCTGGTCATGGTACGGAGCGACGGCGCGGAGTTTATCGACCACGAGAGGCGCCGCTTCGGCCAGACGCATTTCTCCCGCCAGTCGCACCGCAAAGCCTTCCAACCATAACAGGGCGCTCGCGCCGGCCTGCTCCACGTCGGCGTGCAACACGCCCAACACGCGCTCGCGAAAACGATCTCTCTCACGGGCGATGGCTTCGGTCAGCCGATAGGCTTCGTCGACGCCTTCTTCGGAAAGTTCTTCTTCGTGCTTTTCGCGTTCGCATACCGCTTCGAGCTTGCGCCAACATTCTTCGGGATCGGCGTCGAGCAAGGCGATGCGCTGCTTGATTTCATCGCGCACGGCGTCGGGCAGGAACCGCGAGTTGTTCAATCGCTCCTCAACCGTGCGAAGATCAACGGCCGAGGCTTCCGCCAGGGTGAAGGCGATATTATCGCGCGTGGTTTCTTGCGCTTCGCTGCGCGGTTCGCCAATGCGCTCCAGCTCGTCCAGCAACCAGGCGATGGTTTCCGGCGTTTGCGGCAAGTTGTCGAGCAGTTCGAGGCTGGCGAAGGCGTCGCGCCAGCCGTAGCGTTTGATGGCTTCCACCACCTGCGGCATGATGCTGGGGTCGTCGCGATGGCCATGGCCAAAGTGCTCCAGGGCCAGTTCGCGCACTTGCGGATCGGGATGAAGCAGGGCGTTTTGAAGGGTCGCTTCCGGCGCTCTCATGAAAATAACTCCGTAGTGGCTTCAAAGGAGTCGGACCGCGTCACCAACGCGCACCGCTCCGGTGTGGGGAACCATCAAGGGTTTGGTGTTAACTGCTAGTCGATAAAAATGGTCAAACCGCTCACGGGTCGACCAGGGAGGAAGCGTGGCTTGTCGTCTTTGGGCAAACTGTTTCTGAAACTGCGGCGTCGGCTCGCCCGTATCGGCCGAACGGCTGGGAACCACACAACGCGCACAGGGATTGGTTCCTAGAAAAGATACGTCGCCAATTTGAAACGCGACGCCCTGCGCAGAAGACCTAAACAATTGATCCTCCCAAAAAGCGGCGTCGGCGTCAATTTCCAGATTCGCGCGAAACCGCCTCCGCGTTTCGTCCAAGGGAAGGTCAAACCACGCCGCGACCTGTTGCAGCGTTTGCGTCGAAAGGACCGTCGGCCCCGGCGCCGCGGTGTCGTCGGGGAATCCGCTCGTGCGGTTTTCGACAAGAGTGACGGACATGGCGAAAAAATCGCTTAACCATGTCGCCAGTCGCGCCCGGTCGTCCTCGAAATGAAACGTGTTCCAGGTTGCGGCTTGCTGCGAACGGAGCCGGACCGTTCCAGTCGCCAGATCGAACTCGGCTCGCAACCCATGGACCGCGGGAAACCGCTTGCCATTGATGAACTCGCCCGCTGGGGTTTGCATGGCCCATTGTCGGTCATGCCGCAATGAACCCGCTTCCGTGACTTCGGCGGCGTCGGGGCATACGCCATCAAGCGACTTGATGGGAAAAATGGTGATTCGTGCAAGTTGGGCCATGTTCCGCCTTCTTTGGGGCTGTTGTAACGAGGCTACCAGATTTGTGTGATTCTTGGCGCCTGGAGTCTTGACGCCTTACTAAGTTCGCCTATAACTAGGGGACGTTTTTTGTTGAGAATGATTCTCAGTCGCAAGTAGTGCGAAAGCCTGCGGCTCTCGCCTTCTGCGGACTAGCCAGCATCCGGCCAGCCAGGTTCGCAAATCCCACGGTCCCATGCCTTGCATGGGGGGTATTTTGTTCCTTGGCTCGAATCGGAGGTTTGGCATGGTGCGCAGTCCCCGCGCCGGGGGGTTCACCCTGGTCGAATTGTTGGTGGTCATTGCGATTATTGGCGTATTGGTGGCGCTGCTCTTGCCTGCGGTGCAAAGCGCCCGGGAGTCGGCCCGACGCATCTCATGTGCGAATCATCTCAAGCAGATTGGGCTGGCTTTTCACAATTATCACGATACGTTCCGCTACTTTCCTAATACCGACCCCGGCGGGTCGATTGCGCGGGCCAGTTCCTTCACCGCAGTGCTCCCCTTCTTGGAGCAAGCGAACACCTATCAGTTGTACGATTTTTCGCTGGGTAACAGCGATCCGCCGAACCAGGCGGCAGTTTCGCAGCGAATTGACGTTTACCTGTGTCCTTCGGCATCCCTGCGTCGGCCGGTGCCCATTGTTGGTTGTGATGCGAACAACCGCGCTCCGGGAACCTATGCTGTGTCCACCGGCAGCGGCGATCCTTGGGGAACCTTCGCCACAGGGAACCCCCACAACGGCGCCATTGTGAATAGCGGGTCGGGCATCACCGGCATGCGCGATCTTGTGGATGGAACGTCCAACACGCTGCTTGCGGGCGAGTCGGCCTGGAATTTGGGCGACTACCTGTTCACGTCCGGTCCTTGCAATGGCCAGGTGCGGTGGGGGTTCACCTATTGGTCCTCTCCCTACCCTTTAGCGACCGCCTTTACGACCATGGCGCCGTTTAATCCGCAAAGCGGCGGCGCGAATGTGTTGTCGCGATTCCGCAGCGATCATGTGGCGGGCATGGTGGGGTTCACCCTGTGCGACGGGTCGACGCGCTTCCTCAGCGAACATATCGACCAGGTGGTGCTCGACGGCTTAGGAACGCGCGCCGGCAGTGAAACGCTTGGCGCCTTTTAGACCGCGCGGCTGCGACGTCGTTATGTCATTGCGTTAAATGACCGAATGGCCGACGGCGTCGCCGTGAGTTCTGGAAAAGGCGCTCCGACTTCGTGCTCCTCGATCGCTTCGCCGGGCATATCGTGCGCCGGCCTCATGTTTCAACTTCTGCAACATCAAGGTAACCATGTTTCGCGTATTTCAAATGGATGTCGTCATGCGGCAACACCGCGTAGGCCTGCTGCTGGCGGGCGTCGCGCTTTCCGCCACGCTGGGATGCGGCGGGACCAACGGCCCCGAGCGCGTAGCGGTCACAGGAACCGTTGTGCTCGATGGCCAGCCGTTGTCGTCCGGAGTCATTCGATTTATTCCCACCGGGGCAACGCACGGTCCAGCGGCTGCGGCCACGATCACGAATGGCCGCTATGAAACGACTGCCGCGCAAGGCCCGGTGCCGGGCACGCATCGCGTCGAGATCGAAGCCACGGGTTACTACGGTTTCGCGATTGACGACGAAGCGGCGTATGTCGCGCAGGTTGAAAAGAACGGAGGTCGGTTCCCGGCCAATCCCGTTCCGGAGATCTATAACCGCCGCTCGACCCTCACGGCCGAAGTGGCCGCGTCGGGCCAGACTCCCCTGGATTTTGCGTTATCGGCCGCCAGCCAGCATACCGCCCAGCGCTAAACGGGCTGCGGCGCGTTACATTGTTTTTACTCACCTCTTTCAAGGATTTCAGAATGTCTCGAACATTAATGGGGTTGATCGGTATGGCCTGGGTGCTAACGGCGCCGCAACTTGCCACGGCGCATTTTGTATGGCTGGTGCGCGACGCGGCGGAGCCCGCCACGGTTAAGGTTTACTTTAGCGAAGTTGCTGAGCCGGACAGTCCTGAATTGCTGGAGCGCATTCAGGCGGCGGAAGTCTGGACCGCCTCGGGACGCCGCTCCGAACCGCAAGCGCTGAAGTTAACCAAGACCGACGATGCGCTCGTCGCCGAAATTCCCCCTGCCGGGCGTCAAGGCGCAATCGCTCTGCGGCACACCTATGGCGTTACCACGCGCGGGGAGACTTCCTTCCTGCTGAACTATTACAGCAAGGTCTATGCCTCGCCGTTGCCGGGAACCTGGCAAGCCGTAGGCGACCATGAGCGGCTCCCCCTGGAGATTACGCCCAAGTTAGACGGCGCCGAAGTCGCGTTGCGAGTCACCTGGAAGGGCGAGCCTGCGAAGGACGCAAGCGTGGCCGTGCATGGTCCGGGCGGCGATCGGGAAGGAGCCACCGACGAGAAGGGAGTCTTCCGTTGCCCAATGCAGGAAGCAGGCGTGTACTCCATTCGAGCGCGCGTCATCGAGCAAGTGGAAGGCGAACGCGACGGCCAGAAGTACCAGGAGTCTCGGCACTACGCCACCTTGGCGTTAGACTTTGCCCCCGCGCGCCTGTCCCCTGTGGCGCACCACTTGCCCGAGTTGCCGCAAGGCTCCACGAGTCTTGGCGCCGCGGTGGCCGGTGATGCGCTCTACGTGTATGGCGGCAACTACGGCGACGCGCATTCGTATTCACGCGATGACCAATCGGGCGATTTGTGGATGCTCGACCTGAACAAGCCGGCACAATGGCAGAAGTTGCCCGGCGGACCAAAGTTGCAAGGGTTGGCCCTGGTCGAGCATGACGGAATGCTCTACCGCGTGGGCGGCTTTACCGCCATGAACGAGGAAGGCGCCGACGACGATTTGCACTCTCAAGACACGGTCGCCCGGTTCGATCCGCAAAAGCGCGTGTGGGAAGACCTGCCCCGTTTGCCCGAGCCTCGCTCATCGCATGATGCAGCGGTCCTCAACGGCGTGTTGTATGTCGTGGGCGGATGGAACATGCAGGGCGCCGGGGCCGAGGCGAAGTGGCACGACACCGTGCACGCCCTCGACTTAAAGGCCGATCAACTCGAATGGAAGACCGTGGCCGCGCCTGCCTTCAAGCGGCGCGCCTTGGCCGTTGCGGCTTGGAACGGCAAACTCTACTGCATCGGTGGGATGCAAGAACGCGGCGGCATTACCTCGGCCGTCGCCGTGTACGACCCCACGCAAGACGCCTGGAGCGAAGGCTCCGCCATTTTGAGCGGCCCCATGGACGGCTTTGGCGCCAGCGCTTTCGCCTGTGGCAAAGATCTTTACGTGACGACGATTAGCGGTTCGGTCCAGCGGCTTGCCCAAGATGGCTCTCGCTGGGAGTTTCTCGGCCAGTTGGCGCATCCTCGCTTCTTCCATCGGCTTGTACCGTGGAAAGATCAATTGATCGTGGTCGGTGGCGGCGATATGTCGGTTGGCAAGATCACCGAAGTGGAAGTGATCGCGACCTCGACCAAGAGCGGCGCTGAGTAAATCGTTCGTGGCGATTGACGTCATCATCCGTTCTCGACCCAAAGCAACGTCCCAGTGAGAACCTCCCTGGGACGTTGTTTTTTTCGCAATCAGCAAAGCCGGTTGCAGCGCAATACGTCACGTGGTTTACCGCTTCTTGAGCGTTACGCCGACGCCGGCGCCTTCCATTAACAGAAACGATGTGTCGAGGTCAGGATTCGTCGTAATCGCTTTAATGTAGCGTGGGTCGGGCGTGGGGCGGCGCATATTGTGGGCGATGATCAGTCCGCCAGGACGCACCACGGGAAGAATCTTTTCCAGGTAGTCGAGGTAGCCTTCCTTGTCGGCGTCAAGAAACACGATATCGACTGGCTCTTGGTGCTGCTTGATGGTTTCGTGAGCGTCTCCCTCGATAATGGTGATCAAGTCGGCCACGCCGGCGGTTTCGAAGTTCCGCTGCGCCACCTTAATTCGTTCGGGATCAATATCGTGCGTGTACAAATGGCCGCCGGTTTTCCGCAGGGCCATGGCGAACCAGATGCCGGATTCACCGGTCGAGGTTCCCAGTTCAACCACGCGCTGGGCGTTTACGGCTTCCGTCAATTGCCGCAACAAACGACCGTCCTCGGTCGACACGTTGGCGAAACGTTCGCCTTGGCGCGCTTGCTCTAGCGCGGCCAGGGCCTTTTTCTCGGCGTCATCTTTGGCCATTAACGGATTTTCGTGCATGGGGGCTCCTCCTTGCGGCGGCGGGCCGCCAGGACGCGGACCGCGCGGCGGGGGTTGCTGCGCCCACGTCGATTCCTGCGTAATGAACAGCGCCACAACCAACAGCAAGAACGTCCTCTTCATGGTGGGTTCTCCAATCGCTGAGGGGCAAGCCGTGCGTCTGGGATGCCGAGACCGAGCGCCGCCCAGACGATGACAACCGCGTGACGCGCCCGGCGCGCCGGTCATTTCGGCGCATTCGTTATAGCGAATGCACTACCACGATTGAATCACGCGAGCGCGTTCATCCGTTGGGCTTCGCTTCGACGTCCTTTTTCTCGCCCTTGGGCGTGGAGCCTGGCGTTGAGGAGCCTGGCGTTGAGGAGCCTGGCGTTGAGGAGCCTGGCGTTGAGGAGCCTGGCGTTGAGGAGTCTGGCGTTGAGGAGTCTGGCGTTGAGGAGTCTTGGGGCGTCGATTTCGCGGGCGTGGGCCACGGCAACACTTCCAAGATCATGTTGTCGCCGGTGTCAATGGCCAGCGGCGTGGGCGGCGCCTGGGCCGTGTTGCGGTTCACGGCCCACAAGCCGCTGATTTCGCGCATTTTGTCGTGGCCGAAGAGAATCGTTTGTTGATCGGCGCGGCGCATCAGGAGCAGCCGCCCGCCGCCTTCATCGGCGGTGAGCGACGCTTCGACCAGTCCCTCGGCGCCGGCCAGATTCAACTCGGCGGCGCCGCGGTCGTTTTGTTGAATCAGGGCGATCGGCTCATTCAATTCATTTTCCACCAACAAACTGCGACACGTGATCGCGTTGAACTCGGAGGTTCCCTCCCAGGCGTCGTATCGCCCTTTGACGCCCAATGCTAACGATAACACCAACATGGGGTAAACGATCCATCGCTCTCGATCGGACATCATGAGAAACGCTCCTTACGGCATGCCACAAAGCTGAGAACCGAAAGAGCGATGATACGCCGCGCCGCCCGGATGCGAAACCGGAGCCCCCCAACGTGGCCGCGCCAAGCTGCGGCCGATTACGGCTTGCCAAGCACCAACGGTGGGTCGTCTTCCCGCGAAACCGAAGGCTGCGCCGCACGGGGTGGAGGCGCCGCTTCGTTTGTGCGCGGCGCAGGGCGCTGAAGGGCCTGCTCGGCCCGCAAGCGCGACAAGCGCTCGGCCAGAGGGCTCACCGCGGCAGGCGCCATATTAAAGGGAATTGCCGGAGGCGCCGCGCCGACGACCGGAATCACGCTCGTCACAAACGGTCGTTGCTGCCCATGGAACAGCGCGCCGGAGCCGCCGTGGGGAACCACCACCGTCGCCGACTGCGAACTCATCGAGCGGTCGTTGCCTTGGCCCGCCGTCAAATTGAAGTTGAAGTTCAGGCCTCCCGCGCGGCCGGCAAATCCTAAGGCGCCGTCGGCGCCGGGAGCATGGCCGCCAAACGCGGGCGGCGCACCAGGGCCGCCGTTGTTGAAGAAAAAGTTTCTTCCGCCCACGCCCCAGTTCAGGCCGATATTTTCGTGAAAGCCATCGCCTGCGGTGTTCAACGGCGCCGTGAGCTTGGAGTATTGTCCCCAGGCGTGGTCCGAATGCACCCCCGCCACAACCAGGGCGACCAGGCAAATGAGTAGGCTTCGCGACACGGTGCTCCTCGCGCGAAAGGCGGCGGCGACAGGTCCTTCACTGGCCTGATCTTACCGCGGGGCGCGAAGCAACGTCAAGAATTGCCGTCCGAACACGTACGGGTCGAGCGGATCTTTGCTCGGCCCGTTTGTCGATCGATCAGTTCGTTTTGCGCTGAGCAATTGCGCTTGCGCTGGGCAATTACGCCACGATGCACGGGGCGGCGTCGGTCGCGGGCGTCGCGTGGGTAAGTCGATCGATCATCACGCACCGCACGCCGTCGTGCCAATGGGTCTGATTGCGGCCGCCGAACTTCGAAGAGTACAACGCGGCGTCGGCCCGTTGGAGCAAGGAAGCGGCGTCTTCGCCGTCGCGCACCTGGGCGGCGCCGCAACTAACCGTGGGACGAATTTCGACGCATCCATCCACGGTCACGGCCACGTTGGTCACGGCTTCGCGCGCTCGTTCCACCGCGCGAGACGCCGCCAACTCGGTGGTGGCCGGCATAATAATCACGAATTCCTCGCCCCCAAAGCGAGCCACCAGGTCGGCGTCGCGCATGGTTGTGCGAATCGCCACGGCGACATCGTGCAGGACCCGATCACCCACCACATGACCGTAGCGGTCGTTCACATGTTTGAAGTGGTCAATGTCCAGGATCGCCACAGAGAAAGGCGCCCGGTAGCGCTTCCATTCGGCCAGACGGCGCGACAATTCCTCATCCATCGCCCGGCGGTTGGGCAAGCGTGTCAGCCCGTCGGTGCGCGCCTCCGACAAATACTCCTGCAATTCTTCCGATTGCCGGTTCAAGCGCGTTTCGGCGCCTTCCAGCCGTTGCTTCAAACGTTGATTCGCCGAAAGGATTTGCGACAACAATTCCAGCACGACCGACGCGCGCGGCGTTTCGTCGGCTCCGCGAATATCATTGGCCTGTTCGGCCAATCCTTCAATCTCTTCACGGTAGTGCGCCATTTCGTGATGAAACGTGGTGGTCCACTGGGAAAGTTCTCCAACCCAGTGTTGCACGTGCTGCGCTTCGAGCGCGGGCGCATCGGCCGCGGGGCGTCGCGCCAGTCGCGTTCCCAGGTATACGCCAACCCACAGCCACACGGCGCCACACGCCAAGGCCCCCAAAACGAGCGATGTCGCGGTCACAATTAACCTTCTTTCGCGGCGCATTGCCACATGAGCAGGAATGAGCGCTACCTTGCTCAAGAGTAGGTTGCGAAAATTTTGCCGCGCCTGGAAAATTGCCTCGCTCGCCGCATCGCACGAAGGTTGCTATGCGGGGTGTAGCGATTATCCGAACGGCGCCCCTGACGTATGGTTTCCATGACCCCTAGGCCATGGCCCCTAGGCCGTAACCCAATAGGAGAAGCCTCGTGGGGAGAAGCACCATGATGGTTTACGGCACGGCCGCGTTCGGTTCGCCGCCGCTGCGCGTCGCCAGGGCGCGCCATACCGTCAGGTCGATGCTCTCTTGCACGAACTGCACGCTGCCGTCGCACAGCGCCGCATTGACGCCGCCGGGATGAAAGCTCCGCGCGGCGGTCAACGCGTAATTGTGATGGCCATTGTTGCAGTCGGGTGTTTCCGAATTGGGAGGATAAAAGTGGTTATAAAGCGTGTCGGCAAAGTGGCCGTTAATCCACTTGCTTCCGCGCTGGCCAGACCAAAGCGTTGAGCCCCCCGGAGCGCACGCCGCAGGCGTGGTCGGAGTTCCCGCGGTCAGTTCGATCGTTTGCCGCACCCGATCAAGCGGCAGGGCGCCCGTGCTATTGCTTCCGTTGCCCAGAATGCTTTCGCTAAACACGATGGTTTGCGAGGTCCCATCGGTGATGTCTCGAAAACCGATGGTCGACACGGCGAAGATCACACCATCGGCCGCGTTGATGGATCCGTTGTTCACCAGCCCCGAGCCCGTGGAAGCGGGGTAGTTCACCGCGCCAAAATCCGAACCAGGAACGCGCAGCGCATCGCTAGGGCACAAGAACAACTCGAGCGGCGTCTTGGCCACGGCCTCATTGGCAGCAGCGTGAGGAAAGCTGCCAAAGGTAAGCGGAGGGTTCGAGAAGTTCAACAGGTTTTGCACGTTGCCTTGCTCGACGTACGGCAACAACTGCGCCTGGGGCGAGAACACAAAAGGAAACGGTAACCTCCCCGGCGGAAACTTCCGGTGCGACAACTCATAATTGTGCAGCGCCAAACTCAATTGCTTCAAATTATTGCGGCAACTCATGCGGCGCGCCGCCTCGCGGGCCGCCTGCACTGCTGGCAAAAGCAGCGACACCAGCACGCCGATAATGGCAATCACCACCAACAGTTCGACTAAAGTAAACGCAGAACGATTTCTCATCGCACGGGCCTTTGCGAAAGGGACTGACTTGATCCACCACCAGCACGACGCACCGATAAGCGAGGCTACCGGGTCGCGCATCTCGCGCATTTAGCAACCAAGGGCGCGATCACCCGAGGAAGTCTCCGCGCGCTATTCGCCGCAACCGGGGCTATTCGCCGCAACAGGGGCAAACCTGCGGCACGAATACCGTTAACGCCGCGGAATACTTTGTGGCGGTGTAGCCAGGGCCCTTTTGGTCTGGCTCCTCGTGGTGAACGATGATGAGAAAGTAATTCCCCTCTGAAGGCGTGAAGCTTGCGGCGCCTTGTGCATCGGTGCGCCGTTCGTAGGTTTCGTCAAACCCTTCCGAGAGCGTCGCGCCGCGCGGAATAAACGCGACACGCGCCTCGGGCAGCGGCTTGCCTTGGTACAACACCTGAACGCGCAGCGGTTGACCCGGCCCCATCGGCGTTACGGGGTTGGTCAGCGGCGTCAATTCGAGCGCGTGCCCCAACGGCTTGTCGAACCCGGGGTGATCCTGGCTAACGTTGTCCAGGCTTTTGCTGGCCACAACGTACGTTTTGGCGCTCTTCACGCCGCGCGTCGAATGATGCACCGCATCGAGCGTATGCGCGACCACATACAGCCCGGGTTCGCCCGTGGTGAAGCGAGTCGACCAGAACCCTTCTTTGGGCGCGTAACCCAGGTCGACCAAGTTCGGCTTCAAATCGTACTTCGCTCCGGAAGGGGCGATCAGATCGAGCGTGCAACCCTCCAGCCCGACTTTGCTTGCCAACTTAAAGTCACGATGATCGTTCCCATGATTGCCCAACATCAGGTCGATGTGGATCAGGTCGCCCGCGCGCACCACGTTCGCGTTCGTTTGCACCCACGTATCATGGGCGAACAGCGGCGTGCTGCTCCCGCCGAACAGCATTCCCCCAACGAAAAGAAACAAACCTAAACCGCGCATAAACGAATTCCTCGATCGCTGGTAATTTTGCAGAAGTCCATCAAACGCCGCACCGCCGCGCGTCAAGCGCTCGGCTGGTTTCTTCGTCGCGTTCACAGGTCAAGAGGCGAACCACCCGGCGCACTGCTGCGCGTGGGTCTTCCGTCCGCGTGGAGACGATTCGCGAGATCGCCGGGCGCAAACGATCACAGGGCGCCGCGCAGGCGGTTAGCCGGGAGCGATCGCCAAGCAAGGCCGACTCCAGCCATGCTCGAAGCGCCAAGCGTCATACGCAAAGCAAGCGTCGTACGCAAAGAGTGTTCGCCAGTGTGCGAGGCTAACCAGGCGGCGTAAGACGATCGAGAAAGACTTGACGCAGGAAGAAAGGCGCCTCGGGACCTTGCATCGTCCAGGGCTCCTGCGGCGACCACGCAACGCGCGGCGGAGGCGGAGCCACGGCGCCGCCAAAGGCGTTCCATTCGGTCGACAAGCCGCGACAGCGCCGAGCCTGGATGCCCAGCACCCAGCGAACTTGCGGCGCCTCGGCCGCTTCCGGGGGCGGCGATTCTTTCTCTCCGGACGAACAACACGAGGAACAACCGGAGGGGCTGCAACTTGCCGTCTGCTGCCTCTGCTTCACTTGGGCCAGCACGAACGCAGGCGGTTGAACGTGGTTTTGTTCGGCCCACGCCAGTCGTTCATCGAGTGAAAAACAGCAGCAATGGCCCCAGCACTGCTCGGCGCTATCGCATCCGCAGGAGTGCGCTTGGCAAGGGAAGGGATCGCCCCCACGCTGCGCTGTTGGCGCCTGCCATACGGGATAGTTGGTTGTGGCCACCGCATAACCCCACAGCGCTAACACTACGAAGACCCCACGCTGTAAGCGGGTTCTTCGCATGCGGCAAAATCGGGAGAAGTTTCCCATGGAAACGGCCAGGTAAACCTGGCAGGCGGGAGTAAACGGTAAAGCCGAATGTAATCGCGCCGCCCGGCTCCGACAAGTAGATGAAAGGGCGATTCCCGCGGAGAGGCGATTTGACGAGGGCGGCTCGCGCGCTACAATTCTTGAGTTCTGTGTTCCTCCTTCCTCTCGACAACTTCTCCGCATGACAACGCGTTTTCTGACGGCCTTGCCCGTATTTAACGAAGTGAATCACGTCGATCGCGTGCTGGATGAAGTGCGTCGGTATAGCGATGACGTGCTGGTCGTGAACGACGGCTCAAGCGACGGCACCACCGAGAAGCTGGCCGCCCGCAAAGATGTGTTCGTCGAAAATCACGCGCGCAACCTGGGCTACGGCGCCGCGCTCAACACGGCGTTTAAGTACGCCATTGAGCATGATTACGACGTGATCGTCACCATCGACTGCGACGGGCAACACCAGCCTTGCCGCATCCCACGGTTCGTGGCCGCATGCCAGAATGTGGACATGGTGTCGGGCAGCCGTTACTTGCGGCAATACGCTGGCGATAGCGAGCCTCCCGCCCAACGCCGCTTTATCAATAAGGTGGTCACGGGCGAACTCAATCGTCGTTTGGGCCTGCAACTGACCGATGCGTTTTGCGGTTTCAAAGCCTATCGCGTGGCGGCCCTGCAAGATTTGGAGTTGACCGACGCGGGCTACGCCATGCCTTTGGAGCTTTGGGCCCAAGCGGCGGCGTTGAAGTGGCGCATCATCGAGCTGCCTGTGCCCCTGATTTATCTTGATGAAACGCGCTCATTTGGCGGCTCGCTGGACGACGCGCAAACCCGGCTGGCGTATTACCGCGAAGTGCTTGATCGAAGCATCGCCGCCGCCCATGCGCGCGGCTTATGCATTGACCCCGCGTCGAAGTGCGGTACGTGAGGCGCGCTCAGCGCAGGCCGTAACGGCGTCATCCGCTTGCCGCCGTTGTCATCGCCCGCCGCACTTCCCGAATCAGCCCGCACCTTGTGACAATGCTACTTGGTGCGGCCTTCGGTGATTTCAATCGCTTTGAGCAGGCCGCGGGCTTTGTTAAGAGTCTCTTGAAACTCGGCTTCCGGATCGCTGTCGGCCACGATACCGGCGCCGCATTGGACGTAGGCTTTATCGCCTTGCACCACCAGGGTGCGCAGGGCGATGCACGTATCCATGTTGCCGCCGTAGTCGAAATACCCGACCGCGCCCGCATAGGGACCGCGGCGCGTCGGCTCCATTTCGTCGATGATTTCCATGGCCCGCACTTTGGGCGCGCCGGAGACGGTGCCAGCGGGCAAACTGGCCCTTAAGGCGTCAAAGGCGTCGAGTTCCGGTTGCAGCCGGCCTTCCACGTTCGACGAGATGTGCATGACGTGGCTGTAGCGTTCGATGGTCATGACGTCGGTCAGTTTGACGCTGCCGAACTGCGCCACTCGGCCGACATCGTTGCGTCCCAGATCGACCAGCATGACATGCTCGGCTCGCTCTTTCGGATCGGCCAGCAATTCTTCGGCCAAGGCTCGGTCTTCCGCCTCGGTGGCGCCTCGGCGGCGGGTGCCGGCCAGCGGACGCACGGTCATGACGCCATCCATCACGCGGCACATCACCTCGGGCGAACTGCCCACCAGCGTCGTGTGCGGGGTGCGCAGGAAGAACATGAACGGGCTCGGATTCACCACCCGCAACGTGCGATAGATTTCAAACGGATCGCAATGAATCTCAAGCTCCAGCCGTTGACTAATGACGACCTGGAAGATGTCGCCCGCGCGAATATATTCGACACAACGGCGCACCGCGTCTTTGAAATCTTCCTTGGCGAAGTTTGAGCGATAGCTCAGTTGTGGGTCGCCCGCGGTAACGATGTCGGCCAAAGGCAGGGCGTCGCGCGGGGCGCTTAATTGGTGGACCAGGTCGTCAACGCGGCGGGTGGCCTGCTCATAGGCCGTTTGGGCTTCGCTGCCCGAGGCGACACGCGCCATGACCACCACGTACATGGTTTTGTCGACATTGTCGAACACCACCATGCGGTCGTAGAACGCAAACGATAAATCGGGCAAGCCACGATCATCAGGAGGAGCGTTCGGCAGCCGTTCCACATAGCGGACCACGTCGTAACTGGCGTAGCCAATGGCGCCTCCAATGAAAGGGGGCAACCCGCGCGGGTGCGCCGCTTTGACGCCTTGCAGCCGGACCCGAACTTCCTGCAGAGGGTCGTCCACCGTGCGTCGGGTTTCCTCCCCGTCGGCGGTAATGACCACGTCCTTTCCGTAGGCGTCAATCTCGAGGAAGGGTTCGCTGGTGAGGAACGTGTAACGCCCGACTTTTTCCCCACCGATGACGCTTTCGAACAAGCACGCGCTGCCGCCGGTATCAATCTTGTGAAAGGCCGAGACGGGCGTAAGAGCGTCGCTTACCAGCCGCCGATAAACCGGGACGAGGTGATGATCTTGCGCAAGTTGGGCGAAGGTGTCGAAGTCGGGGTAATGCATAGGAATGCGTTAAAATGCGGTGCGTCACAACGCGCGCCACCTACGAGCAAGCGCGGCGCGCCCCTGGCGCGGCGCTTCGTAAATCGGGCTTGCTCCACCTTATCACCACGGGGGCGACCTCACAACGACCGCTGTCCCCCAAGCGACGTGCAAGCGAGCGGCGTGCAAGCTTGACACTCCAGGGGCGACTGATAGAATTCCAACACCCGCGATAACCCATTGCTATCAAAAGAGTTGGCGGATGAGGGCAGGGTTGAGTCAAGCCGCCGCTCCCGGGCAGAAACATCCTGAGCCGGCCTTGCCGCCCTGGGAAGATGTGCCTTGAGGTAAGGCGTGCGTTTCTGTAAGGATCGTGTGATGAAGTGCCAACACTGCGAAAAGCCCGCCACCTTCCATATCACCGAAATCACCGGTTCGGAAGAAGAACGCGAAGTGCAGGAAGTCCATTTGTGCGAAGGGTGCTTCCGCGAGTACATTAATCAACCGGAAGAGCCTGTCGAACCGAACGCCTCGCTCTTGGGCGCTTTGGCGCAGCAGTTCAAGATCGGCAAGACGGCCGAGAAACTCGCCAAGCTGGACGCACAAACCTGCCCCATGTGTGGAATCTCCTTCCAAGAGTTTCGCCAGATTGGCCGGTTGGGGTGTCCGCACGATTACGAAGCCTTTGGCGCCGAGCTGGAGCCGCTATTGCTGAATATTCACGGGGCGACCGAACACAAGGGGAAACGTCCCAAACGGAACGCCTCGCGCCGCCAAAGCGAACTGTTGCGATTGCGCCGCGAAATGCAAGAAGCCATCGAAAAAGAAGACTACGAACGGGCATCCGAATTGCGTGACGAAATTCGCAAGATTGAAGCCGAGACTTAAACCAAGGGGCGCTCGCCGCGCATGCGGCCGCCAGAGATCAACCGGTGGGTGCGACTGTGAAATTTGACGATCTCACTGAACGCTGCGGCGAATGGCTCCGGGGCTCCGGCCCCGAGGCCGACATCGTAATGAGCAGCCGGATTCGCCTGGCCCGCAACCTGGCCGACTTCCCCTTCATTCGCCGTTGCACGCTGGCCGATCGGCAAGCCATCGTCAAGAACTTTCAGCAACGCATCTTCAAAGACGGCGGCCTCCAGCAGGCCGGAATCGATAAATACCTGGTTATTGATGTGGATAAGCTGGAACGCGTCGATCGGCAGTTCTTGGTCGAGCGTCAACTCATCAGCCGCGAGTTGGCCGAAAGCGAAGGCGCCACTTGCGTGGCGTTGAATGAAACGGAAACCTTCAGCGTCATGGTCAACGAGGAAGACCACCTCCGGCTTCAAGTGATGCATAGTGGCCTCGATTTGCACAACGCCTGGGAGCGCATTAATCGGATTGACGACTTTCTGGAAAGCCGCCTTTCATACGCCTTTGACGACCGGCTTGGCTATTTGACAGCTTGCCCCACCAATGTGGGCACCGGCATGCGCGTGAGCGTGATGCTGCACCTGCCCGCCTTGGTGCTCACCAAACAGCTCGAAAAGGTGTTCCGCGCGTTGCAGAAAATCAGCCTAGCGGTGCGCGGGCTGTACGGAGAAGGCTCCCAGGCCTCCGGGCACTTCTACCAAATTAGCAATCAGATCACGCTGGGGCGCAGCGAAGAGGAATTGATCGATCAGGTGGCCGAGGTAGTTCCCATGCTCATCGAGTATGAGCGCAAGGCCCGGCAATTTCTGGTCAAAGAAAGCCAGAAAGACTTGCACGACCGCGTTAGCCGGGCGTACGCGCTGTTGTGCGGCGCGCAAACCATCAGCAGCGAGGAGACGATGGACCTCCTCTCGAGCGTGCGCATGGGCATCAATCTGGGGTTGATCCACGATCTCGAGATTCCCGTCGTCAATAAGCTCTTTATTCACACGCAGCCGGCGCATCTACAAAAAATCCGCGGCGCCGCGCTGGACCGGGCCGACCGAAACATCGAACGCGCGGTCTATCTTCGGCAACACCTCCGGCAAGATGGGGAAGGCAACAAAAACTAAGTCGCTTTTGAAGCGCTGCATCGCGGGGACTAAAGTATTGCTTCTTTAGCCGTGATGTTTGCCGACCCGCGTGTGAGGAAAAAAGGATAGCTTGGGCGCCGCCGCCGACCCTTGACGGTCCCAAGCTATCCGCGAGCATATTCGCCTGGCCGGGCGAATATGTCGTTGTACGACGTTTGACCAAAGTCAGACTGGCTCAATGGTCGACGTGTCGATGCTTCGACGAGGGCGACAGCGCGGTCCGGGCGTTGGGGTCGCTCAACTCGAACGTTGCCACGGTCTTGGATGGCGCGCTCGAGGCCGCCATGGGGGAAGTCCAAATGCTTTCACCGCGAAAACCCGAGGCCACTGCGCCCGCGGTGAGTAAGATCGCCAGCGCGACGAGTTTGCTGGCCCATGCTCCCAGGGGATCGGAGGCGACTCCCATACGGCGTAGCCGCTCGACGCGCCGGAGCAATAAGCTTTGGTTGGAAACAAACGAGGGGGCCGCCTGCAGCTGCGCCGAGCCAGATTTTTGCGCAGCGCAAGACGAACGCAGCGCCAGCCGCGCCAAAGTCGTGAGATATACGCGCGGGCTTCCCAAGAGCGCTGCCGCAGCCGCATCGGCCGCGAACTCTTGCTCCAGGCGAATGCGCGCCGCCAACCAATGCACCGCAGGATGATAAAAGTGCAACACCAAGGCCAACTGCGCTGCAAGCCACATCAAATAATCGCCCCGCTCGATGTGTGCAATTTCGTGCGCCAACACGGCGCGCTGTTCTTCGTTGCTCCACTGGCGCCAGTTGCTCGGCAAGAGAATCACGGGCTGCCGCCAACCGAGGGTGACCGGCGTCGTAAGCCAGCACGTTTCGCGTAGTTCGATCGGGCGCGTCGAATTGAGTTGCTCGCGTAATTCTTGGCAAAGCGTTACAAGGTGGGCGTCCTGCAACGGGCGGCTCTGTTGCCGCGCGGCGCCGACCGCCCTGACCGCGAGCAGCAGCCGAGTTCCGCCGACCGCCAGCCCCGCCGCAAACATCGCAGCTAACGAAGCCGTCCAATCCCAGGCGCCTGGGCTTGGTTTGTGGTTCAGCCAAAACGCACCCTCGGCCCCGCGAAACACCGACCGGGCGAAACTCGGTTGTTCTTCTGAGGCCGGCACCGGCGTCCAGGCAACTCGGGGCGCCAATTCCAAGTCACGCGTTCCGGTGCGAGGAGCCGCCCCTAGCGGCTCGCGCGAGAAAACGCACGCGACCGTGTGCATCAAGGGAAGTTTGCCGCGCCTAGCGCGTTCTGAGTCGTCGGAATCATCCGCCGGCCGCTCTTCGAATAGACTCCAACGAGGCCAGGGACTGGTCGCGGCTGCCGACAGGCAAAACACTACGGCCAGCCCCGTGATGGCCGTGAAGCCGCCCGCGGCTTGATGCAACTTGCCGACGAGCCAGTACGTCCCGATCGTCGCTAGCCCAACGAGGGTGATTTGCAGCGCACACCATGCGAACGTCGAACCGGCCGCATTCATTTACCTTCCTCCAGAATTTTCTCGAGGACGGAGCGTTCTTGATCGGTTAGGCCGTGTTCGTCCAACAGATGAACCAGAAGTTGTTCGCGCGAGCCGCCGAATAATCGCAGCACCAGATCGCCGACCATGCGTTTGGAAACTTCGTCGAACGAACGCACCGGGCGATAGGCAAAGGGCCGTTCCACGGTGGTTTGCGTGAGGAAGTCCTTCTCCGTCAGAATGCGGATCAGCGTGGCCACGGTGGTATAGGCCAGGTTGCGCCCCGCGGCGTCCAAGGCGTCGCGCACTTGGGCGACCGTCGATTCGCCACGCTCCCAAAAGACGTGCATCACTTCGAGCTCGCGCTCGGTCAGTTCTTTGGCAGGAGGTCGGGCCATGACAAAGTTTCCTTGAGTCGCCGTTGGGTGCAATGCGCGGCGCTCGTCCGCATTGCCAACGACAAACGCGAGCCGTAAGGCGACACGCTTCCTCACAAGAAGCGGTTACGGAAGTTCGCGAATCGGACGGCGGCTTCCGCGAGCGTCGGTTGTTATTTTGGTTTTATAGTATTGGTTTTTCGCGGCGTGTCAAACATTTTCTCTGCTGCGTCGCGGCCTGCGTGTTACCATGGCCTTAGCAGCGATTCTCAACTTGGGCTAAAATAGGTCCCGCTCTCAACGATTCGCCCCCTGCGTTTACCAGTTCATCGCTCATGATTTGCGTTAGTATCGGCCGCGGACGGCACAAGCACATGCTCTTGGAGCACCAGAACCTGGCCGAAAAAGGGGCCAAGCTGGTCGAGCTGCGTTTCGACTTCATCTATACCGACGTCAACCTGAAGCGTTTGCTGGATGATCGCCCCACGGCGGTGCTGGCCACCTGCCGGCGCGAGCGCGACGGCGGACGCTGGACCGCCAACGAAGAAAAGCGCCTCACCCTCCTGCGCGCCGCCATCGTCGCGGGAGTTGAGTACGTTGATCTCGAGGAAGACATCGCGGGGTCGATCCCTCGATTTGGCAAAACCAAGCGGGTCATCAGCTACCACAATTTTCGCGAGACGCCGGAGAACCTCGACGAAATTCACGAGCGCATGGCGAAACTCGACCCCGATGTGGTCAAAATCGCCACAATGGCCCATCGGCCGCATGACTGCATTCGCATGCTCAAGATGGTCAAGGACAAGTCGCGCACGATTCCGACCGTCGGCTTGTGCATGGGCGAGATCGGCATTCCCACGCGCATTTTGCAGGGAAAGTTCGGCGCGCCGTTCACGTACGCCACGTTCCATCACGAACGAGCGCTGGCGCCGGGGCAGTTAAGCTACGACCAGATGTCGCGCATCTATCACTATGACGACATCAACCTGCAAACGAATGTTTACGGAGTCATCGCCGATCCGATTGCGCACAGCCTCAGCCCGTTGATACATAATGTGGCGTTCCGTGAATTGAAGTTGAACAACGTGTACGTGCCGTTCCGCATTCCCAGCGAAGACCTGGAAATGTTCCTCAAGGAGTGCGCCCAGTTAGACATCAAAGGGTTAAGCGTTACGATCCCTCACAAAGAAGCGGTGCTGCCGCTGGCGACGCGGCTGGATCCTGCCGTGGAGGAAATTGGCGCCGCCAACACCCTGGTGTTCGATCGTGATCAGCGCATCGCCTATAACACCGACTACAAGGCGGCCATGGAAAGCATCGACAAGGCCATGACCATGCAAACCGCGGTGTCCAGTTACAAAGAGTCGGTCGCGCTCATCCTGGGCGCAGGCGGCGTAGCCAAAGCCATCGCCTACGGCTTGACGCGCCGCGGCGCCGATGTGGTCATCACCAGCCGCACCTATAACCGCGCCAAGCAACTGGCCGACGAACTGGACTGCCGCGCCGTCGAATGGGGGCAGCGCTACAAAGTGAAGCCCAACATCCTGGTGAACGGCACGCCCGTGGGCATGCATCCGAACGTGGATGACTCGCCCTACGATGTGAAGTATTTGACCGGCTCGATGGTCGTATTCGATACGATTTACAACCCCGAGCAGACGTTGCTGATCAAACAAGCGCGGCAACAGAACTGCGTCGTCGTGACCGGCGTCGATATGTTTGTCGGCCAGGCCGCCGTGCAGTTTGAACTTTTCACGGGGCTGGCGGCGCCGCGCCAAACGATGCGCGATGAACTGAAACGCACGATCGGCCCCGTGAAGTTCTAACGCTTCGTCGCCCAACGGCGCTTCGTGCGGCCTGGGCGGTTTCCTCAATGATCACCCAAGGATTGACACAAATGCTTCGAGTCGGCATTGCGGGCATCGGCTTTATGGGCATGATTCATTATCTGGCCTATGAACGCGTGGCCAACGCCAAAGTAGGAGCCATTTTCACGCGCGACCCGAAGAAACTGTCGGGCGACTGGACCGATATTCAAGGCAATTTCGGCCCTCGCGGGCAGATGATGGATTTGTCCGACGTCGTCAAGTGCGACAGTTACTACGCGTTGCTGGCCAACGATGACATTGATTTGATCGACGTTTGCCTGCCCCCCAACCTGCACGTTGAGTTCGCGCTCCAGGCGCTCGAAGCGGGCAAGCACGTCTTTGTTGAGAAGCCCATGGCGTTAACCGCCGAGGGTTGTCAGGAAATGGTGGCCGCCGCGGAAAGAGCAGGGCGCCAAGTGTTCGTCGGCCACGTGCTGCCGTTCTTCCCCGAGTACGCCAAGGTCCGAGAAGTCGTCGCCAGCAACCAGTATGGCAAGTTGCTCGGCGGGCACTTCAAACGTGTGATCTCAGACCCACTGTGGTTGGCCGACTTTTACGACCCCGACAAAGTCGGCGGTCCGCTGGTCGACTTGCACGTGCACGATGCGCATTTTATTCGCATGTTGTTCGGCATGCCGCGCAGCGTCATCAGCCAAGGCCGCCAGCGCGGCGACGTGGTGGAGTACTGCAATACATTGTTCTCGTTCAACGACCCGGATCTGGTCGTCAGTGCGACCAGCGGCGTCATCCAACAACAAGGCCGGGCGTTCACGCATGGGTTTGAAGTTCACTTGGAACGCGCCACGCTGTTGTACGACTTTTCCGTGATCGACGGCAAACCCGAGTTGACCATGCCGCTGACGATTTTGACCAGCGACGAGAAAGACAATGTCCAGCGTCCCGACGTGGGCGGCGGCGATGAAATCTCCGCCTTTCAGTATGAAATCGAAGAAATGACGCGCTCGCTCGCGTCGGGCCAACCCTCGCCCATTTTGAGCGGCGAGCTGGCCCGCGATGCGATTACCATTTGCCTCAAGCAAAGCGAGTCGGTCCAGCGCCGCAAGCCGGTGATGTTCGAGGGATAACGGTAACGCGGCGCCTGCGTTGGGTTTACGGCCTGTTGAACAGTGAGCCAAGCGCCGCCTCCGGCGCCTTGGATCGTGAGCGAAGGTACTCTCCAGAAAGGGCTTCGTTATGGTTCGCCGCGCGCTGGTTCTCCTGGGAGCGTGTCTGTTGGTTTCCCCGACGGCGGCCCAAGAGCCGTTAACGCCCGAGCGCGCCGAAGAGGCGTTACGAAAGGCCGTGACGTTCTTTCAAAACGAGGTGTCCGCCCACGGCGGTTACTTGTGGCGTTACAGCGCCGACTTGAAACGTGGCGAAGGCGAAGGCGCCGCCAGTCGCACCACGGTCTGGGTTCAGCCCCCCGGCACGCCGAGCGTGGGCATGGCGTACTTGGACGCCTATCGCCGCACGCGGTTCGACTGGCTTCAAGAGTCAGCTTTGGCCGCGGCGCACGCGCTTGCCCAGGGGCAGCTTGCATCGGGCGGATGGGACTACCGCATCGAGTTCGATCCGAAAGATCGCCGCCGGTACGCCTACCTTTTGGACGCCGATTCGCCGCGCGACGCGAAGTCGCTTCGCAATACGAGCACCCTAGACGATAACACGACGCAAGCGGCCGTGCGATTCCTCATGCAGGTCGATCAAGCGCTGGAATTTCGTGATCCCGTGATCCACCGCGCCGCCCAGTACGCGCTCGAGAAGTTACTGGCGGCGCAGTATCCTAACGGCGCGTGGCCGCAACGGTTTGAAGGCGCGCCCGATCCGGAAAAGCATCCCATTCGCCGCGCCGAGTATCCTGCGTCTTGGCCGCGAGAGTGGCCCGACGAAGATTACCGCGACTACTACACGTTCAACGACAACGCCCTAGCGGACATGATCGCGCTGATGTTCGACGCCGCCGAGGCGTACCAGGACGAGCGTTTTCGCGAAGCGGCGCAGCGCGGCGCCGACTTCATTCTGCTTTCGCAAATGCCCGAACCGCAGCCCGCCTGGGCGCAGCAGTACAATGCGCAAATGCAGCCGGCCTGGGCGCGCAAGTTCGAACCGCCTTCCGTGACCGGCGGCGAGTCGCAACGCATCCTGCGAACGCTTATGGAGGTGTATCGCCGCACCGGCGACAAGAAGTACCTGGAGCCCATTCCGCGAGCGCTGGCGTATTTGAAAAAGTCGCAACTGCCCGATGGCCGCTTGGCGCGATTCTATGAACTGCACACCAACCGGCCGTTGTACTTCACCAAAGACTATGTGCTAACGTACCAAGACGACGACTTGCCCACCCATTACGCGTTTCAAGTCGATTCGAGCTTGGAGCGCCTTGAGAAAGACTACCGCGAGCTGGTCGAAAAGGGTCCTCCGGCCCCGCGAAAAAAAGGAGACGATAAGCCGCGCATGACCGACTCGCTGCGCAAGCAGGCCGAAGCGGTCGTCGGCCGAATGGACGAGCGCGGAGCCTGGGTGGAGCGCGGCGAGTTGCGCGACTCGGACCGCGAGCAAGACATCATCGACACGCGCACGTTCATCAAGAACCTCGACATCCTCAGCCGCTACCTGCAAGCGGCGCAACCCTGAATTGGCTTCCCTGTGAACTGTTCCCTGCGCACTTGGACCATCGCGTTGGCCCTGCTTCCCGCTTCACTTCCTGTGTTCGCCCAACCCCCGGCCGAAGAGCTGTACACCGCCACGCCGCTCACGCAGCCGGGCGAGTTTACCCCCGGTATTGAAGGTCCGGCTTGTGACGCCGCGGGGAACGTCTTCGCGGTGAACTTTGCCCGGGAGGGAACCATTGGCCGCGTCACGCCGCAAGGCGCGGGCGAGGTGTTTATTTCGCTTCCCGGCGACAGCGTGGGCAACGGCATTCGCTTTGACGCGCAGGGCGTCATGTTCATTGCAGACTATGTGAACCACAACGTGTTGCGCGTCGATCCGAAATCAAAGCAGATCGAAGTCTTGGCGCACAATCCGCATATGAATCAACCCAACGATCTCGCGATCACCGCCGAAGGCGTACTCTACGCCAGCGATCCGAACTGGGGCGACGGCACAGGGCAAGTCTGGCGAATTGATCGCGACGGCAAGACAACGCTCGTGGCCGAAGCAATGGGCACGACGAACGGAATTGATGTGAGCCCCGACGGTCGCACGCTCTATGTGAACGAAAGCGTTCAACGCAACGTCTGGGCGTTCACCATTGCCGATGATGGCGCCCTGCAAGACAAGCGGTTGTTCGCTAAGTTTCCTGATCACGGGTTCGACGGCATGCGATTCGACGTGAACGGAAACCTTTACATCACCCGCTACGGCAAAGGCGTCGTGGCGGTGGTTTCGCCTCAAGGCGAAGTCGTGCGCGAGATCGACGTGCTCGGCGCCAAGCCCAGCAATATCTGCTTTGGCGGTCCCGACGGCCGCACCGCGTATGTCACCGAAGTCGAACATACGCGGTTGGTGCAATTCCGGGTCGAGCATCCCGGATTGGAATGGCGCCGCCAACAAAAATCAAAGTAGCAGGCGCGATCACGCGCCTACTACGGGACGGCTCGACGGTTCACCAACGCGATTGCGTTGGCGCAGGTTATTTGTCGTCCGCGTCGTTTTTCTCCTTGTCGGACGCATCGGCGTCCGCCTTCGGAGTTGCTTCGGCCTGCGGAGGGGCTTCGGCTTGCGGACGCTCGCCTTCCTCTCGGTTTTCCCGTTGCCGCTGCATGCGCTCGCGCGCGGCTTGCAGTTCTTCCTTGGTTACGGCGCCGTCGCTGTCGCGGTCAGCACGGAGGACAAAATCAGCGGTCCGCTCCGGGAGTTCGTCCTTCACAAGCTTGCCGTCTTGATTCGCGTCGTACTGGGTGAACATTTCCTCGACGGTCGGTATTTGGAAGGCTTGGGCGAGTCGCGCCCGGATGCGGTCGGCTCGTGCGAGGAATTCCTGCTTCGTGATTTCGCCGTCGTTGTCAGCGTCGAGGTCGGTGAGCCCGGCAGCGAACGGTCCGCGAAGCTCGTCCTTCTGCAGTTTGCCGTCTTGATTCTCATCAAGTCGCGTAAATGTTTGCTCGGGATCAAATCGGAATCGGCTGCGTTCGCGCAGGCGCTCTAAGCCCGCTTTGGCCTCTGCAAGCGTGATTTCCCCGTCTTCGTTGGCGTCGGCCGAAAGCAGCCATTGGCTGCGTTCGTTCAACTCCTCCTTCGTGATCTTTTCGTCCTTATTCTGGTCGAGGCGGGCGAAGAATTGCTCGGCGTTCAACTGCGGTTCGGCCTGGTCGCGGCGGCGCGCAAGGAGGTTTTGGAGTTCTTCCCGCGTCACCGAGCCATCCTGATCGGCGTCGGCTTGCAACAGACGTTGACGTTCGCCAATCTCCTCTTGGCTTAACTTGTTGTCTTGATTCTGGTCGAGTTGTTCGAAAATCTGTGCTGCATCCAAGCCGCGGTTACGTTGCAGGATCCTCGCCCGTTCCCGGCGCGGAGCGTCTTGATCTTGTGGGGCCTCTTGCGCCAAAACGGGCAACGCCAGGGCGCCAAACGCAAGGGTCGTTGCAAAGCATCGTCGAAGATTCATACGCGGTCTCCCAGTGGGGGTGAGGTGAGCCGGAATGCCCGGCTGGCGCATTGAACCCTGCGCGACAACGGGGGTGTCGATGCATCCACGCAGTCGTATGCAATGCGCCGCGAGCGCCAAGCCTCCTAAAGTACACCAAACCAGAGCGGGCGGTTAGTTTGCGGCGAACGCCATCCAATAGAAAAGCCAACCCGTTACGGCGGTCATGGTCATTTCCACCACGGCGATCCAACCCCAAAACTTGTGCCGACGGCTGTACGGTCCCGGTACGGGAATGTGTGGAAAGCGGCGCAGCGCGGCAATCACGACATACGCCCAAATCAGCACCGTCGGAATGGCGAAGAACAAATGAACGGCCAGCATCCGATCGACCGCGCCGCTGGCGTAGTACGGCGATGGCTCGGCCCGTTCGCGCCAGCCGTGAATCCGGATGTCGACCTCAAACACGGTTACCGCAACCAGGAGCACCGCGGCGAGAACAATCTGAATCCGCTTATGCAATTGATAGCGACCGCCCCACTTGACCAGCGCCACGCTGACGGCCATGACCGGCACAACGGCGAACATGGCCAGGAATACCAGGTCCAGCATGAGCGAACCCCGCGTTCCCAGGAAACCGTTCAAACCGGGAAGATCGCTTTGTGCAAGCAGCGGAGCCATGAGGAAGGCGGGCAAGCGGGCAGGAGGAACAAACCCCCAGTGTAGGAAGGAATTCCATTTCGTAAAGCCCTACGCCCTGAGCGGCGCCGCGATTCAAGACAGCGATTACGGCCCACATTCCTAGACCGCGATGGGATGTCGATGAAAGTGTCAGCCTGCGAGGAAATGCACCGCCGATGGTTCAACTCTGAGATGCGCCCCGTCCAAACCATTGAGAACAAACGACTTGCTCCCATGGCGGAAAGCAGCCACAATGACGGAGTTGTACACCAAAACAAGTGGGGGCCCTATCGTCCGTGCATGAAAGGCGTTCCTTCAATAGCGTTTCATCGTCCACTCAGAAATACAGGAAGGGGGTGTACCGCCAGCATCTTTCGTAGCCAGCTTTGCGGCCGAAGTTCCAAGCACGCGGAGAACCCCTATGCTCACTGTACTGATTGGCTTGGTCGTTTTTCTCGTTGCGTTTCTCCTTTTCGTGGGATTGATCGTGCATGCATTGAGCAACAAACGCATGACGACGTTTGAACGTGTCGCCTGGACGGTAGTAATCGTTAGCATACCGTTTGGCGTATGGCTGTATGCGGTCGAAGCCTGCAAACGCATGCCGAATTGAAGTTCGCCACAGAACGCGACGTGCTTATTTCGATGTTTGAATGAAATGAGAGTTCGTGCGCCCTCCTCACGCGGGGCGCAACTTGGGTCGTTCCATGTCAGCAGCTTAACAACGTGCATGTTTCCAAGCATACCTTCCAGGCTTGTTGCCCTACGATGCGGACGACGCGATTGCCGCTTGTTGCTCGGCGGCGCATTCGCGAATGGTGGCGATCAATTCCTGTGTGAGCCGGCTTTGATAACGGTGCGCGTTCCACGCCATCACGAGCGTGCGCGCAGGGCGCCCCACCAGCCGACGGTACACGCGCTGCTTCGATTGGTCGGCGTCGACCGCTAACCGCGGCAATAACGAAACGCCGTGTCCTAGCGCGATCAACTGTTGAATGGTGGAAAGTTGACTGCCCCGGCACGTCACCTTGGGACGAAACGACTGTTGCCGACAAAACGCCAGCACGTCATCCGTCAGGCAGTGCGCTTCGTTGAGCAAGATGAACGGCTCCTCGGCTAAATCCTCCAGCGCCAGTTGCTCTCGGGCGGCCAGCGTGTGACCGCGCGGCAACGCCGCCCATAACTCTTCCCGAAAAAGCGTTTCGACGTGCAACTGCGGCTCCTCCAGCGGGAGCGCCAGCAAGATCACGTCGACTTCGCTGTCCAGGCACATCCGCACAGCGACTTCGGTCACTTCCTCATGAATTTCCACCAAGGCGTGAGGGAAACGCGAGGCGTAATGCTTCAGGATCTTCGGCAGCAGGTAGGGGGCCACCGTGGGAATGGCCGCAACCGAGACGCGTCCCCGACCGCTTTGTTGCTGGTCGGCAATTCGACTTTTGACTTCCTCGACGAGCGACAAGATGGTTTGGGCGTGATCCAGCAGGATCCGTCCGGCGTCGGTCAGCACGACTTTACGCGCCAGCCGTTCAAACACGGGTTGGCCTAGTTCGTGTTCGAGTTTGGCGATTTGCTGGCTAAGCGACGGTTGCGACACTAAGCAGTGTTCGGCCGCTCGGGTGAAATTCCCCAACTCGGCCGCTTTCACGAAGTATCGGAGTTGGTGCATTTCCATAGGCGGCTCCTATGCATCCAATTGCTATTATGTATTTTACTTATATGTCGTTCTCACTTATAATCCTACTCCGTAGAGGATGCAAACTGGTCGGCAGCGCTCCGGCGGAATCGCTGGCAACTCTTGGCTGGCGCCGTGCGGGCGTCTTTGGGACTTATTGTTGGAGCATTGAATCATGACCCTCTCTGTCAAACGGTGCTTGATTGGCTCGGCGTTCGTGCTGATGGGCGTCACCATGGTCGCGGCGCAGCAAGGGACGAAAACCAAAGCGCCGCAAACCCTCAAACGCCAACCGGCAAAAGTTGCTGCTGCCCCGGTGAAAGTCACTCTGGGTACACCCGAACTGACTGCGGGAATCCCGGGCAAGGGCCCGCTGACGATGCGCGACATTGAAAAGTGGTTGGCCGATCCGGCGAATCACGCTCCCTTAGAAGTTGAACTTCCCAAAGGTCTGGCGGCTGCCGCCAGCAGCATCAAGATCCCCTCGAATAACCCGCTCACGCGGGCGAAAATTGAACTAGGTCGGCAACTCTATTTCGATTCGCGACTCTCGGCCGATAGCTCGTTGAGCTGCGCTGACTGCCATCACCCAGAAGAGGGCTACGCCAAGGCCACCCAATTTGGCGTGGGCATTGGGGGGCAAACCGGCAATCGTAATTCGCCCGCCAGTTACAATCGCATTTTCAGCGAAAACCAGTTCTGGGACGGCCGAGCGGCTTCGCTGGAGGAACAAGCCATTGGTCCGATCGCCAATCCGATCGAAATGGGAAACACGCATGACGTTTGCACCCAAACCGTGCGCGACATCCCCGGTTACCGAGCCCAATTCGAAAAAATCTTCGGCGATGGCGTGACGATTGAGAACATCGGCAAAGCGATTGCGTCGTTCGAGCGCGTGATTGTCACCGGTCCTTCGCCCTATGACGACTACGAACCGGTGCGGGTCATGCAAACTCGCTACGCCGAGGATCTGGAAGATTTGGATGTGCTGGCTGAGGAAGACCCGGCGCTTCACAAAGAGTACATGACGGCGCTAGCCGCAAGCGAGGCGAATCCGATGTCGGAAAGCGCCAAGCGCGGACGGGACCTATTCTTCAGCGAACGCGGAAACTGCACGGCGTGCCACGCCGGCGCTAACTTCACCGATGAGCAATATCACAACCTGGGAGTGGGTATGGACAAGCCCGAGCCCGATTTAGGCCGCTACGTGGTCACCAAGCAAGACAAGGACCGCGGCGCGTTCAAGACTCCCACGGTGCGAAATGTCGCCCTGACCGCCCCCTATATGCACGATGGCAGCCAGGCGACGCTGGAGGAAGTTGTGGAATGGTACGACGACGGCGGTCATCCCAATCCGTATTTAAGCGACAAGATGAAAAAGCTCAATCTGACGGCACAAGAGAAAAAGGATTTGGTCGCCTTTATGAAGGCTCTGACCGGTGCGTTCCCTGCCGTCGAACCGGGCCGGTTGCCGCAGTAGAGCGCGGCGTTGGCTGGTAGTTCAAGGGATCTTTCTCATCGCTCCTCGCTTGAGGAGCGATGAGACGAAACGCCGAACGCTGTTTACTTAACCGGATTACACGCGACCAAGTTACACGCGGTCGGCGGCGCCAACGACTCCCGCGTGTTCCGCACAGTGGGCGCAGCAGAAAAACGCCCCATCATGCTCGATTCCGTGGCCGATGATTCTGCAGCCGCAATGGGAACATTGCGGAGCCAACGCGTGAATGGCGCACTCAAAGCAATCAAAGGTGTGCGTCTCTCCCCCCATGGTGACGGTAAACGCCTTATCGTAGGCGTTGCCGCATACGTCGCACTTCTTCATGTTCATGGCAAGACTCCTTGAAGCAAAGAATGATTCCTTTGCATTCAAGGCCGCAAACCTTGCGCCCGAGGGGCCAAATTTCTGTGTAGGTTCGTGCGAAAAACATCAATAGTCGACGGACACGCCAACGCTCGCCACATGGACGCTCTCGCGGCTGGTGACGGACGAGTCGGGAATGACTCCCATGGGAGTGAAGATCGGCCCGGTAATCTCGTGCTCCAAGTAGTAGGTGTACGCTGCGTGGAGCCACGCGTTGCGAGTCAGTTGATATGAGCCGCCGGTGTGAAACTCATGCTGATAATGCAGCGGCGCCGCAATGTTCACGGCGGTTTGGCTTTCGGGTGTGGGGTTCTCGTTGAAGGTGTAGCCCAACCGCACGAATAACGGGTCCATCAATCGGTACTGAATGCCCGTAGCCAGTGCGAACACACTATTCCAACCGAGACCGCGTAGCGAGCCGTCGGCATTGAAGCCGCTGTCGCCGAAGCCGTCGGTGTTTTCATAGTCCAAATAGCGCACGTCCAGGGCGAGCACCACATCGTCAATACCGGCGTACGATACGCCTCCCGAGACGATCATCGGCAGATCCATTTTAAACTCGGCTTGTTGTGGGTTGCCCAGTTCGTCTTCGGTAGTAAATTGCAGCGGCTCCATCCAATTGGGGGTCTTAATCGCGCCGCCGACGCGCCAGTCTTCGTTCACAATATAAAAGAGACCGGCTTGGGCGCCGCCGCCCCAATGCATGCGCGTCCCGCGGCCGGAGGGATAGCGAGGCGCCATACTAAGGTCTGCATCATTTGGGGCGGTGATCACGAGCGGATCGACGATCACCTTCCCCAGGGTAATGAGGGGGCTAACTCCCACCGACAAGCGATCGGTCAGCGCCATCGAGATCGTGGGCGCGAGCTGCATGAAACACGCCTCGGTATAAATCCGGCCAAAACCGCCGGGCACACCCTGCGTGTTGGACTGCGGCATAAGAATGGGGTTGGTGGTACTGGCGGGATAGTTGGTGCAAAAGCCGGCCACGCCGGCCACGCCTAATCCGATGGTCAAGGCCGAACCGTCAATCTTGTGCACCCACGCAGCAGAGGGAATCGGCGTCACGCCGGGGTCGGCGGCAGTGGTTCCACCGAACCCCCCAATGGATGAATCGATCTCAAGCATCGGCCATACCAGGTCAAGTCCGAAGCCGATTTCCGATGACGTAAGTCCGCTGACTGAGGCGGGGTTCCAGCGAATGGCGCCAATGGCGTCCAAAGGGGCCGCCACGGCGGCGCCTCCCATCGAACGGTTGACGGGACCGGACGCCGTGACCATGATCCCCTGGCCAAGGCAAACCGTGGGGCTCGCAACGTCGGCCAGCCAACAGGAAAACAGGGAGAATACAGCAAGCCGAAGCCAACGTGCTCTCATGGCGTCCCCCGCGCTGGGCAACCCTGCGATATCCTGGGGTGGGTTGCAAATGCAGTAAATGAGCTAAATCGAAAGTCTTCCTAGAAAATCGACATAAGCGGCGCGACCCGGGGAAAGTTCTTAAACCGACTGGTAAATGCAGAAGACCCGCGCAACTTGTCCTATCCTCGCTAAAATCCACCAGTCGGCTTCCGCGGCTCACCTCAGCGGAGTTTTCGTTCGCAAAACGGCGCCGGAAGTGCAGGTCGCGCCGTGGCAAGAGCGATCAAGCCCGAGATTCCAGGCCCGCCGCTTTCCCCGACTTCTGGCGCCAGACGCCCACTTACGCGACATTCGCCCCCTTCCTACCATGAAAAGCATGGCAACGGTTATCTATCATTACGATGTGTTGGTTGTGGGCGCTGGCCATGCAGGAACGGAAGCGGCCCTTTCCGCTGCTCGCTTAGGCGCCAAAACCGCCCTGCTGACCACCAACTGCGACACGGTGGCGCAGATGAGTTGCAATCCCGCCATCGGCGGCGTGGCCAAAGGGCAGATTGTGCGCGAGCTCGACGCCTTGGGGGGCGCCATGGGGCAAGCGATCGACGCCACAGGCATTCAGTTCCGCCTGTTGAACCGAAGCAAAGGCCCCGCCATGCATAGCCCCCGCGCGCAGGCCGATAAGAAGGGCTATCAGCAGGAAGTCAAACGAATTGTCGAGGAGGCCGATAACCTCGTCTTGCGGCAAGAGACGGTGGAAGACCTGTTGACCGAGGAACGCGGCGGTGTGCTGCACATCATTGGCGTGGCCGTGCGCGGAGGTGCGGTTTACCATGCCCCGGCGGTGGTGCTGACCACAGGAACCTTCCTGGCCGCCATCATGCATACGGGCGAAGCGAAAACGCCTGGCGGCCGCGCCGGTGAGGGAACCACCCATGGCATCAGCGGCGCTTTGCATCGCTTGGGCTTTCGCGTGGAGCGGTTCAAAACCGGAACGCCAGCGCGTCTTAATGGAAGAACGATTGATTACTCGCAAACGCAAATTCAACCCGGAGACGACGATCCGCAACCTTTCTCTTTTCTCACGGAACGCCTCACGGGCGAGCAGCTTCCGTGCTGGATCACGCATACGAATGAGAAAGTGCACGCGCTGATTCGAGAGAATTTGCACCGGGCGCCCATGTACAGCGGGCAGATTCAGTCCAGCGGACCGCGATATTGTCCGTCGATTGAAGACAAAGTCGTGCGTTTTGCCGAGAAATCTCAGCATCAATTGTTTCTGGAGCCGGAAGGCCGCCACACGCGCGAAGTGTACGTGAACGGCGTCTCGACGAGCCTTCCGCGCGACGTGCAAGACGCCATGTTCCGAGAAATCCCCGGCTGCCAGCACGCTCAAATCATGCGTTATGGCTATGCCGTGGAATACGACTATTGTCCTCCCGACCAGCTCCATCCGTGGCTTGAAACCAAGCCCGTACGCGGTTTGTTTTTTGCAGGACAATTGAACGGCACCACGGGATACGAAGAAGCCGCCGCGCAGGGGCTCATGGCAGGGACCAATGCGGCGCTTATGCTGCGCGGCGATGAACCGCTCGTGTTGCGGCGCGATCAGGCGTACATCGGCGTATTGATTGACGATCTGGTCACGCGCAGCGTGGATGAACCCTATCGTATGTTCACGAGTCGGGCGGAGTATCGTTTGATGCTCCGCCAGGACAACGCAGATCGGCGCCTCACGCCACTGGGCGCAAAGGTGGGACTTGTCGGCCTGCGGCGGCAGGCGCTTCTGGCGACCAAAGAAGCCGAGATCGCGCGTGTCACGGAGCGGCTCGAAGCGACGCGCGCCGACGGCGTATCGCTCGCCCGGTTATTGAGTCGTCCTGAAGTGACCTGGCAAGACCTGACCGAACGACTTCCCGAACTGGCCATCGTGCCGCGCGAAGTTTCGCAGCAGGTTGAGTACGACGTCAAGTACTCAGGGTACATTGCCCGCCAAGAACTTCAGGTGGAGCGACAGAAACGGCTTTCGATGAAGCGGATTCCGCCGCATTTTGATTACACGTTGATTGTTCACCTGCGCGTCGAAGCGCGGGAGAAGTTTTCGCGTATACGTCCCGTCACACTGGATCAGGCGAGCCGCATCAGCGGAATTACGCCTGCCGATGTCGCGCTGTTACTGGCGCACCTCGAAGGCAAAGGCGTGTGAGTTCTTGTCGGGCGAGTGCGCAGCTCCCCGAACCAACCTAAACAGCGGCCTCAGCGAACTCGCTCATTCCGCGTCGGGCGTCACCACGCGGCCTCAACCGTGCAACCATGCTGATGTTGCCCCCTGCGCGGCAGCGATCTGGGCGCGTTAGACAATTCTTGTTAATTCTCAGCAAGCCGCGCCTTTTGTGCAAAAAGTGTTCATTTCGAGCTGGTATAAGCGGTGTTTCTAGTTTTCCAAGGTCTCTATTTTTCCTAGGTTTACGATGATGAAATGGGAAAAACTGGAAGGAAGAATTTCATTCCACAAGCCACCGATTGACGCAAAGCCATATTTAGTAAAGATTTGCGTCAAGAATATCAATCTTGACTAGCTTCGCGGCGACGTTATAATTCCTACGCTGGCAAACTTGGTAATCTCGGCAGGTTTGAATAAAGCTGACGATTAAGCCGGAAGACCAAGAGCCAGAATTTAAGCCATTTACACATGTCACGCGGTCTTCACTGACAGAGGGACTTGAGGGCTAGCGACTGCGGGACGTGATACGGGGTAAGTGGAACTTTCCTTCCCCGGGACGGGTCGGGAAAGGTCGAAGTTTTACGCTAGTCCGCCGAAAGGCTAGGGAGAGATTTCAATGGCAAAAACGGTGTTTACCACAGGCGAAGCCGCCAAGATTTGTAAAGTTAGCCAGCAAACCATTATCCGCTGTTTCGATAGCGGCCAATTGAAAGGATTCCGCGTTCCCGGAAGCCGCTTCCGCAGGATCCCGCGTGATCAACTGTACGCGTTCATGAAGGACAACGGCATCCCCACCGATGCCCTGGAGAGCGGCAAACGCAAGCTTCTCGTGGTGGACGACGATCAAGACCTGGTGGAGTTGATGGTCGATATGTTCGAACGCGACGGCCGCTTCGACGTCAAAACCGCCAACAACGGGTTCGACGCGGGCATGCTCACGAAAGAGTTTCGCCCGGACCTCGTGATTCTCGATGTGATGTTGCCCGACATCAACGGCAAAGAAGTTTGCCAGCGCATTCGCGCCGACGACAGCCTGGAAGGGGTCAAAGTGATCTGCATTTCGGGTATGGTCGAGCAAGACAAAGTCTCTGAATTGCGCGACGCCGGCGCCGACGACTTCCTGCAAAAGCCTTTCAAAATTGAAGAGCTGCTGGACCGCGCCTGCGAAATGCTGGACATGGAAAAAGTGGGCGCTCATGCTTAATCGCAACCGGCGGCTCCGCTCGCGGCCTTCCCTCCGGTAAGCTACCCCCGGTCCATGGTGAGGAGCGTCCGTCGTGCCGAACGCGGGTGATCGGACGGAACAACAAGACCTAACGTATCACCCGATGCAACGCCTTCCGTGTTTGACGGCGGGTGGCGTCACTTGTCTATTGCCGTTGTCGGATCGTTCGGCGGCGGCTCTCCTGTCGGCATTCATTGGCGAAGATTCTTCGGCGCGCGCTAGAGCTCTGGAAGCAGTACTGGCGGAAGACCCGCCCTTAACGGTGTGGTGCGCGGTCCATCCGCGCCGCCCGAAGGCGTTACCGCGCGACCTGCGCGAGCTGGCCGAATGGCTGGCCGCCCAGGGACTGACCGTGTTGCAGTGGTCGCCGGAAGATGCCGTGGTCACGTCCGAGTTGCAGCCCTCCCCCGACTGGGAAAGCCGCTGCGTGGAGCGTACGGCCCGCGCGTTCGCATGGGCCGAACGGGCCGAGCAACTATTGAATGGCGCCGAACTTTGCGGGCGCGCCCGTCTGCTGGCGTTTCTGGGAGGCGCCATCGAATGGTTACTTGCGTCGTCAACTCCGCGGATTAACGATCTGATCGAGCGTTTGGCTCCGGTATGGTTGGCGGAGTTTGCGGCCATGCTTCGTCATCCGCCGGCCGAGGACGCCGCGATGGTCGCCGTGGCGCAATCTGTGGCACCGAGCGAAACGGTTGCGGCTCAAACCGCTCTCCATGAGTCGCCGGCCTCCGCGATCATGCACGCCGAGCGTTGGGCGGAGCCATGGCCGGGCTCCGGGGCGCTTCCCCGGGTGATGTCCCAGATGGCTCGGCTTGCGACATTCGAGCAAGACTTTGAAACGACGCTGCGCCGTGAAAAGCTCGCTTCGCTGCAGAAGTTGGCGTACGGCGCCAGCCACGAAATCAATAACCCCTTGGCGAACATCGCCACCCGCGCACAAACCTTGCTCCAGGAAGAGACCGATCCCGAGCGCCGTCGCGCCTTGGCGACGATCAACGACCAGGCGTTTCGCGCGTTTGAAATGATCGCCAACATGATGTTGTTCGCCAAGCCGCCCCAGCCAAACCTGGCCGAAATGGATTTGCGGCACGTGATTGATCGGGTGATCCTGGAAATGACACCCAACGCCGAACTACAAGGAACACGTCTCCTTTCTCCACCGGGAAATGAACCCATTTCGATTCGCGCCGACGCCACGCAAATGGCCGTGCTCTTGCGGGCGCTTTTGCGAAACGCTTTGGAAGCTATTGAAGGGGGCGGCGAGGTCGAAATCGCCCTGCGCCAGGACGAGGGCGAGCAGGTCCACATCCGCGTGCGCGATACGGGCCCTGGATTGGGCGAGGAAGCGCGTCGCCATTTGTTTGACCCGTTCTACTCTGGCCGCGAGGCGGGCCGCGGTCTGGGGTTTGGCTTGTCTTGGTGTTGGACGATCGTCGAGCTGCATCAAGGCCAAATTGCATTTGAGAGCGCCCCAGGCGAAGGAACGACGTTCGTCATCACGCTGCCGACTGCGGGTCCCAGATAGTTGCTGGAGCGCCACTCGAGAGGGCGTTGAATTGATTCCTTGCAGGAAAGGCCTGGTATGTTTCGATCGCGCCGCTTACGCCGTTCCCGCGGGGAAGCGGTTTCCCCAATTGATTTGGCGCGGAGGATTGCCTACGCGGGCGGAACTTTGCTGCTTGCCGTTGTGTGCGCCTCGGCCCAGGAACCGACCCGCTTGCCCAAGTACGGCTCGCAGGCCGTTCGCCTGTTTCTTGCACGCGAATACATTCAGAACCATCCGGCGCCCGATTTTTGGGCGCTGACTCCTTACTATGCGGCTCAGCCCGACGATCGCTCGTGTTCGGCGGCTAGCGTTGCGATGTTGGTGAATGCATTGCGCGCCGAGGAGATGCTCAAAGCCGATGAACAACTTGCGACGCCAGACTCGGTGGCGGCCTGCGTGGCGCCTCACGTGTGGAAGGACAAACTCGCGCCGGGCGGGGTAGGAGTAACGCTTGACGAATTGGCCGCGATCGCACGGGCCGTGTTCGCCGCTCATGCCCTTGGCCCTGTCCGCGTCGAGACGATGCGATTTTCGCCGCACGATATTGAAGCCCGAGCGCGGCTGCAGAAGGTGCTGGCCTCGAACGAACGCTCGGCGCGCAACCTGATTCTGGTGAACTTCCTGCAAAGCATCGCCACGGGCGATCCGGAAGGCGCGGTGGGCCATATGGCGCCAATTGGCGCCTATGACGCAGAACGCCGACGCGTGTTGCTGTTCGACCCTGACCGGCAGTGGTACGAGCCGTATTGGATCTCCGAGGAGACGCTTCTGCACGCCATGGCGACGATCGATCCCGTATCGAACCAGCCCCGCGGACTTCTCGTGATCGAGCGAACCGAGAACCATTAACCAGCAACCCAATGACCACGGGGAATAAGACTCAACCGTGAGGGTGGTTCCTCGCAGGACGCGAACCGGCGGGGGTTAGGTGGGGCTGGGGCCGACGTCGGGAGTTTCTCCGCCGGGCGACGTAGGCGGTTTGTGCTTATGAAAGCGAGTGATGATGTCCCAGGCTTGTTCCGGAGTCTCGGCGTACTGCACAAGATCCAAATGGGCGTCGGCAATCACGCCTTCATCGGCCAGGAACTGAAAATCAATCACACGGCGCCAGTAGTCTTGCCCGAAGAGAATGACCGGAATTTCTTGCATCCGCTGCGTTTGTCGTAGTGTCAGCACTTCGAACAATTCGTCTATCGTGCCGAACCCGCCGGGAAACACCACCAGAGCCTTAGCGCGTAGCAGGAAGTGCATCTTGCGCAAGGCGAAGTAATGGAACTGCATGCACAATCCTGGGGTGATGTACGGATTGGGCACTTGCTCGGCGGGTAAGGTGATGTTCAAGCCGATCGTTTTGGCGCCCACGTCAAAGGCGCCGCGATTGGCGGCCTCCATCAGACCAGGGCCTCCGCCCGTGACGATCACATAGTCGCACCGGCCATCAAGCTGGCAAGCGGAAGAAACGATCCGCGCAAATTCGCGCGCGGCGTCGTAATAGGGCGACTTTTCCACGATCCGCTCGGCCCTTGCCACGTCGCGCTGCCGTTGGGCGTCGTTGGGCGAGTCCTTCAACCGGTCCTTGGCGCGCTTCCAACGCCGCCGGGCCTCGGCTGGCTCGACCACTTGGGTTCCCCCGAACACCACAATGGTCGAGTCGATGTGCGCTTCGCTCAACAGCAGCTCAGGCTTGAGCAGCTCTAACTGCATGCGCACCGGACGTAACTCGGCCCGCTGCAGGAAACTGGTGTCCAACTCGGCCAGCAAGTAACTGGGCGAGTTCAGTATCGCCTTGACGTTGGCTTTGGCGTCGTCGCCCATGCGTGGCGGCTCTCTAGTGACCAGCGGCGTCGCTGCGGTCGGCAAACGGATTCAGGGCGCTGAGCGACGTACGTAAGCTTCGGCGCGGCGGCTTGGAGCGAGCAGGCGAGTCCTGCAAGTTGGACGCGCCTCCCAAACGCGGCGATGCTCCGCCCGTCTCGCTCTCCATCGGACGCGACGGCCGAGGCGCCGGACGGTGCTCGTGTGGGGCGTGCGGCTCGTCATCGAGAATTCCCAGCGAGTGGAGCAAACCGCGCCGCGCGGGGGCGGAAGGCGCAGGACCCACAACTTCCATTTCGCCGGCAGGCGACGCATCCGAAAGACGCACCCTCACCGGCCCCGAATCCGCGGGGGCGGTTGTTAGCTTTCGAACGGCAACTTCGTCCTCGTTCGACTCGGCGGCCTTGGAGACTGATCCCGATTGAGCGGTTGAGTCCGACAGCGACACTTCCACGGCTGTGCTCTCGGTCGATGTCGCCGTTACCCCTCGCAGCGGATGCTCGTACTCGGCATCGGTGGAGCTCGGCGCCGACGAGAAGTCGGTCAGTTCGTGATCGCTTTCCACGAAATGCACCAACGGTGCGTTGCTGCTTGCGCCCGGCGCCGACCTGGGCAATGCTGAAACCGGCGTCGGCGGTGTCGACAAGGTCGCGACGCGCGCCGGAATCGCTGTCTGCGCGGGCGCGGCTTTCTCTTCCGGAGCAGGCGGAGCCGCCGGAACGGCCCGAGTTTCAACTCGCGGGGCAGCAGCGGGAGGGGGCGCCGACTCCTGAACGGGAGGAGGCGCCGATGGCAATTCCTCGGTTGGCTTGGCTCGCGGGGTCGTTCGTGCGGGATCAACATCCAGCCAGGCAATGTGCGACGAACTCGGAGCCGGACTCAATGCCGCTTTCGCAACGGTCGACTGCGAAGCGAGTGTCACCGGCGGCGCGCGGAGCGTTTCTTCGTGCGGTTCCTCCTGGACCAAAACGCGCGGTGTGGACTGCGGCATGCGCGGTGTAGGCGGAGCGACCGCTTCGGCCGTTTTCGTGATTTCTTTGATCGCCGCGTCTTGCGGAAGAGTCACGACCTCGGGCGCTTCGCTCTTGGGCGGCGGCGCGACCACGGATTCGCGTCGAATCGGTTGCATTGCTTCGGTACGGTTTGACGTCCTGGGCCGCACTTCCGCGTGCGGTTCATCCGCCACAATGACCGGTTCACGCCGTACGACAAGTGGTTCGTGCTTCACCACCTTGGGTTCAGACGTGACGACCACCGGTTGCGGCGTGACCACCGGATGCGGCGTGACCACCGGCGGCGGCGTGACAACTTCGGGCTCGTAGGTGACGACAGCCGGCTCCGGTTTCGTTGGCGCAGGAGCAGCGACAGGGGCAGTCTTTCGGTCGTTCGTCACGCGCGCCAAATTGTTGCGCGAAGTGGAATGGTTGGGGTTGATCTCCAAAGCCTTTCGGAAAAACGGCTCGGCCTCGTCCAAACGCCGCTGGAGGAAGCAGCAATACCCCACATCGTTCAGCAGTTCGACGTTTGTCGGATTTTGCTTGAGCGCCGTACGAAGATGGCTTTCGGCTTCCGCCAGGTCGCCGCGTTTGGCCAACAAAACGCCCAAGCGATGATGCGCGCTCGTGTGATGCGGGTCGCTTTGGAGCACCGCTTCGTACATCTTGATCGCATCTTCCGAGGCTCCGCTGCGCTCCAGTTGCCGGGCAAGCGAGAGCGTGCGGTCGGGCGAAGCCGCGGGGGCGGTTACAAATGGCTCGTCAGGAATTTGGTGAAAGACTTGCGGTCCTACACATCCGGGCAAAGCCAGCCCGGCAGGCAAACCCAGTCCGGCGGCGGCAAGTAGGGTGGCAAGGCGTTTGGACGGGCGCATGGCGGGTATCCTTTCCGGCGGGATCAATTCCGTTGTATTGTTCGGACAACGTGTAACGGTTTCTTTGAAGATACCGGCAGGCGCGTTTATTTCGCCCAAACTTACCCTATCAAAGCGGCAGGCTTTATCGCTCAAAAAGCATGGGCAAGCTGGCGAGACTTTAACGGCAAACACATGCGCCATTCATGGCTCTTGACCGCGCACATCGCCCACGATGCCATTCGCAAGTTGACGACAACGCCGCCGCAACGGCGAAGATCGCCGGGGAGCGCGACGCAGATCGCCCTTGGCCTTGGGGCAGAAGTGGACGTCAGAAGGTGTTGACCAGCACCCGCTGGGGCCGCGTCATCCCCTGAATCATTTGATGATAGTGATAATGCAACGCGCACTTGAGCGCATAGATAAATACGTACGAGGGATCGCGGCGCTGCCGCCAGATGCGGCGAAGCCGGCGACGGTATTCCTCGCGCAAGGGTTTTTCTTTGACTCTTCGCATGAGCCGTTGGTAAATCACCGCGGCTCGTGCGAGATTCATGAACTGCGCCTTAAACCGTGGGCTCCAGCGACTTCGCCAGTACGCCTTTTGAGCGGCGCCAGGCCGGAACTCGTCATCCAGAAAGAGACTGTCGACACGGTCAAAATACGCCTGGGGTTCGTAAAGCTCGCGCATCACTCGCACGTATCCCTCGGCGAGGATTTCGCGGCTCATGTGCAGCGGAATAACATTCGTGCCATACTCGGGGGGGTCGGCCAGGTCGAGTCGGCCTTCGCTTGCCAAACGGGCGTGAAGCGGCGTTTTGGGAATCGCGCTGAGCATGCCCACCATGGCGTGGACGATGCGGGCTTCGCGAAGAAAACGTAATTGCGCGTCGAAAATTTCGGCGTCATCGTGATCGAAACCAACGATCATGCCGCACCACACTTCCAGCCCCTGACGCTGGATGTGGCGTAGTTTTTCGAGCATCGTGCCGCCGCGAGCGCGGACATTTTGCAGCTTTTTTGTTTCTCGTAGGGCTTCTTCGCTCGGACTTTCGATGCCAATGAACACGCATTGAATGTTGGCTTCAACCATCAGATTCATCAGTTCGTCGTCTTCCGACAGATCGAGCGACGCCTCGGTGAAAAACGTCATGGGGTAACCCTGTTCTCGCTGCCAGGCGGCCAGTTCGCGCAGCAGGGGTTTGATGGCGTGCTTGTTGCCAATCAGGTTGTCATCGACGATGAACGCCAGGTCGAGCCCCGCGCGACGCAGCCCGTCCACCTCGGCCAAAATTTGGGGCGAAGTTTTCAGCCGCGGCCGTCGCCCGAAAGTGACGATGATGTCGCAAAATTCACACTGAAACGGACATCCGCGAGAAAACTGCAGGCTTCCGAACATATAGTCGTGGGCCCGCAGCAAGTCGTACCGGGGGCACGGCACGCGGGTCATGTCGGTGCGGTCGGTCTGCTCATAGCGGCGCGCCGGGGCGCCGCGACGCCAATCGTCGAGGAACTGGGGCCACGTTTCGTCGGCCTCGCCAACGAAGATCACGTCGGCCAGACCGTCAAAATAGGATTCGTCAACACTGACCCAGGGTCCGCCCACGACCGTAAAAACGCCGCGAGACTTCAGCTCGCGTAGAATTTCCCGCATGCGAAAACGTTGCACGCTCATGCCGGTTATACCGACCAGGTCGGCCTGGGCGATCTGGTCGAAGTCGAGCGGTTGGACATTTTCGTCCACGAGCGTCACGCGGTGTTCTTCGGGGGTCAGGGCGGCGAGCAGCGGCAAGCAGGCCACTGGCAAATTGGCTTTTTTCCCAAAGATGGGAAGGGCATGCTCCATGCCCCAATAGGAAACCTCAAACCGGGGATTGATTAAAGTGATGTCGGCCACGAAGAATTCCTTTAGGAAAAAGGCCGAAGAAGAGTCAAACCTTGAGGGTACCCCTTGGCTTTGCCGGAAGCAAGTAAACTCCGGTATATCCCGGCAACCCTTACGGACGATATAGATTGGACGTCCACACGGTCGGGAATTCGCTAATTCACGCGCGGATGATTATCTTGATGGATATGCCCCTCTCGACTTGGGTCGAACGCCGCTTTCACCAGAACCGCACGCATCTTGTGTTCAAAGCCAACCAGCGCCTCGACAAATACCGCATCGAGCGGAAAATCGCCGAAGGCGGGTTTGCGGCGGTGTATCAGGCTTTCGACACCCTTGAAGGGGTGCGCGTGGCGCTCAAAATTCCGCATCCGCACTTGGTGAATCGGCACGTGCTGGATGTGTTCCGGCGCGAAGTGCGCCTGGCAGCCACGTTGGATCACCCCAATATTTTGCCCCTGAAGAATGCGTCGTTCATCGACGGGCATCTCGTGGTGGTGTTCGCCCTGGGCGAAAAAACGCTGGCCGATCGCTTGCGCAGCCGGCTCGCCCTGGAGACCGTACTGGACTATACCGAGCAAATGCTGGAAGGGGTCGCCTACGCGCACGACCATTGGATTGTGCATTGCGATATCAAACCGGAAAACTTGATTCTTTTTCCGGATAATCGTTTGCGGTTGACCGACTTCGGCATTGCCCGCGTCGTGCTGAAGACAATCAAAGCCTCGGGCTCGGGCACCGTGGGATACATTGCTCCTGAACAAGCGGTCGGGCGGCCGTTGTTTCAGTCCGATGTTTTCTCGATGGGCTTAATTACCTACCGCATGTTGACGGGGTGTTTGCCCGAATGGCCGTATCGTTGGCCTACGGCGGGGATTGAACGCTTGCGCCGCAAGGCGCACCCGGACCTCATCCAATGGCTGCGTAAGGCGATTGAGCCGCACCCGCGCGACCGTTTCGGCGATGCCAGGCAAATGTTGAATGCACTCCAACGCGTGAAGCCGCGAGCCTTGCGGTTTGCCCGAGCGAGGCGCGCCGCCGCCAGCCACACCCGGCGGCTACGCGCCTAGTGGCGCCGGTTCGTCGGGTATGGCGTAACGCCCATCCTTAAGGGGGCGTCGTCTTTCGGCTGAACTACCACGACGCGAAGACGTCCATCAAACGAACAGCCACTTGATGCGGCGACAGCCGGCTTGGCGCCCAACGCCCAGCGTCATCGACGAAACGGCCTGTCAGGGGAAACCGATCTTGCAGGTCGGCCTGGAAAGCGAAGGCCTGGTTGGCTAGCGACCAAACCCCGCGCGCCGTTTCATGCATTTGAAGATCTTGCCAAGCGCGCACCAACGGCGGGTGAATGACCTCGTAACCCTCCATGCCGTCGTGAAACTCGACGCCCGGCGTGCGCCAACGACCGGCCGTATCGGCCCATAAGTATCCTGGCATCCACAATCCGTGAAACCATCCGCTGGGAGACTCCACCGAGACAAGGCACACGCGCTCGGCGTCCCAACGCGCCCGGACGTGGGGCCACAGCAGGGCGGCGTCGGAGATCTCTTCATTGAATCCTGGAATGTACAGCGCACGGTCGGGGTCGTCGCCGACGACGCCCACTGGAACGACATAGTGCGCGAACCGTTCGCTCAGAAGCGAACGGACGATTTTTCCTTGCTCGACCAGGTCGACGCCATGGCGCAACGGAGCAAGAGATGCGTCAATCAAACGGCCCGCCGGATCGGCGCCTTCGAGCAGATGAGGAATGCTGGTAAAAGCGTTGGCGTAGATCGTCGTAGCGTCTAGCCCCATCTCTTGTTCCTGGTGAATCAGTTGGGTCAAGCCTTGAAAGACCCGTTGGGCAGGCGGATCGCCCCATTCCCAAAAGTCGCCCATTTCCGCGGCCTGAATCAGTTCGGTTCGGCGCGACAGCGCTTGATCGCGATGCACGAGCGTATACACCGAGAGAATACCGTCCACATCCAGGTGGTTATTCACAGCGACCGTCCACCCCCCGACTCGGGGCGCATCGAGAAAGCGGAAGCAAATCTCGGTGGAAGTCGCCGCACGATATTCGACCGGGGTACGATTGGGTCGCCAGTGGCTCAATTCAAGGTCGGTGTCTTCGTGGAACAAGCGACCGCCGGCGCCGTCGCAAAAGATGATCCGTTCCCCCTCGGGACGCGCGGCGTCGAACCCCAGCACGGCAAAGCGTTGTACCAGCGCAGTCAAAGAAACGCGACCTGTTCAAAACGATGTTGAATTTTTGTGGTGCGATCCTTTGAGTATAATTCGCGCGTGCCGCCGCTTTCAGGTCCTGCGCCAAGTTTTCCGCGCCGGTGCGGCGTCCTTTACGGCAACTTGTCGGCCGCCAGCACCAAGTGCGTCGGCGGGTAACTCATCGGCGTGAGGTCTGTACCGGTTTTCATCAGTAGATCGGCTTTGCCGCGATAGCGGTTTTCGACGATCCAGTCGTTTACAAAGGCGTACGAGGTAGGATGCACGCGAAAGCCTACCCGCTCCAGCGCCGAGCGCCAGTCGGCGAAACTCCAGAAGCAGAACCGCTCGTGCATTTCGCTACGCCAGTTGTCGGGATAGTCCTTCTTACTGAGAAATTCGCAGGCGTCTTCCAATCGCAAGGCGATGAGCGGCTCTCCCTCCACGGTTTCTTCGTGATACGGCAACCGATAGCCTTCCTCGTGTCGGAAATCTCGCGCAAACCGCAAAAAGCGGCCATACGTGGAGAGCCCCAACAAGTACGCTCGCAGCCCCTCCCGGTCATCCGGCGCAAACTCGCGAGCGGGATCATCGTCCAAGCCGTCCTCGCGTTGTAAACGCAAGAACACGGGCTGGTCGCGGTCGTCCGGCCCAAGCACATCGAAGTTCACCCAGCGCCCGCCGATGGCGGTTTGCTGATACAGCAGCCGCAAGAAGTTCTCGAGCGCCGCCCGACCGCCGTAAGATTCGATCTCATGCGTGAGCGCTACGGTGGTGAAGGTATTGATTGAGTTTTCAGGAAAGATGGATCCGGAGGCGAAGTCGCGTTGGTAAAAGAAGACATTGTCATTGGCGAACGCTCCTTGTTCTTTCCGATGTAAACACTCCGCATAGAGTGGGCGGGCCACCTCGATGCCGTAAAAATCGGACTCCCGCAGTCGGTCGTCGTGCGTCATTTCTCGAATGAGCGATCCGGTGCAGCAGCCAATGTCTACGATGCGCCCTGGCAGAAGAAAATCACGCACTCGGGCATATTTGCGTGGAGCGCCTTCGTCAAACGAACGGACGTAAACGTTATAGTCGCGCGTCGCGGTCAGGTCGCCGTCGTCGGTCAGCAGGGGCCGGCGGTGCAAGTCGACAATCAAATCGCCGTAGTTGTATTTGTCGTACAGTCGCCGCGTGGCGCGCGCCGCCTGGGTGATCCAGACACGATCGGTCCGCCACGGCCGGCCCGCCAGACCGGTTTGCACCAGCGATTCGATCAGTTCCCAGGGCCGCCGATCGGCATAAGTTTCTTTCACGCGGTCGGTGAGTTCGAACGGCAGAATGCGAAAGCCGAGCGCCTCGTACATGGCGATGACGGACGGCGTCGAGCAACCCACGACGGTGTTCTGCGGCGTAAGTCGAAACCGACTTTGGCTGTCGACTTCAATCTTCTTGAGTACGTACTCCGCGAAGTGCGGCGTGGGGCCTAAGTCGTCAATCAGGTAAACATACGAGGGAGCGTCGAGGTCCCGGCCAAACTCCTCGATTGCCACTTCGCGCCGGTTCGCAGGCAGCGGGTTTCGTCGCGTGTTGGAGTGATTGGCCGACGTGACGGCCCAAATCACCGCCTCGATGGGCGACGTCAAGTTGAGCGGCTGATCGTTCGCGTCGCGCAGGTCGGCAGGATTGCCGCTAATGGCCCAGGTCAGATAATCCAATTGAAAGTCGGTCAGCAGGTGATGCCGGCCCGGAAAAAGCAGGTACGTCATAGACCAGGAAACCGCAGGAAGACGTGCGCCAACACTTCCACGTATCGGCGGAAGATCAAACTTACACGCTGCAACGGCCGTGCGACGCCGCGCCTTGGGTCACTCGGCCAGAATTTGCTTCAGGGGGTGGCCGCTCATGGCTAGTTCAACGCGGTCGGGGCTCCAGGCCGATTCGTGAAGTGAAAAGATCTGGCGGCTTCGAATCACCTTTCCCTCCAAATCCGGCGGCATATCGGGCCAGCGCGCCACGAACGTTCCCTTGGCGGCGCCTTTGCGCCCTGGCAGCCAGTCGGGCGTACGGCCATCTTGGCTGAACCATTCGCGCACGCGCTCCACGTCTTGTTGGCTTTCCAGGCGGCCAATCACTTTCGTGCTGCAATTGCTAAAGACTTCATACTCGACCGAGCGAGGGCTTTGCGTACAAATCAAGCAGCAGACGCCGAACTTGCGCCCTTGGCTAAAGAGCCTCCGCAGGGGAATCTTGGCTGGCGGCCGCCCTCCGCCGGCGGGGAGATAATCGCGTGCTTCATCCAGGTAGAACAGTAATTGAGGACCGCCGCCGGGGCTGGAAGTGACCATCCAGCGATAGATCTCGGCAGCGAGCGAAGCGACGAAGAACTGCTTCTGATCGTCGCTGACCAGGGCGTTCAGATAAATCACGTTGAGGGGAACTTTGCCGTCCTCCACCGGGCGTCGCATCGCCTCGACATCGAGCGCAGCGCCTCCGGCAAACAGATTCGAAGCCACGCCATGCAGCAAACCATTCAACTTGCGCGCCAGGTTCTCGCGAACCGAACGGCTCACAAACTCATCGGGATCTTCGATGCCGGCCAAAGTCGGTTCGCGCAGTGCTTGGATGACCCGCCGTAACGAGATATTCGCCACGCCATCATTCCGGCACAACCCGCGCAACACGTTGAGCAACAAGGTTTGTTGCAAATCGGCGTCGCCGGCGCATCGGGCCAAACTAACCAGATTGGATGCCGCCGTGCCAAAGATACTGTCTTGCTCTTCGCGGCGCCGGGCGGGATCGGCGATCGTCGTAAGGTCTTCGTCGCTCGCCAAACGCAGGGGATTCAGCGACAATCGGACGCCATGCGAGGAGCCAGGCGTCCAGATGCGTGTTTCGACCCGTTGGCGAAATTCGTCGTACGCTTCTCTTTCCCGTCCCGTGAAAAGATTGGCGTCTTGCTGCTGAAGGAACTGAACCAGGTCGCCTTGCGGATCAATCGCGATCACTGGAATGCGCCGGCGTATCGTTTCTTCGACAATCACCTTGGCCAACCAGGTTTTGCCGCTGCCGGCGGCGCCCACGACGGTCAAATGCGTGGGCAGAACATGCGGAGAAAATCCCACGGGCGCTTTGTCGTCTTCCCGATGACCGATCCAAAGATCATCGTGGGACAAGAGGCCGGTCGAGGCGCTCGACGTCTTCTCTTGCTCTTCTCGTTCGACCGTTGGCTTGTCTGTCAACGGAGTTTCCGCGCCAGGCTCTTGCGGCGATTCGCTGGCGTCTGGTGGAACGATGGGTTCTTCCAGCGGGTCGGCGTAGTCGGTACGGTGCAACTGCGGGCTTGGCTCTTGCTGCGAGATGGGCGGCTCCTGGTCGCGAATTTCCGGCCTTGCATGGCGCTCCGTCCAGTGCGCCAGTCGGCCGCCTTCATGCTTGGGGCCAAGCCGGGACAGGCAAACTTTGTCCCAGGGACAGACGTTACAATACTGCGGCTCGCCCGGCGGCAACAAACCCGTACGCTGCGTTTCGTCGTATTTGCTCCATTCTAAGAGCGACGCGAGAAAGTCGTACATCGTGCGTCGCTGGGCGTGAATCTCTTGCCAGGTTAGCTCGATCATTTCGCGGCGCGGGTGCAAATACAGCACGCCCACATCCGGCTCGGTGCGATGTTGCACATGGTGCATCAACGCGTACAGACTAACTTGGAACAAGTCGTTCGTAGGTTGTTCCGCGGGCGTGAGCTTGTAGTCGATGATGCGCCGCCGTCCCGAGCGCCAATCGTAGAAGACGTAGTCGAGCACACCCGTGATGTGAATCGCCTCGCCGTGCGGGCCGACCTGAAACGTCACATCGACCCGACGGCGGCGGTCTCCGAACATCAGATCAAGCATTTCGCGGAGGTCCATCCGCTCGTGCACGCCAAACGCCAGAATGTCGGAGAGTTCGTCCAGGTACCGCCGCAGGGCCTCCATGAACGCCTGCTGTTGCTCGCCGGGCGCTCGGAACAACCGATCGGTATTCACGTACTCGCGATAGACGATGCCGAGCAGTCGTTGCGAGATTTCGGTGGCGCCTTCCGATTGACGGAGAACCTCCAACACATCGACCCTTGAGGCCGCTTGTGTGTTGAATCGCTCGATGGCTTGATGAAAGAGCGATCCGAGTCCGACCGCGCCATCTCCGGGTTTCCAGATTCGCGTGACGCGGGGTTGCTTAAGCTTGGCGCGGCGGGTGTGGTCCGCGTCGAAGTACGCGATTCGAGCGCACGAAGCTGCGACGCGCACCTGCGACACATTCAAATGCAACGGAATCATCGCCCCGGCCGGTTTAAGAGATAAAGACTATTGGACGTTGGCGACACGTTGATTAGCTCCTCAAGGTGCATCGCTTGTGCGACTTCCTCGAGGCGCGCTTTCACGGCTTCGAACGGCATCGAGGCGTCTCGGTCGGCGCGGGCGCAGTACTTCTGCGCCAACTCAACCGAGGAGAGCCCCATGGTCAAAGCCAACTGGCTGCGAATAAACTCGCGAAACTCCGCTGCGTCCAACTTTGGCTCCGGCGGCGCCAGCGGAGGCAGAGGCTCCTCGCACAAGAGTTCCCGCAGCAATGGATGACTGCGGTAGCGGTCTTGGCGGTGGTGCGAAGCGATGACCTCTTCCGGCGTAAGCCGCCGGTTGCCGTCGCGCGGAAGCATGACCTCCAGGTCGCCCGAGCGAGATTCGCCGAGCACGGACTCCAGGGCGTCTAGCTCAGCATACTGCGTCAATGTCAGGTTTATCACACGGAAACGATCTGGCCCGCGACGCTGCAATCGGTCGAGGTATTCCTGTCCGGCTTTTGCGCATTGCATCGGCTGGCGGTCATCGCACACGACCAACACATGGTCGGGGGGCGATGCGTCTTCGTCAATCCGCCGCAGCGCCGCTGCAATCGAATTTTTGCTTTCGGTGATGATGAACGTCAAACCCGTGGAGACCGTGCGTCCGCGAGGAGTGCGCTCCTGCGCCAGGAGGTCGTAAGCTGGCATCGCGGTTTTGGTGCGTCCCTGGGGACGGGCCACGTTAACGAGGGTATAGTCATCTCGTGCTCCTTCGCATTGCTTCAGGAGGGCTTCGACGAGGCCGCATAAGTTCGAGGCGTCCGGCGGTAAGGCGCTCGGGTCCAATTCGCGGCGGCGGATTTGTTCGTGAATCTTCTCCTCGACGCAACGATCGACGATTTGCTCCGTCGAGCGGAGTTCTTCGACGCGCGGGGCGGCTTCCGCCCATTCCTCCAACCAGGCCTCCCCGCCTTGCTCACGCAACCGGTTGGCCTGGTCGCGCCAGCGTTTGCGCGCCCAACTAATGACGTGACGCGGTTTGACCGCAATTGCGTTGTCGATTTGTTCCGTGAGCCAGTCTTGCCCCAGCGGAAAAAGCGTGTCGGTGGTTAGACGCTCTTTGACTTCCGGCAGGGTCATGAACGACTCGAAGAACTTCTCGATCCGGGCTTCAAGCAACTGACGGGCTTGGACCGGCGAAATCAAGTAAAGCATCACCTCATGCTGGGCGATGCGATCCCAGGATGAACTGGGAATAAATCCTTGCTTCTTATACTCGATCAATTCGAGCTCCACGCCCGAGGTAACGACGAGCAAGTTTGTGGCGTGGTCTAAGAGCGAATGGCAAAAACGCGATAATGCGGAGATTTCGTCCGAGTCCAGGTTCTCGACCTGATCGAACACCACAATGAATGATTGGTCATCCAGCCGGCAAAGCTCCATGAGAGCGATCAGCACGCGCTCCACCTGGCGATTGTCTTGCAGCACCGCCAGCGATTGCCCTTGTTCGGTTTTCAGGCCGAGACGCACGGCCTCCGCTTCATCCAGCGGTTCGCCGGAAAGCCATCGGATGGCCGCGGCTGCGGTATGTTCATTATCCCGGCCGTGCGCCGCAAGCATGGCCGAGACGAAGAACTCAAACAAGACGCGATAAATGGTTGCATCGTCGGGGTCTCGGCGGCGACGACCCTGGCGAAGGTGGTCGTTCAGCAGCTTCTCAAAGTACGTGAGCCATTCATACTGGGAGCGGTGGACTTGCGGGTCATCGCTATAGCGGCGAATCGCCTCGTTCATCACCCGGTACATCAGCCCGTACAGGCGCGTGCGCCGGAACTCATGGCGGCGTCCCGAAGTGAGACGGCTGACAACCGACTTTAAGATGTACCGGGGCAGTCGCTCGGCATGCACGTGAATGTTGTGCAGAAACACGTAGCAGGCGCGACGATCTTCTTCCGCCCAACGGCTGAACCGAGCCAGTAAGTGGCTTTTCCCGATGCCGGCTTCGCCCCAAAGCACGACTCCCACGCCGCGGCGCTCGCGTTTGGACCTCTCGGCGAATTCGACAAGCTCGCGGTATTCCTTGTCGTGGATCGTCGTCACGTCCACATCCGCTTCCGATGGATCGCTAATGCGGTCCTGCTCGAACGGATTGGAATAGCGAAGATGATCGAAAAAGTCGTCCAGCGTCATTGCTGGCTTGTTCTCCGTAGCGACGGTGGACAAAGACGCAGTAGCCATTACTTCCTCCGAGAAACATACATGAGAAGATTGCCTGCCTCAATCACTCCGGCTTCTCGCAGCTCCTCGGGAAGCCCTTGTTTACTTTGGGCGCCGCTGAGTTCAAAGCGGCGTTCCTGCCGCAATCGTCGCAGGTGCGCATCGAACTGCGCACGTGGGACCGTGTTCAACTCGCGTCGCAGATCGGCAAGACTGACGAAATTGTGGCCGCCGCGCTGGCGATCGAGTTGGCTGAAGGATTCTTCAAAACGCTTGGCGAACTCTTCAAAATGAGCTGCCGACTCCTGAGACGCAACGGGCGGCGTCGACTCGCGAGGGGCAACAGGCGCCGCCCCGCTCAACACGGCGCGGAGCGATGGCGGCTGTAAATCTTCCAGCAGGAAAAAATGAGGCTCTCCTTTGGGGCCAAGTCGAATGGCGCCGATGCCAGGCGGCATGCTGTCGCTGGTCAGTCGCCGAGCAACCGCCGAGCAAAACGCGGCTTGCTCCTTTTCCTTTCCTCGGCCCCCGACGAGCAGTTTGGCTAGATCATTGGCCTTGTGAGCCAGGCTCGTTTTTGATTTTTCCTTCTTCATCCGCAGCGCACGTTCCAGCAATTGCGGCGCACCAAACAGGCGTTCAAGATCCTCTTGGAACGCGACCGGCGCCTCAAGGTCTTTACTCCACGCCGCCACGACTTGCTCTTTGAATGGCGACTTCCCGGCTGCCTCAAGAACGAGCTTCTCGTCACGACTCAACTCGGTTGCTGCACGCTGAGCCAACTGTTTGAGCGTAGCCGGGTACGCATCGCCGCCGCTGGTTCGTTGTGCTTGAAGTGCTTCAAGCAACGCTTGCGACAACACAGCCAGTTGTTGGGCCTTGGAGGGTTTTTTTGGTTTGGGTTGCTTTGGCGGCTTGGGTTTTTTTAGCGCGACATCGGGCAGTTCGCATGCTTCGATTTTGGGGCGCAAAGCCGCCTCAAATGCCTTTTTCAGTTCGGCGTTGAGCGATGGTGCGTTACCGCGAATGGCTTTTTGCAGGTCCTTTACGAGGAAAGGTTGTCCCTCGCCGCGCGGAGTTTTGGATTGGAGAAATACCAGCAACTGGGGACTGCTCGCAAAAACGGCAAGGTCATCTTTGAACGCGACAGGCGATTGGAGGTCCTGCAAGTCGCCGCCAATCGCCTGGTTCTTAAAATCTTTGTGTCTAATCGCCTTGCCGAGCGTTTCGCTCTCGGCCGGCTGCTCCTCTTGCGCGATTAAGTCAGCGAGTAAGGGGAAGGGGTGATCAGGTTGCGTGGGACGCTGCGCCGCCAATCGCTCGACCATACGAGCCGCCAATAAAGCAGCGGCGTTCGGCTTTCTACTCGCCATGATGCTGTAAGACGTGTTCAACGAAGGAAGGATTCTCCAAAACGCACCTTCGAAATATACATCTTCTGGCGCATTCGTAAACGCAAGACGGGAGAAAAAGCCACGGGCATTCGAAAGACGCGGATATTTTGCTTCCTGACTGGGCGCGTGCGATGAGAAGCGGCCCTGAACGACGAAGGGGCGTCACGCGCACAGGGGTTCGCAAGATTCTGCGAACGAAGAAACGGCTTTCCTAAGAATTGGCGAAATGCAACCTTCGCCAAGGGTAGCGCATACGGTCGATTCCGCCGGCAAGGGTCGAAGGCCCGTAAGTGCCGCCGTGAAAATGATTTATTGTTCTTTCAGCGTCGACCAGCTTAGGTACGCCAGTGCGGCGGCGCAGATCAGAAACCAAACGCCCATGAGCGAATTGTAGCTAGCGCCGCCAAAAGGCGCGAGAGCGGGGAAAAACCAACCACCCAAGAGATCCGTCACAAATAAAATTATCAGGAGAATGGAAATCACCATTCCCGTAATACACAGCGCCTTGGGCATGAAGACATTCCTCGAAGGTGCGTACCCGACCATTGCATCGCCCTGGCTGGTTGGCGTTTTGGAGTTAGTATAATTCAACAAAAACGCTTGTCACCCATCCCCAAGCCCCCCTTGAGAAAACATTGGAGGATGGAACGAGGATGGGTTGCATTATGCAGATGGAACGCAGTGTAGCGACCCTCCCGCAGCGGGGAAACACCCGTTGGGATGGTTATGGCGGCCTTGAGGCGACGCTGCGATTCAGCGGCGTCTCGATTCACTTGTGCGTTGCAGGCGATGGAGCGGAAGGCTATCCTAACCCCTGTCCGTACTTCGCAACATGGCTGAGGAACGGATGTCCTCCTTGGCGACTGTGTGATGACGAATGAATAGCTACAACCGGATCGAGGTTTCACAAATCAGCGGCAGCGCCGGGAATGTCACGGTGGTCCAAGTGACCGATCGGCGTTTGCAAGAACAAGCCGTGATCCAGGAGCTTGCCGCCGAGTTGGACGCCCTGGTCAGCGATGGTCAACCGCGCAACGTCTTGGTGAATCTGGGCCGGGTCGAGTTCATCGCCAGCGCGGCCTTGAATCGACTGATTACCTACAACACGCGCATCAAGAAGATGGGCGGGAAGCTCAAACTGTCGAATCTTAAGCCTCAGATTAAAGAGGTCTTCGCAATTACGCGCTTGGACAAGCATTTCGACATTCGCGAAGACGAATCGGTCGCCCTCGCGTCGTATTAGCGCCGACAGCGAGCGAACCCTTAAACCTCCTCCTACTTTGGCGTTGGTGTTGGACCTGCCGCTTGCCGGGACACGTGGGAGGCTTGCTCACTCAGGGCGCGTTTCAAACCCACGCGGGCCGAGTTATCGTTAGGATCATGACGCAGGCACCATTCTAGTTCTTTGACGGCGTGATCGTAGCGTTTGGCTTCCAGCAGGTAGAACGCATGCGCCCGCCGCGCCGAGAAGTTTCCTGGCGCCGCGCGCATGGCCAGTTCAATCGCTGTCAAAGCGTTTTCGGGCTCGTCTAGGTAGTCATAGGCTGAGGCGACCTCCGACCACAGTGAACACGCAGAATCGCCGCTTTGCTTCAGCGCTTCATCTTTGAGCAGCTTGATGAACCGGCGGCCCGCGAACACCGCGTCTTCCCGCCGGTTTAAATACTGATAGCGGCGATAGATCACGCCAATGCGCGTCCAATCGGGCTGCAATGCTTCGAGCAATGCCTCCGCTGGAAGTCCTTGCGCAAGCAGCTCTACGACATCGTGCTGCGTGTTGGGGTCGCGCCCAAACGCCTGTTTCCAATAACCGAGCGCGCGGTTCAGATCGCCGTCTTGTGCGGCCTCTTGGCCTGCGGCCATCAATACGGGCCCTTCAAACGGGCGCAGCCGCACCGCCTGTTCGACATAATCGCGTTTGGCATGTGGCCCCAATCCATCCAAGAACGCCGTCTCGGCCAGATACAAGTAAGCATTGCCTTGCAAAGGGCACAAGGCAAGCGCGCGGCGTAAATGGATGATGGCTTGGTCCAGCAGCGGGCGATTCTCTCCAATTGCCGCGTTGAGCCAACGCTCCTGATCCTCCCGCGACGCAAAGTTCGAAGCTAACGCTGCATCGCGCACCTGCATCAGCCCCATAGCGTTTGCACTCGACTGCTGACGAATCTCGAACATGCGTAACGAGATCACCGCCATGCGCAAGTTCGCCCGCGCATTGTTCGGATCGCGGTCAAGCGCTGCTTTCAGATGTCCGCGTAAGCGTTCGTTCAAAGGCGCGTTGTCGGTTGGCAACCGCTCTGCGGTCGAGGCCCAGTGCGACTTGCCAGACGCACGTAGCGACAGCGCGATGTAACGATCCCAATGAGGAGCCGCCAACGCGGGCGCCAGGCGATCGCGCACCATGCCAGCGGACAGCCCGATCAGGACCGCGGCGACGCCTACCCAAATCACTCGCGGATAACAAGGCGACGCGGCTTCTTCGTCGTTGGCCGGGCGAGTCATTTGACACAACCGACACGCGCACGCCAGCAGCAACACCGTCAACGACATGCAGCCTGGAATATACCACACGAAATCGCCGCAGGAATGAACCGCGCTGGCGGCCAAGCCGCCCAAGACCGGCGCGGCGCACGCGATCATTGCCGAGTCTCCCCGGTGGATCGACCAAACGCACCAGCCGACGCCAAGGCCGATGCCCGCCACTAATAACGTCAGGCCCACGACGCCTGTCTCCAGCAAAACTTGCAGGTACCCGTTCTCGCCGTGAGTAAATTCGCGTTCGGCGTACTCCTCAAAGTAGGTAGGGTACACTTCCATGTGGCTTCCTACACCTGAGCCGAACACCGGGTGGTTCGGCACGGCCTGAAGCATGGCCGACCAGAGCACGGCGCGGCCATGGCACAACTCGCTAAGCGTTTGCGACTCTTGAAAGCTGCTTAAACGTCGCATAAGCGGCTCATAGCCGTAGCTCAAGATCGCCACGGTGGCCGTCAGGCCGATAAACCCCAAGGCGGCGAATGACCTCGGCCCCAGCAATTGTTTCCAGGCGTAAATGCAAACGCATAACGCAGTCGCCACGAACAACGCCAGAACACCGCCGCGCGAAAACGTAAGTAATCCGGCGAAGCCTACGGCGACGAGGGAAGCAATCAACAACAGCAAAGGGGCTCGCTGTCGCCAGTTGCGTTGCGCCACGGAGTGATGTTGTCTTGCTTGCCCGCGCGACGTCTGTTGCTGTTCTTCCAAACGACGCCGGATCAGCCAAATCAACGGCCCAATGCCCAGCGCCAAGAACTGGGCGAAATGGTTTTGATTATGAAACGACCCTTTCACCGCACTCGTCGTATCGCGGGAAGGGTGCATATAGACCCACAAGAACTTGCCATTGCCGAAAAAGTATTGCAGCAGGCCGAGCATGGCCATGCCAGCGCACGCCAGGGCGATCCACGTTAGCAATCGTTCGATATCGGCTCGCGCCGTCAGACGTTGCACCACCGTGATGAAAAGCATGGCATGCGCGAGAAACATGACCAATCCGGCGCGAGTCTCGCGCGGCGCCAACGAGAGAGTGCGCCACACGCCGACACGACCTGGCGAATCCGAATCAGCTTGCCATAACGGAAGTAATTCGCGAAGCCCCGGCGACGCGCGCTCCAGCAGCGAGGGTGGCAACGGAGCAAGTTGAAAAATCAGCAACAAGGCGCCGGCCAGAACAAGCCATTCGGCGCCCGACATGCGCCATGGCGCTTCGCTCAGAACACATTGCCGAGCACAGTACGCGGCGCCGGCGATGCAGACGAATACCACATACACAAATTTTCCCACCGGGTGTCTTCCGCCCAGGAACAGCGGCGCGACGAAGATGACCCCGGCGAGCGCGGCGTCGCAAACCTTGAGCAAGATCTCGTCCCAACTCCAAACGCGAGCCGGAGCGGCTCCGAAGGAGTTCATTCGGGTACGAGCGTTGCGATGCATGATTTCATCCACCAGGTGGGAAACGCAGGGGCGAAATGGTAAGAGAAGACCTTTTTCGTGTCAACGCAAATCGCCAGGCCTTAGGCGGCTCGCCGATAAACCGGCCGCGCCTGGGCAGGCTCATCGGCTTGCTTCACGCCTTCTTGTCGCAACACTTTGACGAATGTTAAAGCGATGATCTTTACGTCAAACCAAAACGACTGATAACGAAGGTAGTGCGCGTCGAATTTGACTTTTACCGGGATTTCCAACTCGTCGCGCCCATTGATTTGCGCCCAACCCGTAATGCCGGGAGTCAGGCGATGGACGCCGCAGCGGGTGCGCAATTCAATCAGGTCGGCTTGATTGAACAATGCCGGGCGAGGACCGACAAAACTCATGTGGCCGACCAGAATGCTCCATAACTGCGGCAGTTCATCCAAACTGGTTTTGCGCAGCAGCTTCCCCAGCGGCGTAATATAGCTACGCGAGTCTTGCAGCAAGTGGGTGGCGACTTGCGGCGCGCCGGTTCGCATCGAGCGGAACTTCGGCATACGAAAGATCTGGTTGTACCTTCCGACTCGGTCGGACCAGTACAAGACGGGACCGGGCGAAGTCAATTTGACCCCCGCCGCGATAACGGCCAGCAAGGGGGCGGCCAGCAACAGCCCCGTGGCGGCCAGGACGATGTCAAATGTTCGTTTCATGGGTTATGCTCCAGCCACAACGCGGTCTTGCGGAGTGATTCGTCAAGTGAGAACACCGGACTCCAGGCCAGTGTTTGACGAAGGTGCGAAATATCGACAGCCAGGGAGCCAAGCATACGTTCGACGGAAGACCGCTTCCCGGAAATGCGGCCGGCCAGCCGCATCAACGACGCTGGCGCCGGCAGTAACCGTGCAGGCTGTTGAAACGCCGCCGCGGCTCGTCGCACCAACTCCGAGATGGAGACGTTCTCTCCGTCGCTTACCAGAAAAACGTCATCGGCGGCGTTCGGCGCCGTAATCACCCGGATGAGCGCATCAACCAGGTTGTCGACATACACCAAGCTTCGCTGGTTCTGCACCCCTCCGAGCGGAAGCGGCCAGCCACGCCGCACCCAGCGCAAAAGCGAGAGCAGATTGCCAACTCCACCGGGACCATAAACCGGCGGAGGACGCACGATGACCAGTTCCAAGCCCGTCTCGCGGGCAATGGCCTTCAAACGCTGCTCGGCATCGAGCTTGCTTTGACCGTAGGAGCTGTCAGGTTGACAAACACTCTTCTCCGTCAAAACTTCGCTAGAGATTGTTCGCATGGCGTGCAGGGAACTTACATATACCAAGCGACGCACCCGACCTGCCGCAGCGCGGGCCAGGCGTTCGGTTCCTGCGACATTCGTTTTGAAGAATTCGGCCGCCGGATCGGCCGCTCGTTCTTTAAGCACGTGAACCCGCGCCGCCAAATGGACGACGGTATCGACCTGCTCAAAGCACTTCGCATCCCACGGGGTATCAGGGCCGATTTCGCCAACAACGTGGCGCACCACTTGAGACGGCAAGCAATCCGTTGGCGAACTGGCGCGAACGGCCGCCACAACCGGCGCCGAACGGCGCACCAACTCTCGACAAAGATGCCGCCCTACAAAACCCGTAGCGCCCGTGACAAGAATACGATCCATCGTTTTAATCTCCGGCGCGAAACGGTTTCGCGCATCCCGCGTGATGAACCTTCGGCGATTCTCGCTGCTTCAGGAAACCTGCATGTCGTTACCGCGTCTTCACGTCATGCGGCGCGACGCGGCGCTCGCGTTGAGGCGCCTTCGCCGGCCACTTCACGAAACTGCTCCTCAAGGCGGTCAAGAAGACGTTGGCGTTCGAAGTTTTCTTCGTAATAGCGTCGTGCGCGACGCCCCATCTCTGCGCGTTCGCCCGCGGCAGCTCGGTAAAGCTGCATGGCGTGTTCGGCCAGGGCGCGCCCATCTTCGCAAGGGCTCACTAAGCCGGCTTGTGACTCTTGAATGATGGCTGCGCCCTCGCCGTCCAGCGAAGCCAGAATCGGTTTGCCGCACGCCAGGTAGTCTTGTACTTTCGCCGGAATAGTCAGGGCGAAGATCGGCTCGCGTTTGAGTGTTACCAGTAATGCGTCGGCGAGCGAAAAGTAGCGCGGCATCGTTTCCATCGGACGACGTCCCAAGAGCGTGACGTGCCGCTCAAGACGTCGCGACTGAACTTGCTGTTGAACCCAGGCGCGCTCGCGCCCATCGCCCAAAATGACCCATTGGATTTCTGGAATATGACGCGTACGTTCGGCGGCGTCGAGGATTGTACCGAACGACTGGCTTACACCGATGTTTCCTGCAAAAACGATCCGGAATCCCGGCGGCATTTCCTGGCGTTCTGGCGCGTCCGCAGGTAGCTGCACCGGACGAAAGACATCCTCCGCCCAGCTGGGGAAGTAACAAATCTTTTCTAGCGGAACATCTTGGTTTTGCACAAAGGGAATAAACCCGCGAGACTGAGTGAGTACGCGGTCCGAGTGCCTGTAAACCCACCGCACCAGACGGTCGACTTGTTGCAGAACCCACGGCGAGCGTACGGCGCCAGTTGCGGTTAAGGTGTCAGGCCATAGGTCCAACACCCAAAACAGCAGCGGCGCCCGATGCCGCCATTTGAGCAAGATTGCGGGAATGCCGACGGTAATCGGCGACGGCTCGAAGGCGAACACACCATCGAACTTTCCTCGGGTGCGCAACAGGCCTAGAACGCTGGCCATCACGAAGAAGGAAATGTAGTTTGCGATCAGTCGCATTCCCTTGGAGCGTCCTCGTGGAAGCAGCGGGACGCGTATGATCGGAATGCCCGCGTACGTATCCTTCGACGAGAACAATCCATAACCGGGATAGATCCGTCCTTCAGGATAGTTAGGAACGCCGGTTAATACGGTCACCTCATGGCCTCGTTCCTTAAGACCGAGGGCCAGATCGTTAATCCGAAACGGCTCGGGCCAGAAGTATTGACTGACGATGAGGATCCGCAAGGTTGAGTTCCGTGAGAAAGGCTTTGTGGCTTTCTATGCCGCTTTGCTCCAAACGACCCGGTTCACGTAATCGGTGTAGCTAAGAATGATGCGCACGACTTTTTCGGAAACTTTCTCGGCGGCATAGTCTTGCACCAATTTCAAATCGCGCGTTTCGCCAAAGGTTTGCCTGTCGAGAACGCCTAGCGCGGTGCGAATGCGCTCCCATTCCAGCCCCACCATCATCACGGCGCCTTCCTCCATGCCTTCGGGGCGTTCGTGCGCTTGGCGAATGTTGAGTGCGGGAAAGTTAAGAATCGAGGCCTCCTCGGTGATCGTGCCGCTGTCGGATAGGGTTGCTCGCGCGTGAAGTTGCAGGTGCACATAGTCCGTCAACGCCAGCGGCTTGAGCAAAGCAACGTTCGGATGGACCTGGATTTGTTCGGCTTCGATCTTTTTGCGCGTGCGCGGATGTGTGGAAACGATGACCGGCAATTGGTATTCCTCAGCCAATCCATTCAGCAGAGCCGCCAGCTTGGAGAACTGGCCGGAGAAATCCAAGTTCTCTTCTCGATGCGAGCTGACGACAAAATAGCCGCGTGGAGTTAGTTGAAGCCGTTCCAGCACGCGTGACGCTTGGATCTTGGGAAGATAATGGTGCAGCACTTCAAACATCGGGCTGCCTGTTTTGATGACTCGATCGGGCGGCAGTCCTTCGCGCAGCAAGTATTCACGAGAAATGCTTGAGTATGGCAGATTGATGTCGCTGATATGATCGACGATCCGGCGGTTAATTTCCTCCGGCACGCGTTGGTCAAAGCAGCGGTTGCCCGCCTCCATGTGAAAGATGGGAATCTTACGCCGCTTGGCGGCAATCGCCGCAAGACAACTATTGGTGTCTCCTAGCAGCAAGACGGCGTCGGGCTGGATCTTGGCGAGAACGTCATCGGCGCGGGCGATAATCAGGCCGATGGTTTCTGCGGCCGTCTTCCCTGCTGCTTCGAGAAAGAAATCGGGACGGCGCAGCTCCAGATCGTCGAAGAAAATCTGGTTCAGCTCATAGTCGTAGTTCTGGCCCGTATGAACAATCGTATGCGAGACGGCTTGGTCGAGCGCCGCCATCACCCGCGAGAGCCGGATGATCTCCGGCCTTGTTCCTAGAATCGTCGTCACCTTCATCGGAATTACGCCGCCGTGCGTTGAACGGGAAGGAAATAAGTGTCGGGACGTTGAGGATCAAACACTTCGCTGGCCCAAAACAGCACCACCATTTCGCCAGTCCCCACATTCTCAATCGAATGCGTGTAGCCTGGTGGGATATCAACGACCTTAAGATCACGCCCCGAAATGGGATATTCGATCACGGCGTCGCGTTCGATGTGGCGAAAGCGAATGATCGCGTCCCCCTCCAGCACGAGGAACCGTTCGGCCTTTGTGTGGTGATAGTGGTCGCCGCGGGTAACGCCCGGTTTGGTACGAGAAACAAACACTTGCCCAAAAGGCGATGACTTCAGAAACTCCGCCAGGCAGCCTCGGTTGTCGGTGCGTTGTTCGAGCGGATAGGCGAATCCGTCCTCGGGCAAGTACGAAACATACGCCGCATATAACTTCTTGGCGAATCCTCCGGACAAGTCCGGCATCATCAGCGTCCGCCGACTGTCGCGGAACGACTGGATCATCGTGGCGAGCACGCCCAGCGACACACGGTGCGATCCCGTGATTTGCGGGTAAATTACGCCCGGCCGGCCGGTCGTCAATTCATGAATGAATGCGGCAACGACATCGTCAATATAGAGCAACTCCAACTCGCGAGCCGGGTCGGATACCTGAATTGGAAGGTCGCGAGCGATATTGTGGCAGAACGTGGCGACGACCGAGTTGTAGTTGGGCCGGCACCATTTGCCGAAAAGATTGGGGAGACGATAGATCGCCGCTTCGGCGCCTGTTGCGGCGGCGAACTGTTCCAGCGCTGTTTCTGCGGCGCGTTTACTGGCGCCATACGCGTTATCGCACGCAGCCTGGATTGATGAAGCAAATACAATTTTCGGTCGCCGGCCGCACGCGGTCAGTTTTGCGCACAGCTCGCGCGTGACGCCTGCGTTGCCTGACAAGAACTCATCCTCGCATTTCGGTCGGTTAGTTCCGGCCAGGTGATAGATCAGGTCCGCTTCGTTCAACGCCGCGCTCCATTGCGCATCGCTGCTTTGGCGGTCGAGCGTGAGTATGCGTATCTCTGGCTGCCGTTGTAGAGCTTCCTTGAGATTTCTTCCGACGAATCCTGCCGAACCGGTGACCAGAACGGTTTTCACTTTTGTGCTCCTTGCCGTGATATGTCGAGAGAGGTCGACCGCGCCTATCCGGCTCGACGCGGCGGCTGGCCCACAACAAGCTATGCCGCCAGACGATGGCTTCGCCGCGATCCTAGCGCCTCTTGAACGCAATCCAGCGTCAGCAAGAGCTTCGCCATGCCCTCGACGTCCAACAAGGGAACGTTGTGCGAGTTGTAGTCCTCGGCCGTCGAGACTTTGACTTCGCCTTGCGTGAAGTACGAGGCGTAATTCAGATCCCGGTTGTCGGCCGGGATACGGAAGTACCCCTCTAAGTCGTCGGCGCGGGTGAACTCCTCGCGAGTCAGAAGCGTCTCGAACAGTTTTTCCCCATGGCGAGTGCCGATCACACGAATGGGATTTTCCGCGTGTAGGAGCTTCTTGATTGCATGCGCGACTGAGCCAATCGTGGCCGAAGGCGATTTTTGCACGAAAATGTCGCCGGGCTGCCCGTGCTCGAAGGCGTACAAAACGAGGTGCACCGCATCTTCGATCGACATCATGAATCGCGTCATGTTGGGGTCGGTCACGGTCAGCGGTTTGCCTTCCTGAATCTGGCTCAGGAACAGCGGGATGACCGAGCCGCGCGAAGCCATAACGTTCCCGTAGCGCGTACCGCAAAGAACCGTACCGCGCTCGGCTCCGATTCTCGCCTTGGCGACCATTAGCCGCTCCATCATCGCCTTCGAAATGCCCATTGCATTGACGGGATAGACCGCCTTGTCGGTCGACAGAACGATAACGCGGGCCACGCCGCATTGCATGGCGGCGTTCATCACGTTCTCGGCGCCCAGGGCGTTGGTCCGCAGCGCCTCCAAAGGATAAAACTCGCACGACGGCACTTGCTTGAGCGCCGCGGCGTGAAACACATAGTCGACGCCTGTCATTGCGTCGGCGACCGAGGAAAAATTGCGCACGTCGCCAATGTAAAACTTCAGCTTCGGATGAGCATAGGCGATTCGCATGTCTTCTTGCTTTTTCTCGTCGCGCGAGAAAACGCGAATCTCGCCGATGTCCGTTTGCAGAAACCGACGAAGGACGGCGTTACCGAAACTTCCGGTGCCACCCGTAATGAGCAGCGTTTTGCCAGCGAAGATTCCCATCCACTTGCTCCTTGGGTAACGTGCGTCGTCCATTCGGGTTTCGGCGGGAGCGGAAAGATACTGAATTCCCCGCCTTGGAACAACAGAAGTTTCTTTCCCCGGGATTGCCGTGCGCGACCCGGCCCGCCGGTTTGGTTCGCAGGGGCGAAGCAGCCTTGCCGCCTTACGCAGCGCGGCGCTCGCTCCTGTTGGTCGGACGTTGCAGCACTTCCTGGTACAGGCGAAGCGTCTGTTGGCCGATCGCTTGGGGATCAAACTGTGTTAAGTACTTTCGCCGCGCGTTTTCTCCTAAGCGTCGCCGCAACGATTCATCTTCGGCCAGGCGCACCAGGGCTTGCGCAAAACGTGGCGGGTCGTGCGGAGGCGTAATGAGAGCGGTCACTTCCTGTTGAACAATGTCCTGCACGTCGTCGCGCATCGTGATGACGGAAGGGACGCCAAAAACTCCTGCTTCAAACACGCTCCGGGGGACGCCATCCGAATGACCAGGGAAGGCAAGAACATCCAATTGGTGGAAAAGAGTGGCATCGACGCGTACATGCCCCAGAAGTTGTACGGTTGCCTCCAATCCTTCTTGACGCACCCAGGCGTTCACATCGCCTTCCACGTCTCGCGTTAGTCCTGCGACCGAACACGCGCGGCCAAACCACGTGCGGTAGAATTCTTTCGGTCGCGGATTTCCGCCATAAACTCGAAACACGATATCGCGCCGGTGCTTCAGGATCTTCGCTGCCTCCATTAGGTCCCAAATACCTTTGGCCGGAAGTAACCCGCTGAGGAACCCTACGGTTAGGACGGCATTTCGTTGTTGCGTTGGGCGCGGGGCCGCAGTCTCAACGGGCAGTGGGTTGTAGATGACAGCGCAGTTGGAGAAACTTTGCATGGACTGGGCCACGCATCCGTCAATTGCGATGAAGCGATCGACGCATTTGGCGTAATGCCCCGCCAAAGCTTCAACCAAGGGGTTGCTATGATCGGCCACCGAGCGTGCGTGCATGACGACGGGCGCTCCGGCTCGCCACGCAATGTGAGCCGCTTGATACATTCCGCGCTCGTTCAAGTGAACAAGATCGGGTTGAACTTCTTCAATCGCCCGGCGAATTGTCCGCCCATAACGCAAACTCCAGCATTCGCGGAGCAACGTTAGCGTTCGCATGCCTCGCAGCGGCGCGCCCACAATGCTGCATACGTTGGAAATCGCCGGAATCGTCAAAACCTGGGCGCCGGCTTCCCGGAAACCTTCGACGGCAGGGCCCGGCGGCGAGAGCACGAAGGCTTCTACGCTTTCTCGCGGTAAACTCTTGATCAGAAGCTGAAGACTGCGCGCGGCGCCGCCCGAAGCGCCCAAGTGAGCGATATACAGCACACGTAACGGACGTTCATAAATTGCCACAGGACGTTACCACCTAAGTCATGCCACGAAAAAGAAGAAATCCCGAACCAGGGCGGGGGTAAGATACCTGCGGGCGGACCGTGTTCCAAGGGCATTTTGATCTGAACGTGACTGCCGGCAAACCACGGGAGACCGCCGCGGCATCGACGGAATTGCTCTCGCGTTGGAAGCTGCATGTCGCTAGAATCCTCCCGCGCCGAGTCAAGTGATTCGCGAACCTGACGGAGTAACGACAATGAAAGTTGACGAGTTTTTGAATGTCGTTTGTCGATCCCTGAGCCGGCCGCCCCATTCGTTGAAGGTCGACGACACTCCCGAGACCGTCGAGGAATGGGATTCCATCGGCCATCTTTCCATAATTTCCACCGTGGAAGGGCTTGGCGCGTCGGTCGAGGACGAAGCCATGCGCACGTTTCGATCGTTGCGTGAATTGATTGACCAGTTGCGCCATCAACATGTCCTGGAGGGTTGAGAGTGCCTGCGAAAATCCTAGGCATTGAGTATCATTTGCCCGAGCGCGTCGAGACCAATGAGGATTTACAGCGAGAAAATCCTGATTGGCGGATGGACCAACTGACCGCTAAGTTGGGCATCAAGGCCCGGCATATCGCCGCACCAAGTGAAACCTCCTGTGACCTAGGATACGCGGCCGCCAAAAAACTGTTGGACCGAGGGCTGGTGCCCCCCGAATCAATCGACTATTTGATCTTCTGCACGCAAAGCCCCGATTACTTCCTGCCTACCGGGGCGTGCCTATTGCAACAACGCCTTGGGTTGGGCAAGCATGTGGCGGCGTTCGATTTTAACCTGGGATGCTCCGGATACGTTTACGGCCTGCAAATGGCCAAAGCGTTTATCGTATCGGGCGAAGCGCGTAACGTACTGCTCGTCACCGGGGAAACTTACACCAAGTTCATTCACCCTCGAGATCGGACCGTACGCGCTTTGTTTGGCGATGGCGCGGCAGCGACCTTGATTGGTCATACGACGGAGGGTGACGGCATCGGGCAGTTTGAACTAGGCAGCGATGGCGCGGGCGCCCAAAACCTGATCGTGCCGGCCGGCGCTGCCCGCGTTCCTTGTTCCCGCGAGACATCGCAAGAGTACACCGACAACGCAGGTTGTGTGCGTTCCCGCGAAAATTTGTTCATGGATGGTCCTGCGATCTTCACGTTCGCTATTAGCGCGGTTCCCAAAATGGTGGACGCGTTGCTAAAGAAAACGGGCTTCACGGCCAATGATATCGATTGGTTCGTCTACCATCAGGCCAATCGTTACATGCTCGAAGAACTTGCGCGACGCAGTCACATTCCTACCGACCGGATGATCATCGACCTGGCCGATGTGGGAAACACCGTCTCGGCCAGTATCCCCATCGCCCTGCAGCGTGCGGTCGCCAAAGGCCAGATTCGACCCGGACAGCGACTGCTGTTGGCCGGTTTTGGCGTGGGATATTCCTGGGGCGCCTGTGATGTCGTTTGGAGCGCATAAGGACGATGCAGGGACAATTCGCTGATCGAACGATTGTTGTGACCGGCGCCTCGGGCGGCATTGGCATGGCGACGGCGCGGGAACTTGCACGACGAGGAGGCCGCGTGGTTCTTGTGGCGCGTCGAGCCGATCAACTCGAAGACCTTGCAGCCAAGATTTCACAAGAGGGGGGCAATGCCTTGGCGATGCCCTGCGATGTGGTGAACGCCGATGAAATACAGGCCATGGTTGATCGAATTCGAGATCAACTGGGGCCGATTCATCTGCTCGTGAACGCCGCCGGTCGGGAGTTGATGGCCCCGCTCCAACTTGTGAAACAACAAACGGTGCGCGAGTTATTCGACGTGAATGTCATCGCGGTCGCCGAAATGACTCGCAATTGCCTTGGTCTCTTGAAGGCCGGCTCTTCGATCGTAAATATTTCCTCGGCTGCCGGCATTGTTGGCTCCGCCGGGCTCAGTGTCTACGGCGCAACGAAGGCGGCGCTCATTTCGCTCACGCAATCGCTTGCGAAGGAGTTAGCGGGTCGCAAAGTCCGGGTGAACGCCGTCGCGCCGGGAATCGTTAAGACGGAAATGTCCCAACGCATGTTCAACAAGATGAAGCCAGAGCAAGTTGCGGCCCTCGAAGCGGCTCATCCACTCGGCTTTGGAACACCCGAAGATGTCGCCCGTGCAGTGGCTTTTCTGGGTAGCAGCGAAGCGGCATGGATCACCGGTCATACCCTGGTGATCGACGGCGGTTTCTCAGCCTGATGTGCAATCAGGTTTCTCAAAGTCAGTCGACGAGTCCGCACCGGCGCGATTTTCGCGGCCACACGCGCATCTTTGATACGATTCCGAAGGGGCGTCGCATCCCGAGCGCCGTCATTGGGCGGTGGCGCCTCGTGCCGGTGCTCTGCTGGAACACGGCCGAAGCGTCATCGAACCACGCGAAAGGTCAAAAGGTGCGCGCGGGATTTCCAAATACTTTCTGACTCGCCTCCAGCGACTTGAGCACGACGGCGCCGGCGCCAATCAAGCAATCCGGGCCGATGGTCGTTTTCTCGCGAGTGCAGCTATTGGGCCCAAACCAGGTGCGCGCCCCGATCCGACAACTTCCACTGATGCATGTGCCTGCAACAACAATAACTCCCGGCTCAAGATGACAGTTGTGAGCGATGTGGACACGATCATCAATTTTAACGCCATCTTCAATGACGGTTGGATCAATCGTTCCGGAGCAAACCGTCGTCAGGGCGCCAACTTCAACATCATTACCTAGTTGAACGCCGCCGAAATGGGGAATACGCAACGTGGGCTTGCCTGCACTCCGAGCCAGCCCAAAACCGTAACCGCCGACCACAGCGTTCTCGCGAATGACAGTCCCTTGACCCACCACGACACGAGGGCCAAGTCGCGCGCCGCTCATGATGTAGCATTCCGGACCAATGACGCAGTGGCTGGAAATCGTGGCCCCCGGCTCGATCACGGCAGTTGGATCAATGTGCACAGGGTTTCCCAGGGTCGCATTGACCGAACTGTCCCACGTCAATCCGTCGCGCCAGGACTGGGCGCTCCATAGCCCCTGTAAAGCGTACGCAAACGCGTAGCGCGGCTCCTCCGAGTAACTGACACCGTGGAGATCCTCCAAAGGAGCAGCGGTTTCCCTTGAACTCTCAGGCAGCAGGAGCAAGCAACCTGTGCACTGGGCCAAGGCTGCAGTCGATGCATCGGAGAGTTGGTTCGCAAAAATGATGGAATGGCTTGTTGGCCGCGACAACGAACTGACTGACGCAAGGTGCAGGTCGCGTTGACCTTGCAGGTCTGGCAGGATTCGGGGCCAGTATCCAGGTTCGGGCCATCGAAACATACTCCGCTTCCTCAAACTTACATGAAGCGTGGAAACGCCCCTCAGGATGGTTGTTGCAACATCAGAATGCTTCGCGTCAAGCCAGAAAACGCATTTGTCGAGTGGGCAAAACGAAAGACAGCCAGCGTTGAATCCCGAAGTGTGATTGGCGACGTAACGAGCGAGCTTACCGGCTCGCACCCGACCGGTAAAACCTCTGCTCCTTGAACGAACGCAAGTCTTACCATTTTTGCGCTGGTCAACGCCTTAGAAGACGGCGACTACGCTGACTTTTGCATTACGTTCGGGTTTTCGTAAACGACGCAGTTCTTCGCCAAGGATGTTTGCAACGCAAGGGCCCGTCGCGCGAGGAACTGGTCCAGGCATGCGCGAGGATCAACCGGTTGGTCATTCCACCAAATGGGATGGGTCAACAAATGCATCGGTCGGTTCTCACGGAAGGCGGCCTGCCGCAAGGGGTCGCCGTATCGCCACATGCCGCGCGAGTCTGAACAGTAGTGCATATCCTTGGTAAACAACGGCAAGTACGAGTGTGGTCGTGGATGGGATAAACGAGCATCGCCCGTAAGCACCAACGGACTGGGCCGGTGATAGCTGACGATATCAACCGATTGCCCAAACCAGCGCTCCAGCATCTCGCATTCGACGCGGCAGGCGTCGGCTAGTTCCGAGATACTGGCTTCAGGATACGCGGCACAGTCAAAGTGCAAAGCAAGGCGATGCCCTAAGTTGAGGATGCGGCGAACTTCGCCGGTCCCTTCTTCGGAAAACACATTGTAGTGGTCCGAACGAACGAGAAAGAAATACGTCGCGACGACATGGTTCTCGGCTTCAATTTCAGCCATGCGCCGAGCTTTCGCGAGATCCATGTCAATGTCGTGCCGCATGAGCACGAACCGCGCGCCATCCTGTAGCATGCGCGGCGCCGCAGGAAAGTCAACAAAAACATAGTCCCGCTGTTGAAGCTGCCGCAACAACGACTGATACGCGCCGTAAGTGAACCGGCTAAGGTCATGTTGCATCATCCTGGCTTCCTGTGTGCGACTACTTGGTTTACCGAAAGTAAAACTAAATCAACTTTGAAGCGTTATTCGACGCGAAGAACGTTGCTGTTCGGGCGCCGAATTGGCCGTCGCAATGCAGGCAATGTATCAGGTTTCGACTTCACGACAGCTACGGCCTGAGTCACAAACAAAAACCTGCAACATTTGGCAGCGGCAATGTAGTAGATCGCCGCTGCAACATTGAATAAGACGACAGGATCGCCATTATTCATATACGCCCACACCGAGGAAATCGCATACGTCGATGCAAACGCCAAACCGACATGATCGCCCTTGCCTCGCGCTCGATCCATCCAGAGTTGCGTCGCAGCAGCAATGGCTCCGGAAAGGACGGAAACAACTAAGTACCCTGGCATGCCCAGGGAAAGGATGCCGGTGCAGAACGTGGTTACCGTCACTCCGGATAAACGAACGTCCAGATCGCGGTCGTAATCCTTAACCACGGTGGTCGTAATTCCTGTGAAACTATCGAACGAGCTATCATAGGAATTCAGGCGCCATACGCCGAGCATATCTTTCAAGCGGTTAGGCAAAACCGACCAGAAGATATTCTCAAACGGCGGAAAACGATGCCCCGCCACATGTAAGTCGTAAATCTTCCAAGCGCTATTCGCGGTTCCTGTTGTGGCCCGGTCCCACATTTGTAATGCCGCATTCTCGTCGGCATTCGAGGCGCCGAAGATCGTTTGACTGACCAGGAGACTCATCACCAAGAGAACGGCCGTTCGAAGAATACTCCAAGAAATTCGCACGTTTGGAAAGAGAACGATTAGCGCGGGTAGCAGGTTGATCGCTGCTGCGGCGCGATAGCCCCACATGCCGATATTAATGGCGGTGAGAAGGCAGTTCCCAACGAGCAAGTATCGGTCCTGGCGCCGGCCGACGGTGAGAAACACTGAGGCGACGAGAGCGCATAACATTGGCGAAAGAAATTGCGACTGAAAGAATGCTAAGGCGCCTAATCCGCCGAAGCTAGCACGAAGTTCGCCGCGGTTCATTCCAAAGAGAATGACCCGATACGCACCAAGTGGGCCAAATGTAAAAAGGCAAAAGAAGAACTGAATGGCTAACGCCGTTTTTGCCAAGCGTTGGAACGAAATATAGTATTGCACGTTCCCTACGCGGGTCGGTGGATTCTTCGCCGCTTGCTTGTTTCGCGCTTTGCGTCTTGGGATCCAACTCACCAAAACGACGAAGGTAACCCAGAACGCGAGAAAATGCCAAAGGTACGACTGCGTTGCGCCATTGGGGTAGCCGGCTTCAGCGATGTCAGCGCCCCAGGCGCCGCCTTCCATGCGGTACATGCCGATCAGCGGCAGCACGGTGACTAGCACCAACGTCAAGCGAAACATCGTACCTCGCCCGACGTGCGTCTGTGCTTGGAATCGCTTGATTCTTTCATGTTGGTTGTTACCGTTTTCCGTAGGGAATGCTCGCGGTAGGCGTGTTTACGACCCCAACCGTCTTGATTTTCCTCAATTTGACCCCATGATCGGGGACCGGCCTTTACATGGATGCGGCTAGCTCGGTTTGAACGATGGTCGGCGCCCCCCGCGCGCTTCGTAGCGTTCGCAGTCGTCGGTAGACATAGCGCATAAGACGGAAAGTCGGGTCCTTGCTGTACGAGGGATAATCATCAAAGCGTTTCGGCGGAGCGGTCATAATGGCTTCAAACTCGGCGGGGGATAACCCAAACTTTTTCATGACATATTCGCAGTCCTGCCGTTGCAGATCGGAAGGATAAGTGGTCGTCTCGAGCTCGCGCATGGCTTGTTCTCGAGTTATCTCTCCTGCGCAAATCAGGCTTGAAAGATGGGATTTTCGCTTATCAAAACCGAACTTTTCTGGGAGGTAATAACCCTGATAAAACCGGGTATAGATGGACTCATAATGTTTTCCGCCGTAGTACTTCCATCCCAATTCTTGCGTGAGCGTGTTCATGGCATCGCGTTTGGAGTAGTCCAAGTAGTTCAGAATGTCGATCCATTTGATGCGACCGTAGTTCCAAGCCATCTGATAAAGATTTTGACGCGGAAAAGTGCTCAGCTTCTTCGTGCCAAAACGACGATGAACGCCGCGAATGTACTTCCAATCCAAGTGCCCTGTAGACCAGGCTCTGGGCAGATGGCTTTCGGTTCGAACGTTGACCCCTGATAGCACGTATCGAACGCCGTGCCGTCGAGCAATGCGAGAGAGCAAAGCTGCGATGGCGTGGTCGGTGGGAACTTCGGCGTCGGGCGTGGAGGCTTTCAAGAATGCCAATTGCAGATCCCGGAACTCATCCCAGTCAATTACGTGCGTGTAGAGGTCGATATGCAGCTTATCTAACACATGTTGAATGTTTCGAACTGCAAGCTCCGAGTTCCATCCATTATCCAAATGCACCGCCAAGGGGCGCAGTCCTAGCGTTTTGACCCGATAAGCAACGTAGGTGCTATCAACGCCTCCGCTTACGCCAATAATGCAATCATATTCGTATTTTCTTCCTTCCTGGCGAATTTGCTGCGCCAAGTGTTGGACATGCCGAACCGCGTTTTCTCCCGTCAATGTGCGAGTCGCAATATAGCTGCTATAGGCATGGCAGTGGTTGCAAACTCCACTCGTGTCGAATGTGATATCTGGATCTGAGGTGTCCATTACGCAACGGCTGCAAGTTTGAGAGACATGGCGCGTCCCTTGCCAAAGTGGAGTTGAGAACAGTTTTTTCAGGATAGGTAATCAATACCGCACGATGTTTGCCGCGATATACAAACAAGCTGCCGGCGGCGACAGCCGAGGCCCCGCCTTGATGAATGGCGGCGTGGAAATCTTCCATGCACGAAGCACCGCCCAAGGCGATAACGGGTATGCTCACGGCCGATGTGACGCTTTGCAAAAGCGAGATGTCATAACCCCGCATAGCGCCATCTCGATCGATGGAGTTAAGAACAATCTCGCCAGCGCCGGCATCCGCCATTTCTTGGGCGTATGTCACGGGATCTTTTCCCGTGGGTCGCGTGCCGCTATGAGAGAAGACCTCGTATCGTCCAAACAAGCGCCGCCGGACATCGATTGAGGCAACGATACTCTGACTTCCCACTTGGTCCGCCGCGGCGCGAAGAAATGATCGGTTGACTGCGGCTTGGCTGTTAATGACAACTTTTTCAACGCCCGTTTGGATGATCCGCCGGATATCATCAACGTTGCGAACGCCGCCGCCGTAAGCGATGGGCATGAAAGCCTCGCCTGCAATGCGGCGGATCAAGTCATAATCGGGCGACCGATTCTCAAGACTTGCGGTGATATCCAAAAACGTGAGTTCGTCCACCTGTTTGTCATTGAAAATTCTGACCGCGTTTATCGGATCGCCGACATAGTTGGGACGGCGGAAGCGAACCGTTTTCACTAAACCGCCGCGTTTAAGCAACAGGCAAGGAATGACACGAGGCTCGAGGTGAGGTACGCCTCGCCCGGTGAGCAAGGAATTCTCGCATACGGATAATGGCGAATTGACCGATGGTTTCTGCGATGGCGAGTAGTTCCAGCGAGCAAAATTTTCGAGCAATTGCATTCCAAATCGGTGGCTCTTTTCCGGATGAAACTGCACACCCACTAGATTTTCACGCGCCACCGCTGAGACAAACGGTTTACCATAGGATGTGACTCCCGCGACATCCGCGGAATAGTCGCAACAGACGTGATAAGAATGGACGAAATAGAATCGCCATTCGCCATTTAAGTTCTGAAATACAGGATGGGCTTGGAAAGGGGTCATCAAATTCCAACCCATATGCGGCACTCGCAATGGAGCCGCTTCATTCGAGCGAAAACGCCGAACATCGGCGTCAATCCATCCCAGTCCTGCAAGTCGGCCTTCTTCGCTTTGCCGACTGAACAATTGCATACCTAAGCAGATTCCAAGAATGGGTACGCGTTCATGTAGGGCCTTTCTGTGCAAGACCGACAACAAACCGAGCGATTCGAGTTGCCGCATCCCATGATCAAAAGCCCCTACGCCGGGCAAGATTAGGCGAGTGGCGCGTGCAATCTCGGACGGGTCGCCAGTGATTTTCGAGGGAAGCTCCAGCTTTCGGAGCATATTAGCGATGGAGCCGACATTGCCCATGCCATAATCGATGATGACAACTGGTTCGGTTAGTTCGCTCACGGCGTTTGTTCCAAGAAAAGTTACGAAACCAACGACTAGGCGACTTGTCCATCGACAAGATAAGAGGCGGGTCGGCTTGGCGCCTCGTCACAACTTGCGTAGAAGAATCGAGTCGGTCGAGGTTGAAACAGACGTTCCCGACAGAGATATCGTCGGCTAAAGAAATCTATTGAGATCTTGTTGGGGGGCTAGGGCGTCACGGTGCAAGCTAATCCATGTCGGTCGAGCTTCGTCAAATGCGGCAGCTCCACCCGTCCCCGACGTGACAGACTCTTCCCTGACTTTGGAGCATTTGCCGAACATTGTGCTATTTCCCTAACTTTTTGTGTCTTGCAAGCATTCCAAAAAAGGCTTTCTCTTCGCCGGATTTGATCCGAGGATAAAGCACGCAATCAAAAAGTTGGTTTAGCGCGCGAGAGTTGTTGTATCGCGAAATATAGGAGCATACTTTTCGTAGAGTTGCGGCGTTATCAGAGACTTATCTCCGATGTAATTCGTCAATGCGTACCTCACGCCGCTTCTTAATGGCGCACCGCGATGAATCGCAGATGCGTCAAATAACAACAAGGTTCCCGCCTTTCCGGTTAACGACTTGAAGCGGCTGGGGTCGTGCTCAATCAACAAATTCGCTTGGTTGTCGACGCGGTTCTGTAAAAACCTCAGATCGGCTAGTTTCATGTCCTCAATGATGCGCGACCTAACGTGCGATCCGGCGAGAATTTGGAACGGGCCGTTATCTTCTCCGACGTCGCTGAGGTACAAGATGGTTTTGATTTCCGGCATGAACACATCCCGGTGCCAATCGCCGCCCGAACCGAGTTTTTGTTCGGGGCGATAGAAAATTTTGTTGGCAAGCGTGCAAAAGAGCGAATTACGATATCCCGTGTACGCGTTGGCCAATTCAAATAGCGACGCATCATTCGAGTACTGGCGGATATGTGTCGAAACGTGCTCAACGCCAAATAAACGCTGATCCTCGCCGTGGTGAACATACGATGGGAACTCGCGCGTCAAGCGTTCAAATTCTTCGATGCACTTCTGACAGAATTCCGCCGAAACAAAGTTTGGCTTCACACAGAAACTGTTCTCTCGAATCTCTTCGAGGATGGCCCGGTTCTCGTCGCTGCAGTGGTCGAACGATGGGGGAACGTGAGATTCATGGAGCATGAACCACGCCTTTTGGCCGACAATGGACATCGGCTTCGACCTTGTGATTGTTTCTTTGGCGATGCTTCGGAGTTGTCGTCGAATCTGCATGGGTAAAAATTTGTTTTCGTGATTTGCCCGGGAAGTTCTATCGCCGACGCGTGCGCCAAGACTCTGTTTGGCTCCGTTGGTGTTGCGGTCAATTGGGACGGAAAGGTATCTGTTTTGTCCGACCGGTGCAACATGAAATTGTGGAGAATCGCGCCTTGGGATTTCCCCGCGTTCAGACTTTATGAAGCCGTCTGAATTTTACTTAATCGCTTCGACAAACAAGGAAATGGTCGGATGGGTCGTATCGAAAATGCTCACTTCTCGCAGTGGTTCAAATAGACTTTGCCCATAACCCGATCGATAGCAATTCGAGAAGCCGGCCTTTTGCAGAAACGCAATCACCTTGTCTGGCGACCACCAACTTATGTGGTTTGCGGGACGCGCCGGGTTGAATTTGCACTGGCGCGTGAACCAGTTGAGTCCGTCCTCCATCGAGTGTTTTGAGAAAACCTCAATCACCTCTTCATCGCTGTATTTGCGAGGCGCCGTATCATCGGCGCTAATCGTGCTTAGTTGTGTGGCGTAGTGATGCAGAAAGAGTTGATGAATCGACGCCTCGGTTAAAGGCGCGACAAACTGATGCTCCCAGGTTCCCGGTTGGCTGTACCACTCCGCCCAATACCAATAGCTACGATCGTTCCTGAGATACGCCTGGTATTCCAAGGCGGCGTCTTGGGTGCTCAATCGAATGCCGCCGCCTGGCTTCAAGACACGGTAGGCTTCTTTCATCAAATTGAAAACGGCTTCGTCACTCACATGTTCGATCGTATGTGTCGAGTAGATCAACTCCGCCGAATTGTTTTCAATGGGAAGAGGCTTCAACTCCATCAAGTCGTAATTAATGAAATCCTCGCCTTGTACGCACTTGTACTGATCCGAACTATAATCGATGTTCGTCCAGTAGGGATGGCGAAAAGATCCCGCGCCGACATTATAAAACCTCCGAGAACGCAGGCTTTCTTGCGGATACTTCGCATACCGCTTGAGATCTAAGGGGTGTTTGCGCGCGATATCGAAGCCAACGCGGTTGATCCATTTGCGAACGGCGGTCTTCATGCGGAGTCCTTCAACACGGTTGGAAAAACTGGGTAGCAGCTTGCCTCGCTGAATTTCATGCGGCAACGATTCGACGGTTCGGTTGTCGAAGGCTGAGAGAACGCGCCTCGTATAGAAGCTCGTCAAGTACTTGCCCGTTATGCGCAATAGATTTGCTTGCGTCGTACCGGGCGCTAGCGCGACAGTGACTTTTCACCTGACATAAAATTCTTGGCAGGAGATCAGCGCCGTCCGCGAACTCGACCATTCCTGACCGCACTTGCGACGGAAAAAGTTCGACGCCCCAGGAGTTAGTAACGACGCTCGGCACGCCAAAGGACTCCGCCTCGATTACTGTGGAGGATGCTTCGGTCACGTGGGCGTGCATCTGCGGAAGCACCGCATATAGCGGCAAGTTAGTCGCCAGGTCGACTTGCGCCGCAGGTACACCCGCCTCTTGTAAGCAAGATTTCATTTCCGGCAGTCGAGAAAGTCCGCCAGGGTGGAGACGTATCCACCACTGGATGTCTGTTTTGCTTTGACTCTGTCGAATCGTACCGCAAAGGGGGCGGAGTCGTTGCGCATCGTCGGCGTAGCACAGGGTATAAAGCACCTGAGTCGCCTCAGGGCGGACGAACTGTCTGATTTTTGCGATCGATTCGCGCAAGGCGGGCAGTTGGTCTGCATGGCAAAGACTTAAGAATCGATTTCCAGCGGCAATTGCTTTAGTCATGAGATCAGGCCGATCCGCCCATTGGCGGATCGCCTGGGCCTCGGTGTCGCTCCACACGAGAAAGTGCGACGGCAGAACGTCGTAGCCTCCGATCGGCAAATTGTTCCAGTTCCCATACGCGGCGTGAAACTCGCCTTGGACTCCGTGTTGAACCTCCACGGAGGGTATGCCCAGGCGTCGACACGCTAAGCAAAAAGCAAAGCCCTCGTCTGAGTAATAGTTCACGACGAAGCCAAGGCGTGCTTTTGCGGCGCGCAACTTTTTCTCAAAGAAATTGCTATAGTGCTGGACTAACGCTGCTTCTCGCTCGAAATGCAGCCAGTTCAATGAGATTCCATAACAGCGATGCATAAACTCGCATAGTTCGGCAAACCCTTTCGCTGGATGATTTTGTCGCCCGTGGATTCGCTCTTGAAGCAAATGGCGCGCGCGAATCTGTTGAAGCTGACGGCCTATCAGCATCGACGGGGCGTACCGCGGGAGAAGCGGAATGTGACGCGTCAACTTGAGCGTTTGCACACCTTGATTACGGTAATAGTCTTCGAGTGGATCACACAGTCGATCGTAATACGCGCCGTCAAGTTTCACAAAGGAAACGCCATCGCTTAACAAAACGACCTCGCTTGTACCGTTCCCTCGAAGGTGTTGGTTCTTCTTCCGTTCGAAAAGATGCGCTTTCAGTTCGTTTGACAAGATGTGCGATTCTCGTCGGGCGATGTCCCACAGTCTTTGAGAGCGAGATCTAGACTTCACCGCGTAAGGAATTGAAATCGCGCATGTCCAGTAGATGTACAGCCTGATTAGCGGCCAAATCCGTAAGCCTGAAGCGACCCAGTTATTAATTGGAAAAGTCGTTTCAACTTCCTTGAGAGTCGCCGCGAACTCGGCGTAACTCATTAACGGTTTTTCGTCCATGCTAAACTCCTAAACTCAATCGCACTAAGGGCTCGCCTGGAGATCGCCAGAAGCTTCGCCTTTTCACTTGCATGCAAAAAGCCGCCCGCGGCCAATATCAACGGAAAACTCAACCAGAGGCCGGCGCGCACAAAGATATCCCAAATGGTGGGCATTGGAGGCAAGAGAAACTGGATGAGTAAGACACCGCCGGCTACGCCAAATACGGCGCCATACCTACGATATTCGTAGGGTAGTGGAAAGCAAAATAGCGAGCCCAACCAAACGAGGGTCAACAAAAGGGCATAGGATGCAAGCGTTGTCCACGCCGCCGCCAAAATTCCAAACTTCGGTACAAGCCAGAGGTTCAAGCCGACATTTGCAAGCCCTGCTAGAATCGTCGCGCCGGAAATCATCCATGGGCGACCTCGAACAAAGAGCAGGTTTCCTGGAACCTGATAGAGCGCGGCGCACAAGTGGCCGAGCACCACCCAAGGCACAATGGTGGCCGCCGGGAGGAATTCATCGGAAGCGAAAATCTTCACCGAGTAGAGCGCAAAGAGCACAAATCCCAGGGCCAACCAAGTCATCGACATCGCGTGATACGTGGCAAGTCGCGCCAACTCGGGCTTTGCGGCGTCGCCCTTCTCTTCGACACGCTGAAATAGGAAAGGCACCCATGCGCTATTAGCGCAAGCCGCGACAATCGACAGTAGCGTTGCGATTTGGTAGCCCACGCCATAGACGCCGACATCATGGAGCGGGGTGTACCGCTTTAAGATCGCCCGGTCAGAAAGTTCTAAAACCCAGCCTGAGAGGACATGCGGCATGAGCGGTAGGCCGTACGCCATGATGGGTCGTAACCAATCGCGGCGAAAGTGAAAACGCGAACAGCGTAGAATGCAAACAACGTAAATGCACGCACAAACGCCGGACGTCGAAGTCAATCCTAGCAAATACCCATACGCACCAAGCCCACGTCCCGCGACGAGGTAAATCACGAGAAACGCGCTCGTTACTGCCTGGAAAGCCGTTGTCGCAACATGCCAGCCCGCCTGTTCGCGAAAGCGAAGTAGGCTATAGAAAAACTGGATATGAGTTTGGAAAAAGGCTCCCCAGATTGCAAGTCGAATCAGGGGATGAAAAGGCACGCCGGGCAGAAGATGCTGAAAAAGTCGGCCACCCAGGCAGTCTAACGCCAACGCCAACACCCCAGAGCCCACCAACAGCGAAACCCAGTTCGTCCAGACCGCTTCACCTTGCTCAGTGGAGCTTTTCGCGGCAAAGAAGTATCGTAGTAAGCCGTTATCGAATCCCAACGGCATAAGCATGGCCAGCAGCGAATGGACGGTCATGCAAATGACAATGAGACCAAAGTCTTCCGTTGTTAGAACCCGTGTATAGAGAGGCAGCAGGAAAAAGTTCAATCCCCGCAGCAAGATCATTCCCAGTCCGTAAACCGCGGTCTTCGAACCGAGCCGTGCGAGATCGCTGCTGATTCCAGCCTTACCCATTCCGGAATACTTTCGACGCTTGAGGAAGCAGGCCAACTGCCGTCGCGAACCCAAAGAGCACGACTCCAGCCGAGCCGATTCGCTGGCGAAGTTCGTTCCGAGTAGTCACCTCCGAAATCGAACAAAACATTGGAGGTTCTGCAAGCTGCGGTCGCTTGTTCTTCCTCGGCCGCATTATGCGTATCGGCCCCATGAGCGTCTTCTTTCCTCATGGGTTGCGTTGGCCTCAAACGGAAGTGTGGAAGGACACGTCCAACACAGTGCTAAGCAGCTTTCGCGAGATGCTCGTCGTGCCAAACAGCGGCCTTGAGCACCCATTCGCCGTTCACCTTGGACCAAAGGTGCGGACTGCGCCAGTTGTCGACGGTTTGGTGGAATTCTTTGTCCGTGAGTCCGGTATACTCCAGGAATTCGTGATAGTGCTTCTGCGGAAACTCGCCGTCGAATTGGCGCACAAGCGCCACGCCTTCTTCTCGCGTGATGTGTCCGTCGCGGATTTCGTGAGAAGCGTCTGACGTACACCGCCCGATGCCAAACTTGATGAAGGCCAGGTAGTAGTGGAATCCGTCTAAGCGATCATCCAGACTAGCGTACTTGGAGTAAGTGCCTTCGGAGCGGCCATCAGGATTGGGGCAGAAGCCGGTGTGTTCCACACAATGGTAGTACAGCTCTTGAGGAATCCATTTGTGGTAGTACCCCATAAAGTGGCATTCGACGCCGACGCGCTTGACACCTTCTTGAGTTGGGCCGCGGTAGACGGACAAGTCATGCGCAGAGACACCGTGTTTCGCCCAATCTTCGGGTGAAATTCCCGAGAAGTAATGCTTAATCAGGTCTTCCGAAGTGTCGTGCGTCGGCTTGAAGGCGTTCTTCATGTCGCCGCCATATTCGACCTCGCCGTTTTCTCCGTACATGATGAGCGGAATGTCATACTGGACCGCCATGTTGAGAGGAAAATTCTTCTGGCCATAGATAAACGGCTGAAAGGGATCGCCCAAATTGACAAACGCCAAACGAGTCATGATGCGATGAACCTGACCGTTGGGCGTGAAGCAGATGTTGTCGAACCCCGAGTGGATCATCGCATGCAGGTTCTGCCGACCGATGTCGGTATACCAGTGCGGCGCCCAAGTCACCGTAAGAGGGTGCATCCCGTAGCGGGTTTTGAGCACGTGAGACACGTATCCGCTATCTTTGCCGCCGCTGCTGGGCACGATGACATCAAAGCGTCCGTCGGTGCGACGGAACCGATCACACAATGCGGCTAATTCCCGCTCACGAGCTTTCCAATCGATCTTGGTTCGCTTGACCTCGGCGAACTGGCACGCAGAGCATACTCCTTCGGCATTGAAGGTGATTCTGGGCCGCTGGTTCGATATGACGCACTTTTTGCAGTATTGCACCTCGGAAGGCAACTTGTATTGCCGCTGCACGTCCAATCGAGGTAGGGCGAACTGCGGAAACTCGATTTCAGGTAAGGGCATAGCGAACACTCCAAGGACGCAAGTAGCGTGAGGGACAAATCTAATAACCTAAGCGGCGCATCTCGCGCCTAAGACGTGACCGTGCGGAGATGCTTGTGCAACCGCGGCCGCAAAGCTTTGATAGATCTTTAGGCCTCGCGGGCCGCTCTTTTCTGGGTGGAACTGACAACCATACACCCGCTCCTTTTGCACAGCGCACGCAAAGGGATAGTCGCCGTGCATAGACGTCGCTACAACGGTCGACTGGTCGACCGGTACACAATGGTACGAATGGACGAAATACATGTACTCGCCGTCGTTGATTGGTTCAAGAAAGGTGCCGGCGAACGAGCGGCGCGACAGCGCGTCTGATACTGGAGATATCGACGACCATCCCACTTTGGGAACTTTGATGTCGCTGCCGTTGGAACGGCGCGACGGAAGATGGACGACTTTGCCGTGAATTAGATTAAGCCCGGTATGATGCCCGAACTCGTAGCTTTCCGACATCAGCAGCTGCATGCCCAGGCAAATGCCCAGTAGCGGACGTCCCGAAGCGGCGAACTCACGAATGACGTCAACAAGGCCGCGTTCTTGAAGCGAGGCCATTGCGTCACCGAAGGCGCCTACGCCCGGCAGAATCAATCCGTTCGCATCGAGGATGCGACTACGATCTGAGGTCACGATGGTAGGCAACGCCACATTCTCGCATGCGTTGCGGATGGAGAACAAATTGCCCAAACCATAGTCAACAATCGCAACGGTCGTCATCGAAACATCACCTCCCCCGTAACTTGCGGCGATTCCCACATGCGAACAGCGTAACCTCGTCGGTGGACTTCCGTTTTGATGGCGGAGATCGTCGTGCTTTGCACGCGCGAAAATCGCGAGCGAAGCGCCAGAAAGTCGGTATTGCCTTCCGCCGAGTAATCTTCCGACGAAGAACAAAGTTCCTCGAAACAGTGATAATGCAGTAGCGACGCCACACAAACAGCGTCAGCTTGGCCCTTCTCAATGACATCGCCAACGTGTTCGACTTTGCCAGCGCCGCCGCAGGCGATAACAGGTATCGAGACGGCCGTAGCTATGGACCGCGTCAGTTCGAGATCGAAGCCTCGCCCAGTCCCTTCTTGATGAATGGCCGTAACGAGCAGTTCGCCGGCGCCTAGCTCTGCGGCTTGCTTGGCCCAGTTGAGGGCGCTCACGCCCGTTGGCCCACGGCCATTGTCCGTGTACGCCTCGTAGTTTCCATCAGGCCGACGAATTGCTTCGATCGATACGACAATGGTTGAAGATCCAAACTGCCGGGCCGCCTCGCGAATAAACTCGGGGCGGCGAATCGCGGCGGTATTGATCGAGACCTTATCGGCGCCAGCGTTCAACGCAGCGCGAATGTCTGCAAGCGAGCGAATCCCGCCTCCTACCGTTAAGGGAATGAACACCTCTTGGGCGGTGCGACTGATGAGGTCCAGCAGGCCATTGCGGCCGTACAAGCTCGCTACGGTGTCCATGTAAAGCAGCTCGTCCGCGCCGTTTTCGTAGTAATGGCGGGCGAAACGTTCGGGCTTGCCGAGCACCCGGAGGCCTTCCAGGTGTATGCCCTTGACCAGATTGGGGCCTTTGATGTCCAGCCGTGGAATGATGCGTAGCGCCAAGACTCGATCCCCTCCTTGGGAAAAGCCCGACTAAAACTCAAGGGCAGGTTGGCCGTGTGCGCCTGACGCGGTCCGTCATACGCAAAAACATCGGCGCACCTTATCCGGCCTCGCGGTAATTGCGGCAAAACGAACTTGGGGAGGCCAGAGAAGCAATGGCCTCACACACAAACTCCGCCTCCTCGCGCCGCAATCCCACCGACGATGGCACGGTGAGGCACTGAGAGTACAGTTGATCGGCAACTCCGGTCAAGACGGATTCGCAACCCCGATGCGCCGGACTCAGGTGCATGGGCTGCCACAAGGGGCGCGTTTGGACGCCGCGCGCCTGCAACTCCTTCATGAGTTGCCGACTAGTTTTCCCGTATTCTGCGGGCTGAATCCGCAGCGTGTTCATCCAGTAGGTGCATTGCGCCTGCGGCGATGGCGTGAAGAACGTCACACCGGGCACATCACGCAACCGCTCGCGATAAACCTCGGCAATATCCCGTTTGGCGGCGATAAACTCGTCGACGCACTCAAGTTGACCGCAGCCCATCGCCGCTTGAAGATTCGTCAGCCGGTAATTATAGCCAACCTCGCCGTGCACGAATTCCAGCGGATCGTCTTTGGCTTGCGTTGTCAGGTAGCGGGCGCGCCGGGCGAGTTCCGGATCATTCGTCAGAACTGCTCCTCCGCCGCCTGTGGTAATCAGCTTGTTGCCGTTAAAGCTGATGCAGCCGACATCGCCCAAGCCTCCTACCGAGCGGCCCTTATACTGCACGCCGAGCCCTTCGGCAGCGTCTTCGATCACTCGCAGTTCAAATCTCTTAGCGATCTCCAGAATAGGGTCCATATCGACGGGATGGCCCAGCATGTGCACAGGCAAAAGCGCCCGTACGCGGCGGCCCGTGCGACGGTTATACACGCCATCGCCACGACGTTCGCAACGTCGGGTTAGGAATTCCTCGACCCGTTGCGGATCCATCTGCCAGTGGTTCGGCTCCGCGTCGATGAACACGGGCCAGGCGCCGCAATACCGCACGGCATTGGCCGAAGCGATGAACGTGAGCGTCGAGACGAGCACTTCGTCGTCCTGCGTCACGCCCATCAAGTTGAGTGCGGTGTGCAAGGCCGCTGTTCCGCTCGTCACCGCGACGGCGTGATGTACGCCCATGCGCTCGGCCAACATGTGTTCAAAGCGATCGACGAACGCGCCGACCGACGAGACCCAAGCCGTGTCGAGACACTCTTTGACGTACTTCCACTCATTGCCGCGAATCTCGGGCGTGTACAGCGCAATCGGCGCCGCCGGAGCGTTAGGCGACTTGTCGGTCATGACGGCCTTCCTTTGAGGATGCGGCTTGTTGTGTAAGCTCGCGGTGATACCACGCCAAGGTTAAGTCCAAACCTTGATCGAGCGAAACTTGCGGTTCGAAGCCAAGTACGTTTCGCGCGCGGGAAACATCGGGGCAACGGCGGTTGATTGGATCATTGACCGCGTCTTTGGCCGTTATCGTCTGAGGACGATTTGCGCGCGCGAGGATTTTCTTAGCCAGATCGCCAATCAGCGTTTCCTCGCGGTCGTTGCCAATGTTGAACGTCTTCCCATTAGCGGCCGAAGACCGCATCGCGGCGATCGTGCAACGCACCGCGTCCTGCACATAACAGAACGCGCGGCGATGATGCGTCGAGTACACGACCAGCGGCGACTCGCCGCGCAGCGCGCGGGCGTACAACTCGGGAATCACGTGCTCGTGCCCCATGCGCGGTCCATACACGTTGTGGTACCGCACAATCACAAACGGTTTACCGGAACGTTGACCGTACTGGGTAACCGCCAATTCGCCAAAAATCTTGCTGCCCGCATAACTGCTGCGCGGGTTGGATAGGTCGGTCAGCGCCAGCGGCACATCTTCCGGCGTGGGAATGGGAAGTTGATGAAACTTCTGCGTCCAGGCGTACGCTTCGCTGGTCGACGAGAACAGCAACTTGCCGTTGTTCCCCGCGGTGAACCAGTCCAGCAGCAAAATCGTGGAGAGCGCGTTCACGCGCACCACGGCTTCGGGCCGCTCCAGCACGTGCTTAACGCCGATCACGGCGGCCAGGTGATACACCTCGTCGTAACCGTCGCCCAGTTGTTCATAAACTTCCGGACGCGTCAGATCGCCCGAGACGATTCGCACGTTAGGCTTCGCGAGCAGGGCGTTTAGCTCTGCGTCACGGCGCCCGCGCGCAAAGTTATCGACAAGCACGATCTCATTCGTGGCTTCTTTGCAAAGCTCGGAAGTCAAATGATATCCGACGAACCCGGCGCCGCCGGTGATCAAGATGCGGCGTGTTCCAACTTGTGACATGAGTATCCTCGTTTGTGCCAATGTCCTTTACCAACGCCTCGTAAACGACAGCCGGCTGCGTGCAACCGCTCCGCCGTGTGATCGTCCAATATGTTTTGCGCATCGACCACCGCCTGCCCGGCGCGACAGTAGGTGGTCCATTGCTCCGCGGTCACGTTCAGGTAATCACGGTGCGGCACCGCCAGCACCACGCCGTCGGCGTCGCGCAGGGCGGTCGCTAGGTCGGACGCCAAGACGATATGCGGCGCCTCGGGCCATGTCGTCAAACAGGGATCATGCACCACCGGCCGAGCACCGGCCTGCTCGAGTTTCTCCAAGAGCAACTCGGTGGGCGAGTTGCGCGTATCGGCCACACCGGGCAAATAGGCGACGCCGCATACGGCGATGGTTTTGCCCGACAGCTCGCCATCCAACAAATCGCTCAAATGACCGAGCGTGTGCAGCGGCATCTGGTAGTTCGTGCGCAGGGCTTGAAGCGTCATATCAAGCGTTACGTCCGAGTCGAACAAATGCACGCTGGCCCATTGCGCCAACAGAGAGTCCTTGGTCAGGCAATAGCCGCCGACTCCGAAACCCGGATAACGCATGTTGTCGTGCGTGCCTTTGCGCACGCGAATCGAATCGACAATTTCGAACAGGTTGACGCCCAACTGCTCGGCCAACAACGTCCATTCGTGAATAAATGCGATGTTGGCCGCCCGGTAGCTGTTTTCTAAGAGCTTCGCCAGTTCCGAACTGGTCGTGTCGGACAATTCCCACAGGGGGAACTGCTGCGTATCGATAAAGGCCGTCAGAAACGCGCGAGCTCGCCGAGCCGATTCGGCGTCAATTCCTGCAAACGACCGAAAGAAGCTGCGAATGGACGCCAAATAGCGCGGACCCGGCATCACGCGCTCATACGCATGCGCCAGATGCAAAGGAGCGGTCACGCCACGGCGATGACGCTCTTCCTGCAAAATCGGTAACACAATTTTCTCGGTCGCTCCCGCGGGGACGGTCGTTTCGACCAGCACCAGCGCCTCGGGGGCCATCTGGCGACCGACTGCGCGAATGGCCGCATGAAAATGATGCAGTTCAATCGTGATGTCCTGCGGCGATTCCACGGTGCGCTCGCCCACGCTTAGCGGCACATCAACCACAATCACGTCAGCCAAAGCATACGCTTCTTCGCAAGTTGTCGCGGCCAGATTGCCCACTTCGCACACCGCAGCGTGCAGCATTTGCGGAAGGTCTTGATCGGGCGAAACAATCGGCGTTTCGCCGGCCGCCACTTTGGCCACCTTCCAATAGGTCTGAGGCAACGGCAGGTCGACTCCAATGACGAAGAAACGCGGCTTGCCATGTTCATCGCGCGCCGCGGCGATGGCGGCCGCGACGGCGACTCCCACAAACCCCAAACCTTGCACAACGATCACTTGCGCGCCGGCATTGCGGAAGTGCGAGGCCTTGGCCCGAATCGCGGCGAAGCCTGCTTGCGAGTCGGCTTCGCCAGGCAAGAGATATACGGTTCGATCGGGCGCTACCGACACGCCTTCGTTGGTACGAACGGGATTCAAGGGTTCTCTCCTGGGGTGAGTCTTAAGCCGCCCACGGCAGGTCGCGCAGGTCTTGTTCCGCTTTCAAGAAGTCTTCGTGCCGACCAATATCGAGCCAGTATTCGACAATAGGAAAACACGCCACCGTACCGCCATTGCTGATGAGCGCGTCGATCAAGTCGGTCATATTGAACGACCGCCCCTTGGGAATGAAGTTGCGGGCGCGCGGCGCCAGCAAGTACACGCCCGCATTAACTAAGAAGCTGTATTTGGGTTTCTCACGAATCTGTTCGATGACGCCATCGGTTGCCTCGATCACGCCGTAGGGCAACTCGATCTCATACTGCCGCGCTCCGACGGTCAGATCTGCTTCGCGCTCCTGGTGGAAATCGAGAAACGCCCGAAAGTCGATGCGAGTCAGAATGTCGCCATTGAGCACCAGCAACGGCTCATCGGTTTCCGTGACGAGACCAATGGCGCCTGCCGTGCCAAGCGGTTGTTCTTCCGAGACGTACTTGAGTTGCACCCCGTGCCGGCTGCCGGTGCCAAAATACCCCGTGATCTTCTCGGGCAAGTAATGGGTGGTGATGTTAATGCGGCGCACGCCCGCTTGTTGCAGGCTTTCAATGGTGCGCTCCATCAGCGGCTTGCCGCCCACGGGCAACATGGGCTTGGGAAGATTGTCGGTGAACGGCCGGAGGCGTTTTCCAAACCCGCCGGCCATAATCACCGCCTGCACGGGAAGTTCATTATGCACCACATGTTCGTTGAGGGTCGCTAACTCGATGACCCGGCCTGATTCGTCCAAGATGGGCAAGTGCCGGATCTCATGCTGCCGCATCAGCTCCATGCGTTCATCGTGCGTCGTTGTCGCAGGGGCGGTTATGGAGGGACGTACTTGCTCGCCACGCATGACGGCCACGACGCTTGGCGAGTCAAGCCCCGCGCCGGCGAGTATGGCGCGGCGCAAATCGCCGTCGGTCACGGTGGCGATAAACCCATCTTCATCATCCACCAGGATGGCGATGCCCTGCCCGCCCCAGTCGATGCACTTCATCGCCGTGCAGATGGAGTCCTCGCGTCGGATGAATAATTTGTTGACGTCGATCATCATTCGCCTTCCCAGGAGCAAGCACAGGTCCAGGCCGAATATCTCATGCAGCGCTGCGCAGCGGACGCGCGGGGACTCCCGCGACAACCACATCGCAATCCACGTCGTCGACCACGGCGGCGCCAGCGCCAACCACGGCGCGGGCGCCAATTTTGATTGCTTGGCGAATGACGGCGCCTGCGCCTACGTGCGAACCTTCACCCACATGGACGCCGCCAGCCAGTTTCGCTCCCGTAGAAATATGCGTATGCGCTCCAATGACGCAGTCATGCTCGACAATGGCGCCCGTGTTCACCAACACGTTCTCTCCGAGATACGCGTCGGTGTTCACCACGGCTCCGGCCAGGATTTGCGAACCCGGCAGAATTTGCGCCGTGGCGGAGCAAATGGCGGTTGGATGGCGCACCGTCAGCGGCTCCAATCCCCAGGACCGGCCCAACTCGAACACGCGCCGCCGAACCGCGGCGTTGCCGGCCGAGCCAAGCCCCATGACGAACCGCGTCACGCCCTGGCGAATTAGTTGCTCGAATTGATCATCACCCCCGACCACCGGCACGCCAAATACGAGCCGCCCACGCAATTGCGGGTTCGAGTCAATCAATGCGCATGGTCGAACCATGCCCGCGGCCAGCATCGCATCGATGACGACCTTGGCGTGCTGACCGGCGCCAAGCATGACACATGTGGAATCCACGGTTACCTCGCTCATACTGTTTCTTTTACACAATCAAGCGTTGCCCACTTCAAAATTCACGGGAGAAGCGTTCAGTGAATCGCCCGGCCAGGAACCGGCGAACAGCGACGTAGGAAGCACTTGCCCGCGCTCGGCGCCGGCCGCATCCAGATCATGAAACCGCTTCAGCAACAATTGTTCGTTGAGCGGTTCGGTTTTCAATCGTTGAACGATGCGCGGCGCCGCATCGCCTTGGCCATACACGTTTTGCAGTCCCGTCAAGTTCTGACGAAACTCCGGCGACAACGCGCGCGTTAACGCGGCGGCGATTTCGCTCCGAGTAGCGCCCGTGTCGATCACGTTGCGGGAACGCGGGCGGCCTTGCTGCCGAATTCCTATGTTTACTACCGGCAGTTCGAACGACGCGGCTTCGATGATTCCGCTGGATGAATTGCCCACCATCGCCGCGGCGCATCGCATGAGTGAGAAGTACGCCTGCGTTCCCAAGTTGTCGGCCACGCGTACATCAGGGCGAGATCGCGCGAACGCTTCGATGCGCTGAATGATGATCTGCCCGTTGGTGTCGGCGTTCGGCTTGGTAATAACGATCGGCCGCGAGATGTCACCTAAGGCGGCCAGCAGCTCGTCAATGTGCGTAGCCGTTTGTTCGTATTGAAGCGTAACGGGGTGATACGTAAGCAAGAGCGGAGGTTGGCTAAACCTGACGCCGAGGCGTTCTTCGAGGGCCGTCGCACTGAGCCATTCCATATCGTGAAGGTTGTCCAGGCCCGGCGCGCCCGACACGGTGACGCGCCACGGCTCTTCGCCGAGTTGCACAATGCGATCGGCGTGTTCGCGCGTCGAGGCGAAGTGCAAATGGCTCATCTTGGTGATACTGTGGCGGAAGGCTTCGTCCATGGCCCCCACGGTCACTTCGCCGCCGTGCAAATGCGCAATCGGAATCTTGAACGGGACCGCTGCGGCCGCGGCCGCGAACATGTCGAACCGATCGCCCAAGACCAACAGCACGTCGGGTTTGAGGCGTGCGTACGCCTGGGCGAAACCGATCAGGCCCAACCCCATCGACTTCGCCACCGCTTCGGACGTATCGGCGGACAGCAGCAAATCGACGCATTCGTCCGGAGGAAAACCTCGCGCGGTTAACTCGTTCACGGTCCAACCGAACGTGGGCGAAAGATGTCCTCCCGCGGCAATCAAGCACAGGTCCAGGTCAGGCTCGTTACGGAGCGCGCGGAGCACCGGCGCGTAGATGCCAAAGTCCGACCGACCAACGGTGACGACGGCGATCTTTCTCATGCCACGTCCTCCAGGCGAATGAGCGAACCTTCAGGAATGTGGCGCCGCGCGGTGCGGTTCAGCACGTGGGCTCGCATCGCGGGCGGCAATCCCGCGCCAGGGCGTTTGATGGCGATCAGCTCTTTGGTGAAGACCGTTCCCGGAGGAATATCCTGTGCGGCCACCAGGCTCTTGCGGGCCACTTCCGCGGTGTTGCGTTCGCTGGCGGCGGGTTGCTTGCGGCCACTGCCAAGCGCTTGTTCGATGATGCGAATGTCACGCACCATGACCTTAAGTTCCGCCGGCTCGAGGGACGCGAGATGATCGGGCCCCGGCAAGTTGCGATCGAGCGTAAAGTGCTTCTCCACAATACACGCGCCAAGTGCGACTGAAGCCACACTGACGCACGTTCCCAAAGTGTGGTCCGAGTAACCCGTCGGCGCATCGAACGCCGTCGCGAGCGTGTGCAACGCGCGTAGGTTCACATCGTGCGGATCGGCAGGATAATTGCTCACACAGTGCAGCAAGGCGAACTCGGCGCCGGCGCGTTCGAGCGTCTCGACAGCGGTTTCCACTTCGCCCAGACTGCACATGCCGGTCGAAACGATCATGGGCTTACCCTTGGCCGCCACATACTCCAGGAACGGCAAGTTGGTAACGTCGCCCGAACTGATCTTGAAAGCGGGAACGTTGAGTTCGTCCAGTAGGTCGGCGCTCTCGTCATCAAACGGCGTCGAAAGAAATTGAATCTCGCGCCGCTGGCAATGTGCGAGTAACTTGTGATGATCTTCCGGCGACAGCTCCATCCGCTGAAGCATCTCGCGCTGCGTCTCGGTCGAGCCGGTGTTGCGCTGTTGATAGGCGGCTTGCGGCGCGGTGGCGCTTACCAGGCGAATGGTCTTGAACGTTTGAAACTTCACCGCGTCGGCCTGCGCTTCCGCGGCGGCGTCGATGAGTTGCAGGGCCCGTTCCAGGCTGCCGTTGTGATTGATCCCCGCTTCGGCGATCACGTAGCACGGCAGGCCAGGACCGACCTTCCGACCCGCAATGTCAAGCAGCTTTTTTGGCATGATGAGCGTCTCGCAACATGAGTTCGCAGAGGGTCAAATCCAAAGGCGTGTCAATGTCTAACGAACGCGACTCGGGCATGATGTACGCGAGCGTCTCCGCTGGGAACATCGTGCGGTCGCGCCGAATCGCCGCAATCCGGTTGACGTACACAGCGCCGTTAATGATGTACGCCGGAGGAAAGTCTTGGCGCCGCATGTAATTCAAATCGTTCGTGATGAAACTAATCATCACGCCGCGTTCGTCGATGCGTTTGGTCATGTACGGATGCGCCAGCGCAGGGCCCACGCCCACGACTGCTTCGGCCTCGCGCGAAAGCGCTAACTCAACGGCTCCGTCGATGTCGGCCGGAAGCCGCAACGGGGAGGTGGGTTGCAGCGTGACGAGGTAGTCGTCGCCGTGGCCGCCGTGGTCTTCCCACCACTGCGCCGCGTGCAGCAGCACATCCAAATGCGACGACGTGTCGCCGGCTAACTCGGCAGGACGACGAAAGGGAACTTCCGCGCCCCATTGCAAGGCGACGCGGGCGATTGCGTCGTCATCGGTCGAGACGATGACGCGATCCAACCTCCGCGACGCCTTTGCCGCTTCGATCGTATGCGCAATCAACGGCTTGCCCGCCACCAGGCGGATGTTTTTTCCAGGAATTCCCTTGGATCCGCCGCGAGCCGTGACAAGGCCGATAACTGCCGGGTTCCGTCGCATAGGGAGAGTTCAATAGTGCCTGTCGTGAAACGTAATCTGTCCATCGCGCGAGAAAACAAAGGTTTCGTCACGGTCCCGGCAGCGCCCTGAGGGAGAGCGTCTTGCGGTGTAGAACGTGACGAACCCTTTGCCTCTTTGCGGCGACGCCCATTTAGGCCGCCTTGTGACCGGTGTGCCGCGTGAAGGGCGTGGCCGTGGTCGACGTTTGAGTGACCAGCGGATGGGCGCCAAACACGTGCGACTCGACTTCACTATGGTTGATGTTGTGCACCAACTCGATCGCGGCGCGCGCGTCGCTGATTCCCGCTCCGCGGCCTGCGAGAATTTCGCGATACACGTGCGTATGCAGATCGGTAAAGCCTTCCGAGAACTCCAGCTCTTGGCCGTTGTACGTGAGCGACCGAAATGCGGTCTTACCGGCGGCTTGCGTTTGCTCGGGCAAGTCAGTGGCGTCGGTCGAAAGGAACCATCGCACGCGCGCCTTTTGCAGTTCCACTTGCCCCGCCATGCGGCGCGAGGTTCTCAAATGGACCTTGCTCTTTTCGACGTCGCCAAACAACCACATCAGGAGGTCGAAGAAGTGAATGCCAATGTTCATCGCCACGCCGCCAGACTTTTCAATTTGCGACTTCCAGGAAACGTCGTACCAACGCCCGCGCCGCGTGACGTAGGTGAGCAGCACGTCGGCTCGTTCGCGCGGCGATTCGGCGGCGATTTTCTGCTTCAATTCGAGCAACGTGGGGATCAAACGAAGCTGAAGCACATTGAACACCCGGCGGCCATGCTCGGCCTCAAGCTCCTCCAAGGCGTCCAGATTCCACGGAGAAATCACCAGCGGCTTTTCGCAAATCGCGTGAGCTTTGGCTCGCAACGCCAAACGCACATGCGCGTCGTGTAAGTAATTAGGCGTGCAGATGCTCATGTAGTCGATGCGGCCCTCTTCCGGACCGCGGCGGCACTTCTCGACGAACCGATCGAATCGCTCGATCTCGGTAAAGAAGCGCGCCTCGGGGAAGTAGCGGTCCATGTGGCCCACGTTATCGTGCGGGTCCACCGCCGCCAGGAGCGTGTTGCCCGTGTCGCGAATGGCCTGCAAATGCTTGGGGGCGATGTATCCTGCCGCGCCGATCAGTGCGAAATTTTTGCTCATGCGTGGATCGCGTTCGTAAAGATGAAGTGGCGAAGTAAGAGAAAGCGTCTCAACCGGCGCGTCGCTGCGAAACGCCCGCGGCGCAAGCCTTGCGGAGCGCGGACACGGTGGCGTGCTGCTGCTCGGCGGTCAGTTCCGGAAACATCGGCAGGCTCAAGCAACGCCGTGCGGCTTGCTCGGCGCACTCGAACGAACCGGGGCCCAGTCCTAAATTGGCGTGCACTTTTTGCAGATGCAGCGGCACGGGGTAGTAAATCGCGTGGCCAACGTTCTGGGCCTGCAACGATTGCATGACAGCGTCGCGATTCTCCACCTGCACGGTGTATTGGTGATACACCGCTGCGAGTCGGGGAGCGCCCTTCGCCTCATCGCCCAGAGGAATCGTCGCACCCCGGTCCGTCAACTCGTTGGGACGCATCACTTGCGGCAAGTCGGCCAACAAACGGTTATAGGCGTAGGCTCGCTGGCGGCGCAACTCGTTCCACTTTTTCAGATGCGGAAGTTTGACCCGCAAGATCGCGGCTTGCAATTCGTCCAAACGGCTATTGAGGCCAAGCTCCTCGTGGTGATACTTCACGCGGCCGCCGTGACGACGCAGCATTTCAACGCGTTCGTACACTTTGGCGTCATTGGTGACGATCATCCCGCCATCGCCAAAACAACCCAAGTTCTTGCTGGGGAAAAAGCTCAAACAACCGGCGACGCCGAAAGTTCCCACCTGTCGACCCCGGTAGGCGGCGCCCAGCGCTTGGGCGCAATCTTCGACGACCAGTAACCCGTGACGAGCGGCGATGTCCATGATCGCGTCCATGTCGCACGGTTGGCCATACAAATGGACCGGCAGAATGACCTTCGTGCGCGGCGTGATGGCCGCTTCGACCTGGTTGGGGTCGATGTTATACGTGCGCGGGTCGATATCGACGAACACCGGCTTGGCGCCCACCATACCGATGGCTTCCGTCGTGGCGACAAAGGTGAACGGCGTGGTGATCACTTCATCGCCCGGACCAAGCCCCAGCGCCCGAAGCACCAAGTGCAAAGCGTCTGTGCCGTTGCCCACTCCCACCGCATGACGGCAGCCGCACCACGCGGCGACTTCCTGCTCCAGCGCCTTAACATTCGGGCCGAGAATGTACTGCGTTCCCGCCGCCACGGCCTGCATGGCGGCGTCGATCTCGGTTTTGAGATCCAAATACTGACGCTTCAAATCGCACAATGGAACCATCGTTTTTGCGTCCCTGCAAAATCAACGTGGGTTACTCGCTGGGCGAGTTGTGAATATTGGCGACGCGCTCCGCGCGCCGTGGACCGTCGTTTAACGTTTTCGGGAGACGGCCCGCAGAGCGCCAACTCCCTTGCGCGGGGGCATGTCCTTTCAAGCCGCCTTTTGGTCGCTGTCGCTGCGCGACAATTTTTGCGGCGACTCCTGACGATACCGCCGTCCGCAATCGTCGCAAATCGCGGCGCCTTGTTTCACCTGGAGCACCACGCCGCACTCGCAGGCCCAGCCGCGCAGCCGCGCCGGATTGCCATACACCACGGCGTGGTCGGGAACGTCTTTGGTGACGACCGCCCCGGCCCCAACCAACGCATGGCGACCGATCGTGACGCCGCAAACCACCGTGGCGTTTGCTCCGATGCTGGCGCCCCGCCGCACGCGCGTGGGAGCAAAATCCTCGGCGCTGTTGCGCGGGAAGGCGCTCCGAGGCGTCAAAACATTGGTAAACACCATCGACGGGCCGCAAAACACGTCGTCCTCAAGCGTTACGCCTTCGTAGATCGACACGTTATTCTGGATTTTCACATTGTCGCCCACACTGGCCCGCGGTCCAATGACTACGTTTTGCCCGATGCGGCACGACCGCCCGATACGTGAACCGGTCATGACGTGGCAAAAGTGCCAAATCCGGGTGTCGGCGCCAATTTCGACGCCGTCGTCCACATAGGACGATTCATGAACGAAGTAGTCGGGCATCATCGCCTTGGGTGGCTGAAGTGAGAACGCGCGAGCGGCCATCGGCCTACAACCGGGCGGGGAGTATAGCCCGGCAATCGACTCGGATCAATTGCATTTCTGGAAGTTGGCGTCGCGCTCCAAGTTGGGGATGCCGCCGCGAGGTTGTCGGAAGGCAGGCAAACGAAAAATCTTGGCATTTAAGCGTAATTGCCAGATCTTGGCGCTCAGAGTTAAATCAGGCCATCGCACTACGACCTAAGATAAAATGGCGTTGTCTCAGTCCGCTTGCCGCCACCGTCGCACCAGGTTACCCAAAATCCCAAAATAATGACTAAATACCTTGTTACCGGCGCTGCTGGCTTCATTGGCTACCACACATGCGAGGCCCTGCTACAGCGGGGTGAAACCGTCGTTGGTTTGGATAATGTCAACGATTACTACGACGTTTCGCTGAAAGAAGCCCGGCTGGCTCGGCTAACCGGCCGAGACGGCTTCTCGTTTCATCGAACCGATCTGACCGACCGAGCCGCGATCGAGCGACTCTTCGCCGAGGAACGCTTCGAGGTAGTAATTCACCTGGCGGCCCAAGCGGGGGTGCGGTACTCGATGGAAAACCCCCATGCGTACGTGGACAGCAACCTGGTCGGCTTTATGACTATTCTCGAAGGATGCCGTCATACGAAGGTACGGCACCTGGTTTACGCTTCGTCCAGTTCCGTTTACGGGGCGAACCGCGAAATGCCGTACTCGGTCCACCACAATGTGGATCATCCGCTGAGCCTGTACGCCGCGACCAAAAAAGCCAATGAATTGATGGCGCATACTTACAGCCAGTTGTACCAATTGCCGACCACGGGTTTGCGGTTCTTCACCGTGTATGGACCGTGGGGCCGACCCGACATGGCCATGTTCTTGTTCACTAAGGCGATTCTCGAAGACAAGCCGATCAACATCTTCAATTTTGGCCAAATGCGGCGGGACTTCACCTACGTTGACGACATCGTGGAAGGAGTTATTCGTGTGGCGGACCATGTGGCGCAGCCCTCGCCAGCGTGGTCGGCTTCCCACCCGGACCCCGGCACAAGCAACGCGCCCTACCGGATCTACAACATCGGCAATCATCAGCCAGTCGGGCTGCTACGCATGATCGAAATCATCGAAGGCGCCTTGGGTAAAGAGGCGAAGAAGACGTTTCTGCCCATGCAGCCAGGCGACGTGCCCGAGACCTGCGCCGACGTGAACGACCTGATGCAAGATGTCGGCTTCTCCCCCAACACCCCTCTAGAGACTGGCGTGAGTAAGTTCGTGGAATGGTATCGGTCGTACTACGGGGTCTAAGGCCCGCGAACGCCGCAATTACGCCGCTTTGCTGATTCGCGTCATGTCGCTATCGGCGGCCACGTGCGACGCGACGATGCGTCCTAACGTGTGTGACGCGGTTTGGGGAGGCTTATCCAAGACCGCCTCCAGTTGCTGTAATTGCCGGTGCGTCTCGATCAGGCTCACCGCGCTGCGCGGCGCCAGGAAGATTTTCTCGTGAACCTTCGAGATACCCATTTCCGATTCGTAAAACAGTTCTTCGTAAAGCTTTTCGCCGGGACGCATTCCGGTAAATACGATGTCGATGTCGTCGGGATAATGCAAACCCGAGAGTTCGATCATATCGCGGGCTAAGTCTACAATCTTAACGGGATCACCCATATCGAGGATGAGCAAATCCCCCGACTGTCCAATGGCGCCGGCCTGGAGAACTAACTGGACCGCTTCGGGGATCGTCATGAAGTAGCGCACCATGTCGGGGTGCGTGACCGTAATCGGGCCGCCCGCCTCGATTTGCCGACGAAACGTGGGCACCACGCTTCCCATCGAGTTCAGCACATTACCAAACCGCACCGTCACCAGTCGAACCTGCGACTGCGTGGCCACGGCTTGCAGGTACTTTTCCGCCATGAGCTTGGTCGACCCCATGACGCTTGTGGGCCGTACGGCTTTGTCGGTTGAGATCAACACCAGGGCTTCTGCCCCGCATTGGTCGGCCGCGTCGACGACGTTCTTCGTGCCAAACACGTTGTTCCGAATCGCTTCGCGCGGGTTCGCTTCCATCAAGGGCACGTGCTTATACGCGGCGGCATGAAACACCACATGCGGCCGATGCTCCAACATGAGGTTTTCCAGCGATTCGCGGTCGAGAATATCCCCCACGACGTAATGAACTTCTACGTCCGACAGGTTCAGCGCGACGATCTCTTGCTCCATCGCGAACACGCCGTATTCCGATTGATCGAACAGCACCAGCGACTTTGGCTTGTACGAAAGCACCTGGCGGCATAATTCGGACCCAATGCTACCCGCGCCGCCGGTCACCAGGACGCGTCGGCCCTCGATATAGCCGCAAATCTGGCCCATATCGAGCTTGGTAGGAGGGCGCCGCAGGAGATCTTCGATCGTTACGTCGCGAATCGCCAGTTTGTACCGGCCTTCCACGATTTCGCCCACCGCCGGAATCACATGCGCCTTGATATCCGCGGCGTGCAGCGTGCGCACCAAATCGCGCACTTGTTGTCCGGGGATGCTGCCGGGAATGAGCACATGTTGAGCGCCCAAGGTCTGGGCCGCCTCGATCAAGCGATCCGAGCCGAACACCGGCTTACCGCCGATGAGCGACGGGGCAATCCCTTCGTGTGTGTCAATCAAACCAACCACCAAGAATTCCGAGTCGCGGACCTGCAGAGAACGCAACAGCCCCAGCGCGTGCGAATCGCAGCCATAGATCAAGGTGCGCTGTTGCTTTCGGCCGCGGCCCGAACGCGCCACGTCATGCCAGACGCGCAGGCCCACACGCAACCCCCCAATGGAGACAATGTTCAACAACACGTCCATCAAGATGACCGAGCGAGGCACGCCCCAGCCTAAAATCGCATTGAGCAACAGCAGAATGCCCGAGCCGGCGCACGTCAGCACCATGAGCGACTTGACGTCGGCGATGGTGGTATACCGGTGCCGGCGTCGCCATTCGCGCGCCGCCATGAGAAGCGAAGTTTTGACGACCATCACCCACGGCAAAGCCGCCAGCAACTCCTCGGCCCGCGGGTCGGGAACTTCGAAATCAAACCGCAGCAAGTAGGCGAAAACGAAGCATGCCGCGTAGATCATCCAGTAGATCGGCAACACCAGCGCAAGTCGAGCGAACATGCATTCGTCCTTCGATCAGACCGCCCCGGCGTGTTTGAAGTGCCCCACGCCGCGAAAAGAAGGCGCCACCCCACCAACAGCGCCCCGCTGTGATGAGGGGGCGGAATATACGCCACGAAGGAAATCGGGTTCAAGGTCAGTTTTCTTGAACGATCTTGCACCATCCCGCCAATCGGCGCAATCGCCAAAGTTTGCCATACCAGCGGCCGAAGATAACGGCTATATTCCCCCCGCGCGCGGGCTTGTCGATGGTTCCAAGCAAAACCTCGTCGCACTTCGCGGACGTTTTACCTCATGAGGAGTTTCCCCCCTATGGGCGCTACGGCTGTCGTTGCAGATTTGGCTCAAACACTGCGTAACGCGATTGAACACAAGACCGCCAAGGTGGGCGTGATCGGGCTAGGCTACGTTGGACTGCCCCTTATCAAGGCGTTTGTCGAAGCCGGTTACACGACCATGGGCTTCGACTTGGACGAAAGCAAAGTCGAGCGGTTGTGCCGGGGCGAAAGCTACATCGCCCATATTCCCTCGCCGTGGATTGGCCAATCGGTGCGCGACGAACGTTTCACTCCCACGGCCTGCATGGATCGTTTGGGTGAACCCGATGCCCTGCTGATTTGCGTTCCCACGCCCCTGAACGAAAGCCGCGATCCCGATCTTTCCTGCATCGAGAACACCGCCCGGCAAATCGCCGCGGCGCTGCGTCCGGGACAACTCGTCGTGCTGGAAAGCACCACCTACCCCGGCACCACGCGCGACGTGCTCAAGCCGATCTTGGAGAAAACCGGGCTCGTGGCGGGTAAAGATTTCTTCCTGGCCTTTAGCCCCGAACGTGAAGATCCGGGCAATCCGAACTTCACCGCCCATACCATTCCCAAGGTGGTCGGCGGCGTGAACGAGACGAGCCTCGAACTGGCTTCTGCGCTCTACTCCAACGCCGTGGTGCGCACGGTGCCGGTTTCCAGTTGTGAAGTGGCCGAGGCCTGCAAAATCCTGGAGAACACGTACCGTTGTGTGAACATCGCCCTGGTGAACGAACTGAAAGTGCTGTTCGATCGCATGGGCATCGATGTGTGGGAGGTGATTGAAGCCGCCAAAACCAAGCCCTTCGGTTTCACGGCTTTTTATCCCGGTCCGGGTTTAGGCGGGCACTGCATTCCCATCGATCCGTTCTACCTGAGCTGGCTCGCCCGCAAACATGAAATGAGCACGCGCTTCATTGAACTTGCCGGCGAGGTGAACACGCACATGCCCCATTACGTGGTGGCGAAAGTAACCGACGCGCTAAACACCGTGGGCAAGGCGGTGCGCAGCAGTCGCATCGCCATCTTGGGAGTGGCCTATAAGAAAGACGTGGATGATCCGCGAGAAAGCCCGTCGTTCAAACTGATGGAGCTACTCCAGGAGCGCGGCGCGATTCTTAGTTACAACGATCCGCACGTACCGGTGCTTCCGACGATGCGGCATTTTGACGTACCCCGACTGGCGAGCGAACCACTCACGCCGGAATATCTGGCGGCGCAAGACTGCGTGCTGATCGCGACGGATCACTCGGCGTATGATTGGGACCTGGTGGTGCGTTACGCGCCGCTGGTGGTCGACACCCGCAATGCGACGAAGAACGTCGTGAGCGGCCGCCACAAGGTTCATAAGGCGTAACGCCCGCCGCACGCCCGCGAATGACAAAAGGCGTTGCCCGTTTTGCAGCGCCTAGTCGGCGGTCGAGCCTATCGAAGAAAGACGACTTGCCTGCGCGAAGCCGAATCAGGAAGCCGCCGGCAGGTAGTTCAGCGTGTAATACGCTTCTTTGTGCAGCAGCGGTAAGCCTTCGGCCGAGCGAACGCCGTTCAAATGCAACTCGTGCACGTGGCCTGGCTGGAGCCGATCGACGGTGATTCGTACCCTGCGGTGGTCGGGGGCGACTTCGGCTTTCACAATCATCGGCTTGGTTCCGTCCACCTCGGGGCTGCCGTAGTTCGCCTGGTAAATGTACGTGTACGTGCTTAGCTCGTAAGATTTCACCTCCGCCGCCGTTTGCGGATCAACCGGTTGTGTGAACGTCAGTTCAAAACCGTCGGGACGGGCGCGCATCTCGTGAACTTCGAACGGAGTTTGGCCTGTCCAGTCGAGGCGCTCCAGGGCGTATTCTTTCCCTCCGCGCGATCCCCAACCACGGCCGGTGCAGCCGACAAACAGCGAACCTTGCGGAGTCATGTGAAGCGCCACGGCGCCCGAGCTAAACCCCTGCCGAAACGGGAAGCAGGCCCCTTGGTAATGGCCTTGCACCTGCTCCAAGTACACGCGCATGACCGTGCTGTGCGTTTGATCGCCGACGAATAACTGGTTTTGAAACACGCCGAACTTGCCGCCGGTTGTGTCGCAGGCAATGCCTGCCGCCGATTGCCCCATTTTCTGATAGGGAAAATACACCGCCGGCGGTTCGAGTTGCGAAATCTTTTTCGCTTCGGTCATCATGCGGCTGCCCGATTGCGGATCGGCGGGGCGCGGACCCAAGGCGTCGGTCGCTTCGTACCAACGGTTGCCGCCAGGATGACCGACAAACTTGCCCGGCTTCAAATGTTTCAGGCTGCACGCGCCATTCCAAGGACCTTGATTGTCGGTGTAGAACATGTCCCCCGCGGCGTTCATGCCCACGCCGCCGGGCGAGCGCAACCCGCTGCATGTCGGCAAGACCCGCCCCTCTGGGGTGATGCGCAAGCACCAGCCGCGATACTTGACTTCGCTGGAGAAGGAGCCGGTCAAACACAGCACCACCCAGAGATTTCCGTCCGGGTCAAAATCGGAGCCAAAAGCGTATTCGTGATAGTCTCCGCTGAGTCCCCAGCCATTGGCGAAGGTTTCAAACACGTCGGCTCGGCCGTCTTGGTTCACATCTTTCAGCCGGGTGACTTCGCCGCGTTGCGTGGCGTACAGCCAGCCGTCGCGATGGGTCAGCCCCAGCGGTTCATGCAACCCCGAGGCAAACAGCGAGAACTTCATCTCCTCCGGCTTTCCCAACGGGTTGGAAACGAGGTAAATGTCGCCGCGCCGGGAGCACGCCGCGAGCTGCCCCTCGGGCAGGAGCGTCAAACCACCCGGCTCTAGCACCACGCCGTCGGGAATGGGCAGCGACGTAATGGCGTAATAATCCGCTTCCTTTGGCGAATCTTGGGCGATCGACGGCGAGCCATTTGTGGCCAAGGACGCCAAAACGAGCAACGAAACAACAAGCTTGCGAAACATAGATCATCCCCTGGGGGTCAAATTCGTTAACTGGCGGCAAGTTCGGCAACATCACCATACGTACTCTTGCGTGATCGTCGTTACTCCGTCGGCCGATTCCAAGGGCAACAGGAGTTCCTGCCGGCCGTTGTGGCTACGCACCACCGGTTCCCCGCGATCGCTGACCAGCCGCATGCGCCAGTCTTTGTCGATGAGGTACCAGTCGCCGTCGCGCGTGATCGACCCCGCCGTGGCGGCCCGCAGGTACAGCGCCCCCTCGCCAGAGTTGGCTTCGATGCGATACGTGCGGCGAATCCTCGGATCTTCTTCGGTCTCGACCGCCACGGGCGTATCTTCGACACGAGCGTTTGCGCAGTCGTAAAGGAAGGTGGGGCGGCCCTTCTCATCCAGACGGTAGCCGCGGAACACACCCACGGGTTCTTTCGCGGGCGTGTCGGGCCAAGACTCGTCAGGCGACGCCAAACGGGCCAGCGGCGCGCCGTCGGGTAACTTCAGCACATTGCGCCCCAGCGGCGGTTGGAACCCCGAGCCGCGACTGGTCCAATGGCGCGAAGCGTCCATGAACGCGCCTTGCCACAACAGCGCCAGTCGCAGGCCGTGGGGGTCAAACGCCAGGTTCGCCTTTTCGGGGAATCCCACGGCGATGGCGCTAGAGCCGGCCCCCTCGATGAAATTGCGATAAACGATCGGGCGATCTTCGGCCACCAACTCCATGGCCCCTTGCGTCAGACCGCGCGGGACCGCCGCTTGCGGACCGTCGGCAAGAAACATCCATACGGCGTGAATCTGCTGGCGCGCATCGCCGTCCAAGATACCGGGTAAAAGGCTTACGCCGTCGGGCCACGGCGCCGGCATGCGCGTGCCGGGCCGCATGGCCGCCGGATTGAGCATATAACGATGAAACCAATCTTCGTTGAGCCGCTGGTGCATGGTCGTCAGGCTGATCGCTTGAATTCCCGTCGAGCCAAGCTCTCCAAAGGTATGGCATTTGATGCACGAGAGCCCCTGATCGCCCACCAGGCGATGTCCCGCGTTCTTGAGCCGCCGCGGGGGTTGGTTCGTTGCGGGAAGCGGGTCCGAGGGCTGATCGTCCAGCGTTTTCAGGAGCGAAGCCAAATCTCCCAGGTTTTCCTGTCCGAACTTCGGCATGCGCGCCAGCAGGTAAGGCCGATCTTTGGCGCCCTGAGCGAACACCCTCTGCATCCATTGCGGCTGGAGCTTGTCGCCCACATGGGTCAGGTGCGGCGGAATGCGCCCCTCGTCGCCCATTTCCTGAATGGTCGTGGCGAAGAAGGCGTTGCGTTCACTCTCCACACCGCCAACGCGGTCGCGCTCGTGACAGGCGTAACAATTGAACGTAGTTAACGTGTGCGCGACCGCCGCGCGCCCCGACAGCGGCTCGAAGGGCCCCTGTTTGGCGGCCTCCACCGCAGCGCCCAGAAATAACCGTTGCTGCGAACTGAGCGCAAAGTGCGGGGCGGCGGTTTGCGGCGTTACGGCCAGACACCCCTTCTCCGCGTCCAATTGCTTCAACGCCAAGGCGGCCAGTTCGGTTTTCACCGTGTCGCCTTCCGATTTCATGGCATGGCATGAAGCACAACCGAGCGACGAAAACAACTGGCGTCCTTGTTGGACGAGGGCAGGATCGACACGACAACCTCGATCGCTCGCAGGCGTCTGGCCGGCTTCGCGCGTCAGTGCGTAATCTAACGGACGCAGCGAAACGCCCGGCCCTTGGTACTCTACCTTCAAGGTCTCTTCGCCGCCTTGTTCGAAGTAGTCGACGCGCACGGCATGCGGGCCGGCCGTAAGTTGAACTTTGGCGTCCTTCTCGGTCGTGGCGTGAATGCCGTCATTGTCGATCACCAATTGACCATCGATCCAAAGCTGTGAGCCGTCGTCCGAGCTGAGAAAAAAGCGATGTTGTCCCGGCTGTTCGACCGTCAGCACGGCTTCGAAACGCAAGGCGAACTGGTCGCGCCGTCGTGCGACCCCCACATCCAGGCCAGGCGCCGTACCCGTGGCTTGCGGTTGGAGTTGGGAAAAGTCGGGAAGTTTGTCCCAGGCGCCTTCGTAGTAGGCAAAGTTAATGTTGCCGGGAACTTCCAAGTCGCGCAGGAGAAACGACGCGACGTCGCGCGCTTCGATTTCCGTCAAATTCAAGTTTGGCATTCGTCCCGCAGGGCGCACATGCAACGGGTCCTGTAAAAACGCCGCAAGCGCAGGAAGCGTATACTTTTGCGACAAGTCGCCCAGCGGAACCGACGTGGCCAACGGCCGCGTCTCGCCGCGCCGCGGTTGATGGCACGCCACGCAGCCCACTTGATGAAACAACGCCTCGCCGCGCTGGACCGCTTGCTCCAATACCGCCAGATCGCGCGTTGTGCCCGTGGAAGCGAGGAAATGTACGAGCGCTTCAACGTGCTGCTTTTTCTTCGAGGCCGAAACTCCGGCCAGCAAATCGGGCATGGTGGTTCCCGGCTTCACCGTCCGCGGCGCCGTGAGGAACGCGCGCAAGTATTCAGGACGCACGCGCTGGCCGACGTTGTCGAGCACGGGCGCCTGTTTGACGGAGATCGCCGCTTTCTCGGCGTCATGCTCTAACGCATGACACGCCACACAGTTCAACTCGCCCAAGAGCAGCCGCCCGCCCAGCACGCGGTCGGCCGCCGAGTTCGCAAAGAATCGCTCAAATCCGGGAACCACCGGATGCGTCAAGGCGGTATCGGACGCAAACGCCGTCGCACAGGTCCAAAGCGAGGCGGCCGCGGCCAGCGTCCGCAGCGCAAGACCCGAAAACAAACCAAAACGCATGAGGAACTCCGACCAGCGGGAGGAGGGCAAACCTTGCAGGCTTACAGGAAGGCGAATCGTGCGTCCTATCTCAATCGACGCGCACCCGGCTGTCAACTCCTCGGTAGGCGTTTGGCGGCGCCGGTGGAAGTCGTCGCGACGCGTCTGCCGAAGCGAGTCGCCCCGCCGACCAAGCGACGAATGTCAAAATGACCAATCGATACACGGCAGGGGACGGTAGGTCTTGTCGCTACCAGCGTCTAAGAAAACACAATTTGTTACAATGGCGGGCAATCGGTCGTTCCCTGAAAGGTTGCAAGCCTATGGAGTCCTCTTCGTACCCTCCGCCGTATCAACCGCCGCCGCGGCGTCCTTCCATGTGGCAACGAGTGCCCCTGATTCCGCTGGCGCTGCTCGTGCTGGCCTTGGCGCTGTTGTCGCGTAGTTGGTTTGGGTGGAGCTCGTCGTTGCACGATCCCGAGGCGCAACCTCGGCCCGTCATGGCGCGGGGCGATCTGGCCGAGGACGAAAAATCGACGATCGAACTGTTTGAAGCGGCGTCCAAGTCGGTGGTGTATATCAGCACGTCGGCCGTACAAGGCGGTTTTCGCAGTTTCAACGTTACCGAGATTCCCGTAGGAACCGGCAGCGGCTTCATTTGGGACGATCAAGGGCATATCGTCACCAATTTTCACGTGCTTGAAGGCGCCAGCCGCGCCCAAGTGATCCTTCCCGATCAAGATCAAAGCATCTTCCCCGCCGACCTGGTGGGAGCGGCGCCCGACAAGGACCTGGCCGTGCTTCGTATCAACGCGCCCGCTTCGAAATTGCGGCCCATTCCCCTCGGTGAATCGGCCAACTTGCAGGTGGGGCAAAAAGCCTTTGCGATTGGCAGCCCGTTCGGTCTGGATCAAACCCTCACAACCGGGGTCATCAGCGGGCTCGGACGCGAAATCCAAGCCCGCAGCGGCCGCACGATTGACAACGTCATTCAAACCGATGCGGCGGTGAATCCGGGCAACTCCGGCGGACCGCTACTGGATAGCGCCGGGCGGCTGATTGGCGTAAACACGGCGATTTACAGCCCCTCCGGAGCGTCGGCGGGCATTGGCTTCGCGATTCCGGTCGATACGGTCAACCGCATCGTGCCGCAACTGCTGCGCGACGGCAAAATCACCCGCGTGGGGTTCGGCGTGGCCATTGCCCCCGATCCGATTCTCGAACGCTTGGGCATCGAGGGGGTGTTAGTATGGCAGGTTCCCGAAGGAAGCGCCGCCGAGCAAGCCGGTTTTCAATCGACCGAAGTGACCGAAGACCGCGTGCGGCTGGGCGACATCATCGTCGCCGTGGAAGGCAAAAAAGTGGCCGACCTGGAAGAACTACTCTCGGTGCTCGACAACCACAAAGTGGGCGATCAGGTGGAAGTGACCGTCCTACGCAACGCCCGCACCAACGGCGAACAAACCGTCACGCTGCAAGCCACGCTCCAAGCACTCAATTAGATTTCAAGCGAAGGCGCTAAGCAGGAGCGAAAACCCCTCGGAGATTTGGTTCGGACACCGCTCCAGTTCAGTCATTGACCAACTTATGGAAATTCTCTGGCATATTCTATTGCAGTTTGTGTTTCGGCTGTCGCTGGGGGTGGCGCTGGCGATGGCCTTGACGCCGCCGCGCTGGGTGACGGCGGGGTTTTATCGCGTGCATCTGTGGGTGGTGCTGGGCTTGAACACGTTTGCCGCACTCATCGCCAGTTCGCGACCCGTCGACTGGCCGCCACGCACCGGCGCTTTGGCGCTGGCGGTGGGTGTGGCGGTGGCGGCCTATGGGGGGGCGGTGGTGTGGTTGTATGAAAAGCAGACCGCGGGCAAGGCGGCGTTGTGGTTGGTCGCGGCGCTCTCCTTCGTCGCCGCGGCGTGGACGACCGAACCTCACCCCACTGCCATGACGCCCTCCACCAATGTGGCTACGACCGCAGCGGCTGCCCTTGCAGGACCGACGACTGCGTTAAAACTGCTCGATATTCTCTCCTCCGGCTTGCTGCTGGGCGCCACCATTACCGCCATGTTCCTGGGCCATTGGTATTTGAACCATCCGGGCATGGATTTGAAACCGCTCCGACGGCTGGTGTTGCTCATGGCGGGTGCCATTGTGCTGCGCGGTGCGGCGGCGCTCTTGGGCCTGGGTTTGGAGGCAAGCGGCGCCGAGAAAGCCCTCGCCTGGTGGTTGATGGTCTCGCTGCGCTGGGGCGCGGGGCTGGTGCTCACCCTCCTGCTGGCGGGGCTTACCTGGCAGACGCTCAAAATTCCCAATACGCAAAGCGCCACGGGAATTCTCTATGCGGCGGTGATTCTCGCGTTCATTGGCGAGTTGACCTCGCAACTCCTATCGGCCGACGCCCTCTATCCACTATGATGGAGTCCCCACCTAAACAACGCACGGCCTTCCCGCCGGTTAGACTCTTCCATGAATATCACGTACGCCTGCCTTCATTGTGAGCAAACGACGCGCGCCGAGTTCGACGAGAACTCAACCCACCTCACCTGCCAGCATTGCGCCGCCGAGCGGAAGATCCCGGAAGGCGCGGTCACGGCCAACAATGTTTCGCGGTGCCTGGCCTGCCCCAGCGAGGAACTGTACCTGCGCAAAGATTTTCCGCAGCGATTGGGGGTGGCCATCGTGGTGACGGGGTTGGCGGCCAGTTGTATTCCGTGGTATTTCCACAACTGGTATGGCACTTTCGCCATCTTGTTCGCCACGGCCTTGATCGACGTGGTGCTGTACGTGGTCATGGGCGACATGCTCCAGTGCTATCGTTGCCAGGCGCAATACCGCGGCGTGCCCGCGTTGGAGCAACATGAGGCGTTCAGCCTGGAAACGCACGAACGGCATCGTCAACAAGAGGCTCGTCTGGCCGAACACCGCCACCCTGTCAAAACCGAGTAAACATCCTGGCGAGCGGGCTCGTTTTCCAGTCGTCATGTCGGCGTGGCGGTTGGGTTGTCGAATGTCGCTATGGTCCCAGCGCCCTGCGGGGGCGAGCTTGCTATAATAAAGTATTGCTCCCTCCTGGTTTCCGTCGCGCCTTCCCGCCCGCCCCATGGATCAAGAACGAGAACGGGTCCAAGCCGACTTGCGGGGGTTGCTTGCGGGCGAAGTCTTTTGCGATGACGCACATGTGCAGCTCTACGCGAGCGACGCCAGCATGTACGAAGTGCGGCCTCTGGGCATTGTCCGGCCGCGCAGCGCCAGCGATGTGACCCGGTGCGTCGAATACGCCGCAGAGAATCGTATTCCTCTACACGCTCGCGGCGCCGGTTCGGGCCTGGCGGGCGAATCGCTCGGGCCAGGGCTGATTGTCGATTTTGCCCACTCGATGGACCGTATCCTGAGCATCGACGGCGATACCGTGCGCGTTCAGCCGGGCGTTGTCTTGGGCGATTTGAACCGCTACTTGGCCACGCGCGGAAGAAAGTTTGGCCCTGACCCGGCCACGGCCAGCGTCACGACTATGGGAAGCGTCCTTGCACTGGATGGCGCCGGCAGCCACTGGTTGGCGTATGGCTCGGCCCGGCGGCACGTGATTTCGATGCAAGTAGTGTTGGCCGACGGCGTAACGATTGAAGCCGGCGTGCATGACGTGCCCGAGGGATTTGTCGATCCGACCGATGCAACCGATCCCGCGCACCGCCCTGCCGTGCGCCGCGACGCCCTGGTGCGGCGCCTGGCCGATCTGCTGCGGCGCGAAGAGAAGCTGATTGCCGAACATCAGCCGCAAAGCCTGGTCAACCGCTGCGGCTATCATTTGCACCAGGTGCTCGAGGGCAATCGCCTGCACCTGGCGAATATGCTCGTCGGGGCGGAAGGCTCGCTGGCGATGATGACCGAGGCGCTTGTAAAAACCGTGCCGTTGCCCAAATACCGCGGCGCCGCGTTGTTGTTTTTCGAGCGGCTAGAGAACGCCGTGCGGGCCGCCCTGCAAATTCGCGCCTTGGGCGTGGTGGCGTGCGACCTGCTCGACCGCCGCATTCTGGCCATTGCCCGAGAAACCGATCCCCGGTACGCCGTTTCTTTGCCGCGCGACGCCGAAGCCATGCTGCTGGTCGAACATTACGGCGATCAGCAGAACGACGTTCGCGATCGGCTTCAGCGCGTGGTCGAACGTGCAAGGCGCCGGCGGCTGGCGTTTGACGCCCGCATGACGCTGGAGGCCGACGAGTTCACCTTTTATCAAAGGTTGGTCAGCCGGGTGATTCCCACGTTGTACCGGTTGAAGGGTTCGACGCGCCCGCTGCCGTTTGTCGAGGACATCGCCGTACCGCCCGAGGCGCTTCCTGACTTTTTGGTGCGCTTGCAAAACGTGCTCAAAACGCACCAGGTGACGGCGTCGTTGTTCGGGCACGTGGGGCACGGCCAATTGCACATCCGGCCGTTTCTCGATTTGACGAACCCGGACGACGTGCGCAAAATCCAAGGGCTAGCCAGCGACCTGTACCAGGAAGTGCTGGAGGTGAAAGGAACCATCAGCGGCGAACACGGCGACGGTCTGAGCCGCACGTGGTTTGTGCGCCAACAGTATGGCCCGCTGTACGACGTGTTCCGCGAGGTCAAGCGGATTTTCGATCCGCATAACATCTTGAACCCGGGCAAGGTGGTGGCCGACGCGCCGCAGCCCATCACCAAGAACCTGCGCGCCATCGAACTGGCCTCGCCCGCCGAGGGATCCGTGACGACGGACACGGGATCGCCAGCGCCTTCCGAATCGTTGGTTCGCCCCCTGGCGACGCAGTTGGCTTGGTCGCCGCTTCAAGTGTTGCAAGCGGCGCGGGCGTGTAACGGTTGCGGCCGCTGTCGCACGCAGTCGCCCGAAGAACGCATGTGCCCGATCTTCCGCCTGGCGCCGTCGGAAGAAGCTTCGCCGCGCGCCAAAGCGAACCTGATGCGCGCCGTCATGACGGGCCGCCTCGACCCCAAGTTGCTTGCTACCGAGACCGTCAAAGGCATCGCCGATCTCTGCGTGCACTGCCATCAATGCCGCTTGGAGTGCCCCGCCAATGTGGACATTCCCAAACTGATGTTGGAGTGCAAAGGCCAGTACGTTTCGACCAACGGCCTCGCTTCGACCGATTGGTATTTGACTCGGTTAGAGAAGCTTTCGGCGCTGGGGTCGCGCTTTTCGGCGCTGGCCAACTGGGCGATTGGCAATCGTCGCATGCGCTGGATGTTAGAGAAAATGCTCGGCGTAGCGCAAGGCCGCAAGTTGCCGCGCTTCGCTCCGCGGCCGTTCCTGCGACGCGCCCAGCGATTGCGATTGGTTCGTCCCACGCGCGACGCGGGCTCAAAGGTTCTTTACTTTGTCGATGTCTATGCCAACTGGCACGATACGCAACTGGCCGAAGCGTTGGTGGCCGTGCTGCAACATAATGGGGTGACGGTGTACGTCCCTCCGCGGCAACTGCCCTCGGGCATGGCCAGTATTTCCGTGGGCGATGTCGAACGGGCCGCTGCCATTGCCGCCAAGAACGTGGCCTTGCTTGCCGAAGCCGTGCGGAGCGGCTATCAGATTGTGACGACCGAACCCTCGGCCGCGATGGCGCTAACGCGCGAGTACCCGCAACTCCTGGATGACGAAGACGCCCGGCTGGTGGCGCAAAACACCAGCGAAGCGTGCTCCTATCTGTTTCGCTTACACCAGGTGGGCCAGTTAGAGTTGGACTTGCGTCCCATTAATGCGTCGGTCGGCTATCATCTTCCGTGTCACCTGCGCGGGCTGGAAGTCGGCTCGCCCGGTGAGCAACTCTTGCGGCTCATTCCCGGCTTGCTGGTGCGCCGCATCGAAAAGGGGTGTTCCGGCATGGCGGGTATTTACGGACTTAAACGTCAGAACTATCGCAGCAGTTTGCGGGTCGGCTGGGGCTTGATTGCCTCGCTGCGCGATCCGGCCATTCAAGTGGGCGCCACCGAGTGCAGCACGTGTAAAATGCAAATGGAGCAGGGCGTTACCAAACCCACCATTCATCCGGTGAAGTTACTGGCGCTTTCGTATGGCTTGATGCCCGAGTTAGAGTCGCTGCTGTCGGCTCGAAGCGAGGAGTTAATCGTCACGTGAAAATTGAGGTTAAACTATTCGCCGCCGCACGGCAGTACGCCGGGGCCGAGAGTGTGGAGATAGAACTGCCCGATGGCGCTACTCCGGCCGACTTGCGGCAAGCTCTGGTCGCGCGGTTTCCTGAGGCGCAGGGCATCCTGCGACACGCCATGTTCGCCGCCGACATGGATTTTGTGAACGACGACGACCCTCTGCCGTCTGAGGCCGAGATTGCGTGCATTCCGCCGGTAAGCGGCGGCTGACCGCAAGGCGGTCTGCGGTGCGTACCGCGATGATCGAAACAGCCGGAGAACGTGAACTGCTGAAACCTCGCTATGATTCGTCTGACGCATGAACCAATCGACATTCCCGCCTTGCTCCAAGCGGTCAACTCGCCGCAAGCCGGCGCGGCGGTGCTGTTTCTGGGAACCACACGCGAGTTCACGCACGGCCGGCAAACCGCGTGGCTCGACTATGAATGTTACCCGGCCATGGCCGAAAAGAAGCTGGCGGAACTGGAATCGCAAGCCAGGGCCCGGTGGCCAATTGTCGAGTGCGGCATTGTGCATCGCCTGGGAAAAGTCGAACTGGGCGAAGCGAGCGTGGCCATTGCGGTGAGCACGGCCCACCGGCGCGACGCCTTCGAAGCCGGACAGTGGCTCATTGACACGCTGAAAGCGGTTGTGCCAATCTGGAAAAAGGAGAACTGGGCCGACGGCTCGACCGAGTGGGTCCATCCTGGCGTGTCGCCCACCAGCCGCCCTCCGGAATAACTCGCCCTCGCCTATGCCTATGTTGGATTCGTCACCCTTGATCGACGCCTTCGGCCGCGTGCACACCAACCTGCGCGTCAGTGTGACCGACCGGTGCAACATTCGTTGCTTTTACTGCATGCCGCACGAGAACGTGCAGTTCAAGCCGCGGGCCGATCTGCTATCGTTCGAGGAAATGGTGCGGTTCGTGCGCATCGTGGCGGCGCTGGGGGTGAACAAAGTCCGGCTGACCGGCGGCGAACCGCTCGTCCGGGCCGACATTGAGAAACTCGTTGCGCAACTGGCGGCGGTGCGCGGCATCGATGACATCGCCATGACCACGAACGGCATCCTGCTGGAGGAGCATGCGCAAAAACTCAAGGATGCGGGCTTACGCCGGCTTAACATCAGCCTGGACGCCATGAGCGAAGCGACGTTCCAGCGCATCGCCCGGCGCGAAGGACTCCAACGCGTGCTGTACGGCATCGCCGCGGCGCAGCGGGCCGGGTTTGAAAAGATTCGCCTCAACGCCGTGGCTATCAAGGGCATTACCGAGGCCGAGATCGTCCCTCTGGGCCGCTTCGCCCGAGAGCATGATCTGGAACTGCGGTTCATCGAGTTCATGCCGCTGGATGCGGAGAACCAATGGCAGTCGGACCAGGTGCTCAACGGCGAGACGATTCGCACACTGTTGGAAGCGGAGTTTGGTTTACTGACTCCGAAGGATCGCCTCGACCCAAGCCAACCCGCCATGGACTACGCGTTTGCCGATGGTGTGGGAAGCGTCGGGTTCATCAATCCGGTGTCGCAGCCGTTTTGCTCTGACTGCAACCGTTTGCGCATTACCGCCGAAGGGCAAGTACGCAATTGTCTTTTCTCCACCGTCGAATGGGACGCCCGAGCGCTCCTGCGCGGCGGGGCGAGCGATGAAGCAATCGCGCATCTTGTGCGCGACTGCGTGAAGCACAAAAAACCGGGGCACGGCATCGACTCGCCCGAGTTCATCAAACCCGAGCGGGCGATGTATCAAATTGGCGGTTAGACGCGGCCCAAAAGTCTTCGCGTTCGTGCAACACTGGGCGATCTTCGGCAATTCCTCCCAGCGCGTCACGCGCCACGGCAGCTTCGCCGGCACGGACGATTTCAAAGCGAAACTCTTGGCGTTCATCGAGTACGTCAACCACACGTTCGCCAAGTCGTTTCACTGGACCTACCCAGGCAAACCCGCGCGCTCACACACTCGTCAACGCCGCCGGACTCGGCGAGAATCAACGCAAAGCAGAAAGTTCGCGCAGCCTCTCGCCTTGGCGGCATAGAAATTCCCGTTGGACAGCGCTCCGCGGCTGATGGTTTCAGGTTGCCCACGCGCTCACAACTTTCCCGCAGGCGGTCATGCCTTCCGACGCGGCGGGAACAGGCGATCGCCGGGAGCTTTTGCGCCTTGATTCGACTTGCGAATCAAGCCCATGTGAGTTCGACGGTTTGCTGGTGCAACGCATGGGCATTATCGAGACATTGGAGCCGCAAACGCAAACCGCCGTCTTGCACCATGGCGTGAACCCAGCCGTTGGGTCGTCCGGCCTGAAAGACATACGCGACGGGCGGAAGATTCACTAAGTGCACATCGCCCAACTTGGTCAGTCGCCAGTCGTGCGTGTGACCAAAGATATACGCCTTGACCTGGCGCCGCGAAGCAACCAGATCGAAGAGCGCCCTTGCATCTTTCAAGCCGCCCCAATCGCCATTGGCCGCCGGCTCGAACTGCGGATTATGGTGCGCTACAAGCAATGCCGGTTTATCGGCGCGAGCGTCCAACGCTTGCGCTAGCCATTGGAGCTGCGCCGCGCCGAGTTCGCCCGTCACCACATCGGTCTTTGTCAACGAGTCGAGCAAGAACCAGTTGGCCTTGGGAGTTTCGAGCACGCTGACGTGTTTCGCTTCAACCGGGGGAGCGGCAGGCTGTTGCTGAGACAAGGCCGCGTAGAGCGCTTCCCGATTGTCGTGGTTGCCCATGGTCAGGTGCAGGGGCAGTTCCGCCTCGACCAACGGCTGCACCACTTGGGCCAGGTTTTGATAATCGCCGGGGAGGCCCTTCAAATACGCGCAGTCGCCATTGACGACGACGCCCGAAACTTTCGGTGCGTGCGCCATCACCTCGGCCAGCGCTTGCCGTAAGTTGTTGGTCATGTTGACGTCGCGTGCGGTCGTGGCGGGATCGCTCGGCACGTGCGTATCGGCCAACAGCGCCAACGAATGGGGATCGGCCCGGGAGTCCTCGGCCCAACCCTGCCGCCACACCAAGACGCTCGCGGTGACGCCGGCAGCTTGTCCGAGAAATTCGCGACGCGAAACATGAGGCCAATGCAGCGGCATGATATAACCCTTTGCAAACAGGAAGGAAGAATCGTTTGTGTAGTGCGTCACTCGGCGAGTGGACGGCGCGAGCCGGCTAATGGAAACGGCATTCGTACGGCGGACTACCGCGAAGCGTAGGTGCGGCCCAAGTGCTGTACGATCACTTTCTTCAACTCGGCCGGATCGATCTGACCGTGACGTCGATAAACGACATCGCCCGCGGGAGAAACCAGCACGGTGTAGGGGAATCCGCCTTTGGATTGTTCATCCACACTTTGGAAAACTTGGTCGCGGTCCTCCGAATTGAACAGGTAGTTCGACGCCGAAACGCGCCGCTCTTGGAGGGCCTTCAGGGTTTCCGCCTGTTGGCCCGGTTCATCCACACTGACGGTGATCAATTCGAACTTACGCCCGCGATACATGCGATTGATGGTGACGAACTCGGGCAGTTCTTCCTTGCACGGCGTGCACCAGGTCGCCCAGAGATTCACCAAGCGATAATTCTCACTTTTGCCGCGCACCGCCTGCTTCAGATCTTGGGGACTAATCAACTTTAACGCCACGGGCTCGGCGTTCCACTTGGCGAGCGAGTCACGAGCGCTGTCGCGCTTATCGGCCCATTTGGTCGAGCAGCCAAAGACGCGCGTCTGCTCGACCGGAACCGCCTTGCCCGCTAAGAGGGCGTCCAGGGCGTTTCGGGCGTCGTGCGATTTGACGGTTTTGATGTCGGAGTCGTCAATGCGGCCGGCGTAGCGCAACTTGCGCTCGGCGTCGAAGATAAAAACGTGCGGCGTGGCGAGGGCGCCAAACTCGGCGGAGACTTTTTGATCTTCGCCGTCATAGAGATAGGGGAACTCGAATCCCCGGTCTTTGGCGCGAATCTTCATTTCCTCCAGCGAGTCGTTCAGATCCGAATAACCCAGTTCATCCAGGCGCACGGCCTGCGGATCGTTCGGAGAGATAGCCACGAGCGCGACGCCGCGGTCGCGATAATCACGGTGCAATTGAATCAGTCGTTCTTCGTACGCCTGCGCCGTGGGGCAATGATTGCAGGTGAAGACGACCATTAGAATCTTGGCGTGGGCGAAGTCTTGCAAACGGTGCGTTTTGCCATCGACGCCGGGAAGCGCAAAGTCGGGCGCCGTAGCGCCAATTTCCAAAGGCGCCACTTCCGCCGCCGACGTTGGCTCGGCGACGATCGCCAAGAGAACCAAGAGCATTCCAAGCGAGGACTTGATTGTGCATGGCATCGGATTTTTCCTTTTTCTGGAATGCGACTTGGTGAAGTTCGCGACCGTGCGGCGCCTTTCTATGGCCGACTGGTTTAATACGCCCGCAGAAGAGGGTGCTCTGCGGTTTGCGTCACTCGCCAAATGAAATTGTGACCGCGATGGAGTACGCTGGGGGCGAAGGATCGGTTACAACCATACTGGCCCCCGTCGGTCGTGTTTTAGCATATCACGCCTTTCTCATGGCAACATCATGTTTCATGCAGCGCAACGTCTTGCGGCCTGGATGGGTTTGCTCGGATTGTTTGGAGCGGCGGGGCCGCAGGTAGCGCTAGCAGCGGAAACTCCGCCGCGGCCCAACGTGTTGTTGATTTGCGTAGACGACCTCAAGCCGCTGCTGGGGTGTTACGGCGATCAGACGGTGAAGTCGCCGAGTATCGACAGCTTAGCACAGCGCGGCACTCGGTTTGACTTGGCGTTTTGTAACCAGGCGGTTTGTTCGCCGTCGCGCAATGCGCTGTTGGTCGGCATGCGGCCTTCGACGCTGGGCATTTATGATTTGGGTACGAACTTTCGTCGCGCTCGGCCGGAGGCGGTCACGCTTCCGCAGTATTTCAAACAGCACGGTTATCGCAGTGAAGGGCTTGGAAAGATCTTCCACGTGGGTCATGGCAACCATGAGGATGACGCCTCTTGGAGCGTGCCGCACTGGCGGGCCAATGTGGTGGCGTACGCCCTGCCCGAAAGCCGCGCTCCGGAAGGACTGACGCGTGAAGAAGCGCTCTTCTCGAATCAAGGCGGCAACGTGGCGAACTTACCGCGCGGCGCTGCGTGGGAAGCGGCCGACGTGCCCGACAACGCTTATCCCGACGGCGCATTGGCGGAGGAAGCAATTCGCCGTTTGCAGGCCGCTCAAACAAAGCCCGATGAGCCGTTCTTTCTGGCCGTTGGTTTTGTGAAACCGCACTTGCCCTTCTGTGCGCCCAAGAAATACTGGGACATGTACGACCCGGCTGCCTTTCAGCTTCCGGCTCGGAATACGCCGCCCGATGGCGCGCCCGACTTTGCTCCCACCAGTTGGGGTGAGTTGCGCCAGTATCGAGACATGCCAAAAGAAGGGCCGCTCGCCAAGGAAGATGCGCTGCGGTTGATTCACGGGTATCACGCCGCCACCAGTTACATGGACGCCCAAGTCGGGCGCGTGCTTCACGCGCTGGAAGAAACCGGATTGGCGAAGAACACCATCGTCGTGCTGTGGGGCGATCACGGATGGCACTTAGGCGATCATGGGCAATGGTGCAAGCACACGAACTACGAACAAGCCGCACGCATTCCGTTGGTGGTTGCGACGCCGGGGGCCCAAGCGGGCGCCGTCAGTCGGGCCCTGGTGGAAAGCGTTGACGTGTATCCCACGTTGTGCGAACTCGCAGGTTTGCCGGCCCCGCAGGATTTGGACGGTGCGAGTTTTGCCGCGACATTGCGCGATTCGGCCGCTTCCATCAAAGAGGCGATTCTTCACGTCTACCCGCGCGGCGAGCGGATAGGTCGCGCGGTGCGCACGGCGCGCCATCGACTGGTCGAATGGAAGAAGCCCAACGCGCCGGCCGAGGAGGCCGTGCTGGAATTGTACGACTATGAAGCCGACCCTCAGGAAACGCAGAACCTGGCTGCGGCGCAGCCCGAAGTCGTGACACAACTTCGCACCCTTTTGGCCAAGTTTCCGGAAGCCAAACCTCAGCTACGCCCGGCGCCAGCAGCGGCGAAGAAAAAGGCTCAGCCCAAGAAGAAGCCAAAACCGAATCCAAACGGCGGCGCCAACAAGTCTGATCGGCCAAACATCGTAATTTTTCTTGCCGATGATTTGAGCTGGTCTGATTGTTCGATCTATGGCGACGCCGGCATTCGCACGCCAAACATGGAGCGTGTAGCGAACGACGGGATGACATTCACCCACGCCTTCGTGGCGTCTCCGTCGTGTGCGCCAAGCCGCGCGGCGCTCCTCACAGGACTCGCGCCTGCCGTGAACGGCGCGATGTTCAATCACACCTTGCCCGACAAGACTCACAAACGCTGGCCGGCCTGGTTTCAGGAGCTTGGCTATGAGGTGGCCGCCATTGGCAAGGTGGCGCACTACGCCACGGTGCGAGAATATGGCTTCGATCACGTCAGCCACTTTAACTACCATCAAGATGAATGCGTGGACGAAGCGGTCAAATGGCTAGAACAAAGAAAGCCGGGCAAGCCGCTTTGTTTGTTCGTGGGCACGAATTGGCCACATGTACCGTGGCCGGAAGAAACGAGCTATGCGGCGGAATCGCTGACGTTGCCGCCCACGCAGGTTGACACATCCGAGACTCGTCATTGGCGAGCGCGATATGCCGAGGCGGTCACGTACGCCGACCGGGACTTGGGGTTGCTATACGACGCGGCGCAAAAGTTTTTGGATCGCAATACACTGTTTCTTTTCACGAGCGACCACGGAGCGCAGTTTCCCTTTGGCAAATGGAACTGCTACGACGCCGGCATTCGTACACCGCTCATCGCGGTCTGGCCGGGAAAGATTCGACCCGACGTGCGTAGCGACGCTTTGGTCAGTTGGTTGGACCTGTTGCCCACGTGCCTTGAAGCGGCAGGCGGCGGGGCGCCTCAACTCAGCGGCAAATCGTTGCTTCCGGTGTTGCGAGGAGAAACGGAAGAGCATCATGACCGCATCTTCACGACCCATAGCGGCGACGGTCAGATGAACGAGTACCCGATGCGCTCGGTGCGCGATCGCCAATGGAAGTACATTCGCAATCTGACGCCCGAGGCGGAGCACCACACCCATGTGGACAAAGCCCAGAACGCCGACGGACAAGGCTACTGGCGGTCGTGGGAGCGGCAGGCCGCACACGATGACGCCGCAGCCGCCCTTGTGCGGCGGTACCATCAGCGTCCCGCCGAGGAGTTGTACTTTTTGAGCGAGGATCCTTGGGAGCAACATAATCTGGCGGCCGAGCCGAAGCATGCCGAACGTCTTGCCGCGATGCGAACTGAGCTCGATGCCTGGATGCAAGCGCAAGGCGATGAGGGCCTAACGACGGAGAACGCTCGCCGCCCCGTGGTTAAGGCCCTCAAGAAACGCGCGCCGCTTAACCGCTCGTAGAAACGCGTTCCCGCGCGATTCCATTGGCTGACATTCAATGCACATGGAGACTTCAGTTGACCCGTTATCGTCTCGACATTCTTTCCGTCGAATTGCTCGCAACACGATTTCGCTGTTAGCTACAACGGCGTCGATCCTTCTCGTGATCGTGACTTGTCTCTCTTGGGGGGCTCGTCATCATTGGGCGCTGGACCTGCTCACGCATTTTCCCGTCCAACTTACCGCCGCTGGTGTCACGCTCGTCGCTCTTGGGCTGGTCTTACGAAGTGGAAAATGGCTGGTCTTGCCGGTGTTCGTGGTGATTGTCAACGCAGGCAAGTTTCTCCCAATCTACCTTCCGGCCGATCAGCCTCCCGGTCAAGGGCGAACCTTTCGTGCGGTATCGGCGAATGTGTACACGAACAACTTTGACCGCACGAAGTTCGTCGAGTTCATTCGGGAGCGACGCCCCGACTTTTTCCTGGTGATGGAGGTGGACGACGCCTGGCTAACCCAGTTGCAAGAGCTTGAAGCCGAGTATCCGTATAGAATCACTAAGCCGCGGCCCGACAATTTCGGAATCGGGTTTTATAGCCGCGTTCCCATTCGATCGCAGGAAGTGGTCGAACATCGATCCACCGGGCTTCCCGCAATCATCGCCGTTCTCGATGCCGACGGCCACGAGTTGGCGGTCCTCGGCGTGCATCCGCTACCGCCGGTTGGCCAAGCCAATTCGGCTCGACGCAATTTCCAACTGCAAGAAATCAGCGACCTGGCGGCGCGCCTTCCCGATCCGAAACTTGTACTGGGCGATTTGAATGTTTCGCCCTGGTCGCCGCATTTCACCGACGTTTTAGATCGCGGCCAGTTGCGCGATGGTCGGCAAGGATTTGGCGTGCAGCCTACGTGGCCTGCCTGGCCTTGGTTGCTACGAATTCCCATCGACCACACGCTGATCTCCCCGGGAATCCACGTTCGAGCGCGACGCCTTGGCCCCGACGTGGGATCCGATCACCGGCCAATCGAACTGGAGTTCCAACTTTCGCCTTAGCGGCTCAATGCGTCGCGGCGAAAAACTTGCGTGAGGTTACGTGGCGGGAATGAGGTGTTGAGAACATAGAAATCACCCTAGTCGCAGCGAGACTGCGCAATGCAGGCAAGCTATGCCGATTGCGTATCACGCGGGGGAGCGTCGTTCGGGGATGTGCCGATAATCCTTTCGCCGACACGCACTTTCCCGCCGCGGGACGAAAGGAGCAGTTATGGGGTTTCTCTCGGGTCGAGTTTCGTTTGAGCGGTTTCGGGTTATCAGTGGAGCTCCGCGTCAGTTCGGACAAGACCACATCGAGACGCTGGAGAAATACTCGATCGACCGCATGAAAATCGAATCGCCCGATCAGCCGCGCATTGGATTCCTCGCGGGCGAACATCTTTTGGATTTGCGGTTCGGGTTAGAGAAAAACATTATTAACGACGCATTGCACTTTGGCATTCGCATCGATAGCGATCAGATTCCCGCCGCGATTAAACGCGCCTGGCTACAAATGGAGCTAGCGGCGTTGACGGCCGACAACCCCTCGGGTCGACCCACGAAGGTTCAACGACAAGAAGCCAAAGAAGCCGTCGAGGCCCGTTGTGAGGAAGAAGCTCGCAGCGGTAAGTTCCGTCGCATGCAACAGTTCCCCGTCTTGTGGGACGTTCGAAATAGTGTGCTCTACTTTGGCGGTTCGAGCGCGTCCGCGATGGAGCAGTCGCAGGATTTGCTCGAACAAGCGTTCGAAGTCGAGTTGGAGCGCATTACCTCGGGCAAATTGGCGCAGGCGTGGGCGACAGAGGCCAAACAGCGCAAAGCGCTCGAAGCCGCGGCGCCGTGCGGGTTTCTCTCTCAAGACGATTCACCCGGCGAAGTGCTGTGGTGGAACGGCCACTCCGAGAACTATGATTACCTGGGTAACGAGTTCCTCTTGTGGCTATGGTGGCACTGGGACACCGAATCCGACACGCTCACCCTGCCAGACGGTTCGGAAGCGACCGGCATGTTCGCGCGCACGCTCAGCCTGGAATGTCCTCGGGGCGAGTCAGGGAAAGAAACGATCTCGGCCGAATCGCCCGTCGACCTGCCCGAAGCGTGGCAAGCGATTCAATCGGGCAAGTTGCCGCGCAAAGCCGGTTTAACGCTGGTTCGTTATGGCGAGCAATACGAACTTGCGTTGCAGGCCGAATCGTTCGCGGTGGGAGGCGCCAAGCTCCCTCCCTCGGAAGCCGATGAAGAACGCTCGGAGTTGGAAGATCGAATCGACCGGGTTCGCAACCTGAGCGAGACGCTCGACTTGCTTTACCAAACATTCTGCCAGCGGCGTCTCGGCAAAAGTTGGACTTCCGATTTGCAGCAAATGCGCAGCTGGCTCAAGGCCAAGCCGGGCTCAGCGAAGAAACCTGCCGCCTGACGAACCCAATTCGCGCGCCACACAAGAGCCCAGGTGTTGCCCCAAGCGTCAACGCCGCAACCGAGTTGTTACGACGAAGTCGTGCAAGATCGCACCTCGAACTGCGGCAGGATGGGAGCGCGTTAAATCTCACCGACGGCGTTGCTATCACGGGAAACGCTGGCGTAAGCTCTCTGCCTTTGCTGGTTTCACAAGTGAATGCGGGTACAATGATCTCAGCGGCAAACGGTCCGATCGCGGGGCGGAAGCCAGCCTTCGCCGGAGTTGTTGAGGTCAAGCGAGCATGTTGCAATCCGCGGCGTCTCCGAATGAGATCAGCCAGTTACGCCGTTTGATGGTCGAGCATGCGGTCACCCGCATTCTGGCCACGTCACTCTCCTTCGAGGAGTCAGCGCCGGAGATTCTTACGGCGCTGCGAGTTAACCTTCAGGCCACGGCGTGCATCCTTTGGTCGCCCGATTTTGAAGCGGGCGTGCTGCGCCAATTCGCCGTCGCATCCGATGGATCGCCGGACGTTCAAGCCTTCTTAACCGCCAGCGCTCAGTTTACCTTCGCCCGTGACGCGGGATTGCCTGGGCGAATTTGGTCGCAACGCGAACCGGCCTGGATCGAAGAGACGTTCGAAGATCGGAATTTCCCCCGCGCCGCGATTGCCGCCACAGCGGGCCTGCACAGCGCTGCCGGTTTTCCGATTGTCGTCGGCGACGAGTTCTTCGGCGTGATTGAAATCTTCACCACGCAACGTTTGCCGCGCGACGAAAACCTGTTGACGTTGATGGCGGTTGTCGGCGCCGAGATCGGTCAATTCATCCGGCAATGCCGTATCCTGCGCGAAAACGAAGAACGATTGCGATTCACGCTCGAGGCGGCTCGCGTCGGCTCCTGGGACTGGAACATTGAGACCGGGCAAGTCACCTGGTCCGAGAATTTAGAGGTCATTCACGGGCGAGCGCCCGGTTCCTTCGGCGGATCGGTTCAGGCCGTCATTGAGGAAGTGTATCCTGTCGATCGCGCTTATGTCGAAGCGGCCATTCAACAAGCCTTGGCCGGCGACGGCGATTACGAGGTCGAGTATCGAATTCTTCGCTCCGACGGTACGCTCGGCTGGCTGCACGGGCAAGGCCGCGCCACGTTCGACAAAGACGGCAAACCGGTCCGTATGGCCGGCGTGTGCATGGATGTGACCGAACGGCGCCGCGCCGACGAGACCACGCGGTTATTGGCCGAAGCTGGCGCGATTCTCGATGGCGCACTCGACGTTCAATCCACATTGGAAGGCGTGGCGAAACTGCTTGTGCCGGCGCTCGGCGATTGGTGCATTGTAGATCTCGCTGGCAAGGGGCATCGGCCGCAGTCGGTCGCCTTGGTGCATTCTGATCCGGCCAAGGTCGAGTTGGCCCAAGCCATGCGTCGCCGTTACCCGGTGGACCCCCAGGCTTCGCATGGCGTGGCGAATGTCATCCGCACGGGCCAGGCCGAGCTTTACCCTGAAATTCCCGAAGAGTTGTACCAGGCGTTAACGCACGACGAGGAGCATTTGCAGCTAGTACGAGGACTGGGCCTAACATCGGCAATGATCGTTCCGTTGACGGCGCGGGGGCGCACGCTTGGCGCCATTTCACTCATCGCGGCCGAGTCGAACCGGCGATACAACCCGCGCGACCTGGCGGTGGTCGAAGAACTGGCGTTCCGTTGCGCCTTGGCTTTGGATAACGCCCGTCTCTATAACGAAGCCTGGAAGGAAGTGGTCGAGCGGCGCCAGGCGGAGCAAGCCCTGCGCGAGCAAACGCAAATGCTGGCGGCGCTCAACCGCATCAACATGATCTTGGCCGCTGAACTGGACCTGGAGAAGCTGGTGCAAACGGTGACCGACGCCGGAGCTGAACTGATCGGCGCCGAAATGGGCGCCTTCTTTTACAACGTGGTGGACGACCAAAGCGATTCGTTCTTGCTGTTCGCACTTACGGGCATTGCGCGCGAGCGATTCTCCGGAATGCCTATGCCGCGCCGCACGGACTTGTTCGCGCCCACCTTCGACGGTTCGGGCGTCGTGCGAGTGGACGATGTCACTCAAGACCCGCGCTATGGCCGCGTGGCGCCCTACTTCGGTTTGCCTACCGGTCATCCGTCGGTGCGCAGCTATCTGGCGGTTCCGGTTGTTTCGCGCACGGGTGAAGTTCACGGCGGATTGTTTTTTGGACATCGGCGGGAGGGGGTTTTCTCGCATCAAGATGAACAAGTGATCGCGGGCATTGCAGCTCAGGCAGCGATCGCCATCGACAATGCGCGGCTTTACCAGGCGGCCCAACGCGAATTGACCGAACGTCGCCACGCGGAAGAAAAGTTGCGCGAAGCGCGCGAAGCCGCCGAGTCCGCCAATCGCGCCAAGAGCGAGTTTCTAGCCAATATGAGCCACGAAATTCGTACTCCCATGACAGCCATCTTGGGTTACGCCGACGTGCTGAGCCGGCATCTGGTCGATCCGGACAACCAACAATGCGTGGAAACGATTCGGCGGAACGGGCAGTTTCTGCTGGAAATCATTAACGATATTTTGGACTTGTCGCGCATTGAGGCCGGCAAACTCGAAATTGAGCGTCGCCGCTTTCGCCCCGACGCGCTGGTGGCCGAAGTTTGCTCGCTGATGGACATTCGGGCAGGAGAGAAACGTCTTCCGCTTTCGTTGCGATACGACAGTCCCATTCCAGAAACGATCGAAAGCGACCCCACGCGTTTACGTCAAATTCTGGTGAATCTGTTAGGCAACGCCATCAAGTTCACCGACTCCGGCAGCGTGCAGTTGGCGGTGCAGTTCCTTGAGCCCGAAGGACTGCTTCAGTTTGCGGTGATCGACACAGGTGTGGGAATCAGCCGTGAACAACTAGACCGATTGTTCAAACCCTTTACGCAGGCCGACTCGTCCGTCACACGGCGTTACGGTGGAAGCGGGCTGGGTCTGGCCATTTGCCGGCGCTTATCCGAGATGCTGGGCGGTGGGATTTTCGTCCAAAGCGAACTCGGTCAAGGTAGCACCTTCACCTTCACGATCGGAGCAGGCTCTACGGAGGGTGTTTTGCGGATTACGCCAAACAACCGTTTCGAACTCGAATCGGAAGAGGACGCCGACACCGACGAACTCGACTGCCTGGCTCTCGTGGTCGACGACCGCCGCGACATACGATATCTGGCGCAACATTTCCTCGAACAAGCCGGGGCAAGGGTTCGCACCGCCCAAAATGGGCGAGAAGCCGTCGAAGCCGTGCTCGCAGCGCGCGAGGCCGGTGAGCCCTTTGACGTTATTGTTCTCGATATGCAAATGCCCGTACTCGACGGCTACGGGGCCGCGTCGAAGTTGCGGGCGCAAGGCGTGCAAACGCCAATCATCGCCCTCACCGCCGCCGCCATGCAAGGAGACCGCGAAAAGTGCCTCACGGCGGGCTGCGACGACTACACATCCAAACCCATTCATGGTCCGCACCTGGTTAAACTGGTGGCGCGCTATACGCATCACATGACTCCTGGCGAGTTGCTGCGCCGTCGGCATGAAATGTTGGGCGGTCCCGACCTTCGCTCCGAGGAACAACAAGCCAGCAAAACGTCCGCCAGTCCAGCGCCGCGTCCTCAGGAGGGCCGCCGTCTCCTTTTGGTCGACGATAATCCTGATATTTGCCGGCTCATGGGTATGATGTTCGAATTGAACGGTCATCAGGTCCGGGTGGCGCACACCGGCGGCTCGGCCGTGACCTCGGCGCGCGAATTTCTGCCCCATGCGGTGCTACTCGACTTGGGGTTGCCCGATATGAACGGGTATGAAGTCGCCCGGCGGTTCCGCCAAATGCCGGAACTGGAGAAGACCCTACTCATCGCACTTTCCGGTCGCGATGAACCAGAAGATCGCCGCCGCACCAAGGATGCCGGTTTTCACTTCCATGTTGTCAAACCGGCCGATGCACAAGCGCTGGAACGTCTGATACTGCGAGAAACCGAGGCGTGACACAACCCTTGGAGAGTTCCTTTGCTCGGTAAGACGCTGGCGATCAACAACGCGGCGGCCCGCCGAAACCCGCGGGACGTGTCGTGCAAAGGACCTACGCCGTTTCCTGGGCATATTGCGGTGCGTTGCGCAACTCCAGCAGCGCGATTCTCACGGGGCGCGCACGGGCGCCGAATCCTTGCGTGGTTGGGGGTTCTTATCTATAGTAGGGTTGCGAGGAACAGCGGTCGGTCGGCTGGGCCAGCCGTAGCGTTTTGCGCCGCGCAAGGGATGTGTTCCCTGTGAAAACAAATTTCCGACTTTCTTAGAACAGCTTGTTTTCTCGCATCGTACTTCCAATTGTCATAATAGCCGAAATTTCCGCTTTTCTCCCGCCCGCTTGATTCGATCCTTCCCATTGTTCCCGGGAAGCCGTCTTTGCGGTGTTCAATACCGTTGGAGGAGGAGGATTGGCATTCGGCCTGAAGGTCCTTTGGAGACTTCCATGGAAGCTGCCGCCGTCGAAAAAAGCACGCCTACCGCAGCCGCCGCGTCCGCCGTCGGGGCGGATGTGGTCATCGAAACTCGAAATCTCAGCAAGACTTATCATGATTTTTGGGGGCGCCCCAAGGTGCTGGCCCTCAAAGCTTTGGACTTGGAAGTCCGCCAGGGCGAAATCTTCGGCCTACTTGGTCCCAACGGTTCGGGGAAAAGCACCACCATTAAGCTTCTGCTGGGGTTGCTATTCCCCACAAAGGGCCAAGCCTATGTGTTTGGCAAAGAAGCCACGAATGTGAAGAACAAGGAGCGTATCGGGTATCTGCCCGAAGAATCCTATCTTTATAAGTTTCTCAACGCCGAAGAAACACTCGATTTTTATGGACGGCTGTTCGACATGCCCGCCCAGGTGCGCCGAGATCGCATTAAGTCGCTCATTGATATGGTGGGTTTGCAGTGGGCTAAGCGGCGCCAGTTGCGCGAATACTCCAAAGGGATGACACGGCGCATCGGTCTGGCGCAGGCTTTGATTAACGACCCCGACTTGCTCCTCCTGGATGAGCCCACGTCGGGTTTGGATCCCATCGGCACGCGTGAAATGAAGGACTTGATCCTTCGTCTGCGGGACGAGGGGAAAACCATCCTCGTATGCAGCCACTTGCTGCCCGACATTCAGGACGTTTGCGACCGCATCGCCATTTTGCACCAGGGCGAATTGAAAGAGTTGGGCCGCGTGAGCGATTTGCTGCGTGTCGAGAAGGTGACGCAAATTCGCGCTCGCGGACTAAGCGACGAAGCCAAAGAAGAGATCCGCGCGGTCATTGCCCGGCATGGCGGCGAGGTTGACGGGATCGAAAACCCCACGGCCACCCTGGAGCAACTCTTCTTGGAAATCGTGCAAGACAGCGAAGCTCGTCCCGGCCGCCGCGCCGCCGGCGCCAGCGATGGCAAGAAGTAAACGCGTTGGATTTGCCGGAGTGGCGGAGCGCGTGTGCAACGCCGAAGTTTCAAGAATCCGCACAGTAACGGAGTTCGCTTGCCGGCGCGGCCGTTGGGGACCTTTTCCTTTCCGTCACGCCGTTTGCGGCTTGGCGAGTTGACTCGATAATTATCATCCTTCGTGCTTCCTAATTCCTGCTTCGCACGCTCATGGTTGTTGAACACGAATTACTGACGTTCCTCGAATGGCTGTTGCCCAGCCAATACGGGATGGGCGCGCTGCTGACGTTCTTTCTCGTCGTCGCCATCCTGTCGGTGTTGTTCGTCATCCTGGCGTACATCTTTACTTCGGCGCGGCATGGACCATTCGAGGCGTTCTATGTCGTGGCGAAGTCCATCGCGACGGGCGTGAGCGACTTGGTCAATACGTCGCCGCGGCGCATCTTGGCGATGGCGCGACTAGCCATCATGGAAGCGGTGCGGCGCAAAGTGCTCATTGCGTTTGTGGTGTTTCTGGCCATCTTGTTGTTCGCCGGGTGGTTCCTTGACGCCCAGAGCGAACATCCGGCTCGGCTCTACATCAGCTTTGTGCTAACGGCCACAAATTACCTGGTGTTGCTGCTTGCGTTGTTTCTGGCGGCGTTCAGCCTGCCTAACGACATCAAGAATCGCACGATTTATACGGTGGTCACTAAACCCGTGCGGGCCACCGAGATCATGTTGGGACGGGTCATCGGATTCGCCACCGTGGCCACGGCGCTGCTGGCGATGATGTGCGTGGTTAGCTACGTTTTCGTCGTGCGCGGACTGAGTCACGAGCATGAGGTCGTTGCCGAAAGCGTGCAGGACAAGCGGAACGCGCAGGGCGATGTTGAAGGGTTTACCGGCGAAACTTCGCTCAATTCCCATCATCGCCACACATTCGAAGTCGATGCAGAGGGCGTCGGCCAAACCGATGTTCAAATGGGGCACTGGCATCAGGTAACAACCACGAAGGGCCCCGACGGCCAATCCGTTTACACCCTCGGCGATCCGCAGGGTCAGCTGCTTGCTCGCGTACCCATTTACGCGCGAGGACCATTCCCTTTACGGTTTTTGGGGCGCGATGGCCGACCCGGCGACGGCATTAGTGTGGGCGATGAGTGGACCTATCGCGATTACATTGAAGGCGCCAGCGGCGCCCGCGCCATTTGGACATTTCAAGATGTTACAGAAAACCGCTTTCCCGATGGGCTACCCATCGAAATGACGATTGGCATCTTCCGCACGCACAAAGGGAATATCGAGCGCGTCGTTCGCGGAGAACTCGAAGTCGTCAACCCGGAAACAGGCTTTCGCAGCGAGCCGATTTCCTTCCGACCGGTCGAGTTTGAAATCTTTCACCTCGATGTGCCGCGTAACGTGCGCGTGGTGGACCCCGCAACGCAACTCTCGCGCGACGGCGACGTGTTTGAAGACCTTGTGGCGGAAGACGGCCGGTTAGAGATCTGGCTCCGTTGCGCCGAGCCGGGGCAATATTACGGCGTGTCGCGGCCCGACATGTACCTTTTGGCGGCCGAGCGTTCGTTCTTCATGAACTTCGTGAAAGGTTATGTCGGCATTTGGCTGCAAATGCTCGTCGTGGTTTGCTTTGGCGTCACGTTCAGCACCTTTTTGAGCGGCGCCGTAGCGATGATGGCTACTCTGGCGACCATCATTCTAGGCTACTTCTCGCAGTTCGTCGTCGGCGTAGCCACGCGAACCATTGAAGGCGGCGGACCCATCGAGTCGTTCTACCGATTGGTAACGCAAAAGAATGTCTCGATCGATTTGGAACCCGGCATTGGCGTCAAAGTGATGCAATGGGTCGACATTGGACTGATGTACCTGATGCAAGCCGCCGTGGCGATCGTACCCTCCTATGGTCGGTTTGGCACGGCCCGGTATGTGGCTTACGGCTTTAACATTGACCCGAACCTGCTGACCCAACATGCGGCGACGTGTCTCGCGTATGTCGTCGCGGTGACGGTAGCGGGCTATTTCTTTTTGAAGTCACGGGAAATCGCAGGATGAACCGGAAAGCGTTTTATCGCAAAGTGGCGTATTACGTGGCAATCGCCTTGCTGCTCTTGCCGCTCTCCTGGTTGGGACAACCCCCGGCGGGCGAGGAAGGCAAGGGAGGTAAACTAGCCGACCTGCGGCAAGAGTACGATCTTTCCCAGGCCCAGCTTGGCGAAATTGACCCAGCCAGTGAGACCATGCGGCTGGCCACGTTGGGCATGAACGGTGTGGCGGCGAACATCTTGTGGCACAAGGCCATTGAGTACCACAAGGTCAAAGACTGGTCGAATTTCATGGCCTCGGTCAATCAAATCATCAAGCTCCAACCGAACTTTATTAAAGTTTGGGAATTCCAAGCTCACAATGTTTCGTACAACACCTCGGTTGAGTTTGACGACTACAAATATCGCTACGCCTGGGTTAAACGCGGCATTGGCTTTTTGATTGAAGGCACACGCTATAACCGCGACGAGCCGCGACTGCTCGCGTTTACGGGCCATTTCTTCGGCCAAAAGTTGGGCCGCGCCGATGAAGCCACGCAGTTCCGCCGCATGTTTGGCGTCGACAAAGACTTCCACGCCGAATTCGCTCACTTGATTGATATTGATGACGCCGTGGGGCAGTCGGGCAAGCCTGATAACTGGCTGGTGTCGCGCTTGTGGTATTTGCGCGGGCAAGTGGTGGTCGACACGAATCCAGATCGGCCACTTCGCGGCGAAAGCCCGTTGCTGTTCCATTCGCATCCTTCGAAGTCGCGAATTAACTACGCCATTTTCAATGAGAAAGATGGTTATCACGGCGAACGCGCGCGCAAGGACTGGGAGCGCGCCTGGCGAGAATGGAGCCAAGAGTACGGGGCGCGACAAATCGCCACGTCGTTCGGCCATACGCTACGGCTTAATGAGCGCGAGAGCGTGCTGGCCGACGTCGCCCGCGTACGCGGCGAACTCGAAGAAGTGGCGGGCGTGAAGTTTGCCGACATTCAAGCCGAACGAAAGGCGAAACTGACCGACGAGGAACGGCAAGCTCTAGACACTCCCGAAAAGGAGCGCACCACGGACCAGCACCGAATGTTCTGGGAAGCGAATCCGAAGATCCAGGTAACGCCGAAAGAAGTCGCCGAACGCGCCCCGGCCGATAAAAAGCGCGAAGCTGAACGCGTAGCCGCCACGATTGACGACTTGACGCTGCTCGCCGATCGTATCGACCGTTACCGACAGATTGTCAACTACGACTATTGGAAGACGCGTTGCGAGGTCGAAATGACCGAACTTGCCGATCAGGCGCGGCAACTCGTGCATGAGGCGGACGCTCTGCGCGAAGCCGCTCAGTTCGTGACGACCTCGGACGGCAAGCCAGGCGCCAAGGAAACCTACGAGAAAGCCTGGGAAGCCTGGGCCGAGTTGTTCGAGAAGTATCCCGAACTTATTGACGACATTATGGCGGAGGAGCTTGTCCCTTCGATCAATCATTACGAGGATGTGCTGAACCAGCTTGATGAGAAGTTGCCCGAAGACTTTGTGCTGCTTGAAATTTTGACGCGGCACGACGACGCCTATCGCAGCCGCGCTGAAGCCGCCAAGCAAGCCAAGCCAGCGCCTTCCACCAAAACGAAAGAAACCGACGAGGCCGCCGAAGCAACGGAGCCAGCCGAAGCTCCAATGCCCGCAAGCGAGCCAACGACTCCGCAAGCGCCCGCCACGCCGGAAGAATCGAAAAAACCGGAAGCGAGCTCGCCAACCCCCACAGAAACAATGCCTGAAACCGATTCGGCCTCGGCGGACGCCAGTGATCCACGGTCGGCTCCGGTCAAAGCGCCGCAACCGACCGAAGAACCTGCAGAACCGAACGAGCCAACTCCATCCAACGAGGAATCGCCCTCCGAAGATGCGGCGGCGCCGGAGAGTGCTGGGGAGAAATCTTGATCCGCTTCATTACAATGCAACTTAAGTAACTCGTCTCCTACGCCCCGAAACCCGGGGCGTTTTTTGCATACGACTTGGTCTCGCCCGATTCCAAACTGCGGCGCGGTCTGCTTTTGCATTTCGTTGACGCTTTTTTTCTTGCGTCCTACAATCCAATTGGGCGCCTGACCAAGTGGGACGCCTGAGGTTGATTCTCGTCGCCTTTCGTTTTCACATGGATTTTCTCACGGCTCGACCACCACACGACGACGAAACGGCGGTCGATTTGAGCCGTCAAATGGAGGTGCGCCGTCCCGCGCCTGCATGGGCTTTGTCGATTGTGACACATGTGGCGATCGGCGTGATTCTCGGACTAACCCTCCAGACGGCGCCACGTGGCGCGGCCATTGAGCCGGAACGTTCGGCGGGCATTGTGTTAGTGCAAAAGAATCGCGGGCACCGCGAGTATTTTCAGGACCCCGGCGACTCGAACATCGAAGTTCCTTCTACCACGGCCGACGCCGCTCCCTCAACTCCCACGGAAGCACTACCTTCGGCGTCGCAACCTCCCAGCGAAGTCGCGGGAGTCCTGCCCAGGGGTGACGAATCCTTGGCCGACGGTTCGGACTTGGCCCACGCGCTTCCCGCCGCTGACGGGATGACCGCTGGCGTTACGCGAGCGAAAGATTTCGGTGGCGGCGTTCAAACGAGCGTCTTCGGAGCGCAGGGCGTTGGCACAAAGTTCGTTTATGTTTTTGATCGCTCCAGCAGTATGGAGGGCTTCGAGGGTCGGCCCATGGCGGCCGCCAAACATGAACTGATCGCCAGTTTGGGAGACTTGGGCGACGTTCACCAGTTTCAAATCGTCTTCTACAACGACCGACTTTCCGTGTGCAACGCCCGCCCCGGTTTGGCGCCCCGGCTGCTGTACGGCAATGAACGCGATCGTACGGTAGCCATCGACTTCGTGCGCGGTATGTCAGGTTCCGGCGGTACGCGGCACTTTCCCGCGCTCATGCTTGCGCTTTCGATGAATCCTGATGTGATTTTCTTTCTTACCGACGCGGGCGAGCCATCGCTTTCAACTGACGAGCTAGCGCAAATCGCAAGGGCCAACCGGCGCTACGGCGTCACCATTAATAGCATCGAATTCGGCGTGGGGCGATATTCGGGTGACCTAAACTTTCTGGTGAAACTGGCCAAACAAAACAACGGTTACCACACCTATGTGGACGTGACGAAGCTACCACCACGCTACTAGACGAGCCGTAATGGCTGCATATTCACTCCATCGCTTCATGCACAGACCACGGCGAGCTTTCGCGGGCGGGCTGCTTCTTACCGTGTTGGCGGTTGGTTTCTGCGCTGCGGAAGACGTCGTGATTGTCGCGTCAGGCGAGCGTGGAGAAGGCCGCGTGCGACGTACGGGCGAAATCCTCGATTACACCGGCCAAACGTTGCTCTTGCGTAGCGAGTCGGGCGTCGATTCGTCAATTCCCGCCGATCGGGTGCTCGAAGTGCAATCGACCTGGACGCCGCCTCACCAGCGCGGCGACGAACAATTCATCGACGCCAAGTTCGCAGAAGCACTCGAACAATACCGCGCTGCCGTAAGCCAAGAGAAACGTGGTTGGGTCCGCCGCCGCTTGTACGCTCAGGCCGCGTGGTGTTACCGCCATCTTAACCAACCCGACCTCGCGGCAGCCGTGTTTCTCACGCTAGTCACGGAAGATCCCACCACCCCGAACTACGACGCCATTCCGCTAACTTGGACTTCGGCTCAGCCGAGCGGAGCATTCGAGAATCGATTGCGAACCTGGCTCACAAGCGACCAGGCGCCCGCCAACTTGATTGCCGCCAGTTGGTTGCTGACAACACCGCAACGAACCGCAGCAGTGGAGAAACTTCGTTCGTTGACCACGCATGCCGATCACCGCGTTGCATTATTGGCGGAAGCGCAGCTCTGGCGCGCGGAACAGTCCACGGCCAAACTCGAAGACATGACGCGATGGCGACAAGTCATTGCGAAACTTCCCGAACCGCTGCGCGCGGGCCCCTACCTGGTGCTGGGGCAAACTTTGTCACGTTTGGGCGACAGCCGCGCCGCCGTGCTAGCGCTCCTGCGCGTGCCGGTGCTGTATTCGACGCATCGTTCGCTCGCCGCCGAGGCGCTGCTTGCCGCCGGCCGTGAGGCGGAGCGCCTCGGCCGAAACGAGGACGCTGGCCAACTCTATCGCGAATTAATCACTCAATACCCTGAGAGTGATCTGGCCGAGTTGGCCCGGCAAAAGACAACGCAAAGCACGCCTTGACTCAAGAACGTTCTTGATCGATTTCGGAGAAAGCATTGAACATTTTTGTAAAAGTTACCGCGTGCTCAACTATGCTCGTAACGCTGGCGTTGGGATGCTTCGCAAACACGGCGCAAGGTCAAGAAGCGTCCGAACAGGCGGCCCCTGCAGCGCCCGAAGGCGTGTGGGAAATCATTTTTGCGGGCGGCCTCGTGGGCGACACGATCATGTGGCTGCTCTTTGCGCTTTCACTCACAGCGGCGTACTTAGTGTTCGAGCACTTGATTTCGATTCGCCGTAACGAGTTGATTCCGGCCGAGTTGGCCGAGCACGTTCGCCAGCTCGTATCGGAAGGCCGCGTAGCGGAAGCCGAGCAGCTATGTCGCGAGACTCCTAGTTTCCTCGCGTTCGTGCTCCTGCATGGCCTCGCCGAGATTGAAGGAGGTTGGCCCGCCATCGAGAAAGCACTGGAGGACTCGACCGCCGAACAGTCCGCCCGACTGTTTCGCCGCATCGAGTACTTGTCGGTCATTGGCAACATCGCCCCCATGCTCGGACTGCTGGGCACGGTGACTGGCATGATTGGCGCCTTCCAAACGGTGGCCGCTACGGAAGGAACCGCGGGCGCAGGCGACTTGGCGCGCGGCATCTATGAAGCGCTCGTGACGACGGTCGGCGGGCTGGTCATCGCGATTCCGTCCCTTGGAGCATTCGCCGTGTTTCGCAACCGCGTGGATCAGTTCGTTTCCGAAGCGGCTTATCACGCGCAGCATGTATTCGCTCCGATTAAGCGCCGTCGCGCCAAATGGCGTGAAGCGGCTCCATCTTCGGCGCCGCCCGTGCCGCCTCCATTGAAAGGAGTCACCTGATGCGGGTTCCTTCGCATTTGGATTCCGGCGAGGTGGGCATCAACATGACGCCGATGATCGATGTGGTGTTTCAACTCATCATTTTCTTCCTCGTTTCCGGACATCTCGCCAAGCAAGAGGTGCACTTGGAGTTGCCCCTGCCCACCGCCGAAAGCGGTCAGGACCCAGCCGCGGAAGAACGTCCTCGTGCAACCATTAATGTGCTGGCCAATGGCGCCTTGCTCATGTCGGGAAAGCCAGTGCTGGTGGAGGCGCTCGCGGCTCGTTTCGCCGAGGAGCGAGCCGCAGCGGGAGGCGACTTGGAAGTGCGAATTCGCAGTGATCGCGCCGTACCCTACGAACATGTCGAACCTATTCTCCTTTCCGCGGCGCGGGCCGGGATCTGGAATGTCACCTTCTCTGTTTACCGTAATGAGCCGCAATAATCGCGCCCTCTAGGACGCGGTACGACGCAATTTGCATAACGTCGAACGATTCACATGCGATCCCCTTCGGTATTTCACCGTCGACGAAGAGACGTCTCGATCTCGATGACGCCAATGATCGATGTTGTGTTTCTGCTGTTGATTTTCTTTCTTTGGAGCGTGGGTTCCTACGTGACGGAGTACGTGCTGCCCAGTCAGGTGAGGGCCGCAACGGGTGCTGGCGAGCAGGCGACCCTTGACGAACCACCCCCTGAGGCCGACTTTGACGAGATCGTAATTCGCATCATTTGGACCGGCCAGGCGCCTGCGTGGACCGTGAATGAAGCGCCCGTGGAAAGCCTCGCGCAGCTCCGCGCTCATCTGGCGAACATCGCGCGGATTAAGCGCGATGCTCCCGTCATACTGGATGCCGATCCGCAGGTCCCGCTCGGTCACGTGATTGACGTGTACGACGCGGCGCGGCTGGAGGAGTTCGAGAAGGTTCAGTTCGCCGCGTCCGAGGAAATATAATGCAACGGACCTTGCCCTACCTCGGTCAGCTGCGAGACCCCAGCAACGCGTGTTGGCTGCGGATCGCTGGAATTGGCTTTGGGCTTGTCATTTTCTCGCTGACGCACGCCATTGCGTGGGGCGTCGAGCCGGCCGACCTGCGCTTTCTTGAAGGACTGCGCCAGCGCCGGTTGTTTGAACTTGCCTCGGACTTCTGCCAGCAACAGCTGGCGGATCCGCAGCTAAGCGACGTAGACCGGGCCACATTGACAATTGAATTCGCGCGGTGTCGCGCCGGCCAAGCGCTCAACGCCGCGCCGCGCGAACGAGAGCCACTGTGGCAGGAAGCAACGAAATTACTCAATGATTTCGTTGTACGCTATCCCAACCACCCGCGGCGATTTCTCGTGCAGGTCCAAGAAGCCTTGCTACTCCTGGCGCGCGGCGAACTCGCACGGCAAGAGGCGGAAGTCGGAACCGAATCTGAGCAAGCCCGATCTACCGCGCGCGAACAGATTCGCCTGGCCGCTCGCCGACTGGAAGACTTAGAAAATGAGCTACAGCGAGCGATTCCCGGGCGCGGAAACGCACGGCCCGGTGAGGGAGAACTTTCAGCCGAACAGCTTGCGTCGCTCTTGGACGACGTGCGATATCAGCTCGCTCGCGCTTACCGCAACCAAGCGTTGACGTACCCGGCGGGTAGCGCCGACCGCGTGAACTCGCTCATGCAGGCGGTCCAGCGACTTGGCGAAGTGCGTCGTAGCGTAGGAGAGGCGGATCCCTTGTACTGGCCGTGCCGAGTTGACTGGCTTACTTGCCACCGTCTGTTGGAAAAGATGAGCGAGGCGGCTCAACAGTTGAGCGAAATCGAGTCTTCCAAGGCGCCTCCGAAAACGCGAGTCGAAGCAGCTGCCGAACGCATTCGCTTGTTATTGGCGACCGGACGCGCTGAGCAGGCGATTCAAACGATCTCGCAAGGCCGTACGATCCAGGGAGTCGGTTCGCCTGAGCTCGACTTGGCGCACCTGGAAGCCTTTATCGCCCTGTGGAAGTCCGCCGAAGCAAAGAGCGAGTCGAACTCTGCGGCCGCATGGCGGGGCAAGGCTGTAGCGATGACGCAGAAGATCGAGGAGTTGCACGGCCCCTACTGGCGGCGGCGGGCCGATGCGCTTCTGACGGGTTCGGCCGTCGACGCCGCCACCGCTGGCGATCTGGAGATCCTCGTTCGCACGGCGCGCGATCATTACCTTCGCAAACGCTGGGACGAAGCGGTTCAGGCGTACGACGGGGCCGCGCGGCAAGCCCAAACCGCAGGCGACGCGCCAAAAGCGTTTGAACTGTTTTACCAAGCGGCCGCTATCGAGCATGAACGGCAAAATCGTGTCGAGGCGGCGCGCCGGTTTCGAACCCTCGCGACCGCCATGCCCCAACATGCGACGGCGGCGGAGACGCACCTTCTAGCGTGCTTCAACCTGGCGCAATGGGCCCGAACAGATCCAACGCAATTGGAGTCCTACGCGAGCGCATTGGAAGAGCATCTTTCGTTATGGCCTGACGAAGCAAACCAGGCTCGGTTATGGTTAGGCAAACTTCGCGAATCACAGCAGCGCTGGGACGACGCGGTCGCCGCATACCGGGGCATGACTTCGACACATTCCGACTACGAAACAGCCGTTGCCGGCGCAGCCCGCGCTTGGGAGCGGCTTCTAGCGAGGTCTGGCGAGCCTTCCCAGGATCGCGCGGATCAACGCGAAGACGCCTTGCGGTTCTTTGAACGAATTGTGTTTGAGACAACGTCGGAAGCAACAGCAACGCAGGTCGCAGCGGCGCGAACTGCGGCTCTTGCGGCGGCGCGTCTTGGCTTGCAAGACCCAACGGGAGATCAAGCCAACGCAGAACGTATTTTGAAGAAAGCCCTCGACCTGGCGCCCGATGCGCCGGCGGTCTGGCGTACGCAGGTGCGTGGGTTGCTTGTGCTTGCCTTGGCAGGCCAGGCGAACCGCACGGAAGAAGCCAAAACCATGCTCCGTGATGTGGCAAGCGAGTCGCCCAACGAACTTGCCGCATTGATTGAAAATCTGGCAACGCAAATGCGAGCGTCGTCGCCCGCGGCGCGTGCGCAACAAGCAGGACTTGCGCTGCAAGCGATCGATTTGCTCGGCGGCGCCGTCTCGCAACTTTCACCCGAAGATCAATTGCTCGTCCAGCGCGCGCGGGCTGAATCGCTCGCAATTACGGGACGCATCGAAGAGGCGAAAGATTTGTATGGCGAACTCACGCGCAAACATCCGCATGATGTTGCGCTTCAAGTCGGCTACGGTGAGTTGTTGCTGAACGCGACCGATGCCGCCACGCGCAACGCGGCCCTTCGCCAGTGGCGGTTGATCGGCCAGCGCAGCCGACCGCGAACAGAGCTTTGGTGGAAGGCCAAGTATAACGTCGCGTTATTGCAATTTCGCGCCGGAGAGCGTGAACAAGCGGCGCAGCTCATTCGTTACTTGAAGGAGAATCCTCCCGGCCTGGAAAACTCGCCCTTGCAAGCGGAGTTTCTCGCACTTCTCAAGCAGTGCGAGTGAGCGATTGCTCGCTCATTTTGAATCCGGCAGCGCGCGGAAATGACACATGGGCGAGACTTGGCGCGGTCACGTGCGCGCTTTCTTACTTTTGCTGAGAGTCGTCTTTTCGTCGTTTCATCAACATACTACGATGTTCGCCTCATGGATGGTTTCGCCGGATCGAACGGCGCCAATGCGTCGTCTGCTTTGTCGGCGCGGGCCTGAGTTAAAGGACTTCTGCATGAGTCGGCGCGTGATGGCGGTCGGCGTCTTAGCCATGGGCATCCTCCTGTTTTCCAATTACGCCCCTCGGCGCGTGCAAGCGCAAGCGACTCCGGTGGCGACGACAACAGGCGCGGTCGACCTCGAAAAAAGTCGCGTGGCGATTCTCGTCGACAAGGTCGGTCTGGGGCATCGACACGCCGTGATCGGACGCCTACGCGACGGACGGTTACGCCTGAATGCTGATCGTGAGGCGGGACGATTCGTGTTCGATATGACCTCGTTCGTAGCGGACACGGCGGAAGGACGTCGCTATATGGGGTTGGAGGGGGAAACAGATCTCTCCACTCAACAACAAGTGAACGCCAACATGCTGGGAAAGGAAGTGCTTCACGTCGAACGATTTCCCACGGCCGTCTTTGAAGTACATTCGACTATCGCCCTGCGCGAACCAAGCAAGCAAGGACAATTGCGTTACGCGCTCCAAGGCGAGTTTACCTTACACGGCGTCACGCACCCTCTGACGATCTACGCCGAGGCAATTGATAAAGGCGATTGGCTTCATCTCCGCGGCGGGTTCTATCTTCGACAAACCGACTACGGAATCGAACCCTTCCGTAAAGCTTTTGGCGCCGTTGGAGTGGCCGACCAACTGACAGTTTACGGCGAGATCTATTTGCTCAAATGACACCGTTCCCGTCGGTGATCTTGGTTCGTCTCATCTTGCTTTGGTGGAGGAGACGAGCGGATACACTCCGCCTCTTCGTTGTTTTGACAAGGATGCAATGCATGAATGACCGTAACGTCAGCGCGTCGCGCGGGTGGGCTTGGTTTGGAGGAGTGGCCGCAGGTTTAACGACGCAAGGGTTATTTCTCTACACCGTATGGCGGTTGTTCTGGTTTCTGCGCGACGGCCCTTCCGAAAGCCTGTTGGGCTCCCTGGGATGGGATGTATTGCTTGCCCTGCAATTTGCGGTGGTTCACAGTTTGTTGCTTTGGCCTCCCGCGCGCCGTCGTTTGACACGCTGGATTCCCGCCGCGTTTTACGGATTGTTCTTTTGCACCGCCACGTGCCTGGGGTTGCTCCTCATGTTTTCGGCGTGGCAAGTGAGCGACTCCTTGCTTTGGGAACTCCAAGGTGTCGCTGGCGCGGTCGTCTCGGTTGGGTTCTATGGTTCTTGGGCGGCGTTATTTTACAGCCTAAGCTTGACGGGCTTGGGCTATCAAACCGGATTGACGCCTTGGTGGCACTGGGTCCACGGAGCGCCCCAACCTCGCCGCGAGTTCCGACCGCGCGGCGCATATTGTTGGATGCGCCATCCCGTTTATTTGAGCTTTCTTGGACTAATCTGGTTTACGCCTCGAATGACGTTGGACCACGCAATCCTCACGGGATTGTGGACCGTCTACATTGCGATTGGCAGCCACTTGAAAGACGAACGACTGGCAAAGTATGTGGGCCAGCCTTACCTTGCCTATCAGGCGCAAGTCCCCGGCTATCCCTTGATTTCTCTAGGTCCTTTGGGACGCCGCGCACCAAATTCTTGACGCGACGACGAGAGGCAGACTACCATCGATCCAACGACATGCGCAGTCGTTGAATCTTTGGGCTTGCTTCCTGCGAGAACTTCTTATGCCTGGTCGACGTTGGTGTTTGCTGGCCGTGCTCCTTGGGGTAACCGGGTGCAGTCAAGAAAAAGTGAACGAACTGGTCAATCAGGCCAAGCAACAAGCGGCCGAGAGCGCAGAACAGGCGCGTCAAGCTTTGGACCAGCAAGCCAAAGCAGCATCCGAAGCGGCGTCATCGGCAGGCAATCAAGCTCAACAACAATTAGGATTGGCCGGGTCGATGCAGTTCACCTTGGAATCGCCTATCACGACCAAGGGTTGCTACGTGGCGTTCCTGCCCGGTTCGGAGGGAAGGGCCGCAGTGCTTCAATTGCGCAGTTATCCCGCCGTCGATCAAGAGGTCTTTCCTTCCGCGTTGGTGCAAGCCCAGGTCGATGCGAGCGATATTAGCCGGCTTGCCGGGCAAACTGTTCCAGCGCAAGTCTTCGTGCAGGCGACATCAAATGGTACGGTGTGGCACACCGTGGGCGTTGAACCGGCGCAATTAACGATCGAAGCTGTTACGGGAAAGCAAATCACCGCCGCAATTGCCGGCCACGCGGTCAATACCGCCACGGGACAGTCGGTTCCGCTCGCTGGTACGTTCGACGGGCATCTTGAGTAATCGCCAAAAAGCAAGTCATTGCGCGGTCCGACCGGCTTGTACCGTACACGCGTTACCGCTTCTCCTATGGCGTTTCAGCCAATCCAGGTGTGCGACCGACCTCTAAGAATTTCCTATGTCTTCCTTGAATCACCAAAGATACATGATGCGCGCCATTCTCCTTAGCTGCTTGTCGCCTCTGGTTGCGGTGATGTGGACATCAACCCTTCGGGCCAACCCGCACCACGGCGAGCCGGAGTTGGCTTTTGAGGTGTTGTCGAAGGAGGCGGCCGGACCACTCGCCGAGCAAGGTTATCGTCTTATGGCCCAAGCCATGACCGCCACACGAAAGTTTGGCGAAATGCTGCAAGAGAACCGCGGCCAACGCGCGAGCCCAGAAGAAGCGTCACAAACCGAGGTCGCGTTTCGCCAGGCCGAGCGACTGGGCCATCAGTTAACCGCCATGGGCGAAACGGCCGGCGTCGATTTGACGCGTCGCTTTCAAGAAGGCCATGCCGTGTTCGCCAAGATCATGGAGGTGCTGCGCACCATGCCGCCGGCCGGACCTTACCGTGAAAAATGTCACGGTATTTTACAGCGTTCGCATGCGTCGCGCATGCGAGAACTCGAACAAATCCAAGGTTTGTGTCAGAAGGAACAATGGGAACAAGCCGAGATTCGGCTTTACAAGACCTTCGACGTGCTGGCCGGAGTCACGCTTTATAACACGCCGCAAGAGAATGAGCCGATTTATAAGCCCTATGCGGAGACTCGCGCCGCGGTCGACCAGGCCATGCGGCGAATTCGGCATGAAGCGGCTGTCAAAATGCTAACCCAATTGCGCGATTCTGCGGCTCCTCAGGTCGATGCGCTCCTGCAAGAAATCGACGCCGCAGCGAAATCGTTTGTTTCGCAAGGTGCGGCCACCGTGAATGGTCAACCGCTCGATGGCCCGGCGCTTGTGACCCACTTAGGCGAACAATGGAAAGCGGCGCAAACTGCGGCGATACGCCATCGCGCTGCAAGTTGGGCTTTGGAATCGGTGCGGCCAAGCTCTGCCGGCGGATATTACGAAAGCTCGAGCGGTTCCGGCGATCCCGCGGTGAAGGACGCCTCTGCGGCTTCGCTGGAGAAATTCGCTTCGCCCGCACAAGCTGCGTTGCTTGACGTAATTCAATCCGATGCAACTCGCACGACGGGCAGTGATGCGGAAGCAAAGTACCGCGCCTACCTTGCTGCGCTGGCGCCTCTGGCGCCGCATGTGGCAGACGCCCAGTTCAACACGTTGGCCCAACAAGCCTTGGAGGGACTTGCGGCCAAATCGTCGGAATTCGGTCAGCGAGTCAAGGCGTACCGCAAAGCGACCGATGACCTGTTGCGGTGGCGACGTCGCGCCGCGGAGGCCGCGACGCGCAGCCAACTATCGGCCTACCCTGCCGCATCGACGCGCCTCGTTGAGGCGACGCAAAATCGCGAGGGATATATTGGCTTGTTCACGGAAGTGCAGCCTGATATTCCTCGTGCTCAATTGCTCGCATCCGCGCCCGCCGTGTTACAAGGTGCAACACCCCGGTTATTGGACCAACCGATATCTACGGCGTCGATCACGGCGGTCGCGGCAGGCAGATCGGGAGTTTCGCGTTACCATGACCGCACGTATTGCACCGTGGCGCTGACGCCGTTTCCGCCCGAGCACATCGCGGCCTTGGAGCGTGACCTGCTGGCAACCGAAACCGCAACGCCGTTATCGCTTGCCGCCGCGGTAGCGCTCGAAACTGCACGGCGCGGCGACCTTGCGGCGGCGGGTGGCGTCATTCGCGGATGGCGGCTAGAAAGTGTGCTCGCACGCTTTGGCAGCCTTCCGCCAACCGCCTGGGTTCTATCGCCGTTGGGCGTATTGCCCACCGAGAAACTAGAGGATGATTTGCGCCCGCATGTGGTGGTTCGCTTCGACGTAGCGCCTCGCTGGGTGCAGCATGAATGCTTCTTCGCCATGCTGCCTTGAGTCGCTTGAGCCGCAACGGTACGGGCGGCGCCTGACAGAAGCCGATTATAAATTTGCCGTGCTTAGCCACGGGGCGAGGCTCCTTCGCAAAGCCCGTACAGCTCACCGCGTCAGGAGTCTTTCTCTCAACGGAACATTTCCGTATCGTAAGACTTTTGGTTGAATGCGAACTCGCTTCGCGGATGAGCCTTTTTCCCTGATGCGATTGTGAAAATCACGCTTCCCTTGTTCGTGCAGATGTGGCGACCGCCCGATCAATCAGGAACCGTTCACATCGTGCGGCCTCTCTTTTTCCCGCAACCGCTCGAGCAAGACCAACATTTAAGCCGCGCGACCGCCAAGGTTGTTCAAGAGCTACGCAAAGAGTTTGAGAATTTGGGAAGTGCGGGACGGCATCGCGAGTTGATCGATTGGTCGTTCTGTCCCGATATGGATTTTGAGCGATGTGAACTACGATTGGACTTGCAGGAGCAAATGTTTCGAGGGTTCTTTCCGCTTGTCGCCATTCGTCGGTTTAATCGCCGCATCGCCTTTTGTCCTCATGTGCCTGAAGTTTGGTTTGAAGTCCTGCGCGGCGAAACGCTTCGCGATCGTGCGGCCGAGGTGTACCAGCAACATTTTCGTCGCTTGAAGCGTCAGCAAGAGACCGTCGCCTCGCAGCTCGAGTTGCTGTCGCGCAAGCAACAAGCATGGATTACGAACATCGACCTGGAAGTGGACGTTCGCCAGGAGTTCAAAGAGCCAAGCAAGTCGCTCTTCGCCTTGTTAGGAGGCTCGCAAACCTTCCACGGCGGCCATGAATTACAACGCGTGGGTCGATGTCTCGACTGGCGCTATCCTGATGGTTTGCACCGAGCGCTACATCGCGACGAACTGGCGGACCGACTCGAAGAGCTTCTTTCGGCCAAAGACAACCGGCCCGTGCTCTTGGTTGGACCGCGCCAAACAGGAAAGACGGCGCTTTTGCACGAGTTCGTCTATCGGAAGGTCTCTCGGCAAGGTTGGGCGTATCAAAGCAAGAACTGTGTTTGGCTGGTGTCGCCTCAGCGATTGATTTCCGGGATGTCCTACGTAGGGCAATGGGAGAATCGACTACTGGCGATTTTGCGGCATGCCCGACTCAAGCGGCACACCCTATTTTTTGACGACGTGCTTGGTTTGTTTCGTGCGGGGATATCGGCCAGTTCAAGTCTTTCGGTGGCCGATGTACTGAAACCCTACATCGAACGCCGTGAAGTGCGCGTCGTGGGCGAGATGACTCCCGAGCAACTGCGCGTGCTGCGCGAACGCGACCGCGGACTCGCGGACCTGTTTCATGTCGTCCGCGTTGACGAACCCGACGAAGACACGACGTTGCATATCTTGCTCGCTTCGATCCGGTCGCTGGAGCTTCGTCATACCTGTCGCTTTGACTTAGACGTGTTGCCGGCGGCGCTTGATCTAACACGACGCTACGTGCGCGAAGCAGCGATGCCGGGCAAGGCAGCGAGTTTTCTCAACCGGCTCGCGCTGAAGTACCAAAACAAAGACATCCACCGTAATGACGTACTGAACGAGTTTCACGCCACGAGCGGTTTAGATGTCGCCCTGCTCGACACGCGGGCTCGGTTGCGTCGCGCGGATGTTATTGGATCGCTCGCAAAAGAGATCATTGGCCAGCCGCAGGCGCTCGACGCCATGGCCGACGTCGTGACCATCGCCAAGGCGCGGTTGAACGATCCGAATCGGCCCTTGGGATCGCTGCTGTTTCTTGGCCCCACGGGCGTCGGCAAGACCCAATCGGCCAAGGCCCTGGCGCGGTATTTGTTTGGCGACGCCAATCGCCTGGTGCGATTCGACATGAACGAATTTATCACCGCTGAGTCTGCCGCGCGCCTTGTGGGCGTATTTGACCGGCCCGAAGGGTTGCTTACCAGCGAAGTTCGGCGGCAACCGTTCTCCGTGCTTCTGCTCGACGAGATTGAGAAGGCGCATCCCGATGTATTCGACTTGCTGCTGCAAGTGCTTGGTGAAGGGCGATTGACGGACGGCCATGGACGAACCGCCGATTTTACCAACGCCGTAATTATCCTGACTTCCAACTTGGGTACACGACAGGCGGCGGAGCGAGTCGGCTTTGAACGCGGGGGGGCCGCCGAAGCGTCGGTTTACGTCAAGGCGGTCGAAGACTTTTTTCGCCCGGAGTTCTTCAACCGCCTCGACCGTATCGTTCCCTTCAATCGGCTGGAGCGCGATGAATTAGCTCGTATCGCCGAAATGACGTTGCATGATGTACTCGGTCGCGAAGGATTGGTCCGTCGCCGCTGCGCAATGCAAATTGCTCCCGAAGCCTTGGATTGGGTGATTCAATGCGGCTATCACCCAGTCTTGGGAGCCCGCGCGATGAAGCGCGCCGTCGAACAAGAGTTGGTTCAGCCGCTTGCCCGGCAGTTGACCAACATCTCGCCGTCAACGCCCACGGTGTTGCGCATTGACCGCCCGAAAGAAACGATCCTTGTTGAGGCCGTTGGTCTGACCCATGCCGCGTGCCCGGAGGAATCGCGCCGGCCCGAGTTTTTGGCGAAACCAGCCGGCATGCTCGAGCGCATTCACGCAGCGCTCACGCGAATTGACGCCCAATGCCGGCAACACCGACCCAAGATGACCTTTACCGCCGGCGCCATCTCGGTAGAGCAGTACCATTACCTCGCCTGCGAGGAGCTTTTGTCAGCGGCTCTCGAGGAATGCCGGCGCCTGCAGGAGACGCTCGATTATCAGCGTCATCACACCGGGGCGCCAAGCCTTCCCTCGGCGGCGCAGCCGCGGCGTTATCGACGGTCTCGCAGGTCGGGAGGCTCCGATACGTTACGCATTGACGGGCAACTCTTTGCGGAGCAGGATTTGGACGAATACCTGGCCGAAATGGCTGGCCGGTCGGTTACGAAGTTCGATGATTCGCAAATCGAGCACGAGCTTCGCGAGCTGATCGATCATACGGCGCTGCTGGACGCGCTCGCGCCGGACGAAGACGGCTGGACTGCGGAGCGTGTGCTGGTCATTGTGCGTAGTCTTGACGAGCGAGCCGAACCACGTCGCCAGCAATTGGCGCGCTGTTTATTGCGCCAATTCAACTTTCAACCTCTGACGTCGCAGGAGCCACACACACGCAACGACGCTGCCTCCTTTGGTTTTGAGGCGAGCCCGTTGATTGGCGTCCTGGAATCGCAAGGGACGGAGGAGTTTGACTCGGCCGAGTTCGCCGAAATGCGAAAGACCATGGAGCACGACGCGCGAAAGTATCATTTATCGGCCGTGCTTCTCGAAGGGTGCCAGGCGCGAAGACTGGCCATGATCGAGCAAGGAACGCATATGTTCACGGATGCAGAAGGCCGGCTGGCCCCTTTGCAAGTCATTGTGTGGCCTTTGGAGACTTACGAAGAACCGCACCAAGGGCTTCAACGATGCCTGGCCGCCCATGAGGCGAACCAATCGACCGCCGACAACGAAGGGCCTTTCCATTTTCGTCCCATTGTGCGTATCTACAGTCATAGCGGCGCGGTGCTCGACCTGCGAACGGGTCAGACTTCGCCGTTTCCGCTGGACGGCCTGACCGAGATGCTTTTGGCGAGCCTTCCCCTCCCGCCGGAATTGCGGTAAGTCCAGCTCGCCCGCAAGGGCCGCTTACCACACGAAACGCCGCAGCAGACCAATGTCAAATTGGCAGAACGGCGGTTGCTCGAACCAAACCCGGAGGAATCGCAGTGGGTCGCTGCTGCCGATCGGTTGCGATCAAACTTGCATTCGGAAGTCCCTTGCTAACCCCCACGGTTTCGTAACTTTTTGCGTCGCTTCGAGTTGCGCATGCCTGTTAGAAATTGGCGCGCTTCTTGCGTTTTCGCAGACTAATGTCAGTAAAAAAACGCCAAATTGGCGTTCAATCCGTTCGTTGTGCAACGTTTAGGTTTAAGAACCGTACGTCATCAGAAAGGAGGAGTGGATCATGCAAACGACTCGTTGGCAACCCTTTGTCGACATGCAATCAGAAATGAATCGGCTCCGCCAAGAAATGGAGCGTGTCTTTGGTCGATTCGATGGCAACGGGCTGACCTCCGCGGCCGCATATCCCCTGGTGAACCTTTGGGAAGACGCCGCCGCGATCTACGTCGAAGCGGAGTTGCCTGGCATGGAGATGAACGATCTGGAAATTTACATCAATGGCGGCAATCAACTCTCCATTCGCGGCGAGCGCCGTCCGCCCCAGTATCCTCAAGGCTCTTGGCATCGCCGGGAACGCGGCTATGGAGCATTCACGCGATTAATCGATCTGCCGTCTCCGGTAAATGCCGATGAAGTCCACGCGGAATTCAAGAACGGCGTGCTGACGATCAAACTTCCCAAGAGTGAAGCCGCCAAGCCGCGCCGCATTGAGGTCAAAGTCCAATAACGTTGGAACGTATTGTTCCCTAGAAACGTTGGGAGGAAGAACACCATGAATCAACTCAGCAAACTACCGCAAGACAACGCAACGCTGGAACGCACGCGCGCGGGAGCCGTATTCACCCCGCGCTTTGACATTTTCGAAAACGCCGACGAACTGGTGCTTGTCGGCGACCTCCCCGGCGTCGGTAAAGACGACCTGGATATTCGGTTTGAGAAGGATGAACTAGCAATCTACGGTCGGGTCGCGCCGCGCCAAGAACAATGCGAATACTTGTACAGCGAGTATGGCATTGGCGATTTCTATCGCGCCTTCACCATTGGCGAGGCGATCGACTCAAGCGCGATATCGGCCGAGTTGAAGAATGGCGTGCTGACAATCCACTTGCCCAAGACGGAAGCCGTCAAACCGCGCCGCATTGAAGTGAAAGGAGAGTAGTCGAAGCAGAATTTACGGCTCGTCCATGGCGAGCCAGAGATTTACGACTCGACGATTGCTGAAAAATCGTCCGAGGCGAGCGGACGTCAAAAAGATTAAAAAAACGACGATCAAGTTCGCGGCAGGACTCGGCAGCAAGGGCGCTGAGGCCTGCCATGCGTTGGACGCCGGTGTGAACGCGGCTTATCTCTTGACCTGCCGTGCGAACGTCGGCGTCGTTTTGCGCGTTTACACCATCTCTGCGGGTCGCCGGAACCGTCGGAACATGGACAAAACCAACCGGGCGTTGTTGGAACCGCTCGGCCGCGCCTTTTTCTCTAAGCGCGCTTTTTTTGTCGCCCCGCTCATGATTTGTCCGCGAAGTTTGACTTGGGCGAAAAAAAAGCTATTGGTTTGGATGGAACAACATTTCTAGCGTGGGTGAAGGGGGAGAGACTCAAGCAGGTGCGGTGTTCCATCGCCTTGCTGATTCTTTCCATGGCTTGTCGGTCCCGGTTCGCGCGGTCCTGAGAACGATCTGTTCTCTTGCGCGTCGCCAGTTATGTGGTCTGCTTTGGGAAATGTGTCTTATGTCGTCTCGTGCTCCCCTTCGTCATCGTTCGCTTCGCTGGTCGGTTACGTTACGAAACGCCTGCGTCCAATGGTCCGATCGCTGGCGCAGCCCCTCCTCGCGGCGAGGTAACATTCTAGTGCTGTCGGCGATCTTTATGATCGTCATGATGGCGGCTCTCGCCTTCGCGATTGACTTGGGCTACATCATGGTAGTCCGCACAGAACTGCAGCGTGCATCCGATTCGGCCGTCCTCGCAGGCGTCGGCGAATTGGTAAATGGCGCCGCCGCCGCAGAAACCGAGGCGCGGCGCTACGCGGAGATGAATCTCGTCGGCGGGAAAGCCGTACAAGGCGTCGACGCCAACATCGAATTTGGCCACTGGGATGACAACTCGCGGAGCTTCATCCTGGGCGAGAATTTGCCTTCGGCCATGCGTGTGACTCTCAAACGCCCGCAACAGAACCTGTTTTTTGCTCCTGTTTTGGGTCGCAAGAACTTTTCAGCCGAAGCGAGCGCCGTGGCGAGTTACCGTCCGCGCGATATGGTTCTGGTGCTGGATTACTCCGCATCGATGAACGATGACAGCGAGCTTGGCGCCATTGGGGTTCTAGGGCGAACCGCCGTCGAGGCGAACCTCAAACAGATTTATCAAGAGCTGGGCTCGCCAACGTTCGGCATCATGCAGTGGACGCCCGTGTATATTTCGTCCACAAACAAAACGACGATTAAGAACACGCTCAAAATCAGCAACGTCGCGTGGCCTTATCCTTCGGGAAGTTGGAATAGCTATATCGACTACGTGATCAACGACGCCACGATCAACAACGCGGGATACCGCAAAAAGTACGGCTACCTGACGTGGGTGAACTACTTGCTGGAATCGAAGCCCATGTACAGCGAAACGCCGGACTTGTGGAAGACGAGCGAGCAGCCCATTACGGCGCTCAAGAACGGCGTGACCGTACTGCTTTCGTTCCTGCAAGAGATGAACTCGGAGGACCGGCTCGGGTTGGCCGTCTATACGTCGTCGTCGAGCGATGCCATTCTGGAAAGCGGTCTGACGACTAATATGTCTTTGATCGAAACGATTTCACGCCAGCGGCAAGCCGGTCACTATGATCACTACACCAATATTGGCGCGGGAATGCGCGTTGGTCTGAAAGAGCTTACCGATAATGGACGAACCGGAGCGCTCAAGCTAATGATCCTCATGACGGACGGCATTGCGAATCGCCCGTATAACGAATCATATGCTCGATCATATGTGCTGCAACAAGCCACGGCGGCGGCGGCGGCCGAAATACCAATCGTCACGATTAGCGTCGGCGCCGGCGCCGATACCGCGCTGATGCAACAAGTGGCCGATATGACGGGCGGAGTCCACTTCAACGTGCCCGGAGGGCAAAGTGTCGCGGAGTACGAAGAGGATTTGGAAGAAGTGTTTCGTCAAGTCGCTGGCGCTCGTCCGCTCAAGCTGGTGCAGTAAGGGTACACTCGACGACTGCCGAGGGCGCTCAGTGACGCCTTCGGCAATCCGGTTCTGATGCCTTCCCCATGCGGGCATAAGCTCGCCCGCAGCGACCGCCGCCTTTCCACGTAATTGTGTAAAGCTCACACGGGGCGGCCCTTAACAGGGCCTTTTATAACGCTGGCATGTTTTTTGCACGCCTTTTGAGCTCATCGTCATCGGTTCGCGGTCCGATCATCGAGAGCCTTGAGCACTCAGGCGCGTCACTTCATTCGAGCTACGCGTCACGGCTTCATCGTCCATAGTTCGGACTGCGGATTGTGAGGAACTCCCTTCCCCTACCTTCCGCATTCGAGGTGCCTGGACATGAAAAAGGCCGCCCTTCCCGCGTTGATGACCCTGGCTTTGCTGAGCCTTGGCGGCGCGATTCTGATTGCACAAGACGACCAACCTGGCGCACAGGAAGCCAACCGGGCTGCGTCAGCGTCCAACGCTGGCCATGCGCAGCATGCCGCTATGTTCGAAGCATGCGCCAGGGCATGCAGCGACTGCCATCGCGCCTGCGAAGCTTGCTCGACGCATTGCGCCCACCTTGTCGCCCAAGGTCATAAAGAACATCTAAAGACACTTCGCACCTGTCAAGACTGCGCCACACACTGCGCTGCGGCGGCCGAAATTGTTTCGCGGCAAGGACCTTTCTCGGATACGATTTGCAAGGCCTGCGCGGAAGCCTGTGCGCGATGTGCTAAAGCCTGTGAACAGTTTCCTGACGATCCTCACATGAAAAAGTGCGCCGAGGAATGCCGCAAGTGTGAAAAAGCCTGCCGTGAAATGCTAAACCACGCCGGCCACGCCGATCACGAATAGAACAGACCAATTGCACTGCTTACAGTTTGGTCGAATTTGGTCAAATGCATTTTTGCGAGCGTGGTTCAGCGCTCGGCCTGTTTTCCGAACTGCGGAGAATCGGCGTTCATGTGGTGAATCAACGCTTCTTGCGTCGGCGGCTTGGTTTGCTTGTAGCGCCGGCCGGCGGACTTGTTGTATTGCGCTGAACATCTTTGGAAGAGGCAGCCGCGTCTTCAGCCAATGGGTTGCGCGGCGGTACCGGTGGCGAACCACCATTCGAGGCTGCGCCGCTGGCGGAGTCGGCCGCTGGCGACAGAGCCGCGTCGGTATGATCCATCGACGCCAGTTCTCGATGCAAAATGTTAAGCAGCGCCTGAAGAAAGACGACGACCATCGGACCCACCAGAATACCGATGGGGCCGACTGCCGCCACGCCGCCCAAGATGCTTAATAACGCCAAAAGCGGATGCAGGCGAGACTGGCCGTGAAGAACGATTGCTTTAACCACGTTGTCCGAAGTCGACACGATGCACGCGCCATAAATGGCGAGTATCACCGCGGCGGTGGTGCGCTCCTCGTAGAAAAACAACCATAACACCACAGGAACCCAAACGGTGGCTGCGCCTACAAAGGGAATGAGCGCGAACAGTCCCGTGAGCAACGAAAGCAGAAAGACGGCGTGGACGCCAGCCGCCCAGAATCCAACCCCCGCCAGAAAGGCTTGCACCACGGCTGAAAGTAACGTAGCCACCACCACCGCGCGGCTGATCTTCACGAACTCGGTGAGCAGTTCATTCTCGTATTGATCATCCAGCGGAGAGAGACGCATCAAATCGGTTAGCATGGCGGGGCCATCGACCAGGAAAAAGTAGAGCGCAACGATCATGATCACCAGACCGATAATGAACCGGGCGCTCACAGCTCCCGTGGCGGCGCTCCAGGCGACGATTCCTCCTTGCACGCGGGCAAAGGCTAACCCACGAATCTGACGCAACTCGTCTTCGCTGGGGTTGGCCATCTGTTTCAGCCAGGCATGAAAGGGCCCGCCAAGCAAATGTTGCTTGACCCGCCGCAATGCGAGTTGGGCATCGGTAAGGGCGCGTTCTCGATCCAACGAACCCAATGGCGCGCTCTGCATGGCGAGCAACGAATCCTTCAATGGCGCGATAAGTTCCCGGTAGCGATCCAGAAACGCCCGAGCGGCTTCATCGAGCGCAGGCTCCACGGCTGACGTTGGAGTTGCAGCGTCTTGCTCGTGCTTGACCGCTGTGGGAGACGTACTGTCCTCGTGCGCGTCCTCGACCAACTGTCCCGCTGGACCCTGCTCAATCTGATCTTCGATTTGATGGACGCGCTCTAAAAGCCGTTCAACCAAGATCTCTTGCGATTCAATGGGCAGCGCCGTGTTGTGCTCCAATTCATACAGGCCGACGTCAATTCTTTGCAGCGGTTCGATATAAGGTGAGTTCAGGCCTAGGCGCTCACGGAACTTGCCAAATCGTTCGCGCATCATGCGCACGTCGACTTCGGTCGCCAGCGAGGCGCCCTCCGAAATAGCGAAAAACGTCACCAATCCTAACGGAACCAGCACGATCAACAGAATCGCCGCGGTAGTCAAGCCTGCCGCCAAACGCTGCCGACCGCCGCATCGCACGAGTAACCAGTGGTGCATCGGCCGAAAGATGACGACCAACAACGCCGCGAGAAACAGCGGCAACAGGAAGTTCGCCATCACGCGGTAAAACAAGATGCCGATGATCACGATGATCGTCACGAGCACCACAAAAGAGATGACGCGGGTGAAGCTGATCGTTCGCCAAACTGGATCGGCCATTCGAAAACCCTTGAAAGAAAGTGGCAGACCGGCATTGTAGCAAAATGTTCAACGAACAACGTTTACGGTGCGGCGAACCTTTTTGCCGCGCCTTGGCTTGGCGCCATGCGGTTCCCGTGTCGGTACGGAGACCGGCTTCCTACGAAAAACGTCGCGCGCATCTCCACAAATCTAAAAAACCAAAGTAGAATAACCGCCGTCGCCTTCTTTCCGAACTTTGACGGAGCCAGTTATGGCCATTCAGTTTACCTGCCCGCACTGCGGCGCAACGAAAAATGTCGCCGATCATTATGCAGGCCAAACAGGCCCCTGCGCTGAATGCGGCCAGCCGGTCACGATTCCCGGCAAACCCATGATGGCCCCGCCGCCTAAACCCTCGACATCGAGAACTTCGCCGTTGGTGATCGTGCTCTTAGTGTTGGTGGTTGGCTTGTTTGGCTGCGGCGGAATCTTGATCGCCCTGCTTTTGCCGGCGGTGCAAGCAGCGCGCGAGGCGGCGCGGCGCGCGCAGTGCGCCAATAATCTCAGGCAGATCGGCCTCGCGCTGCACAACTACCATGATACCTACGGGACGTTCCCGCCAGCATATATGGCCGATGAAGATGGTAAGCCGATGCATAGTTGGCGCGTGTTGATCCTTCCTTTCCTGGAAAGCCAGCAAACCCATTCGATGTACAACTTCAACGAACCTTGGAACAGCCCCAGCAACAGCCAACTCGTCGGTATGATGCCCGCGGCGTATCGCTGCCCCTCGGACCCCGCGACCACAACCACTACGGGCTATGTAGCCATCAGTGGGAACGGTACGGTGTTTAATAACGGCCAAGGCTCTAAGTTCATGGACATTACCGACGGCACGTCGAACACCGTCATGGTGGCGGAAATTGCGGGAGGGAATATCAATTGGATGGAGCCTCGCGATCTAGACATCGGCGCGATGAACATGGCCATCAATTCAGCGAAAGACGGTTCTGCCATTAGCAGCTTTCATCCTGGCGGAGCGCAGGTCTTGTTCGCAGACGGCTCGGTACGTTTTCTCAGCGAGAACGTGGATCGAAACACATTGAACTTAATAATGCAAAGGGCCGACGGCCAGCCCGTCGCAATCCCTTGATTCCCTAAAGATATTGCGACGCAAGGGACTTGCCCCGCACGCAAGCGAATAAAGGCCAATGGCGCCTGGCGATCATGGAGCCATGCGCTGTTGCCTTGTCGCGGAAGGTGGGAACGACTACCATCAGAGGTGTCTCGCGCAGCTGTCGTTTGCTGATGGAAGGGCTGTCAAACGTGGCCCCATCAGCTCCTAGCGCAGCAGAACCTACCCTCGCGATTCCTTCCTCTCTCCTGCCGCGTGTCGCTATGAACCCATCTTCGCGCACCTCCGTCACGTTGGCAAAATCTGTTTCACGCCGTTGGTTCTTGCAGGAGTGCGGCGTTGGGTTGGGCGCGGTCGCGTTACACCAATTGTTGCATGAGTCGGGCGCTGCCGCGCCATTGGCCGACGCTCTGGCGCCGAAAGCGCCCCACTTTGCCCCCAAGGCGAAGCGGGTGATCTTTCTCTTCATGGCCGGCGCTCCCAGCCATTTAGAGTTGTTCGATTATAAGCCACAGCTCGCCAAACACGACGGTCAGAAACCGCCGAAAGAACTGATCGAGGGCTATCGCGCGGCCTTTATTAATCCCAGTTCGACGTTCCTCGGCCCCAAATTTTCCTTCAGCAAACACGGTCAATGCGGCGCCGAGCTTTCCGAACTACTGCCGCATTTGGCGACGGTTGTCGACGACATCGCGATTGTCAAATCGATGGTCACGGACGCATTTAATCATGCGCCGGGCCAGATTCTGATGAACACGGGCGCGCAGCAATTCGGTCGCCCAAGCTTTGGCGCCTGGACCACGTACGGCCTGGGTAGCGAAACGCGTGACCTCCCGGCCTTTGTGGTCATGAACACCGGCGCCAAAGGTCCCAGCGGCGGCAATTCGAACTGGGGCAGCGGCTTTCTTCCCACGATGTATCAAGGGGTGCAGTTTCGCGGCAGCGGCGATCCGGTACTGTATTTGTCGAATCCGCCAGGCGTTGATCGCAAGACACAGCAGGATTCACTCGCCGCCATCAACCGGCTCAATCAACTCCGACTCCAGCAATCGGGCGATCCCGAAATTGCAACGCGAATCAATTCGTTTGAAATGGCGTTCCGGATGCAAACCAGCGCTCCGGAGCTGATGGACTTGTCGCAGGAGCCGAAACATATTCTTGACCTGTACGGCGCTAAACCCGGTGAAGCGTCTTTCGCGAATAACTGCTTACTGGCCCGCCGAATGATTGAACGCGGCGTCCGCTTTGTGCAGTTGTTTCATGAAGCGTGGGACCAGCACGGCAACCTGGTGAATGACCTGAAGAAGAACTGCAAAGATACCGATCAGGCCAGCGCCGCCTTGGTCAAAGACCTTAAACAACGTGGGCTCTTGGACGAGACGTTGGTCATTTGGGGCGGCGAGTTTGGCCGAACGCCCATGGTCCAGGGAGGAAACGACGGACGCGACCATCACCCCAATGCCTTCACCATGTGGCTGGCCGGAGGCGGCGTCAAGCCAGGACTCACGCTGGGTCAGTCAGACGAATTTGGCTTCAACGCCACCGAAGACCGTGTGCATGTGCATGATTTGCACGCCACCCTACTTCATCTGGTGGGCTTTGATCATCTCAAGCTCATCTACCGTTTTCAGGGCCGAGATTTTCGGTTGACCGACGTTCACGGTCAATTGATAAACAAGCTGCTTGCCTAGCGTCGTTTCCACGACCGCTCCCGATGCGTCGGTCCGCCGCCGCACGCACTGGCTCGCCGACGGCGTCATTCGGGGCTGAAAGTTCATGCTGCAGTGCGGCGCTTGGCGCCCCATTTGCTCATATCTCCTTTGCAAACATAAACTCAAAGGAGACTCCACATATGAACGTTAAAGAACACCTGGCGGAGCGCGGCATTTCTTACGATGTCATTCACCACCCTGCTCAAGAACGCGCCGCCGACGTTGCTGTGGCCGTGCAGGCGCCCCCGCACGTAGTGGCAAAAACCGTATTGCTTAAAGCTGATGGCGGGTTTTGTTATGTCGCGGCAGTCGTGCCCTCGCATTGCATCGTTGATCTGGAAAAAGCCAGCCACGCGCTAGGCGGCAGCAAGATTGAACTGGCGTCGCCTGAAGAAGCCACGATTCAATGTCCGGATTGTGAAGGAGGCGTGGTCTCGCCTTTTGGCTCGCAGTACAACCTCAAAACCTTGATCGACGACAACCTCGCCCAAGAAGAGTTCGTGCTGTTTCTCGGTAATACGCGGGATGAGACCTTCCGTGTCCGACTACAAGACTACTTGGACGTCGAAAATCCACTCGTCGTATCGCTTACTTCCAATCGCTAACAGAAAGTTATCAGGCTTTTTCGCGCGGAGGCGCAACAAGATATGATGTCGCTTCAAGATAAGGCCGCATGGGTCACGGGCAGTACTTCCGGTATTGGCCGCGCTACGGCCCTCGCCATGGCACGCCACGGGGCAGCGGTCGCCGTTCACGGGCGGAATGAGCGAAAACTCAACGAGGTCGTCGCTCAAATTGAAGGTGAAGGCGGACGCGCTTTTGGTGTGCAGGCCGATGTTTCTGACCCTTGGGAGATGCAAGCCGCCGCCCAGCGCGTCATCAAATACTTCGGTCGCCTAGATATCGTCTTTGCAAACGCAGGAACCAACGGCGTTTGGGCGCCCATTGACGAAATCAAGCCTGACGAGTGGGACGAAACCCTGGCGATTAACCTCAAAGGCGCGTACCTGACCATCAAGTACACGGCCGAAGAACTTCGCCGACGCCGCGGCTCGATCATCATTTGCTCGTCCGTGAACGGAACTCGCATGTTCAGCAACTCGGGGGCTACAGCGTACGCCTGCTCCAAAGCGGCGCAAGTGGCCATGACCAAAATGCTGGCTCTTGAGCTGGCCGATTCCGGCGTGCGCGTGAACGCCATTTGTCCTGGAGCCATTCAATCAGGCATTCATGGCAAGACCGAGCGCCGCGACATGAACGACATTGGCGAGCCCATCGAATTCCCGGAAGGCCAAATTCCCTTGACCGACGGCAAAATGCCAACTGCCGATGTCGTGGCTGACACGGTCGTCTTCCTTGCGTCCAGCGCCTCGCGGCATATCACCGGTTCGGTCATTTATGTCGACGGCGGCCAATCCTTGCTTCAAGGCTAAAAGCCAGCCTTATCGAGCCGCCGTATACCGGTACATGTTCTGCACGGTCGGGTCGAACAAACCGGCCGTGTTGTAAGGCGCCACCAGACGAGCCATTTGATCGCGAAAATGGTCGGCAGCTTCGATTGGGTCGCTCGCGTTCAGGGCCTCGAATAACCAAACTCTGGCTTGAGTTATTAAATTGCGGAACTGTGCATCGTCGGCGCCAAGGAACGACAAGCCACTGGCGTCTTCTCCCGAATTGCGGCGGCGCTCATAGGTGGTCGCCGCGGCAAAGTACAACATCGAGAACGACACGAACAAGTCGAAAACGGGCATGGCGGAATAACAGCCATGCACCAATTGATCGATCAGCTCAATCTCTTGTTGCACGGTCGCGGCATACCGCTGGAGGTTCGCGTTGAGCGAGTCACGCTTCCAGTGACATTCGAGGATCCGTACGACTCGCTCCACACCGCATAAAGTATGGGCGATTCCCGTACTGTGAAGCGCGTCGATAAACCCCGCCGTGTAAGGCAAGAGCACCCAATTGTCACCTGCAATTTGAGTGGCGCATCGCTGCAGGCGGCCAGATTTCTGCAAACCGCCCGGCGGACCAACCAGCCGCGCCTCGGCAAACTGAGCAGCAATCGAGGGATAGCGGTTCATGAGGCCTTTCCACTCTTCCTCGGCCGATAAGCGAACGTCGTCGGGTCGCTTCTCAAGATTCAAGGAAAAGCCGGCGCTCGTGACGCCATTGTCAAAACGAAGCTGGTACATCCAGCCTTCGTCAAACACCTGATGGAGCGCGGCCGCATCGCAAGCAAACGGATGATCCTGCACTTGCCCACCGTATTCGGCCAGTACATCATGCCAAGGTCGAACATGAACAAAATGTCCGAAAATCGCCCGCGATTGCGTATGCAGTTGCTGCACCCGAGAGGGAATCGCGAGCGCTCGTGCAACAAATCCTCCTTCGCCTGAGGCGTCAATCAGAAACTCCGCCTCAATCTGCACGGGGACTCCTTCCTGCTCGCCCGCCAGCACCCAGTTTGGCTGGTGCGAGGTGACGCTTAGTTGCGTACGATCGAGATAAACAACCCCCATCGCTTGCGACTCGCTCGCGAACAACGAATCGACATCGGCACGCAGCCAATGCGTATCGGAATGAAAGTCGTCACGGCTGGCGGCAACCAAGAGTTCGTTTCGATGATCCGTCCAAGGCGTAAACGTCGCATGCGGTGGTTGGTGGAAGTAGGAAAAACCGCGTTTCCGTCCGCACCCGACCTCGGGATACGCAGCCTTCCACGTTCCATAGCTTGCCAAAGGCGCCAGACGCGGCAGGTCGTAGCGCCGTGTCAGATCTCGCAACACCAGGTCCGCGACCGGCGTAGACGATTCGCCAATGGCGAACCGTGGATGAGCGCCACGGTCGACCAGCGCCGTGCGCAAGCCGATGCGCTGCAATAACAGCGCCGCCAAACTTCCTCCGAAGCCGGCGCCAATGACTACCACATCAACGGCAATACATGTCGTCACAATGCCCGGTCCTCACAAGCACAATCGATGGGAGGCAAAATCACTTGGAGCAGGTTCATTTGATGCAGCCGGTCGCGTCGACGATCGCGACAATGTGTACAACGGGAAAACCGATCGAGGTCCCATAGATCCATGAAGACGCGACCGCGCCTCATGTCGATTCCCGCTTCCAGCACGTGCTCCATCGAACTTAACGCTGGCGGTGCAAATAAACCGGCCTGCTGCAAACAGTCGATCGCGCCATTGCCCGCTCGCATAGGAATCACCGAACAACACTCAACGCCCAGTGCAAACGCGTATTGCAAACTACGCAGCGCCCATTCCACGCCCTCGTCTTCCGATAGGAACGGCGGCTTCAGCAGCACAAACGCGCGCACCGCAATGCCCCATTTCAGGAGCCGCTCAACGGCATGTGCGAAATCATCGAGCGTCATTTGTTTGTTTAACGCGTGCAGCACCTCAGGGTGAACGGTTTCCAGGCCCAAGGCGATTTCAAATTCGGTCCCGGCAAGTTGTTCGCCAAAGCGACGACAGTCTTCCTGGCATAACTTAGGATGATTTTCCACGATCACGCGCTCGAAGCGGCGCCCGCGCTGCGCGATTTCAGCGTAATCGGATCGTGGAATCGCCTTGGCGTCAAAGAAATTGCCGCTGTTGTAAAGCTTCAAGTAGCGCGCCGGTGGAAGCCGCGCCAACGCGAAGTTGATTTGCCGCGGAATGGCGCCGGGAACAACCGACTCATCCGTCGTGTTCTTCCAAAGGTCGCACATCAAACAGCGAAAGGGACACTCGCGGTTCGTCAGAAAAATCGTGGCGACGTCGACAACGTCTCCCGTTGCGGCGCGCTCCGCCTCTACCAGGTATGCGTAGGGCCGCTCTGGATCGACCGGGTTCTTGCCTTGCCGCACCGCGAGAATCGCTTGATCAGACCAAAGTCGAAGCGGGTTATTCATAAAGCGCCGCAAACGCTCGGCGATATTGCGCCTCGTCCGCGGGGAAGAGAGCTTGAAAGTCGCGGTCTTCCACGGCGCCATGCTGGAATCGACGCTTCTCAAACGTGGGCATGACCAACCCCGTGACGGCTTCGACGCCGCGTCGCACGATCTCGCCTTTGAGCGCGTACAACCGTTGGTGATCCCAATCGGTCAATTCGATAAAGGGAATCCCCTCGGCCACTTCAATCACATTGGGCAAGGCATAGGGGCTGAACCCTTCAAAACCGAACAAGCGCGACGGCGCCCGCGTGCGCACGTGACCGCGGCTTTGGCCTCCCGAATAGGTGAGGGAATGTTTCACGGCGTTAACGCCCCATCCCTCATGGTACAGCATGACATTGTTCAACACGCTCCGAATCGTCAGTTCGGGGTTTTCCTCAATCGGGTAGTCTTTCAGATTTTCATCGCCGCCGTCTCCGTCGACCAGGAGTCGCCAATCGGGATACCGATTGCGAATTCCGCGGCACAGCGCCAGCGTCATCGTCGCGGCTTGCACGTCCAGCGGCTTATAATCCTCGATCACGCGAATCGCCTCGCGGTAGTCAAGGCTACTGCGTGGAACTTCGATCAGTTCCAAAAATAATCCAAGATCGAGCGCATTCAAAAACCTGGCCGCCTGCTCTGCGTCGGCGCCGCCTTCCACCGCGAGCGTGAATGCTTTCAGCCGCGCTGGCGACTCTCCCCGTTGAAGCAACCGATGATACAACACGAGAAACACCGCGCCGCTATCGATGCCCCCTGAAAACAACACGCCGATGGGCTCCCGCGGGTCTTGCAGGTCGAGCCAACGGTCGATCTCCGCCGCCAAAGCGCCAACATAGGCGGCGCCAATCTCGTTCAAATCGGTCGAAAGTCGGTTGCGTTGCGGCGCAAAGTACCGGGTGGCACCGGGGTTCGGATCGGGGCAGCCGACCAAAGCCAATTCAACAAGATGATGCGCCGGAACCATGCGTGTGTACGACGGATGAAACTGTCCGGCGAGTCCCTCGCGTTTCAGACAGTCGTGAATCTCGTCGATTCGCTCGGCGACAATCAAACAGGGGCCTTCCGATCGCTTCGCCAGAAAGTAGCGCATCGGACGGCCAATCGAACGCGCCATCCGAATGATCGAACCGCGTTTGTGCAGCAAGGCGAATTGCCCGTCGATCGCACGCACTTGTTCCGGGTCGCCCGAACCTACCCGTTCGACGGCTTCTTCGACCGACATGTTCAGCACAATATTCTCGGCCGGGTCCAACAAGTTGACTAAACGCTCAATCGTGACCGACGTATGCATAGCACTTCGTATAGACGAAAGTTAAGAAACTCGAATGTGAAACACGTCCGGTAGGAGTGGCTTGGCTCGCCGCCCACCGGTGTATTCTGGCGAGCCAGGAAATGCGCTGCAACGGGATTAACGCACTGCACACTTCGCCGACGCGTTGAACTCGGCTTGTACCCCGTGTAGGCCGTGCGGCGCGGCTTCGACAACGGTCACTTCCGCCAGTTCGCCTCGCAGGGCTTCATCACCTGCGAACACCAAGGGTGCATAACGGCAGGAGGTGCCAATCAGGCGGCCTGTGGCGGGGTCATCGTTCTCCCACGACTCAGCCAAAACTCGAAGACGGCGCCCTTCCAGACTTCGGAAGTATGTGCGGCGAAGCTCTTGTTCGATTGCTTCCAATCGGCGGCGGCGTTCGTTCTTAACGTCGCCAGGCACTTGATGGGGCATGTCGGCCGCCGGAGTGCCGCGCCGGGCGCTAAAGGGGAAGATGTGAATCTTCGAGAACCCGACTTGTCGCACCGTCTCGCACGTAGCGTTGAAGTCTTCCTCCGTTTCACCGGGAAAACCTATGATCACATCCGTCGTTAGGGCCGGTTGATCTAATTCGCTGCAAACCATGGCGCAGCGGTCGACGAACCGTTTTACGCCCCAGCGCCGCTTCATCCGGCGCAGCACCGTTTCGGAGCCGCTTTGCAGACAGACGTGCAGATGCGGACACACCTTATCGGGGTATGCCGCCATGGTGCGGACCAGCTCGCGCGTCACTTCGGTGGCCTCGATGCTGGAGAGGCGAATGCGAAAGTCGCCGTCCAGGTCCGCCAGGCGGCGCACCAGGTCGGCCAGGCGAACCCATTCGCACTTGGGCTTTTGGAAGTTCTGATCGACGCCGAAGTGGCCCAAATGCACGCCCGTCAGCACGATTTCGCGAAACCCGTTGGCGACCAGGCGCCGCGCCTCGTCCAGAATGTGTTCAACCGGACGGCTGTACATTTCCGGCCGGACGAACGGAATGATGCAATAGCTGCAACGCAATAAACACCCGTCTTGCACTTTGATGTACGCGCGGTGGCGCGAGCCAAAACCGCTGATTCCCGTGGGAAGGTCGATTACGCCAAAACGCCCCAAGAGATCGGGCAGTTCGCGTTTATCGGTCACCACTTCCGCTACGCCCGGAAGCGCGGCGACCTCTTGCGGCGCGCGTGTGGCGTAACAGCCCATGACCACAATTCGGGCATGAGGATTTTCGCGCGCCAAGCGACGAATCGTTTGCCGGCTTTTGGAGTCGCCTTCGTTGGTTACGGTGCACGTGTTTACCACGCAAAGATCGGCGGCGTCGTTCTGAGTTGCGTCTTCGTAACCGATCGAGAGCAATCCTTCGCGGACGTACTCGGTTTCGTATTGATTGACTTTGCAGCCCAGCGTAACGGTCTTCAGTTTAGCAGGCACGAGAATCCATTAGGGCGTAAGTGCTTCGGAGGGTTGTGGGCTCTTTCGAATCAGTCGCTACGCGCTGGCGTGCGGTTCTCGCGTGGAACCGCGGGCTCGCGCCCAGACGCTGATAGCTGCAGTTGGCAAAAACATGGACGACCATTCGATGAAATGGTTCGAGCGGAGTCAACTATCGCTCGGCCTCGATGGTCGCTTTCATCGAGCCTTGGCACCGGACGATGTACCGATCTTTGCCAAAGGCGTGAATCTGGTCGCGCTTTAATTCGGCATGCTCCAACGTGGTGGTTAGACAAATGGCGCGCCCTGTCGTGTCGACTTCCTTGGCGATCTCGAAACCGCGCTCCTTCGGATGACCGAACAAATCTTGCATCATTTCGATCACGTATTCATAGCTGTGATCATTGTCGTCCCACAGAATGACGTGATAACGCGGTTGCCGCTTGGGTTTTTCTTTCTTTTTCTTTTCGGTTTTGGCAACTTGTTCGACGGCCGGTTCCGCAACGGCGGCGCTCGTTTTATCGCTCACGACGAAGACCTGTTGGCAGCGATGGACAAAGAACGACCAAGTGGGCGAAAACCTACTTCCCGCAAGAGGACGTCCGCGTCCCCGCTCGCCCGGTTGGATCATCACCATTATATTGTAACGCCTAAGCGACGGAAAAGTGTTCGCGGCGCTGCCCCGGCCCCTCCTGTGCCGGCCAGTTTGCCCAGGCGGACCCTTTGCCCATGAGTTTGCCAGACGGAGCGACGGTAATGCCTGATTTTGACGTGTATTTGGAAGACCGGCGGCAGCAGTTCGAGGAAGACTTGTGCGACTTGCTGCGCATTCCCAGCGTGAGCGCCGATCGACGCTTCGCCCCCGACGTGCGCCGGGCTGCGGAATGGGTCGCCGAGCAATTGCGCCACCTTGAGTTGAAGGTCGAGTTGATCGAGACCGCGGGACATCCCATGGTCTATGCCGAATCGCCGCCCGTTCCTGGCGCGCCGGTGGCTTTGGTGTATGGACACTTTGACGTCCAGCCGCCCGATCCGCTTGATCAGTGGATCTCGCCGCCCTTTGAGCCGACTCGCCGCGACGGCAATATCTATGCACGCGGCGCCACCGACGACAAAGGGCAAATGCTCACGCACCTCAAAAGCGTGCAAGCCTGGATCGAAACCCAAGGCCGCTTGCCGCTTCAGGTCAAGTTCCTCATCGAGGGCGAAGAAGAAGTCGGCAGCCAGAGCCTGCACACGTTTCTCAAGGAAAACCGGGAACGGTTGGCTTGCGATGTCGTGGTGATTAGCGACACCTCGATGTTTGGCCGAGACCGCCCGGCGATTACCTACGGCCTCCGCGGCATCGCCTACTATGAGTTGCGCTTGACCGGGCCCAAGCAAGACTTGCACTCGGGCACGTTTGGCGGGGCGGTCATGAACCCCGCCAACGCGTTAACGAAGATGCTCGCCGCACTTATCGACGACCAAGGCCGCATCCAAGTTCCAGGTTTCTATGACGATGTAACCCCGCTTACCCCGCAGGAGCGCGAGCAATTCGCCGCGCTGCCGTTCGATGAAGCGGCGTTCCAACGGCAGTTGGGCGTGAACGCCTTGGCCGGAGAAGCCGGCTATACCACGCTGGAGCGCCGCTGGGCGCGTCCCACTTTCGATATCAATGGAATTTTTGGCGGTTACCAGGCCGAAGGCGCCAAGACGGTCTTGCCCGCCAAAGCTGGCGCCAAGTTCAGCTTCCGCCTTGTGCCGAACCAGGATCCCAAGAAGATCTCGCAGAGTTTGCAGGCGTACCTGGAGAAGCGGTGTCCGCCCGGCGTCACGATGGAGCTGATCGACATGCACGGGGCGCCAGGCGTGCGCACCCCGCTGGATTGCCCTTATATGTCCGCAGCGGCGCGAGCCGTGGAGCGCGGGTTTGGCCAGGCGCCGGTGTTCATTTGCGAAGGAGGCTCAATTCCCATTGTGTTGGACTTCCAGCAACAATTAGGCGCCGACGCGCTGCTGCTTGGTTGGGGCTTGGATGACGACAACACCCATAGCCCCAACGAGAAGTTTCGCCTGGTAGATTTCCATCGCGGAATCAAAGCCAGTTGTCACCTGTGGGAGGAGTTAAGCCGGACGACCGTGTAACCGCCGTCCGCGGACGACGCATCGAGGGAGGCGTGCATCCAACGTCCGGCGGGAAAGTTTCCACGGAGAGGCGAACTTTTGGCCCGACTTTCTTATCCCGCTATTGATTGAGCGTTGACCGCTCTAACATGCCGTTCGCAAACGGTCCTCGCTGCGAAGCAGATTCCTAAAACATTCCCAGACGAGTCATTTCGTTTACCAAGGCACCGCCATGCTTGATCGTCGCTTTGTTGTCGAGAACGCCGAACTTGTCCATCAAAACAATAGCAACCGGGGCGTCAAGGCCGACGTGCATCGCCTGGTTGAGTTAGAAAAACAGCGCCGCGCGCGTCTCTTGGAAGTCGAGGAGTTGAACCGGCGCAAGAACGAAATCGCCGCCAACATCAAGAAGGCGAAAACGCAAGACGAGCGTCAACCGCTGATCGACGAAGGCCGGAAGGTGCGCGAACGGCAAGACGCCGCCCAGGCCGAGCACGACGAACTCGATCGGCAGGTGCTCGATCTGCTGCGCGTGGTTCCTAACCTGACCCATCCCGAGGCGCCGGTAGGACCGGGCGAAGAAGCCAATCGGGAAGTTCGGCGCGGCAAGCATCAGCCGCCCCAGTTCACGTTTAAGCCGCTCGATCACGTTGAACTAGCGGAGAAGCACGACCTGATCGACTTCGAATCAGGCGCCCAAGTGGCCGGCCACGGGTTCTACTTTCTCAAGAACGAGGCGGTGCTGCTTGAACTCGCGCTGCAAAAGTATGCGCTCGATTTATTGATTGCCGAAGGCTTTACGCCGGTGATCACCCCGGACCTGGCCCGCGACGAAGTGCTGCAAGGCGTGGGCTTCATTCCTCGCGGCGAAGCGACGCAAATCTATAGCATCGAGAACACCGACTTGAATCTCGTCGCCACCGCCGAAATTACCCTCGGCGGTATGCATGCAGGCAAAGTGCTTGACGCGGAAAAGTTGCCTTTGTTGTACTGCGGCGTGAGTCACTGTTTCCGCACCGAAGCCGGCGCCGCGGGCCGGGCGTCGCGCGGCATCTATCGCGTGCACCAGTTCACAAAGGTCGAAATGTTCGCCTTCACACGGCCCGAAGAGAGCGACGCCACGCTGGAGCGCATTTGTGCGCTGGAGTGCCGCGTGTTCGACGGCTTAGGCATTCCGTATCGCGTCGTCGATACCGCTACCGGCGACCTGGGCGGCCCGGCGTATCGCAAGTATGACCTCGAAGCGTGGATGCCCGGCCGCGGCGAAGGAGGCGAGTGGGGCGAAGTCACCAGCACCTCGAACTGCACCGACTATCAAGCCCGCCGCCTCGACATTCGCTATAAGAACAAAGGTGAAAAAGGCACGCACTTCGTGCATACCCTCAATGGTACGGCCGTGGCCATTAGTCGCGCGCTTATTGCAATTCTCGAAAACTACCAGGAAGAAGACGGCTCGATTCGCATTCCTGAAGTTCTCCAGCCGTGGGTGGGTAAAGCTCGCATCGGCGGAAAGTAGATTTTCTCGTCGCTCGAAACTTATTGGAACGCGCGAACCTTCCCTCCGACCGCGCGTCCTGCTTAAAGACGTTGATTGGATTACTCCGCGCAGTGATTGTCATGGTTCGTTTCTCCTCCCGCCGAAGCAGCTCAAGTTCATCACGCTCAAGTGATGAGCAATGGCGCCGTTCTGGCTTGTGAGGATATTGCATCCTTCACGGGGAAAACCCCGGCGGCCAAACGGTCGCCGGGGTTTTTTCGTTTTCGGAGGGCATCCGAATTGGAAAGGAAACTGGTTGCTAACCAGTCGGGCGTCACAGCCTTGCGGGTTCGAGTCCCGCGCCCTCCGCTGGATTTTGCATCGCGACGCGCCGGCCCTGGCGGGGCTTGTCGCCACAAAAAGGCCAATCGAGGTTCGCTCGCCTTGGTGGTTGAGCTATGCGCGTCGCATCACCCTTGGGAAAGAAAGGGCGTTCCAATGAGCGACAAAGTGCATGTCAATGTGGGAACCATCGGTCACATCGACCACGGCAAGACGACGCTGACCGCCGCCATTCTGGCGGTGCAGGCGCAGCAAGGGCTGGCCACGGTCAAGACCTACCACGAAGTCGCCAAAGGCGGCGTTCACCGCGACCCCACGAAGGTCGTCACCGTGATCGCCGGTCACGTGGAGTACGCAACCGCGCGCCGGCACTACGCCCACATCGACTGTCCGGGCCACGCCGACTACATCAAGAACATGATTACCGGTGCGGCCCAAATGGACGGCGCGATCCTGCTAACCAGCGCCGTGGATGGTCCCATGCCGCAAACGCGCGAACACGTGCTGCTCGCGCGGCAGGTGAACGTGCCCAACCTGGTGGTGTTCATCAACAAGTGCGATCTGGTGGAGGACGTCGAATTGATCGACCTGGTCGAGATGGAAACGCGCGAACTCCTCAGTCGTTACGGTTACGACGGCGATGCGGTCACGGTGATTCGCGGCAACGCCAAAGGCGCGCTGGATCATCCGGGTGAGGAAACATTTGCCCGGTGCATTCACGCGTTGCTCGAAGCGCTGGACACGCAAATTCCCGACCCGATCCGCGCCGTCGACAAGCCGTTCTTGCTCGCCATTGAAGGCGTGCGTCACATTGAGGGACGCGGCGCCGTGGTTACAGGCAAGATCGAGCAAGGCGAGGTGCGCGCGGGCGACCGCGTGCAGATTGTCGGTTTGCGCCAGACGATCGACTCGGTATGTACCGGGGTACAGATGTTCCACAAGGCCCTGGAGGTAGGCAAGGCGGGTTACAACGTGGGGCTGCTCCTGCGCGGCGTGAAGCATCACGACGTGGAGCGCGGCCAGGTGGTGACGGCGCCTGGCGCCATCGAGCCGCATATGCGGTTCCGCGCCGAGATTTACGTCCTCACTAAGGAGGAAGGCGGCCGACACACGCCGTTTTTTGACGGTTATAAGCCGCAGTTCTACTTCCGCACGACCGACGTGACGGGCCAGGCCCGCGTACTGAGCGCCGATATGGTCCTGCCCGGCGACAACGCCGCGCTGGAGATCAACCTGCTCAAACCCGTCGCGATTGAAGCGGGCAACCGCTTCGCCATTCGCGAAGGGGGCCGCACGGTTGGCTCCGGCGTGGTGACCGAGATCCTCGGTTAGCAAGAAGGCGGCAGGCAGCAATGCCTGTCGCCTTTTTTGTTTGAAAAAGCGATCCGATGAACCTGAAGCAGCGCCCTCTTCCCGACGAGTCTATTGCCGCATTTCCAGCGTGTAACTCCAACCGCCGATGCAATCGCGCTCGCGCGACAGGCGAAATTGGCCTGCAAACACCACCGAAGGAAGCCAACCCTCGACCGCCGCGACGGCTGCAAACGCTTCCTCACCACGGTGGTAGATCGTAAAGAGAATCGAGTCGCCACGAGCGTCAATCAACCAATACTCGCGCACGTTGGCCCGGAAGTACAAATCCAACAACCGGACCGCGTCTTTGCGCTCGGAAGTGTTGCTGACAATTTCTAGCACCCAATCGGGGCTGCCGCGCATCTCGATACCGTCACGCCCCTCGCCGCGTGGAATCAGTTGCATCGCGCCGCTTTTTAACCGCTCCCAGCTCAGAAAGGTCGCGTCCGCCTCGGTCGAAAGGTCTGCGTCGTCATTGGTAATCCAAAGTCCATCAGGGCAGTACTTGCCGAGATCATATTTTTTCACGAGAGGTTGGAGTACGCCATCGATCTCGGCCTTCACCTGATTGTGCGAGTCGAACATTTCAGGACTCATATCGATGAACAACTCCCCAGCGAGATAGGAAATCCGCGCAGATTCGGGAAAGCCCTTCGACGCGACCCATTGACGAAAGCCCTCCAAAGTGCGGGCGGTTTCAGGCACGGTCACGTGCAGGACTTCGGGAAAACGAAGGATCATCGCTAATCGGGTGGTGAGCGATCGAGACGTGTCAAATGATTGTATTCTCGGAACCCGGCCAGTGTCATGAGCCCGCGAACTCGCATCGGGTTTCGTATTCGTCTGTTCTGGCGATTAACTGGCCGCGTTCTCCGCCGTGTGACGCGCGTCCAACTCTCGGGCGACGGCGCGAACCAGCGTGTTGAGTCCCTGGCCGGTGACCGACGAAATGAGCAAGACTTCGCGGCTCAGTTCGCTCGCCAGGCGTTGTTGCACTTCGGCGGCGCCAGGCAGTTCGGCCTTGGTCACGGCGATCACCTCCGCGCGTTGGCCGAGCGCCTCGCTGTACTCCACCAGTTCGCGGCGGATCGCGCGATAGTTCTCAATCGGATCACTGCCGTCGACAGGGCAGCATTCGACGAGATGCACCAGAATCCCGGCGCGCTCGACATGCCGCAGAAACTCGTGCCCCAGTCCTACGCCTTGATGGGCGCCTTCGATCAATCCGGGAATATCGGCCATCACGAACGACCGATCGAAGTCGATCTGCACGAGCCCCAAGTTCGGGTGCTTCGTGGTGAAGGGGTAGTCGGCAATCTCCGGGCGAGCACGCGACAACCGGCTTAGCAGCGTACTTTTACCCGCGTTAGGTTTGCCGATCAGCCCTACGTCGGCAATCACCTTCAGCTCCAAGATAAGCTCGCGGTGTTCGCCTTCCCCGCCGGGCGTCGTCTCGCGCGGGGCTTGATGAGTAGACGACTTGAACCGAGTGTTGCCATACCCCCCTTTGCCGCCGCGCGCCGCGATGACGCTATCGCCTTCGACCGTCAAGTCTTTGATGATAAAGCCTTCGTTGGCGTCCATCACCACGGTGCCGGGAGGAACTTCGATCACCAGGTCTTCGCCATTGCGGCCATGGCGGTTGGAGCCGCTACCGTTCACGCCGGACTCCGCCCGCCAATGCTTCTTATGCGATAGGGCGTTCAGGCTATCGACGCCGGGCTTGGCCACGATCATGACGTTGCCGCCGCGACCACCATCGCCGCCGTCGGGACCACCGCGCGGAACGCGAAACTCGCGGCGAAAGCTCATGCAGCCATCGCCGCCGTCGCCGGCTTGCACTTCGATCTTTACGCGGTCTACAAACATGCAGCGCGACCTATCCAAACAACACGACGGAAAACAGAAGTTCCAAAATTATAGCCGCGAGGCGCCAGAGAGCGTCAAGGAACGCATACTCCGGAGCGTCGCGGCTAAACAGTAAAAGAAGGTTCGTGCGTGTTACTGAGCTTCAACCGGCTGGGCTTGCGCCGCCAGCACGTTCACCCGGCGTCCCGAGCGATCGAACTTCACCACACCGTCGACGAGTGCAAATAACGTGTAATCGCTTCCCATGCCCACGCCCTTACCGGGGTGGAACTTGGTGCCCACCTGCCGGACGAGGATATTCCCCGCACGAACGCGCTCGCCGCCAAACTTCTTCACTCCGCGCCGCTGCGCGTTCGAGTCACGACCGTTCCGGCTGGACCCTTGACCTTTCTTATGAGCCATGACGCGTAATCCTTCCAAATGTGCGACAAAAAAATAGAGGACGAACATTCCTGTTCGTCCTTTTTGAACCTATTCCACGCGAGAAAGTTCGCCACGTCGGGTGGGGCGATACTCGGCCCCATGGTCATGGGGCTGCTCAAACCCTTATTTTTACCGGTAAACCCACTGGTGATCAACCCACGTCTGCTGTTCGTACATCGTCAGATACTGACTTTGCTCGGCTGCTTCCACCAAAGGAAGACCGTAGCGAATCTCGTCTTCCGTGGGATTCTGCATGTCGCCGGCCCGCCAGAAGTTCAGTTGAAGGGTTTTCGTGGCGAAGAGCCTCCCCGTTCCGGGGGGATCCCCCTTTTTATAACCCCCTTCTGGATCGACAAACTTATAGGCGTTGGTTAAACCCTGGATGTACACCGAGAAGAAGTCGATGCGCGGGTCAACGTCCTCCCAGGTCGCCACGCCCCAAACGCCTCGGTCGTCCGGACCGCCATCAACGGGAATTTGCATCCGGCTGATCTCGACGGTGTTATAGAGCGGCGTGTTCCGATCTTCCCTCTGCTGGATCAACGGAATCGCGGTGGGAATGACCCGATCCAAGTATTCCTTCCCAAAGTCATGACTTCGCAGCACAAAGGTGGGGAAGAAATGTCGCGAGAAGTTCACCGCGCCCGGAGCGTACAACGTGTGGCCGAATTTATCTACCTGCGGCTCCGGGGCCAAGTGCCGACCCGGATTGCGCACGCGGTACACCATGTACCAAATCAGTTTGCGTTCCAGGCGGCCGCTGGGCTGGGGCACATCCACGTAAATCATGCGTACCGGTTTGAAGGCGAATTCCAAGCCCCATACGTTACGCCGCAACACCACGCTCTTCGCGCGTTCGGCGATGGTTTCCGACTTCGCCATAAAGTGAGGCGTCCAAGCAAGTTCCGGCATTCCCACGCTAATTTCCGGTAGCGAAATCGGACCGCTGTACATTTCCTCCTCCTCCAAACGGGGAGGAATCACGGTGAGAACACCCGGCGCCAAGGCGCGCGGTCGCCCCGCAGTTGGCCCCTGAGCCGATGTCGTCGCCCCGGAACCGAACACCATTAAAAACGCCGCTCCGCAACTCAGCGCAGCCAAAACCCTCTTTTGTGGCGTACCAAAACGCAAAAACATGCGGCACAGCGACATGTAACCAGCCTTGAAAGAGCGAAAGCGAAAAGGAATTCGGGCGAGTGCGCTTATCTCAACTATAGTTACCGACTTACAATGCGGTCAAGTTTTCGACCTTGCGGCAGGAAAGACGAGTCATTAGTATTTCGCGCTAGTGCCCAACGGGCGCTCAGGCAGACGCACAGGCGGTACGGGAAAGGAGTCCCGAGATGATCAAAACATTAGGCGAACTCGCGCAGTGGATCGGTGGCCGCCTGGAAGGAGACGCCACCCTGCCCATTACCGGGGCCGCCATTCTGCGTGACGCTCAGCCGGGTCACATTACGCTGGCGGAAAATAGCCATTTCGCCCCGCAGTTGGCCAAATGCAGAGCGACGGCCGTTCTCGTGCCGCCAGACTTTCAGCCTTCGGGCATCCCTTGGATTGCCGTAGATGATGTCCAAGCGGCGTTCGCTAAGATTGTGCTGCATTTCCGGCCGCGCCGTACGACGACGACCGTTGGCGTAAGTCCTCACGCCATGATTGCCCCTTCGGCCAAGCTGGGGCCCGAGGTCACGATTCACCCCGGCACCTTGATCGACGAGGATGTCGAAATCGGCGCTCGAACGGTCATTCATTCGGGCGTGCGCATTCTGGCCGGCAGCCGCGTGGGCGAAGACGTGACCATCTTCCCCAATGCCGTACTATACGAAGACACCGTCGTCGGCTCGCGGTGCATCATTCACGCGGGCGTGGTCCTGGGAGCCTACGGGTTCGGATATAAGACCGTGGGCGGCAAACACCGCCTGGGGGCGCAACTGGGAAATGTGGTGCTTGAGGCCGAAGTGGAAATCGGCGCTGCGACGACCATTGACCGCGGCTCCTACGGACCAACCACCATCCGCGAAGGAACCAAAATCGACAATCACGTGATGATCGGCCACAACTGCCGGATCGGCCGTCACAACCTGCTCTGCTCCCAGGTCGGCATCGCGGGCAGCACCACCACGGGCGATTACGTCGTCATGGCCGGGCAGGTGGGAGTACGCGATCACGTCCACATTGGCGACCGCGCGTCGCTTGGCGCCAAAGCGGGAATTAAGGACGACGTGCCGGACGGCGCCCATTACCTTGGCGTGCCGGCCACACCGGAGCGCGAACAGTTCATGCTGCAAGCGGCCTTCGCCAAACTGCCCGAGCTGCGCCGCCAGGTGAAAGAGCTTCAACGCCAAATCGAAGCGCTGAAGCAAGAGCGGGCCGTGAGCGAGAACGCCGCATAACGACCGGTGACGCCGCGTTGATGATGGAAACGCAATCCGACAGTACGAAGATCGGGCTGGTCGCCGGCTGGGGCCGCTATCCGCTGGTCGTGGCCGATGCGCTGCGCGCCCAAGGCCAACGGGTCTACGGGCTCGGCATTAAAGATCATGCCGACCGCGCCTTAGCCGACCGCTGCGATGTCTACCACGAAGTCGGACTTGCCAAGCTGGGCGCCGCGTTACGGTTCTTTCGCCGTCATCGCGTCACCCGGGCCACGATGGCCGGGAAAATTCACAAAGTGCGGCTATTCCAGCGGTTCCACTGGATCAAGCACATTCCCGACTGGCGCTGCGCCCGTACGTTTTTTCCGCACTTCGCCGCGCGCACCAAAGACCGCCGGGACGATACGCTGCTGCTGGCGGTCGTCGAGGCGTTTGCGCAAGACGGCATTCATTTCGCCCCCGCTACTGACTTCGCACCGGAGTTGCTTGTGAAGTACGGCTTCATTTCCGGGCGACGCCTGACCATCGCCCAACAACAAGACATTGCTTTTGGCTGGGAGATTGCGAAAGAGCTAGGGCGGCTCGACTGCGGTCAAAGCGTCGCGGTGAAGGGACGCGCCGTGCTCGCCCTGGAGGCCGTTGAAGGCACCGATGAGTGCATTCGTCGCGCTGGTCAACTTTGCACCGAAGGCGGCTTCACCGTGGTCAAAGTGGCTAAACCACAACAGGACATGCGCTTCGACGTGCCGACCATCGGCGTGGGTACCATTGAAATGTTGTCGCAAGCCGGCGGGCGTGTGCTGGCGGTCGAAGCCGGGAAGACGATCATCATCGACGAGCCGCATGTGGCGCAACTGGCGCGGCGGAAGAACATTACCCTGGTGGCGGTGCATCATGGCGACGCGGCGAATCTCTCCGACGCGGCGTGACGCGCCATCGTCATCGTCTCGCGCCGCTGTGTTATTCGCCGGTCGATGCGGCATGAACCAGATACGCTACCAGATCCAAAATCTCCTCACGCGAAAGCGTATCCAATAGCCCGGTAGGCATGGGGGACAACGGCGAAGGCTGCTGCCGCTCGATCTCGCGCTTGGCCAAGGCGACGGTTTTCTCGGGCGCCAGCAAGTCGGGCGCGACTCGCAATTCAGGTGAACGATAATCGCCCGGCAGAACGCGTCCCACCACAACCCGTCCATCGTTCATGGTGAAAGCGTCGTTGCGGTAATTCTCGGCAATCACCCGCGATGGCTCCAAGATGGACGTCAGAATATCGTGCGCCGTAAAGCGGCGGGCGACGGCGGTCAAGTCGGGCCCAGAGACGCCTCCCTCGCCGTTCACACGATGGCACGCCGCGCACTGGACGGCCGCGAACATTTCCTTGCCGCGCTCCACGTCACGCGAGGCGCGATCCGCCAGGAGTGGTTCGTCGAAATCGGCCAAGGTCCACTTATTCACGAAGGGGCGCGGCTCGGGAGGCGGAGCCGTCACGCTGCCGCTAAACAAGTTCCCCAAGAGTTTTTTTGAATAATGCGTTCGTTGTTCTCCCGCCACAGCGTCGAGCGCTTCGTTCTCGATCAAACGGCGAAAGCTGGGCATTCCCTCGCCGCCGCTGGCGTCGCTCAGGCTCGCAAGTTGCTCGAAGTACGCGTCGCGCAGGGCCGGCGTCCAATCCTGTCTTTGATTACGCAGGACAAACAGGTAATGCAATCGCTCGGCTTGATCTTCGGCCTGAGCCAACAGCGCCATGGTGCGCGGCGTGAAGTTCTTCACCCCCAGGCGCGACAACAGCAGACTTAGCCGCCGGTTAGCCTGTGGCGACACCTCCGGGTAAAGCGCATCCAGGCGCTGAACGGCGGCGGCGCGCTGGGCCGTCAGCAGCGCGGAGCGGTCTTCCGGCACACAACGTTCATACAGAAAGATGAGTTCGTCCCTCTGACGTGGACTGAGCGCCGCGAAATTCACCCGATGCACACGCTCCAGAATTTGCGGTTGCACGTCGGAAGGCCCCATCCGAGCCAGCGCCAGAAGCGCCGCCAAGGCGCGATCCAAGCGAGGCTCCTGCAACGCCCGGGTGCGCCAGGTGTTCACAGGTTGCGCTTCAATCACGGCTCGCGCCACATGGCGAATCCACGGATCGGGATGCTCCAAGTAGCTCCAGGCGGTCTCCAAGGCCGCGGGCGCGCCCCGCGCGCCGTAGGTCGCCGGCAGACGCAGGGTGTTCGCCGTTCGCAACGTATCCTCCAACTGGCGTCGCGTTGTGCGAGCCGACGCGGCATGCGTCTCCCGCGCGGTTTGTTGCAGCGTTGCTGCTGGCGGCGTTCGCTCGCTTCCGACATACGCCACCCGATAAAGCGCCGAGCGGGTGCCGCGCCCTCCGGTGATAAACCACATGGCGCCGTCGGAGCCGAACTCCACGTCGGTCACATTCAACGGCTTGCCTCGCAAAAACGTCTCGGCATGGGCTCGATAGCTTGAACCGTGCGGCTCCAGGTGAACGGCGAGAATGCGGCCATACGCCCAATCGAGCGCGTAGAGCGCCTGCTGATAGCGCGGTGGGAACTGGCTGAGAGCGCCGAACTTCACCGCCGTGGGCGAGCCTTTTCCAATGTCCGAAGTCGGCCGGGGCATGTCGGGCCGGTCGGGGAAGTACGGCGGCCATTGCCCCGTGACGCTTCGCCAGCCAAAGTCGCCGCCAGGGACGAGATGAAGAATCCTCGTCGGACGATACCACGACGCGCCCATGTCGTATTCGGCGTCGGCGTCGTACGTGAATAAGTCGCCTTCGGTGTTAAAGTCAACGCCGTAGGCGTTCCGCAGCCCGCGCGCCAAAACTTCCCAGGATCGGCCGTCCCGATCAGTGCGGGCCACAAAACCGCTTGGCGCCGACTCGTGCCTTGTGGGATGCGCCGTCTTCGGCGGAAGCGACCGCGCCGACGGGGGTTCCGCGACCGAGTCGCCAAAGATGCAGTAAATGGCGCCGTCGGGTCCCAGCGTGATTTGATTACGACCATGCCCCACGCCTCCTTCGAACTCGGCCAATCGGACGACTTCCTCCCAGCGGCCGTCTCCGTCGTGATCGCGCAGGCGATACAACGCGCGGTCGTTGTTCGCCATGGCGTACAGGCTGTCGTACGCGAACAACAGCCCGCGACATTCGGCAAGCGTGTCGTTGACGATCTCGACGCGCGCCTCTTCGCTTGCGTTTTGCGCGGGAGTCAAACGCAACAACCCGCGTTTCTCTTTGGCGATGATCCAGCGTCCCTGCGCATCGGCTGCAAGACTGACCCAAGAGTCTTCGCCTTCTGCGGCGGTGCGCACCAGGCGCACTTCAAACTCGGGCAAGGTTTGGAACGTTTGCGGATCGGCTCCTGTGGGCGCGTCCAGAGCTTGCTTCCATTGTTCGTAATTATCGGCTGCTTGAATGGCGACGCCGCTTGGACCCTCGGTCCAAAGGTAGGACTCGACAGCGCCCAACACGGCTACGGGTTTCTCCTTCGCACCGCCAGCAGGAGTCGGTTGCAACGATCCCGGCGCGAGCGGGGTTGCGCGCCACGATTCATTGCTAACGAACTGTTGACTACCGCCGTCGCGATAGTTCAGCTCTAAACGCAACATCACGGCGGCCGGACCTTCTTCGGTTTGACCACATAAGCACAACTCATTCGCGCCCGGTTGGAGATGAACGGTAATATCCTGGCGAAGGGGCGCGTCGTAAGGTTCGCTTTGGGCGATCTTTTTGCCGTTGACGAAGATCGCCGCATCGCAGTAGTCGGCCAGAGCGGTCAAGCGACCGAACGTCAGACCTTCCTGCACGTCCACCGTGCCGCGCAGGCAGAAAGCTTGCCCCGCTTTGCGGTCGGCCGCTCCCCAGATCCATTGAGGCGCCTGCGCTGAAGCAGGTTGGAGTTGCAGCGAGGCAGCCAGGAACAACAGTGCGGCCGTCATAGGAAGTCCCAGAAAAATGCGTCATATGCGTCACGCGAGTATAACGCACAGCGGCCGCTTCTGGGGCGAGACCGTTATCCGGACCGTGTTCCGTTAAGGCTGTTCCGGAGCGCCCACTTGCGCGGGCCACGCGTGCTCCTTCGACGCCGAGGCGAATTTTCCTTGCAGCCAAGCTCCCGCGCGACGCGAGATTTGCGTGAAGTCATCCCATAGCGAGTATGCCACCGGGGTGACCAACAGCGTCAACAGGAGCGAAAGCAACTGTCCGCCGAGAATCACTTTGGCCAAACCCGCCCGTGACGCTGCACCGGGGCCTTCGCCCAGCGCCATGGGAACCATTGCGGCTACGAGCATGACGGTCGTCATCAAGATCGGCCGCAGTCGCGTGTGGTTGGCTTCGAGGATGGCTTCGTCGCGAGCCATGCCACGCGCCCGCAACACGTTGGTGTAATCGACCTGCAAAATGCCGTTTTTCTTCACGATGCCGAACAGCATGAACAAGCCGAACATGGCGTAAATGTCCAAGTTGGTTTGCAACAGCAACAACGACAGAATGGCGAACGGCACGGTCAACGGCAACGCCAGCAGGATCGTGATCGGGTGGACAAAGCTCTCAAACTGCGCCGCCAGAATCATGTACATGAATAAGAAACTCAGGCCGAAGGCGATGAAGAAGTTATTCATCGTTTCGCCCAGCAGCTTGGCCTGGCCGATGAACTCCCAACGATATTCGGTCGGAATATCGAGGCTTTGCACGAACTGCGTCAGCTCGTCCACGCCGTCGCCCAGGGCCTTGCCTTCGAGGTTCGCCGAAATGACCACTTGCCGCTGGCGCGAGAATCGCTCCATGGTGTTGGGGCCTTCCGCGTACTCAAAGTTAGCCACATTGCCCAACCGCACCACGCCCGCTTGCGGATTGCTTGAAGGCACCGTGAGCATGGCGATCGCTTCTTGATCGTCGCGAAAGCCGTGCTGGGCTCGCAACCACACGTCGTATTGCTCGTCGTATTCTTTGTACTTCGTCACGGGCAAACCGCCGACGAGCGTATTCACTGTGGCCGAAACCGCCTGGACCGAAACGCCCAAATCGGACGCGCGTTCCCGATTCGGCATAATGCGCAGCTCGGGCTTGCGCAGCGAAAGGCTGGTGTCGACGTCGACAAACTCGGGTCGCTCTTTCATCCAGGCGACAATCTTCTCAGAGTATTCGTGCAGCCGGTCCATGTCCGGGCCGCGAATGTTCAGATCGATCATCACCTGGCGGAAACCGCCGCCCTGAATGACCGACACGTCTTGCACGGCGGCGCGCAGGTCGGGGTAGTCTTGCAAGATCGCCCGCGCTTCGCTCATCACGTCGAACTGCGTGTACTCGCGCTCGCGCAGGTCCAACAATCGCACGTAGATCGAGCCGGCTGTCACGTCGCCTTGTCCGCGCGTGGCGCGGCCGGTGGTGTCGCCCAGAATGGTGAATGTATGGGTCACGCCGCGCAGTTGACGCAAGCGTTGATCGATTTCAATAAGCGTTCGATCAGCGCGTTCCAACGTGTAGCCTTCCGGCAAGGTGACGGCGACTTCGAACTCGCTTTGATCGTCGCGCGGAACGAACTCCTTGCCCACCAGGCTCATGATGACCGGCGTCGAGGCGAGCACCAGGATCGTGGTCAGCACGATCACCCAGCGATGGCGCAACGACCAAGCGAGAATCCAGCCGTAAGAGCCTTCCACGATCCGCCAGAAGAAGCCTTGTCGGCTGCTTTTGTGTCCCTCCTCCATTTTAAGGAAGCGCGAGCAGAGCATCGGCGTCATGGTGAAGGAGATGAACATGCTCATCAACACCGAGAAGCCGACCACATACCCGAAGCTATTGAAGAACCGCCCCACGCGTCCGCCCATGAACGCCACCGGCACAAAGATTACCAGTAGCGAAAGCGTGGTGGCCACCACGGCCAGGGCGATTTCGCGTGTGGCGGTGCTGGCCGCCTCGCGGGCGCTGCGGCCGTACTCCTCCATGTGGCGGAAGATGTTTTCGTGCACCACCACGGCGTCGTCCACCACAATACCCACGGCCAGAATCAAGCCGAGCATGGTGATGTTGTTGAGCGTGAAGCCCATCCAGTCCATGAAAAAGAACGTGGCCACCATCGACGTGGGAATGGCCAGCGTGGCGATGATCGTGGTGCGCCAGTCGCGAATGAACAGCAAGATCGTCAGGCTGACCAGCACGGCCGCCATGAGCAAGTGCACCTGCACTTCGTGAATCGAGTTTTCAATAAAGCGCGACTGATCGCGGATCACCTCGACTTGAATATCGGTCGGCAAGCTCGCTTGAATTTCCTGTAAGCGATCTTTAACGCGGTGCACCACTTGAACTGTGTTCGCCCCCGACTGCTTTTGCACAATCAGGCTGACGGCGTTGTCGCCCGGCCCTTCGTCGGCGGTTTCCGACTTGACCCACAAGCGGCTTTGACCGCGCGGCTCCTCGAACGAGTCGGTCACCGTGCCAATGTCTTCGATCCGCACTGGTTGGCCGTTGCGGTTCGCGATAATCAACTTTTCGAAGTCCTGCGGGTTTTGCACACGGCCCATGGTGCGCAAAACCAGTTCGCTTTGCCCTCGGTCGACGCGTCCGCCGGGCTGCTCCTGATTTTCGCGCAGCAGGGCCTGGCGCACGTCTTCGATGGAGAGGTTTTCGTACTTGAGCAGTTTTTCGGGGTCGATGTCGATGTTGATGGCGCGTTGCCGCCCGCCGACGAGGATGACCGCCCCCACGCCCGACATGGTCTCTAGGTCTTCCTTGATCCGCTTCTTGGCGATTTCGGTCACTTCCCGCAGGTCACGCCGCCCGGAAACGGCCAGCGTCATGACTGGAGCTGCGTCGATGTCGAACTTGTCGATGAGCGGCGGGTCGGTTCCTTCCGGGAAGCGGCTCAGAATGGTGCGGACCTTGGCGTCCACTTCTTGGGCCGCCACGGCGCCGTCTTTGTCGATCGAGAATTGCACCACGACAAACGAGATGCCTTCCTTGGTGGTGGAGCGCAGCTCATCGATGCCGGACACCGTATTGACGATTTCCTCGATCGGCTTCGTGACGCCCGTTTCCATCTCCTCGACGCTGGCGCCGCGCAAGGTGGTGGTGATAGTGACCGTGGGCAGATCGACGCTAGGGAAAAGATCGACTCCCAGGCGAAAGTACGAAGCCAGCCCTAGCACGATGGGCGCCGAAACGAGCATCGCCGTAAAGATCGGGCGCCGAATGCAAATGTCCCAAATGCTCATAGCGTTATGAACAACAAATCCCGCGCGTGACGTTTTCGTTGATGACCACAGTGAGTCTAAACCCGACCGAGGATGGAGATTATTGGCGGATGCGAACCGGCGTATCGGCGGAAAGTTGCGAATGTCCCGTCGTGACAACCGATTCGCCCGAGTGCAAGTCGCCAAGGACTTCGACCCAATGCCGGACTTGGCCGTCTTCCGTAGTTTGCAGGCGTACGCCTAACTGCACGGGGATTTCTTTCGCTCGACCTTCCCGAATGACGAATACCTTCACCACGCCGGCAAAACGAACCAGCGCTTCTTCCGGCACGGTCGGCGCCGCAGGATCCTCGCGCGTCAACACGGCGGCTTTGGCGAAACTTCCCGGCCGTAACCGCAGGTCTTCATTGGGCACATGCACTTCGATTTGAAACGTGCGGTTGGCGCGATCGATGGTCGGGTTGATGCGCGCCACCACTCCGTAGAACACTTCACCGGGGTACGCTTCGATGCGCAGCTCGGTGCGCTGGCCGATTTTCAAATCGCCAATGAAGCGTTCGGGCGACGTGGCTTTGAACTTAAGCGGTTGATCCATCACCAGACGAAAGACCGGCGAAGGGGGCGTGAGATTCACCATCTCGCCCTCCGTGACCATGCGCTCGGCAACGGTATAGGAAACCGACAACGACGCATCGGACGGCGCTGCAGATCCTGACGCCGATGTGGAAGCAACCGACGATGCAGACGCCAACGCGACGCCGCCTGGTTGCGCCGGAAGCGTCGAAGGCTGCGGAACCACCAAGCGCGTATCGCGCAACCGCTGCTGGGCGGTTTCCAGTAACGCTTGCTTGTGACGAATCGCCGCGAGCGTTTGCTCGGCGTCTAACAAGGCTTGCCGGGTGTTCGCTTGCGCGACGCGATACTCGGTTTCGACTTGATCCAGGTTGTCGCGCGACACGGAGTTTTGGGCGTTCAGCGCTTGCATGCGCGCCAGCCGGCTTTGTGCATTCTTTTCCAGGAGCTGCGCCCGCACGACCGACGGAAGTTGATGGATGTCGAAGTTCGCTTGCGGCGGGGTTTGCAGGCCCAGTTTCGACAAGTCCAACTCCAGCGATCGCTCCGCTTCGGTGACGGCCAGGCGGAAGTCCGTGTCGTCAATTTCCAACAACACATCGCCAGGGTGGACGACGTCGCCAATATCGTGAGCCACGCGCACCACGCGGCCGCCCACCTTGGTGGAAATCGCCACTTCGTCATGTCCGTACAGCGTGCCGACAATTTGCACGCGCCGCTGCACGGCGCGCGGCGTGACCGGCTCCACCGTAACGGCGACTTCGCTCGGTGCGGCGGGTTTCGCCTGCTCGGCAGCCTCGCCGCTTGCCTGCTCTTGCGCCGCTCCATGCGGTCCGGCATGGAACGCCAATACGCCAACCGAGGCGCCCGCGGCGACCACGAGCAAGAGCATGACGAATCCGAATTTGCGTTGACGGTTACTCATGGGCATCGGCCTCCCTTCCTACGGCGAGCTGGCGACGTTCGGACTCAGACAACACGCCGTGGAGCACCAGGTCGAGAATGTCGTTCGCCTGGTCGCGGGCCGACTTACGCCGGCCAGTGAAGTAATTGGTAAACATCGTGCCATAGACCAGGTCACTAACCACGGCGCAAACTTTCTCGACCGGAATATCCCGCAGCCGGCCTGCCTTGACCATCGCATGTAAGAGCGCATACCAGCGGCCGATGTTGCGCTCTTGATGCTCAAAATACGTCGGCTTCTTGCGATCCTTAAACAGCGCCCGTTCTTGAATGAGCAGTTCGGCGAACTGGGGATGTTCTTCAAAGAACTCCAGGTATGCGCGAATCGCGGCGGCCATTTGCTCTAGCGGATCGGCGTCGGGAAGCACGCTTTGCTTGACTCGGTCGGACAGTCGCTGCATGACTCGATCGACGGCCGCCAGAAAAAGCTTCTGCTTGCTGGAGAAGTACCGGTACAGCGTGCCTTTTCCAACTTGCAGGCGGTTGATGAGTTCCTGCGTGTCGGCGCCGGCGAAACCGCGTTCGGCAAAGAGAATGGCCGCGGCATCGAGGATTTCCTCGGTGCGCTGGATTCGCAAGTCAGGATTTGGAGGGCGCCCCGCTTTAGGGTTTGTTGTCATTAGCCGGATTTAGTGGACGGACTGGTCAGTCACCTAATTATAGTCGGCGGTCCCCTTTCGACAAGCACGATTTTTTCACATCCTACACCGAGCCACCGGCGCCTATTTCAAGACTTGCGATAACGCCGTAAACATAGCAATGAATACATGTTATGCACGAAGACGATAGCCGGAGGCGAACACCTTCCGGCTAGGAAAAGGCGATTCGCAGGATCCGGAAGGGTTAGCCCACCAGCGTCACGCCGTTCCCGTTTTCCTGGGGATAACGGCAGATGCCGTTCTCGATAGTCACCCCCCGGGCGATGTCGCGCGAAAGCAGCAACGCCCCATCCATGTCGACATAGTCCAGCCTAGGTAGAAGCTGGGCAATCGCCGAAATGCCCACGGTCGACTCGGTCATGCAACCCACCATAACCTTGAGCCCCAGCGCTTTGGCGCGGTCGATCATACGCCGGGCAGGCGTCATTCCGCCGCATTTCACAAGTTTGATATTCACCCCATGAAACGCGCCGGCGCATCGGTCCACATCTTGCGGCACAACGCAGCTTTCGTCCGCAATCACCGGCAGCGCCGAGGCGCCGAACACCCGCCCCATGTCCTCCCAGCGGTCAGCCGGAAGCGGCTGTTCGATAAACTCGACGCCCAGAAGCTTCATGGCCTGCGAGTTTTCGATCGTCTCATCGGCGGTCCAGCCACAGTTGGCGTCGACCCGAAACACCGAATCCGTATGGCGGCGCAGCTCCTTGACGATCTCCAGATCGTGCCCCGTTCCCAGCTTGATCTTGTACACCGGCCAGCCGGGAAACTCGTTCATTTTGGCTACCATGGTTTCGATCGTGTCGATGCCGATGGTGTAATTCGTCGGCGGAAGATTTTCGAGCGATAAACCCCACAGTTTCCAGACCGGAGCCCCCTGCAGCTTGCCCCACAGATCATGGGCCGCTTGATCGAGCGCGCAGTGGGCGAAAGGCTGGTCCCGCAGCGCTGGGTGCAGCGCATCCCAGAACGCGGCGGGGTCTTGCAAGGAGTACGACTCGATTTCCGGCCGCAGCGCTTCCAGCGCCGCGGTCATGCCTTCGAGCGTGGCGCCGTAGTAGTCGTTGGTCGTCGCTTCTCCGTAGCCGTGGAGGCCATCTTGTTCCAATTCCACAATCAAGGTCGGCTGCACATCCATCGAGCCGCGCGAGATGGTGAAGGTATGCCGTAACGGCAACTGAAACGAATGGAAGCGGAGTTTCATGCGGCCTCAGACGAACTCGAACGACGCGGAAAGATCGACTGGATGGTTCCCGGCTTGGCCACCGGGGCTGCAAAAAGATAGCGGTACGCCGCTCCGGCTGCAATCGCCCCAGCAATGGGGGCCACCCAAAACAGCCACAGTTGCGTTAACGCCCAGTCGCCCACCATGAATGCCGGCCCGGTCGAGCGAGCGGGGTTCACCGAAAGGTTCGTCACGGGAATCCCAATCAAGTGGATGAGCGTCAAGCCCAGGCCAATAGCCAAAGGCGCAAAGCCAGCCCGGGCCCGTGGATCGGTCGAACCGAGAATGATCATCAGGAACATGAAGGTCAAAACAAACTCAGCTACCGCACAAGCCAAGAGCGAATACTCGCCGGGCGAGTGCGCGCCATAGCCGTTCGAGGCGAATCCGCCTTCCAGGCTGAAGCCTTCCTTGCCCGAGGCGATCAAATACAGCGTGCCCGAAGCGACCACGGCGCCCACCACCTGCGAGGCGATATAAGGCAACAACTCATCTTTGGGAAAACGCCCGCAGGAGTACAACCCCAGCGACACCGCCGGGTTCAAATGACAGCCGGAAATGTGCCCAATGGCGTAGGCCATGGTCAGCACGGTCAGGCCAAAGGCGAACGAAACGCCGAGTAACCCAATGCCGACTTCCGGAAAAGCCGCCGCCAGCACCGCGCTGCCGCAGCCTCCGAACACGAGCCAGAATGTGCCCATCGCTTCCGCCGCGCATCGCTTGCCTAGCACCATCTTCCGTGACCTTTCAAGATGCGAACGGCAGGCAGGGCCTGCCAGAACTGAGGGAACCATTCGCACGCCCACGGAGCCAGGCGCCGCCCGACACGTTCGCGTCGCACCGGTTTGCCGGCGCATCGCCTCCGTAGCACGAATCCATCGCGGCGGAATCATACCGACGACACGGTTTTCCGCAAAGATCAGCTAGGCAAGGCGAAACCTGCCATAAGGACCGTTAATTTACCTGGAGCAACCGCCTTGAGACGCGGCGTTTCGCCGGACAAGCGCTCAAACACCGTGGCGATGTCGCGCCCGACGGCCAAGTGCGAAATCACTAATCAACAGTCATCGCGTCACGAACGCGGATGCCAATCATGCCCACACCAGAGTCATTGCCGCGCCATGGGCGTACGCACAATCCGCTCACACACGGGGCAGCGGTTGATAGGAACTTCGCCTTTTTCATGGTCCCGGAGAATCCGTTCGCGGATTTGCTGCTGCACCGCGCGCGATCCTGCGAGTGACGCACGAATCACTTCCTCCGTTTCCTGTTGCAGCCAGCGCGCCAAACGATCGGCGGCGCAACCAGGGTACTGAGCTTTTTCCCGCTTAATGGCAAGGCTCCAGACACGGCGTTCGAAATCGGTCATCAATTTTGAAAAGTTCCGAATGATGAACCGATCAAGCTCCTTGTCCTCGTGATAGTTCAAACCATTCATGTTGATGAACCGATGCCAATGCTCAATATCGCCAGCGATTACTTCCGACGCTTCTGCACGATCCAAACGTGGATGACATAAACACGCGAGGCTGCGGCGTCGACTTCGAACAGAACACCCAGGGGGGTCGATAAAGCAAACTCGCTCCGCGCCTTCCCGCGCCTTCCCTTCCGTCAAAGGATTTCGCGCCAGGCGAACGTCAATTACGTTAACTGAAGTTGTGATGGCGGCGCGAAGGCGGCTGTCCGCTTCCATCCACCGTTCCATCAACTCGTCCAAGGCCGACTGGATCCAGCGGACCTCGAACATTACGGTTTCCCCAAACGCGCCAGCACTTCGGAGGTGGAATAGGTCGCCTCATGGGCTTTTTTGCGGCGCTCGATTTCTTCGCGCGAGATCTGCGGTTCGAGCGCGTGCTCGGCCGGCGGGACCTTCGGAAAATATTGCCCCAGCACATTGCCGGCCGCGTCGCATAACTCAACCGGTTCGGTCAAAGTGGCGAGCATTTCCAAGAGGGTCGCATCCACGGTCAAACGGGTCATCGCATCAATTCTCCCTTCGCAACGCGACTTTCCCATTTTCGGTTGTCGCGTAGTCGTCTGTCAAATACGTTGCATGGCGGTCAGCGGTGGGGCTTGGATGACAGGGTTAAACCCAGGCGAATCTTGCACGACTATAGCCGCCCCATGACACGCCAAAGACTTAGCGCATACACTGCGAAAACAAACGGTAAGGAAGCCATAAGAAATAATCGAGAAAAGCGAGCGAATCCTTCTTTCTCGCCCAACCGACGTGGAAGGGGAAACCACTCTCGATAGAAAGGAGTGGTTCTAGCCCGATAGTTCTCCTCAAATCGGCCGCGCCGCAGCAACCGCAGGAGTCCGATCACGTAGAGAACGAGCCAGAGGTGGAGAAAAACGAGTTCCTGCGTCGTCGTCATGTGCGCGATGATCACCGAAACAACCCATGTCAAAAAACTCGACAACCATGTCCCGACCCAGCCACTGCCGCGTCGCAATGACGGGCGTTATATAAGGCCAGTGAAAATACTCGTCAGCCAAGTCGGATTTTGAAAACAATGGTTGCTTTGGTGTGGTAAAGTTAGCGCCTTACACCCGTTCGAAAATTGTGGCGATGCCTTGGCCTACGCCGATGCACATGGTGGCTAGGCCGAGCGTAGCGTCGCGGTCGAGCATGTTGTGAATCAGCGTCGTGGCGATGCGCGCTCCGCTGGCGCCCAGCGGGTGGCCAATGGCGATGGCGCCGCCGCGCACGTTCACTTTTTGATCGACCGCGTCGTCGCTTAGTTTGAGCATCCGTGTGCATGCGAGCACTTGCACGGCGAACGCTTCGTTCAGTTCGATCACTTCGAGGTCCGCCAGTTGCAACCCGGCTCGCTTCAGCGCTTTCTTCGTAGCGGGCACCGGGCCAGTTCCCATGACCGAAGGCTCTACGCCCGCCACCGCCGTAGCGCGCACGCGCACCAGAGGTTTCAAACCGAGCGACTTGGCCTTGTCCTCAGACATGACCAACAGCGCTGCGGCGCCATCGTTCAAAGGGGAACTGTTGCCCGCGGTGACGGTGCCCAACTTGGGCATAAACGCCGGAGCGAGCGCACCCAGCGCTTCGAGCGTGCTGTCGGGCCGGACGCATTGATCGTAATCGGCCAGGAAGCGTTGGCCGTTCTCATCGCGCGCGAAGACGGGGATGATTTCCTTCTTGAACTCGCCGTTCTTTTGCGCGGCGGCGGCGCGTTGATGGCTGCGCAAAGCGAACTGATCTTGCACTTCGCGGCCGATGTCTTGCGTTTGGGCGAGAAACTCGGCGGTCACGCCCATCAACAGCGCCCCCCGGCTGGTGTACTGAAACAGTTTGGGGTTCAGGTCGAGTCCGTGATCCATGGGAAGATGGTGCATGTGCTCCAACCCGCCCACAATTTGCACGTCTTCAAAGCCGGCCACAATGGCGTGCGAGGCCTGGTTGAGCGCTTGCAAGCTGCTGCCGCACAAGCGGTTGACCGTAGCGCCGCCGGTGGCCGCCGGCAAACCGGCCATGAGCGCAATCGAGCGAGCCACGTTCAAACCCTGCTCGCGCGTTTGCTGCGTGTTGCCCATGACCACGTCTTCAATTTCGGCGGGGTCAATTCCGGTGCGCTGCACCAGCGCTTGAACGCACTGCACCGCCAGGTCGTCGCTGCGCACGTCTCGAAAGAAGCCCCGCTCGGGGTGCGCCCGGCCGATGGGAGTTCGTACACAATCGACGATGACGGCAGATGACATGGCAACCAATCAAAACGTGTAAAACGATACAAACCAAAGCAAGGAGATCATGGGTTGTGGCCGCCTTCGCAACTTGCGGCGCCTACTCGGTGGCGTTGCGCGCAACAATCGGAGCGGTCAAACGGTGGTTTGCCTTACGTGCTGTTGAACCACTTCCCCGCGGGAAGCGCGGAATGCACGAGCACGTCGGTTCGTTGTTTCGGGCGCGCTCCCTGTTGGGGAGCGGTTAAACAGGGGATTGTTTTGGGTCATCGATGTTACCAGGCGACACTACCGGCCGTAAAAACCTCGGTTCGCCTTGGCCGCTTCCCGCAGCAACGGCGTAGGCTGGTAACGATCTCCCAAGTTTTCAAACGGCTTGAGCAGTTCGACGATCTTCGCGGCGCCCACCGTGTCGGCCCAGTGCATCAGGCCGCCGCGGAACGGCGGAAAGCCAATGCCGTAAATCAAGCCGAGGTCCACGTCGCGCGCGTCGCGCACCAGCCCGGCCTCCAGCACGCGCGTGGCCTCCAGCAACATGGGCAGGAACAGCCGATGTTGCAGCTCCTCCTGCGTGAACTTTTTCTGACCGCGGCGATGCGCGTCCAATAGTTGGCCGAACCCTGGATCAAGCTGCGGCTCGCGCTTCTTCGTTTGATAGTTGAAGAAGCCGGCGCCGCTCTTTTGTCCCAGGCGGCCTTGCTCCACCAGCTTGGCCAGCAGCGGGTTGTCGGCGTAACGGTTCGGGAACGCTTCGTGCATGACACCGCCTGCGTACAAGGCGGTGTCCAGGCCCACCATGTCGAACAGCGTGATCGGCCCCATCGGCATGCCGAAGCGCTTGGCGGCCTTCTCGATGTCTTCGACTGAGGCGCCCTCCAGAAGCAATTCTAGCGCTTCGTTCATGTAGGGGAACAGCAAGCGATTGACCAGGAAGCCGGGACCGTCCTTCACCACGATGGGCGACTTGCCCAGACGTTTGACATACGCCACCGCCGTGGCGATGGTTTCATCGCTCGTTTGCTCACCGCGAATCACTTCAACCAGCTTCATGCGCCGCACAGGGTTGAAGAAGTGAATGCCGCAAAAACGCTCCGGCCGCTTGAGTCCTTCGGCCATGGTGGTGATGGGAATGGTCGAGGTGTTCGACGCCAGAATCGCGGTATCCGAAAGCAGCGGCTCCAGCCGAGCGAACACCTTGCGCTTCACGTCGAGCCGTTCGACGACTGCTTCGATCACCACATCGCACACGGCGAATTCTTCATCGGCGCGGCTTACATTCAGCAGCGGCGCCAATTCAATCGCCTTGGCCGCATCGGGGGCTTTCGTCTCGCGGTTGAACGACGCCTCCTCCATGATCTTTTGCACGCCGCGGGCGAGCGCCGCGGGGCTGGCGTCGGTCACGACCACGGGAACGCCGCGTCGCATATTCGCCGCGACAATGCCGCCGCCCATGATGCCGGCGCCCACCACACCCACTTGGCGCACGTCGCGCGGCGCGATGTCATCGCGCTCCACGCCGCGGTCTTTCTTGTTGCGCTGGTCGAGGAAGAAGACGTTAATCAATGCTTGATTCACCGGCGAGCCGAACAGCTTCGCCATTTCCTCCGCTTCGTGCTTCAGCGCCGTTTCCAAATCTTCGGCGGCGTTCTCCATCATCAAGTCGAGCGCGGCCACGGGGGCGGGGTAGTGTCCCTTGGTTTGTTGCTGGATCATGGCCGAAGCCGTAGCCGCGAGGAAACCCAACTCGGTTTCGCTGATCGGAATCGGCTGGCTCCACGTTTGGCGGTCCTTGAGATACTGCCCCGTTTGCCGCTCGATGCGAATCAGATTGATGGCCGCGTCCAGCAAACGTTCGGGCGGAACGACATCGGACACTAATCCCATCTTGTACGCTTCCCGCGCACTGACCGACTCGCCCGAAGTAACCATTTCCAGCGCATTGGCCAGACCGATCATGCGCGGCGTGCGCGACGCGCCGCCCCAACCGGGAAACAGCCCCAGTTTTACTTCGGGAAAGCCGATCTCGGTTTTGGGATGTTCGGCCGCCACGCGCCGGTCGCACCACAAGGCCAGCTCGGCGCCGCCCCCCACGCACACGCCGTCGATGGCGGCGACGGTGACAAACCTGCACTGGGAAAGTCTTCCAAAGAGCGCGTGTCCCGCGCGGCACATTTGGACCACATCCTCTTTGGGCGCCGTGAACGAGGCGGCAAATTCGCGCAAATCGGCGCCGGCGATAAAGCTGTGCTCTTTGCCCGAGCGTAGGACCAGGCCCGCCAGATCGGTTCGCTTTTCGAGCGCATCCAGGTGGCTGGCCAATTCCTCCAGCACATGCCGCGAGAGCACGTTCGCTCCTTTCCCCGGCGCGTCGAGTGTAAGCAGGGCGATATCGGGCTGAGGCATCGAGAGCGTAATCGTCGGCGTTTCGGCCATAACTTCCCGACTTTCTCCAAAAACGAAATTCACCGAAAGATGAAGCTACGCAACACGAAGGAATGGTCGGCGGCTGGCAAAGTTCGACCGCCCCGTGCGGCTTCCTCCGTCAAAACGGGTTGTGCTGCTCCCTGCAAATGCTAACGCTCGGCGACGTCTCCGGGAACCGGGGACCGCGGCGCATCGATTGCATGTGGTATATTGAGGAAAGCACGCAGCGACGAACACGAGGTCGAGTCATGCAACGCAACCTGGCCTGGGTGGCGATTATCCACGCGGCAACGATTCTAACGATTGCAACAACCTCGGCAGGATGCGCCAAACGCAGTTCTCCGAGTTCCACGGCCGAGAAAAACTCGGACACCGCGCCGGTAAGCGTCAATGTTGAAATGGCCAGCAAAGAGGATGAGGAGCCGCTCGATCCTCCGTCGTTGAACTCGGCTCCGGGTCCAGGATCTTTTTACCAAGGCCCGCCTTTGAAGCCGCCAGCCTATCCTTCGCCGGGGCCGTATCCTGCGGAGTCGATCGCCGCCGAGACCGTGCCGCCTCCTTCGGCCATTCCCGATGCGGGCATTGAAAATACGGGCGGGTCTTCGACGACTTCGGCCGACACCGCCACGAGCGAGCTGATTGACGAAAACGCTTCTCCCAGCGGTCTTGTTACCTTGCCCGATATTGCCCCCTCGCGAATTATTCGTCGACGGCAAGACTGGACCGAAGCGGAAGTCGCCGCCGACGCGCTTGGCCGGATTGGGGCGCCCGCCACCGATGAAGTGGTGGACATGTTGAGCGACGCCGATCCGCGGGTGCGTCGTCGGGCGGCCGAGATTTTAGCCCGCATTGGCTCGGAAGCCGAGCAAGCCATCGACCCGCTGATTCGCGTGTTGGAGCAAGATTCCGACCCGCAAGTGCGCAAAGCCGCAGCGTTTGCCCTTGGTCAAATGGGCCCTAAAGCGGCCGCGGCCGCCCCGGCGCTGCTACGACGCGTTCGTGAAGGCTCGCCGTAAGTTCAACAACAGAATCGCTTTACAACGAAGCGACCAATGCGGCCTTCCGAGGCAAAGGCTGTGTTTTGGCTAAATCGTTCGATCGACGAACCGAGGGTTGACCGCTCCCGTAGAATGACGATATGAACCTCCTGGCGAAAACTGCGCTGCTGCTGAACGGGCTGTTGTTGGCCCTGCCGCCGGGAGTGTGTTGTTGGAGCTTCTCGGCCACCCAACACGTTACGACGCCGGTTGTGGAAGACGCGCCCACCAGTTGCTGCGCCGCCCACGAGAGCAAGACCGTTGTTCCGGCATGTGCTCATACGGGAACCGAGCATCCCCAACCGACCGCTCCCGCGACCTGTTGTTGTCGGCGCGATGTGGTCGTTCAAAAAAGCTCGCAGGACGATGGCGACTTTGCGACGTTGCTGGGTTGGGTCGCCGCGTTGCCCGATGTGGCGTTACCCACGCCTGACGGATTGATCGCTCAGGCAGGTTGCGAGCATTTGCTGGATCCTGGTCCGCCGCTCCGCGTGCTCCAGTGCGTGTGGCGGTGTTAATCGACGCCGCGTTCTCTTGAACTTCCGCCTTCTGCGGTTGATGACGCAAGTTGCTGCGCGCCGGCAGGCGTGAGCTCATCGCTTGTGTGTATTTCCGACATTCGTATTTTCAACCATAAAATCAATTCACTGGAGCAATTTCGTATGAACCTGACTCAACTTTTCGCTGGCTCGATTCTCGCTTTGGGTTTGGCCGTGGCTGGCCTTGGCGCCAATGACAACGTCGCCACCGAGGTGACGAAGAACGCCTGCTGTGCGCCGGGCCAACCCTGCTGCGAAGCCAACTTGCCTTGCTGCACCGACGGCGCTCAAGCGTGCTGCGTAGAAGGCCAAGAATGCTGCGAAACGGTTCAGGCTTGCTGCACCGCTTCCGCCGCTAACGCCACGGTCGCTCTGACGTCCACGGCAGCTTGCTGCGATCTTGGCGCGGCTTGTTGTGAAGAAGGCGCCGAATGCTGCCTTGATGGCGAAGCCTGCTGCCTCAGCGGAGCTTGCTGCGACGGCGCCGCGGCGTGCTGCAAGTAACGGCGCGTTCTTGACTCTGCGGCGATAATTCGCCGCCCTTCGCATGACGTAACCACTGCTGGCGTTGGCCAGCAGTGGCCAAACCGAGGTTGCGCCCTCATGGGAAGTTCTTTAAAGCCGCGCTTCCTCGCCTCTGGCTGCGTCGAAAAAACGCCTCGCGCATCGCGACAACGGAGGCAATGACGAGAGTGGCCGTAAAGCAAAAACTGATGAACGCGGCCAGATCGAGAACGTTCAGCGGTATCGGTGGCGGCGTGACGAATCTTCCAAACGCCTCGGTCCAGCTCAAGCGATACCACACAATCCCAAGGAACGTCGCTCCGAGCACCATCGCAAGCAACCCCAGCAGCCCCGACACAAGCACGCAGCCCCAGGCTTCCGGCGTGTTGTTCTGCGGAAGCGCTAACTGATGGGGAGGATGCTGGGGCTTCCCGTCTGCCATGCCGGAACGATCCTGCATTGATGCACGCATGCAAACGCCCCGCCAACTTTTGGTGGTGCGCCGTTACTCGATGATTTCATCATCACATTTTTGACGCATTCAATGCCCACAATCGCGGCCCAACCTTAGCCGCCTTCGTGGGCGTCACTCGCGGCAGCGAAGGTCATCCGTGGTCGCCGTCGCGCGGGGGGCGGTGCTTGAGCGCGTAGTCTTCGTCGCCCGCCAGGCAGCGGTTCTTCTCGGCCAGTTTGCGGCGAATTCCCTCGACCGTTTGCCGCACGGGATACGATAACCGGTGGACGATCTCTTGTGCCGTGAACTGCTCCAGCTCACGGACCGTTTCGACCCGCAGGAAGTCGAACACCTGCCGCGCGTGGTAATCTTCTTTGAAAAGCAGGTAAAGCTTCTCCTCCGCCGTGACCAACGGACGCCCGAGCGAAGCCGAGGCTTTCTTCCCCTCCGGCTTGCTCGTCCTGTCCGACGAGTTACGTTCCGGCGGAGGCGGCGTTGCGGCTTGCTTCTTGACCTTGACCGGCGCCGTTCTCTTTTTGGGAACGGGCTTCGAGGGAGACTTCTTCCCCGACGCGACTTGACGCGCCGAGGATTTCTTCGCCGCCGCCTTCTTGCCCGGTGATTTTTTGTTGGGCGTCTTTTTGCCGGGCGTTTTCTTTACCAGCGACTTCTTGACGGCCGCTTTCTTTTTCGCCATGGTCGCGTTCCCCAGAGTGTGCAAGTGACGTGGGTCGCTCCTTCGCTACGAAGCTGCGAGCCGGCGTCCTTCGCGGCTGGGTTAACACGGGAGGAGGTTATTCTTTCGGCTCCTCTTTCGTGTTTTCTTTTGCGGCGTTCTCGGCGGCTTTCCTGAGTTGCTCTCGGAGGCGCGCGACTTCTTCGGTCAAGACGGCGCGGGCTTCCTCGGCGCGGCGGCGAAGTTGTTCGGCCATGTCGCGTTGGCTTTCCGACTCACGGCGCGCGCGGGCGGCTTCTTCGACGGCTTGGACCAGTCGTTGTTGCATGGCCATCACTTCACGCCGCATCGCTTCCGCCTCAGCCTTCAACGCTAGCGCGAATGACCGTTCGCGCTCGGCTCCTTCACGCTCGCCGGCTTGGGCAGCAGCTTCCTTGTCGCTGTCTTTGCGCGGTTCTCGGTCGGGCTCAAAAACCACCGCCGCCACGTTCTCGCTAGCGATCCACACTTCGCGACCGTCGTCCCGCTTCATGTGAAGCCAAGGACCCATGGTGGATGTGAGTTCGCCCGTGAATTGCGCACCGGGCGTAACGGTGATCACGAGACATCGCCTTTTCATGGGCAATATCTGGTCCGCAGCGCGACGCGGCACGGCGCGGACGCGCGGTTGCAAGCCCGACGCCTTGGTGTCGTCCAGCAGCGTCGTGTCAGGTTGAACAACCTTGGGAACCTTGGCCGGATTGGGCGCTTCGATGGCTTCTTCCGGATTGATGGGAACCTTCGGCGGCCGCGGTTCTTGCGCATTCGCCACGGCGGCTCCGAACAGGACGAGCGTGAAAAGCCAAATCATCCGATGCATGGGGGTCCTCCTTCACGGAAAAGAAAAGCGGTTCGGCGAACTGCATTATAACCAGCCCGCCCCCGCCACTTGAACTACGCCCCCGCGTTGGCGCGGCGGCGTTGACTTGGGCGGCACTAGGGCAGACTGGGACGAAACGCGACGATCGTCAAGTCGTCGGGCTTGGAAGGCTCGGGACCGCCCGGCTGCGTCATGCGAATCAGCGAGGCGCGCACCAGTTGTTCCACTCCGTGAATCAGATCGCCCTTGCGAACGATCTCCACGATTTCCTCGGTGTGCAGGTTGTCGAACAAGCCGTCGCTGGCCAGCACCACGGTGTCGCGCGGACGAAGTTTTACCAGCGGACCCATTTCGATGCGCATCTTCGGGCAGCCGACCACATTCGACACCACATGCCGTGCTTCGTGGTGCATCGCTTCCGCGGCGTTGAGCACGCCCGCTTCGACGGCGTAACCCACCGGCGAATGCGACACGGTTTGAAACTTGAGCCGACCGCGCTGGCTGACGGCTAGCACGCTGGAGTCGCCTACGTGGTAAGTGCGTGCGCGGCCTTGGTGAATTTCGACCACGGCCAGCGTGGTGGCGGCGTCGGGTTCGGTGGCCAGAATGTGTTGGTTGGCCGCTTCGATGCCGTCGAGAATCGCGGTGCGCAAGAGTTCACCCGAACCGGCCACGTTGTGCAGGGCGTGCTGAAGGGCGGCGACGGCCAAAGCCGAGGCGCGTTCGCCCGCGGGGCCTCCGCCAAGTCCGTCGGCCACGACGAGCACGGCCGAGTCGTCGTCCAGGCGGAAGACCGCGGCGGCGTCCTCGTTGTGGGTTTCCTTGGTGGGAGATCGTCGGGAAAAAACCACCGCCCGGCCGCCTGCCAGCACGTGTGGCTCAACCGCGCTCATCTGCGCGTTCAAGTAGCATTTTGCATCCGTCATTCCGCCAAGGTAGGTTGAGGGGGGAAAATTGTCCACGGGGCCATGCGGAGTTCCAGGCGAACCCTGACCGGTCGTTGGGTGTCGTGATGAAGGAAAACGTGCTCAAACTGGGCCAGCTTGCTTCGGTGCGCAGCGGCGATAAGGGCAATCACGCCAATGTGGGCGTGGTGGCTTGCTCGCCGGCCGCGTATGAACTGCTCGTTAAGGAATTGACAGCCGAGCGTGTGGAGCGTTTTTTTGCATCGTTGCAGCCCCGCCGCGTTCAGCGGTACGAACTGCCCAAGGTTCTAGCGTTGAACTTTGTGCTGGAGGACGTTCTGGCGGGTGGCGCCAGCCTGTCCCTGAGGATTGATACCCAGGGAAAACTGCTGGGAACCGCCATGCTGGAATTGGAAATTCCAGCGCCGGCCGAATTTTTACGCACCGTGACGTGAGGAGAAACGTACAATTCCCAGGACGCGTAGCGTAGACGCATTCCGCGCGTCGCCCATGCTGTTGGCGGGCGGCCCCGACGGCGCGCTAATTTCATGTTCCTTTCACAGTCGCCAACTATGATGGGAACGTACCCAACCTACTGCTCTCCCTCGACCCAAGAGGCCGTCAATGTCCGACGCTTTCTCGGCGGGAGGCCCCAAGTTGTTTGTGCTCGACACGAACGTGGTGCTTCACGACGCTGCGTGCATTAGCCACTTCGAGGAAAACGACATCGCAATTCCGATTACCGTTTTGGAGGAGCTGGACCACTTCAAAAAAGGCAATCAAGACATCAATTTCCAGGCGCGCGAGTTTCTGCGGCGTCTGGATAGTTTGACCGGCGACGTGCTTTCGGACGAAGGCGCCCCGCTGGGCGAAGGACGCGGTTCAATTCGCGTGGCCCTTGGCGGCGCGATGGACGAACGCCTGCGACTGGCGTTCCAACACGACACGCCCGACCATCGCATTCTTAACACGACGCTCAAACTGCAAGAGCAGCACGCCGACCGGCCGGTGATCCTGATCTCGAAGGACACCAACATTCGCATGAAGGCCAAGTCGCTGGGCATTCCTTCGCAGGACTACAACACCGACAAAGTGGCCAGCGTCGATCACATTTACTCTGGCAAGCGCATGATCGAAAACGCGCCGGCCGAAGTGATCGCCCAGTTTTACGAAGGCGCCGGAATTGTTCCTGCCGATCAACTGCCGCAAATTCACGACCCGCGCGCCAACGAAAACTTCATCATGCGCAATTGTTCGCGCTCGGTGTTGGCCACGTATCGGCCGACCGACCACACCTTTGCGCGCGTTGAGCGGATCAACGCCTACGGCATCCAGCCCCGCAACGCCGAGCAGTTTTTCGCGCTGCGCGCGCTGACGGATGAGAACATCAAGCTCGTCTCGCTCTCGGGCAAGGCCGGTTCAGGCAAGACCTTGTTGGCCTTGGCCGCGGCGCTGGAGCAGCGCAGCGAGTATCGGCAAATTCTGCTGGCGCGGCCCGTCGTGCCTTTGAGCAACAAAGACCTGGGTTACCTGCCCGGCGATATTGCCGCCAAGCTCGACCCGTACATGCAGCCGCTGTTCGACGCCTTGACCGTGATCCGCCATCAATTTGGCGAAGGCGACAAAGCCGCCGCGCGCATCTCCAGCATGCTCGAACAAGAGAAGCTGATGATCACGCCTTTGGCGTACATTCGCGGCCGCAGCCTGGACCGCGTGTTCTTCATCGTCGACGAGGCGCAAAACCTCACGCCGCATGAAGTGAAAACCATCATCACGCGGGCCGGCGCCGGTACGAAGATCGTCTTCACGGGCGACATTCAACAAATCGACCACGCGTACCTCGACGCGCTCTCGAACGGTTTGAGCTACCTGATCAACCGCATGGTGGGCCAGCCCATTTACGCCCACGTCACGCTGGAGAAGGGCGAACGCTCGGCCCTGGCCGACCTGGCCAGCGAATTGTTGTAGGACGTTCGGGACAGGTGTGGTTGCGCCGCAATGATCGCGACGGTATAACCCTTTATAATGCCCGAACGAACTCAGGAGACGTTTTCACAACACAGTCTGTGGAAAGTTCGCGATCATGCGATTTCGCCTTGCGACGGGACTCACAGGCCTCACGTTTGTCGCGGCGTGGCTGGCCACGATCCAAGTAAATTTGCAATTGGCAAGCGATGTACGGAGCGTTCTATCGTTTTTCGTATTCGCGGTCCCCCTACTCGGCGCCATCCATTACCGTGGAAAGCCACAAGCATTCTGGCTGGGCTTTCTGCTCGTGTTCATTGTCACGGCATTGCCGCAAAATTGGCCGCTTTCCGAATATCAGCCGACGTTCCGGTCAGTGAAAAACGACAATGCGATCGTGAAAGGCTTTGTCGAGCGCGCATCACACGATCGCACACAAAGAGGCCGAGTCCAATCCTTCATCTCCGCGACCGTAGATTTCGTCGGAGTGCTGATCGTCGCCAGCGTCACTGGCTTGATCTCGATGCAAATCTACGCCCATGCGCGCCGTCCGTCACATTGACGGAGTTCGTATTCTCCACGCGCCGGCAGGTAGGCGCCAAGGGAAATCGTTGCTCTGGTTCGTAAGCTACACTTGCAATAACAGGTGCGCGCATGACGCGCCCTTTTGGAAGGTGGCGTGAAACAAACCGTGTTTCCTTGTATGGACGTGCGCGAATTTAACGATCCTGCTCAACTTCAGGAGTTGCGCCCGGCGTGGAGCACCTTGCTGGAGCAAACGGCCGGCGCCTCGTTCTTTCAAACGCTGGACTGGCTTGAAGTGTACTGGCGGCACTACGGCCAAAGTCAGCGCTTGCGCGTCATCGTCACGTTCGATCAAGGTGAGCCGAGCGGAATTTTGCCGCTGGTGGTGCGACGTGAACCGACCAAATTAGGCCACGTCAAGTTTCTTACGTACCCGCTTGACTATTGGGGCTCCTACTACGGACCGATTGGCCCGCGGCCGCAAGAGACGCTGGAGCGCGGGCTCGCCTACTTGCATTCGTCGGCAGTCCGGCGCGACTGGGACGTTTTAGAGCTGCGCTGGGTCGGCGGAACGAATGAAGCGTTGGCCCAAACCGAAGCCGCAGTTCAAGCGTTGCAACTCCCCATCGAGCGAAGCCTGCTCGACTCGTCGGGCCTGGTCGCATTGGCGGGCACATGGGACGACTACCTCGCCCAGCGCACCAGCAAGTGGCGGAACAACCTACGCCGCAGCCAACGCCGTCTGGCGGAACGCGGCGCCCGCTATGTGCGCTACCGCACCGACGGGCAGAACGTCGTTGACCCGCGCTGGGAGTACTTCGATGCGTGCCTCCGGATTGCGCAAGCCAGTTGGCAAAGCAATTCGACCGATGGCACGACGCTTTCGCACGCTTCGATTCAACCGTTTTTGCGCGACCTGCACGCAACCGCGGCGAAGTGCGGCGGCATCGATCTGAACCTCCTGTTTCTGGAAGACGAACCGATCGCCTTTGCGTACAACTACCATTACCGCGGTAATGTGTTCGGCTTGCGCGCCGGTTACGACGCGACCGCCTGCCGCGACGGCGTGGGGAACGTGCTATACGCCCACATTATTGAAGACGCCTACCAGCGCGGCGACTGGCGGTATGATATGGGCCCAGGTTCGCTTGAGTTGAAGCGTTACTTCCTCGACGAGACCCTGCCGCTGTATCGGCTGTCATGCTTTCAACCGCTCTCGTTGCGGCAACAATTGCTGCGCTGGAAGCGCCGCCGCGACGCCCGCCGCCAGCCTGAACGGCCGGCCAAGTGAACGAGTGTGTCAACTGACAATACCTGACCGCCGTCGCTCGCCCAAGCTGCCGTGAAGCACATCGTCCGGCTCGCATTGCTACGGCGATTCGTTACAGATATCTTGATTGAAGATTGCTCGCGTTCGCATTGAGAGTTGTCCCTGTACGGCAGTAAATCTCAGGGCGAGGTTTGGTTCACGCGATGCGCATTGACCGTTGACGACTCGTTCGTTGAAAGAATGAGGCAGCCCATGTCTGTGTTCGTCGACATTCGTCTCCAGGGTAAGAAGACGCCGGAAAAGCCGTTTCGCACGGGGCAGGGGCTGGGGCAGTTTGCGGACGCTGAAGAATGCGATGCCGTCGCTCAAGCCGCCGGAGTCACGCCCTTGAGCCAGTTCTACGGGTACGCCGACGTGGGGCTCATCGACGACATTGCCGACGCGCTGGAGGACGAAGATGCGGACGAAGCCAAGTCCTGGGCGGAGCGCGCTCGTTCGGCGGCGCGGCAGTGGCACGACTCGGCTGCGGGCCTCCAAACGATCTCGGCGTTACTCACGCACTTTGACGCGAAGTGGAAAGCCGAGCCGGACGACGAATTCCTGGAGGAGATTGTCAACGATCTCCGCGCGTTTCAGCGAATCTTGAAGAAAGCCGCCGAATTGAACATTCGCTTTCGGTTTGAAGTCTCGGCCTAGGTGAACGACGCCCCTCGCGACATGGCCCACTTCGAGAGATCAACCGATGACGAAAACGTCTTCCCTTAGGCGCGGCGGTCGCCGGTGCGTAAGCGGCATTCGTCGAGCATTTCCGCGGTGCGGCTGGCGCCGACTCGGGAAACGCCGAGGGCGCGTACTTCAAGCAAGGCGTCTAACGTGCGCACGCCGCCCGCGGCTTTCACTTGCACTTGCGGTGGTGAGTGCTTGCGCATGAGACGCAAATCCTCGTGCGTGGCGCCGCCGCTGCCGTAGCCGGTCGACGTTTTGACCCAATCGACGCCCGCCTCGCCGCAAATCTGACACAGCCGAATTTTGTGCTGGTCTTGCAAGTAGCAGTTCTCAAAAATGACTTTGATCTTCTGCCCGCCTTCGTGCGTCAGCCGGGTGAGTTGCACAATTTCCGCCTGCACGTAATTCCAGTCGCCGCTAAGCACCTTGCCAATATTCACCACGGCGTCGAGTTCTTCGCCGCCGTCGTCCAGGGCTTCCTCGGCCTCTTTCAGTTTCATGGCGGTGGTGTGCCCGCCGTGCGGAAAACCGATCGTGGTGCTGGCCCGCACGGTGCTGCCATGCAACCACTGAACGCAGCGCTTCAAGTAGTACGGCTTGATGCACACGCTGGCCACGTCGTACTCCAGCGCTACGCGGCAACCGGCTTCCAGCTCCTCGTCGGTCAGCGTCGGCTGCAACAACGAGTGGTCGATCATCTTGGCGATGTCTTGGTAGGAATAATCGACGGCCATAGCGGCGACTCCTGACTCGGTTCGCGAATCCTGAACAGCGGGCGAAGGCGCCCACCACAACGAACGTGAAGGCGGACGCGCAGTCCGCCCTGAGGCCAATTCTTCAAGAAGCCGGCGCGGCGCCGTGCAGGCTTACTTGCCCACAAAGCGATAAATGGCGCCAAAGGTGTCGGTGAAGTACACTTCGCCTTCTTCGTCTTCGCCAAAGGTGATGACCGGCATGTTCTTCAGCGACACCGACTCGGCGACCGGTATCAAATAGTTCGCTTTGAGCTTTTTGGCTTTGGCGTCGTAATCGAGCGCCCACACCAGGCCGGACACATAGTCGGCGTACAAGTACATGCCGTCAAGAGCAGGAACTTTCTGGCCGCGGTACACATGCCCGCCGGTGATCGACTTGCCGATGTTGTGGTGGTATTCCCAGATCGGCTCGATCAAGTCTTCACGCGGACCGACTCCCGCTTCGCCGAATTTGTGAGTTCCTTCGCGCAGGTTCCAACCGTAATTTCCGCCGGGAACGATCAAGTCGATTTCTTCCCACAAGTTCTGGCCTACGTCGGCGGCCCACAGCACGTTGGTCTTGCGGTCAAACGCCATGCGCCAAATGTTGCGAATGCCGTAAGCGTAAATTTCGCCGCGGGCGTCCTTCCGATTCACAAAGGGGTTGTCCTTCGGAATGGCGTACTTCAGGTCGCCTTGGGTGTTGTCCACGTCGATGCGCAAGATCGAGCCGAGCAACGTTTTCAGGTTCTGCCCGTTGCCTTGCGGGTCGTTCGCCGCGCCGCCGTCGCCCAAACCGACGTACAAGTAACCGTCCGGGCCAAACACAATCGTGCCGCCGTTGTGGTTCCAGAACGGCTGCGGAATGCGCAAAATTTCTTCTTCCGAATTGGGGTCGGCCTGATCGGGGTTATCTTTCGAAACTCGGAACCGCGAAATGACCGAGGTATGCGGTGGCGCCTGGGTCGAGGTGTAATACACAAAGAACTCGCCGTTCTCGGCGAACTTGGGGTGGAAGGCCATGCCCAAAAAGCCTTCTTCGTTCTCGGTGTCTTTGTAGACCACCTTTTCGCGAATGTCGAGGAAGGTCTTGACCTCGCTGGGCTTCACGTCTTGCCGGTTCGGGAAAACATTCACGATGCCCTGCTGCGTGACGACAAACAACCGCCCCGAACCGTCGCCCGCGTGCGTCAGAATCACGGGCCGCGTGATTTTCAATTCGGGAAAAGCCCGCTCGATTTGCACCTGCGGGTGAGGTTTCGTCTCAACGCCCTGAAATGTTTGGGCGGAAAGCGATGAGACCCCTCCCATCGCGCAAATCCCCAAGCTCAGCCAGACCAAGCAGCATCGTCGTAGAATCATGAAGCACCTTGAAGGGTCGAACACGAAAACACCATAGTCTTGGAGTCTAACCAGACTGGCATTCGTGTTCCACAGGGTGCAGAACTCACCCTTCAAGCGACCTGCTGCTTTGCGACCGCCCCGCGCCGGAAGCGGGGCGTGGTTGCGCATGGCGGCGGACGAATTATTCTTCGCTTTCCTGCCGCTCTTTCGGATCTTGCAAACTGGTGTTCAGCTTGCCCAGCGCTTCGGTTTCGATTTGCCGGACGCGTTCGCGAGTCAGCCCCAGTTGCTCGCCAATTTCTTTGAGCGTGTGCGGCTCGATCCCGCCGAGTCCGAATCGCATGCGCAGCACGGTGCGTTCGCGGTCATCCATCGTTTCGAGCATGCGCATCACATGCTTCAGGGCGTCATGCTCCAGCAGTTCGTCTTCTGGGCTTTTGAGGCGTTCGTCTTCGATCATCTCGCCGAGCGACCAGCCAGCTTCGGCCTGGTCGGTTTGCGGCGTCGAGTTGTAAATCCGAATCGCCTTCTTAATGATGGGCAACTTCTTCTTCGGCAAGCCGAGCACGCGCGCGATTTCTTCCGGCGTTGGGGTGCGGCCCAGTTCTTCCTGCAAACGCGCACTGGCGCGGCGCCACTTGGAAAGCAACTCGACCATATACGCCGGAATGCGAATGGTTTTGGCCGAGTTAATCAATGCCCGCTTGATCGATTGTTTGATCCAGTAGCTGGCGTACGTGCTAAAGCGGGTTCCCATGCGCGGGTCGAAACCTTCGACCGCCCGCAACAGCCCGAGATTCCCTTCCTCGATTAAATCCTGCAAACCCAGACCTTTGCCGGTGTAGCCGCGGGCGATGTTCACCACCAACCGCAAGTTGGCCCGCACCATGCGATCGCGCGCTCGGACATCGCCCTGGGCGATGCCGTCGGCCAGCATTTGCTCATCTTCGGCCGAGAGGAGCGCGGTTTCGTTGATTTCGCGGAGGTAGGTTTCCAGAGGCGTTTGCACCGAGGACGAGCGGCGTGCGCCTCGGGCGCGGCTCAGTTCCTCGAGTTCGCTCTCGGGTTGCGTTTTCGTCGAAGCCATCGATTCTCGATTCCCCGTACATAGAAACAAATGGCGTAATGCCCACCTGTCGTATCGACTCACCCGGCGAAAACTCTGCACATTACGGTGAGTTTGTGGTCATGCGACGAATGCGCCTGGCCTTCGGGCGGTAGCAAACGCGCCGCCCTCAAGGATCAAGACGACCCGCGGCCACCGGTTGTTCGGGTTTTTCCCCGCGAAAGCCGGCCTGGCGCACGCCCCGCCGGTCGACGGTAACAAATAATCATCCCGAACCGCTCCTATCGAAAAAACCAAAAACTCCATCGACAACACGCCGCGCTCTTCCGATTCCGAGCCGGAAGCGCAAGCGACGGCGTATCGCCCCTCCGAGCCCCGAGCCGAGCCGGACGGCGTGTCGCCCATCCCAGCGACGGCGTGTATCTCGCTGGACCAATCCATCAACGCACGATCCGCCCTTAGCGCTACTACAGCCCTGGCGACATCGCGTCCGCGTCCGAGCGCCATCGCGCCGTCGCACCCGTAAAAAAATCTGAAAAAAAGTTACGGCGAGAGGAGAGATCGCCTTCTACGAAAAAGCGCTGGAAATTCTCGATGAATTGCGCACAAGACGGCGCCCACGTATCGACGTAAGTTCAAATGACCGTCTCCATTTTCGCGCACGATGACTTGATGCTGTACATTTGTTCGGTATAATAAGAGCATGCAGGCCGGGGTGATCGAATCGACCGATACGGCCATCGTCGCTACGTTCCTCAACAGTATTCATCACCCCGCTTGTTGTCGGCGTTAGGAACGCCCCCACCTCATTCTGGTGCGCCCCTTTAACACAAAGGCCTGCGCCCCGCGACGCCTGCGACTTACTCCTCATCGGCGTTCGCATAGAACTGCAAAAGTCCACATTCCGGACACCGGAACGTGGTGATCGGCAGAGTTTCCAACTTATCGATACTCAGGCCGCCCAAGGGCATGCCGAAAAGCAGGGCAGGCTCTGGGTCGCCCCGATGCCACACCGCGCGCCGCACGGTTCCGTGGGCGACGTCGGGAATGAACCCCTTCTCCATGGCCTTGCCGCAAAGGTTGCATACCGGTGTTTTCATGGCTGTTTTCCTGTTGCGCATGATCGCGCGTCGTGCATGGCGACGCCGCGAGAAAGGTTCCTGGGAGTTCGCGGACGTTGAATGACGGCCAGCGAGCGTTCGCAACGTTGGGCAGATTCGACAGTAACGGGCGCGCTGGCGTGTTCGACCATCCGGCGGGCCAGTGGCGCTTCCACGGTTTACTTCGCTCGAAAAAGGGAATATCACAAGAGAAGGCGCTTCCTCACAAGTGGTGGTCGGCGTTTTTCGGCGAGTCGCCGGCGCCGATGCTTCCGGCGTTGGGTTGGCTCGCGTCGTTTGAATGGTCTTGAAATGCAACCGCACCGGCTGAATGTGCTTGGCGACTTTTACGTTGTCGCGGATTGTTGCACCGCGTGCGGCGTTCCGCGCACCGAGGCGCCGAACTTGTTCGGGATGACGACCGAACCCCACGACCATTGTTATGTCAAACGCCAGCCGCAATCGGAGGATGAACTAAATCAAATGCTCTCAGCGATTTGCTGCGCGGAGTTGGCGTGCATTCGCTATCGCGGGAACAACGCCGCCATCATCACGCGCTTGTCGGCGATGGGCGAAATGGCGGTCTGCGACACCACTCCGCCCCCGGGAACGGAACTTGGCCTGCGGACGCACGTGACCTTCGCCTTACGAGGCGCGGCCGACTTGCGGGGCCTGGCTGCTTCGTTCCAAGCGTTCGTCAAATCACAAGACGGGCCCTACTCGCGCATCGCGTTTCCGTGGCGGTTGCCCATTGCCACGACCGTCGCCTACCAGCAAAACGGCGGCCCGCGGCGCAATGTCGTTTTTGATTGGCATGCACGACGAGTCCATCTCTGGCATGACGGCCGAGACGATCCCAGCGTATCGCGATATATTGCTCGCTGGTTGGCGACCCTCGACGGCGTGATGCAGATTCGCTGGTACACCGACGACGGCTGGCGGACAACCGGCGTTTGGCATTCCACACACGAATAATCTGAAGGCGTCGGCAGCGGTGGAATCTTTGACGCTCAGGCGGCATAACCGAATCAAGCGGTGATCGCTTGCCTTCCGCATAGGCTGCCGACCGTCGTGGAGATTTTCCCGATGAATCGCGAGTTAAAACAACGCGTGGTGTGCAAAGTACTGCTCCGGCCGGAACATATTCCAATCGGTCGGACACGGCACTCGGTCAATGGACGCCCGCTTGATCCACCCAAGGAGCTGCACGTCGTCCAGTTCGATGAAGATAGCGGGTTTTATCTCATCCACAATGATGAAGACGGTCAAGAGATGACCGACACTTACCACACAACCCAAGCAGAGGCCATGGCGCAAGCTCAATTCGAGTTCGGAATTCAGGAAGAAGATTGGACCTAACACATCTATGGACTACCGCGAGTCACTATTCGCCGCGGCGCGGCTCGTCGTAGAGCGTCAGTAATTGAGATGAAAGCAGCGAGTTCGATCGACAGAATGATCCTTGATAAAAGTCTGGTGAATGGTTGGGTTACGGACGCCGCCTAGAGCGCGTTTCACGCAGATGTGGCGCCCCGAATGTGGTGCACTCGCTCCGCGAGTGCCGGAAACCACTCGCGGAGCGAGTGGACCACACTGAAGAAGTCATCACACCTCGATGAAACGCGGGCTAGGGCGCATGGGTTGGACACGAAAAATTTCCGTGCTTTTTTGGGCGGTGCTCTGGTGTGCGCTGCTTGTACCACTTCATGATTCGTCCATCGCATCGCCCCACACCCCGCTCAAGTGACGGCGGCCCTTTGGCAAGCGTATTTTGTAATCCGGCTCATTCCAGCACGCACCGCTTTGCGAAAGTCTTTTGCGGCGAGGGGACGCACCATGTTGCAAAATGGCGGCGAGATGTGGCTCAGCACGCGGAGAATCCGTCGCCGGGGCGATCCCGAGTGGGACCAATACATTGGGTTCATTGGGCTGCCTCACTTGCAGGAGATCCGCACGATCGACTCGTGGTGCAACCCCTGTGTCGACGGGAACTATCCGCTTGTCGCGCTCGATGAATTGTGGGAACGACTGGAGATGGATTTGCTTCCGGTCCCCGTCTCTGGGCGCGAGTATTACCTTCTGTTCACCGATGCGTTCGGCCCGAACGGCTCGGTCCAGCACCCGCGGCTAAAGCCCTTAGGCTACGACCTGTCCGACGAAACCTGGACCTCGTCGTTGCTGAACTGCGGCCCATGGCAGGGAGTGCTGGAACCGATCGCCCGGCGCACCGGCCAGAACGGGTTGCTCGCGCTGGAAGACGCGAAACTGGCCCAATCACTCCTCCCCGAGGTGTGGAAGAACGATCCGCACAGCTTCGTCACCGTGTGGGCCTTGTTCGAAGTAATGGAACGTGCGGACTTTGAATTCTCGTGACGCCCCAGCCACGCCTTAGTCAAAATCAAATTAGCAGAAACTGAATTAAGGGGTCAGGAGCATATTCTGGACGCTGGTCAACCCTTTCGCGCGAGACATTCAGGATGTCCATATCCCCCTGAATTTTGCGCGAAAAGGCACTAACTCAAATCAACGGCGCGCCGAATATATGCTCCTGACACCTTTAATGCTTCGCGCGCGGCGCCGGCGTTCAACCTCATGACCTGTCGCTGGAATCTGTGATCCAATCGGGACAATGATCTGACCTTGACGGCGATGGGTTCGCCGGGTCGATTTGGTTGTAATTCTTCAGCGGCCGGAGTAGACGGCCGCGACTTACTCAGAAAGGAAGCCGAGATTCCAGGCACAGTACGATTGCACCGAGTGTTGAAGGCGCCGCCCGAGCGCGTGTACAAGGCGTTTCTCGACCCGGACGCGATGGCGAAGTGGCTGCCGCCGCACGGTTTCACGGGTAAGGTCCATCACATGGACGCGCAGGTCGGCGGCTCATACAAGATGTCGTTCACGAACTTCTCCACTGGCCACGCGCACTCCTTTGGCGGAACTTTCTTAGAGCTGGTCCCCGGCCAGCGCCTCCGCTACACCGATACGTTCGACGACCCGAACTTGCCCGGTGAGATGCAAACGACGGTCGTTTTAACCAAGGTCTTCTGCGGAACCGAGGTGAACATCGTGCAAGAAGGAATTCCCGACGTAATCCCCGCGGAAGCCTGCTGCCTGGGCTGGCAGGAATCGCTCACGCTCCTGGCGCAACTAATCGAAGCCGAAATCCCCGAGTAATCGCGTCGCCGCATTCGACAACTCAAAAGAAGCAAGGAAGACGGCGGACCGTGTATAATGGGTTCCGGCGGACGCTGTATTGATCTCCGTTATCAGAAGGTGTCCGGAAACGTTTTCGGAATCGGTCCCTGACACCTTTTCGGCATCGAACAGCAGTTGGGTCTAACGAGGGAGGTCGTCATGCCTGTCTGGGTCGCTGGTCGCCAAGTCTACGTCAATACACAGCGGACACAGACCGTAAAAATCTGTACGCCGCAAAACATGAGAGGCGCGTACGAAAAGTACTACCGAATCGAACCGCCGCGAGTGTTACCCCAACAACAAATGGAGTTAACGGTTTCTCGGTTTACGACCCTTGCTGCACTCGAGCAGTGGTTAGTTAGTGATCGGAAGGCACACCGTGAGTCACAGAACGAAGTCCCAGGGGCGTCGCCATTCAACCCAATCGTAACGTCCGTCGATCCGGCTCGCGGTACACCACCAGGCGCCCCCGACCCGCCACCGGTGAACGACGATGACGAAAGAGAATACGAAGTTCCTGAGCCGGAGGTCTCGAGGAACGTCGCGGAAGTGCTGGACCTATTAAGTTCAGCTCGGTATTCCCCGGATGATGATTCCTGGTTGCCAAACGCAAAAGCACTCGTGGAGCGGTCTATCGACTCGTTAGTGCATGACTTTCTTCAGTTCCCCTACTTGCACCGTGTCGAACATTCGATTCATGCAGAACTCTTCCACATCATGATGTCGCATGAAGAACTCGCGCAACGCGTTCCTTTGGGGAATGAATTGGCGAAGACTAAGTTAGTTCACAAAGAGTGGCCGGAGAACGTCGCCCGCCAAGGGAACCGCCGGGGAAACTTCGACCTCACGGTGTTAACGCCACAACTACTCCGAGGGTGTCCAAGCATTCGGGCATTCCGAGACGGGCATCTGCACGCCCCTATCGTAATCGAGATGGGGCTCGATTATAACGCGCACCACCTCGCAGGCGACGCCAAAAAACTGATTAATAGCAAGCCGAAACATGGTTATCTAATCCACCTTGTTCGAGAGCTTCCAAGGGAACCTGTCGCAGAGCAAATCATCCTCGGGATTGAGGCGAAATTCGGAATCAAGACCGCATATGCGTGGACTGCTGGCGGACAAGCAGCCGTCAAATTCGTAAATGATAAAGCAATCACAGAGAAATGAACAAAGGTGTCAAGAACGATTGTTTTATGAAGGCGTATCGCCAAGTGCCACTGCTGGCTAACCAGCAGTGGCACTTGGCGTCTCGTGTGACTCAACTTACGACAAAGTTCATGCTATTCTGGAATTTCCCGTTTTCAAAATGTCCCGAATTAGTTGGTGGTTACAATCTGCCATTCCTCATCTCCGTCAGGATCATACACGTTGTATTGCTTTTTTCGTTTGACCTCCTGGCCTGCCATATTGGTATAGGTCAGTGTTACCGCAAAAACCACCATCGATGAGGGCGTCCCGTCGTCTTTTGTAAACCCTTCGATGCGGGATTGCCCGACCTCATAGCCAATGAGGGTGTACCGATGGGCCCTCCAGTCGAGTTCGAAGACCATCACGTCGGGATGATTCCCTTCGAACTCTTCGTAGGAATCACCAAACGCCCAGGAGTCGAGTGCAATCCTCAACTTCGCTTCCGCCAACTCTTGCCGAGTCGGCTCAGCTTTCGAGGGCGGGTCGCTGGCTCGGTCCAGTTCAGGGATCGCAAGGTTCTCGGGCACCGAGGAAGCAGGGGCTAAGGATGGTGCGGAGGAAGGTGTGACTTCCGCTCGCTCCACCTTGGCTGTCTCGGGCTGGGAAAGCTCATTGCAACCAGAGATCGCTACGAGCACCGCTGCATAGAGGGCCAAAGTAGTCCTACGTCGCGAAATCGTTGTCATCGTATTCCTCACTGGATTGAATGAGAGACAGGTTCGCTACTGCTAGTTCCTTTCCGACGGGAGACTCCCCAGCTGTGATGGGCATTCTAACGGCTATATGCTGCTGGTACACTAGGTTAAGTAACATAATAAAAGGGGACATTCTAGTACTACAACGCTAACTGATATTGGTGCTGGTTTCTTTTTGAGCGAAACTGGGGAGCCATTTTCCCGGAGGACCAAGTATGGACGCCAATCAGATTCGTTCGCTGAGACCCGAGTTGCGGAAGTTTTTGAAGCGGTTTGACGACTGTTTTGGGCGGAGCGACACGCGAGGGCATTTGTCGGTGTATGTGGAGGGGCAGTTGTCGGATTTGCCGCGCAAGAGCTGCGAGCCGATCGCCGACGCGCAGGGAATCCCTCCGCGAACGCTGCAACAGTTTTTGAGCCTGCTTGCTTGAAAGGTATTAAGGGGTCAGGAGCATATTCTGGACGCTGGTCAACCCTTTCACGCGAGACATTCCGGATGTAGATACTCCCAGAAATTTTGCATGAAACAGCACTAACTCAAATCAACGGCGCACCGAATATATGCTCCTGACACCTTTAATTTCGCTCGCTTACCGCACGTACAAGTGCATGTAGCGCCGTCCATCATGGCCCATCGCCCATGCGGCCCCGGCGTAACGCCAACGCTCGTACGTGCAGCAGCTTCCCCAGCCAAAATCGGGCGTCCAGGCGGCGCATCCTGCGGCCGTCGCATGGGCGCCGGGTGGGATGAAACCGAAATCATTGGAAGTATGACCCGCGATGCGCCGGGAGGCGCGGAAATCGGCCGCTCGGGAGGCGGCGATCGACAAGCCAGGGTCGCGTTGAAAGGGCGGCAGACCGCGACGAGCACGCGCCGCATTTACTTCATTGAGAGCATCGGTTCCCGCTTGCGCCACCGAGGCGAACAGCAAGAAAACGACGGTAGCCAGCAACATGCGCATGATTCTCTCCGTAGGTGGGCCGAGCCGGGCGACGTGCCCGAAGGGCGGTGGGACTTTCCGTACTGGGTGGGGCGCTTGGGTGCGCCCCGGCAGGTAGCAGCGATTATACCGAATTCATTTTGCGCCGCACCGGGGCTCCTGCGGGCTCTACCCTGGCCCCCCGTCGTACATACCTCGTGTGTAGACGTCGTAGCCGTATTCCTACGCCGCGTGCTATTGCGGCAACTGGGCGTGTGTCCGGTCTGCCGGCAGGTGCTGCAAGTTGAAGAGGAGCATCACTTGCATCATCGGGATGGGAATCATCAGAATAACGCTATTGAAAACCTGATGTTGCTCCATCCCACGTGCCATCGGCAACAGCACGCCGCCAGAAGATGACCCACCGCTCCGCCGCGTCCTTCGCGGGGGCGTTGGTCCTGCTTGAGCGGGGCGCCGGGAAACTGGCCCGCTCCGTTCTGTGGGGCCCGGGAGCAGCAATGCTCCCCGGCTACCCGCCCCTGAACAGAATGACGGACAAAGAGTTCACAGACTACTGGACGTATCTCGTGAAGAAGAAATACTCGACGAAAGCCGCATTGTCGAGTGACGAGCGAGTATTCTACGCAGCCAATATTTTCCGAGGCTCGGTTCCGCGCAGTGGTCTCATTGGCTACTTCGAGAATACGAAGTGCGACGTAATTCGCGATGCACATCAAGCCCTGGTAACTTTGGGACTCTCCGAAGCGGTGAGGCTTTTGCAGGATGCACAGAAAATTGTCTTGCATGGCGCTCCGCTGCCCGAGACCGATCAATGCATTAGTCTTTTCGACTATGACCTTCCCGAGGAAGAGCTTGAGTTGGCGATGAATGATTTGGACAGTCGAGTCAGCGAGATACAGCACCAACTCTATCTCCAGGATCAGGCGATTTTCGACTCATTGTGTCGATTTGCGGATGAGAAAAGACTGCGCGCGCCAAAGGGCTAACATCTGGCATGTGGTCCTTTAGCTCAGGCTCAGACGAAACTTGATTGGCCCGTTGTTGCTGGCCCCCTTTTTTCCCCTTTCATGACCCGCCGGATGACGAAACGCGCGTGGCGGACGCCGCAGGATGACTTTCTTTCACGATTAGGAGTCGCCGCGGAAGACGGCGCGCTGCGGCGTTAACGAGACTTGATAAGCGACGGTCTTTTCCACCGTGGCGCCGTGGCGTTGAAGTCGGAGCGTCACGAGAACTTCGCCGAAGGGCGCCAACGGCGTCGAAGCGTCCGGAAGTTGATAGTCGGTCAAGCGCCAGCCCGCCATTTGGTCGTCATCATGAAAGCGGATAGGCGGAACTTGCCGCGCCAGCCCCCAGGTTTGGCCTTGCCGCCACGCGTCGAGCGCGGCGATCAGCGTTTGTCGCGCCAACTCGGAGTCATACGCAATCTCCTCCGAGGGTGACTCGCGGCGGCTGCAGCCGGTCGTCAGAAGCAGCATCGCGAGTAGACCCGGCAACATGATCCGTGCGGTCATCGGCGTTCTCCTGGGTGGCTCATTCCGAAATCGCTTCGCCGTCGCCGATGGTTCCTAAGGCCCGCCAGATGTGGCCGTTGATGGTTTGTGCGGTGAAGCGGACCGAGCCGTCGCAGCGCAGCGAGTTGACGCCGCCGGGGTGAAAGCTGCGCGAGGTAATGGCGGCGTAGGTCGCCCCGCCGATGCGTTCGCGCCGGGTGAGCACGTTCACGTCGGGGTGCGACATGCCCGGCCCGCCGGGCGTCTTCTTGTTCGGCGGCCAGGCCGTGGTGAAACCATTGTGATGAACCGACATTTCCGCCCATTGCGTGTGAGCGCTCAGAATGAACGCACAACCCCCTGCCGCGTACTCCGGGCAAACGGTCAGCGGATCGGCGTCGGGCGAGGGGACGTTGTGCGGATCGGAAATGTTCGCGAACGCGGCGCAGTCGCGCACCGTGGGTTGGTAGTTTTTCACCTCCGACATGAGCAGCGTATTCGACAGGCCATCGGTTACGGCCGCCCACGTGTGACTCAGGTTCACGCCGATGACGGAGCGTGTTTGCGGGCCGTTCGGGTCGGCCAGTCCGCTCCACACGTACCAGTCGCCCATGCAAAAGCCGTAGTTCACGCCTCCGATCAGGCCGAACGTGTTGTGATTCAGCGGCTCGCGGCGGACTTCGCTGGGGCAAAGGAAGCCCTCAATCACGCGGCTTGTGGCGGCCTTGTTGTTCAAGTCGCCGTAAAACGTGCCCAGGTCCATGGCGTCGGTCACGTTCTTTTGTTCGATGAATGGCAGCACACGCGCGTGCGGACCGAGATAGCTGACCCAGACGGTGTTGTCGGGCAAGGTTTTAATTAGCGCGGCGGGGGGCAGACGGCGGAAGGTCAACTCGTAGTTGTGGACGGCCAGCCCCAGTTGTTTCAGGTTGTTCGAGCATTCCGTGCGGCGAGCCGCTTCCCTTGCGGCTTGCACCGCGGGCAACAGCAGCGCCACCAGCACGCCGATAATCGCGATGACCACCAGTAACTCGACGAGCGTAAATCCACGGCGCATGGCGCACCTCGCAGGACGAAGGAGCGAAGACTACTTGGCCGTCGTCGCCTGGACCGGAACGTGACGCGGATACTCCCAGCGTCCCACATGATCGCGAACCCACTCGTAATAGAAGCGCACGCCGCGGTCGTGGATGCTGGAGCCGTAACCGCCCATTTCCGGATGCGGCGCGCTGCCGCTGTGATTCGTAATGCCTTGAATGAACGCGGCATGAAACAACATGGCGGCATGAGGCGCCTCGTGGTAGCGTCGGCAGTCGGCGAAGATGGCGTCCAAATGCGTTTGATTGAACACGCCGTCGTATTGATATACGTCTTGCCGCAACGTTTCGACATTGACGACAAAACCCGAAGCGGGAAGGGGCATGTCCTTCTGAATGATGCGTACGTCCATTCCGGGGTATGCGTCGGCCGTGCCGGAGTTCGCATCGGGACATACGCCCACTTCGATGTCGGGCGCCACGGCCTTGAACCAGGCGGTGAGCTTCGCCTTCTTCTCGGCCCCACCCGGTTCGCGGAAAAGCTGTTTGTCCATCCGCTCGGGGTGACTGAACTCGTGAACGAGGTCGACGAACACGTTCTTCAAGCGGCGTTCGGTAAGAAACCGAGCGGCTTGTTCAATCGCCTGCTGGATCGCGCCGTCGTCATAAAACTCCTGATCTTTCCGATGCGTGAACAAACCCACCATGACCACCATGCCGCGGGCGTCCGCCTCACGGATGAGTCGCTCCAGACGCGCGGCCACAACGGGTTTGAGGCGTCCGTCGCGCGTGAAGCCGTTCAAGGCGGCGTCCGCGTCGGGCCAACCGGCGTTGCTGCCCTGGATGTACACTCCCAGGCAGTTAATGCCGTGGGCCGTCATGTTATCGAGGTTACGAATGTGACGCTCGGTGATTACTTCACTATGCAGCGCGTTGCCGCAACGCAGGCCCCACAGATCAATGCGCTGCCCGCCCAGGTAGGCCCGGTCGTTTTTGATTTCAAACTCTCGGGTGGCGGGCGGCTCCTCGGCGGCGTGAGAAAGCACCGCCGTAGCGGCGAGCAAGATCCACGCTACGAATCGAAGACACGGCATAACTCGCATCCGTTGTTCTCCTGGCTAGTTCCGCGAGGGGCCTTTGCCTCCATGCGCACTACGTCGCCCTCGATCGGGCACAATTACTATAAAACCAAATCTAAGAAACCAAAAGACGGAATCCGCAAATTTTCGCCATTTTCTTAGTGAAAGGTCGAACCCCTGCGGCCGGACGCCCGGGATACGTGGCCACCATCGCAATTAGCCGCCACGCACGAAAGTGCGGTTCTTACTCCCTCGACCCACCAAACCCGATGGCTCCCGTTTGCAAAAGCACAATTCACCAAGGATGCGCTAGTGCTCTGTCAATCGAGGATTTTGGGATAGAGGCTCTTGAGTTTTTGGCGAGCGTCAGCGATTCGAAAATGCCAATCGACGCCGCGCTGCTTGTTGTTGCTGGCCTGGCGCCAGGCAGTGGTTTCGGCTCGCAGCAA
>CAUJHS010000059.1 GCA_963204915.1 Planctomycetota bacterium | reverse complement strand
CGGCATGTGGTGTGCAGCGAAGTCTTCGCCCGGCTGGACCGCTTCGTGTGGCGACGGATGTTCCGCTGGGCGCTCAGGCGCCACTCGAACCACACCCGGCGATGGATCGTGCAGCGGTACTTCCCCAAGCGAGCGAGCGCCGGACGCCCCTTCACCGACCCGCTCACGGGCCGCAAGCTCGTGCTGGCGTCGTCGGTGAAGGCTCTGCGTCACCGGAAGGTGTTGGCCCAGGCCAATCCCTTCGACCGCGAGTGGGAAGACTACTTCCGCCTGCGCGCGTTGCTGCTGAACCGAGATTCCTTACCCGTATTCCTGCGTCGCGTGCTGCTGCGGCAACTGGGCGTGTGCCCGTTCTGCCGGCAGATGTTGCAACAGGTTGAGGAGCATCACTTGCATCATCGGGATGGGAACCAGCAGAATAACGCTATTGAAAAGCTGGTGCTGCTTCATCCCAATTGCCATCGGCAACAGCACGCCGCCAGAAGATGACCCACCGCTTCGCCGCGTCCTTCGCGGGGCGTTGGTTCTGCTTGAGCGGGGCGCCGGGAAACTGGCCCGCTCCGTTCTGAGGGGCCCGGGAGCAGCAATGCTCCCCGGCTACCCGACTTTGCAAAAGGATGATCCATCATGGCTAACAACACACTTGTGGCCTCCGCGGGCGCATTGTTACTGGCATGTGTTGTGTGCCTTTATGCTCCATTTGCTGTCAACGGTTCCGATCTCGAGACGGAGGACTCGCTTACCGCGAAAGTTGCCGCACTTGAGAAGACGGTGGCCGAACTACGACAACAGATTCACAACGACAGGATCACCTCAGCGCTCGCTGGTCACTATTGGGTGGAAGTGTCGAGAACTGTGGCGGGGGAGCAAGAGGAGCAGAGCGAAGAAGTGGCCTGGAGACTTTCGCCCGAGGTGTCATCCAATCGGTACATCCTTGGTCCAGAAGTTTCTTCGTATGAATATGGCCCATTCTCTCTTGATGCGTCGAAAGAGCCTGCATGGATCGACTTTAAGGTTCCCAGGTTCGGGCAAGAACATACGGTCAAGGGAATTGTACGATCTACTTATGGCAAATGTGAAATCGTAATTCCGGGCAAGCTATTCGACGGGTCCACATTCCTGAGCCCAGACCGTCCAACCAGTTTCGAATCCACGGCCGACAACGGATACGACGTCTACACACTTGTCCGAGACCGGTATAAGAAAACCGGTGTTTGGCAGTGACGGCAATCGCCTGATGCGTCCCCAGTTTACCCTTCGCACACTTATGATTTTCACAGTCGCGTTCGCGACTGCCTGCGGTTGGTACGCCATGAAACGGCAGCAGATGCAGCGCCGTTACCAAGCGATCTCGCATTTGGAAGAGCTGTCTGGACCGGTTTCTTGGTACGACGGAGGTTCCGAATTTGAGTACGTCCACAGGATCGAGTTGGAAGGTCACTTCATCGACGAGACGCTTTGGAAAGAAATATCGGTGTTGACGGATGCTCGCACGGTATCGCTGTCGGAAACGAATGTTACGGATGACGATTTCAAACATCTGCGTCGGTTCTGGAACATTCGGGACTTGTATTTGCGCAACACGCGTGTGACGTCCGATGGGATCGGCTCGCTTTCCCGGCTGACGACTTTGGAAACACTCAACATTTCCAACACGTCGATCGACGACGGAGCAATTCGTTCTTTGTCGCAACTTAAGAATCTGACTACGTTGAACGTGCACGGAACCAACATTTCGTCTTTGGGAATTGATCGACTGCGCCTCGCCCTGCCGAACTGCCGTCTCTTCCACGGCGTGAGAGTTGGCGAACCATCCGATGCACCGAAGGACCGTGCGTCGCGTTTTGACAATGGAGGCTCCAACTCCGGTCCTCGGTGATCGGTATCGTTAGGTAAGGGATTAAACAATGCTGAGCGGAATCAAATTCACCCGTTGGCCTCTATGCGTGCTCGTCGCCGTTACCTCATGCGGTTGTGCGGACTCGCCAGCGACGCCCGCACCAGCGCCGCAGTCGGCGGCTCCAAGCATTCCAGGAGCGTCCCATGTTTCTTCCTCGGGTTCGACATTAACGCTCACCGCTGGCCAGGTATTCGGAGAAACTAAGACTTTTCAGAACCCGGATGCTGCGACCGCTGAGCAACAGGTGCGGGCATTGAACTGGCAAAATCTTAAAGAGCGGCCCTTGATCCAGCTCGCGCGAGTTTATGATTCTGGTGACAAATCCGTCACCCTTAAGGTGCAGGGTACTCTCGGCGCACCAAATGAGGATGGGCTCATGCGGGCCGGGATCATCATCTACGATCCGAAGTCTGGCAACGTGGCGGCAGAGTCGCCCCCGCTGGAGTCGATCGAGGGGGCTATTGAGTTGATATCAATCGCACTGAACGATCCCGAAAAGCTTCGTACAATTGGGAAGCAATGGGAGCAAGAGTCAACCGTTCCTCAATGAGAGTCCGGGACTGAAGTCAGCCCGGCGCGCCCGTCGAATCCCTGTCAGGGTTCAAATACAAATGGGCCATGTATCCCAGGGTGCGCGGAATTGGGGCGCAGAGAAGCAGATCGCTGTTTTCTCCGTGGCTCTGCGCCTCTATGGTTCCGTCGAAGCGTCCAGCGCGGTGTTGCCAAAAAACGTCGCGCCGACATACGAACAGACGAAAAGGGGACATTCAACTTTTCGTCAAAAAGTAGAATGTCCCCTTTGTCTACGCCCCTTTGTCTACGCGGCGGGCGTGTGGAAGCTGGGCCGTGTGGGCGCCTTGCGGACAAACACGATTCGGTAGCTGCCGGCGTGGGCGCCGTAATCCTGGCTGGTAATGCCGTTTCGCTCGGAGCCAGCGTACTCATCGGCGCCGTCCAGGATCTTCACGGCAAGCACGCCACGTTGCCCGACCTTGAGCAAGCCGGCATGCACGGCGGCCACGGCGAGCGGGGAGTCGTCGGTGTAGATGTTCGTTCCCCAAATCGTACCTTTGTTCGAGCCGGTGACGGTAAAGTACACCGTCTCGTCGATGTGTCCTCGATAACGCACGAGCGTTCCTGGGTCGGGCTTCACTTGGATCGTTTGCGTGGTCGAGGTTTGCGCTGGCAGGCTCGCAGGCGCCAGCGCGTTCACCGTCGCCACGGCCAGCACCGCCAACAAAGCGGCTCGCAACCGAGCGAACCAAGGATCCATGGCGCGATTCATCTTGATGCTCCTGATGCCGGGGCCAGCGTCGAGGCCGGCCTTGTTTAATGAACCTGGGTGATGTGATACAGCACGCGCGCATTCACGTTCGCGCGGAACAGCAAATACAACGCTTGCAAGCGATCGGGAAGGTCGCGCCCGCGCAGCACGTGCGCGATCTCATAGAACCGCGTGCACGTGGCAGCCTCAACCCCCTGCGCCTGGACCCGCGCGATGTTGCGCGTGGTTTCGTTTTCGGAAGCGTCGAGCCAGTCTTGGAAGGTCCGTTCTCGCTCGAGCCCCACGACCTGCATGTTGCGGTCCAGTTCCGCTGTAAGGGAGTAGTACTTTGCGACGAGCAACGCCGCACGGCAATACGCGAACATGCCGGCAGCCAGTTCGGCGCAATCGCGCTGGACGCCGGGGCCGAAGTACCGCTCCAAGTTGGGCGTTACCTGCGCAATGCCGGCCTCCAGCACGGCGTATTCCTCATCGCGCAGCATGAGCAGGTGTTTCACCTCGCGAGCGGTCATTTCCGCGGCTTTCGCCTGAGGCTCGATGATGAGCGAGTCAAACACGGCCACGTTCGCATCGGCCGCTCGGCTGTAAAAGTCGGCCAACTCCCCCAGTGGCGCATCCTGTGGAATGGGCGGTCCCCGGTAGTTTGGCGCGGTGTCCACCAGGTCGGCCGCTAGTTTCAAGTTGAGCCAACTTTGGATTTGATACAGCGCGGCGGAGCGCGCCGTTTCGACCCGAGCTTCTTCGGAGGATGTGGGCAGGTTCGCCAAGAGCCGCGCGGCCACATCGCGATAGCTGGCCCCCAAGAGGAAGGCGTCAATCGCTTCCAGGTAGACCGTCACTTGGTTTAGATTGTTCGGCTCGAAGTTGCGCAGTTCAGCGGCCGTGTCTTCCAGTTGCGTGGTCAGCCAACCGTTGTTGCGTGCACGGGCGATCATCGCCGCGGCGCCGCGCGTCCGGTACTCCATTTCGCAACGCACCACTTCCAATCCCAGATAGTCGTTAAAGACACACTCGATCTGGTCGTGCACGGTGGCGGCGATTTCGCCTTCGTCGTAAAGTTTCCAAGCGCCATCCCGCAGCGCTTTGGCCTTGTTGATGAACACGCCAGCTTCCGGCGTGTAGAAGTCTTCGGAAATTTTGACTTCTTCTTCCAGGATTTTCACGCGACGGTGCAACCACGCGCTACCGACGGACAGCATGGCCGACTCCACCGCCGGGCCAAGCGCGTGGGGTTGTTCGGGCGCCGCGCGGGGAAGCTCGACGCCCGTCATCAGCCGGTACGCGGTATAAATGTCCAGCACAGGAATCACTTCGACGCCGAGCTGCGAGCCAAAATGCACCAAGTGTTCATCTTCGCCCGTGTTGCGATCCTCTTGAAAGGCGATGCCGGCGGGAATCAACACGAGCTTCTTGCCTTCGTCGGCGGCGCCTTGGATCTTATGGACGATGCCGCCCACGGGGCCGATCATGCCGTCCGGATTAATCGTGCCGGTCATCGTGGCGTCGTCGCGCACGGCGTCGCCGCGGGCGCCGGCCAGCACGCCAATGGTCATCAAGGCGCCGGCGCTGGGCCCGTCGATGCGGCCTCGAATGTCAAAGGCGGCTTGCGTGGTTCGTGGATGAAAATCGGTTAGCTCCGCCGCGGTCAACACGGCGGTCCAGCCGGAAGCGCGCCACTGCGGACCCGATCCGCCCACCTCGGACTCGAAGAACCCCACCTGCGCGCCGGTGGATTCACGTCCGCCGACTTTGATCGTGAGCGGTTCGCACGAACCGTGGTACACGCCGTCGTGATCTTGATAAACCGTCAATGGCCAAACGTGAACGACGCGCTCTTCGGTGAGCGCCGGCGCCACGGCGGGTGGTACCGAAGTTTTGGGCGGCTCAGGAATGTTGGCCGGCGCCGGAGGCGATTCCGCGGGCGCCGGCGTCTCGGGTGGCGCCGGCGCGTCAGGCGATTCCGACGGCGCCGAAGAAACAAAGCGGAAGCTGGCGAACCACGCGCCATGGCCTTCGCTACGCACGCCGTGTCGCTCGCTGCCCTTGTAGCCGGCCTGTCCGGGAACGATGGCCACCTGCACCAGCTTTCGCTCGCCGGGCAGGACGACTCCGGCATGCACCGCCGCGGCCGCCAGATTCGAGTCCAGGGTGTAGACATCGGTTCCCCAGACCAAACCGCCCACGGCGCCGGTCACTTCAAAGCTCAAGGTCCGGCCGATAGACGCGCGGTACATTCGCAACGAGTCCGGCGCGAGTGTGGGCGGCGCGACGTTCGGCGCCGATTCCGCCGCCACAAACCGGAAGCTGCCCAACCACGACGGGTAATCTTCGCTCGTCACGCCGTTGCGGGTGCTGCCGGTGTAAGCGTTTTGGCCCGGAAGCATCTCGACGTACACGCGGCCCGACTCGCCCGCTTTGAGCACGCCGGCATGCACGGCCGCTGCGGCCAGATCGGAGTCATCGGCATAAACGTTCGTACCCCAGACGGTTCCTTCGATGTTGCCGGTGACGACAAAGGACAAAGTCCGGCCAACGTACTCGCGGTACGAAGCGAGTGACTCAGGAGCGACCGTCGAAGAATCTGGCGCGTCGCTCGGCGGGCCCGCCGAAGCCAAACCGCACCAAGCCATCCATGAGACAACGAAGACAACACGCAGGAGAGGATTCATGGCTCGGCTCCTTATCGCGGGCGAGCATTCAAATTTCTCACGTGAAGCGGTCAGAACATGGCGCCGAATCCCTCGTAACCGGACCCCGCGTAACAAGTCCGGCGGGTAAATCGCCATCGCGCATGGCGAGCGTCGTTGCAAACGACGGCCGGCCGCGGGGCATTTGCGCACGGTTCGTTTGGTCGAGGGGGCAAGAGCCACACTCTCGCCCACGGCGACTAGTTCAAACGCACTCAGTACGCAATCGTTATGCCACGGGACGTGGCCATGCGAAACGAACCCCAATTTGCGTATTTTCACAACGCGTTGGGGGCGGTTCCTTGCCGATCGCGTGCCAGACCGCACGAAGTTGCGTCAAATCCGCACGTGAAACGGGCGCCTCGCACCCTGTGAGCCGAGCGTGCCGGCTAGCCTGCGTGGAACCATTCTTTGGCAAACGCCGCCGCTTTGGTAAACGCCGCTTTGGCAAAGCCTGCCGCGGTGTGAGAATACGCGCAGGGCCATGGGGCGAAGGCCAAGGTTTACCCCGCGTCCGCTTCTTCGAAGTACACTTCGATTTGCTCCAGAAAGCTGGCGTCCGGTTCGATGAAGTCGGCCCCGTTCTCGCCCACGCGGCGCCGCAGCAAGGCCAGCGCTTCATCCAGCGTTTTGCCCCGCTGGCGCAAGTACGCCAGGATGACCGACGGGCTGCGGCTCAGGCCGGCGGCGCAGTGCACCAGCACGCCCCCCGCCTTCCGGCCGCGATGGATGAACCGGCAGCAGCGCTCAATGTACTCGTGGAACTCCGGGTCGGGGTCGGTCAACTTGAGGTGCAAGTAACGAAAGTCGGCCCGATGCCAGCAGGGGATTTCCACCGCACAATTCAAAATGTGCGTTACTTCCCAGCGCTGCAACAACTCGCGGTCATGCGCGTCGAGCCGGTCTCCCAAGTACAACCCCCGAGCAATACGCCACATACGGCGGCTTCCTCCCCATGTGAAACGGAAAGCCCCCGGCCGCTCGCCGGTGTAACGCCTTCCGATATGCACATCCGCTTCGCACGCCGCCACCGGACAAACCGGCAGCGCCTTATGCGAAATTTAGGCGAAGGATCATCGACTCGATCGCAAGAGCCGAATCATCGCACGTCAGTTTGGTTCCCAATACCGTTTCGTTCCGTTCCAACGCGCATGCGCTGTGTCGGTCGGCTCTTTTCAGGCGGCCCATGCTCTGCGAACCTGATGTTCTTCCGGTTTGTCGTTTTGCACGTCGCGATGTTCGACGGAGGCGTCGAGGTTCGTTGAGAGGTTTGTCATGCCCCGAGTCCCGTGCTGGCAGGTTGATGCGTTTACGGATCGTCCCTTCACGGGGAATCCGGCTGCGGTTTGTTGGCTGGACGAGGAAGCCGATTCGGCTTGGATGCAAGCCGTCGCCGCCGAGATGAACCTTTCTGAAACGGCGTTCGTGCGTCGTCTTGGCGAAGATTATGAACTCCGCTGGTTCACGCCGGCCGTGGAAGTGGATTTGTGCGGTCATGCGACTCTGGCCACGGCGCACGTTCTCTGGACGGCCGCGATAGCGGAGCGCGACGCCCCTCTCCGCTTTCACACACGAAGCGGCGTGCTGACCTGCACGTGGGACGGCACTTACATTGAGCTGGACTTCCCGGTTCTGCCCGCATCCGCCGCTTCGCCCGGCGAGGGCTTGTTGGAGGCGCTGGGAGTTCAATCGCCGCAGTTCGTCGGCAGAACGAAGTTTGATTACCTCGTGGTTCTGGACAAGCCGGAAAGGGTGCGTTCTTTACATCCGGACTTTCAAAAGCTCTCGGCCGTGGCGACGCGAGGCGTGATTGTGACCGCGCCTTCCGATGATCCGCAGTACGATTTCATTTCCCGCTTTTTCGCCCCGGCGGTTGGAATCGATGAAGACCCAGTCTGTGGTTCAGCCCACTGTTGCCTGACAGCGTTCTGGGCGAAGCAACTACGCAAGCAAGCGTTGACGGCCTATCAGGCGTCATCCCGAGGCGGCGTTCTGCGGCTGCGTCTGAACGGCGATCGCGTGACGCTCGGCGGACAGGCGGTAACCGTCTGGCAAGGAGAATTGCTCTAAGAAGAGTACGCCTTGCAGGACGGCGGGTGGCAGGGGCAAAGCAGAATGCTTCATGAGGGGTGGCGAGAGGCGGAGTCTTCGACGCCTCAGCACAATCGACTTCCCTCGCTGCGTTACCATTGGTAGCCGGCGCCGGCTGGGGCGTCGCGTCCCGCTCCGCCGCCAGCCACACGTTTTCGTCGGCAACGCAAGGCGCCTTAGCCGCTCCGGCGCTAAACACTTCCCGCGGCATTCCCGCGACCGCCCCCGCCACCTTCGCCCGTCGAGAGTATTGATTTTATATCCGACAGGACCGTGCTGACGAACGACACCACTCCGCCTCCCTCAATGGCTGCCATTTCGTCGCTGGTCAGCTCAACCATGGCGGGCGCCGGCGCGTTGTTGGAATCGATCATTGTTTGTGTCCCCTAACTGCGTTGCTGCATCCCAGGTCATAAATGCTGTCGCGGCTTGAGATGCGTCCCCCGCGAGCGGCAGATTTTACTCACTTACGCTGCTCGCGTTCGAGCACAATCCGGATTTCGCGAGCTGTGAGTCATCCATTTGTAAGCGCCGACAGACGGCGTTTGTTACAGTCAGGTGTTACAGGAAAGGGGACAGGCGCGAATGGCATGAACTTAGTCGTAAGTGGAAGCATGCCAGACGCATCATGATGCTAGCATGTGAGTCGGGTTGCGGCGCGAAAAGACCTCCGGAAAGAATGAAGGTTGTCACACAAAACACCCTTCCCGGAGGTCGAACATGCTTCCTTGTATTGTGAGCTTGCTGGAGCGCTTTCGGCAAGACTGGACGACGCATCTGAAGCCGGAAGCGATCCTCGACGCGTGCCGACAAGCCGGCTACACCTGGCGCGAGCGGACGCTCGACCCCGTCACGACCATCCAACTGTTTCTGCTGCAGGTGCTGCACGGCAACACCGCTTGTGCCCACCTGCCGCATCTGTCGGGCCTGGCCTTCTCGGAAACCGCCTACTGCAAGGCGCGGACCCGGCTGCCCCTGGAAGTGTTTCAGCGGCTCTTGGAACGGATGACGCAGCACGTGCAGCAAGCTTCCCACGCCGCAGCGCGCTGGCATGGCCATCGCGTGTTTCACCTGGATGGCTCTGGCTTCTCGATGCCCGACACTGACGCGTTGCGCGAGCACTTCGGACAGCCGGGCCAACAGCCCGAGGGCTGTGGCTTTCCGGTGGCGCACGCGCTGGTGCTGATGCATGCAGGCGCGGGTTTTTTGCTGC
>CAUJHS010000058.1 GCA_963204915.1 Planctomycetota bacterium | reverse complement strand
CTCTTCCAATGTCGCGCGTTCCTGGTCCGTGAGACGGACGATATACTTCTTCTGCATGGCAACCCTCCTTGGTTGCCTTAAATCATCGCCGAATCATGCTTGGCGACCAATCCCAATATCGAAAGGTGACAGAGCACTAGTCGTGACAACGAGTTTTTCTCAGCCTTTTCAGACAAAGTTGCCAATCAAACGGCCCGTTTGAGGGGCTTGGCGACTATAATCGACACCTATTGCTGCTTGCATGCCCCGCATTTGCACATTTTCTGACCGTCACGCCCTGGGAAAATTGGTTCCTTTTGGGACTTACGTGTTGTGCAACGGTGTGGTCAACCCGGCAAGCAATCTTGCGCGGCGGGCTTCGCAGGGCTGATCAAGAGGCCTCCCCAATTCGCCGACGGGAGGCGTTTCCCCCAACTCCCCCATTCCGGACATCGTATGCGCCGTTCTCCCCACCAATTTAAGCAGCGGTCGCACCACACGTCAAAGACGCGCGGCAAAAGAAACCGCGCAGGACGCCGCGCGATGTTCGAGGCGTTGGAGCCGCGCCGGCTGATGGCGATGGTGGAGCATTTCGGCGACATCGCGACAGATCAGACGTGGGCGGGAGGCGACGTGCATCTACTGACGGGTAACGTGACCGTCAAACCGGGCGCCACGCTCACCATTCAGCCCGGCGCGGTCGTCAAGAGCCAGTCCTTTTTTATCAGCCTCTTTGTGGAAGGGACGCTTAACGCACAAGGGACGGCCGCCGCCAACGGGAACATTGTGTTTACCTCGCCACGCGACGATTTGGCGGGCGGCGACACCAACGGCGATGGCGCCGCCACCATGCCGGGACCAAGTGATTGGGGAGCGCTGGTGATTACCCCATCCGGCGTGGCGACCATCGAACACGCCCAGTTCCGGTTTGGGGCGGGTGGCATGCTCACGTCCCGCGGAGGACTCACTTTGCAACACAGCACGCTGCGCAATTCGGGTGGCTTCGCCGCCTTTCGAATTGAGAACAGCGACCCGACTGTGACCAGCGTAGTGTTCCAAAACAACGCCGGCGCGGCGGTGAGCATGGACCTGAACTCCAACCCCGCGATCCAGAATGCTTCGTTGACCAACAACGGCGTGAACGGCCTGTTGCTGGACGGAGGGGCGTTGGGCGAGGACGGCTTTTGGGACGATTCGGACATCCCGTACGTGATGAACTCCAACATCACCGTGCCCACGGGCCGCAAGCTCACGGTGGACGCCGGGCAGGTAGTCAAGAACGGCAATTTTTTCGCTAGTTTGTTGGTGGATGGAACGCTCGAGGCGCGGGGCGTCGCTGGCGATCCCGTGATTTTCACCTCACTGGAGGACGACACGGCGGGCGGCGATTCCAACAATGACGCCAATGCGACGGCGCCGGCCGCTAGCGACTGGGGCGTCATCGTGCTCTCCGGCCCTGGTAGCGTGATGGAGCAGGTCGAAGTGCGCTACGGCGCCGCCAACCAACTCTCGATTCGCGGCGGGGCGCTGACCTTGTCCGATGGCGTGTTTCGCAATTCCGGCGGCGCTGCCGTGCGCATTGAAAACAGCGATACCATGCTGACCCGCGTGACGTTCGCCAACAACAATGGTCCGGCGGTGAGCATGGACTTGAACTCCAACCCCACGATCCAGGACGTCACGCTAACCAACAACCAGACGAACGGGCTGCTGCTCGACGGCGGCGCGCTGGGCAAGGATCTGGCGTGGGACGATCCCGACATCACCTACGTGATGAACTCCAACATCACCGTGCCCGCCGATCGCAAGCTGACCATGAGCGCCGGCCAAGTCCTCAAGAACGGCAATTTCTTCGCCAGCCTGCTGGTGAATGGAGCGCTCGAGGCGCGGGGCGAGCCGGACGCCCCGGTGGTGTTCACTTCGATCCGAGACGACACGTTGGGCGGCGACGCTAACAATGACGGTAATGCGACGGCGCCGGCCGCCAGCGACTGGGGCGTCATCGTACTCTCCGGTCCTGGCAATGTGATGGAGCAGATCGAAGTGCGTTACGGCGCCGGCGGAATGCTGAAGGTGGCCGGGGGAGCGCTCGCCTTGTCCCAGGGCCTGTTCCACAATTCCGGCGGCGCCGCGGTGCGCATCGAGAACAGCGATCCAACGTTCGCCAATGTGACCTTCGCCAACAACGCTGGGGCGGCAGTGAGCATGGACTTGAACTCGAATCCGACGATTCGCGGCGTGACCGTTTCCGGGAACGCCATTAATGGACTCGCGCTCGACGGCGGCGCGCTGGTCAAGGACCTGACATGGGACGATCCCGACATCGCCTACGTGATGAACTCTAACATTACCGTGCCCGGAGATCGCAAGCTGACGATGGGCGCCGGCCAAGTCCTTAAGAACGGTAACTTTTTCGCCAGCCTGTTGGTGAATGGAGCGCTTGAGGCGCGGGGCGAGCCGGACGCTCCGGTGGTGTTTACCTCGCTCCGAGACGACACGGCGGGCGGCGACGCTAACAACGACGGCGCTACGACCATTCCCACCCCCTCCGACTGGGGCGGCATTGTGCTGTCCGGCCCCGGCAACGTGATGGATCAAGTGGAAATTCGCTACGGTGCCGGCAATCAACTCACCGTCGACGGCGGAGCCTTGACCCTGACGAACAGCCTGGCGCGCAACGCCGGCGGCGCCGCCTTGCGGATCGCAAACAGTGATCCGACGCTGACCAACCTGACTTTCACCGACAACCTCAATGGTCCGGCGGTGAGCATGGACCTGAACTCCAATCCTGCGATTCAGGACGTCACGCTGACCAACAACCAGACGAATGGCTTGATCCTCGACGGCGGATCGCTAGTTAAGGACCTGGCGTGGGACGACGGCGGCATCCCCTATGTCATGGTGGCCAATATCACCGTGCCCGTCGGCCGCAAGCTCACGGTGGGCGCAGGTCAGGTGGTCAAGAATAACAATTTCTTCGCGAGCCTGCTGGTGGACGGGACGCTGGAAGCGCGAGGGACGCCGGGCGCGCCGGTGGTGTTTACCGCGCTGAGGGACGACACCGCGGGTGGCGATACGAACAACGACGGCGACAACACGACTGCTGCGCCTAGTTCGTGGGGAAACATCATCGTGCGCAGCGCCGGCAACGTAATGGAGCGGGTCGAGGTGCGCTACGGCACCGGCGGTCAGGTGAACGTCGATGGCGGCGAACTGATGTTGGCGAGCAGCGTGGTCCGACATTCCGGCAACATGGGCGTCCTGGTACAGAACGCCGGGATGATCACGGCGACGAATAACTTGATCTACGCGAATGCCGGCGACGGCGTGCAGGTGGTCAGCGACGGCACGGCCAACCTGACCAACAATACGATCGACGGGAACTTCCGCGGCGTCCATGTGGCGCAGGCCTCGGCCACGCTGGTGAACAACCTGATCACCTTCCACATCGAATCCGGCGTGCGCTCCGCGAGCGGGACCTTGAGCCCCTCCTTCAACGTCGTCCACAATCCCACCGCCACGCGCGGCAATTACGACGGCCTTCCCAACCCGACCGACCAAAACGGTAACCTGGCGGTCGATCCCAAGTATTTCAATCGCACGAACCGGCAATATCAGCTTCGAGCTGGCTCGCGGGCCATCGATTCAGGCACAAGCAACGGCGCTCCGTCCGCTGACCGCCTGGGCAACCCACGTTTCGACGATCCCAACGTCCTCAATGTCGGCGCAGGCGCACAGCCGTTTGTGGACCGCGGCGCCATGGAGCGGCAGGAGGTTTCCATCTCGAACGTCGATCTAGCGACGACCGCGGTCAACGGTCCTGCGCTGGGCCTAGCCGAGCAGCAGGTGACGGTGAACTGGACTGTCCAAAATCTTGGGAGTGAGACGGCCCTTGGCTCCTGGCGAGACGCCGTCTATCTTTCGCCCGATCGGATTTGGACGCCGGATGACGTCATGTTGGGCCAGATGGCGCGTGCGGAAGACTTAGGCCCCGGACAAACTTACAACGGCTCGGCGCAGGTCCTGTTGCCGGCGGTGCTGCCCGGCGACTACTTCTTTTTAGTGCGGGCCAATTCGCAGCAGGATGTGTTCGAGGGCGTGGCCTTGATGAACAACATCGCCGCCTCGGTTGAAACTGTGGCGATGGACATGCCGGTTCTCGGGTTCGATGCGCCCGCCGCCGGGCAACTCGATGCGAAAGGCGACTTCACTTACTACCGCATCAGCACGCCGGCCGGGGCGGACTTGAACCTCGAATTAACCGGCGCCAACGCCGTGAACGAGTTGTATGTCGATTTCGGCCAACTTCCTACGCGGCAACAGTTCCAGGTGCGGAGCAATCAGCCAGGGGCGGCCAACCAGACGGCGACGGTCAGCAACACGCGGGAAGGCGCCTATTACGTATTGGTCTTTGGCGCCCAGATGACTGCGGCGCAGAACTTTACGATCACCGCCTCACTGGAAGGATTCGGCATCCAAAGCGTTACGCCTGCGCAGGGTTCGAACCTCGGCGACGTGACAATTCTCCTTCGCGGCGCGAGATTCACGGACCAGACGGTCGTCCGACTGGTCGACTCGGGCGGCGCCACGCTGACCCCCAAGGCCACGCATTTCACCGATTCGGGCCTGATCTCGGCCACTTTTGACCTTCGTGGCCGACCCCTGGGTTTTGCCGACGTTCAGGTGACCAACCCCGGCGACGTGACGCTGACACTGCCCGACGGGTTCACCATCGCGGCGGGCGAGCCCGGCCGCCTGGTGACGACGATCAAAGCGCCCAGCGGAGTTCGGCTCGGCCGCGATTTTGAACTGCTTGTCGAATACTCCAACGTCGGCGATACCGACCTGCCGGCGCCAATCATGCAGTTGCAAGGGCAGGGTCTGAGCGACCTGGGCTTCGCACGGGATACTTTCGAACCGAGTGGGCTGCTCACGCTCGTCGGCGTTAATCCGCAAGGTCCAGCCGGGGTGCTGCCGCCGGGAGCGAGCGGCAAGTTAACCATTTTCGGCAAGGCCCAAACCAATGGGAACGAACGATTCCAACTGGCGGTAGAGGAGCGCATGTCCGGCCCCATCGACTGGCCGTCGCTCAAGCCTTCGCTCAGGCCGTTGGGCATCAGCGACGCCGACTGGGAAGCCTTGTTCGCCGAAATCCAGTCGGTCATCGGAAACGATTGGAGCGACTATCGCGCGGCCATCGCGCGGGCGGCGACTTTGCTCCCGCCTAATCGCGGTTTGAGCCATCGCTTGAGCGATGTCTTCCAGCTTGTGATTGACGAGGCCATTGCGCGACAATCTGTTTCAGTGCGCGGCGTCATCCACCGGGCGGATACAGGAGTGCCGCTGCCCAACGCGCCGATTCGTTTCGCCACCGCCACCAGCGACTCCTCGTACCAAATCGTCTCGAACCAGGACGGCTCCTTCCTGCTGCCGAGGGCGGTCCCCGGCGACTACGAGGCGACCGTCGAAGGGTTTTACTCCGAAACGCCGGTGCAAGTGACGGTAGGCGCAAGCGACCTGGAAAACGTCGAGTTCGCTGTTGGCCCCGGCAGTCCGCTTTCGGGAAAGGTCGTCCGCGCCGCTAGCGGCGCCGCCGTGCGCGACGCGCTGGTGCGGGCCGTGTCGGAGCAGGGCCGGGTGTTTTCCGCCCGCACCGATTCGAGCGGCCAATATGAATTCGCCTCGCTGCCTAACGGGCGATTTGACATTTACGTTACCAGCGAGCTGTTCTTACCGGCCATGTTGGACAACATGGAGTTGCCTGAGAACGAAGTTCGGCGCGACGTGAACTTCGCCTTGGCCGACGCCGCCGTGATGCGCGGCGTGATCATTGGCCCCAATGGACCGGTGGAAGGGGCGTCAATTACCGCCGCCAGCCAAGGCGAGGTGTTTTCCGCGCTCTCCGATGCCATGGGCCAATACCGGCTTCTGACCGCACCGGGAAGGCAATACACGGTGACGGCGAAAACCGAAGTTCTGTTCGCCTCGCCGAGAATCAATGTTTTCGCCTCGGCGGTCAATGTGAACTTCCAACTGACCGCTGGCGGCGCGGTCACGGGCCAAACCACGCTCCCCGGCGGCGCGCCAGCCGCGCTGAAGGAGTTGCGCCTCCAAGGCCCCGGCGGCGCGATTGTTTCCTCCACGGACGAACAGGGAAATTATTCCGAAACCGGCTTGCCGCCGGGCCAATATACCATCACGGTCGATTTAGGCGAACACATGCCTTTCACCTCGGCCCCGTTCAACGTGACGGCGGGGGCGACGACGAACTTCGATTTCCAACTCGCTCCCGCGGGCGTGGTAAGCGGCTTCGTTCGCGACCAGGCCGGTGGTCCAGTCCGCAAGGTGGTGGTGCATGCGCTCGGCGCCGATGGCCTGGTCGCCGTCACGGTGACCGACGATCAAGGCCAATACATGCTCTCCGGCTTCGACGCCGGAACGTACACGATCGTCGTTGGTGACGAGTTCTCGCCCGGCTTGTCGCGGCGAACGATCGCACTTGACGCCGCGCAGCCCACTCACCAGGCGGACTTTACGTTGAACGTGGCGGGCCTCGTCTCCGGCCGCGTCCTGGAACGGGATGGTCAAACGCCCGTCGCCAATGCTGTGGTCCACCTGGTGCAGCAAGGTAAAGAGCTATTGCGCATGGAGACTGATGCGGCTGGGCAGTACGCGTTCGTCATCGTCGAGCCGGGCGTCTACCAGCTGGAAGCCGAGGCCCTGGGAAGCGCCTTTTCGACGATCAAAAATATCTCCGTCATGGGCGGCGGCTCCACGACGGGGCAGGACCTGATCGAGGGCAATCAGACCATCTCTGGCGTCGTTCGCGCGGCGGCCGACGCAGCGCCGATCGCGGGTGCGACCGTCGCCATTCATCGCAACGATCCGGACCTGGCGGATACCGAAATCTCGTTCGTAGTAACCAAGGCGGATGGAACGTTCACGTTTTCGCGGGCCACAGCGGGCGATTATACGCTCGTCGTGCAGGCGGCAGGATTCGCGGCCGTGGGGCAGAACATTACCGCGCCGGGCGGCTCCACAGGTTTGCAGTTCGATTTGGCGCCGGAAAGCGTCCTGCGAGGAACGGTCCGCGATCTGGCTACCGGAGAGGTCCTGGAGAACGCGATGGTTTCGCTTTCGAGTGCGTCGGGAGGACCGATCCGCAGCTTTGCGTTTACTGATGCGGTAGGCGTCTACCGTTTTCCTGGACTGCCGCCGGGGATCTATCAGTTGATCGTGCGTGCCGCGTCCCACGAGACGCTGGTGGCGGCGAATGTGAATGTGGCCGGAGCGGTCACTTCGCAGAACGTGGCCTTGAGGGCTGCGTCGACCTCGGTAAGCGGCGTGGCGCAAAGCGGCGGCGTTTCGCTGAGTGACGCAACCGTGTACGCGGAAGACATCCAAGGCCGGATTCTGGCCAGCGCCATCACCGACGCGGCCGGCGCCTTTACGCTAGCGACGCTGCCGCCGGGGATCCATCAGTTATTCGCGCTCGCGCCCGGTTATCGCCCGTCGAACGCCGTCGAGATCACGCTGTCTGAGGGGCAAGACTTGGAGAACGTGAACTTGGCCCTTGCGCCGGCGGCCCTTTCGGATATCGAGGTTCCCGCCAACCCGGACGTGGTGAAGTTTCATTTCGACATCAAGAAGCCGCCAGTCGAGCTACACAATTTGACGCCGGCAGAGCAGGCCATTTTGAACGGCGCCGGCGAATGTCTTCAGGTTCTTGCTTTCACGAATCAGCGAACCGATGTGGACGAGGCTTACTCAAACCTGTCGGTCCAGCACAGTTTGCTGAACTCGCTGGTGAGAAACTCGAACCTTCTGGGGGACGAGCGGCGAAAAAGCCTCAATGCGCTGCAAAACACGCTGCGGTTGTTCGACAAGGTGGCGGAGAAACTGATCTCGCCGGCGGCCATCGACGATCTGCTCAGCGGTTTGCCTTCCGATCCCTTGGGTATTACCCGAGGGATCGCCCTAGAACTACTGAAGAGTTCGGTCAGCTTCAAAGACGACATCAATAAAATCAATCAACTCCGCGCCGATCTAACGAGCGCGCAAAACAGTGAAACCGATTTTGCCGCGGGCGTGGCGGCGGGGGAAGCGTTGAATAAAACGCTCGATAAACTGCGCGACAGATTGGCCTTCATCAACGCCGCCGGGCGGGCCGCGCTTGGTGCGCCGCCCATAAGCCCCGCGCCCGCGTTCTCGGAGATCCAGACATTGCTTTTAGACCAGATCGCGAAACGCGCTGCAAAATCGGAAAATGGGCAACTCGCCATCGAGTTGCTCGGCCCCGACTTCGTGACGAACTTGATCGATTTGCCGCTCGGCCAACTCGACCGCTTCAAAAATCAGATTCAGGTGCGGATCGAATTGCAAAAGCAGCTCGCCAACTACGCCGAGAATTTGCGCGCATACCGGCAGCAAGTGAAGTTCCTAAAGGATTCTCTCAACGGGCTGAAGAACTGCGGCTGCAAGCCGTCCACGCCGACGCCGCCCAATCCCGGCTCGGGCGAAGGCGAGTTGAGTACAAGTTTTAGCTCGTGTACGATTGCCCCGCCGCCGCAGCAGCAGTTGGTGGTCGCCGCCCAAGCCACCACTCGGTTCGCCACCTCGTTCGATCCGAACGATAAGATCGGCCCGAGTGGATTCGGTACGGACGGCTTCACTCAGCCGGGGGTCATGCCCTTCACGATATTGTTCGAGAACGACCCAGCTCTGGGCGCCACCATTCCCGCCCAGGAGGTGTTTGTCACCGATGTGCTGGACGCCGACTTGGACCTGACCACAATAGAGTTCACTCGCTTCGGGTTCAACAACTTCGAGTTCGACGTGCCGCTGGGTTTGAGCCGGTATGAGACGGTGATCGACCTGCGGCCCGAGGGGATCAACCTGCTCGTGCCGGTGCTTTTAGAAGTGGACCCGGAGACGCGCGAGCTAAAAGCCACGTTCCGTTCGCTCGACCCGCTCACCGGACTCTTACCCGATGAGCTGGATGCGGGCTTCCTGCCGGTCAATGACAAGATGTTGCACAACGGCGAGGGATTCTTCAGCTATCGTGTGCAGCCGCTGGCGGATCGCTCGACAGGAAGCGTGATCCTCAATCAGGCCTCGATCGTGTTCGACGTAAACGCCCCGATCCTCACACCGCAGACGAGGCATACGTTGGACGAAGCAGCGCCGAGCAGTCAGGTGAACGCGCTACCGGCCGTGATGGGAACTGCGAACTTCATGGTTGCCTGGTCAGGACTGGACGACGCTGGCGGTTCGGGGGTGGCGACGTTCGACGTGTTCGTGTCGGTGAACGGCGCGCCGTTTTCCGTGTGGCTGGAAAATACGACGCATACTTCCGCGGCGTATCCGGGCGCGGCGAACCAGAGCTACCGTTTTTACACAGTCGCCCGTGACAACGTGGGCTGGCAGGAGGCGCCGCCAGCGACCTTTGACGCCGAGACGCGCGTAACACTGGCGGCGTGGCAAAACCCAGCCAACCGCTTTGATGTGACGGCCAATGGAAGTGTAGGCCTAGAGGACCTTTTGGCGATCGTGAGCGACCTGCGCAATTTTGGAATCCCGCACGTGCTTCCTCCGCAGCCGACCGCGGAACTCCCGGCGCCGCCGTTTGTGGACGTCGAAAACAATGGCTTGACCGACTTAGCCGACTTGCTCGCGGTGGTTCGAACGCTGCGAGCGCAGATCGACGACTCCAGCGGTGAAGCGGAACTGGCGTCCGAAGGCGAAGCGGCCGCGACCGAAACACACTTCAATACCTGGCGGGCCTCCATGGCTTGGGCGACCAGCGCGCGCCCTCATCCATTCCCCTTGCCTTGTCAAGTTGATCCGCGAGTATCCGCGTACCCGATACCGCCACATGCGCTAGCGACTGCAAACACAATGCGTGACGCCGCGTTCTTCGCCTCGGCAGGAATTTCCGAGGGCGAGGATTCGCCAGAAGGTCTTGACGTCGGTGACAATGTTTTTGAATCAGCCGATTTTGTGGCGAGCCTCTTACCAACACTTCGTCCCCGATAATTTTTCGCGCGAACTTGACGCGCGGAAGGCGAGGCGTCATGCTTCGCGTGCCGGCGCTTCATTGACCCGTTCCTCGCCCTCGGTCGGAGCCTCGTCATGAAACTCCCCGTTCGCTCGCGTTTGTTCCTGGGCGCCATCGTGTCGATGGCGCTGCTGATGCCTGGCTGCGCTGAATCCGATGCGCCGCAGACCCCGTCGAGCGCACAAACCGAAGACCCCGCGCCTGCGGATGTTGACGGCCAAGCGGCAGTCAATGCGGTCGCGCCCAGCGCCCCGGGAAGCCGCGACATTTCGCAAACGCTGACGATTGGCGACAAGGCTCCGCCGCTGTCGATCGCCGCTTGGGTCATGGGCGAGCCGGTGGAGGAGTTGCAGGAGGATCAGGTTTACGTGGTCGAGTTCTGGGCGACCTGGTGCCCGCCTTGCCGCACAAGCATGCCGCACCTGAGCAGGCTGCAAGAGGAATATGCGGACCAGGTTCACTTCATCGGCGTATCGGATGAAGACGTGTACACCGTCAAGCAGTTTCTCGACACGGAGGAGTCGTCGGGCAAGACTTGGCGCGAGGTCGTCAAATATCGCCTAGCGATCGACGATGCGAACGGAACGTCGAACGACTACATGCGTGCGGCGTCGCAAAACGGCATTCCTTGCGCCTTCATTGTCGGCCGTTCGCGCCTCGTCGAGTGGATTGGACATCCGATGTCGATGGACCAGCCCCTGGCCAAGATCGTAGCGGGCGAATGGGACCGGCAGGCGGCGCTCGTCGCGATGTCGCAGCAGCAACGCGTCGAAGAGCTTCGGGCCGAGCTGGAAGAACCGTTCCGCGCGCAACAATGGGACGCGGCGCTCGGCAAGATCGCGGAAGTCGAAAAGGAAGTCGGGTCGAACGCAAACATTACGAGCGTCAAAATGCTGATTCTCAAAGCCGCGGGAAGACAGGAGGAAGCGGCGGCGCTGCAAGCCGAGTTGGTGGACCAGCGCTGGGACGACCCCACCGGGTTGAACGAGATCGCGTGGAGTATCGCCACCGGCAGCGGCGATCGCAACCTCGCGCTGGCCCTCAAGGCGGCCCAACGCGCCAATGCGTTAACGGAAGAAAAGAACGGGCCTATTCTCGATACCCTCGCTCGCGTCTATTTCGAACAAGGGGACCTGGACCAGGCAGTCCATTGGCAACGCAAAGCGGTGGAACATGCCGATGGACATCAGGAGATCCTTGACGCCCTCAAGCGTTACGAGGCGAGCCAAACCGAGCGTGATCCGTCAGCCGACGCCGCGCCGGCGACCGAGGAAGCGAAAACCAACGCAACGACCGAAAGTTCGCCGCCCGCGAACGAGTAAAGGCGATTGGCGGATGTGGCGTCATGGCTTGCGATGGACTTGCCGTGTCCATCGGAAGTCCTGAAAGAAAGAATGGGGATGCCGCCGTCACGGGCCTCAGGTTGATCGGCCACCCTATCACCATCCCTACCTTTTATCACTCGCGCGCTCAACTTGACTCCTACAATCCGGGCAAGCATCTAAAACCGCCTGTTACGCACATCCAATCGCGACATCGGCTGGAACGACTGGTACACTGCGCCATATCGCGGTCGTTTTGAAGCGTGAGCGGCGAAATGGCAATCCGATCACCGACATTTGCAGGTCACCCCAACAAAAGCGCCTTGGCGGAGGAGGCGCGTTGATGGCGGAGTCGGAGCTTCCCGTCGAGGTAGAACGGCTAATCCGGTATTTTGAAGGTGTAGAACGGGAGTCCCCTGGCAAACATTGGCGCAACGGAGCAGCGATGTGCCGTCGGTGGCGGACAATGCTGACCGGTCAACCTACGCAAGTCGACATTGACGAGTTTGTCGCCCGCCTCGAGGCTGAACCAAATTACGGATCCGCCTGGCTCGAACTCACTATGCAGTTTCGTCACTGGGCGCGGCGTCGCGGCTTGCGCGCGTCGGCGGCAAACGTCGGAGTCAGCTCGGCGTGTAGTACGGTCCACATTTTGGTTTTCGGCGTTCGCAAGCTCGGAGGCGCCACGGGAAAACGGTAGGGAGATCGGGCGACGAAACAACTCCGCCTATCCGGTTTGCGAGAATGGAATTCGTGCGAACCCATGTTGAACCTTCCCCAAACAACACCGGCGTTCGAGTTTGGTTGCTCGCTCCTCCCCTTTGACGCCATGGCGTATTGGATTCTCACTCGGCAAGGGCTCCGCCTAGACGCATTGCTTCATGGCGCCGTGACTCCGCATTCACGGAACGAGTGCTACTTCCTCCGCTGTATTCGCGAGGATGCCGACTACGACACTCACCAGTGCCTGGAGGCCGACGCCTGGCGGCAATGGATTGAACGCCATGCCTTCGAAGCGGAACATCCCGCCCCGCAGCCCAACCGGACGTGGATTCGAACCTGCGAACTCCGCGAGGGCATGATACTGTTGCGCGCCGCACAGCCTGTCTTGCTGGAAACCATTTCTAGCGATCGAGCGCGTGGTGAACCGAGGGAGCACTCGAATGCTGTGAGACAGCCCCGGCGCCCCTGCGACGAGGACGGGTCGTGGCGGTCCGTAACCCACTTGGCGACGGGGACGCGGTCCGAAATTTACGTCTCGAAAGGCGAAATGCACCAAGTGGCGGATGGCTTCGACCGGGTGATGACCTACCTCTGGCGCGACAACCTCAATGACGACCTGCTGGTTCTCGATCCGGCTACGGGACAAACCGTGTTTCTCCCCAGGAGTCGTGTAAGTCACGATGCAGAAGAACCTGGGAGGCTGCACCCGGAACAACCGATCCGCGTACAATGGTGGGAAGGCGACCCGGTATGGGTGTGGGGTCCCAAGTAGAAGGGACTCGGCGAAAGTCTCAGCTTGTTTATGGCGGCCAGACGGCGAGCCGCCCGAGTTTTTGCCGTAGACGATGCGTCCATGTCGGTGTTTGCTGGTTCCCGCCTCAGCCGCCGGCGCCGTTGTCGAGCTTATTGATTCGCGCGATGGTCGTCCTATGCGTGAAATATCAGGAACTGAAAAAGAGAACGCCCTCCTGACCTCCGTTGCTGCGGTTCCTGGAGATGATGCGCCTCGGCTAGCCTACGCAGATTGGCTCGATGAACAGGGAGGAGAGAAAAACCGCCGACATGCGGAATTAATCCGCGTTCAATGCCAGTTGGCTCGGTCCGAGGTGCGCATGCCCGACTTGGCCCAACGCGCGGCAGACCTCGTAGAGGCGGTTCGGCCCGAAATGCTCGGATCGCTTGCCGAGCCGGCCTCACTCACGCATCGGGCGCTGGAGTTGCGTCGCGTGTGTCCAGGATTCGCCGGAGACATGATGGCGGCGCTCCATCCACCCGATATGCACGTCGAGGCCGTGTTTCGACGTGGTTTTCTCACCGAACTCACGTTAGATGTGGCGCTCTTCGTGCTGGCCGCCGACAAACTGATCGGAATTCTTCCTCGGCCGGCGATCACGGTGACGGGGGCGGCGGCCTATCTGCGCGCTCTATTGGAATGCGAACACCGGTGGCTGGTAAGCGCCATTCATATGCAGACGGTCGGCGATCGATTCCGCGTGGGAATGGATCACGGCTGGATTCGGACGGTATTCGAGAACGACAAGCCGTGGCCGCGGCTGACGACGCTTGACCTGTCGTCCTGCTCGCTCGGCAACGGTGACGCCCGGGTGGTGATCGACAGTAGGAAATTGCCCGCGCTGGCCAACCTGAACTTCGCCCGGAATCACCTGGACCGGCATCTACTCCGTTATTTTACGCGAACCCCAAGGTGGCGAACTCTCTGCCTGCTGTCATGGTCTGCGAACGACTGCGGCCATGACGGAGCGGAGGCGTTGCTCGAGGCGGCCGAAGGCCGGCTGCAGGGACTCGAACTGGTCGCATGCGGAATTGGTCCAGAACACCAACAACGGCTAATTGCAAAATACGGGGACAGGGTGCGATTTGAGCCAGGTCTCGCTTGGCCTTGAGCTCTCGCCGATTCATACCGCAGCGCGCCGCGCCGAACGGACACCGGGCTTTCGGGGCGTTGGGATGGTATGATTCTGGTGTTAGAACTGATCGCCCCGGGATTCGTCCTTCCCAGCGGTATTGTCCGGGAGGCGCCATGAAGTTCACTATGGACGAGATCGTTCAGATTGAGGTGGTGGACCGCGGAGAAAGGTTGGATTGGAGCGGCGACTGCGGGGGCTATCCGATCTTGTTCGATCCTGTTGCGGTTACCGACGCGGTTCTGGACAAAATTCATCGTGCGTGGAACTTGCAGACCACCAGCCAACTCCTGCTCTCGCCCTATGTGCAGCGGCGCGAGATGGCTGTAATTCCCTGGCGAAATTGCCTCACACAGAGCGCAGCGGTATTTTGCTGTTCGTTCGCTACGTGACGCAGGCAAGGCGCTCGAACTTGCTCCCCGAACTGCTGACGGGATTTGGGCTTACGCCAAGCTGTGGCTGTTACGGGAGATCCGGAACGAGCGAATCGATTCCGCGTGATCCGGGTGGCCAAAAAAACTTTTTAGATTTTTGGCGCACTCTCCCCCCGAAGCGCGCCACGGATCTACAGACAGGAAGTTTTCGATACCCAATCACCTGCCGCAACTGTCCAGAGTTTGCGAAAAAGTGTGTGCCCGACTTGTCGCGGGATGAGATCATGAATGAACGAGACCTTTTTCTGGCCGCCATTGAGATCGCCGATCGGGCTGAGCGCGCCGCCTACCTCGATCAGGTTTGCGATGGCAACCAAGAACTGCGCGCTCAGGTGGAAGAATTGCTGAAAACTCATGCAGAGACCAGCCAGTTCCTGGAGACGCCGGCCGTGGCAACCGCATCGTCAGTCGATCAAGCCGTTCCGACCGACTCATCCGATACCGACCACGATCCCGGTTTGGAAAGTACCTCGGCGGAAGCGGAGTTCCGCAAGTACCTGGAGCCGGCCACTCGTCCCGGCTGGCTCGGCCGGTTGGCGCATTACGAGATTGAAAAAGTTCTGGGGTGCGGGGCGTTCGGAATTGTTGCCAAGGCGTTTGATGAGAAGCTGCACCGGGTAGTGGCGATTAAGCTGATGAGGCCCGAGATCGCCTCGACCTCACCGCCACGCAAGCGGTTCCTGCGCGAAGCCCGGACGGCCGCCGCCGTGATGCACGAGAACATCGTGGCCATTTACGCCGTGGAAGAGGATCCAATTCCTTACCTAGTGATGGAGTACATTCTGGGAAAGACGCTGCAGCAGCGAATGAACGAGCGCGGACCGCTCGAGGTCCCGGAATTACTTCGGATCGGGCAGCAGGTCGCCGCCGGGATGGCCGCCGCCCACGCGGTCAACCTGATCCACCGTGATATTAAGCCTTCCAATATTCTGCTTTCGGACGGCCCCACCACGCGGGTGAAGATCTCGGACTTCGGTCTAGCCCGCGCGGTCGATGACGCCACGCTGACCTCCAGCGGGTTGATCGCCGGGACGCCGATGTACATGGCTCCTGAGCAAGCGCGGGGGGAAACACTGGACCACCGCGCCGATCTGTTCAGCCTGGGAAGTGTGCTGTACCAAATGGCCGGCGGCCGGCCGCCGTTCCGCGCCGCCAATACGGTGGCCGTGCTCAAGCGGGTGTGTGAGGACACGCCACGGCCCCTTGGCGATGTGCTGCCCGGAACTCCTGGCTGGCTGGAGACGATCATCTTCCGGCTGCTGGAAAAGGAGCGAGACGACCGGTATCAGACCGCTCAGGAAGTGGCCGACCTGCTGGCTTGCTGCCAGAGAGAACTGGAGCACAACGGCAAGGTGACCTGCGTTGCAGAATGTTCCAGCGCTGTTGAGACACAAGTCTTCCAGGCAAAGAGGTCGACGGGCTCAGGAGCGAGGAGGAAGCCAAGTGGTTGGCTATTCGGAGGAGTGGTCGCCGTGGCGGCCGTGATCGGGATCGTGGTGATGAACGGTGGGAACAAGACGCCCGATCCCGACTTGACGAGCGTTCCCGGCGACACGACATCCGTATCCACAACCGGAACTCCTGCGAGTTTGGCGGAACCCACCGGCTGGCGCGGCTGGTCCGCGGACGCTCCGTCGCCTGCGATCGCGGCTTTTGACGCCGAGCAGGCGAAGGCCCATCAGGAAGCATGGGCGAAGCACCTCGGCGTGCCGGTCGAGTATAAGAACAGTATTGGCATGAAGTTCCGCCTGATCCCCCCCGGGGAGTTTCTGATGGGGAGCACGCCAGAGGAAATCGAACGGCATCTGAGCCTGCGAGACGGGCCGAATGCGACTCGCCAAAAGTATTGGAGAGACGCGATCAATAGTGAAGGGCCGCAACAGCCGACGGTCCTCAGTCAACCTTTCTACCTGGGCATGTTTGAAGTTACCCAGGCCGAATACGAGCGGGTGATGGGGACGAATCCTGCCTCTCATCAGCCGACTGGGAAAGCGAAAGATCTTATTGCGGGAATCGATACCGCTCATTTTCCCGTTGAAATGGTGAGTTGGAACGACGCAATTGAATTCTGCAATCAGCTCAGTCAAACCGAGAATCTCAAGCCGCGATACTTTTTGGCCAGTTCGCGCGTGAATCCATTACCCGGCGACGGCTACCACCTACCGACGGAGGCGCAGTGGGAATTCGCCTGCCGCGCCGGCGCCACCACGCCCTCTTGGGCTGGCCACGATGAGACCGGCTTATCGCGCGTTGCCTGGTACAACAAAAACAGCGGTGGCCGCGTACATGCTGTCGGTGAGCTGTTACCCAATCCGTTCGGGTTGTACGACATGCTGGGAAATGTCGAGGAGTTTTGCGAGGACGGCTGCTCTGCCGATAAAGGAGTTGGATACCAAACGTATTCGCCGAGTGTCGCCATCGATCCGCCGGCGACTTGGATTGACAAGCCGTTAAGGATTCTACGAGGTGGAGACTCACTGAGTGAGTGGCAGGCCAGTCGCTCGGCGTTCCGCAATCGCAATTATGACCATGCGAAGTCGCCAATTAGCGGTATTCGGATCTCGCTAACCGTCGACGCGGTACGGCGACGGCTTCAAGCCGCGGAATCGACCGTCGCGCGGCCTGTTCCGACGGAAGAGTAGGTTGCCGTCAATTGGACGCCGCCGGAACCGCTCGGCGCCTGGCAGATCCGTACTTACCGCACTCAAGAACGCCGCGACCGGGCCGACGGCAAACAACGCCGCTGCGCCCGCTAACCCGCCCTCTTCCCAACATCCCAACACGAAAGCCTCTGCACACCACGATGGTGCTGATAGCTGCTTACGCGGAGGTGGAGCGCTGGAACCTCGGGCGCCGCGGACCTCTCAGGCCGCGTCTTTCAGCCGGGGGTGATCACGTCGGCCGACTTCACGGCGCCGGCCTTGCGCGTGCGGCTGACCAGCGGAGCGGAGATGGAAGTCGGCGAGGGCAGTTTGGAGGTGATCCGCGCGGTCGTGGGTGAACTGGCCCATGCGGAAGGCGCGTTCGCGGCCGGGGAGGAGTCGTCATGCTGAGCTTCCCCAGAACGCTGCGCCTCTACCTTCACACGCAGCCGGCCGATCTACGCAAGGGCGCCGACGGCTTGCCGCATCGCGTGCCGCTCCTCGGGCGAGGGCGCCTTGGCGCGGTCCTCCAAGTCGTAGAGCTATTGGAACTGCGCCGGCAAGCGACTCGCCTCATGCGGATATTTGCGCATCACTTCTGCCAAGTGCGGCGGCCGACGGAGAAGGGACATACCGAAAACATCATCGTTTTCGCTCGGCGGAACTTCCTGACGCCGGTCCTCCGGAAGGATCATCGGGAAGCGCTCAACGACCAACTCGAGCGGCTGTACCACGAAGATCTGGAACGCAAGCTACGCGGGCAACCAGCGAACAAAGCCCCGTTCTTCGCTGAGGAACAGGCTGCCTTGTTGCCCTTGCCGAAGTCGGCCTTTGAGGCGCGGCGTCGGCGGTTCCACGAAGCCGGGCGGCGCGTGTTCATCGGCGACGGCTTGCCGTGGAACTGGTCGATTTGGAAGGAGCACTTTTGCGATTTCACGCCGATCCTGGATTTCATTCACGCGGTGCAATACTTGTACGCCGCCGCGGAAGCGTGGGAAAGCACCGACCTGGCCGGCTGGTCGCGCTACGTGGCGCTGGCCGAAGTCGTATGGCAAGGACGCGTAGCGGATGTCCTTGATTCCCTCCAAATGGAGCTGGCCGCGCGGGGTATCCACGCCGCCGAGGACTTGCCCGAAAACAGCCCCCATGCGCCGCTGGTCGATGCCACGCGATACCTGGACAACAATCGTCAGCGGATGGATTACCCCCGCTATCGTCGCGAGGGCTTACCGCTCACCAGTTCGCCCATGGAGTCCCTGATCAAGCAAATCAACCATCGCGTGAGGGGCACGGAAATGTTTTGGAATTCACCCACTGGCGCCGAAGCGATCCTCCAACGTCGGGCCGCCCATTTGTGCGAAGACGGGCGGCTGGAAGACTACCTGCGAAGCCGCCCCGGATGTCCCTACGTCCGGCGTCCCGAACTCAAACTGGCCGCCTAAAAGGTTACAATCCCTGACGTGCCCCCGTCGCCGCGTCCAATTCATGCGCCGGAGGCGGTACACAACCCAGTCTGGAGTCGCACAGCGCACTCTGGGTTTGCAGCGCACGAAAATATGCAAAATACCCTGAAAGGATTTCACGATTGGCCACGCCGGACGATGTTCTATGCCCCGTCCGTTCGCGCGTCGCGCGGCGATCTCGTTTGTAGAACCCCATCAGGGTTCTTAATCGGTTGGGGCTCGCCCTAACCCCGAGTGCGCTGCGCGACTCCGGGCTGGGTTATGGAAGCTCTCCGGGGTAACCCGTCTCGTTCCACGCCAATTCCGTTGTGTAATCTCGTTGGGGTCGCCGTGTATGGGGATCGCTTATCAACCTGGCGTTGCGCGACCCTCGGTTAGCCGTTAGGGTTCTTTGAAGCGTTGGTCGCGGGGGACTTATTCGCGATAATGGACGGCGGCGAACAGGCCTGGGACTTCGTCGATGGTGATTGTACGTTGGGCGGTCCAGAGTTTCAGTCTTAGCTTCTCGAAGAAGGTGACGTCGTTGAGGTCTTCGTCCAGGTTGATGGTGATTTGTTGACGAGGGGCGACGCGGGCGAGGCCAAAGGTTTTGACGATGGGCATGTTGAACGATCTCGTTTCGACAGCAGTTTCGGCAGAGGTAAGGCGTTCGGCCGCCGTCACGGCAATGCGAACCTGCCGATTGTCGTCACGGGGGCAGCGCGGCTGAAACATGGCCGCCATGTCAACGACAAGGCGGCGGCCAGCAAGGCTGGCTACACCTACGACCTGGAAAACCCTCAGCAATCACTACACGATTTGCTAACAGCCAATCAACGCCCAGACGCATTTGCGTTAACTGCTGCGAACCATGGCCCAACAAATGGAGGCGCGGACCGCAAACCTCGCCGATAGCAACGGCCTCCTATCGGAATTGGTGGAAGCGACGCGGTAGATGTAAGTCCCGCGCCGCGTTGGCGAGGGGGCGTGCCAATTATTCGCCCGCCGGGTGGGAACGCCGCTCTTTGCTGGTGCGGATCAATTCGCTCAGGTCGGCTGCGGGGCGAATCTCAAAGGGGCCAGCCTTGACGCCCGGATGGCGCGACATCAACTCGACGGCGTGGTTCAAGTCGCGGGCTTCCAGCACCAGGATGCCCCCCAACTGCTCTTTCGTCTCGGCGTAGGGGCCGTCAGTCACCATGACGTGGCCGTCGGCCCATCGTAGTGTGACGGCGCCACGGGGGCCTTGCAGGGCTTCTCCCGCAACAAATTGCCCGTTCTCGCGAAGTAGCTCATCATAGGCGAAGCACGCATCCATCATCGCGTTGCGCTCGCTCTCGGACATCGAGGTGAGCCTGTTTTCTGCGATATATCCCAGGCAGATAAATTTCATACGTTGCTCTCCTTGGGGGGGTTGCGCGATATTAGCTCAAAACGATCGCATGTGGACCTGTCTTGGCAGGTTTTTACAAGATAGTCGTTCGGCGACCTTCGCAATCGACAAGGGTTCGGCCGCAATCGAGAATTTTTTACCAGCAAGTACACAAAAATCCCGTCCAGCTCCGAATACTCACGGGCATCAACCGCGGAGGGCGCCGCTGAAGCATTCCAGCCTTGTAGCGCGGTACAATGGGGCGATGGCTTACGAGCGTGAGGAGCGGCGGTTGACGGGTGTGGGGGTGCTGGCCACGGCCATTGTGGCGGCCGTGTTGCTGCTTTATCCACTGAGCGTTGGTCCGGTGGCGTTGTTGTTGAAACTAGGCGTCATCCCTGCGTCGGTGGAGCCTGTTGTGCGGGCTTTGTACGCGCCTCTCAATTGGCTGGGCGATCGTAGTTCGCTGGTGACTGTGTTGGTGCGTTGGTACCTCGAGCTTTGGGGGGCCTAGTCGAGTGAGCACGAACATACACGACCCGTCAGGACCTTCCGTGGAGGCGCCCAAACTGGCCAAGGCGGCAAGCGGCCGACGGGTGCGGTTCACGCTGCGGGAGTTGATCCTCATGACCGCGCTGCTGTGTACGGTGGTTTCGCACGTCCGGACGTCGTACGAATTGCAGGGACTCCGCCAGGAGGCGCGACGCTTGCGCGATGAGCTGGGCTATCTTACTATCGAAGACGACGCCAAGGTGCATGCGATCGCACTGACGCCGGAACAAAGCTATACGGCGAAGCGCTGGAGATGGCGGCTCCATCTTCCGTCCGGACAGCGATTTCGCGTTGTCTACAAGTTCTCCGAGCTTCCCGTGGAAGGCCTGCCTCGCGACAACGATGGGTTCTTTGATGACCTGCCGAGCGAAACAACACTGTCGGCATCCGCCGTTCGCGAGCCGACGGGCGCCTGGCGCTTCGTGCTGCACTACGACAAGCCCCTGAGCCCCTACGGACAGACGCGCATCCAAGCGATTGCCCCGGACGACTGGCTTAAGGAGGACGTTTCCCTGAGTTGGGATCTGGCTGGAAGCGAGACGACGGAATCGGTCGAGCGGGGCGAGCCGATGGTGTTATTGCGTTTACGGCCCAGCAAGAACATCGTGACCCCGGGCGGCATGCCGGGATTGACCATCGATACGGAGCCGACCGACGGGCTGATGCTGTGGATCGAGGAAGTCGAGTAAAGCCCGCCATGCGCTCGCCTCCATTGGAGTCCACCGAAGGTGCGCCACCGTTTGACGAACGCCGCGCAGAACGAACGGCGGGTGAAAGACGCAACTGACCGATGAATTCTACTCGGCCACCAGGCGCCGCTGCATATCGCTGTTGGCCGTTTCGATCAACTTCTCGAGCGCCGTGGCGCCCACATCGCGCCCCGGCATGAGCTTGACGTGGCGCATGAACCTGCCGTCGCCTTGCAACAGGCCGTCGAGATCGGGCAACTCGGCGCCGAGAAAGAACCCCACGTCCCCATGCGCTCGGAAAGCGTTCACATAGCCGAAGGTGGCGTCGCCGACACACGCGGTCGGATGGCCATCATGCAATAACTCGCGCACGTCGGCACCATATTCGCGCATGACCTGAAACGAGCACTGCGCGATCGCTCCTAAATCGCCCGCATGCTCGCGCATCCAGACCTCAATCGCAGGATCGCGCTCCAACGCACCGTAAAACCGTAGGATGCGGCTCATGGCAATTTCGTCGTGACGCCAAACCACCCGTCGTATTTAACGCTGCCAATGGATGGTGAAGTCGTGGATCTCGCCAAACAGATCCACGCGGCCGGTGATTTCCAGGGATTGGTCCGGAATGAGTATGACCGTGACGTCATCAATGTCGTTGTGTCCCATCAGGTAGATGGCGAATTCATAGTTATCAATGTCCTCGCGTTGGACGCGCGCCGTCGCGACGCCCGTGGGCGGATCAACCTGGGCGGGAAAGGAACGCAGATAGAAGCCGGGCGGATAGAGCGCCCAGGACCACTCGGAGTCCTCTTCGGACTTCAGGGCGTCGAACGTGGCTTGATCGCCGGAGAGTTCAATGGTGATTGTCGGTCGATCGGGGTCCGTAGCGTCCACGGTAAAGGAGGACGTGGTCGTGTCGATGCCGAAGTCTGTGTCGCCAATCTTGAACTGTTGCAATTTCTCACCGTTGGTTGATATCGTACGGTCGTCGGTCCCAGAGGCGAATGGCACTTAGAAATGGCGTAAGCAGTTGCCACGAAGGGGCATAGAAAAAATGGCCTCATTTGCTTAGATGGTTGTTAGTTGAGGACATCCATCCGCCGCAAGGAGGCCCAAGATGCGCCATTGTAGCTGGGGACGCT
>CAUJHS010000057.1 GCA_963204915.1 Planctomycetota bacterium | reverse complement strand
GGCGCCTATCCGAACCGCCTTGGCATGCACGGCGCGTACAACCACACCAGCCGCGACGGCGTCCATGAAGACGAATGGCTGTTGCCTGAAATGCTCCGCGAGCGCGGCTACGCCACCGCAGGGATGGGCAAGTGGCACCTGGGCACGCGGCTCAAGTTTCATCCGCTGCGGCACGGTTTTGATGAATGGTTCGGCATTCCCTACTCGAACGACAACTCGAAGTATCATCCCGTACTCGCCGCGGAGATGCCGCCGCTGCCGCTGTACGACGGCGAGAAGGTGGTTGAACACGATCCCGACCAGTCCCAGTTCACGCGCCGCTTGACCGAGCGCGCGGTTCAATTCATCGAACGTCATGCCGATCGCCCCTTCTTCCTGTACTTGCCGCACGTTATGCCGCATGTGCCGATCTTCGCGTCCGACAAGTTTCGCGGCCAAAGCAAAGCGGGACTTTACGGCGATGTCCTGGAGGAACTGGATTGGTCTGTGGGCGAAATCCTGGCCACGCTTCAGCGGCTTGACCTCGATTCGCGAACGCTCGTGATTTTCATGTCCGACAACGGACCGTTTCTTTCCTATGGCGAACATGCCGGATCGGCCGCTCCGCTGCGCGAGGGGAAGCTCACGGTGTTCGAAGGGGGTGTGCGAGTCCCCTGCCTGGTGCGCTGGCCGGGCCGCGTGCCCGCAGGTCGCGTATGCGACGATCCGTGGATGGCGATCGACTGGCTCCCCACGCTGACCGAACTGGTCGGCGGCAAGCCGCCGTCGCACAAGATCGACGGCAAGTCGGCCCTGGGGCTGATCTTGGACGAACCCGAGGCCCGCCCGCCGCATGAGGCGTTGTTCTTTTACTCCGGCGTGGCGCTCCAGGCGGTGCGCAGCGGGCGCTGGAAGCTGCACTTCCCGCATCCGTACATCACCGTGGCGGGCGAACCGGGACGCGGCGGCAAGCCCTCGAACTTCGGCCAACTGGCGCCCAAGTCGATTACGCAGTCCGGCGTTGAGGGCATCGCCACGCGGCACGGCTACCGCGTCGAACAACTCGAACTCTCGCTCTTTGACCTGGAACAAGACCCCGGCGAAACGGTCAACGTGGCGGCCAGGCATCCGGATGTCGTCCAGCGCCTTCGTCGTCTGGCGGAGGGCGTTCGTCAAGATCTGGGCGATTCGCTACAAAACATTCCTGGCCAAGGGCTGCGCCGTCCCGGCGTCGACACCAACTCCACCAACCCTTGAGAAGTTTCCCTTCGAGGAAAGATCACACTCCGGATAAGACCACAACGAAATGGGGCGGCTCGCGGCGGAACCTTCGACGCCCCAGCCGCATCGGCTTCCCTGGTTGCGATGCGATTTTTCGACGGCGCCGGCTGCGAAGTCGCATGCGAACCGCCGACGGCCAAGCGTCGCCAACCGTCGAACAACGCGCGAAGTTACGGTTGACGGGCGATGGTGAAGTCGCTGGGCAACGTGAGCAGTCTTTTGGCGGAAGGGTGCTGCTGTTGATTGGTCAATTCGGCCACGCGCTGCGAAAGATACTGATCAAGCTCCGCGAGCGTCAAACGCTTGTCCCGATTGGCGTCGGCGCGCCACTGGTTGAGCGCTTCGAGCAGAGCTTCGGTTAACGCTCCGTTCGTCCAGTCGGCGTGTTCGAGGCTCACCTCATGCGGCAGGCAGGAGGCGAACACCGTGGCTAGCGCATCGCTCCAACCATCGAACCGCTGGTTCTCGCCCCGGGCGCCCAGCACGCCGCCGCCGTGGCACGTATCGACGAACAACATGACAATCTGCGGCCGCAAGTCCTCCTCGACAAGTTGCCGAATCTGCGCATACGAGACCGCCGAACTACGCAGGCTTTCCCGATCGGCGTCGTGCGACGCAAGGTAGTAGTGGCCGCGATCCACAATGCCGTGACCCGACAACAAGATCGCCACGCAGTCCTCGGCGCCCACCGATTTGGCTAACCAATCGAAGGCCTCCAGTACTTGGGCGGTCGTCGCTTGCTCGTTGGTCAGGACGCGCGTCTGAACTTCGCGATACTGCCGCCCTTCTTGACCTTTCCACGCGGCGGCGAAATCCTCCGCATCGCAATGGCAAAACTGGAGGTTGGGAATCGCATCGTCGTGCTTGTAGTCGGAAACGCCGATCGCCAAAACGAACATTCGCGGCAGCTTCTCGTGCGGCGCAACTTGGCACTGGATACGGACCGTTTGTACGGCGCTGCGGACCGTGGCGCGCGTTCGCACATCGACCGCCTCGGCGACGATGTGAATCTCATTGTCGCCGGGATCGAGTCGGAGCTTCTGGCGGAAGCGGCGGGTGTTCCCGGCGCTCGCTTCAAAGCCGCCCGTCGCCTCGGGGCGGCGGCCATTACACTCGAAATCGACCTGTTCGACCCGGCAACCTTCGGTATCGTGGACGCTCACCACGAACTGAACTTCCTGGCTTTTGGTCGCGGCGCCGCGCGGCTCGATGATCTCGATCCGCGGCGGCGTCGCCTGCGGAACGAACTCGTCGCGCAGGTCTGCGGCAAGCGGCTTTTGGCGCGAGTCGACCTCGTCAATCGCCTGCGGCACATCCCAGGTTTTTACGACACGGTCAATGACGGCGGGCTGGAACATAACGTCGCGAAACTGCCGCGCGGCAAAGAACTCGGCGGCTTCTTCTCGCGTGCGGTTGCGGTGCCACCCAATATGCTGGTCTCCGTGGGGCGATGCGTCGTAGAACCCTTCGCGCGTCCACAGCACCCACTCGTTGTCTTTGGTAAGCAGCAGCGAAAGGAGCGGTTGCGTCCGCCCAAAACTGGGCTGCAAGCGGAAGCGGTCGATCGTGTACCGCTGCTCGCTATGGTGACGCTCCATTTCCAGCGAAACGACCTGCCCCGGGCGGAACTGCCCATACAAGAGCGACTCGCGGCTTTCGTAATACGAAGTGTCGGCGAATTGCAGAATGCGGTCCCCCTTCGCGACGCCCTGCCGAGCGCTCTCACTGTCCGTCGGGACCTCGATCACTTGGTTGCCGCGGACTTTAAAATCGACATCGCCGACGCGCTGCAACTCCGCCAGTTTCCAGAGGCGCAGCGTTCCGTCGCTGGAGCTTGTGGCAAGCAGCTTTCGATCGGGGGAAAGGCTCATTGCCGTGACGAAGCCGGCATGGCCGGGCAGCTCGGCATGAATGCTTGAGCCGCTGCCGGCGAACCGCACAAATCGAACTTCACCCGTGAGGTGCCCGACCACGACCGTCTCGTCCAGCAGCGGATTTTCCGACTTCACGCGCTGATAGCAGGTGATAGGGCCTATGTCTCCATCGAAATACTCAGGATCGCCCGAAACCCGATGATCGATCAACGTGAAACCCTCAGGCTTTTCACGCAATTCCAGGCCTTCGGTGTTGAGCTGCGGGGACGGTGCGCGCTCGTCAGGCGCCAGCTTGCGCACAAAACGCTTCGCCAAATCGAATTCAAACTCGAGCGCTCCGTAATGATTGACCTTGAAATCTCGGGCGGGATAACTCGACTTGCCAAAGTGCAACTTCGTCCCCGTGGAATTCCACGCCACGTTAAACAACGGCTGATGGGGCGCTGCCGGCGCCAAGAACAGGCGTTCGCCGCTGCGGGTGTCCCAAACGTGGATGTCGCCAAATTGGTCGACGCTCGCGGCGCGTCGTCCGTCGCGGCTCACGGTGACGTGCAGCGGCGTCCAGCGGTGCCCCCGATAAATGACCGAGGGTTGCGCCGCGCCCCGCTTCCAAAGGCCGACCCAGTAAGCGTATTTCTCAACCTGGCGCGATAAGCCGCCTGCCGCCATCCAGACCTCGGACCGGCCCGCAATGTGCAGGGGCGTGGTCAGTTGGCTGCGCGGCAGGTCGCGCGGCATTTGCTCCGGCGTCACTTGAAAGTCAGTCGACTGCGACGAAAGCAAACTGCGAATCTCGGCCGGCAACGGTTGAGGCGGCTCACCCACACGCTGCGCGGGACTCGTGATGCGGGTCGCCGTGGGCGCGTAAAACACCGCGGGCCCCGATTCCATCATCGCAACCAGATACGGACTTTCCAGCGGAAATCCAAAGTAGTCTGAATTCGATGTTTTACTGAACTGCTCGTTGGGAGGACGTGTGTAACTCGCAATCACTTTGCCATCTGGCCAGGACCTGACCAAGAGTTTTCCGTCTCACCCAAAGCTGGCCAGGTAGTTGAAATCGGCGGAGAAGGCCAGGCGGTCGGAACATGCGGTATGCCCCTCCAGCAGCGCCGCGATCTCTTCGGGGTGGTCCATGTCGTAGATGCGCATCGACCCGCTGTCGGTATTGTCGCTCACTCCGACCACCAACTGCCTGGCGTTGGCCGAGAAGGCGACGCTATTGACGCGCCCCAGCTTGAGGCCCGGAGGCAATTGAAAACCGCGCAGCGTAGCGTAAAGGCGGCCTGTCTGCAGATCCCAAACGCGGACTTGGGTATCTCCGCCAGCCGCCAGCCAACGCCCGTCGGTACTTAGGGCCAAGTCGCGAATCGAGCCGCTGATCAACCCGTTGGCGCCAAGGGTTAAGTACGGCTTGGCCGCGTAACTTCGTTTGACCCCCAGCACACCGCATGAGAAAAGGCACGCGAGTAGCGCGATGCAACGTATGAGTTTCCGGCAAACCATGATGCAACTGCGAGATGGATGACGAAACGCTCCTTCACCAAGGGTTTCGTTAGAACATCCGGTTTTCTACCCGCCGCCGGGCGCCGCCATGCGAAATTTCCACAAGATTGGCAAAAACCGCCCTTCCCGGTAGATTGTAGCACACTCGCCAGGAGGAGAGGGACCGTTTCTTGCGCCCTTCGCCGCCATGACAATCAAGAAGAACATCCGCCGCGGGATCGAAGCCAAGGCCGAACCCCACCGCGCCGCCGGCGCTTGCCGCACCCATGCCCGCCAAGTGATTAGCGACCAAGCCGCCGAACTTGCGACGGCAATCCTCCATGCACGATCTTCCGCCCACGACGGCCTTCACCGATGCGGCGGCCGCGCTCTCATCACTCGATCGATTCGAGATCCGAGGCGAACTGGGGGCAGGCGCTTTATTACCTTTTGACACGCTTCGGCCCAAATAGCGCCGAACAACGTTCCGCGACACTTAAAGCGGCTCAACGATCTGTCGCTCTGAGAAGCCTGCTTGATGTACGTGCTGGGGCGTTACAAAAGGGGACATTCTATTTCACAGACTGCAACGTAGAATGCCCCCTTTTGCGTCCCGCGGCGCTTCAAAGCGGTCCATGGCACGCCTCGATCATTGGCCCAATAAGACATTCTCTACAAGGGACTATTAGAGTAATATTCCCAGCGCTCCGCAACCCGTCCATTGACGGAATGACGAAAAAGGCTAAACTAGGGGCAGATTTACGAACAACACCCACGTTCCCCCAGGTCGGATAAGGCCGTAGTACCGTTGACCTTCCTACCTCTGGGAACGCCTGTAGGCAATGCTTGTTAGCGGGGTAATTTAAACGCAAATTGGCGCTTCACCAATGAATAGCCCTCGCTGGGTGCGATACCTACGACTACGTTTCTCCATACGCGGAGCGCTGGCGGCGTTGACGTTTGTTGCCGTCTGCTTAGCAGTTCTCCGCGAGCATGCACGAGCGCAATCTGATGCGGCGCGAGCACTGCTTGCGCTTAAATGCGACCTTCGATACGAACCGGTGTGCCCATTTGCTGATCGTCTTGCCTTTTTCGCTAACCGATCGAACACGATCTCATTTCATTGTTTCCACAATCTTTGTGGCGTCGTCATTGGCCCCCTGACGGACGTTGATGCTGTTGTCACGCGGCTGAAAAGTATTCCATCCGTAAAGAGGATCGAACTGCGTGTCGGTGGGACTTGCGGTACATCGTGGGCGTCAGGGAAATTGGAAGCAGAAAGAATCGAACACGAACTGCCTGGCGTATCGGCCGAGGTTACGAGTCTTCTTCCTGTTACGGAACAAGAAATTCGGGAAGCGCTCGCTCAAGTTCTAAAGCCTCAGGTCACCAATGTTCCACCGTAAGGCCACCGTAGCCGCAAATCCCGACGCTAACAGGCCGCTCAACCGGACACGGCGCATCAGGGCGGTTCGATGTGGTAAACTGGTTTCGCGCCGTGCCGGTTAGCTCGTTGTTAGCGACAACGACCACAATGCAAACTCGCGTACGATTCTCTGTGTCGGCGCCGGGTGGTGACCGCATCCACCACGTCAACGAGGAAGACGTGCGCGTTGTGCTCAGCCGTCTGCCTTACGAGCTCTGGCATCGGCTTCGTGCTGTCCATTTCAATGATCGAAGTGCGGGCGAACGGCTGTTTGGCTATGTCAATCGAGGGCGGAGAGAAATTGCCTTGTGTGCGCTGCCGCCGCGAATGGGACTGACCAAGGATCTGCGCATGGGCCAACCTCCTGAGAAGTTCGGCGCGCGGCGCGGCCAGAAGTGGTCAACACTGGCCATCCGCCGATTCCTACTCTATGAGGTGTTCCTTCACGAGCTTGGCCATCTGCAACCTATCGACCTCAATGCGCGCTCCCATCGCCTCAGATTCGCGCGGGAAACGAAGGCAGAGGAATTCGCAGTAGAGTGGTGCGATCAGCTTTGGTCGGCGCCGTATGATCACCATGACCCAGTCCACAACCCACCGACCGCTGCGGAATTTGAAGGTCATTGCGCGGGGATGCCGCTAACCACACGCTCAAGTTGACACGGCCGAGCGTGCCGAGTTGGTTCGTTCAACGTCCTTTGCGGCCGTGCAACTTACCGTGAGCGTTGGGCAAGAAGCATTTTGATTCCGCAAGTCGGACGCGAACGCATGGTGCCAACGGAACACGAGTCGCTTCTCTACTTTCGACGCTTCCCGAACAACTACGGCTATTGCTCTGTCGACCACCTTTTTCGTGATGGCAATACCAAACGCGGATTCTTCCCGCGACGCGACACGCCACTCGAATGGGAATACTCGTCCGAGATTGCATGCGTAGATTACGGTGAACCTTTGGAATGCGTGCATGCTCGCCGCGCTGCTTTCGGTGGCTCCGAAGCTCGTATCGCCGAAAGCTTGGTGACACCAGATCGAAGCCTGCTATTCACGGGTTCAGGTTATGAGTCGGAGTCCTATGGACACGTTTCTGTGCGTTGGAAACCGGCTGGCGTCCTGGAGGTTCCTCAGTTTTGTATTAGTTCCGCAACGTCCGATCAAAGCCGCGTAAAATGGGGCCTCGGTCCACATCGGCTAGAAGTGCTAAAGGCCGCGCTGACATTGGAACCTGCACAGTATGACGTGTTCGGATTCTGCACACCCGATCAACAACTCTTGGGTGCGGCTGAATTTACTGGCGAACGAACCAATGAATTTTTTCGTGTGCATCTATTCGTGGTGTCCGGTAATCGCAGACTGGCGGTTGGCGATGAACTTTGGGGTTGGTACACTTGCGACATCGGGGAAACGCGAGTCGAAGCTAAACGCTGCCTTGCCGTTGTTCACGACATTCCTGGCCTCAGCGTGCCTCCACTTGCACACCCAGATTTCGCATAAGGTAAACTCCACTGCCCAACCCGGCGCTCAACGGGACACGGCCCATCGGGCGGATTTGGTTTGGCAATACTGGTTACGGGCCCTGCCGGTTAGCTCGTTGTTAGCCAAAAAAGGTATGCCAAGTGATGGCGTATTTCGTGTGCTGCAACCGCCTGCCTCGCAAGATGACGTGTCGCAGCTGCTCGACGCATGTGGCGGTGTGCTTCCAAGTACCTATTTGAACTTCCTCGTGCAATCGAATGGGGCAGAATGTTGTGTCCACGATCAAGATGGGGACTGCCTCGCACTTTGGTCCGCAGCCGAGATTCCGGAGTTGAACGAAGCCTACGCTGTGTCGCGTTGGTGTCCTGAATTGCTTATCATTGGGTCAGACGGTGGAGACGACGCGGTGGGTTTTGACCGCGCCACTTCAACTGATCCTGAGCAATGGCCGATCGTGCGTATTGGCTTCGGCAACCTTGATCGTCAAGACTTTGTACAGGTCGCGCCAAGTTTCGCCGCTTGGCGTTTGCTGGAATTCAGGATTCGCGCTCTCGGCTAACCTGGCGTTCAACCCAACACGGCGCATTACGCGGGTTTTGGTTCGTTCAAGTCCGTTCGCGCCGCGCGGGCGGGAGGCTGGGGCGGAGTCTTCGACGCCCCAGGTGCGCTGCAGCAGCCGGATCATCGAGTTGACTTGCGGCGACTTCCTTGGCGGCGCTAGCGAACTCCGGTGGGTGGCGATCTTTTAGCCACACCGCCGTATCGCAAGCGGTACCTTATACCTTTCTGAATTGAATTGGATTAAGCGTCCTTGCGGCGAAGGAACCTAGTGGCCACGGCGCCGATTCCAAATAAACCAGCCCAAGCGAGCGCCGAGAGCGGTTCCGGAACATCGGCTTGCGCTCCCCCACCTCCTCCTTCGTCGAAGACGGCCCACTCATCCGGCCCGTCATTCCCGCCGTCCATAGAGTTGTACATCGAGATGTAGGTACTGGCGAAGACACTGTTGTTTGCAGGAACGTACATTAACATGTCGATTCGCGTCCCACCCCAAACGTCGGTCAGTTGAATGAAGTTGGTAGGAGGAGGACCAGGAGGATCAACGGTAGTCGAGTCAATGATCTTAAACGAAGTAGCAAAGTTGTACATCTGCAAGGCAGGGTCAGCGATGCCCGCCAGATACAGCATCGTGATGTCGATCGTGTTTTTTCCTCCGATTTGCTGCAAGGAGAACACAAACTCGCGATAATCCACGCCACCGATCTTAACGATGGGGATCATCTCGGTCGCCAAAGAGTTCACAAGCGTCACATCTTCCTGAGTCGGAGTCAGCGGTCCGGCATGCGTCGTATTAAACCCGGATTGCACTTCATCGGAATCCTGCGCCGCGTCGTCCTGTAACCTTAAGAAGGTGTGTTGCCCGGAAGGGGCTAGAGGAACCCAATTTCTGACCGGCCGCTTGACGTCAGGCGATTGATAGTATACAATTGTTCATTACGCATTCACCTGTGCCCACCTCGACCCCATGTCTTTGGTGGGCACACCCCCCACCACATTTTTTGGCGCAGCCTATGTTGTTGGAACATCGCGCAGTCTCCCTCGCTGTCAGGTTTTGGTTCATTCCGACGGGCGCGATGTTCTGTGGGTGGAAACCGGTGTGTGAGGGCGGCCGCGACTCGACCTTCGCCCCCCTGCGGAAGGATAGCGCATTAATGCGCTAACGGCGGTTACCACCTTGGCCGTCGTGCGCTTGGACGTGGGTTCGTGGTTGGAATCAACTTCGTAGCGGGTGTCGGTGGCGGTGAAGACTTCAGAGCCGCCGCGGTTGTGGGGCGTCCTGTCCCGCTCCGTCGCTCGCGAAGTATCGTCCTTCCCGTTGCGCCTTCAACCTCCCCCTGGCACGCCTCTCAATGACGCCGCTTCACCCTTGGTGCTTCATCAAATAAAACGCACGTTTGCCGTATCACCTCGCGCGGCGGGATTATGCTGCCGCGCGCCGGGCGGTATGATTGGCCAGGAATTGTCGCACGTAGGCATTCGGTCAGTCGGTATCTTTTGTCGGCGGGAGCGCGGCCATGCAGGACTTCGAGAAACTGGGCGAGTTCTATCTGGGAAAAACGTATGATCTGCCCGGCAAAACGGTTGGCGATGAGCTGATCTTGTACGACTCGAAAGATCTGACCACGCATGCGGTGTGCGTGGGCATGACAGGCAGCGGCAAAACGGGGCTGTGCCTGTCGCTGTTGGAAGAGGCGGCCATCGACGGCATTCCCGTCATTGCGATTGACCCCAAAGGCGACCTGGGCAACTTGCTGCTCACCTTTCCGGAATTGCGGCCCGCGGATTTTCGTCCGTGGATTGACGATGGCGCGGCCCTTCGCGCGGGTTTAACTCCCGACCAATTCGCCGAACAAACCGCCACGCGCTGGCGGGAGGGACTGGCCGCTTGGGGACAGTCGCCCGAACGCATTGCGCGGTTTCGGAACGCGGTGGATTTGGCCATTTACACGCCGGGCGCCACGGCGGGGTTGCCGCTCACGGTCATGCGTTCGTTTGCGGCGCCCGCGCCGGAAGTGCTGGCCGACCCGATGGCGCTGCGCGATCGGATCTCCTCGGCGGCGTCGGGCTTGTTGGCGCTTTTGGGCATCGACGCCGACCCGGTGCAAAGCCGCGAGCATATCTTGCTGTCGAACCTGATGGACCGCGCCTGGCGGCAAGGGCAAGACTTGGACCTGGCCCGGCTCATTCAGCAAGTGCAGGCCCCGCCGATCAACCGGCTGGGCGTGATCGACCTGGAGACGTTCTTCCCCGAAAAGGAACGCGTCAAACTGGCGATGAGTTTGAACAACCTGCTGGCGTCGCCGTCGTTCGCCAGTTGGATGGAAGGCGAACCGCTCGACGTCAAGCGGCTGTTGCACACTGCCGAGGGCAAGCCGCGACTTTCCATTCTGTCGATCGCACACCTTTCCGACACCGAGCGGATGTTTTTCGTCACGCTCCTGCTGAATGAAGTGCTGGCCTGGGTGCGCACTCAGGAAGGCACGACCAGCTTGCGGGCGATCTTGTACATGGACGAGGTGTTCGGCTATTTTCCGCCAGTGGCGAATCCGCCGTCCAAGACGCCGATGCTCACGCTGCTCAAGCAAGCTCGGGCGTACGGGTTGGGCATTGTGTTGGCCACGCAGAACCCGGTGGACTTGGACTACAAGGGGCTCTCGAACACCGGCACGTGGTTTCTCGGTCGCCTGCAAACCGAGCGCGACAAAGCCCGAGTGCTGGAAGGGCTGGAAGGCGCCGCGGCGCAAACCGGCGCCGCGTTCGACCGAGCCGCCATGGAGCAAACCCTGGCGGGACTGAGCACGCGCGTGTTCCTGATGAACAACGTGCATGAAGACGCCCCCGTGGTGTTTCAAACCCGCTGGGCGCTTTCCTACCTGCGCGGTCCGTTGACCACGCGGCAGATTGAAACCTTGATGAAGCCGCACAAACAAACTGCGGCCGAGTCGGCCCCGCAAACGCTTGCCGCCAAGCCGACCACCACGGCGTCGATGAGCGAATTGAAGCTCGAACCGAACGCTCCGGCGGTCAAGCCGGTGGTTCCGCCCAGCATCGAGCAAGTGCAACTGCTGCCTCGGCACGATTCGGCGGCGCCGGGAAAGATCGTTTACCGTCCAGCGTTGTGGGGGCAAGCCCGGCTGCACTTCGTGCAGAAGTCGAAAGAAGTGGACGAGTGGCGGGCCTGCACGTTGTTGCAACCGTTGGGAGATCGCGTGGGCAGCGATGTGTGGGAGGGGGCCGAAGTGCTCGACCCTGCCGCTCTGCCGCGCGAGCAGGCGCCGCAAGAGGGGCTCACCTTCGCCCCGTTGCCGGATGCGTTAATCAGCCCCAAGAATTACGAAGCCTGGAAGAAGCAACTGGCCGCGCATCTGTACGCCACCGAAGTTTTATCCATCTGGCGGTGCGCCAAGCTCAAGATGGAGTCGGCCGCAGGAGAAGCAGAGCGCGACTTCCGCATCCGTCTGACGCAGCACGCCCGCGAGAAACGCGACCTGGAAGTGGAAAAACTGCGCAAGAGCTACGCCTCGAAGGCGTCGAAGCTTGAAAAGCAAGTGCAAACTTCCCAGAAGGCGTTGGCTAAAGAGAAGTCGCAAAGCCGCAATGCGAAGCTCGATACCGCCGCCACGTTCGGCTCGACGCTATTGGGCGCCTTGTTCGGACGGAAACTCGCCAGCCGCTCAAACGTGGATAGCGCCACGCGGTCGGTTCGCAAGTGGAGCAAAGCCTCGGAGCAGCATGAAGACGTCGATCAGGCGGAAGCGACCGTGCGCGACCGGCTGCGGCAACTGGCCGACCTGGACGCCGAGCTGCATGCCGAGACCGAGCGCATTCGGGCAGAGTACGATGTCAACTCGCTGGAGTTGGAAGAAGTCCCGATTCGTCCTCGCAAGACCGATGTTCAAGTCAAACGCGTGGCGCTGGCTTGGGTTCCCTGGCGGCTGGACGACCAAGGCCAGGCCACCCGGCAGGTGTAAACTCGGCGGCAGGTCGGTTCCTCCGGTCGTTGCGACGCCGCTGGTCAAAGCTCGTCGTTGCGCTAAAGTGCCACGTCGGGGAGATGGTTCCGTTCATGGCCCGCATGGTCGCAGTTTGGTTATGGCGCGCACGTATCATTTGAGACGCACGCAGTATATCGACCTCCCGGTGGAGGAGACGTTCGAGTTTTTCGCAGATGCGGGGAATCTCGAACGGATTACGCCCGAGTTTCTCAACTTCCGCATTATCACTCCGCAGCCGATCGACTTACATTCGGGCACGCTGATCGACTACCGCTTGCAGCTTTACGGCGTGCCGCTGCGTTGGCGTACGCGCATCGAGGAATACGAGCCGAACAAACGATTCATCGATGTGCAACTTCGCGGCCCGTACCGCCTGTGGCGCCATACGCATGAATTCACCGCCGAAGGCAACGGCACGCGAATGCTCGACCATGTGGAATACCAACTTCCGCTCGGCGTGCTGGGAAGCGTGGCGCATGGGGTGTTTGTCGGTCGCACGCTGGAGAAAATTTTTGACTACCGCCGCGACCGCATCGCCGGGCTGCTCGGCCATACGGCGCCGGCGCGAAAGGTACCTAGGTAAGGCGGCTCAGCCGAGAACGACCGCTAGGCCCGACGGCCGGATTCTTTAGAATTCACCCATGCAAATGGGTTTGCCGCGATCGGAAGTGGTGTTGCTGGGTGTGGGTCACACGAATGCGCACGTCTTGCGCATGGGGCAAATGCATCCGCTGCCGCAAACGCGTATAACGTGCGTTTCCAACTTCCCGATCGTCACCTATTCGGGCATGTTGCCGGGAGTGCTGGCGGGGCAATATCCGCAAGAGCGCATGGAGATTGACTTGGTGCGGCGGTGCGCTGCGGCCGGCGCGCGGTTGATCGTTGGCCAGGTCACGGGTTTGGACCTTCCCGGACAACGGCTGCTGTTTGCCGACCGTCCCTCGTTGCCGTTTGATGTGCTGTCGATCGGTATTGGCTCAAGCCCCACACAAGAGGGTGTGCGCATCGAAGGCGATTTGGTGCTGCCGATCAAACCGATGCAAACCTTTCTGGCGCGGCTCGAACAACGGCTGGCCGAGCGAAAGGCGAAGGGCGGAACGCAGCCCTTGCGGGCCATTATCGTCGGCGGCGGTGCGGGAGGGGTGGAAATCGCCTTTTGTCTGCCCGCTCGCCTCCAAACGGCGTTGGGCGACGCTCCGTGGGAACTGACGCTGGTGAACGCTCATACGCAAGTCGCCGGAGGCATGGCGCCCAAAACCATTGCGAGGATCCAACAGAAACTTGAAGATCGCGGCGTGCGGCTGGTTTTGGGGCGCCGCGTCGTTCGCATCGCCTCGGAAGAGATCACCTTGGACGACGGACAACGGCTCGCGGCCGATCTGGTGCTGTGGGCCACCAGCGCCGTGGCGCCGCCATTGCTTGGTCAGCTGGGATTGCCAACCGACGACGAAGGGTTCCTGCTCACCCACGACACGCTGCAAAGCACGAGCGGCGCTCCCATTTTCGCGGTAGGAGACTCGGGCTCCATGCGAGACCAACCTTTGCCCAAAGCGGGGGTGTACGCGGTGCGGCAAGGCCCCGTGCTGTGGGAAAACATCCAACGCATGCTCCAAGGGCGGCCACTGGAGCCGTATCGTCCCCAACGCGGATTTATGAAACTGCTTAACACGGGCGATGGCCGCGCCCTTGGCGATTGGAAAGGAGCCACCTTCGAGGGGCGCTGGGTGTGGAGGCTCAAAGACCGCATCGATGGCCGCTTCATGGACAAGCACCAGGACTACCGGCCGATGCCGCAAGATGCGAAGGCTGAAAAGTCCAACGCGCCGCCCGTCATGCGCTGCGCCGGTTGCGGCGGAAAAGTCGGCGGTACGGTTTTGGCTCGGGTTCTGCGGCGGCTAGATGTTCCCACGAGCGAACGCGTGCTGCTCGGTTTGAACACGCCGGATGACGCTGCGGTGATCCAACTTCCGGCCAGTCGCACGATGGCGGCCACGACCGACTTCTTTACCGCTCCGCTGGACGACGCCTATACGGCAGGTCGCATCGCGGCGTTGCACGCCGCGAGCGACGTGTTCGCGATGGGGGCCCGTCCCGTGGCGGCGTTGGCCATCGCGACTATTCCATTGGGTGGCACGCAACGGCAGGAGGATTTGCTGTACGAGTTGCTGGCCGGCGGCGTAACGGAACTACGGTCCATGGGCGCCACCCTTGCCGGGGGGCATACCATCGAAGGACTGCAAACCGTTGTCGGTTTCACGCTGCTGGCGGATCCTGGCGAATCGCCGCCGCGCACCAAAGGTCCGCTGAAAGTCGGCGATCAACTGGTTCTCACCAAACCACTGGGAACCGGCGTGCTATTGGCGGCGCATCAGCAGGCGGCTTGCCGCGCGGAGTGGATGACCGAGTTACTCCACACCATGCTTGAGAGCAACCAGGGCCCCGCAGCGCTGCTGCACGAGTTCGCGATTGAAGCCGTGACCGATATTACCGGGTTCGGACTGGCGGGGCATTTGCTTGAAATGCTTCATGCGACCAACGGGCGTCCGTGGGCCGATTCGGATTCTTCGGCGACGACTGCGTCTCGCGACGTGCTGGCGGTCGAGTTGGAGCTTGCCGCAGTACCACTTTTGCCGGGCGCTGCGGAACTTCTCGCAAGCGGCATCGAAAGCACCTTGGCGCCGGCGAACCGAGACGCCGAAGCCGAGATCGACGCCCCGCCGGCCATGCGCCGCACGCCACAATACGCCGCCTTGTTTGATCCGCAAACGAGCGGCGGCTTGTTGCTGGCCGTTCCCGAGCGGCACTGCAAGCAGGTATTGAAACGAATACGCGAGCAAAGCAACCTTCCTGCTGCGGTCGTAGGGCGTGTTGTCGCCTCGCACGGTGACCAGCCACGGGTCAAAGTGGTAGGATGAAGGTAGGAACGTCCCTTGTCCACACGCGGCCAGGCGTGGTTGCCCGTTCGGCCAAGCAGCGTTTGGGCCTCTCCCGCGCCTTTTCTGGTTTGTCGCGGCCATGGTGATTTCACGTAAGTTGTTCATGTTGTTGATGTTATCGTGCCTTGTTGCCACGGGATGCGAACAAGCGCTGGAGCACGCTCAGGAAGCGCGCGAGATTAATCGGCAACAACTGGCGCGAGAGTCGCGCCCGAGCAAGCCACGGCCGCGCCGCACAACTCCGCCGATCGCGGATCGAGAGAATTCTCCGCGCGAGGACGATAACGAACCGTTGCCCGAAATCGCCGCGAGCGGGTATTTGCATGATCCATCGCCCGGGGGGCTGGCGAAGCATTACGGCGGCGTGAATGAGATCGTCGCGGCGGCCCGCCTTTTTGCCCACGTGCGCGATACCGCCGATCTTGACCCCACGTTGGTCGTCTGGTTGTTCGATACGTCTCCCAGCGCTTCGCACGTTACCTATCAAATGGGCAGGCAATTGCAAGAGTTTTACACCGACATTGGCAAAGGCCGCATTCCGGGAATCAAGCCGCGCGATCCCGAACCTCGCTTGCTCACGGCGGTGGTCACGTTCGGCGCTCAGGTGCAATTTCCGCTAGAGGAGCCAACGCCTGATCCGTTGGCGGTTATGGCGGCGGTCGATTCGCTCCCGAGCGATTCGAGCCCACGGGAAATGACGTTCGCGGCCATCCAGGCAGCGCTGGAAAAGTATTTGTCCTATCCCACCGAGCGGGGACGACGCCTGATGTTGGTTGTAGTCACCGATGAAGCGGGCGACGACGGTCAACGCGTCGAGGAAGTTCTGGCGGCGCCGCGCAAGTACGGCGTGCCGGTTTACGTCGTCGGTTCGCCGGCTCCGTTCGGGTTGGTTACCGCCTTACCCAACGCGGTGGAAGGAGAAAGTTCGTCGCTTGCCGGGGCGAACGCCGCATCGAAACAAGACCCGCCGTTGCGGCATGGGCCAGAATCGCTGCATGTCGAGCATGTAACGCTTCCTTCGTTGGGCGGGTTATGGAGAAAAGAAACACCGGAGTCGGGTTTTGGACCGTTCGCCTTGGAGCGGCTTTGCCGGGCTACGGGAGGCGAGTTCATCATGCTGCAACCGCCGCCTGAAAGCCAGCCGGGCGGTTCGCTGGCGGATTGGCCTTCGCCGTATACGGTCCGCTTTGAGCCCGACGCGATGCGCCGCTACGCTCCCGATTACGTCTCGGAAGAAATCTATCAACAGCGGTTGAACGAAAACGGCGCGAAACAAGCGCTGCATCAGGCCGCGGCGCTGGAGCCAATAACCGACGCCTTTTATCCCGAGACCGAATTCCCCCGCGGCACGGAAGCCGAGTTGCAGCGGCGCATCGGGCAGGCGCAGCAAACAGCCGCCCGGTTGGCGCCGCAGGTCGACCGGTTGTACGAGGCGCTGCAAAAAGGCGAGACCGACCGTGCGAAGCTCACCGAGCCGCGCTGGCAAGCCGCGTTCGACCTGGCGCTGGGCCGCGCCGCCGCGGCCAAGGCCCGCATCGACGGCTACAACGCCATGCTCGCCCTGCTCAAACGCGGCCGAAGTTTTGAACGGGCCGAAAGCACGCGCTGGATTCTCGAACCGTCTGACACGACCGAGGCGGGCAGTTCGGTGGAGCGTTTGATGCAAAAGGCGCGCACGCACTTGGAGCGTGTGGTGCAAGACCACCCCGGCACGCCGTGGGCGCGGCTCGCCGCGCAAGACTTGGAGTCGAACTTTGGGTGGAAGTGGGCCGAACAATAAGTTGGCCGCATCGCCGTCCGACGCGACTCGGCAGGCGAACGTAACGTGCAACTGCGTTGATGAAGTTTCACAAATTTCGCAGCGGTTCATCTTGTCAAGTTGCGCTTCGGCGCCGATAATAGCCTCTATGCACGCTCTCGGCGCGAATTACGTTGGGTTCTCCTTTACGTTCCCCTGGTATCCAGGGGCCGCCGGTGGTGTGTGTTCTCCGTAAGGAAGTTATTCTGAGCGGAAAAAGTGAACCAACCCCGCGGCCTTTCCAAGCCGCGGGGTTTTTTCGTTGATGGGCTGTCGTTCTCGGCGGTGTAGCCGAACACGGTAGCTGACGAGGAGTTGCAACCATGAACGTGGTGACGCTAACCCGGGCGTTTGCGGTTGGATTTTCGTGGCGCCATGAATTGCGTTGAACCGTTTGTAGAAACTCGCCGTCAGCCGGAAACCTCCGATCCCGGGCAACTTACCTTCCGTGGTTATGTCCCACGCTCGAACTCAACCGCCAATCCATCACGGTCCCGCTTCGATGCTCCTGCCCCACCGCCCCACTTTTTTGAATAAGGAGTTGTTTTCAATGATCGTTGTCATGGAGAAAGGCGCCACGAGCGACCAGATCGAACACATGGTCCAGCGCGTCGCCAGTCTCGGCCTGAAACCGCATGTGATTCACGGGACCGAGCGAACGGTCATCGCCGCCGTGGGCGAAAAACGGGAGAACGCCAAGGAATCGTTAGCGATCGGTCCCGGCGTGGCGGAAGTCGTGCCGATTTTGGCGCCGTACAAGATCGCCAGTCGCGAGGTCAAGCCCGAGCCGTCGCTCGTCACCGTGCGCGACTTGAAAGTGGGCGCCGGCCACTTGGGCGTGATCGCCGGCCCGTGCAGCGTGGAGAACGAGGAGCAAATCATATCGACGGCCCGCGCCGTGAAAGCCGCCGGCGCCACGGCTCTCCGCGGAGGCGCTTTCAAGCCGCGCACCAGCCCCTATAGCTTCCAGGGTCTCAAAGAAGTGGGGCTGCAACTTCTGGCGCAGGCCCGGCAAGAGACCGGGCTGGCCGTGGTGACCGAAGTCATCGCCAGTGAAGACGTGGAGCTAGTGGCGGAATACTCCGATGTGCTGCAAGTGGGCGCTCGCAACATGCAGAATTACCGGTTGCTCGAAGCGGTGGGCAACACCGACCGGCCCGTGCTGCTCAAGCGCGGTCCTTCGGCCACGATGGAAGAGCTGCTCCTGGCGGCCGAGTACATTCTGAACGAAGGCAACCCCAACGTGATGTTGTGCGAACGCGGCGTGCGCACGTTCGAGTCGCACACGCGCTTCACGCTGCCGCTGGCGAGCATCGCCTATGTGCATCGCAAGACCCATTTGCCGATTGTGATTGACCCCAGCCATGGCACGGGACACGCCTATATGGTTCCCGACATGTGCGCCGCGGCGGTAGCGGCCAAGGCCGACGGGCTGATCGTCGAGGTCCATCCCGATCCGGAGAACGCGCTCAGCGATGGCTACCAATCGCTCACCTTCGCACAGTTCGAAGAAACCATGCAAACCTGCCGCCGCGTGGCGGAAGCCGTCGGTTTGAAAATGGCGTAAAACGTCAAATCGGGCTGACGCCGGCCGCTCGCCGGCGCAGCAGGAAAAAGTTCGGGCGTGGTATGATTTAAGAAAGATGTCGCGTGCGCCAGGCGCAAGGAATGCGACGAACCCTGATTGTGAAACAACTGTCTTAGAAGTCATGGAAGTGGATTCACGAATTCGGATTGATTTGCATTGTCACCTCGTGCCCGGCGTGGACGACGGCTGCCAGACCGTCGAGCAGTCGCTGGCGTGCATTCGCCAATGGCGCGCCGCGGGGTACCTGGGCTCGGTTTGCACGCCCCACATGGGCAGCGGCTGGTATCCTGAAAACACGCCGGACTACATTGCGCCGCGCGTCGAACAACTGCAGGAGCATTTGGACGACGCCGGGATCGATTACCAACTGTGGTGCAGCGGCGAAGTTCGCCTGGGCGAGCACATTGTCTCTTGGCTGCGCGAACATGGCGTGCCAACGCTTGGCGCCAGCCGCTGGGTGCTGGTCGATTTCTTCGGCCGGCAGTGGCCCTCTTGCTGCGATGACGGCATCGATTTCCTGCTCGATCACGGTTACGAAGTGCTGCTGGCTCACCCCGAGCGGCTCAACCTGCCCGAGCGCGAGTGGAGCGAAACGATGGAGTGTCTCGCCCGGCGCGGCGTGCGGTTTCAAGGCAACTTGAATTGCGTGGGTGGCGGGGAAGGCCCCATCGCCCAAGACCGCGCGCTACGCTGGCTGAGCGAGGAACGCTATTTCGTGCTGGCTTCCGACACGCACGGCCCCGACAGCGTCGCCGGCCGTATGCAAGGGCTGAAAACGGCGGTCGAACATGTCGGCGCCGACTACGTGACACAGCTCGTTTCCTCCCGCCCGCGAGCGATTGTGGAGGCTGGCGGGGGAAGGTGAGAATGCGAAGAAGGAAAACGAGAGAGAAGGGAAGGATGAGAAAGCGAAGAATCGAACAGGAGAGAATGGAGGAGAACCGAGGAAAGAATCGTTCTTTGAACGTGAAATCAATGTTAGTGTAAATTTTGTATTTTAGGTGTTCGTCTTTCTTATCTCCGTTTCTCTCCGTTCCCTCCTGTTCCCTTCTTCTCTGGTTTTCTCTTATCCTCTCCTTGCCTCCTATGCCCGATCTTCCCCCGCCGCTGGTTCGCGAGTTTTATGACCGTCCGCCGGTCGTGGTGGCGCAGGAATTGTTAGGCAAGCTGCTCTGGCGCGAAACGGCCGAGGGTGTCGTCGGCGGGCGCATCGTCGAGACCGAAGCGTACCTGGGCGGCGAAGACCCCGCGGCGCATTCCTATCGCGGCAAAAACAACCGCAATGCGGTCATGTTCGGCCCGCCGGGGTTTCTGTATGTCTATTCGATTCACTCGCGGTACTGCATGAACGCCGTGACCGAAGAGGAGCACAAGCCCACCGCGGTGCTGATCCGCGCCTGCGAACCGCTGTTCGGCGTCGAATTGATGCAGCGCCGCCGCGGCAAAGAACGCCTGACCGACCTGACGACCGGTCCGGCGCGGTTGTGCGAGTCGTTAGCCATCGACCGACGTTGGAACGGGTGGGACTTAACCCACGGCAAGGAAATCTGGATCGCTGCGGATCCGAATCCGCTCTCGACTTCGCCGCCGGTGGTGGTCACGCCGCGCATCGGCGTTACGTCGGCCAAAGACGAGCGGCTGCGGTTTTGCTATGCTGAACATCCCTTTGTCAGCGGTCCCAAGCGGCTCCGAACCCCATCGATTTGGCCTTCATGAATTCGCCCGAGCCAACGCGTCCGCCCCGGCCCATTGATCCTTCCGACCCGCGTTTGACGATGGCGGCCGAGCGCACGCTATTGGCTTGGGTGCGCACCGGGCTGGCGATGATGGGCTTCGGCTTTGTGGTGGCGCGGTTCGGACTGTTTTTGAAAGAACTGGCGGCCGCCACGGGAGAGAAAGTGAGCGGCGGGCGAACCATGTCGCTGTGGATTGGCGTGGCCTTGGTCCTGGCGGGCGTGTTTGTGCTGGTCGTGTCGACGATTCAACATCACCGCTACACGCGGGCCTTGCTCCGAAAAGAGGACATAGCGCCTCCTGGCCCCTGGCTGGCGTTTACCCTGGCGTTGGTGCTCTCGCTGCTGGGAGTCGCGTTGGCCTGGTATCTGATCACCATCCGATAACGAAAGGGAAGCTCGATGAACACGGTGAAGCACGCCACGGCGGATCATCCGATTCACGAACTGATCGCGCGACGGTGGAGCCCCTACGCCTTTGCCGACCGGCCCGTGAGCGACGAAGACTTGCGCTCGTTGTTCGAAGCGGCGCGTTGGGCGGCATCGTCCTATAACGAACAGCCCTGGAGTTACCTCGTGGCGCGCAAGTCGGACGCCGCAGCGTTCGAACAAATGCTCTCGTGTCTGGTGGAAGGCAACCAGGCGTGGGCCGCCGCCGCTCCGGTACTGGCGCTCGGTTGCACCAGTACGCGTTTTGCGCGCAACAACAACCCCAACGCCGCGGCGGTGCATGACCTGGGACTGGCCAGTGCGAACCTCACCCTCGAAGCGACCGCCCGCGGGTTGTTCGTCCATCAGATGATTGGCATTGTGCCGGCCCGAGCGCGGGCCGTGTACCAGATTCCGGAAGACGTACAGCCGCTCACGGCGCTGGCGATTGGCTATGCCGCCGACCCGGACAACTTGCCGGAGAAATACCAAGCGCGCGACCTGTCGCCGCGCCCCCGAAAGGCGCTGGCGCAGTTCGTGTTTGGCGGCGCGTGGGGAACCGCGTCCGACCTGGTGCGATAGATCGCTTTAGTGCTTGTACACTTTGTGTTGCGGCCGCCCGGCGAGGATTTGCTCTTTGCCCCAATTGGTCACATCGCGGAACGCCTGGCTTTGAATAAAGTCGCGGAAGGCTTGCTCCTCGGACCATTCGCTGGTGATGAGATACGAGGCGTCGTCGCTCACGTCTTTCCACAGCGTCGACGACGTATGCCCCTGAGCGCTGTTCAGCGCGCTAAGCACGGCGGCGAACTTTTCTTCAAAATCTTGCTGCTTGCCCGGTATGACGCGATAGTTCATTCCGACGGTAATCATCGAGCGCGGTTCCTTGCTGGCCAAAGGCTGGCGACAAAAGTGGTGCGGTCAGGAAACTTCTTTGCATCTTAACAAAATTGTCCCGCTTGCGACGGACGGGATGCATACAATATCACGGCGAAAACTTGCGTTGGAATCTCTCGGCCGTCGGGCGAACTTTGCCGTCCGTTGGGGCCTCTCAAGGGTGCACGGGTTATCGGTGATCGGATCCATGGGTGAACTGGTCCATGCGTGAACTGGTCATTTGCCGGACGGGTCATTGCCAGACGGGTCATTGCCAGACGGGGGCAAACCTTACGCACCGCGAGAACTGCGGGTTGCCGCATGTCCGGCCGATTGGTTAGTCGGTATACTCCGCGACCCGAAGCCGGTGGTTGGCCGGCGAGTGAACTTTCTTTCCTGTTTGTTTTGACCCACGAATTGTGAACGCTGTGAATCCTACCTCGCGTGAGGTGTTGCCTACTCACGCGCTTTCTTCCGCTGCGCCGGGTTCGGCATGGAGATCCATTCGGCGCATGCTGGCGCTGACGTATCGCTTCCGCTGGGCGAGCGCCGGCGTGATCGCGCTGCACCTGGCCGTGGTGGCGCTGGGGCTGTTTGGCCTGGGACTGTGCGGGCTGGCGATCGACTACCTGCGCCATCAACTGGACCCAGCCAGCACGCCTCCACCATGGCCGTGGGGTTGGACGCCTCCGGCCGACTGGCCGCCTTTGGCGGTGGTGGCCCTGGCGGGAGTCGCCGTGCTAGCGCTGGCGTTATGCAATACGGCGGCCCGGTACGCTTCGGCCCTCGCCTCGGCCAATTTATCGCAAAAGATTCTGGTCGAGTTGCGGGCCGAAGTATACGACAAACTCCAGCGATTGAGCTTCCCCTTTTTCGATGAAAATCAGAGCAGCTCGCTGATTAACCGCGCCGCGGGCGACGTGCAGGCGGTGCGCAGTTTTGTGGACGGCGTGGCGGTCAAGCTGATTACGGTGCTGCTCACGCTCAGCGTGTATGTGGCGTACATGCTTCAAGTGCACGTGGGGTTGACTCTGGCGTGCCTGGCTACCACGCCGCTGTTGTGGTTTGGGGCGGCGGCGTTCTCGCGCGCGGTGCAGCCGGGTTATCGCCGCGCGAGCGAACTGGTGGACCACGCCATTACGCTGCTGGTCGAGAATGTACACGGCGTGCACGTGGTGAAAGGCTTCGGCCGCCAACGCGAGCAAACCGAACGCTTCGCGAAAGCGGTGCAAGAGGTGCGGCAGGAGCGCGAACGCATTTTCTGGCGCGTGAGCACCTTTCAGCCCGCCATGGGCGCGCTGACGCAAGTGAACATGCTTGTGCTGATCGGCTACGGCGGCTACCTGGTGATTCACGGCGAAATCCCGCTGGGCGCCGGCTTGTTCGTCATGGCGAACCTGCTGCATGAGTTCGCCGCGCAAGTGGGCAACATCACGGGCATCGCCAACACTATTCAAACCAGTTTGATTGGCGCCGAGCGCGTGTTTCAGATCGTCGACACGCCCGCGGCGATTGCCAGCCCGGCGAACCCTGTTCCGCTCAGCGCGTCGCCAGGACGGATTGAGTTGGACGGCGTGTCGCTGGCGTATCGCGGCGGACGCAAGGTGCTGCGCGACGTGTCGCTGACCATCGAGCCGGGCGAGTGCCTTGGCGTCACCGGAGAAACCGGGGCCGGCAAGAGTTCGCTGCTCGCGCTGATTCCGCGACTTTACGACGCCACCGCTGGCGCGGTGCGCATTAACGGCGTGGACGTTCGCGACTGCGACCTGGATGAACTTCGCCGCAATATCGGCATTGTGTTTCAAGACACTTTCCTGTTCAGTAACACCGTGGCGGCGAACATCGCCTTTGGCGACCCCGGCGCCACACGCGAACAAATCGTGCGCGCCGCTCGGCTGGCTTCCGCCGATGGGTTCATTCGCGAAATGCCGCAAGGGTACGAAACCATCATCGGCGAACACGGCGCCAATCTTTCCGGCGGACAACGACAGCGACTCGCCCTGGCTCGCGCGCTGTTGCTCGATCCGCCGATTTTGATGCTCGACGACGCACTCGCCGCGGTGGACGCGCAAACCGAGCACGATATTCAAGAGGCGCTGGAGTCGGCCATGCAAGGCCGCACCACGTTGATTGTGTCAAACCGCCTGAGCGCGCTGCGCCGCACCGATCGCGTGATCGTGCTGCAAAAAGGGCGCATCGTACAGCAAGGGCGGCATGAAGATTTGTTGCATGAGCCGGGCTATTACCGCCGGTTGGCCGAGTTGCAATACGGCGACGCCATCGAGCTTCCACGCCTTGCGGCGCCGCGCGTCAAAGTTTCGGCGTAGCCTGGTTGTTCGAGCGGCGCTGCGGGGCCAGCCGGCGGCGACGCGCCACGAGCGCGTTGTTCACGTTGGTGCGCAGGGAGCCACAGAGTAGGTCGCTCGCTCCGCGAGTGACCCCCATTTGCAAAACCAACGGAAAGCGCGGTTTCCCGGTGGAAGCCATGGGTTACTCGCGGAGCGAGTAACCTACTTTGGGGCCGCCGATCGCGGCAAGCGCGGGTTGATTAGGGGTTGTGTGGAAAGGGTGAGATGATTGCTTTATCGTCGGGAACGTCGGCTCCTGCCCTGACGCGGGTGTCGCACGAGGAGCAAGAAGAATCGCGGCAACGCCCGTTGGATTACCACTTGATCCAGCGTTTGATGGAGTTCACGCGACCTTACGCGGCGCAGCGCAACTGGCTGGTGGTGCTGGTCGTGATCCGTTCGATCCAGTTGCCGGCGCTCACGTGGACCGTGGCGGCGGTGATTGACGGCCCCATCCAGCGCGGCGACGCCTGGGGCGTGGCGTTGGGCGCCGCCGGGTTTGCGCTGTTGGCGCTCTCGACGCAAGTGGTCATGCACTATCGGCAACGGCTGGCCCTGGCGCTGGGGGAAGCCGTGGTGAACGACCTGCGCAACCAGGTGTTTACTCACTTGCAGCGCATGCCGATGAGCTGGTTCCAGAAAACCAAAGTCGGCCGGATCATCAGCCGCATGACCTCCGACGTGGAGGATGTGCGCCTGGGCGTGCAAGACGTGCTGTTCGTCACCCTCGTGCAAGTAGGGCAAATGATCGTCGCCGCCCTGTGCATGCTGTGGTACGAGCCGCGATTGTTCCTGATCGTGCTCGGCCTGGCGCCGGTGTTGTGGTTCATTAATCGCCAGTTCCACCGCCGCTTGAGCGAAGTGCTGCGCGCCATGCGTCGCTCGTACAGTCGTGTGGTGGCCACGCTGGCGGAGTCCGTCGCGGGGGTGCGCGTCACCCAAAGTTTCGTGCGCCAGGATGAGAATGCAAAGCTCTTTCGCGAGTTGGTCACCGACCATTCGCGCTACAACACCGCGGTGCTCAAAACACATGGCCTGTTCCTGCCGCTGCTGGACTTGAACAACCAGTTGTTCATCGCCATTTTGCTGGTCGTGGGCGGCTACCTGGTGCTAGAGCCCGGTTCGGGCGCCAGCATCGGGGCGATGGTCGGGTTCTTCTTCATGGCCAATATGTTCTTCTCGCCGATCTCGATTATCGGCAATCAATACAACCAGGCGATGACCGCTATGGCCGGCGCCGAACGACTGTTCCAATTTCTCGACACGCCGCCCGAATGGACGGACCCGCCCGACGCCCTGCACCTCACGCCACTGGTGGGCCGGGTCGAGTTTGACCGGGTCACGTTTGCCTACGACGCCGACCGGCCGGTGCTGCATGACGTGTCGTTCACGGCTCGGCCGGGCGAAACGATCGCGCTGGTGGGGCATACCGGCAGCGGCAAGACGTCAATCATCAACCTCATCGCTAAGTTCTATCTGGCGCAGGAAGGTCGCGTGTTGATTGACGATTACGACATTCGCGAACTCTCGGGCGAATCGTTGCATCATCAAATGGGCATCGTGCTGCAACAGAACTTTTTGTTCCACGGCACGGTGGCCGAGAATATCCGCGTGGGCCGGCCAACCGCTACCGATGACGAAGTTGTGGAGGCGGTGCGCCGTCTTGGTTGCCTTGATCTATTCGACGGTTTGCCGCACGGCTTCGCCACGCAAGTGGGCGAACGCGGCGTGTCGCTTTCGGCGGGGCAACGGCAACTCATCTGCTTTGCCCGAGCCTTGCTGGCGGACCCGCGCATTTTGATTCTGGATGAAGCCACGAGCAACATCGACAGCGAAACCGAGCTGCGCATTCAACAAGCGCTCGGGGTGCTGCTGGCCGACCGCACTGCGTTTGTGGTCGCGCACCGCCTGAGCACCATTCGCGACGCCGACCAGGTGCTCGTGTTGGATCACGGCTGCATCATCGAGCGCGGCCGGCACGAGGACCTGATTGAACGCGACGGCGTGTACGCCTCGCTCTACCGCCGCTTCACCGCCGCGTAGCATTCCGCGGCGCGACGTGAGCCGGCGCTGGCGAACAAACTGGCGTTGGTTTCGTGGTAAGCTGGAGATCCTCGTGGAGTTGCGCGTCCCTTGGATTTCAGGCGTCGATTATGAATGAACCGGCGGTGAAGCGGCGGCCCTGGGGCTGCTTGCTGATAGGCGTGATGGTGCTCGTGGTTGTGCCGGTGCTGGCCTTGTGGATCTTCCAGGCTTACTCCGCTTCGCGCGTGCGCCGCATGTTGGCCGACTTACGGGCCGCAGGACTTCCCACCAACGCGGTTGAACTCGAAGCGTATTACGCTCTTCCGCCCGAGGCGACCAATACCGCGCCGCTGTGGATGGAGGCGGTTGCCGAGCTTTCCCAGGAGGATTACCAAACCGTCGCGGGCGAACTTCTCATCGTGGGAACGGGCGAAGGCGAGGTTCCACCTCCGGGCGAACCTTGGCCTGAAGAAGCCGCGGCCGAAGCGCATTTGGAGCGATACGCCCCGTCGCTCGAACAACTGCTTCAGGCGGCGCAAGCCGGCGATCACGCGCGCTACCCGACCGACTTCAGCCAAGGCATGAATATGTCGCTGGACCACCTGGAGGCGCTGCGCGCGGGGACGCGCTTACTCAGTTTGCATGCGCGCTGCCGCGCTCGTCGAGGAGACGCCAGCAGCGCCGCGCGTTCGATTCTCGCCATCATCGCCATGAGTGAAAGCCTGCGGCGCGAGCCGTCGCAGTTCTCGCAACTGGTGCGCATGGCGATGACAAGCCATGCGGCCGAGTCGCTGGAGTACGCCCTCACAGCGGTCGATTTTTCGGACGACGATTTGGCGCTGCTGCAAACCAGGTTCGAGGCCATCGACTTGATTCCGGGGTTGGAGCTATTGGTGATCGGCGAACGAGTCCTTGGCGTAACGATGTTCCAGAACCCGCAACTGATGAGCGACGACTTTGACGCCGCCGCCGCGCGCAAGATTGCTCTGACGCGGCAAGACGATTTGGCGTTCTATCTGGAAACGATGGCTCGGTTTCAAACGGCCATGAAAACACCCTGGCCTGAAACGCGCAGGGCCGCCGCCGTCGCCAGCGATGAAGTTTCGGAGCAGATCGGTTCGCCGCTGGGCTATGTCCGTTACACCATGACCAACGCCTTAACGCCGTCGATCTCGGCCATTGCCGAGGCGGCCGCGCGCACGCAAGCATACAATCAAGGAGCCGTCGCAGGTTTGGCCGCCGAGCGCTACCGCAGGCGACATGAAAAGTTCCCCGAGAAGTTGGAGCAACTTACACCTGAATTGCTCAAAGTAGTTCCCGTCGATCCGTTTGATGCGCAACCCATGCGATGGCAAGTGCAGGACGAAGGCGCGACGGTCTACAGCGTGGGACGCGACGGCAACGATAACCACGGCTTCGAGTCAGATAACTATCTCGAAGAACAAGACATCGCGTTCACGGTCAAACCGTGAGCGTTGGCCCATGAGGGCGTGAAGTCTCACGCTTCCGCAGGCGGTTCGTCGTCTTGCGACGGAATTTTCTCCACGAACGTCACATAACCGCGGTTCAGGCAGTCAATCAGTTCGCGCAAACGGCCCAAGTTGCGGCGATTGAAGTGAAACGACAATCGCGGCAGCTTCGCCAGTCCAGGTTCGTTCTCCTCGGGCAACGGCCCAGAAACGACAAAGCGGCCTTCGACCAGAATATCGGCAAAGTCGCGGTTGATTTCGGCCAGCAACTCGTCGCTCGGGGGCTTGTTCAGGCGGAACACCAGCGTGTCGCGCACGTAGCGCATGCTGTGATACATGCTGTAGAAGTTCAACACTTCGTACGCCGCTTCGTCCACCGAGTCGGTCACTTTGTACAGCCGCAGGTCTTCCGGCGAGATCATCGCATGGCCCAACAGGTTGCCTTCGATGAACTCGTGAAACGTTTGCCAGTAGGTTCCACCCGGCTCATCCAGGAACACCACGGGCGCCGGATTGCGTTTGCCGGTTTGCAGCAGCGTGAGCACTTCCATGGCTTCATCCAGCGTGCCCATGCCGCCGGGGAGGCACACCAGCGCATCGCACTCCTTCACAAACATCAACTTGCGCGTGAAGAAGTATTTCATGTGGACGAGTTTGTGGTCGCCCGCGATGACCGAGTTCGCGGCCTGCTCGAAGGGGAGCATGATGTTCAGCCCCATGGCCATTTCGCGGCCCGAGCCGAGGTGGCCGGCCTCCATGATGCCGCCGCCGGCGCCGGTCACGACCATCCACCCCGCCTTGGCCATGGCGCGGCCGAACTCCATCGCTTGTTGATACGCGGGCTTGTCGGGCGTGGTGCGGGCCGAGCCGAACACCGTCACCTTGCGGCGATCGCGGTACTTGGCGAACACTTTGAAAGCGTACCGCAGCTCGCGCAGGGTGCGATCCAGAATCTTCACGTCGCCGCGCGAGGTGTGGTCGTGCAACAGCTTGTCGGCGGTCAGGCGGATCCGCTCCACCAGATCGTCAATCGGCTGATGGTCCTCGCGATGCTCAAATTCCTCGCTGGCGTCGGCCGGGCGCGGTTCGTGCGTTGAATGGGGTTGCAAGTCGTCGGTCATGAAAGCTCTCGTCCTGCGCGGCTATGCAAAGAACATGCCTGATGCGGCAGCGCCGCGAGATTGCACGAGCAATGCGACTCCTACGCCGCGAAACAAACCCTTCCCGCATTGCTCAAGAGCGGTCATCGCTCCGTCCTTGCCTGCGGTGGCGTGAAACCGCGATTATATCCCAAACGCAAGACGTGCGAAACGTTCGTCCTGGGCGGGTCGTGAGGTCTTCTGGAATCTTTGTTTCTACAAGACAAAATCACCAAGGCCATAAACGCCAATTCGACCGCCAGGGCCAAGATGGTATCGTGGAGTACAAGTTTCCACGGCAACGAGTACCACCACTTAAATAGCCACGTCGCAATGGCGCAGATTGGAGCTAGAACGCCGACCACGATGGCGGCATTGGTCATTTCGGCGGCGAAAGGGATGTTCCCGTAATTCTTCGCGGTGCTGGCCGCATACACGAAACCGACGAAGCTTCCTACAAGGATCGGCACGAGCGCACAGGTAGCGGAGGCCAAAAAACGATTAACAACGGGATAACTCGGCGGTTGAGCCGTTACAAATCTTGGCGCTTGGTACGGATTCTCTTGGATCATTCGGCCGTTCTGCTTCACCGCAGACACGAAACATAAACGCCCCGGTTGATTCCGGAGCGTTTATTGTAACCGCCGTTTACAGATACTCGCGAACCCGTTCGTACAAATCCTCTCACGTCCAAAGTCGATCCGTCACCTTGGCGGCCATCGGATGCAGAACGCGGCGCCGTCCTCGCTTTCCACAGTTGTTTGCGACGCGCGGGCGCCAACAAAAGTTGTAGTAAGCGAGGAACAACCCGCAAGCCGCGTGCAGGGCAGGTCGCGGGCTAATGTGGGTCAGTCGTTCGGTCACGGAATCGCCTCGCTGCGATCCAAAAGTTCCTGCCAAACCAGATCGTTCTCTTCTTTCAGCCGCCGATGATCCACCCACCACGCCATCAGCACAGCGGCCAGAGTTAAAAGCCAGAATAGGTCGCGAAGGGTCAACTTGGGCATGGGCGGTTACTCTCGATACTGGACGACAACGCCTGGCAGCAATTGTTGGAGTCTTCTTGCTCCGCGCAGGGTAATTGAAGTATCGCGAACATCGATCGATTCTAGGCCCGTAATCTCCGCGAGTTGATCGATGTGTGCATCGGTAAAGGACTGTCCAGCAAAGCGGATATGACGAACCTGCCCCAATCCGTCCACTTGAACATGAGCGCCAAGCAGGCGCAGCTTCACCACGATAGGGTCATCGTCCGATGCACTGGAAGCCGTTCGCGTCATAGGAATCGCCGAGAACAGGGTTGAGCATAGTATAGGCCCATGTGTGCGATTCCGCAGCGTGTGGCGGTCAAAAGATGTCGATGCTTTTGACGGTGTTGCCGCCGGCGGATTGGGCGGCATACAAGCAGCGCCAGGCCGCTTCGAAGAGTTCGCGCGGCGGAAAATTGCGCGGCGGTATGGCGAGCGTCGCGGCGCCGACGCTCATCGTGACGGGGGCGCCAAACCACTCCTCACGCGACGCCGTACACTGCGCCACGGCTTCCACCCAACGCCGCGCCAGCGCCACGGCTTGGGGGCGTTCGCAATTCTCCAGCATGAGCACACAACGCGTGCCCCCCAACGCCAGGCATTCGTTCGACAGGTCCCCCAGCGCGCGTCCGGTGGCCATGACGAGTTGCGCCGCGCGGCTGACGCCTTCCGGCCCGTTCTTCCACACGAGACGGCGTTCCTGATCGACGGCCGCCACGAGTAAGCTGACGCCGGTGCGCCGCTGACGACAACGATTCACCGCCTCGTCCAAACGGGCCGCCAGTGCGGCTTCATACGCGGCGCGAGCACGGTCGTCCTCGGTCCAACGATCGGCCTGGTTCGGACTTGGCGCCGGCGTGCGTCGCGCGCCGTTGCCGGCGAGGAACTCCGTCACCGAGTCGCGCAGCGACGCCGCTTGTTGCCAGAGCGCCGTTTCTTCGGCGGCTCGCTCCAGTTCGAGGGTCGCCGCCGGAGCCGCCTCGGCCATCAATCGGCTGGCTTCCTCCAAAAGGAGGCGACAATCTAGACCAACTCCGATTTCCAGGTTGAGCGCGCGAGCGACTTGTTCGACCGTTTGTTGGAGGGCGATTAACACGCCGTCCAGTTGCTGCGCCGTCAGGCGGGTGTATCGTCGCGAGGCCTGATGCAGCGGTATGAGCGCTCGCGACTGCCCGTCGGCCACGACGCGGGCCGTCAACTCAGCCAGGTGCAACGTCTGCGCAAGTCGCCGCTGGTCGTCGGGCAGGGCGGCCAAGTGCTCGATCTCTTGGCGTTCGGCCACCGCGCGAACCAGTGACGCGGGCAAATTCCAGTGGTCGAGCAATCGGGCGCTGAAGATCGCATGATCGAAACCAAAGGCCGCAAGCTCCAGCGCCGGCAGATCGCCGCCTTCCTTCCGGGCCTGCTGCAGGAATCGGGCGTACGGTTCGCCTAAGTCCTGCACCAGCGCCAACTGGCCGATATCTTGCAACAGCCCCGCCAGGAAGGCTTCTTCGCCTCCTTCGCGCCAGCCCGCTTCGCTCAAAGCTCGCGCGGCGGTGGCCTTGGTCAACGTGCGCCGCCAATACGATGCAAGGGTCTCGGCCTGAAGTCCTTCGAACAATCGCTTGGGCAAGCTGAAGCCCAGCACCAGCAGCTTCAAAGGCTGTACGCCCATCAGCGCCAAGGCCTGATTCAGATCGTTCACTTGGCGCGAAAGCCCGAACAAGGAACTATTCACCACGCGCAGCAACTTGGCCGCAAGGGCCGGATCGTTCTCGATGCAGTTCTTGATCGCCCGCGCGTCGACTTGCGGCGAGGAGGTCAACTCGAGCACCTTCAATGCGACGGCCGGCAAGGTGTACAGTCCTTGCGCCCGTTGGACGAATGACGAGAGCATCTCAGGGGCCGACGGTGACAATTGCATGGGAGGCGACAGCTTTGCGGACAGAAACAGCTTTGCGGACGATCGTTTCGCGGCGAGGGACCAGGGGCGGTCGCTTGGCGCCACAACGCGCCGGCCAGGAGCGTCCGAAGGAGGCGCGCAGCGGGAACGCCGCAACACTGCCCCCGCAAGTTTAGCTCACGGCGTGGGCGCCGGTTGAAGAAGGTGACAATCGATCCGGTGCCGCACGGTGAACTCCTCCGGCGCAATTTGCTCCAGCAGCGCCGTGTGGGCTGCGTCGAAGCGGGCGACTTCCTCCGGCGAAAGCGTCGCGCCCACGCCGCGGCAGGCGCGCATCCGGCCGCGCCACCGTTCGCGCGTAAAGCAGAGCGACGTGTCGAACACGAACATTCCCACCAGGTTGAACTCGCCCACGGCCCACGGCGGAATCGGCGGAATGACCCCCGGCCAATCGGCCGCGCCCCAGTGCGGGTTGTGACGCAGCACCAGTTCTTCGGAAGCGCGCGCGATGCGATCCTGGCGCGGCAACCAGCACAAATGCGCCGTGACCAGCACGCCGCCGGGGCGTAACAAGCGTTTGACTTCGCGGATGGCGCGCGGCGCGTCAAAGTACAGCCAGCACTGGCTGGCGGTAATGGCGTCGAACGAGGCGTCGGGAAAACCGGTCGCTTCGGCCGGAGCCACGCGGTAGTCAATCTTCAGGTTTTCCGCCGCCGCTAGGTGCTGCGCGGCGTCAATTTGTCCTGCGGAAATATCGATGCCGGCCACTTCCGCCCCCTGTCGCGCGAAGGTGCGAGCCAGAAAACCGACGCCGGAGCCGAGATCCAGAATGGTTTGCCCCGGCAGACCAACCCCCAGCGCCGCTAAGCGGTGATAGAACTCGGGCGGATAATCGGGCCGCCACTCGGCGTAATCGGCCGAGGTCTTACCCCAGTCGATCACGCGCGGTCCGTCGGTGGGGTTGATGTTGTGCATCGTGCTTGGGGCTTCACGTGGCGGAAGAATTTCATCACCGTGTTGCGAAGGCAACGCGAACGTGGTACGAACTACCGGCGACTCATTGTAACCGGTCGTTGGCCGGGGGCGTTTCGTACCAACTCGTCGGCGGTTCGAACTGGAAAGGTTCACGGTTCGTTGGTGGCTTTGCAAGCGTTTTGTCCGACCTGCGGCGCCGAGGTGACGTTTACCGTCGAGTCCTCGTTGGTCGCGGTCTGTTCCTACTGTGAGACGTTGTGCGGCCGCGGCGAGGGACGCCTGGAAAGTTACGGCAAAGTCGCCGACCTGACCCAAACCGACTCGCCGCTGCAACTGGGGCTCGATGGCGCAATTCGCGGCCGGCCGTTTGAAATCGTGGGGCGCATTCAATACCGTCATGCTGCTGGCGGCGTGTGGGATGAATGGTACTGTGCTTTCCGCGATAGCGAGCATTGGGCGTGGCTGGCCGAAGCGCAAGGCCGCTGGTACATCACGGCGCCGACGCCCATTCCCACCAACGCCGACGTGCCGCGTTTGGCTCAGTTGCGCCTGGAGCAAGAAGTGGAACTGCCCAAGGCGGGGCGCGTCAAAGTGGCGGAAATCGGCCGCGCTGCGGTCATCTCGGCCGAGGGCGAATTGCCGTATGTTCCGCATCCGGGCGAACCGCTGAACTACGCCGACTTTTCCGGCGTCGACGGAACCTTCGCCACGTTATCGGAAGACGGCGGCCAGCGCGACCTGTATGTAGGCGGTCAATACACGCTCGAACAGTTGGGCTTGGCCACGGCGGCCAGCCGGGAAGAGGCGTCGCAAGAGACTTCGGCGGTCCAAGTGAGTTGTCCCAACTGCGGCGGAACGTTACAACTGCGCGCGCCCGACCGATCGTTACGCATTGCTTGCACGTTTTGCGGCAGCCTGCACGATGTGAATCAGGGCAACCTCGTGTTTATTCAAAAGGCGACCACGCACACCGTGGAGCCGGTGTTGCCGCTAGGCGGCCAAGGAAACCTCAACGGGCAAGAGTACACCGTCATCGGTTTCCTGCAACGGCGCGTGATTTACGAGGGAAAAAGTTACTACTGGCAAGAATACCTGCTGTACCGCCCGCGCGCTCCGTTCAAGTGGCTGGTGCATAGCAACAATCATTGGACTTTGGGCGAAGCGGTCCCGCCGGGCGAAGTAAAAGCGAGCGCCCGCAGCGCCATGTTTCGCGGGCGCCACTATCGGTTGTTCGATAAATCCATGCCGGAAGTGACGTACGTGCGCGGCGAGTTCTATTGGCAAGTGGCCGTGGGCGAGCGCGTGTTCTCGCGCGACTTTGTCAGCCCGCCGTATATGCTCTCGCGCGAGGCGGACTCCGATGAGGTTTTCGAAACCCCGAATGCGCAGAAGAAACGGAAGCAACTCAAGAATAAGAAGAAAAAGCCGTCTGGCGCCGCGGGGGAGGAATCTTACTCAACCGAGGTGAACTGGACCTTGGGCGAGTACACGCCCGCGCCGGTGGTGAGCAAGGCGTTTGGGGTGAAGGTGCGCTCGCCGATGTTCCATGTGGCGCCGAATCAGCCTTACCCGCATCAAGGCGTGTACCGCCGGTGGATGTACTTGTTGCTGGCGGCGCTGGTGGCGGGACTGTTGGTGTACCTGGTTTCGCCCAATCGCAAGATCTATGAGGAAACCTTCGCGCTGGCGGCCACCACGAACCCCGAGCACCGCGTGTTTGCCGCAAAGCCAATTCAAGTGCGAGGACGAAACTTGCGGGTCGTCGCGGCGACTTCGTCGCCTCTTTCCTGGATGTATGTCGACGGCGACTTGTACAACACGGAAAATGGCGTCGTGCGCGACTTCACCGTTCCTGTCGAAACCGACGACGCCGGCCTGGGCCGCAGCCGGTCGAAGTACCTGTCGGCTTTGCCTTCCGGCAGTTACACGCTGCACATGGACGTGAAGTGGCACAACATGAGCGTCGATTCGCCGCGGCTGACCGTCCAAATTTACGAAGGTTCGCCGCGGTTCCTGTACTGGTTTTTGCTGATCGTGTTTTTGTCGATTCCCGCGATCCTCACGGCGTTGCATCAGTTCAACTTTGAAAAACAACGCTGGAGTGAAAGCGACTATAGCCCCTATGGTTAAGCAGACCGCCGGCGCGTGCCGGCGCGTTGCGTATTTCTCGAATCGTTCCACCGCATCCCATGTGGCGACAAATCTATACCGTAACTGGCGGCGTACTCATCGCAGGGTATCTGGTCTGGTCGTGGACGGGCTGGGAATGGGGCAGCTCGACGCGCGATCCGGTTCCCACCGCGTATTCCTCCAGCTCCGGCTCGGGCGGCAGTTACATTTTTTACGGGTCGGGACGCAATCGGGGCGGATACGGCGGCGGAGGAGGCTTTGGCTGGGGCAAGTGACCCACGAGAACCGTAATCAATCGCCGATCGTCCACTTTCGCCTACCACCGCATTCTGCACGACGCAGCAACCCGAACCACTTTTTCCGACCAATCTTCGCTCCTGCCAAGAGACGCCCATGCCCAAACTTTCTACGTTGTTCTGCCTGATTGTTGTTGGTCTGGTCCTCGTCATGGGGCAAGCCGCGCACGCGCAACCCGATGGTCTGGAGTCCGACCTCGCCGCTCCGGGCGGTGTAAGTTTGACGCACGACCTGGGCCGCCCCTTGATGCTGTCCATCGTGTTCACCGTGATCGGTGTGGCGCTCTTCGCCGCGTCGATTTGGGTGATGGTCAAGTTCGCGCCGTTCCCGGTGATTAAAGAGATCGAGGAGGATCAAAACATCGCGCTGGCGATTATCATGGCGGCGGTCATTCTGGGCCTTTCGATCATTCTCGCCGCGGCGATGATCGGCTGACCTGACCTCCGTGTCGTGAAACGTTGTACAACCGGGTGCGAAACGGTCGCCTCGCCCGAAGGTCGTACTTCCAAGAGGAACGCCCCGATGAGTCGCCGTAATTCAAGGAGAAACGCGCCGTCCGCTGCACCGCGGAAGCGAGCATTCACGCTCGCTCGATCACGCCAATGCGTCTGGAGTGCGCCATCGCTTTCATGAATCGCACGCCGCTGCTGTTTCTGAACGTGCTGATCATCGCCACCTGCGGTTTGGTGTACGAGCTGGTAGCCGGCGCGCTGGCGAGCTACGTGCTGGGGGATTCCGTCACGCAGTTCTCGGTGTGCATTGGCGTGTATCTTTTCGCCATGGGCGTCGGCGCGTGGCTCTCGAAGTTCATCGATCGCGGGCTGGCGCGCGCGTTTGTCGAAGTGGAACTAGCCGTAGCGCTCTTGGGCGGGTTTTCGGCGCCGCTGCTCTTTTTGAGCTTCGCCCATTTGAGCTTCTTTCATGTCGTGCTGTATGGCACGGTGTTCGGCATTGGCGTCCTGGTGGGGCTTGAACTGCCGCTCCTGATGCGCATTTTGCAGTCGCATTTGGAGTTCAAAGATCTGGTGGCCCGCGTGTTGACGTTTGATTACGTCGGCGCCCTGGCCGCTTCGCTGTTGTTTCCCATCTTTCTGGTGCCGTCGCTGGGCCTGGTGCGCACATCGTTGCTGTTTGGCGTTTTGAACGGCGCGGTGGGTCTGTGGGGCACCTATCTGTTGCAACCGATGATCGACGGCGGCCTCGTGTTCGTGCGCGCTCGCGCCGTGTTCGTGCTGACGCTACTGGCCGTGGCCATGATCAAGGCCGACTGGTTCACCACCTGGGCGGAAGATCGCATTTACACGCACCCCGTGGTGTACGCCGAGACGTCGCCCTATCAACGCATCGTGCTCACGCGCGGCGCCGGGTCGTTCGAGTTGTACCTGGACGGCAACCTTCAGTTCAGCTCGCGCGATGAATACCGCTATCACGAAGCGCTCGTGCATCCGGCCATGCTTGCCGCGAAGACGCCGCGGCGCGTGCTGGTGCTGGGCGGCGGCGACGGACTCGCCGTGCGCGAAATCTTGCGTTATGACGAGGTCGAGTCAATTACCCTCGTCGATCTCGATCCGGCGATGACCGATCTCTCGGAAAACTTTCCTCCGCTGGCCGAGTTGAACGGTCACGCGCTGGAAGACCCTCGCGTGAAGATCATCAACCAGGACGCCATGATCTGGCTGGAGACGGTCCAAGAGCAGTTCGACGCGGCGATTGTCGATTTCCCCGACCCCAACGACTACGCCTTGGGTAAGCTCTACACGCGGCGGTTCTATCGCCTGCTCGCAGCGCGCCTTGCCGACGATGGCGCCGTGACCGTGCAATGCACCTCGCCGTTCTTGTCGCGGGCCTCCTATTGGTGCATTGTGCGCACGTTGGAGTCGGCCGGTTTCACGGCGAAGCCTTACCATGCGTCGGTGCCGGTGTTCGGCGTGTGGGGGTTCGTGGTGGCGAGGAAACAGCCCTTTGCGCCGCCGCAGGGCGTTCCCCCGGGCTTGCGTTATTTGAACGACGAAACTCTCGCGGCGATGTTCCACTTTCCTGCCGACCTGGCGCCGGTGCCGACCGAGATCAACCGACTCGATAACCAGGCGCTCGTGCATTATTACGAACATGACCTTGGCCGGCCGGATTGAAACCGCGCTGTTTTCTTCGGCTGCCGGCAATCTGCTAAATGGCGGGTCACGCGCAGATGGCTACACTTGATACACGCCAACGCGAAACGGCTCGTCCGTGGCGTGTCGCGTGGCGATCTCCAGCGCGGCAACCAGTACGTCGCGCGTGTGGGCCGGATCGATGATCGCGTCCACCCAGCCGCGCGCCGCGCCATAGCGGGCGTCCATTTGCCGGTCGTAGTCGCTGCGCACCTGATCTCTCAGGGCGGCCAACTCTGCCGCGTCCACCGCATGACCTTGCCGCTCCAGGCTTTTCACGGTGATGTCTAATAGCGTGGCCGTGGCTTGCGGCCCGCCCATGACGGCGCACCGGGCGTTCGGCCAGGCGAAAATGAACCGCGGATCAAACGCCTTGCCGCACAACGCGTAATTGCCAGCCCCAAAGGAGCCGCCTAGGAGTACGGTCAATTTCGGTACGCGGCTGTTGCTCACGGCGTTCACAAGTTTGGCGCCCGCCTTGATGATGCCGGACCGTTCGGCCTCGCGCCCAACCATGAAGCCGTTCACGTCTTGCAGAAACACCAGCGGCAGCCAGTTCTGATTGCAGTCCATCACGAAGCGGGCCGCTTTCTCGGCGCTTTCAACGTAAACCACGCCTCCGAACTCGAAGCGTCCCTCGGGCGACGTCACGCGATGATGCTGGTTCGCAATCACTCCGACCGGAAACCCGCCGATGCGGCCAATGCCGCAGACCAGCGTCTGCCCGTACTCGGGCTTGTATTCGTCGAAGCTATTTTGATCGAGCAGGCATGCCAGGACGTCGCGCACTTCGTAGTCGCGGCGCGGGTCGGGATGCACGATGTCGTACAAATCGGCGCCAGGACGGCTGGGCGGCGCCGGCGCCAAACGTTGGAACGGGGGCGGCGGTTGAATGGGGTCGGGTCGTCCCGTCTCGACCAGGCGACGAATTCGGTCGAGACACGCTTCGTCCGTCGGTTCGCGAAAGTCGATGGTCCCGCTGATGGTCGCGTGCATGGCGGCGCCGCCTAGATCTTCGCTGGAAACTTCCTGCCCGATGGCGCTTTTCACCAACGCCGGTCCGGCCAGATAAAGCCCTGAGCCTTCCGTCATGAGCGTTTTGTCGCATAACACAGGCAAGTATCCGCCGCCAGCCACGCAATTGCCCATGATCGCGGCAATTTGCGGTACACCCGCCGCGGACAGGACCGCGTTGTTGCGAAAGATCCGGCCAAAGTCGTCTTCGTCGGGAAACACATCCTCCTGCAGCGGTAAAAACACACCGGCTGAGTCGACCAGGTAAATCAGCGGCAGTCGATTGGCAAAGGCAAGGCGCTGCGCCCGAAGCACCTTCTTCGCCGTGGCGGGAAAGAACGCACCGGCCTTCACGGTGGCGTCGTTGGCGATGATCATATGCCGCCGGCCCGCAACCGGGGCAATCACGGTGACAACGCCCGCGGCGGGGGCTCCTCCCCACGCTTCGTACATTTCAAACCCGGCCCATAGCCCAATCTCCAGGGGGGGTGCGCCGGGGTCGATGAGTCGAGCAAGCCGCTCCCGCGCGGTGAGACGTCCTTTGGCGTGTTGCCGTTGGATGGCCTTCGCCCCCCCACCTTGGCGAATTTCTTCCTCTTGCTCACGGAGCGCCTCGGTGAGTTGTTGAAGAGCGACAGGAGGTGAGGACGAATTCATGAATCCCAATGTTCATTCCAAAGGCAGGGTATTGTTCTTGCCACAATGGTTTAATTGGCGAACTCTTAGCGCAACAGGAAGAACCTTTCCGGCAGGTCGTTCTCATCATAGCGAGCCGGCTTTTGCAAGCCAGCTCTTACGACGTCTCAATTTGAGAACCGTTTCTCAAAATGAGATGAGAAATGCGGGCCTCTCGCAAGCGTCCCAAGTCGCATGAAAATTTTTAAGTCATTGCCAACATTAGCTTTACGTTGCAATTGCTTTGCGTGATAGAAATTTGGTCCAAACGTTGCTTTCCATAGAACCATCACAACAGCAACCCCTCCTGAACGACGAAGGATAAAAACGATGAAGACGACGATCACCAGCCTGACTTTGGTTGCCCTGGCCTTGGTTGCGGGATCAGCTTCGGCTCAATCGAGCTTTACGCCGGGCCCGCCCGCCCAGTCGCCTCCGGTGGCCTATCGCCACGCCTCGACGTTGGAAGAAGGCATTGGCCGCGGCGGCGCCGACTTCTTCCGCGGAGTGGGCGAAGCGACGTACAACACCTCGCTGGCGATGATCAACGGCCAAGAAGCCTACAGCCGTTACCTGGATAACCGCCTCAAGGCCACGGCCACCTACTTTGATATGCGAAAGCTCAACCGGGAAGCTCGCGCCGAAGAACGCGGCCAGCGCCCCACCCAAGAAGATTTGATTCGCTACGCCAAAATGCGTAATCCGGAACGTCTGGCGGCCTTCAACTTTGACGCCGCTCGCAATGCGATCGTATGGCCGGCCGTGTTCCAACATGAATACTTTGCCGAAGAGCGTGAAGCGATTGACCGCCTGATGGCCGAACGTGGCGGCGCCGGCCCCGAAAGCCGCGAAGTCCAACTCCTGGCCGCCCAGATGGTCGAAAAGCTCCGCCTTGTGGTCCACAACGTTCAACCGGGCGAGTACGCCGCGGCCAAGAAGTTCCTGGTCAGCCTGCAATTTGAAATGAACTTCGCTCCCGGGGCCACGGGCATCGCCGCCCGATAACTGAAGTCGCCGATCGGTTTCGACAGGTCCAAGACTTCGCAATAGCAAGCATCCTTCGTCCCTTCGGCTCTCGTGGAGCCGGACAAGTAAAAAGGGCGCGATCGTGAGAACGATCGCGTCCTTTTTGCGTTTGCGGCGATCTCGTCTTCCCGCGCGAGGGGAGTTTTTGGTAGTGTTCGCGCGCGGCGCGTCTGCGCCGAGCTTGTCTCATGCTACGGAGGCTGGTTCACGGATGAACGAGCAACGTTGGGGCGTCGGGTTGTTGTTGGGGCTTTCACTGACCTTGGGCTGCAGCGCCAAAGATGCGGCCCCCGCCGCCAGTGCGCCGGCCGAGACGGCGTATCCCTCGGAGGGCGAGCCGCAAACGGGCGGGGCGGCGCCGCATGCGACCGCCAGCGAAGCGACCTCGCCGAGTGATTGGCCTGCCGGAGGCGCGGCACCTCCGCACGATGACGTTTCGTCTTACGCGCCTGACGTGCATGTCAGGGCGATGACGGCGGGATCGGCGCCTCCTCTTGCTGCGGAGCCGCAATTCGCGCCGCAGGAAGACCATAGCTACTCGATGTTTGCGCCGTTCAGCGCCGAGCCGGCCGCCAGCGAGCCGCCTCCTGAGCCCACGCCGCGCGATGCGCCGACGGCGCCCCATTCAACGGCCGCCGCGGAGCCGGCTGAAGCAGCGCCAGCGACGCCTCGCATTGCAGCGCGAGCCGCGGCGCCCCCGCCGCAGGAAAAATATCACGTCGTCAATGTCTTTTACGGCACCGACCGCGCACCGCTCGAAGCGACCCCGCCCGATCTGCGCGACTATGTGCGGCATTACCGCGGAGCGCTGGGCGTGCTGGCGGGAACACTCGTGATTTCGGGCTTTTTCTTGTTGATCTCACAACCCCGTGCGTTGTTGATCATTGGCGTCTCGGGCGGCATCGTCGCCAGTGTGCTGGGGGTGTCGGCCATGACGCGCATGGTCAAATCTCGTTACGCCCTGGAGAACGAAATCGTCCAATATGGCGATGGCCGCGGCGCGTTGGAAATGGGGCTGTGTCGCGTGAGTATTCCGTTCAATCATACGGTGGGCGAAGTCGAATCCCCTTCGATCTTGCGGCTTGAGTTTCGCGAAGACCCCGAGCGGCATGTGAGCATTCTTGAGGCGCGCGAGTACGAGCCAGAAAGGTTCTTCCATCGCTTGCGCGACACCGTTGCGGCTTCCTCGCGCCGCGAATTGCTCGTGTTCATTCACGGTTATAACGTGAGCTTTGACAGCGCCGTGCGGCGCACGGCCCAAATCGCCTACGACCTGAAGTTCCCCGGCGCGGCGGTGTGCTATAGCTGGCCGTCGCACGGCGGATTGCTGCTGTATTCCGCCGATGAGAACAATGTGGAGTGGACCGTCCCGCATTTGAAGGAGTTCCTCGGGCAGCTGCGCGAAAAATCCGGCGCCGACGCCATCAACCTGGTGGGCCACAGCATGGGAACGCGCGCCCTCAGCAACGCCCTGCGCGAATTCGCGCGGGAAATGCAGCAGGACAACAAATTGTTTAACCAGGTCGTACTGGCGGCGCCCGACATTGACGCCGAAGTGTTCCGGCGCGACTTGGCGCCCGCGATGACCAAGGTCGCTCAGCGTGTGACGTTGTACGCCTCCTCGAACGACCAGGCCTTGATGGCCTCACGCACCATTCACGCGTATCCACGGGCTGGCGAGTCGGGGGCGAACCTCGTCGTGGCTCCGGGGCTCGACACGATCGACGTTTCGGCCATCGACTCCAGCCTGCTCGGGCACTCGTACTATGGCGATAACGACTCGATCATCGCCGACCTGTACCACGTGGTGCACGAGTCGCTTCCGCCGGATCGCCGCCATCGCCTGCAAATGGCCAAATATGCGGGGCTGCCTTATTGGATCTTCGTGCCCGCGGCGGCGGCGCAAGCCGCCTTGCCGGGAAGCCGCATTCCGCAATAACTTGCTGTCGCATGCACGGGCGCGGCGGGGCCAACAACCGCTACTTGCTCCGCCGCAGCGCGAGCGACTCGTAGAACCGAAGCACCTGGTCTTCTTCGAGCGGGAACGCCGGGTCATTCCCTTCGGTCTTGGCGCCGCGCACCATCATAAGTACATGCACCACGCCATCGTCGGTCGGTAGCGACACGGCGTATTGCCGGAATATCTCGCGGCTGGCGGTGTCTTGAAAGGTGTTCTCGGTCAATTCCTGGCCTTGTCCCTCGATGGCGGCCGTGAGGGTTCGTCGGCCGAGCGTCTGCGTATTCTTTACGGCGAGCAATTCTTGGCGTTGCTCCAGCTCGTGGATTCTACGTCCCTGCTTGGGAGGCGCTTCCTGCCCTGCCCGGACTCCCGTCGTCCGGTAGAGCCCAATGCGAATTGACGGCGGCTCTGCTTGGTCGCCGTAGACGATTTGCGTTGTCGCGAAGGCGTTCACGCCCCGGATCGGCTCGACGTTCGGCGGAAGCGTCCACGTGATGACGTTCTCCGTCATGCGCGCTACGTCTTCGGGTTCGGCGGCGATTTGCACTTTGTCCATGACGAAGTGCATCCAGCCAACAGACAAGGCCACCATTACGCCAATTACGGCAAACACAGCGCCCAGTGAGATGCCGGCGACGGCCAGTCCCTGTCCGCGCATCTTGCCGGGATTACGGCGGATCTCGCCGAGGGCCAGAATGCCCAGCACGATCGCCGGAACGCCGGTCAAGCAGAGGCCCAACACCGAGAGCAGTCCCCACACGAATGAAGCGACCGCGCGCCGATGAATCGGGCGCTGCGCAGGTTTGCCCGGCGCGAGAAACTGACCGCGACAGCGCGCACAGCGCAGCCGCTGGCGGGGCGCGACTCCCTCGCCCGCCAAGGGAGCCTGGCAGTGGGGGCAAAGCAGCAACGTAATGGCGGACGTCGAAGCGCTCATGCGTTTTTTGGTTTCCGACGCAACCTAGGTTTACTTTGGCGCCAACACGGCGCCGGACAGGAAGTCCTGCAGGCCGCGCCGCGGACTCATCACAGCCACAATAGCGCCAATCGCGTGCAATGGCAGCAAGATCAACAACGACCAGAGCACCAGGAATCCGAACAATACGATCAGGTCTCCTTCCGAGAGATCGCCAGACGGCGCAGCGACCACGTCATCGCTTGGATAGAACAGAGACTGCGTCGTCGTGAGCGTTAAGAACGCGTTGCCCAGCATGACGGGCGTCCACGCACACAAACTGCGCCAGGCGCAGCGCAGGCGACTTGCCGGCTGACCGTTGCGGAGCCGAACTTGCACGCCGGTCAAGAGAAATACGGGACCGCCGCGCAACCAATAACCCACGCCCAGCGGGGCCAGAAGCGTCAGGAATGAGGCCGCCAAGGTCACCACAACATCGGGCGTTGCGCCGAGCGCCGCCAGTGCGACCGTGGGAACTCCGGCGATCATGAGATATACGGTTTGTTCGGTGCTGGCGCTCATGGCCAACGTGGCTAAACGATGATCCCAATGTACGGCGGCCGGACGAGCGGCGAACGCCTCCAATTGCCCAAAGGCCCAGTCCAGCGTTTCAGGAGCGGCCGGCCTGTCGCGCAGCGCGTCCATGAATTCCTGGACATGCCCCGGCAACAACTGGCCGCGCACGCAGTGAAACGCCACATCGCGAAAGAACGCCGTGGCCCGCGCTGCGGCGGATGGACTTTCGGTCGTTGGATTCTTGTCCGTTGGATTCTTGTTCGATGGCTCAGTAGGCGTGGCATCGGCGCCTGGCGAGACGACGTCGCCCTCGCCCGCGGCGGAAAAAGGGGAAGATTGCGGCGTGAGCGGCGCGTCGAGCAACTTGAGCCGGCCGGTGCGGTCAATCCACAATTGCTCAATCGAAAGCGACTCGGGCAACGAGCCATCGGCCGCGGCGGCGCGCAGTTCAGCAGCCAATTCCGTGAGCACGCTTCGACCTTGCACCCACGGCAGCCCCGACTCAGGGGCGAATAACTCGACCAGCGGAGCGCCGGACACCGCTTCGCAGGCTTCCCAGCGGCGCCCCTGGGTTTCGCCGCCTTGCAGCCAGTGCGGACGTGTGGCGCGCGTCACCGTCCGCCGCGCGTCGGTCCAGGTTGACTCATCGCCCGATTCCCAGAAGATCCAAGCCGAGCGTTCCAGAGCGCGATCGCGGCCTTGCCACACTTCGGCCGAACCGCTGCGTCCCAGAATGCCCAGCGCTTGAAACGGTCCGAACTCGCGCGACCAGGCGGCGTCGGGGGCCGCTTCTTCGGCGCCCAGGGTTTCATCGGCCGGTGAACTTCCCAGAGCGACAGGCAAGGTGGTTGGCAGGCTGATCTCGCGCCAGGCGCCTTCCGTTGTACGCAAGCTGACGGTGCGCGTGCCGCTGGCCAGTTCATGCATGCCCCGATATCCGTTGCTGCGCCGCATGGTCGTCAGGAACACGAGCGCCGCAGCCCAGCCGACTAAGCCCACCACCTGGCTGCCGAACATGGCCATCGTGGTCGAGGGGCCGCCGTAAAGTCGCTCAATGCCATAGGTAACCGCCTCAGAGAAGGTCAGCGGAGCGAAGACCGCCGTTACGTGCGATACGCCGGGAATCATGGCCGCACGCAGGAACGCGCGCCAGCAACCGGGGGCCGTGCCATGTTGGTCAACCACGCTTAAACCGAGCAGCCATTTGCCCAGCGCACAACCCCAAACGCCTTCAAACACCGCAAAATAGGCGATGGCAAGCACCGTGCCGAACAAGCCACTAATCAGGACCACCCAGGACGACATCGCCGTTTCGAAACTGGACGAGGTGACTAACACCGCCATGATCATTAGCACCGTCGTCAGCGACGACACCATGCCAATAATGCCCACATCCAAAAAGAACGCGGCAAGCCGTCGTCCCAGGTCGGCAATCGACGCCCCGCGCGTGCCAAACGGCGCCAACGCGCGGCGCAGCTCGTCGGCGTCGGCGAAGCGCCGCTCAGGGTCCTTTTCCAGCGAACGTGCGACGAGTCGCTCCAAGTCGCGCGGGAGGTCCGGGCGCAAGGTGCGCAGTAAAGGAGGCGCATCGGACGAGATCTTCGCAATGACCTGCGCCGCATTGCCCGTAAACGGGCCGCGCCCCGTCAGCAAGAAGTACAACGTGGCGCCCAGGGCGTAAATGTCGGTGCGCGCATCGACCGCTTCGCCGCGTATTTGCTCAGGCGCCGCGAATAGCGGTGTGCCCAGGAATGCGCCGGTGCGGGTCAATTCGGCGCCGGGGGCGAGCGACTTGGAAAGCCCGTAATCGCCCACTTTCACCCGTCCGTCGGCGTCGAGAAAACAGTTCGAAGGTTTCACATCGCGATGGATGACCCCGACCGCATGCGCCGCTTCAAGCCCGTCGATCGCGTCCAGCACATAATCCACGGCGCGCCCCACAGGAAGCGGTCCCTCGCGGTCGACAACATCTTTCACCGTGCCGCCGGGCATCAACTCCATGGCGATGTAGAACTTCCCGTCCACCTCGCCCGCAGCGTAAATGAACGTGGAGCGCGGATGCGAAAGCGAGGCGGCGAGTCGTCCTTCGCGCAGGAAGCGCTCGACCGTTTCGGGCGAGCCTTGCACGCGCGGAGGCAAGAGTTTGAGGGCCACATGGCGGCCCGTTTCGATTTGCTCGGCCTCGTACACCACGCCCATGCCGCCGCGGCCCAACTCGCGCAGCACGCGGTAATCGCCCAACACGGCCGGCGTCGCCGCCGAGGACGATGTTTCGGCGCCAGGGGCCTGCGTCTGCTCTTCATGATCGACGGTTGCGTCGGCGCCGGCAGACGTTTCGGCTAAGGCCGTTCCGCAATGGCTGCAAAAACGCGGCGGTTCGCGCGAGTATTCAATGGTTTTCCGACACTCAGGACACGCAATTTCCATATCCAAGCGACGCCCGCCGCTAACCGCTGCCTTCAAAAGACGACACTTTACTATACCAAAACGGCGCGCGGCCGGCGTGGGGCGACGTAAGGCGGCGAAGGACAAAACCAACGTGGCGAGTGGTCGGCGTCAACCGGCCTTTGGCGGTCTTACGGTCCTGCGACGTCCTCGGTTAAGACTGCCTACGCGATTCGATTGCTGCGAGCAGAACCTCGATTCGCTGGGCCAGTTTTTCGCACTGAGACAAAAGCGTTAACTGTCGGTCAGCCGCCTGCTCTTGGCGTGAAAGCAAGCTCTCCACACGCTCTTGTTGTGCGAAGCCACGTCCTACTATTTTCTTTGCGGCGATTGCGAGGAGGACAATGACCAATAAGCCAAAGACGATGACGCATACAATGCCGCCGCCGGCAATCATCATCACGGCGTCTACGGTTGCTTCCGTTTCGCTTGCTAACCGGTCTTCGTACATCGTTCGCTGGAGGTTGGAGGTGTGTCAAGCATGGCCAGTCGTCCCATCGCAAGCGTCAAGCACCAGCACGTGGTGAGTGCGAACAATCACCCAGGCCGTCCGCGAAGCAACCGCTAACGGCATATTGAAGTAACAGACGCAGGCGAACCAGATTGACCAAAATAGTAAGTCGATGGAGCGTCCTAATTTGAAATCGTTTTTTCTTTGGGTTCACAAGGAACATCCACGGTCCAGGGAACGCCGTCTTCGACGATTTTAGGAAACCTGTAACCTTGCGATTCCAAACGACGGATTACCCACAGGCCAACGCTCAAACCACTAACCACTCCGACGCTGGCGAAACCGAGCGAAAGCAAGCCGACTTCCAGGCCGTAAAACCACTCGCAAGACATGCCCGCGGCCAAACTCAGGACAAGCGTCACTCGAACCATGGACGCGACGATCCCGATGCGGGTAATTTTTTGTGCTTGTCCCATAGAAGCAACCATCGGATTGTGACCGAGGTTCATTCTCTCACGGCTCGGATGTTTCGGCTACTTTCATACTGTTACCCGTTTGTGCAATCGTCCTGTCGCCGGTGTGGCTCCATCACACGCGCGTCGGCGCTCTTCCTAGTGTATTACAATTTCGCGTAGCGGACTTGCTAACCGAATCACAGCGGACGTTTGAGGCCTTACTCCAAAATTTGCTGGAAAGGACATGAAGACGATTGTTACAACATGCGTGCTTTGCGCAATAATCGGTTACGCAACGCTCGTGCCCTGTAAGATTGCCGGCCTGCTGCCACCGCATTTCACGTGGCTGACGATCGCGGTCGGACCGATGGTCTTCATCGGCATGGCGTTAATGTCTATGGCCGAATCGTCTATTCGTGAGCGTTCCCAAAGGTCCATGGTTTACGGGGCAATCTGGTCCATTTACTTGGCAGCACTGGTTCTCGCCATTCTGTCGCAATTGCGCCTGGGGTAACCAAATGATTTATTTGAGGTTGCGCACGATTTGGAAGGCGATATCGTGAATCTATTTTCGCGCGGCGCGTCCATCAGCCGGCTGACGGCTGGCGCTTGTTGACGTCTGCGAGATTATGCAAAGAGGGTGCGTTCTCGGGGGTCGTCTTGGGGCTGATCTGGCGAGGAATCCTGAGGTCTACCCGCGGGCGCCAGGGGACTCGGCAGTTGGTGGATATGCACCATCCGCTTGGGGAGGTGCTTCTTGGCCAACTCGACCAGTCGGCGGTGATGCGTGAAAAAGATCACTTGCGTGCGCCGGCTTAGACGCTCTAAAGCGACCAGCGCCGCCGCGGCGCGGTCGTCATCAAATGTGATGAGAATATCGTCCACAATGAACGGCAGTGGCGGATGGGACTCCAGGTAATGCTCCAAACTCGCCAGCCGCAGGGCCAGGTAAAGCTGATCGCACGAGCCGTCGCTCATGCCTTTCATTTCGACATGTTGGCCGGAGGGACGCACCCCCACTAGGAGCGCCTCGCCCGCCTCGTTGTAGTCGACCTTGAGCGCCGCGAATGAGCCCAGGGTCAGCTCGCAAAAAAGTTCACTGGCCCGCTTGAGTACGGGGCCTTGGTTCTTTTCACGATGCCGCTGAATGGCGCCTTGCAGCACCTCGGCCGCCAAACGTACGCGAACATAGCGCTCCGCGTCGTCGCGCAATTGAGCCAGGAGCTGCTCTGCCTCTTCCTGGGCGCGGGCGGCGTCGGCGCTGCCGTCCATCTTCGCCAACTCGTTGCGTTCTTGCCCAATCGTTTGATTGACCTGGCTTAGCTCTTGGGCGGCCTCGTCCAGTTGCTGTTCAAGCCGGGCGATTGCCGCAGGAAGTTCGTCGGAATCTTCGGCGAGCGCTTCTTCGATGAACTTCTCCAGCGGTTTGCCGAGCGCTTCCTGATGCAGCCGAGTCTCGATTTCCTCGCGGCTGCGTCGCAGGTCGCGCTGCCGTAACGCGCGGGACTCGATGGCGGGCAATTCCTCCGGCGACTTGCATTTGGCTTCGCGACAAAGCGCCTTCAGGTCGACCTCGGCGCTGCGTAACTGGTCCTGCGCGGCGGCGCAGCGTTTTTGAGCATTGGCCAGTTGCTTTTGCAGGTCTTCGCGGCGGCTGGCCGCCTTCTTGGTGTTCTCTAAACGTTGCTGGAGCTCCATCGTGGCCCGCGCGTACGGCCAGGCGGCCAACTCGGGGGCCGCGCCTTCGCACACGGTTTTCACATTCTGAGCGAAATGCTCCGCTTCCCGCGTAATGCCCTCGATGCGCTGAGTGAGGTTCTCGGCCTCGTGAATCTTCTTGAATAGCTCGTCAAGCGTGTCGAGCACTTCATTGGCGACCGTCGGCTCCGCGTCGTCCTGCAAACAAAGCCTGCGCGTGGCTTCGATCCAATGGCCTCGCCAGGACTGCAACGCCTCGTGCGAGACGCGCTGATCCTCCAAGGCGGCCTTTAACTCGCGCGAGGATCGGTCGGCGTCGCGCTGGAGTTGTTCTCGCCGTGCTTCCGTCGCTTCGACCTGTTCCAGCGTTTCCTCGCACAGCGCCGCCAGATCGTCGAGCGTCGCGTCGCTTGCCGGCGCCGCAACGCCCAACCCGGCTAAACACGTTTGCAGGCTGTGAAAGTGGTGGTCGATTTGCGACTGCACGGTCGCCGCATCCTCGGCAAGTCGGCGGATCGTTTCGGCCTTTTCCACCAGCGCCGACTGTTTGGCGGCCCAGCCGCGCATTTCGCGCGGCGTCAGCGGCTCCAGGCCAGTCGAACGCCATTGCTGTATCCAATCGCGCTGGCACTGGTCCAGACGACGTTGCGCGTTTTGAAGCTGTTCTTCCAGCTCCTCGCGGCGCTTGTCCTGTTTGTCGCGCTGCGCCATGAGTTGCGACTTCTCCCCCACACGCTCCGCTTCGCGCCGGAGGCGATCGGCCAGATCATCGGCCTGCCGCACACTTTGCTCATACGCGGCTTCGAGCGTCTCGGCCTCGGGGAAGCGGTCGAGAAACTTGGCGGCGTCGCGCGGTTTTTTCTCTCCGCGCAACGCCCTACGCACCAGGCGCCAGCCTTCTTCCCGCAACGCGCGGGCTTCGTTCAGGTCGGCCTCGGTGGGAACTTCCTGCTGAAGTTCGAGTTGTTGCAGTTTTTCATTCAGATCGTCGCGTTGTTGCCGCGCATAGGTCAATTGCTCGCCAAGTTTCGCGCAATCGTTCTTGGCTTCCTCGGCGCGATGTTCAAATTCGGCGATGGTCTCCGTGCAGGGGACCGCCAACGCTTCGAGATCTTCCAGCGAACCTTGCCATAAGGGAAGCTTTCGGAGATCGACTTGCGCCTGGGCGGCGGCGCGCTGACGTTCGGTCTTCAACGTGGCCAACCGCGCGGAAAGATCGCCTTGCTTGTGAAGCTGCGCCAGGGCGCGGCGCAGCGGCGCGGGGTCGCGCTGGGGTGGAAGTTGCTGAAGTTGCCGGTCGCTCTCGGCAACGGCGCTGTGCAACTCGGCGGCGCGGCGCTGCGCCAGCTCGACCCGTTCGATCAGCCCCGCGTAGTCGCTGCCCAGGCGTTGCACGCGATGCCGTTCTTCGCGCGTCAAACGCAGTTCGGCCGCAGACGACACGTCCACATCGTCGCGGCCCAAGTCGCGCAGTAAGTCGGCGGCGTCGCGCAGCAATTGATCGCGCTGCGGCGCCAATAGCGTGCGCAAGTCATCTTCCGCCTTGAGGTGAATGGCGAGCGAGGAAGTCAGTCGCTCGATGTTCTCCTTGCGTGACAACACGGCCTCGCACACGTCGAGCCCGGCCAATTGCTCGTTAAGTTCTTCCATGAGCTGTACGGCTTCGTGTTCGCGCAGGTGAGCCACGTTCCACTGTTTGTCGGCGGCGCGGCGCCGGTCGGCAAAGTCGGGCGCAAGGTCGGGAACGTCGCGCAGGTCGGCAAGCTCCTTGAGCGTCTGAGCCCGACGCGCGATGTCGGGCAGCGCGCGGTGCAGTCGCTGCAGTCTTCCTTTTTCGGTGTTGAGTTGAAGTTGAATCGTTTCGAGCGACTGCTTGCGCTGTTGTGCGGCGTCGAGCGCCGCCTCATGACTTTTCCAGACGCTGCTGGAAAGCTGCGCTTCGCGCGCGGCCTTGCGCTTTTCTTTGAGGTCGTTGATGATCCGATTGATCGGTCTGACCGACGCGGCGGGGCTGAACAACGCCTCGGCCTCTTCGACCAAGTTGCGGCGCACTTCGTTCAATTGGGCGAAGCCCGAAGCGGCGGCGAACAGAATTTGGCCGATCTCGCCCCCTCCCGCGACAATTTCGCGGCCGCCGGCCACTAATTGTGCGTGATCGATGCCGAACTGGCGGCAAAAGCCGTCATCGTTCACCCCGGCGAGGAATTGCGACAGCGCGCGTTCATCGAGAATCTCGGCGTCGTCCGCGGCGCGAAGCGTGTTCTTGTTGCCTTTGCGGCGAATGCACTCCAGTGGTGAACCTTCGGGCCCGCGCAGCAGGGCGCCCACGCGCAGGTCTTTGTAGGAGTGGAGGAAGTCATCGTCGGTGCGCGTGGGAAATCCATACAACAAGCAACGCAGTGCGCGTAAGGTTGACGTTTTTCCTGCTTCGTTGGGGCCGTACACGATGTGCAGCCCTTCCTCGCCGTCGGCCAGCGACAAACACTGGCGCGTGAACGGACCAAAGGCGAGCAAATCCAGGCGGAGAATTTTCATGCGAAGCGATTCAGAGTCAAGTGATGGTTACGCGCGATGGCGCGTCACGCGCGGAAGGGCCCTTACTCGCGACCGAGCAACCGCCCCAAGAGCAGCGGCTCGACGTCGTCCAACAGGCGGCGCAGCCGAACGGGGTCGTCCAGCGCCAGTCCGTCGTCCGGGTCTTTCAACTCTTCGGGCAAGCGGCGATGCAGCTCTCCGAGCAGTTTCGCCAGTCGGGCCAGGTGTCCGTCGTCGTGCATGATTTCGTCGAGGTACTCGTGAATTTCCGCGAGCGGCCCGTCGGCAGGCGGCTCGAAGTGGTGCGGCGCCGTGGTGTGAAGCTTGACCTTTTCGATCCAGGCGCGCCCTTCGGCTTGTTGCAGAGCGGCGTTGCGCACCTGGTTGATCCAGCGCTCCGTGTCGGCGGCCAGGCGCAGGTGGGCTTCGCACGCGCCGCGGATTTCCACGCGCACGGCCAGCGGCAGACCGTCGCTCTCGTCCAACGCCGCCGCGAGCGACTGCGAGGCGCGGTGCAGCACGTCCTCGGCGGTTTCGGCGTCGGTCGCATCGACGGAGCATAATCGCCAGCGGAATACGTCGAGCGGGGTGAAGGTCAGCTCCGTCCGGCGATCTTCGACGCGCACGAGCATGCAACCCTTGGCGCCATCCTCGCGAATGTGCCGGCCTTGCAGGTTGCCGGGATAGACGATCGGCGCCTCGCCTTCCCGATGGCGCGTATGCCGCTTGTGGATATGCCCCAGCGCCCAGTACTGATAGCCCTTGTCGGCCAGGTCCGAGAGTTTGCAAGGTGCGTAGCGGGCGTGTTCGCCGCCGCTTTCGGCGTCGAGCGAGGTGTGCAACATTCCGATGTTGTAGTAGCCTTCGCGCGGCCGGGGATACGCCAGCACGACATTTTCGGCCACCGCCTGATTAGCGAAACTTTGACCATGCAGGGCCACGCCCAGGTCGTCCAGCAGAAGGGTTTGGGGCTTCTCGTGCGAGAGCAGCGGCGGCGTGTCGTCCCAGTTGCGGGGCAATTCCAACGAGCGGGTCATGCGGTTCGCCGCGTCGTGGTTGCCGGTGATCAGGTAGTAGCGAATCTTGTGCTCGCGCAGCTTGACCAACTGTTTGACGAAGAACAGCCCGGTGTTGTGGTCGGGCCAGTCGCCGTCGTAAATGTCGCCCGCGAACAACACGAAGCGAACTTCTTCTTCGATGGCGCAACGCACCAGGTTTTCGAGGGCGCGGCGACTTGCCTGCTGGATTTGCTCGACCGGAGCGCCCTCGTAGCGGGCCAGCCCCCGCAGCGGGCTATCCAAGTGCAAGTCGGCCGCATGAAGGAAGGTGAACATCAGGAAAGTTCCGCTAGGAAGCGCCGCTTTGAATTGCGTCGGGGGCGAAGGTTCGCATGGGCGTTCCTTTATTATCAGTGTACAGACGTTTCTGCCAAGGGTTCCCACCAGAGATGGTTGGCAAGAGAATTTGCCACGTTGGTATAGTGTTTGCAAGCAGTCGGCTCGGTCGGAATCTTTTTACGGAGTTTTGCGATGACCAAAGCGATATGGCAGGGCGCGGTGCTTGCCGAAAGCGACAAGACCATTGTGGTGGAAGGAAACCATTACTTCCCGCGCGAATCGTTACATTTCGAACATTTTCGAGAAAGCAACACCACGACCACCTGCCCGTGGAAGGGGGAGGCCCGGTATTACACCATCGAGGTGGAAGGCCAACGAAATCCGGATGCGGCCTGGTACTATCCTAAAACCAAAGACGCGGCCAAGCACATCGAAGACCGCGTGGCGTTTTGGAAAGGCGTCAAAATCGAGTCTGACCTGGCGCGTTGATGGGTTGGTGCGAATCGTCGACCCATGGCAACAGGGGGAGAACATGCCAACCGTCGGTTGCCCTGACCTGAAGCGGTTGCCCGATGCATGGTCTTGGCCGCAACGATCATTGTCTTGGCCGCAAATAATCGAGGGCCGAGTACACGGTGACTGCAATCACGAGCCAGGAAATTGCGGTCACAGCCCAGGCGCCTGTGGTTGCGCGATACGCAGGACTCCACAAGAGCGCGAAGGCGGCGAACCCTTGCACCACCGCTTTGATCTTGCCGCTCCACTTGGCCGAGACCGACTTGCCCTGCCGTACCCAGGTGATGCGGCAATACGCCACGGTCACGTCGCGCAGGGCCATCACCAGCGGAACCACGGCCAGCGCCAGCCCGGCGCTAGCCAGCGTCCAATAGACGATGAGACGCGACGCGCTATCCGAATAGGGGTCAAGCATGGCTCCCGTTTCGCTCACCACGCCAAGCCGGCGCGCCAGGAAACCGTCCAGGAAGTCGGTGACTTCCGAGATCGCCAACAGCACGCTGCACGCCACTAACACGCCCAGCGTTAACTCGGAACGGGTGAGCAACACGGCGGCGAAGATCACGGCCAGTGGAATGCGCACCAGCGTAACAACCTGCACCAGCCAGTAGCCTGACGCTTGAGGATTCGAATTCCCGGTAATTATGCACCTCAAAAAACAAACCAAATTGGATCGGACAAAACGTGAACAAGCGGAGGAGCCTCCGCCGACGTGAACTGTGTGGCGGACGGCTTGAGTTTACCGACCTGGAGGGCCTGGCGTTACTTCGTTGCGCCAACGTATTGGCTAAGCAACTCCAGATTACGGCTGAACACCTCGCTCGATAGATATTGGCTATTCCGTGCGAACTTCGGTTGCCCCACGAGGCGCTCTCCCTGATACGTGCTGACCCAGCGGCCTTGCTCGTCTAACTGGGCCAGAATTTTTTGCACTTGAGGTCGCAATACGTCTCGCGAGGGCGGCGGTGTGGCGGGTTGCGGATTGGCAGTCAAACGGCGGTATTCTTGCTCGATGGAATCCAACCGCGAGGCGACCTTCCAGCCGTAGTGGTCAGGCAGGTTTGTATCGTCATAGGTTAACGAGTATTCGTCGCCACGGCGCGTCATGTAGAGCGGCTTGTTGAATTTCAGTTCGTAGTAGCGCGCCAGTTGGCCGTCGGGAAGACGCGACCTTTTCAAATAAGCCAAGGCGCGCGGGATCGGCTCCAGGTATTTCTTGTCGCCCGTGTGGCGGTAGATCTTCAACAGCGTTTCGAGGGCGTCTTGCGATTCGCCGCCGGTCACCGCCGCTGGTTCAAAACGCCGGGCCCAAATGGGTTGCATGGCGTAATTGTATTGCTGGGCCCAGGCCGGTTGCGGTTCGGGCAGTTGCGCCAGAAGCAAGAAGTCGCCCAAACGAACCAGCGCCTGCTGATAGCGCGAGTCCTGGTAGATCTCCTGGGCTTGCAACAGCGTTTCGGAAACCGTGCCGGCCAGGCCGTCGTTCAGCGTGTACATGTCCCAGTAATTTTTGATCCGCCCTTCGGTGCGCCAGTCGTAATCAGGGAAGTTCGCCTTCACCACGGGTTGTTGCGGAACAGGGCCGGTCCACACTTGAGGAAAACCGCCGTTGGGATATTGGGCCGCCAGAAGCGCCTCCAGCGCGATTTGCGCCGCTTGATGAATTTCCGGATGTTGAAACTGATGCGCCTGGTCGGCGTGCATGAGCAGACGAAGGGCGCCCTGCGAGATGCCGTCATCGAGCGTGGAGTTGTTCTTGCCGCGCCCTTTCCCGTTACGGTACTGCGCCACCAGATTGCCGCGGGGGTTGAAGTCAACCGAGTTCGTCCAACCGCCCGATTGCAGTTGACCATGCACCAGTGCGAGCGCCGCTTCGGTTGCCGCATTCAGGTAAAAGGCGTCGCCCGTGGCGGCGTACGCCTTGAGGTAGGCCAGCCCCACCGTGGGCGTGCCCGGAGGTTGAACCCAAATCTGGTCGGGGTTGGCAGGTCCCTCGCCCCAGCGTTGTTGCAGGTCGAGCGAGTAGTGGTAAACGTACCCGCCGTGCGTGGCCACTTCGTCGTGGTAGTACGCGGCGGCCTTTCGCATGGCGGCCATCGCTTGCCCCCGGAGCGCGTCGTCCGCACTCGGTGCGCTTCGCGTTTGGGCGAGCAGCGCCGCAGGGCTTAGCATGATCGTAACCACGACCATTCGGAAAGCGACGTTCATCAGCGTCTCAGGGGCAAGAGGACAAACCAGGGAGAACGACCCGCTTCGCGTCTTCGCGCTCACCGCTTCGCAGCGAATTCACCTTGCCAGCGCGTTCCACGCATAACCCTGGCAGCTCTCCGTTACGCCGGCTTTCCATCGCCATGCCTGGGGTCAGGCGTGGGTGATGGGTCCAGTTTAGCGTAGAAGAATCGAAAGTTCACCTCGTCGCTGGTCCACAACCGCTGGCCATCCCACGCCAGGTCTTCCACCCCGCGATACGGCGCCCGGTATTGGCGAATGGTAGCCGTGCGGGCGTATTGGCTTACGGCCAGACGCGCCAAGTCAATCTGGTTGACCGCGTCATCGCCGCGTTTGTTTTCCGACTCGAACAGGTAGCCGTTGATAAACTCCAGACCTTGCGAGAAGCCTTCGTTACGATAGGCGAAGACGATGGCGCCTTGAGCCGTACCCGCCGCGAGCGCTTGTTGATGGCGCACGAGAATGGTGCGGCGCGAGTGCATGAAGTCGGAGATCGCCAGCACCTGCTCGCCGTTCCAGGGCATAAGACAACACGCGCTCGTGCCGCGCAAGGTCGTGTCGAATTGTCCCCGCAGTTGAATTTGCCCCTGCGCTAGCGACGCCTCCAGATCAATGCAGTAGCCGCGGTTGCTTTTGTGATCGACCGCCCAGAGCCATTGGCCGTCCCACGCCAGACCGCTGGTGTGAACCGCCTCGGGGGGCATGTCGAAATGGCGTTGGACTTGCATCGTCGCGGGGTCGATCTCATATACGCGGGAGCGCGTATCGCGCCAGCAATTGGCGAAGATCAAACGCCCTTCGGCCCAGGTTAAACCTTGCGGGGTGTAACGCATTTCGCCCAGCGGCGTCGGCCCGCGATCCTCCCATACCAGCGCCTCGCTGGCGACCGCGTGATTGCGAAGCAGGTAATCTTTGAAGCCCAAGCCAACAAGGGCGGCGCCCATGACCAAACCCAGCGTCAGCAGCCCGATCACGAAAACGCCAAGGTAAACGATCATGCAAACAAAACAGACTGCGATAACCTGCGGTGATGGCCTTGGAAGAGTATCGCCGAGAGTTTCTGGAGCGCCCGCCGCAGCCCTGCGGACAAAACGTGGACGGTGGGAAAACCTCAGGGCGGAGCCCTGCTTCGCAAGGTATCGAACTCGGTCGTTCTGCGAAAGAGGGCCTCTCGCTCGGTTGACGGGCTGCCGTTGAATTAGACAATAAGGAGAGGAGAAATTATGTCGCCAGAACCTGAAACCGAAACCACCTTGTCCGACACGTTATCTGCGGCCTTGCAGCGCCACGAAATTTCGCTTCCTGAAAGTCAGGTCGCGTTGCTGGAGCGCTACTGCCAGGCGCTCTGGGACTGGAATGAGAAAGTCAATCTCACCCGCCATACGGACTATGAAAAGTTCGTGAGCCGCGATGTGATCGACAGCGTGCAAGCGGCGGGGTTGCTCGAACCGGGCGAAAGCGTGCTCGATGTCGGCTCGGGAGGCGGCGTTCCCGGCGTGCTGTTGGCCATCTTGCGGCCCGATGTGAATGTGTCGCTGTGCGAGTCGGTGCGCAAGAAGGCCGACGTGCTGCGAGACATTGTCGGGCAAGTGGGGCTCAAAGCGCCCGTATTTGCGCAGCGTGCGGAGGAAGTGCTGCAAGCTCAAGCGTTCGACGTGCTGATTGCCCGCGCCGTGGGGCCGATGGAAAAAATTCTGTTTTGGGTGAAGGATCGTTGGGACCACATCGGCCGGATGCTGCTGATCAAAGGGCCCAAGTGGAGCGAAGAACGCGGCGCGGCGCGGCATCGCGGCTTGCTGCATGATCTGGAATTGCGCAAAGCGGCGGAGTATCCCATGCCGGGAACCGAGTCGAACAGCGTCATCTTGAAGCTCTGGCCCAAGGCTCGCGGCGAGTCGCTGGCGTCGGGGAAAAAACGAGCTTGACCCATCCCGGCGATTCCAATACATTCCGGCCCGTTGGACATGAACGACGCGAGGCGAAAACCACGGAGGTTCGCCATGCGGCAGCACATCGACCCGCAGTCGATGACGGTCCAGCGAACAACACCTTTGGGTGCTGTTGACGGAAAACAAGGCCTGACAAGCGCGGGCGCGGCGGAGTTGGCGCAATCGTTGATCGCGACAACGGCCAGCTCAGAAAGAGGTCGGTCAGCACGGACGCTGGCCCCCGATTTCGGTAAACCGCCTTGACGCTTTGCCGACGACCGCAGCATGGATGCGCGTGGTTGTCGACAATCCAATCGCTCCCGAACACGTGCCGGAGTCCTTTGCCCCCCTGGGACCCTAAGCGTGCGGGAGCTTTTTTTATGCGCGGTACGAATGCGCTCAACCGCATCTTTGGCGCATTCGGTGCTGCGAGAGCCATCTCCCCGACGGTCGACCCCGCTTTTGACGGTTTCGGCGCCGGAATCGCGGTATGATAGAGAGTACGATAGACGTGGTTGATGCGATTCCTTCTTGGCGGCCGAGCTTACGTTGAAACCCGACTTCGCCGACGACGCGCGCTGGCTGGCGCTCCTCCAGCGACTGGACGAACCGCAGCGCCGCGTTGTGCAGCTTCGATTTCTTCATCGTCGAAAACTCGCCGAGATCGCCGCCGAGTTGGCCATCGCCCCCGCGGAAGTGGCGCGGCGCTTGCTCCTAGGATTGCGTGAACTGCGCGAAGCCGCAAACAACGACCTTCAGTGAGCGCACCGGGAAGGGCTCGGAAGTCGCTTCGGCGCGAGTTTGCGTAACGACGACGCTCCTGGCCGGGAATCGCATTGGAACGATGGAAAACTCTTGCCAGCACCCCGCCAAGAGCGATGGGCGATTGGCGATCAACCTTTGGATCAATCTTTGTTTGTGCCGTGAACGAGCCGTCCTTTCCTTCTCCCCGATTGTGCGAAGCCTTGGCCGACTTTCTGACGCGTCACGACGCCGGAAAGCCGATCGACCGTGACACGTGGATCGCCGGGCAACCCGAACATGGCGAGGCATTGCGGGCGTTCTTCGAGACCGCAGATCGTCTGGACCGGTTATTTCGGAAGCCAAAGCCTGGCGAAGGCTCCGCGCCGAAACAAACCCCGCCGGCCCGGCCGCGCGACACGGTCGATTTGAACGCCGAAACGGTGGTGTCGCCTCCTCCGCGCGAAAAGCCGACGAAAGACATCACGGTCGATGTGTCCGCGTCGGAGGTCACGCAGGGTTCAGGAGCGTTCCGCGTGTTGCGCGACCCCGAACCTGCGGCGCCTAAGCCTCCCGTACCCAAGACCGACACGCCGGCGCCCCGATTCTTTGGCGACTACGAAATACTGCAAGAGATTGCCGAGGGGGGCATGGGCGTGGTTTACAAAGCGCGGCAGCGAAAGCTCAATCGCATCGTCGCCCTGAAGATGATTCTGGCGGGCCGCCTAGCCAATGCGCTCGAAGTGGAGCGGTTCTACGCGGAAGCCGAAGCCGCGGCCAACTTGCGGCATCCGAATATTGTCGATGTGTATGAAGTGGGCGAGATCGGCGGGCGGCACTTCTTTTCGATGGAGTTCATCAACGGGCAAAGCCTTTCGGATCTGGTGCGCCGCCAGCCGCTGGAACCCCAGCGCGCGGCGCAACTGGTGAAAAAGATTGCCGAGACGATCCAGTTCGCCCATGAACAAGGAGTGATTCATCGCGACTTGAAGCCCTCGAACGTGTTGCTGGACGAGCGCGGCGAGCCGATGATTACCGACTTCGGGCTGGCCAAACGCACCAAGGGGAACGGTTCGCAAGCGACCTTGACCGGCCAGGTCATCGGCACGCCCAGTTACATGCCGCCGGAACAAGCCCGCGGCGCCGAAGTCGGAATCGAAGGCGATGTGTACTCGATGGGCGCCATCTTGTACGAACTGCTCACGGCGGCGCCTCCGTTTAGTGCGGCGCACCCGCTGGATACGATCAAACAGGTGCTTGAGGTCGAACCGGTTCCGCCGCGCGTGCGCAACCCCAGTCTTCCGCGCGACCTGGAGACGATTTGCCTGAAGTGTTTGCAGAAGGAGCCGGGACGACGCTACGCGACCGCCGCCGAATTGGCCGATGAGTTGGGCCGATACTTGGAGGGCAAACCGATTCGCGCTCGGCCGGTGTCGGTGTTGGAAAAAATCTGGCGGTGGCGCCGCCGGAACCCTTCCCTGGCGCTGTGTTGTGTCGCGTGCTTGGGAAGCCTGTTGCTTGCGGCTGGCGTCTTGGTCGGCGCCTACGTGCGTGTTTCGTTAGCGTTGGCCGACGCCCGGCAGAGTTTCCAGCATACGCGCATCGCCATTGATGAACTGTTCAGCATCGTCAGCGAAAGCACGTTGTTGAATGAACCGGGCGCTCAGGGCTTGCGCAAGGAATTATTGCTCAAGGCGCGCGATCTCTACCACGAGGTGCTGGCCCAGCGCGGCCATGACCCGGCCATTCGCGACGAATTGGCGTTGTCGTACTTTCGGCTGGGACGCATCATGCAAGAGATCGATACGCCCCAGGAGGCGTTGGGAGCGTTAACGACCGCGCGAGAAATGCAAACCGCGCTCGCCGGGGAGAACGCCCAAGACCAACAGGTGCGCGACGCGCTCGGCGATACGCTGACCGCTTTGGGAAAAAGTTACGACAAACTCCGGCAGTACGATCAGGCGCAAGCCGCCTACCTTGAGGCGGTTCAAATTCGCGAGCAACTGGCCGCAACCGACGACAACGCCGAAAGTCGTCGCAAGTTGCTCAATGCGTATATGAACCTCGCCGTGATTCAAAAGATGCGCGGCGACCTGGCCGAAAACGACGCCGACGCGGCGGCCTTTTATCGCGCGGCGCACGAGCAGTATCTGAACGAGCAGCGCGAACGACAGAAGCAACTCGAACAGTCGCCCGATGCGGAAGACCTGCGGCTCGATTTGGCGAAAGGCTTTTACAATCTGGCGAATGTGGCCTTCGAGATGAGGCTTTATCCCGAAGCGGCGAAGTACGCCCAACAAGCCGTGGCGGAGTTTTCGCGCCTCGTGGCCGACGCGCCGGAGAACCTGGAATATCAATACCTGCATGCGCTCGCGCTGCGCCGCTGCGGCGATGTTGAACGAGAACCGGCGGTCGCCCAAACCTACTACGAGCAAGCCATCCGCTCGCTGCGCGGGCTGTCCAAAACGAACCCGCAAGTTCACAAGTACGCAGCCGCATTGGCCAGCGTGTACATGAACCAAGGCCTCGTCGATGCGGACACCAAACAAGACGCAGCCGCCGTTGCAAGTTTCGAACAGGCGATTGGCGTGTTACGGCGACTGGTGCAAGAAACCAAGCAGCCCAGCTATCGCCGAGACTTGGGAAATGCGCTCACCGCGTTGGGAGGCCTGCAAATTGAGACCGGTGCATTGGAGGACGCTCGTCACAACCTGGTCGAAGCCCAACAATTGCTCAAGGAACTGGTCGACGCTTATCCCGCGGCGCCAGATTTTGCCGATCAACTCGCGCTCGCCCAAGCGACGATGGCCGATCTCGACGATGCCGCGGCGAAGCAGAACGCGCTGTTGCTCAAAACAAAATAGAACGGCGCATTGTCTGCACGCCAGTACGCGACGCACCGCGCATCGCCCGTGGCGCCATGCCGCGAGAATGGCTTGGCCGGGTCAATCTCAAGACAACACTCTTGCTCCAACGTACATCGCCGCCGCGGCGATGCCGAGTAAGAAGAAAACATGCAGCGCCAGGGCGCACAGCTTAAGCAACTTTCGCCACGCATGACGTTCCTGGCGGAACTTCTCTCGCTCTGATTCATTCTGCGACTGCAACTCGCGGGCCCAGGCGTAGTTGCGACGGGCGTCGAGCTGGAAGGCGGAGACGCCGCAAAAAATGGAGACGGAGAAACACGCCAGGCCAAAGCAGATGACCGTCTTTTGAAAGCCGGTCAAGTCGGGCGGCGATTGCTGCGTCAGGCCGACAAACAGGAACGCCAGGCTGCCGGTCGAGAGCGAGACCAGCAGCTTGCGATTTTCCGCCCCGGCTTCGCGAGCCCGGTTATAGAGCGTTTGCGGGTCCAGCGAGGAAGACGGCGAATCCTGTTCAGCAGGCATGGTTTCACCGAGGCGAATCGAACACAGCAAGAAACGGAGTTACGCTTGTTCGTACGTTTTCAGCAACTCTTCCCAAGCACAGCGCGACGGCGAACTCTGCAAGAGAATCATCGTCCTGGTGGAGGCATTTTAGATGAGCAACCCCAGCATGAACCATAACGTGAGCCCAGTAAACAGCGCCAGGCTGCACAACCCTCCGGCGATGAGGAAAAGCTCCTTTTTCATTCGCGAGACGCGAAACGCTTTTGCCGCTGCATACCCAACCAGAGGCCCGAACATGAGACTGAACGGGTAGAACACCATCATGGCCGCGTGAGGATGCGCGATCGCATAACCCAATCCGCAGGCGAAGACCGCGACCCACAGCGGGACGGTCAACACCAACGTGCGCAAGCGGTACTGCACGGCGCCGGCTTTAGGGTTTGTCGTCCACTTTCGCGAAGCGGACGAAATAGTTTTCTTTCAGGAAGTCTTCTTCTTCGAGCTTCTTAAAGCCAGCGGCTTCGATCTCTTTTTCGAACACTTCCTGGCCAGCCCGCACGTGGCCTAGCGTCCATTCCGAGCTGACGCCCTCGATACGGCGGAAGTCGATCAACACCACCTGCCCACCGGGACGCAACGCGCGATGAATCGAGCGCATCGTTTTGTGCGGAAACTCGAAGTGGTGGTAGGTGTCGCAAATGTACGCCAGATCGATCGAATCTGGCGGCAATTTCGAGTCGTCCGCGGTGCATAACACACCCACCACGTTGGGCAAACCCGCTTCGCGCGAGGTTTTTTCCACATGGTCGATGAATTCGTCGGAAATGTCGACCGCATACACCCGGCCTTCTGAACCGACCTGCTTGGCGAACAGCCGCGTAAACAGGCCCGTACCAGCGCCGACATCGGCCACCGACATGCCCGGCTTGAGCTTCAGCGCTGCGAGGATCTTCTCGCGCTGGTCGAACGGTTCGCGGCCGTCGCGTTCGAAGCGATCGACGTAATCTTCAACTTTGGGGTTCTCAAACGAGTTGTTGATTCCCGGGTTGACGCTCTTTTCTTGCGCCATCAACGTCGCAGGAAGGAGCAAGAGCGACAGCGCGATAACCATTCCAGGCGAACGTCGATGCATGGCCAAAGTTCCTTATTGAACCTGAAACGACAATCAGCCGTCCGACTTGGTTTGCGCTTCTTTGATGCGGTCAAGCAATCGGCCGGGCGACCCCATCGCATTATAACCTGCGTCCAGGTGCAGTATCTCGGCCGTAATGCCGTCGGACATGTCCGACAGCAAAAACGCGCCGACGCGGCCGGCTTCTTCATGCGTGATGTTGCGTCCCAGCGGCGCCATGGCGGCGTACAGCGGGAGCATCTCGTTCACCTTAGCGGCCGATCCGGCCAACGTTTTGAGCGGACCGGCGCTCAGCGCGTTTACGCGGACGCCGCGCGGACCGAGATCGTACGCCATATACCGCATCGAGGCGTCGAGCGCGGCTTTGCAAATGCCCATCACGTTGTAGCCGGGCACGCACTTCTCGCCGCCAAAGTACGTCATCGTCAAAATCGAAGATCGCTCGCTCATGATGTCTTTCGCGGCATTGCACACGGCGATCAAGCTATAAGCGCTGATGTCCATCGCCAGTTGAAAGCCTTCGCGGCTGGTCTCGACCGTATCGCGCTGGAGGTCGCGCAAGTCGGCGTAGGCGATGGAGTGCAACAGGAAGTCGATCTTGCCAAACTCCTCTTTGGCGCGCTGCATGACCTCGGCGATGTTCTCATCGCTTTGCACATTGAGCGGCACGAGGAACTTGGCCTGCTTCTCCCAGCCTTCCAGGCACTTGGCCACGCGGCGGTGGTTTTTCTTTTTGTCGTCTTCGGGCTTGTCGGGCAGATGGGTAAACCCGCACTCGCCGCCTTGTTTCATGATTTCTTCCGCAATGGCCCAAGCGATCGAACGATCGTTGGCCACGCCAAGTATCAAACCCTTCTTACCGTCAAATAAGCCCATGACATTCATCCAAATTGGAAACGATCGTTCGCCGAACGCAGAAGCCCTGCTTCGGAGTCATTCAAAACAGTACAAATGTTCGTAAGTGCGCTGGAACACCTGGCCGTCGGAAATGGCCAGCGAGGCGCGCGTCAGTTCGCCCACGCGGTTCTCGGCCAGCACTTTGCACTCGTTGGGGTTGGGTTCGATCACCGTGGTGTCGCCTTTTTCGCTCGTGGCGTAAATGCGGCCATCGACGAAGACCATCGAACACCAGGATCGACCGGCGAGGCGTTTCTCCCAAAGTTGTTCGCCGGTTTTGGCGTCTAAGCACCAGGCGTTGCCCGGTTCGTTGAGGATGTAGATATGCCCGCCGACCAGCACGCCCGAGCCGACGCGTTGCGGCAAGAGCTTGCGGTCTTCATGCCGCCACAAGCGATGCGATTCGGTAATGTCGCCCTTGCCGCCGGTGCGCACGGCCAGCGCGGGACCGTGGTAGCCCGACATAGCCACCACCACGTCGTCACTCACCAACGGCGAGGTATAGCAAAGGTCGCCCAGTCCGCTGCAGGACCAAATTTCCTTCCCGGTTTCCGGATTCAGCGCATACAACCGGTTGGGCATGCTGACGACCAGTTGCGTTTGTCCGCCCACTTCGTGCAGTACGGGCGTGCTCCACGAACCGCGGAACTCGTCGATCTTCGACGAAGCGGCGCCCGGCGGCGTGATGCGCCACACTTCTTCGCCATTCGCCTTGTTCATCGCGAGCACGAATGTGTTCAAACCGGGGCCGGCCGAAAGAATCACGAGGTCCTGATACAGGACAGGACTGGCGGCGGTGCCCCAGATGTGTTGGAACTCGCCCAGTTGCTTGCTCCACAGTTCTTTGCCATCCAGATCATAGGCGAAGAACCCGGCGGAGTCTTGCCACACGTACACCGCCTTGCCGTCGGTCACCGGCGAGGAGGAGCAATACGGGTTGGTTTCATGCGTGGGTTGTTTACCCGGCGTGGCGACGGTGCGTTTCCATAGTTCTTCGCCATTCTGACGGTTCAGGCAGATCAGCGAACAGGCGGCCCCGTTGTTTTCGGCGCAGGAAACGAACACGCGGTCTTCCCACACGATCGGCGTTGAATTGCCGGGCGCGGGAAGTTTCACCTTCCACTTGACGTTTTCCGTGGAGGACCACTTCAGCGGTACGCCGGTCTCTTGCGCAACGCCCGTTCCTTGAGGACCCCGCCAGGCGGGCCAGTTTTCAGCCCACGCCGAAGCGGCCAGCGCGCAGAAAACTCCCAACGTCGAAAAACAACGCCACATGAAGACGCTCCCGGGTCAAAGAAGCGAAGCGGATACCGAAACAACGCTCTGCAATGTAAAACGCCGCCCTCCCACGGTCAATTGGCGAGCGGCGCGGCGGAAAGTAGGGCGACGGGGCCCGCGGACGTTCGGACGACGTCGAGAAACGAAAAAACCGCCCGCGCCAAAGTTGGCGCGGGCGGTGGAGGGGGCGAAGCGAGGGTGGCTAAGCTTCGTATTTAGAACTGCAGGATGCCGTCAACGCCCGCGGTGAACAGGTCGTCTTCGGTTCCGTTATCGAAGGGCAAAGCGCCCGGAGGAGCCGCGCCATCGAAGTAGTCCCAACGCAGTTCCGGACGCACCACAAAGTTCGTGTGGGGCTGCACGTTCAAACCAATCGTGAAGGCGTAGTAGTCGCCTTCGGTCGGGCCAGCCGGGGCGCCAGCCGCGGGCACGGCGAACGGATGCGCTCCCACTCGGGCGCCGTCTTGATCGTCAAACCATTCGACGCGGGCGCCGAACTTGACTTCGTCGGTCAGGGTCACAAACAGGTACTGGTTGATGCCGTACCACTGAGCGCCTTCGGCGCCCGTGACGTCCCAGTTCGTGGCGCTGTCGTGCTGAATCACGTACTGAATCTCGTCTGTCAGGTTCACCGTGCCGACGAGACTGTTCATGTAAATGTAACCGTCGCTGGCCACGCCGCCTTCGGGCAGGCCTTCGCCATCGCCGAAGCGACCGGTATTGACCATCCAGGCCAAGGTGCCGATGTCTTCCCACGCGTAGCTCACGCCGCCGAGGAAGGTATGGGCGTCGGCATGGTTGTCAAAACCGCTGTCCCAACCGAAGGTGTAACCGCCGTAGTAGGTCCACGTGTCGTCTGGCTTGAACGAGGCCAAGGCGCCGGTGTGGGTGAACGGTTCGCCGTAGTTCATCGTGTACGCGTGCGAGTAGAAGAAGTTACCGATGGCCGGTACGACTTCATACCCGATGATCGTGTAAAAGTGTCCTAACCGCAGGTTGACATTGTTGTAGGCCAGGTCGGCGTACAACTGCGGAATGGCCGAGCCGTAATCGCGCGAGCTGTTCCAGCCGAAGTCCCAACCTTCATCGCCAAAGGCTTGCGTGTCGGCCGCGTCGGTGCCGAACACGTAGTCAACTCGCATACCCCAGTCGAACCCTTCGCCGCCCGTGTCGGCCACTTTCTCGGCGTAGATGTACGGGGCCTGGTTCCAGATGAACCCGTCCGACACCTGGTTGAAGGGCACAGGGTAGTTGCCCTGGCTGGAGCGATTGCCGTCGCCGTTGCCGGTGATGCCGCCTTGGATCCAGCCGCCGATGAAGAACGACAGCGGATCGTGGCAGCAATCGCCCTTGGCGCCCGGAATGAGCGGCACATCGCCGAACAGGCGCCAAATTTCATCTTCGCCGCCGTTGCAGCCGCATTCGCAGGCGTCGTCACAGCCGCACCCGTCGTCGCAGCCTGTGTCGCAGCAACCCGTCGTGCAACAACCGGTGTCGCAGCATCCGCCGTTGCAGCCGCCGGCCGCATGGCAGGCGCTGCCCGCATAGCAACCATTGGTGCAAACCGGGTCGCAGCTTTCCGAGATGTAACCGTTGCCGCCGTGCGCCGGTGCATGACCATACGCAGGCTCAGGCGTTGGGGCGACATCCATCGGAGGCGCGGGTACGTCGCTGGGCGACGCAGGCGCTTCCGGTTGCGCGTAGTAGTTTCGGTAGGTGTTGTAGTAGCTAGCCTGATAAGTCGTACGCGGTTGTTGAGCCCGCGCTTCCGTATTGGCTAGCACAGAAAGAAGGGCAAGGGGTATCGCCCAACATCCGTGTCTCATTGTTTGGTACTCCCCGATCCATGGAGGTAGTGCAACGATTTTTGCACAGTCGGTCCTTGTTCCGTCAGCGTCCTGCGTCCGAGCAGGTAATCACCCGCGCCAACGTAAGGGACCAGGGAGAGCACCGCCTAGTCTCTCCCCTCATCAATTCCAGAGACAACTATCGGCCCCAATTTGTTGAGCGATTGACAGGAAAAGCCCGTGCAAACCTTGAAATATGCTCGACTTGCGTCCGGTCAGGAAAACCTTGCATGTTGTGCCGAAGACGCCGGCCCCCCTCGTTGGCGGACGACGCCGTGCGGCTTCACGAATCAGAACAACCGCTGCAACAGGCAGACTCGAACCACGGGCAATCCGCCATCGACCGTGACCTTGCGTCGAGCGAGCGCGAGACTCGCGCTTCCCCGAATGACGGCGCTTCCGACCGACCAAAACTCGGGCTGCCAGACGCGCTGCACGAGACCTCGCAAAAGAGAGGCGTCAGCGATCGTAACGTCTTACTGCACTAAGAATTCCGCTACCAAAGGGTAATGGTCGCTGACATCGCGTTCGTCCTGGGGGATTTGGTAAAACGAGTTAAAATGATCGGTGTCTTGCCCCTGACCGCGGATCACGACATCTTTTGCCACACGTACCGAACCAAACACAAAATCTTGCCGGTCGGGCGCATCATGGCTCATCGTCGGGCTTATCAAGATGCGGTCAAACTGGCCGCCGCTGAGATGGGTCGCACGTAATGCCGCCGGCAACCGCGCGTGCAAGTCGAACAGGTCATCGCTGGGTTCCGGTGTGGCGATCCCGAGCAGTACGCCAAGGTCGGTCGCCGCTTCCGGGGGGTGGTTTTTTTCCTCCGTGTTCAGATCGCCCAGAACGATGACGTTTTCACCCCGGCGGATTTGCTCTGCGATCCACTTCCGCATCAAGCGGACTTGTCGCAGGCGCAGGTCGGCTGCTTCGGGCGTCGCGCGAAGATGAACGTTGAGAAGGGTTAACGACTCTTTGGCGTCGTCCGGCCCCCATTCGAACCGGGCGAACAAATGCTTGTTCAAATTGTAGTACTGCTGGCTAAGGAACATTTCGCGCGATTGCTCGCGGCACGAATACTCCACCAGGCCTGACTGGTACAGCACCGCCACGTCTTGCTCGGTGAAGGTGTCCCAGCCCTCAATGTAGGCAATGCGATACGTCAGGCCGTGGTCGTCTTTCAGGCGCCGGGTCAAATTCGACAGCACGCGGCGGTTCTCCACCTCTTGAAGGGCGAGAATCGTAGGACGCAGCTTCGCCACCGCTCCGGCCACCTGCGCGAGTTTCCATTCCCATGCATCACGGTTGGGCGCCGACTGTTCGCGCGAAAGATCGCTGCCGTTGTCGCCGCGGTCATCGTCAAAGAACCACTCCACATTCCACGTGGCGACGACCAACCGCGACGGCAATTCATCGGCCTGTGCGAACGACGCGATCCCGATCGCAAACAGCACCACGAACTCACCAAGGCGGATCAAGATAACGCTCCCCAAAAGGCAGAATCACGGCCAATCCGATCGACGCCTCAACCTATCCGTGCCGCCAGGACGGAACAAGAACCGGCCGTTCGAAGAATTTACCGCCAGGGGCTGTAACATTCCGCATCCTGCTTCGCTTCTAACTGTAGACGAAACGAGCAGCGAGGCGGTTGCTCTTGGGGGACCGGCGGTGCGGACCATCCCGCGCCGCCGGTTTTTTTATTCCCACACGCGTTCAACACGGAACCGCAACCTCTAAGAGGTTTCCAAAGGGATCGCGTCGGCAAGCGTCACGAGCCGGACCATCTCGGCCAACGACCGGGCGCCCAGCTTTTGCAGAATTTTGGCGCGGCGCAGCTCGACCGTGCGCAGCCCCAGTTGCAAGTCGGCGGCAATGTTCTTATTGGCCATGCCGGCCAAGAGCCGGTGAAGTACGTCACGCTCTCCTTCGGTTAGCGTTGACAATCTTGTGATGATGTCTTCGCGTTGTTGGCGAGCGGTGCGCGTGCGTAAATCCTCGTCCAAGGCGTCTTGCAGCGCCTGTTCCAAAGCGGCGGGGTCGGGCGGCGCTTCCAGCACCGACAACGCACCCTGACGCATGGCGGACACGGCCAACGCCACGCTGGGTTGATTCAAAAGCACGATCGTGGGGAGCAAAACCCCTGCCTTTTGCAGCGTGGTTAAGGGCGTCAGCCAGTCGCCCTCGCCTTGTGGGGTCAAACCCAACACGACACAGCCGGCGCGCCCCGTCATGGACGTGCGCAGCAATTCTTCGGCCGAAGCAAAAGGCGCGGCGCTGGCGCCGTGATTTCGAGCAAACGAATTAATAAAGGAAAGAGTGGCCGGTTCAAGCTGAACCGTAAAAATTGTCCGCGGGAGTTGCATAGGAGCAGGTAGGGCCGAATCGTCATGAGCATCGCAGCAAACCAGATCCGCTAGGATTCCATCGTCTGCTGCACCTTGCTCAGCCGTATTCGGCGAAAAAGGTGAAAGTGGGGCGCCCCCCCACTTAATTCCTAGTTCAATGGCATTCGGTAGAGAATCCCTCGCCTGAGGAAACTTCTAAGAGAGAAGTGCGGCAAACCGCCTAATGTGTAAGCGTTGACTGATAAATCAAGTAGGGTGACGACCTCAAACCGCAAGTCGGTTGACCAAGTACAAACGAGGAGGCAGGACGCGGCTTCCTCGGTGCGTTCGCCTCAAGTTGATGTTTCGAGGACGAGTTTTCAGCAAGGTTAGCCGGCTTGTCCCTCGGCGGGGGCCGGGAACTGTCTGCCCAGTTCGGCCACTTCGCCGCGAATACGGGCATGCCGCGCGGCGTCGTCGGGGTGCTTCAGCGCTTCCAACATCCAGGCGCCAATCCGGCGCATTTCGTCGATGCCCATTCCCCGGGTGGTCAGGGCTGGCGTGCCGATGCGGATTCCCGACGGATCCATGGGCTTCCGTTGATCGTAGGGAATCATGTTCTTATTGACCGTAATGCCGCTATGATCGAGTGCGGCCTCGGCCAGTTTGCCGCCGATTCCCAAGGTCGTCACATCGACCAGCATCAAGTGATTGTCGGTCCCACCGCTAATCAAGGTCAAACCTCCGGCCGACAACGTTTCAGCCAAAACTTTGGCGTTGTCGATCACTTGCTGGGCATAGGTTTTGAACTCCGGTCGCAGCGCCTCGCCGAAGCAAACCGCTTTGCCCGCCACCACATGCATGAGCGGCCCCCCCTGGATTCCGGGGAATACGCTACGGTCGATGTCTTTGGCGTACTCTTCGCGACACAAAATCAGTCCTGCACGCGGACCGCGCAGCGTTTTGTGCGTGGTCGTGGCTACAAAGTCGGCCACGGGTACGGGGTTGTTGTGCAGCCCTGCGGCCACTAGTCCGGCATAATGGGCCATGTCGACAAACAGCTTGGCGCCCACTTCCTGGGCGATTTCCGCAAAACGGCTGTGAGGAATTTCCCGCGGGTACGCGCTGGCCCCCGCGACGATCATTTTGGGCTTATGCTCGCGCGCAAGCCGCGCCACCTGATCGAAGTCGATCCGGTGCGTGTCGCGCGTGACGCCGTAACTGTGGAAGTTGTAAAGGATTCCGGAGATGTTCAATCGCATGCCGTGCGTCAGATGCCCGCCATGCGCCAAGTCCAGCCCGAGCACCGAGTCGCCCGGTTGCAGCGCGGTCAAATACACTGCCGTGTTCGCCTGCGAACCTGAATGCGGCTGGACATTGGCATGTTGGGCGCCAAACAGCTTTTTGGCCCGGTCGCGCGCCAGGTTTTCCACCTCATCGACGAACTCGCATCCGCCATAGTAGCGGCGTCCCGGATAGCCTTCGGCATATTTATTCGTGAGCACGCTGCCGACCGCCTCCATGACCGCCGCCGAGGTGTAATTCTCGCTGGCGATCATTTCCAGCCCTTCTTGCTGGCGACGACGCTCTTCGTGAATGGCGGTCCAAACTTCGATATCCTGTTGAGCAAGCGGAGTCATGAAATCGTTACAAAACAAGGGCCAAGAGGAATGCGTCGCCAGCTTGGATTGTCGACAGCCAGCGCCAATTCGTCAATGCGGAGCGGAAAGCCGAACCGCAGATTGCCGGGCGCGAATTGCTGATTGGCAAGCCAAAAATCGACAAGTCCGGTTACTCGGCCGCTTGAAGCTCAATGCGCACTTCCAACGAGCCTTCGTTGTCGTCTAGCTTGGCCGGAGAATCGTTAATGCGAAAGTACAACACGCCAGTCGAAGGAGCGCGCACCGTCCGACCCGTTCCGATCGGCCCGGGGTTGAGAAACGCCGAAACGGCGCCTTCGCTGAAGCCGTCCTTTCGCACCGTCGCCAACAAAACGCCCAGCGGCATGCTGCGATGATACCGCAGCGTTACGCCATTCGGTTCGCACCACCAGGGTTGCGGTTCTTGCGCCACCGTGTACCGGCCCGTGGCGCGAAGTTGATACGTTTGACCCTCTTCCACGAGAATGCCCGATGATTGCCACCCTCGGTCGGCGGCGATGGTGAACGTTTGACCGCCCGAGGGGAGCGGAGCGCCCGCTTGGTATTCAACCGCCTCGCGGGTCAGATCGTAGCCATAGTCGATGTTTGCGACAAACAGTTGCCACTCCTCCATCACCAGGGGCCATGCATCCCCCAAGGCTTCGCGCAACCGTTGGGAGAAGCGCGGCTCGTTCAAGTGCGCGTCGCGACGCAGGGCGCGAAACGCCGCTTGCGTGCGCGGGTGTCCGTCGAGAAAAGCCGCCGCCGCCCACGACCAGCCATAAGGCGCTAAATCGAGGTGCGCTCGCGGGCCAAGCTCAAACACTTTGGAAAGCGGCAAGGCGCGACGCGCGGCATAGTCGTCTTGGACGATTTTTACGCGACCCCACATGGGGGTCTCCTCGCGGCTCTGAGGAAAATGCCCCAAGGTGAGCGATCCGTCCCGCCAGCGGTGAACTCCGAGCAATTCCGCCATGCCCTCCATGTACCAGGGAGGGCCCTCTTTGCCTGTCACCAGGTTCATGAACCCGTGCATGCCCTCGTGCAACAATAGATGACGGCGGTAGTAGTCGCTCGGTTGTTCGTAAAGCCAAAAGTCGTAACCTCGTTGGAAACCGTGCAAAAAATCGAGCAAATCATCAGGCAGCAACCCCGTGGCCAGAAACGGCTCTTTCCGATCCATCAGGCAGCCGCGCATCCGCCACTCATTCAACCGGCCGGGGTCGATGTCGAAATACGCACACCACGGCTCGACCGCCAGATCGAACACCTGCGGCAACTCATCCACTGCAGGCTGAGGCGGCAGATCGGTGTACAGCGTCAGATGCTTGCTTTCCAGCTTGCGAATGCCCGCAGCCGCCACCTGGTTTTCATCGACCGGCGTAAAAGGCATGGCGCCAAGCGGGCCGACGCGTTCCGCCAAATTTTGCGGATCATCTTGCGTCATCAACTCCGCCAGAGAACCGCTCGGCCGACGTTGACCGGGCACGGGGGCCTCGGTCGGCATCGCCACTTCGGGCAAAGCAGGCAAAGCGGAGGCTGGCTTTCGCTTGGGCAAAGCTGAATTCGCCGCCGTTTTGGATTGAGGCGCCTGTTTGCTCGCAGGCGGCGACTCACCCCCCCGGCCACACCCCACAACAAACGTAGTAAGACAAAGCAAGCCGACGCGCAAGGCCAATGGCCCCCGGGCAGAGACAACCGACCGTGGAGGAATTCCATCATCGAAGTGAATCGAGGCGAGCAAATTCTTCCAACGCAAACCGAGCGGCTTGGCATCACGTGCGAGATCCATACTCTTAGTGTGTGCCAAGCCTGTGAGTTTGCCAATGTTGTTTCCTGTGGCCCGCCGACTTCCGAGACAGGTTTTTGCATAACCGTTCGGAAAGTTGGCATGGCAGGCGCTGCGCCCGACGTCGAAGGAGGCTGGAACGCCCCACTTCAGTCGTTCACAGGAGAACTTGCGTCGCTCGTTGCACGGCGGTCGTCCCAGGCGGCCCAGGTTCGCGCCAGCATGGCGCCGGTCAACATACACCCAAAGGTGTAAATCGCGGGAGCAATGGCCGCCGCCGGCCGATCGGGAAACAACTGGGTGGCCAGCGTGGCCCCCAATCCGGCGTTCTGCATGCCAATTTCCAACGTCAAGGCGCGCCGCATCGGTTCGGGTAGCCGCATCCGCCAGCCAGCCAGGTAACCCGCCAGATAACCGCCTGCGTTGACGCCAAATAACGCCACGAGCAGCGGAAGGGTGATTTGCGCCAAATTACTGCGGTTGAGTCCGACCACCACCGCAATGATCCAAAGAATGACCAGGTTCGCCACGGTCGAACCGACGCGTTTGGCGATTCGCTCCCTTCCGGGGAAGGTGTTGCCGAGGGCGAACCCCGCCGTAACGGGGAACACCACGGTCAAGCAAAGATTCCAACTGACCGCCCAAAAATCGAGACTCACGCCTTGCGCCCCTTCCAGCGTCAGCCGCAACGCCAGCGGTACGGCAAGGGGCGAAAGTAGCGTGGCGAGCGTGGTCAAACTAACCGAGTAACTTGCGTTACCGCGGGCGAGTAACGTGAGCACGTTCGACGCCATGGCGCCGGGAACACAGCCTACCAGCACAATGCCGATTAAGGCGTCGCCCGTGAAGCCGCCTAACTTCGCCACTAAGAAGGCTAAGGTCGGCATCGTGCCGTATTGAACCGCCGTGCCGGCCAGAACCGCTGGCCAACGTTGCCGCACTTGGCGGACTTCATCTTTGGGAAGCATCCAGCCAATGGCGAACATCGCCACGGCGAAAAGATAGGGCAAGTACGCCTTGGATAAAACAAACGGGTCCAGCGCCGCAGGGCCGAAGATCGCAGGCCAGACAAGCGCCGCAAACGAGGCGGCCACCAGCCACACCAGCAAATAGCGTTCGAGCATAGCAAGCGGCCAGATCCCAAGGCGCGAAGGGAAAGGCCATCAAACTGCCAGAAAGCGCCTTCAACCGCAAGGACAGGTTGCGCATTTCGTCAAGGAAAATGCGGGTCCTGTTTTACCGCAACCAACCGCGTCCCGAGGGACTCATGACGCGGCTGGCTTGAAGGAAACTTTTGCCATGCCTGTCCGGTTTATTCTTCGCCCAAGGTGCGTTCCAGTTTGGCCAAAGCCGCCAGCAGTTGGCTCCAGTGGACGAGCACTTCATAGGTGTCGATGCGGAGGCTGTCTTCGCGGCCAAAGCCGCGTTCGTTCAGCAGAATGTCGTCGCCCAGGACTTGGACCCCGCGGAACTCCAGTTGGGACTGCTTTTCTTCGGGCGAAAGTTCTTCGACGTTGATCGGCAGGGTTTGCCCAATCGCCTGGTGCACCGCCAGGAGCGCCGCCTTTTGCGGATCGTCGGCGGAAATGATCGTTTGCAGCGTGCCGGACTCGACGTAGTACTTAGCCATGACGGCGTTCCTTGAAGGTAATGCGTGAAGCAGAAAAATCAGAGAAGTAGTACAGTTGTTCGTTATAATGAAGAAGTACGGAAATCGGTCACATCTTCGTCAGGTCCCATCGCGTTCGACGTTGGGATGGACCCGAAACGTTCCCGCAACCCGACTTCGCTCAGTTGTGATTCGGGTTGAAGTGGGACAACAAGCGCCGCCAGGCCTTATTGGGCGTTTCCCGGTTTAAGCTGGCCAAGAGATGGAAGGTGATAAACCGTTCCGCCGGCTGCCGCGATCCCACTTGCCGCACGAAGACTTGCTCCTCAAGGTGACGGCTGTGAGCCATGGCGCCGTCGTTTCCATAGCTTTCGACATCTCCGCCCCACCACTGGAGGGACTCGACAGCGGCCGCATGGGGATCCTCGGCGAGAATCGTGACCGATAACTTGCCGGAAAAGACTTGATACTTGGGCATTTGGGGAATCCTTTCGTGTTAGAAGACATCCTTGCGTTAGCAACTCCCGACGCCCTACTTATCGCAGGCCCGCGGACACGTCAGGTCACGTGGAAGAATTTTCTTGTTCCGCGGCTCGCGACGGCACAAACAGTACGCACGGCGCTGGCGAACGGTTCTACCCATCGGCCCGGCGCGTTTCCGGTTTTGCGGTCGGATCCATGCCATTGGATCTGTTGAAATCACGGTGATTCCTGCTCTAATAATCCTGCCCAAACGCCGACGGCTTGTCTTCTCCTGCCCATATTCCCCAGGCGGTTCACGCCATGACTCATTCCGGTTTATTCAGGTTCGCGGTTTGCTTTGGCGTGGCGGTGTTGCTCACGTCGCCCGCGCACCGACTTGCCGCCGAGGCGCCAAGCCCGGATCGCGTTGATTTCGTGCGCGACATCCAGCCGATTCTCACGGCGCGTTGTGTTTCTTGTCACGGGTCCGACGAACAAGAGGGAAGCCTGCGCCTCGACTCCAGGTCGATCGTGCTGCAAGGCGGCGTTTCGGGACCGGCGCTGCTTCCCGGCGAGCCGGAGCAAAGTTTGCTGTTGCGCCGCGTGCTCGGCTTGGACGATCAAGAACGCATGCCGTTGGATGATGAGCCGCTGGCGGAGCGCGAGATTGCGCTGTTGCGCCGCTGGATTGCCGAAGGCGCCGCCTGGCCCGACGCCGCCAGCGCCGCCGATGCCAAGATTCGAGCGCACTGGGCCTACCAGCCGCCGCGGCACGCGGGTTTGCCTCAGGTCAAGAATGCGGAGTGGGTTCGCACGCCGGTCGATGCGTTTATCCTCGCGCGATTGGAAGCCGAGGGATTGGCGCCTTCGCCGGAAGTCGAGCGATCGCGGCTCTTGCGTCGCGTGTATTTGGATTTGATCGGTCTGCCGCCTTCGGTCGAAGAAGTGGAAGCGTTTCTGGCCGACGATGCGCCCGATGCGTATGAGCGCGTGGTGGAGCGGTTGCTCGCTTCGCCCGCGTATGGGCCGCGCTGGGCGCGTCCGTGGTTAGACCTGGCTCGCTACGCCGACTCGAACGGCTATCAGGCCGATCAGTATCGCGAGGTCTGGCCTTATCGCGACTGGGTCATTCGTGCGATGAACGCCGACATGCCCTTCACGCAATTCACGGTTGAGCAACTCGCGGGCGACTTGCTGCCGGAAGCGACGCTGGAGCAAAAAATCGCCACCGGCTTTCACCGGTTGACCACGTGCAATGTTGAAGCGGGCGTCGATCCGGAAGAAAACCGGGTCAATCAGATCATCGACCGAGTGAACACCACCGGCATGGTGTGGCTCGGCACCAGTTTGGAGTGCGCTCAGTGTCATAACCATAAGTATGATCCCTTCACGCAGAAGGACTATTACCGGCTGTTTGCGTACTTCAACAACACCCCTCTGGAGGTCAAAGGCGACGGCGTAACCTACGACTTCATCGGTCCGATGATGGACCTGCCCTTGGCCGAGGCGCAGAAAGCGGCGCGGCTCGAATTGCAGTCGCAGCGTGACGCAGCGCAGCAGGAGTTGGACGCCGCCCTCGCCGCCCGAGCGCCGGCGCAAGCCGAGTGGGAGCAGCAAGCCGCAGCCAATCTCGCGGCGTTGCCGGCCAACATTAAACGCATCGTGAACTTGCCCCCAGGGAAACGCAACAAGAAGCAGCAAAACGATTTGACGGCGTATTTCGTCGGGCTGGATCCCGCAATCAAAGCCTTGAAAGAACATGTGGCCGCGTTGCAAAAACAGCTTGATGCAACGCAGCCCCCCACGACGTTGGTGATGATTGAAGACCAGCCGCGCCAGACGCATGTGTTGCGTCGCGGCGAGTTTTTGAATCCTGGCGAACCGGTCGAACCGGGCGTGCCCCTCGTGCTGCACGACTTGCCGCAAGACGCGCCCGCGAATCGCTTGGCGCTGGCCCACTGGTTGACCGACGAAAACAACCCGCTGACGGCGCGCGTTGTAGCGAACCGGGCTTGGGCCGAGATGTTCGGCCAAGGCATTGTGGCGACGGAAGAAGACTTCGGCTCGCAAGGCGAACCGCCCACGCATCCCGAGTTATTGGACTGGCTGGCCGTCGAGTTCATGCGCAGCGGTTGGTCGCAAAAACACCTGCACCGGCTCATCGTCACGTCGAGCGTCTATCGGCAGTCGTCACGGGTCACGCCGGAACTGCTGGAGCGTGATCCGTACAACAAACTCCTGGCGCGTGGGCCGCGGTTGCGTCTCTCGGCCGAAATGGTGCGCGATAACGCGCTGGCGATCAGCGGGCTGCTCTCGGAAAAGCAAGACGGTCCTCCCGTGTATCCGCCGCAGCCCGAGGGCGTTTGGCGGCACGTCGGGCGGAATGCCCCCAAGTGGAGCACGGAAACCGATGACGATCGTTTTCGTCGCGGCGTGTACGTGTTTTGGCGCCGCAGTGCGCCGTATCCGAGCTTTGTGAATTTCGACGCGCCTGATCGCGCGGCCTGCGTGGTGCAGCGAGCGCGAACCAACACGCCGCTCCAAGCCCTCACGCTGTTGAATGACCCCGCGTATTTGGAAATGGCCGCCGGACTGGCGCGGCGTGTGTTAACGGAACGCGCCGGCGACAACGCGCCGCATAAACTCGATTACGCGTTCCGCTGCTGTGTCGCCCGGGCGCCGACGGAGCAAGAGTTGCGCCACTTGCAGGATGTACACGACCGCGAACTTTCGCACTTCCGGGCCAACCCCCAGTCGGCCAAGACGCTGCTTGGCAAGACGCCGGTCGATGATCTCGATGCAGCCGAGTTCGCCACATGGCTGTTGATCGGAAATATTTTGCTCAATCTGGACGAGACCATTACGAAAGGTTAACGATGTCGGAGTTCCTTCCAACGTTGTCTCGTCGCGCGTTGCTTCAGGGCGTGAGTTGCGGCGTTGGCTCGCTCGCGCTAGGTTCGCTCTTGGCGCAAGACTTACCGGCGGCGAACCAACCGGCGAACCCGCTGGCGGCGCGGCCGCCGCACTTTGCGCCCAAGTCGAAAAGTGTGATCTTCGTGCATCTGGTCGGCGCGCCGTCGCACTTGGATTTGTTCGAGCACAAGCCGGCGCTGAACAAGCATGACGGGGAGTTATGCCCCCAGGAATACCTCCAAGGCCAGCGATTCGCCTTCTTGCGCGGACATCCGCGGTTGATGGGTTCGAAGTTCCAGTTTCAACCGCGTGGTCAGTCGGGACTTGTCATCTCCGAGTTACTGCCCCACCTGGCCACCGTGGCCGATGATCTGACCATCATCAAGACCTTGCACACCGAGCAGTTCAACCACGCGCCCGCGCAACTCTTTCTCCATACGGGCTTCGGCCGCTTTGGTCGACCCACGATGGGTTCTTGGATCACCTACGGGTTGGGCAGCGAGAACCAAGACTTGCCGGCGTTCGTGGTGATGATTACCGGCGCCGTGGCGGGCGGCGGCAATAGTTTGTGGGGCAGCGGCTTCTTGCCCACGGTGCATCAAGGCATTGAGTTCCGCAGTGGCGGCGACCCCGTGTTGTTTCTGTCGAACCCGCCGGGACTGTCGATGACCGACCGGCGCCGCACCGTCGAAAGCATCAATCAACTAAACCAGGCGCAACTGGCCGATGTCGGCGACCCCGAAATCGCCGCGCGCATTAGCCAGTATGAAATGGCGTTCCGGATGCAAACCTCGGCGCCCGAGTTGATGGACCTGTCGCAGGAGTCGCCGCACACGCTGGCCGCCTACGGCGCCGAACCGGGCAAAGGGAGTTTCGCCAACAACTGCCTGCTGGCGCGCCGGCTCGTCGAGCGCGGCGTGCGGTTCGTGCAGCTCATGGACGAAGGTTGGGATCATCACGGTTCGATCAACACTGCCTTGCCCAAAAAATGCCGGGAAGTCGACCAACCGCTGGCCGCACTCATTCAAGACCTCAAACAGCGCGGCTTGCTGGACGAGACGCTCGTGGTGTGGGGCAGCGAATTCGGCCGCACGCCCATGCTGCAAAGCGATCGGGAGCAAGCCGGCCGAGATCACCATAAAGACGCCTATTGCGTATGGATGGCCGGCGGCGGAGCCAAGGCCGGCGCCACGATCGGCCAGACCGACGAACTCGGCTACTATCCGACGGAAGACCCCGTGCACGTGAACGACTTCCACGCCACGCTCTTGCACCTGCTCGGGCTGGACCACGAGCGGCTGACCTACAAGTTCCAAGGACGCAACTTCCGCCTGACCGACGTCGCCGGCCACGTAATACAAAAGGCGATTGCATAACAAGACCTTCGAGGAAACTCAAACCTGCGACGGAAACGCCCAAGCCACACGCCACGACCCATGTTGAACCACTCCCCAACGGGGAGCGCGTGGTTGGTGAAATGACTCGATGCTTGCGCCATGCCTTGCCCGCGGGGACGCTGTCAAAACGGGGAATGGGGTTGAACAATAGGACCGCTTGAAGGCGGCGATCCAGCCGAGGGAGCATCGTCCGGGCGATTGTCGATGCATCGAAAATGGGTTATGTTGCCAGAGGGTAATTCGAGTATCCCTCTCTTAGCTACGGAAGGAAACCAACATGGCCTTTACTCTCCCTGACCTGCCGTATCCGCCAGAAGCGTTGGAGCCGCACATCGACGCGCAGACGATGCAAATCCACCACGGCAAGCACCATGCGACGTACGTCAGCAAGCTGAACGACGCGGTGGCAGGCACCAAGTTCGAGAATATGGGCATCGAAGAGTTGCTGCGCAATATCAACTCGGTGCCGGAAGACAAACGCACCGCGGTGCGCAACAACGGCGGCGGACACGCCAATCACTCCATGTTCTGGAAGATCATGGCGCCCAAGGGAGGTGGTAAACCAAGCGGCGATCTGGCGGCGGCCATTGACCAAGCCTTCGGCGGCTTCGACGCCTTCAAAGAGAAGTTCAACAACGCCGCCGCCACGCGGTTCGGCAGCGGTTGGGCCTGGCTCACGGTCGACAGCGGCGGCAATCTGCAAGTCGAGAGCACGCCAAACCAAGACTCGCCCTATATGGAAGGCCGCACGCCCATTCTAGGTCTGGACGTGTGGGAGCATGCCTACTACCTGAAGTATCAAAACCGCCGACCGGATTATGTGTCGGCCTGGTGGAATGTGGTGAACTGGGACGAAGTTTCCAGCCGCTACACCGCCGCCAAGAAAGGCGCTTAAGCCAGACGTAACCATTCAGGCTTAGTGAGCACTTTAGGCTTGGAAAGTTCGCAGGCGCACGGCGCGTCGCCACGAAGGGCGGCGCTCGCCGTGCGCCTGCTTTTTTAGAGTTTCCACGCGACGGGGAACTCGGTGCGCGGAAACACCGTTCGCACTTCTTCGCGTTGCTCGCGCCACTCGTTCGCCGTGTAACGGTCGGACAAGTGAAACAGCACCAGCCGTCGCGGATTCACCCGGCGCGCCAATCGAGCCACGTCGGCCGAGATCATGTGAAAGCTATTCTCGGCCAGTTGCCGGTCGGCGTTGCGAAAGTTGTTCTCGCACACGAGCGTATCGCAACCGGCGAGCCAGGCGACCAGGCGTTCCTCCGCAGCGTTGTCCAGGCGAAAATCGGTCAGGTACGCAATGCTTTCGCCTGGCGTTTGCCGCATCAGGCGCGAGCGCAACTCGGCCAGCGCGTATTGCTTTCCGTCAATCGTGAGATTCTCGTCGGCCCGTTCTTCGCCGCGCACGGCGCGCATCCACGGCCCAGGCCGCAACCCCAACTCGGCGACGGCCGGCAAGTGAAAGTTCCAGCGCGGCGCTTCGCGCACCAGGTACGCCAGGCACGGCATGCCGTGGTCGAGCAAGTGCGCTTCCACGCGGAAGTCGGCTTCCTCCCACACCCAGCCCCGAAACGGCGTCTCAGGCCCGGGGTGCGCCACGGCGAAGCCTTCCTTCGTGTAAAAGGTTTGTGTGATCATACGGGGCGGCGCCACTTCGGTCACCTGAAACTCGCCCGGCGCGTCGGCCACGAGATTCCACGTAAAACCACGAAAGCGATGCGCCATCACATCGCACGTACCGAGCGGCCCGAAGATGCGCACCGGCGCATCGGGCCGGCCGAAATTATGCCGGAAGAAGGCGTCGAACCCCGCAATGTGGTCGATGTGAAAGTGCGAGAAAAACACGCTCTCGATCTGATGCACGACTGAAATCGGCAGTTCCGACACGCACCCTTCGCCGCAGTCGAACAGTAAACGATGCACCGCGTCGCCGGTGTGAACTTCGGCGAGTAAGGCGTTATCGCGTCCGGGAGCGCCAAGCACTTGAAACTGAATCGGCATGGGAGGGGGTACTCGCGGTGCGGCGCACGACGGTTTTCGCTTACGTCGCTTGTTCCAGAACGGCCCAGCGTGTTCATCCTACACCATGCACGACGCTCCCACTTTGTCAAAAGTTCACACGCATTCGCCTTGACCCCTGCTGGCGGCGTGTTTATAGTTCGCGGCCCGTGGAAGTAGCGGAAGGGTGAGACTGTTGACATTCTGGCGTGGAGGAAAGTCGCTCATGGCCGGCATGGATGCTCGTCGCGGTGGATGCAAAGCCGCTGGAAAAACAAACACACGTGGGGTGTCTCGCGCTGGCGCCGGGTGGCGCGTCGCGGCCACGTTGGGGACGATCCTTTTGACCTGCCAACTGGGGGCGCAGCAGCAAGCCCTTCCCAAAGCGCGCCCCGTGGCGGGACCGGCGGCTCCGACCACCGTACGCCAAGACGCCACGACGGTCGAATCGGTCGCCGCGGAAAAGGCGCCGGGCCAAACCAAGATCGCCGCGGTCATCAATGGCGAGCCGATCACGCGCCAGGAGCTGGCCGACGAATGCGTCCGCCGCCACGCCAACGACGTGATCGAAGCCGTGGTCAATAAGCACCTCATTTTGCAAGAGTGCGAAAAGGCCAGCATCGTTATCACGGAAAAAGACATCGAAGTCGAAATCGCCCGCATGGCGGCCAAGTTCGGCCTGACCACCGAGCGGTACCTCAAGCTGTTCGAGGACGAACGCCGCATCACGCGCGAGCAATACAGCCGCGACATCATCTGGCCCACGCTCGCGCTGCGCCGGCTGGTGAACGACCGCACGCAAGTCACCCGGGAAGAACTGGAAAAAGCCTGGGAGTCGGAATTCGGTCCTCGGGTGGAAGCTCGCTTGATTGTGGTCAACACGCGCGAAAAAGCCGATCAACTCCAAAAGCAGGCGGCGGCTGATCCGAAAAGCTTCGGCGAGTTGGCGAAGAATCATTCGGAAGACAAACCGAGCGCCAGCGCGCGTGGCGTGATTCCGCCCATTCGCAAGCACGTGGGCGACCCCAATCTGGAGCAGGCCGCGTTCATCTTGAAAGACGGCGAGGTGTCGCAAGTCATTCCGGTGGGCGAGCAGTTCGTCATTCTCAAGTGCGAAAAGCAACTCAAAGCGACGTTTGTCGCTCCGCAGTACAAGCAGCAAGCGGAAGAAACGCTCGTGGAGCGCGTTCGCGATCAAAAGCTGCGCGAGGCCGCCGCCGAGCTGTTCAAGCACTTGCAAGATCACGCCCAAATTGTGAACGTGTATAACAACCCGCAGTTGCAGCAGCAAATGCCCGGCGTGGCGGCCACGATTAACGGCCGCAAGCTCACCATGCAGCAGTTGGCCGAAGAGTGCATCGCCCGCTATGGCGTGGAGGTGCTGCAAGGCGAGGTGAACCGCAAAGTGCTGCTGCAGGAACTGAAGCGCCGCCGTTTGGCGGTGACGCAACAAGACCTGGACGGCGAAATCGCTCGCGCGGCCGACTCGTTTGGTTATGTGAAACAAGACATGACGCCCGACGTGGAGCGTTGGTTGCAAGAGATGACCAATAGCGGCGACGCGCAGGCGATCGACATTTACGTGCGCGACGCGGTCTGGCCTTCGGCCGCCTTGAAGAAGCTCGTCGGCGGCGACGTGCAAGTGACCGAAGAAGACCTGAAGAAAGGCTTCGAATCAAACTTTGGCGAACGGGTCGAGGTGCTGGCCATTGTGCTGGGCGACCAACGCCAAGCGCAAACCGTGTGGGAGATGGCGCGCGACAACCCCACCGACCAGTTCTTCGGCCAGTTGGCCAAACAGTACTCGATCGAGCCGGTATCGCAAGCCAACGGCGGCGTGGTGCCTCCGATTCGCCGCCACGGCGGACAGCCCGCGCTGGAGGAAGAAGCGTTCCGCCTGAAGACGGGCGATCTTTCGGCCATTGTGAACATCGGCGGCAAGAGCATCATCATGCGATGTCTGGGCCGCACCGAACCGACCGTAACCGACTTCAATGTCGTGCGCGATGAAATCTTTAAGGACATTCACGAAAAGAAGCTGCGTCTGGCCATGGCCGACCAGTTCGACCGGCTGGTGGAAGCCGCGCAGATCGACAATTACCTGACCGGCAGTTCGCAGATTGGCAAGCGCGTGGCGGGTCCGGCGGCAGTGCCGAGCGATGCTCCCGCACCGGCGAAGCGCTAAGCAGGCTTCGCGGCGAAGCGTTCACTTGAAAAGCAGAAACGGAGAGGTTCTGTACCTCTCCGTTTTGCGTTTTCTTGCAAGTCAAATTGCGCTTCGTCTCTCAGCGGGCCAACGCCGCTTCGCGCGGCTTCACGCGCACCTGCACATTATTCGCGGGTCGTAGCGTGACCGTCGGCCACGGCTTGAGCGGTCCAGGGTTGAGTCGTTCAAACGAAACCGTGGGCAGAATCGTGGCCAACGCCAGAGCCGCTTCGAGCGACGCCAGCGAACTGCCAATGCAGCGGCGCGGGCCGGCGCCAAAGGGGAAATACGCGTATTTGGGCAGGCGCTCCATCATTTCGGGCGTCCAGCGATCGGGGTCGAACTCCAAGGGTCGCTCGTACCAGCGCTCGTCGCGATGCACCACCCATTGCGAGATGAGCACGTTGGTTTTCGCAGGAATCGGGTATCCGCCAATCTCGCAATCGTGAATGGCGCGGCGACCCACGGCGAAGGCCGGCGGATAGAGCCGCATCGACTCTTTCAACACTTTGTCAAGGAACGTTAATCGCGGCAAATCCTCGACGGTCGGCGGACGGTCGCCCAGTTGCTCCTCCAGTTCGGCCAGCACGCGCGCTTCCACGTGAGGATGCTCCGCCAACAGCCAACAAGTAAAGGTCAGCGTGTTGGCCGTGGTTTCGTGCCCCGCCATGAGCATCGTCATCGTTTCATCGCGCAACTGCGTATCGCTCATGCCCGAGTCTTCCGCATGGGCGCGGGCTTGCAACAGCCGAGAGAGAACATCGTCGCGCTCGTCGTGGGCCGAACCTGCCGACGCGCGACTTTCGCTACGCTCGCGAATGATGCGCTCGATCAAGCTGCGCAGGTCATGAATGGCGCGGTTCATGCGGCGGTTGTTCTCGGTCGGAACCCACAGCGGCGGGCGAACATTACTTTCGCAGCGTCGGCGGAAGTGTTCCAGAATGGCGAGTTGCGAGCGACACACCGTGTCGTAATCGTCGGCCAGTTCGACTCCCAGGAGCGCCTTGGCGGCTACGGCTAGCGTGAGCTTGACCATCTCGCCGTGCAAGTCGATCGTGCCGCCCTCGCGCCAAGAATCGCGCAGCTTTTGCGCCTCGTCCACAATCAGGGGGCCGAACGCCTCAACGCGATCTCGGTTGAACGAAGGCTGCATCAACTGCCGCTGCCGACGCCACAACTCCCCTTCGCTCAACAGCAGCCCCTGGCCCAACACCGGTCGCAGAAATCGCAGCGCAAAGTTCTTGGTGAAATTGCGGTTGTCGTGAACCAGCACTTGTTCAATCGCGTCGGGGTGCGATACCAGCACGGCTTTCCGTGTGACGAAACGGAGCCACACCATATCGCCATACTCTTGCTGGCAGCGGGTAAAAAAGGCGAGCATATCGCCTCGCAGGGCAGGCACATGCCCCCAGATCCAATGCCCTTGGGGTCCGGGAGGGCGTCGGGTTGCACTCATTCGTTACGTCTCCTGCAAAGAACCACATCCTGAGCGTCCGCGGGGCGGACGATTCGTCTTTTCGCCATGCGGCGTGGCCAAACGCTTCGCCTTCGAACGGAAACGGCGGTGCGCCCCCTCCGTTGGACTTCCTGTTCCGCTGACTTCACGTCATGGCGGCTCATCGCGTAGTATATCACCTGCCTGGAAATGCGTGAGGAGGCTACTCCGACCGCGACTCGGGCGTCGATCACGTCCATCGAATTGGACCCTTTGCGTGAACGAGAAACGATGACGAATTCCCGTTGTCTGAACGCTTTGCAACACTTGTTGGGCGACCGCGTTTCCACTGAGGCGGCGACACGGGACGAACACGGCCGAGACGCCTCGCGCCACACGCCGCAGCCTCCGGACGTCGTGGTGCTCCCTCAAAGCATTGAAGAAGTTTCGCAAATTGTGCGCATTTGCTCCGAGCATCGCACGCCCATGATCGCCTTTGGAACGGGCACCGCCGTCGAAGGGGGCGTGACGGCGGTCCACGGCGGTGTGTGCCTCGACCTGCGGCCGATGAACCGCATCTTGCGCGTCAGTGTGAACGATCGAGACGCGACCGTCCAAGCGGGCGTCACGCGAATGCAGCTCAACCGCTACCTGGACGAAAAGCAAACCGGCTTGTATTTCTCGGTCGATCCTGGCGCCGACGCCTCGCTCGGCGGAATGTGCGCGACCAACGCGTCGGGCGGTTCGGCGGTTCGCTACGGTGCGATGCGCGATAATGTTCTCGGCCTGACCGTGGTGTTGGCCGACGGTCGCGTGATTCACACCGGCGGCCGGGCTCGTAAGTCTTCGTCGGGATACGATCTGACGCGGTTGTTGATTGGCTCCGAAGGAACGCTTGGCGTGGTGGTGGAAGTCACGGTGCGATTGGCGCTTCGGCCGGAGGCCGCCAGCGCCGCGGTATGCCGCTTTGCGAACGTCGCGCAAGCGGTCAACGCCGTGATGGAGATCATGGCCGCGGGCGTTCCGCTGGCTCGGATCGAACTACTGGACGAAGTGCAAATGGCCGCCGTGGCGAAGTACGCCAATCTTCCGTATGCAGCGGCGCCCACGTTGTTCTTCGAGTTTCATGGCTCCGTGGCGGCGGTTGTCGAACAGGCTCGCAAGGTGGGGCAGATTACCACGCGTTTGCAAGGCGGCGAGTTTCAATGGGCCTTGGAAAAGGAAGACCGCGACCGTTTATGGCAGGCACGGTATGACGCCTACTACGCCGCACTCGCGCTGCGGCCGGGGGCCATCGCTTACTGTACCGATGTGTGCGTGCCGGTGTCGCGATTGGCGGAATGTATCGAAAAGACGAAAGTGCTGTTGCGCGAGGCGCCGTTTCCAGCCCCGCTGTTTGGGCACGTTGGCGACGGCAACTTTCACGTGTTATTGATTATCGACCCTATGCGAGAAGACGAGCTTTCCATGGCGAAGTCGCTTAACCGGCGGATTGTCGAGCTGGCGCTTTCTATGGAAGGCACTTGCACCGGCGAACACGGTATTGGTTTGGGAAAACGGGAGTTTCTGGAACTCGAACACGGTGAGGCGGTTAGCGTGATGCGGGCGATCAAACAGGCCCTCGACCCCCTCGGATTGATGAATCCCGGTAAAGTGTTGTCGTGAGAAGGTTGGCGTTGGTTGACGCCTGCGGAAAGTCGCAATCTCATTATCCAAAACGCGAGCATGCTGTTGTTCAAGAAGAAGTTCCTGGCCGCCATTCGCGAGGGAACGAAAACTCAGACAATCCGTTTGTGGAAGCGTCGAATGATGAAGGCGGGGCAGCGCAGCTATATTCCCGGAGCGGGATACATCTGCATTGAATCGGTCGAGCAAGTCGCGCTGGACGATTTGACCGAAGAAGACGCCGTGCGCGACGGCTTTGATACGCTTGGCGCACTCCGGGCCGAGATCGCCGCGATTTACGATCCTGCCACCACGGACGGCAAGAAGCCTTTCCGCATTCGCTTTCGCTTGCTGCCGCCTGAGCAACAGAAAAAGGTAATACCGGGCCCAACCGAGCCCGACCCGGCCTGAAGGCAGGCGACGAGCCGGGGAGAGATACATAAGCGGCCTCGGAACCTGGCCGCTGCCACGCTCCGAGGCCGTTTGGGGGCCATAACCCAGACAACGGGGTTACTGACTGGTGGTTTCGCCCGTGGCGCCGGTCGCCTCACTGTGCATTTGTTGAACTTCGGCCGCATTGGGCTCATTGGTATTCTGATCGGCGGCGTCTTGCGCGCAACCGGCTGCGAATACACACAAACCACCCAACAGTACGAGGTAATGCCAAGCTTTCATGGCTTTTTCCTATTGTTCGAGGCGAAGGGAAACGACGAAGCGATCAACTTAGAACACGAAGCCCGTTCTGACAAGCGATATGGTACTTTTGGGTGGATTATATTAGAAACATCCGGTGGTTTTAATGAGCCATGTGCTGCGAATCCCTTCGTACCACTTCCAGCCGACCTGCTTCTGCGGCCAAACGCACGGTTCGCACGTGTTACAAAGCCGTTGCGCCCATGCGATTGTGCAAAAAAACCATGCATTTAGGAACAATGGAGCGTTCCACCTCGTCTTAACTTCCATTCGATGGGACACAGAATGCTCACGGTAGGTTTGTCCCTACGGTTAGAATGGACAGCATCGGGCTGAGCATATGCCTTTTCCCAAGCGTTCTGTGCAGTATTCTTGCTGACCTGTTGCGCTGTTGGCGTTCTTGCGTCGTTTCGGAGACCCCACCATGTTTGCCGCCTGGCGAATTGCGGCCATTGCCGCTTGTTTGCTGGTTGTTCCTGCGATGAGTTCCGCCGCCGATCCCTTGGCGCCGCGACCGCAACTTCCGGAGAACATCGCCACGTTCATGAAAGACCGCAACTATGCCGAAGCGGTCAAGGCGATCGATCAACTGCTAGCGGCCAAACCCAAAGAGGGCGAAACTCTCGCCCGCGACTATCTTGCCTATCTCAAGGGCCGTGCGCTCCACTTGGATCAAAAGTATGATGCGGCCATCGCCGCGTTCAAAGCCGTGGGCGAGAACACGCCCAAGAGCGACTGGGTCCGGCGCGCCCGCTTCGCCGCGGGAGTGTCGCACGCCCGCAAAGGCGAATTCCAGCAAGCCGAGTTAATCTACCGCGCCGAGGCGGAGTACCTGCTCTCGCTCGACCGCAAGCAAGAGATCGCCGACATCTACCTGGAGTTCGCCGACGCGTTCTTCAAGCCGCCGCAAGAGGACCAGGCGCCCGATTACGCCAAAGCCTTGGAGTTCTACAAGCAAGCGCTCGACGTGGGCCCCCTTCCTGAAAGCCGCATCCAAATCGAGTTGCGCATTGCCGAGTCGCATGAAAAACTCGGCCAGTTTGCCGAAGCGGCCGAATTGTACCGGAAATTTATCGAATCGCACGCGAATCATGAGTTGGTCATCGAAGCCCGCTTCCGCTTGGGCGAGTCGCTCCTGGCGGCCGGTTCGTTGGAGGAGGCCCGTCGCGCGTGGCGCGATTTGCTCGATCTCCACAAAGAGGCGGTTTCGCCCCGTTTGGCGGAAGCGGCGTTCCGCGTGGCGGCGACGTACCAGATTCCCACACCACCCGACCAGGACAGCCTGAACCTGGGCATAGCGGCCCTGCGCGACTTTTTGAAGAAGCACCCCGAGCACGAACTGGCGCCCAAGGCGCACTTACAAATCGCCCAAGCGTACCAGCACCAAGGCCGGCATGAGGACGCCGTTTCCGCTTTGAACGCATTTCTCGCCGACGAGCGATACGTCAAAAGCGACGAAGCCGCTGAAGCCCAATACCTGCTCGGCTTCGCCTATCGTCTGCAAAAGAAGTTTGACGAGGCGATCAAGACGTTCAACGCCTTTCTTGCCGCGCACCCGACCCATCGCCTGTGGGCCTCCGCTCAGCAGGAAATCATCAACGCCGAGTACCTCAAGGCGTATGACCTGTACGAGCAAGAAAAGTACGCCGAGGCCCGCGCGTTGTGGGACGCCTTTCTCGTGAAACATCCGCTCGACGCCCGGAACCGCGCCATTCTTTATCTGTTTGGCCGCATGGCGTTCGCCCAAGAGCAATGGAACGAAGCGGTGGGCGAATGGCGGCGGCTGGTCTCGAAGTATCCCGAGACGAACGAGGCTTCCCGGGCGCAATACATGATCGCCCTCACGCTTGAAGAAAAACTCGGCAAGTTGGAAGACGCCCTCAAAGAGTACAAGAAGGTCACCTATGGCGAGTTGCAAGGACCGGCGCAAACGCGCGTGCAGCGACTCACGTCGCAGCATTTGCGCGTGGCGACGGAGCAGGTGTTCCGCTCGAACGAAACCCCCACGATCAAGGTCACAACGCGCAACATCGACTGCCTGACGGTGAGCGTTTACACGGTCGACCTCGAAACTTATTTCCGCAAGATGCACCTGGCCACGGGGGTCGAGAACTTGGACATTTCGCTGATCGATCCCGATCGGACCTTTGAGTACGCCATTCCAGAGTATGAGAAGTACAAAGAATTCGCATCGCAGGTCGAAATTCCGCTTCCGGGGAAAGAGGAAGCCCAAGAGCAAGGCGCCGTGACCGCGGTCACGGTCAGCAGCAAAACGTTTCAGGCGACCACGCTCGTGGTGCAAAGCGACTTGGACATCATCGTTAAAAGCTCTCGCGATGAAGTTTTTGTCTTCGCCCAGAATATGCGCACCGGCAAACCTTGGCCCAAGGCCAAGGTCTTGATTTCCGATGGAGCGCAAGTGTTTGCCGAATCCGCCACGGGGGACGACGGCGTGCTGCAACAGTCGTTCGACGAACTGCGCGACGCAAACGACGTGCGCGTGTTCGCCATCGACGGGAGCCACACCGCCTCGAACCTCGTGAGCCTGAGCGGCGTGGGCGTGGCGCAGGGCTTGGAGAACAAGGGATACATCTATACGGACCGCCCCGCCTATCAGCCAGGCCAAATGGTTCACGTGCGCGGGGTCATTCGCCAGGTGACGGGCGACACCTACACCGTGGCCGAGGGCAAAGAGTATCACGTTGAAGTGTTCGACGTGCGCAACCGTCTGATTCACGAGTCGAACGTGAAGCTGAGCGCCTTCGGCGGCTTGCACACGAATTTTCTGCTTCCTTCGGTTGCGCCGCAGGGAGAATTTCGCATCCTGGTGCGCGAGCCTGAAAAGGACGGCGGCCGCGAAACGTACCAAGGCGTTTTTACTGTGCGCGAGTATCAACTGGAGCCGGTGCGCCTAGAAGTGGACACCGAGCGCAACGTGTACTACCGCGGCGAAGCGATTGAAGGCGTCATTCGCGCCACGTTTTACTATGGCGCCCCGCTGGCCAATCGAGAACTTCAGTATCAACTGGCCGGTGGCCGCACCTTCACCGCCGCCACCGACGACAAGGGCGAAGTCCGCTTTACGTTCCCTACGCGCGAGTTCCGCGAGTCGCAAACGCTCTTGATGACCGTCGTGCTTCCCGAACGCAACTTGCAAACCGGCAAACAATTCTTCCTGGCCACGCAAGGCTTCAACGTAACGCTGTCCACGGTGCGTGACGTTTACATTGCAGGTGAAACCTTCGATGTGTCGCTGACCGCGCGCGACGCGGAAGGTGAACCGACCGCCCGCGACGTGAAATTGCACGTACTCCGGCAAACCACCGTGGCGAAGAAATCCGCCGAGGTGGAAACCGAATCGCACGAACTTAAAACCGACGCAAAATCCGGCGAAGCGAGCGTGACGCTTAAATTAGCACAGGGCGGTTCTTATGTGCTCCGCGCCGAAGGGGTCGATCAGTTCGGCAACCCCGTCACCGGCCAAACCTACGTGACCGTTTCTGATGAGAAAGACGCCGTGCGACTGCGCATTCTGGCCGACAAACACACCTTCAAAGTGGGCGACACCGCGAAAGTCCAGGTTCACTGGCGCGAAGCGCCGGCCTTGGCCTTAGTGACGTATCAAGGCGCTCGCATTTTGGAGCACCGCCTGGTGCAACTGGAAACCGGAGCAAACGAATTGCCGGCGCCGATGTCGGCCAAGTTGGCGCCCAATTTTGAACTAGCGGTGGCCGTGATGACGAACGCTCGGCCCACCGCGGAAGACCCGCACGTGCGGCGCTTCCATGAAGCGTCGGCGCCGTTCCTGGTGACGCGCAATTTGCAGGTCTCGGTGGCGCTGGCCCGCCAGGGCGAGGGCGAAGGACCGCTCAAGCCGGGCGAAGCGGTGGTCGCGACGATCACGACGGTTGATTCGCAAGGACGACCCGCCTCGGCGGAATTGAGTCTGGCGATGGTTGAGCAATCGTTGCTCGAACGCTTCGCCTCGCCTTTGGGCAAAATCGACGAGTTCTTCCGCGGCGCTTTGCGGCAGTCGGCCGTGCGCACCACATCGAGCGTGGTGTTTGAATACCGGCCGTCCACCCAAGCGATTAACGCGCGGTTGCTGGCAGAAGAAGAACGGCTCGCCCTTGGTGAGATGGAGCGCCGCCGCTTGAGCGAATTCCGAGAGCGCGGCGCTGTGGCCGAGGCGGCGGAACTCGACGGAGTTCTTGCCGATGCCGAAACCACCGCCGATTTCGACGCATTCACAGAGTCATTATTGACGGAGCGCTCGCACGAAGTTGAATTTGCGGGCGAAGACCTCGCTCGCGCTGCGGGCGCCTACGCCGCTCCGGCAAATGGCGCCGGATACGGCTATGGCATGGGAGGTTTGGGCGGAGGCGCATTCGGCGGCGGCAGTACGCCCGGACAACCGAGTGCTGGCATGGACGATCTGTTTGCTCAACCGAATCCGTTTGCCGAAGAGGCGAAACAATCGTTTGAGAAAGAGCAGATGGCGTACGCTCCCGCGATGCCGCAGAGCACTGCCGGCGTTCCCTTTGGCGGCGCAGCCGATGGCCGCTTTCTGGGACGAGCCGCCGCCGATCCAAATGCAGCGCTAAAGCAAGTGGCGCAGGCGGGCGATCAGATCGATCAATTGCGACGAAAGAAGTACGCCGCCAGCGAAGCGCCGCTGACCGGAGTTCCCGCAACTACGTATTTTTCCGATGTCACCCAGTGGGACGTCAAAGCCCAAGTCAATGCGGTGCAGGTGCTCTCGCAAAGCGGCGAGTGGTTCAACTTGAACATGGCTAACGCCCGTGCGATGGCCGACCGTCCCGCGCTGGTGGCGCGGCTTACGGAACAAGGCGCCATGCTCATGCCGCAATTAGGCCCGCATGAGACCGGCTATTGGAACCCTGCGGTGGTGACCGACAAAGACGGCAAAACAACGATCGAATTCGAACTGCCCGACCGGTCGACCGCGTGGACCTTGCAAGCCAAGGGCGCCACGGTCGAAACGCTCGCTGGCGAGGCGGAGCATAAGTTCACCGTCAAGAAGGATCTCTTCGGCGAGTTGAAACTGCCGCTCGCCTTTACCGACGGCGACCAGGCCACGGTTCTCGCCTCGGTTCATCATGCCGCCATGCCCAAGGGGCAGGTCGAAGTCACCCTTCGCGCCACAATTGGCGAGAAGACCGTCACGCAGACACGCAAGCTCGACGTCGAACAAGCCGGCGTGCGCGAACTGGCGTTTCCGGTGAAGATCGAACTTCCGGCCGAAGTGAAAGCTCAAGCCGCGCCCGGCGGGAATGTGGTCTTCGAACTGACGGTCGCTTCAGGCGATCAGAAAGACGTGATCGAACAGTCGCTGCCGGTGCGTCCCTATGGAATGCCGGTAGTGGCCCTTGCCGGTGGATCGGCGGAAGGCGACACCACGGCGTTCGTCGAGGAGCCTCGAGGCATGAAGCTCGACGCGCCGCAGTTGCAAATTGTGGTGGGTCCTTCCGTGGAGCGCAGCTTGCTGGATGTGCTGCTCGCGCCGCCCATGTGGTGTGAATTCGATGTGCTGTCGGTCCGCGGAGGCGTTGACGGCGCCGCCAGCGACATTATGGCCGCGTTGGCGCTGCAACAACTCTTTAAGACTTCCCAACAAGCCGACCATCCGCAGCTTGAAACGCTGGACACTCGCGTGCGCAGCTCGGTGGGCTTATTGGTTTCGATGCAGAATGACGACGGCAGTTGGAGTTGGGCAGGTCGCGGCGCCGCCAATCGGTACAGCACGGCACGCAGCGTGTGGGCGTTGGCCTTGGCAAGGAAAGCCGGATACCGCGTGGACGATGACGCCTTCCAACGTGCTGTGACGTGGCTGCAAGCCGAGATGGCCAAAACGCGCGTCAACGACTATGAAACGAAAGCCGTGTTGCTGCACGCACTTTCGGTGGCAGGGCAGGGCGATTTCACCTTGGCCAATCAGTTGTATCGCAATCGTCCTTCGCTTTCGCCCGCGGGGCTGGCTTACCTTGCCCTGGCGTTTGTCGAGATGGACCGCAAACCGACCGCCGAGGAATTGTTATCCCTGCTGGGCGACCGCTTACCGCAGGACGACACGCCAACACCCGCCAAGACGAAGCAACCCGCGGGAGGACCACCAACCGCAGGACAAGCCGGGGCCAAGACCTTGCCGTGGAATGCGTCGTCGGTCGAACTGCGGGCTTTGTACGCGCTGGCGCTGAATCGCACAACGCCGGCTTCGCCTCAACTGAAGGCGCAAGTCGATTGGTTGCTGGCGCATCGCACGGGAAATCGCTGGTCGCCCGAGAAGGCTACCGGCCCCGCGATGTTGGTGCTGGGCGACTGGTACGCTCGCACGCGGTTCGCCGGAGAGCGGTACGAGTTGACGATCTACGTGAACGACTTATTGCTGGAAACCCTGACGATTGATGCGGCCGACCGAACGCAAACCGTCGAGGTTCCCGCGAAATTGCTTGCCCCAGGCCGACAGCGCGTGCGCTTTGAATTGAAGGGACGCGGTCGTTACACGTATCAATGCGTGCTCGGCGGGTTCGTGCCCAGCGAGCGACTCAAAAGCACCACGAACGAATGGCGCGTAACACGATATTACGAACCGGCGCCGGTCGAGTTCGACGGGAAGCCGGTGGGGCGCGGCTTCGACGTGCTGGCGGGGTCGTACTCGACCTTCCGTAATCCGCTTAGTCAATTGCCGGTGGCGCGGCGGGCTTCCGTCACGATCGAGACCTATCGGCAAAATGTTTCGAGCAACACGCCCGATGAAGAACTGCCGTATTTGGTGATTACGGAACCGCTTCCGGCCGGCGTGACTGTGGTGGAGAACTCGCTCCGCGGCGAGTACGATCGGTATGAGATTTCGCCCGGCTCGATCACGTTCTACCTGGGCAACCGGCGTTGGTTCCCGGCCATTCAGTTTGACGTGTACGGCTACTTGCCGGGCGAGTATCGCAGCGCGCCGACGAATGCACGCAATGCGTACCGCCCCGACCAGATCGCCGTGGCCGACGTGAAGGCGCTGACCGTGTTGCCGCAAGGCGCGAAAAGCGATGATCCGTACCGGCTCACGCCGCGTGAATTGTACGAACTGGGATCGCTGCACTTCGCCAAGCAACAACACGCGAAAGCGATCGAACACCTGGGCGAGTTGGTGTCGAAGTGGACCTTGCAGGACGCGATTTATAAAGACTCGGTTCGGATGCTGCTCGATGCGCACCTGGCCGCGGGACCACCGGAACAAGTGGTGCATTACTTTGAAATTATTATTGAGAAGTATCCCGATCTCGAAATCTCGTTCAGCAAGTTGTTGCGCGTGGGCGACGCGTATCATCAGATTGGGGAATACGAACGCAGCTACCTGGTGTTCCGCGCCACCGTGGAAGCCAGCTTCCAGCGCGAAAGCCGCGTGGCCGGATTCCTGGAAGGGCAAAGCGAGTTTCCGCGTAGCGTGAAGGTGATGGCCGATTTACTGCGCGAGTATCCGCCCGAGCCCTATCTGGCCGCAGCCCACTACGCGCTGGCGCAGCGCGTTTACGCCAAAGCGCCTGAAGCGGCCAACGATGAGAAACTCAAAATGCTGGAGCTTACGCGGGTCGACCTGATCGACGAGTCGCTGGCCATGCTCAACCAATTTTTGACGGAATGGCCCGATGATCCAGCGGCCGACGAAGCGTCGTTCTCCGTCGCCGGAGCGTTGCTGGACCTGAAAGCCTATCAACAAGCCATTGCCGCGTGCCAAGCGTTCGAGAATCGCTATCCTGAAAGCCGTTTCCTCGATAGTTACTGGTACATTATTGGCTTTTGCCATTACGCCTTGGGCGACCATGAAAAAGCGCTCGAAGTGTGCCGGCGAGTCGCCGAGTACGACCCGCCGGACCGCGACGGGCGTCGGGTGGATGAAAGCCCCAACAAATGGCAGGCCGTTTACATTCTGGGGCAAATCTATCACAGCCTCGGAAAGGCTGAACCGGCGATCGACGAGTACCGCCGGGTCGAGGATCGCTTCCCCGACGCGTCACAAGCGATCGAGTACTTTTTGCACAAGGAAATTTCGCTTCCGGAAGTGACGAGCTTCTTGCCGGGCCAAGAGGCGGCCATCGAGCTGACCTTCCGCAACTTGCCCACGTGCGAAGTGACCGTTTATCGTATCGACCTGATGAAGTTCAGCCTGTTGCGGCGCAGCTTGGAAGAGGTCACGCGCATTAACCTTGCCGGCATTCGGCCGTTCTACCACGCCACCGAGAAGCTGGGCGACGGCAAAGATTACCGCGATCGCAAGACGCCGCTCAAACTGCCGCTCGCGGAAGAAGGGGCGTATCTGGTCGTCGCCCGCGGCGATGACTTGTACGCCAGCGGATTGGTGCTGGTCTCGCCCTTGGTGTTGGAAGTGGACGAGGACGTCGCCTCGGGCCGGGTGCGCGCCACCGTGCGGAACGCCCAGGCCGACCGTTACGCCGCTCAGGTGCACGTCAAGGCGATCGGTTCGGCCAACGAGGACTTCCTGGCCGGCGAAACCGATCTGCGCGGGGTGTACATTGCCGACGGCGTACGCGGTGAAGCGCTGGTGATCGCCCAAGGCGAAGGAAGCCGCTTTGCCTTTTACCGCGGCAAGACGTGGCTTGGCCCGCCTCAGGAACAAGCGGCCGCGGAACCACAAGCCGCTGCGGAGGCCGCACCCAGCGACGCACCCAGTTTTGGCGAAGACGCGCTCTTAAAGAACGTACAAGAACAACAACAAGCCATCCAAAAACAAAATTCGACAGAACTACAACAACTGTACGACAACAAGGTGGATGAAGGCATTGGCGGCGGCTTTGGCGGCGGCTTTTTCTAAGCCTCCAGGCCAGACCAATCAAGCAGGCCAGATCGATCAAGCCAGGGCGGTACTGCGCAAAGCTCCGTTTTGGGGTACAATGCGGGTAGGTCGATTCCCTTGGATTGCTTGGAATGCCGCACGCAGCCGATTCACGTCCTCACTTTGCCGTTGTCGGGGGCGGCATTACCGGGTTGTCGGCTGCGCACCGCTTGCACGAATTGGCGCCGGACTGCCGTCTCTCGCTGTTTGAGGCGTCGTCGCGCCTCGGCGGCGTGATCCAATCGGAGCATCGGGACGGTTTTCTCATCGAGCGCGGCCCCGATATGTTCACGACCGGCGAACCGTGGGCCCTGGAGTTGTGTCGCCGGTTGGGCATGGAGAATGAACTCATCGGGGTGAATCCCGATCATCGCAAAGCGTTCGTGATCCATCACGGACGACTGGCGCCCGTGCCGGAAGGTTTCATGTTAATGGCGCCTTCCAAGATGTGGCCCATCTTGGGCACTCCGCTTCTTTCGATGCGCGGCAAGCTGCGGCTCTTTGGCGAATTCTTTACGCCGCCACGCGCACCCGAGGGGGACGAAAGCCTGGCGTCATTCGCCACTCGGCGACTGGGCCGCGAGGCGTACGAACGGCTGGTGCAACCGTTAATTAGCGGCATTTACACCGCCGACCCCGAGAAGTTAAGTATGGCCGCGGCGCTGCCGCAGTTCGTGGAAATGGAGCGGCGCTACGGCGGGGTGGCGCGCGGCATGTGGCGCGGCGCAACGAAGAAAGAAGACCGCAGCTCCAGCGGAGCGCGTTACAACCGGTTTGTCTCGCCCAAGCTGGGCATGGAGGACTTGATCCGGCGTCTCGCCGAGCGCTTGCCGGCCGGAACGGCGCGCCTCGGAGTGAAGGTGGAATCCGTCGCCAAAGCTGAGGACGGTCGATGGCGTTTGACGTTCGTAGCACAAGGCGCGCCCCAGCAGGAAGTTTTTGATGGGGTGATTCTCGCGGCGCCGACGTTCGTAGCCGCTGCGCTGCTCCAAGACGTTGACGCAGCGTTGGCCGAGCAACTTGAAGCCATACCCTACGCCGGCACGGCCATCGCGGTCATTGCTTATCCGCGCTCTCAGGTCGAGCATCCCTTGAATGGGTTTGGGTGCGTCGCGCCGCTGGTCGAAAAGCGTAATGTGCTCTCGATCAGCTTTTCCAGCGTAAAGTTCCCTGGCCGTGCGCCCGACGAAAGTTTGCTGTTTCGCGCGTTCGTGGGCGGCGCGTGCCAACCGCACTTGCTGGATCTGTCGGACGACGAACTCACCGTGCTGGTGCAAGAGGAGCTTCGCGAATTGCTGGGCGTTCGCGGCGCGCCGCAGTTTTGCGAGATTGTTCGTTGGCGGCGCGCCATGCCGCAATACCATGTGGGCCACGTCACGCGGGTCAAGGCGATCGAAGAACGAGTCGCACAGCACGACGGCTTGGAGTTGGCCGGCAATGCCTACCGCGGCGTCGGCATTCCGTTTTGCATTCGCAGCGGTGAAGCGGCGGCTACACGTTTAACGGAAGCCCTGCAATTGTCGCCATTCGCGTAATCGCTTCTTTGCAAAGCGATGGAACACACGAAACGCGCCACGAACCGGCCCAACGACGTGGTATATTTGTACTCCGTTTCTCGGCGCGTTGTGGCGCTGCGGGTTTGCGTTGCCCATGCGCCGAGGATGAGATCGAACCCTTAGGAAGGCATCCACGTGTCGTCGCTCAAACGCATTCTTGTCACTGGCGGAGCCGGGTTTTTGGGATCCCACTTGTGCGAACGGTTGGTCGCCCAGGGACATGACGTCATTTGCCTGGACAATTTCTTCACGAGCCAGAAATCGAATGTCGCGCACTTGCTGGAAAAACCCAACTTCGAGTTGATCCGGCACGATGTGATCCAGCCGATCTTTCTCGAAGTGGACGAAATCTACAACATGGCGTGCCCTGCGGCGCCGGGGCATTATCAGTACAACCCCATCAAGACCATCAAGACCTCGGTCATGGGCGCCATTAACCTGCTGGGCATGGCCAAGCGATGCCGAGCCAAAGTGCTGCAGGCTTCCACAAGTGAAGTTTACGGCGATCCCGAGGTGCACCCCCAGCCCGAAACTTATCGCGGAAGCGTCAATCCGTTAGGCCCGCGCGCCTGTTACGATGAAGGCAAGCGCGCTGCGGAGACGTTGTTCATGGACTACCACCGCATGAACAAAGTGAATATTCGCATCGTGCGCATCTTCAACACGTATGGCCCGCGCATGCATCCGTACGACGGTCGCGTGGTGTCGAACTTCATCCGTCAGGCGTTGCAGGGACAAAACATTACCATCTTTGGCGATGGTTCCCAAACGCGATCGTTCTGTTACCGCGACGACTTGATCGAAGGCATCATCCGCCTGATGAACGCGCCCGATAACGTGATTGGCCCCATCAACCTGGGCAACCCGGATGAGTTCACCATCAAGGAGTTAGCCGAGTTAGTGATAGAAATGACAGGTACGAAGTCAAAACTCGTATATCAACCGTTGCCGCAGGATGATCCCACGCGACGACGGCCGGACATTACGCTCGCCCAGAAACATTTGGAATGGCGCCCCACCACCAAACTGCGCGACGGTTTGCAGAAAACCATCGAGTGGTTCCGCTCGATTGATATGACGCACTACCGCGCTCCCACGCCGAATTACTAAAGTCGCCGCCCAAGCGCCTGAGCGCAAGTGAGCAACCCGCGTCGAAGAACGCATTACGGCAAGGGAATGTTCTTCAGCTCATACTCGACAGGCGTTTTCACAATTGCGGCGGGGGTCTTATAGACAAACTTGTACCCGGTGGGAGCTTCTTCCAAGTCGAACCGGTACACGACGCCGGCTTCATTCGCCGCCTGAAGATACCCTTCGCGGCCAACGCTCTCGATTTGCTTTCCCGCCGCATCCTGCAGGTGCGCCTCGTTGCTGAAGATCCAAGCCGCCAGGTGCGAGGCCAATGCGTCGTTGGCTTGATCGAGCCGGACGCGGATCCGCACTTCATACAGGTCCTGGTTCTTCCGCATTTGGTCAAACACCACGGTAACGCCTGCCTTGCGGTTCTCGACGCCCCGCGCTTGGAGGTTGTCGAACACATAGGTTTCCGTCAAACCGGGAATCAGGGCGGTTACGCTCCCTTGAAGCGAGGCGATTTCCTTGACGTCGCGGCCGGGAAGTTCAAAGGGAATCTCGAGTTCGACCGAGGCGATGTCAGCGTTGGTCGATGCGGTTAACGAGCCGCGGCTGTTGTCGATCGCCAGGCTACTTCCCTCCGTCGAAGTGGCGGTGAGCGCGTCGAGCGACTGCTCCAGCGAAAGCGGCGTGACGCGCGGCTCCCAACTCACCTCCAGCGTTAACCGCATCTGCTGGACGTCGGGATTGCGCAAGTTGCGAACCGCCTCAATACGCAAGGGGTCAAACCGGAACACGCCTTGATACGCGGCGCCTTCGCTGCGCGGACGTTGTCCCTCGGGCGCCGCCATAACCGTCAAAGCGCCGGGCGTTCCGCCAAAGGTATTGATGGTCAAATTGGCCTGATCCAACAACGAATCCAGTGCTTGCCAGAACGGTGCGTCTTTGAAATCAACCTTCACCTGAGTCGCCTCGTTATCGCTGCGTAGCCCCGCTACGCGATTGCCCGTTTGTTTTTCCAAGGCCGCCAGCGCCGCGGCGAGCGTCATTTCCCCTTCGAGCGTGACGAGCGACGCCTCGGCGGCTTGTTCGGCGGCGCGCTTCTCCAGCACGGTTCGCACACGTCCCAACCGATCTTTGACTTCCGCACTGGTGCGCGGCGTAACGGCCGGCAAGAGTTCAAGCGCACGCGGGCCGAGTTCGACAAGCGCTTGCTCGGCAGCAACTCGCTCGGCCAATGAATTGCTGTCGAGTTGTCGTACCAGGCGATTGACCCGCGTTTGCAACGTTGCCGGATCAACAGGTTCAACTTGCGCCAGCGACGCGCAAACGACCAACACGAGCGATGTGACCATGACAAGAAACCTTGAAAAAAGCGAAGCGGGATGGCCGGTCCCGCAGGGCTGACCCGTCGGCGCGCCACACGCGCATTCTAAGCGCCGCAATGTCCCGTGGCCACCCAATCTTATTCGCGTTCTATCATACCGCGCCGCGCACCTGGCGGCGCCGACGCACCTGGGTGGGTTGCAGCGACTGAATGACCGCCGCCAGCACACACTCCGGATCGGGCGCTCCGCAGGTGAATAAGTCGAGGGCCATGTATCCGAATTCCGGATAGGTGTGAAACGCCGCGTGCGACTCACTCAAGAGCGCCACGCCCGTAACCCCGGCGTTATCTCCTGGGAATTTGTGACTGACTTGGCCCACTACTTGAAACCCCGCATTCTGTAGCGACTGCAGAAGCAATTGCATCAGTTGACGTTCGTTCGTGAGTAACGCAGGCTCGATGCCGACCAGGTCGATTAAGAGATGCTGACCAATCACAGCGGGCCACGGGGAAGCCGCCGACGGCGCACAGGACCTGCCGTGCTCGCTGGAATGGTTCGGGGGACGTGACTTGGAGCGACTCATAAAAGGTTCGGATCCGCCGGCGCCAGACGTTCTCGGTCATGCCGACCGCGACAGGGGTATTGTGGTGCTTCCGACAGGGCCTCGCAACAGGCAATCCGGTATGTCGAAACAAACTAAGCAGCCTATTTGACCCATGTTTCACGTTCTTGCGTTCCGTGCGGCGCTTTCGACCTTGCCGTTAGCCGCGCCTTGTTGGTAGACTCCCCGAGCCGTTTTCGTGGCGGTGCGTTTCCGCAGAGCGCCTTGACCGCCTCATTTAACCCAGACGGCGTGTTGCCCCTGCTGAACCCAGTGGGCGTGCGACAAGGAGGTCGCAGTGCTGGCTCGTTGGCGAATTCGATACAAATTGCTGGTTGGCGTAGCTTTGCTGCTCATGATGGTGGCCATGCTCGCCTTTAGCAGTTTTCGAGGCGTGTACTCGTATCGTGGGTTGGCTCGCTCGGTGAGCAACCGTGCGGTCGAGTTGCCGCTGGCGGCGGCCTTAGCCGAAAGCGTGAGCGATCTGAATGCGACACTTTCAGAAATTCGCCGTTCGGATCCCTCACGGCCGTGGATCCTGCGGGAAGAATTCGCCACGAACCTGATGCAGGTGCGCAATGCGCTGCGTCGCTATCGTGAGCAACTGGCGCAAACGGAGCGCACCGGCTTCAAGATTGACGACAACTCCAGGGAGTGGGAAGCCGTCGCCAAGATCGAACAATCGCTCCTGCGCATCGATGAGCTGAACAGCGGCGAAGCCTGGATGTTCAACGAACAATTGGAGGAAGGCGCGATCCGTCGCGAGGTGGAGAACATTCACCGCCTGGCGAACGAATTGCCTACGTACTTGCAGCAACGCATGCATGCTTTCGCCGGCGATGTGAAAGTGCAGTACCGCACCTGGATTGTCATGACGTGGGTCTCAACGATTCTTGCCGTGTCGATGCTGGGGCTCTATGTGTGGTGCTTTTACGTGTGGGTGTTTGCTCCGCTGCGCGTGTTGATTCGCGGGTCTCGCGTGGTGGCGGCGGGCGACTACAACCACCGCATTCACCTGACCACGCACGACGAAATGGCCGAACTCGCCCGCGCCATGAACGCCATGACGCGCAACTTCCAAGAGATTCGCGACGACCTGAACCAGCAAGTCCGGCAGCGCACCAAAGAAATTGTGCGCAGCGAACAACTGGCGAGCGTCGGTTTCCTGGCGGCGGGCGTGGCGCACGAGATCAACAACCCGTTGGCGTCGATCGCCTGGTCGGCCGAATCGCTGGAATTGCGGCTGCACGACATCATTCAGCAAGACGATGAAAAGCCCGACGGTGAGCATAATGAGGAGATCACCTTGTTGCGCGACTACCTCCGCCGGATTCAGGATGAAGCGTTTCGGTGCAAAGAAATCACGGAACGGCTGTTGGACTTCTCGCGCATGGGCGAAAGTCAAAAACAAACCATTGAGTTGAACCATCTGGTGGGCGACGTGATCGATATGGTCCGTCACCTGGGCAGATACCGCGAGAAACAAATCGAGTTCAATCACCACGAATCTGTTTACGCTCAACTCAACCCGCAAGAGATGAAACAGGTCGTCCTGAACCTGATTACCAACGCTTTGGACAGTCTGGACCCAGGCGGCGTGGTGCAGGTGCAACTTGGACAATGCAATGGGTTCGCCGAGTTGATTGTGCAAGACAACGGATGCGGCATGAGTGCAGAGGTGCTGGAACATCTGTTCGAGCCGTTCTTCACACGCCGCCGCGATGGAAAAGGAACGGGGCTGGGGCTGTCGATTACCTGGCAGATTGTGAACGACCACGGAGGCAGCATTGCCGTCTCCAGTGACGGCCCGGGCCAAGGCTCTCGGTTTAGCGTCGTATTGCCCTTGGTGCAGCATGAGCAAAAACGTCAAAAACAACTCCAAGCCGCATGATGGGCTCAAGCTGCTCTTCGCCGACGACGAGCGGTCGCTTCAGGAGTTAATGAAAAACGAACTGCCCCGCATGGGGCACCAGGTCACGGTCTGCCCCGACGGGCTGACCGCCGTGGCCGCGCTGGAGCGCAACACCTACGACTGCCTGATTGTCGATCTCGACATGCCGGGCATGTCGGGAATTCAAGTCATCGCCAAAGCGAAAGAGCTTTCGCCCGATACCGAGGCGGTCGTGCTCACTGGCAAGGGCACCATGCAAACGGCCGTGGAAGCGCTGCGCTACGGCGCCTTCGACTACTTGACCAAGCCATGCAAACTGGTCGAACTGCAAGCCCTGCTGGCCAAAGTAATCGACAAGCGCGAACTCACGAATAAGTACCGCGCGCTCGAGCGGCGGCTTTACCGGATTGAAGGTCAAACGCGCCTTGTCGGCAAAAGCAGTCGCATGCAGCGCGTTCGCGCGCTCATCGCCAAAGTGGCGCCAACGAACTCCACGGTTCTGATCTTGGGCGAAACCGGCACCGGTAAAGAGTTGGTGGCCCGGGCGCTGCACGAACAGAGCTTACGAGCCGACAAGCCATTCGTCGCCGTGAACTGCGGCGCCTTGCCCGAAGCACTCATCGAAAGCGAGTTGTTCGGGCATCGCAAGGGCGCCTTCACCGGCGCCGATGAGTCGCGCGTCGGATTGTTCGAAGTCGCCAACGGCGGCACCGTATTCCTGGACGAGATCGGCGAATTGCCCAAGTCGATGCAGGCGAAACTGCTGCGCGTGCTGGAAAGCGGCGAAGTGCGCCGCGTGGGCGATAACGATTCCTTCGTGGTCGACGTGCGCGTCGTGTGCGCCACGCACCGTAACTTGGAAGAGATGGTCCACGAAGGCGCCTTCCGCGAAGATTTGATGTTCCGCATCAACACCTTCGAGATTCACATTCCGGCGCTGCGCGAACGCTTAGACGACGTGCCCGAGTTGGCGCGCCACTTGGTGCTGCGTTTCCGGCAAGAGGCGCGTCCTGATGATGAACTCCTCACCGACGAAGCCGTCGAGCGTCTCACGTCGCATGTGTGGCCTGGCAACGTGCGCGAATTGGCCAATGTCATCGAACATGCGGCGATCCTGTGCGACCAGCTTCCCTTACGAGCCGATGACTTGCCCGATCACTTCCTGTCGCGCCGGTTGCGTAGCGAAGTGAAGTCGAGCGGGCCGATTTCGTTGCGCGATCTGGAAATGAAAGCGATTCACGACGCGCTAGAGCGCAACGACGGCAACAAACCCCTTGCCGCTGAAGAACTGGGCATCAGCCTCAAGACGCTGTACAACAAGCTCAACCAAAGCACGACGCTTGAAAGGTCGGCGTAGACCGCTATTCGTCGTCCGCCTTCAATTGGCTAAAGTCCGGCGGTTTGGCTTCCAAGTTGTCGAGCGACGAGCCGCCCTCTTGTGCGTTTTGACGGCGGCGTCGCAACTCGCGGGCGTGGGCCGCATCGGTTTTCCCCGTGCGCGACACCCACACCCACACGACAGCCAAAGTGGCTACAAACACCACCGCGAGCACCGTCCCGAAAAGCCCCGTGGGCGCAGCGGGGCGGGGCAATACTTCAAAGGTACGACCGATAAGCATTGGACCGAGTTGAACGTCGCGGTCGCCGTGCCGCTCCATGAACTCGGTCTTGTACGCCCACAGTTTGAAATAGAACGCCGGCAACCGGGCTTCCCGATAGATCAGATCGTCCGGTTTCATCTTGGGCGGCAACTCGGCCATGCAAAACACAACCGGAAAATAGTTCTCGAACACCGGCGCGTCGGCGCTTTCGCCCATGCGAATCGATTCGTTCGCAAGCGGAAGGAACACGTCGATCTCATAATAGCGGTCGATACCAAACCGCTCGCGAATGTCTTTCGCATCGACACGAATCTCTTGTACGCGCCGCACTTCGCCCGTAAGCGACACGAGTTTTCCTCGCATCTCGCGGGGCGTTTGAAGCAATGGCGCCAGGGGAAGATTCGTTTCGGCCTGTTGGGCCAGGGTCTTGGCGTCGATTCGCCGTGCAGCGTCGAGCATCTGGTAAAACGGCTCGCGCTCGAACGCGGTGATTTCGCGACGATCGAGCACAAGGTCCAACTGTCCCAAATCTAACCCGTGCGACGCAAGCAACACGTGACTTGGAGTGACGCCGCGCGCCGCATCGGGCGCGTTCGGTCGCCAGGCCATGCGGTCGCAAACCACAACGAGTTGCGGTTGGTTGTCTTCGGTCAGGCCGATTTTAAGCAGGAGCCCCTCGGCGCCGCCGCGATAGCTTACGTCTTCGCCCACCTTCCAGGCCCGCGGCAACCATCGGCAGCACACCAAGGCCGAATAAGGCGCATCTTCGGGCTGGAGCGTCACCCGATAAAAGTGATCGAACTTCAGGATCCGCGCCGCTTCGGGCAGAATCGCTTCTTTTTCGATGCGAGTTACTTTGCCAGTCAATCGCACGGAACTAGCGCGGTATTCCTCGGGTTGCTGGATGACGTGCTCCCAATCGACATTCTGCAGCCGCCAACGATAAAGATCATTACGCTGGAAGCGATCGATGCGATAAAGAATGCGGTACAGCGGCTCCAGTTCGTCGGAATGGAGCGGCCGATGATCGGCAAAGCGGTTGAGTTGGCTCGGGTCGACGCCCAGCAACTCGAGAAGTTGCTGCGGCCCGGCGATCTCCTGCAAAGGCACCTTGGGCGGTTGAAAGTCGGCCTCGGCCCAAGGCGGCGCGTCTTCGCTTAAGGGAATCGCCGTTGGCGTTTCGGCCTCCTGGCTTCGCGCCGCCAAACTCATTAACGGCACAACGAAGATTGCAAGCCAACCAAGATTGAAACGCATGGGTGAGCGCCACTCTACGGGGTTTTCTGTTCGTTGCTCAAACGGCGTAGCGTTTCGCGAACATCCTCGGCGGGGTCCTCTTGCTCCAATGCTTGAAGACGCTGTGCGAACCGGTCGGGCGAAGCGGCGTAGATGCGACTTTTGGTGGAGCGACGTTGGCCTTGCCAGTACGCCACAAGCGCGATCGACGCGCCCACGGCCATCGCGCCACATAGGTACATCGCCAACGCATACGGATTGAGCGTTTGATCTTTTGCGAGTGATTCTGGCGGCGGCGTCCAACGCGCCGTCTTCGCGAGAAGGAGCGGCGCAATGCGCAAACCGTCTCTCGCAGGATAAGCCCACCGCTTGAAGTAGTAACCGGTGAACTCCATTTCTTCGTTCAAGGGAGTCGTTGCCCGATCACGATCTTTATCCTTCAGCGCTGGAAAACCCTCCGGCGGTTGCAGCGCGTACACGGCAATGGGCGAGTTGGGACCGCCCGCAGGTGCAATCCAAAACACCGAGTATTCTTTGATCCCGTAAATGTTCGACGGTGCTTGCACGCGATAACCCAAGGTTGCGGTCCCGCGCACGGTGACGAGTCGCCCACGATAAACGTTCGATTGTTCAAATAATTGGAGGAATCCGACGCGCTGCGGCGAAGCCTGCTCCAGCGACGCAAGCGATTGTTGGTCAAGCTGCTCAAGCAATCGGAACCAGGCATGACGCTCGGAAGAACGAAACACGGTATTGTCGCGTACGGCGCTCAGGGCGACTTGGTCAAGCGTGGTTTGCACGGCGGCCAGGGCCTGGCGCTGTTCCGGCGCGAGGGCTTCGCCGGCGCCTGCGGCTTTGAGCGCTGGTTGCACTTGCTGTCGCCATTCGATCTCCAACGCTTGGACCGCCTTGTGCCAAGCGGCTTGTTGTTCTTCGTTCAACTTGCCGCGCGCCGCAAGCAAGTACTGGAAGCCTTCCTGAAGGTACTGATCCCAGCCCAGTTCGAGTTGCTCCAAAACCGCGGGCCAGTTCTGAAGCGTCAACTCATCCAGGGCGGCCGACTCACGCGTGGACTTGAGCGTTTTACGCAGCGCTGCGTCTTGCTCCGAATCTAACAGGTGAAGAACGTGCGACCATCCGTCGCGGCGAGTGCGCTCCAAACGTTCATCTTGAGAAACGGTTAAGGCCGTCAGTTCGTCTTCGTCGTCATTCCAAAGCGAGGGTTCTTGGCCCGGTGCGGTGAAAACGTCAGGGTCTTGCGTTGCGTTGGGGGTGATTTGCAACCGGGTGTCTACATCTTCCGATCCGCCTGCCGTCTCATCCTTCGTTAATGGCGGCCCTCCTGCGAAGTTGGGGTTCCCACCCCACATCCAGTACCAGTTTTGCGGTTTGCGCGCCTCGGTCATAAACCACAACACCAGCATGACCAGCGCCACGAGCGTGAATAAGCGCAGCTTGACGCGGCGCGAGAAGTAATCAGGCGGGGGCCGGCGCGATTCGGGCGCGTTGCGCGACTGGTGAAAGTCTAGGGGCATGGAATGGAAACCGAAGCTCGGAAACTCGATTCGCAAGCAAGATATGGCGGACCGAAGCCAACGCTGCCCGGCATGGCGAGCACGTTTGTTTCATTCTATCGAGTCTTCGTCCCGGTCGGCCAAACTTATTTGCCCGGAGGGGCAAACCTCTGTCGTGACCTAGATTTTTGCTTGGGACACGTCCGGCGCGATGGTGCGCTTGTAGGTTGTTGCCTTATAACGGTTTACGGTTTCCTATTGCGCAAGTCCTTGCTTCCTGGCGAGGCGGGTCGGTATGATTAGAAGTTGAGTCCGGGGCGAGAGGGAATAAACTTCGCAAACGCTTGCGAATCACTCATCGCTTGGCAGGCCCGGCAATTCGTTCCCGGATTCGTCCGGAACCTTGCTAAGGACAACGAATTTGGCGCTTACGCAAGAGCAATTCGACGCTCTCGTAGGAGATCATGCGCCCGCGTTGTATCGCATGGCGTTTCGACTCGTGGGAGACGGCCACGAAGCCGAAGATATGGTTCAGGAGACCTTCCGGTCTGCCTGGAAGAGCCGCCATCGGTATCAGGAAGGACGCGGCGACCGGGCGTGGTTGGTCTCTATCCTCCGCCGTCGTGTGGTGGATCGCTGGCGCAAGCAGAAAAACTTGCGACTGATTTCCAGCGATACTCCACCGGAAGTGGGGGTTGAGGGCCATGACCCCATGTCCCAGCACTACAGCGATGAAGTGCAACGGGCGCTCAACCAGTTGGACGACAAACTGCGCGAGACGTTGCTCATGGTGGTCGTGGGCGAGTTAACCCATCAAGAAGTGGCCGACGAATTGGGCGTTCCTTTGGGAACAATCCTCTCGCGAGTAAGCCGTGCTCGACGCCGGCTTCGCGAGTTGCTCGCTGCGTCAAGCGTGTGGTAAGGTGCTCGTCACGCGTGGCGTGGCGTGAACCTCGCTTGACGGCGTATGTTGCTTTAGTTGACCTTGTCGCACGTCCCGTGCGGCGCCACCATGTCCAACATCCCTCCTGAATCCTGGCTTGACGCACAACTGCGCGAGACGCCTCCTCCGGAGAGTTCGTTTCTCGATCGCTTGCGCGCCATTGCCCGTGAGGAGGCGAACGACCCGCGCCTGTCGGACGAAGTCCTAGACGAACGACTCATCGAAGTGCCCGTCCCGCCGGACTTGCTCACACGGCTCCATGCGATCGCCGCAAGCCAATCGGCCAGACGCATGGTTAGCGAAACGCGTCTTGATCAGTTGCTGAACGCCGTGGCGGTTCCCGAGGGACTCGTCGTTCGCGTGCAACAGGCGGTGCGAGACGAAGCGCTTGACGAGGCGCTCCGGAACGTTGCAGCGCCCGATTCGCTGGCGGCGCGCGCCCGACGGATCGCCGGATCGCCCCGCCGTTCTTTCCCATTTTGGCGCGGTACGGCGGCCGGGCTATTGTTCTTCGCCTTGGGTGCGGCGTACTTGGCTTCGACGGTGGCGATTCTTTCGACAGGACGACCGCGCGATGTCCCCTCACAGCAGCCCTTGGTCGTCGAACAAGGACCTATGGAGCTTCGGACGCCGGCGGAACCAACCCCACTTACGTTCCCGCTGGAGGATGCGCTTGCAACCACTCCACCCCACAGGCGTGGTATCGAGATTGAACTAGCTCCGGTCGATCGCGCCATCAAGCCCGGCCCGGCGGGCGAGTTAGCCCAAGTCTTTGATTCGGGATTTCGGCCTTTTGAAAATGCAGTGCTCGCCGAATGGAAGCCGTTGGGCGCCCAAACCTCCGATGATCCTCTTCCAAATCTGGAGTTTGTCGCATTCAACTCGGTCGAGGGAGTGACGCCTCCGTTGGTGCGAGGTTTTGATCGTGTCTTCTTGTACAAGCACGGTGTTTTCCCAATCGTCGAACCGGCGGCCCACCCGCAATTGGCGACGTCGGCAACTTCAATCTCAACATCAACCGCCAGTTTCGACGCCGCGCAACGCCTATTGAGCGAAGGCCGATGGCCTAATGCAACCGAAGTACGCGTCGAAGACTTCCTCGCGGCGATGGATTATGAATTCCCCGCGGCCAGTCCTGGAACCGTGAAAATCCGCACGGCGGCAGGCCCCTCATTATTTGGTGAGGACTTCGGAGGGCTGCGTCCTCAGTTGCTTCAAGTGGCGGCGCAAGCGGGGCCTGCGGCTCGACCAGCGACGGCAAGCACGCATTTGACTCTGGCGATTGACGTATCGTCGGCAATGAGCCGGAACAACCGGCTTGACATGGTGCAGCGTGCGTTGGGCAAGTTGCTCGATCATCTGGGATCGCAGGATCGCTTATCCATCGTCCTGTTTAACGACGAAGTGGTTGATGTGATTGAGGAGGCGTCCTCGGCTGATCGCCAAAAAGTCGCAGCCCTGCTTCAACGACTTCCAACCCGAGGCGGCTCGAACTTTGAAGTTGGAGTTCGCCAAGCGGTTACGTTAGCGTTGAGGGCCAAGGCGCTCCCGAGTGCGGACCAGCGCGTGGTCTTGTTGACCGATACCCGGGCGGGATTGCCGCTCTCGGGGCATGAAGCGGTCGAAGCACAATTGAGGGAGGCAGCCGCCCAGGGTTTGCGACTCGATGTTATTGACCTAAGCCAGCAAACCGAAGCGCCACAAACGATATCCAAACTAACCGCCGTGGCCGGTGGTCAGGTGCGACGCGGCGTTTCGACCGAGCAAATCTACGACGGGTTAATGGAGAATCTGCTCGGACAATCGCCTGTTTTAGCCACCAATGCGGTAATCAAGGTTAACTTTAAGCCGGGAACCGTCGCGGCGTACCGGCTGCTGGGGCATGAGCCAGCGGTCATTCCGTTAGGTTCTTCGGAGAACGCAGGCAAGCTGCGCACGCTCCAGGCCGCCACGGCATTGTACGAAGTGTGGCTCTTGCCGGGCGAGTCGGACGATGTGGCGACGGCCGAGCTCACCTGGGTTGACCCCCGTACGAATGAGGCGCATCAAGAACGACAGCGCATCAGCCGGCTGCAGTTTGCTCCCTCGTTCTCCCAGTCGGCAATTTCGTTGCAGGCCGCCACGGTGGCGGCGGAAACCGCCGAGATCTTGCGTAAATCGTACTTTGCGCCGACCAATCAGCGGAACTTCGGGAATATTTTGAACGTCGCCGCCGAAGTGAATTCACATCTGGCCGAGCAGGAGCAGTTCCGCCGGTTCGTCGCTTTGGTCCGACGGTTGGAAGAACTGCAAGGCCGCTTTGGGCCGTTATAAGCCGGGGCGCCGTACCGCGTGGACGGGTATCGTCGGCGCGTGCCGCGCTGAAACGAATCCGCAGGTGCGCCGGGAGCTTCTCCTCTGCACGCCCCACCTTTCATTGCCTGATATTGTTGTAAGTCGGTTGCGCTGCGTCCGAGGAGGACGCGGCACAATCGGCCTGCTCACGCCATTCCCTATAACCGCGCGGCAGGGGCCATCGCCCTGCGAATTATGCCCGACCAAAGGTTGCGGGGGGTGCGTAGAGATTATAACCTAAATTTGAACACTCCTTCCTTCGCCCGACATCTCGGGGGATGCCGCCCGCTGCCGGCGGAAGTCTCAAGGAAAGTCGTAATGAAACGAAGCGGCCTCGTCTCGCGTTATTTCACGGTTGGGTCTTGCTGCCTGTTCTTGGTGCTCGGAGCGTTGCCGTTGCGTGGCGAAGAACCCTCGCGTGACTTTCTCGAACGGCTAAGAGAGCGACGCTACTTCGACATGGCGCTGTTGTACCTGGATCGCATGGAAAGCAGTCCGCTGGCCACGCCGGAGTTCAAGGCCGTCTTGCAGTATGAGCGCGGCGCCACGCTCGTGCAGAACGCCGGCGCCACGCGCGACTTAACGCAGCGCGTGAAAGTGCTGGATCAAGCCCAGCAAACTTTAGACGACTTCCTGAAAAAGAACGCCTCGCACCCCTTAGCCCAAGCCGCTCGCAGTCAACTGGGCAATGTGATTGTCGAACGGGCAAGAATTCTTGTCGAACGGTCCAAAGAGCCCGGAGCGGCCAACGCCACGCAATTGCTCTCACAAGCTGCGGGGCTGTACGACGAAGGCTACAAAGTCTTTGATGCGGCCCGGAACGCGATCGCGGAAGAGCTGAAGGGCATTCCCAAAGTGCTCGACATGAAGGATCGCAAACAGGCCGAGCTTTCCGAACGACGCGATCAACTTCGCAAAGACTACCTGCAAACCAAACTGCTGGCCGCCGCGGTGCTCGAAGAAAAGGCCGACACCGCCAAGGAAGGCTCGAAAGAGCACAAAGACTTGCTCCTGGCGGCCGCCAAAGAATACGAGCAAATTTACGAAGACTATCGCACCTACGTGGCTGGGTTGTACGCCCGGATGTATCAAGGCCGCGCGTACCAAAAGATGAAAGACTTCAAGGAAGCGTTAAGCTTCTATACCGACCTCATGGAGCAGCCGGACGAGCCGGACGCGTTCCGTGCGATCAAAACAAAGACTTTATTGTTAGCGATGGATTGCTGGCTCGATCCTTCGCAAAAGAAATTCGTCGAGGCGATCACCCAAGGTTCGAGTTGGCTCGATAAACAACGTCCCAACGAGGCGCAGGATCCCGAATGGATCACCATGCGGCTGCTCGTGGCCAAGGCGTACAAGCAACTTGGCGATAGTTTGGACAAAGGCGATAAGAAGAAGGACGAAGCCTACCGCGAGGCGGTCAAGCTCTCGCAAACCGTGGCGCGGCAGGATATTTCATCCGACCTCAAGCGTCAGGCCGAGGAGTTGCTGGCTACCCTTCCCACGGGGCAAGCCTCGAGCCGCGCCAGCGACGAAGAAATCAATCCCCGCACCTTTGACGAAGCTCGCACCGCGGGCAACGAGGCGCGCGAGGAAATGTCGAGCGCTCAGGCGGTGTTGAACCTGGTCGGGCCCCGAGTGGCAAGCGAGAAAGACGCCGCCGTCAAAGCCGACCTGCAAAAGCAGGTCGACGACGCGAGAACGAATGTCACCGCCAAACGCGATCTGGCCTTCAAGTATTATCGCAAGGCGCTCGAGTTGGCTGCGGCCGAATCGGAAGTGTCGCTCGACGACTTGAACATCGTGCGTTACTTCCTGTGCTACCTGCACTACATGCGGGAAGAGTACTTTGACTCGGCGGTCATCGGCGAGTTCGTCGCGCGCAAGTTTCCCGGCCACGTAGGAGCCGTCCCCTGCGCCAAAATTGCGATGGCGTGTTATGTGAAGCTGTATAACCTGAACCCTGAGAAGTCGAACGACTTTGAGGCCGATCGATTGATCTCGGTGTGCGACTACATTACGAAGGCGTGGCCCACGGCGCCCGAGGCGGGCGAAGCGCTCAACACGCTTATCCCCTTCATGATCAACCGGGGCGACCTGTCCCGGGCCGAGCAGTATTTGGAACAGATTCCTGCCGACTCCGCCCAACGCGGCGATGCCGAACTCAAAACCGGTCAGGCCATGTGGAGCGCCTACCTCAACGGCATGGCTGAGCTGCGCAAGTGGCGGCGCCCCGTGGAGGACGGAGGCGAAGCGCCGCCCGAGGGAACCGACCTGGCGCAACGTGAGAAAGAGCTGGAAGACCTGAAGCAGCGCGCCGAAAAGACGCTGACCAATGGCGTGGAACGCATGCGGCAAGCGAATAAGATCGACAAGACTCTGGCCTCGGCGGTGCTGTCGCTGGCGCAAATCTACGTCGACACCAATCAAGCCGAGAAAGCCATCGCTGAGCTTGAGCACCCGCAAATTGGCGCCCTGACGCTCGTCAAAAAAGGCGATCCTGCCGTCCAGCGAGAAGGCTATATCCAAGAGACCTACAAAACGGCGTTGCGAGCGTACATTGGCTCGCTTCCCGCCGCGAAGAATCCAGGCGAGGTGATGGACAAGGCCAAGGCCACGATGGATGACTTGGAAACCGAAGTGCTCAAAGACCCGGAGGGACGCACCAAGCTGGTGGCCATTTACGTGAGCCTGGCGCATTCGGTCCGGCAGTCGATTGATCTGGCCGCGTCGGAAGACGCCAAGAACGCCCTCTCTCGGGGCTTCGAGACTTTCCTCCGCCAAATCGGCAAAGAAAGCACCGACGTCAACACCTTGAACTGGGTGGCGGTAACGTTCGTGAACTTGGGCGAAGCGTTCGACAACGGCAAGAATCCGCCGCCCGCCAAGGCCCTCAGTTACTACAAGGAAGCGCAAAGCACTTATGAGGCGATGCTCAAAAAGGATCAGGCCAATAAGGACTTTCTAGACGACCGCATCGGCCCGCACGTCATGTCGGAATTGGCCAAACTGAAACGTCGGCTGGGGCAATACGATGAAGCCTTAAAGCTCTTTGCCACAGTGCTGAAAGACAACCGCACGATGGTGGGAATTCAAGTCGAAGCCGCCCTCACGTACCAAGAGCGAGGCCGTTACGACAAAGCCGCCTATTACAAAAAGTCGATTACCGGCGGATTTCCGGACGAGAAAAAAGACGACATCATCTGGGGCTGGAATCGACTGGCCACCGTCACGCAGCGCAACCCCCAGTACTTGAATTTCTTCTTCCAAGCACGGTACCAGGCCGCCAAGGCGCTCTACGATTACGGCAGGCAGGAGAAGAAACGCGACGACATCGAGTTGGCCAAAAAATTTATTATGGTCACGCACAAGTTATACCCGGAGCTTGGCGCGCCGGAGTGGCCGGAGTGGCGCGGCAAGTACAACCAGCTTTTGACTGACATTCAAAAGGCTTTAGGCGAAAAGCCGCCCTATGGTTTGCCCAAGACGGCGCCGGAAACCTCCCCCAGCACCGAAAAGCAAAAAGTGTCACAAACCGCCAATCGATGAGCGGTTTACGTCCGCTCGACGTGTCGCGTCCGGGCGCGATGTCTTCGAGTGGGGCTTCCGCCAAAACATTCGTTATCACCCTTCGTGTGGTTGAGTCATGAACATATCTCGCGGTTTCTTCTTTTTCGCACTCCTTGCGTTGGCGCCCACTGCGGCGCAGGCGCAATTTGACCAGATCTTCGGCGAACGCGGCGCGCCGGCTCGCGGCACCGTGGTCAGCACAACGCCCAATGAGGTGACGCTGCAAACCACCTCGGGGAATCAAACGTTCCCCGTCAATGAGATCAAACGCGTCACGTTTGACGGCGAACCGAATGAACTGAGCCGAGCCCGCGCTGCCGTGTTGGCGGGCCAACTTGAACAAGCGCTGGAAGACCTGCGAAAGATCGATGCAAACAGCGTCGGCCGTGACGTCGTCAAGCAGGACGTGCAGTACTTCCTCGCCCTGACCCAGGCCAAGCTGGCCCTTGCGCGCGGGGGAGACAAGAACAAAGCCGCAGGCGACATGATGGCGTTCTACCGCGCCAATCCGAACAGCCACCATCACTTTGCCGCCGCCGAAGTCTTGGGCGACCTGGCCATGGCGCTCGACAACCCCGCCGCCGCGCGAACGTTCTACGAAGAACTGGCCAAGGCGCCCTGGCCCGAGCACAAAATGAAGGCGTTTGTTCTTGGCGCGGACGCACTCAAAGCGCAAGGTGATTACGCCGCCGCCATCGCGGATTATGATAAAGTAATCGGCGCCAACATCGACACGCCCTTGGCGGCCCGACAAAAGCTCTTTTCACGCATTGGCCGCGCAGAGTCGCTCGCCCAAACCGGCAAGACCGACGAAGCCATTAAAACATGCGAAGAGATCATTGCGAACAACGCCTCCACCGACGCCGAGCTCTTTGGCCGGGTGTACAACGCGCTTGGCACAGCGTACCTCAAGGCGAACAAGCCGCAGGACGCCGCCTTGGCGTTCCTACACGTCGATACGATGTTTTACAGCGACCCCAACCAGCATGCGCAGGCTTTGTATCACCTCAGCGATCTGTGGAACCAACTGAACCAGCCCGACCGCGCCTTGGACGCCCGCACCACGCTCAAGAATTCCTACGCCGGCACTCGGTGGGCGAAGTTAAAATCATAGAATCGGAAGACAACCGGGCAGAATTCCCATGGTTGTCTTGGGGCCGCAGAGCAACCCCGTGCTGTGGCGCGGGTTGCTTGTGCAAAGTACGGCAATTTCGAAACAACACCGATCTGCGGGGCGGCTTCCACGAATTAACCTTCCATTAAAGAACTAAGGAAGCCAAAACATCATCATGCGGAGCGTGATGATGACCTTTGCAATAAATCCAGGACGGCGCGTGGAATGGTATGCCGCACGCCGAGAAACAACACACCTCATTCGCTCGTCGCACTACGACGCCAGGAGCCCATTTCCATGTCGCCGTCCCGTTTTGTGTTCACCAAGGCTTTGCTCTGGAGCCTGACCGCCTTGGCCATGTTCGGCCTGGCCACGATTTGCGTTAGCGCGGTTCTCGCCCCCACGGCGGCCGTGGCGCAAGACGAAGATGTCGTGGATGAAGAGCCGGTCGCCGAGGAGGCCGTCCCCGCCGATGAAGGCTCCGCCCCGCCCAAGCGTCAAAGCTATCTGGGGTGGATGTTTGGCGCCTTGGGCATTCGTTACACGATCGCCTTCTTAGCGCTTTCGTTTACGTTGGTGGCCTTGCTCATTATGAACCTGTTGACCGCCCGGCGCGACAACATCGTTCCTGCCCACTTGGAAGAAACGTTCGCTGCGCACCTGGATAACAAGCAGTACCAGGAAGCGTTCGAACTGGCCAAGAACGATGAGTCGTTCCTGGGTCAGGTGTTGGCGGCCGGTATGTCGAAGCTGTCGCAAGGTTACGATCACGCCATCGAGGCCATGCAGGAAGTGGGCGAAGAAGAAAACATGAAGCTCGAACACCGTTTGAGCTACATCGCCTTGATTGGCAGCATTGCCCCCATGGTCGGCCTGCTCGGTACGGTCGACGGGATGATCGCCTCGTTCTCCGTGATCGCCAACAGCGCCACGCAGCCCAAGCCGTCCGAGTTGGCCGCCGGTATCGCCACGGCGTTGTTCACCACGCTCGTTGGTCTGGTGATCGCGATTCCCGCGATTGGTTTTTACAACATCATGAAGAACCGCATTTCGCGGCTCGTGTTGGAAGTGGGCATTGTCAGCGAAGATTTGCTCAGCCGCTTCCAAAACTTCACGGGGCAAGGCAAGCAGCCGTAAGGTGAGCCGCTACGGCGCGCTATTTTTATATGGCGCGTGTTTTTGGTATTCGATGCATCGTCTTTCGGGCGTTCTGTTATGCGAGTTGCGAAAAAACACAGCGGCGGCATCGTGGAAGGCGACATGACGCCCATGATCGACATGGCGTTTCAGCTGATCGCCTTCTTTACGGTGATGATCAACTTCTCGCAATCCGAGCAGAACGCGCGGATTCAGCTTCCCAAAAGCGAGTTGGCCAAGCCGCCCGACGCACCCATGGAATATCCCATTACGATTCACCTGACCAAGGAAGGGACGGCGATCCTCGGGGGTGAAGAGGTGTTCCTGGAGGGTTTGCGTCCTTACCTGGTGCGCGAGTCCGACTTGCTCGCACTCCAAGGCCGGCCGCAATCGGAAGCTACGGTTATCGTGCGGGCTCATAAAGACGCCCGCACCGGTGACGTGCAAAAGTTGATCGAGGTTTGCCAGAAGAACAACTTTGAAAAATTCGCACTTCGTGCAGAAGAAAGAATCGATTAGCGCGGCGGGTTTCGGTTCCCGCACGGTCGCCTCGCCCTGCCGACGACCGGCAACAACGTTCATTTGATCCGCCCGCCTTGCCCCGTTTGCGTACGCCATGAAAGTTCGCCACCAAAAGCCGACCCAAGAAATCAAACTGGACATGACGCCGATGATCGACATCGTGTTCCAGCTGTTGACGTTCTTCATTATGACGTTCAAGTTGGTCACGGCCGAAGGCGACTTCAACATCAAAATGCCGCTGGCCGCGCCGCGCGAAGGCGCCATTGACGATCAACTCGTTCCGCCTATCAAGGTGCGGCTGCAAGCCGGCAGCGGCGGCGAGTTGACCGGCATCGGCATGAACCAGCGCACCCTCGGTAGCTTCCAACAACTGCATGAGGAAATCCTCGGCCTGGTCGGAACCGACAGCCCCGCCGGCGCCGAAGGGGCCGAAGTCGAACTCGATTGCGATTACAACCTCCGCTACCAATATGTCATTGAAGCGATCACCGCCGTTTCGGGTTATCGCGACGACGCCACCGGCCAGATTGTCAAGTTGGTCGAGAAGATCAAGTTCGCTCCACCCAAGAATCCGCCGAGCTAACGCTCGGGAGATCACACACCTCGTGAGCGAGCAATACTCCAACGCAAGGGCCTCTTTCCCACGGATGTCCCTTGCATTGCACCATGGAAGACGCCGCCAAAGTCACCTCGCCCGATGACCCCGCTTTGGACGCGCTGGCCGCGCGGTTAGCGGAGTTGGCGCCCCGCCTGGAGGATGACAACGCCTGGCCCGCCGAACAACTGGCCTTATGCGGTCAATACGGCGTGTTCGAGTGGTTCCTGCCGCGTGAGTTGGGCGGCCAGGATTGGAGCGAGGCCGACATCGTGCGCGGATACTTGCGCCTCAGCGCAGCGTGCCTGACGACGACGTTCGTCATCACCCAGCGCACAGGGGCGTGTCAGCGCATCGCCGTTTCGGAAAACATCGCCCTGCGCGACGAACTCTTGCCCGACCTGCTGACCGGACGCGCTTTCGCCACGGTTGGAATCTCGCACCTGACCACCAGTCGCCGCCATTTGGCCAAACCGGTGTTGCAGGCCAAAGCGGTAGAAGACGGCTTCGTGTTGGATGGGTTCAGTCCTTGGGTCACCGGCGCTCCTCATGCCCAAACGGTCGTCACCGGCGCCACGCAGGAGGACGGCCGCCAGGTGCTCGTCGCTTTGCCGACCGATTTACCCGGCGTCTCGATACCGCCCGCGGCAAAGCTGGTAGGACTTTCCGCCAGTCAAACCGGCCCCGTGAATTGCAACCATGTGCATGTGCCGCAAAAGTACGTGCTGGCCGGTCCTGTGCATGACGTGATGAAGCATGGCGTAGGCGCACGTACGGGCGGTTTGCAGACCTCGACCTTGGCCGTGGGGCTGGCCGATGCGGCCATTGGCTACTTGGAGCAAGAAACTGAGCGGCGCGGCGACTTGACCAACCCCGCCACTGCGCTGCGAACCGATTGGCGGCTGCTGCATCACGATTTGCTCGCCCTGGCCGCAGGAAACCAGGTATGCACGAACGAAGAACTGCGAGCAAGGGCGAACAGTCTGGTGCTTCGGTCGTCGCAAGCAGCCTTAACGGCGGCGAAAGGAACCGGCTACATGGTGGGACACCCCACGGGACGGTGGTGCCGCGAAGCGTTGTTCTTCCTGGTTTGGAGTTGCCCCCAACCGGTGCTGGCCGCCAATTTGTGCGAACTGGCGGGCATCGAGGGCTGAATACCGTCATTGCGTGACGCCGGGGCGACGGTTAGCTTGAGTTTTAGAAGGAATGGGGTTCGTTTCGCGGGTTCGTCAACCGTAGTCTGCATGGCTCGCTCTCGTTTCAATCTTCCGCTGCCCACCTTAGGCGGCAAGCAGCTTTGGGCGGATGAGCTGCACTTTCACAAATGGCGTATTCAAAGAAACGCCTTTACGGGACATTGCCGCCTGCTGGACGGCGCCAACTTTCGGCAAGCCTGGGGCACATTTGAGGAATGCCGTGAGCGCCTGGAGCAAATCAAGCGCGAGCGCAACCTCCCCCCCATGCAAGGCAAAGCAGTGATTCTGCTGCACGGTCTGTTCCGCACGCGCACCGCCTTGCGGAAGCTGGCCAACTACTTGGAGCGCGAGGGCGGCTACTCCACATTTTGCGTGTCCTACCCCAGCACGCGCGGCGATGTCGACGTGCACGCCACGGCGCTGGCCAAGCTGATTGATCACCTGGACGGGATCGAAGAGATCAACTTCGTGGCGCACAGTTTGGGGAATCTCGTGGTGCGTCGCTATTTGGCGACTCATACGAACCCCGTGACCGGCGAGAAGCCCGACCCGCGGCTTCGGCGCATGGTCATGCTCGCCCCGCCGAACAACGGCGCCAAATTGGCGAAGATTGCCGCTCGCACGGGTTTGTTTTCCCTCACGGCAGGCCGTAGCGGATCGCAAATCTCTACCTGGACCGAGCTTTCCCAGCAATTAGCTACGCCCGAGTTCGAGTTCGGCATCATTGCCGGAGGAGCAGGAAGTGAGAAGGGGCGCAATCCCTTGCTCCCTGGCGATGATGATGCGGTGGTCACCGTCGAGGAAACGCAACTGGTTGGCGCGTGCGACTTTATCGTCCTGCCGGTGCTGCACACCTTTTTGATGAACGATCCCCAAGTGCAAGAATGCACGCTGCGGTTCTTGCAGCAGGGATGTTTTTTCTCGCCCGAGAAGCGCTGTCCGCTGCACCGTGCTCCGGCCGAATAGCCGTGGTAAAGAATGCGTGGGCGGACGCTCCGGAGGTCGGTGACCTCCGGCGAGCGCGACTTGTTCGTACGGCGTAATTCTGGACGCCGTTAGCGAATGGGAAACTCGCTGCGGTAGTCGAACGCTTCGACCGCCACTTCCAATTGCTGCTTGACCGAATCGTTGGGGGCCACGGCCAAGGCTTCCTGTTGCCGCTGCACCGCCGCCTCTTGCGACTTGGAGCCCGCAATGGCGTTCACCAACAGGCTAACGTACCGGCGGTTCTGCCAGTTGTCCAACTTGCAGGCGGTCAGGGCGTGTTGAAACGCCTTGGCGTCGTCGCGGAAGTTCAAGTCCGGGCACTCCGAGTAAGCGGCCGCCAGGTACACGTGGGCCACAATGTCCTTTTTGTCGCCAAAGTAGGCGGAGAAATTGGCGTCGCGCTCTGGATGTTTGAGCGACGTGTAAAAATCATCGACCGCGGCCTGATAATCGTGCTTCATGCCCGAGAGGTGAGCCCGCAACACGTACGCTTCGGCGTAAGCGGCGTCGAGCGAAATGGCTTGCGTCACGTCGCGTTCCGCGGCGTCGAACTCCTGCAGGGCATAGTGTTCCCCGGCGCGATACAGTAGGGCCGCCAGGTTGCGTCCATCCTGCTTCAGGGCCGCCGAATACGCGTTGATCGCATCGCGGCGTCTTCCTTGTTCGGAAAGTTTCATCCCGCGAGCAATGTGCTCCTCGGTGGAAAGCTTTTCGTTGGTCGCAGGAGCGGCGGAATTTGCCGAAGCACTCCCCGGAGGGCTGCTTGCCGGACGGCTTGCAACGGCCGGCGGCGTCGACTCGACCACATGCGAGACGGGCGCCACAGCGCCGACGTTTTCCGTTTGGGGAGCCGAAGGCGTGGTTCCCTCGGCCGAAGGAGAAGCGGTTTCTGAACTGCAACCGGCGACCCCCAGTAGCGCTAAAGCCCCCACAATCGCACGCACGGTTCGCAACATGATTTTCCCACCTTAACACAACGAACAAGAAATTGACCCAAAGTGGGCGTGCTTATACTCATAAGCCGCAGTTGACGGCAAGCCCAATGACAGCTCAAGCGTCCTTCGCCGCTTAGCTGAAATCGCCGCGCGGCGGTTTGCGTCGGCCGCGACGGCAAGTCACAATAGTCAAGTCGTTGTTTGTTTCCGCCGAGAACGCATCATGTCGCTTGAACTACGCAATCGTATTTACGGCGAGCTTAGCCAATTAACGCTCATCGATCCGCACACGCACATCAATCCCCATCAACCGGCGTCCCAAACCCTGGCCGACATTCTCGGTTACCACTATTACACCGAGTTAGCCCACTCGGCCGGCATGCGCCGTGAGGAAATCGAAGAGCCCGGCTTGGATCCGCAGGAAAAAGTCCGTCGGTTGATGCAAAACCTTGCGCCGCTTGACAATACGATCCAGGCAAGCTGGCTGGGTGAAATGGCTCGCGAGTTGTTCGGGTTCTCAGGCGAGGCCGTCAACGCCGACAACTGGGAGCCGCTCTATGATGCGGCCGCCGCGAAAATGGCGTCGGGCGACTGGGCCAATACCGTCTTGCAGCAAAGCAAGGTCGAAGCAGTCTTTCTCACGAACGACTTCGACGACCCGCTTCAGGGGTTTGACACCAAGGTTTATATCCCCTGCCTGCGGACGGACGACTTGGTGTTCCATTTGGCCAAAGACACCGTGCGCCAACGGCTGGAAGGAGCGACCAACACCGCCATCAGCGGGATTGAGACGCTGCGACAAGCCCTACGCACATTATTCGTTCACTTTCGGCGCAACAACGCCAAGGCGTGCGCCATTTCGCTCCCGCCCGATTTTACGCCCACCCTGGTCTCGAACGCCCGAGCCAGCTCGGCGATCGACGCCCTCTGGCGCGACGGCGTGAACGCGAGCGAAGCGCATCGCCGAGCCGCCTCGCATTGGGTCTTTTGGACGCTGGCCGAACTATGTTCCGAGTTTCGCTTGCCCTTTGATCTGATGATCGGCGTGAATCGCAGCGTTTATCCTGGCGGCGTCTTTCAGGGGATGGATTTGTACGATAGCCGGGTGTCGCTCCTTCAGTATCGCGAACTCTTTAACGCCTTTCCGGACGTGATCTTTCCGGTGTCGGTCCTGGCCAGCGTCACGAACCAGGAATTGACCAGCTACGCCTGGATTTTCCCCAATGTGGTTACCAACGGCCATTGGTGGTATTCGAACACCCCCACGTTTATCGAACACGATGCGGCCGCCCGTTTGGAAGCGGTTCCTCGCACGAAGCAGGTGGCGTATTACAGCGACGCCTACAAGTTGGAGTTCGTGCTGCCCAAGTTCAATATGTACAAACGCATTCTGGCCAAAGTACTGGCCGAGCGATTTGTGCTTGATCGAGGTTGGAGCGAAGAACGCGCCGTCGAACTTGGGCGGCAAGTATTGCGCACGAACGTGGAAGACATTTTCCATGTGAGCGAGCCGCCGCCGGAAATGCCCGACGAACCGGCCCGCCGCGTGGGGTTCGATGCGTCGGTGGGTCCCGTGCTGGCCGCCAGTCAAACCGCGTGGGGCGAACCTGCCGTAGCCGGCGAGTACACCTACTGGCCCAAGTCGACCGAGGACGAGGCCGATGACATTCGTCTGGCTGACGAGTCCGAGTTGCCTCCTTCAACCGCCGAATTCGCGCACCATGCTCAGGACGCGCAAACCGTAGCCGTTGAAGCCGTGGAGTTCGATGAGCCCGCGGAATTCGCCGAGCCAGAGCCTGTCACGCAACCTGAGGGCGCCGCCGCCTCCTGGGGATTCGCCGAGCCCCTAGACTTGACCAAGCCCGCGGAATCGCTCGAATCCTCACCGGCAGCGGAGAGCGCCTTTCCAAACGCGGCTGCGCTGCCTCCGCTAGCTGGCTCCGATAGTGATGACATGATCTCGCTCGACGAGATTGAGGAGGTTGATCTATCGGAGGACCTCGAGTTCTCTCGCGAAGGCGCAGCTTCCACAGAACCTGACGCTCAAGGAAAAACGCCCGAATTGGCGTTTGACGCGTCGCAAACCTTGCCCGAACTGGCGCCGGAAGAACGGAGCATGCCGAGTGAACCGATTTCTCAGTTTGCGGAAATTTCCCCGGTCGAGGAATACGCTGTGCATGAACCGGATCAATCCGAAGAAGATGATCTGATTTCGCTCGACTTTGACGAGGTCGACGACGTTATGCCCATCGAGGAAGAAGATTCCTCCCGGAACGAAGAACGTCGCGATACGTAATCCGCCGCCGAACACGCCCTCGGTCGCTTGATTTTCGCAGCATTGTTCGGGGTATTTTAAATATCCTTCCCCCCGAAAATGTTGTGTTAGTGGGTAAAGAACGAGGATGCGAACTTATTTTCAAAATCTTTGCGAACCTTTCGATCGAAGACTCGTCCTACTTACCGATCTATCACAGTTCATGCGGTGATGGTGTTGGCTGGGGTTTGCGACCCCAACACAACATTGCTCACCCCACAGATCGGTGGTAAGATTCAAGTAGGCCAGCACCTTGGCCAATTAATGTTGTAATTAATTGTCCGGTTTTGGTTGAAGACGGGTATAAACCTTGTAGCGTTAGTGCGTTAATTCATTTCTTTTTGGTTTCTCTCGAACTGTGCTTGAGCGCACAGGGGAGGCTTCAATGCGCAAGTCCATCAACGCCAACAGCAACGTGATCCGCAGCGAAATCCGCCGCAATCGCGTCGAAGCCATCGCGCTTCGTGGCGTGGATGTATTGCGCGCCTCCGGTCCCGCGGAAATGCATCAACACGATGCGTATCCCCGCGTAGTTGATGGGCCAGTAGTAGGCCCAAGAGGAGGGTCAATCCTCCTCCAGGACCAGCGCTCAAGCCTCCACACCAGTTCGGCTTGGCAGGGCTTATCGAAACCGATAAGCCGCGGCCAGTCGTCGCAAAAGTTTACAGGACCGTGTTTTACGGCAACCTGTACCGCGACGACGGCGCTGCCCCAAGCCGCGGGGCGCCTTGAGCGTCGGGCCGGCCTAGCCGCCGCCCGAGCGCTGGCTTCCGCCTGATCGCCGGGATTCCGAGCTTGCGCCACGGGCGAAAACCGTCGCCTGTCGCAAAAAACCGGTTCCCAGCGCTAGGAAGTAGGCGCCGCCACAGCGAAGCCGAGCCGCTGTCGATATGACATGGCTTGTTCGCTAGGCGCCGCTTACTAAACCCCACATTCGAGGGTGTTTCCCCTGCGCCCTCGTTCCCGCTGGCACGAGAGAACCTAGCTATGCAGACTTTGGAGCTGTTAGACGACCAGGACCAGTTGATCGATTTGGTTCGCGCGGCGCAAGACGGCGACCGGATGGCGTTCGGCGAGTTGTTCGAGCGCTTCGAGCGTCACGTGTTCGCGATCGCGCTCCGCCGGCTGGGCGACTACAACGAGGCGCAGGAATTGACGCAGGATGTCTTCGTGCAGGCGATGCAGAAGATCGACCAGTTGCGTCAGCCCGAAGCGCTCGGCGGTTGGCTGCGTTCGATCACGCACCGCATGGCGATCAACCGGGCGGTGCGCCGTGGTCCCGATCTGCCCACGGAAACCGAGGCGTTGGAAGGCGTGTGCTTCGAGACCGACACTCCGTTGACGCAGGTCCTGGAAGGCGAGCGTCAAACGCAGGTCCAGGAAGGTTTGGCGCGCTTGCGCGATTTGGACCGCGAAACGCTCGTGGCGTTCTACGTCAACGGCAAGTCGCTGGTTGAAATGGCAAGCGAGTTCGACGCTCCCGTCGGTACGATCAAGCGCCGCTTGCACGTGGCGCGCAAGCGCTTGGCGAAGGAAGTCGAGGGCTTGATGGCGCTGTAAGGTTTACCAGGAAGGACGCGCGCCGTGTCGTCTGCAAGGATGACGCGGCGTGCGGTGATGATCACGGGAGCCTTCTCAAGTTTCGAGAAGGCTCCCGTTTTTTCTTGCCGAAAGGCTCGCCTGAGTGATGCAACTTTTCTTGCGTTTCTGAAACGGCGTAGTTAGGTTGAATTGATCGGGCTGTCTTCTCTTGCATCGCTTCTTCTTGTGACCCAGGAGCTTTCCCGTGGCGATTCTTCGCACCACTCGACTGATAACGACCGTGGCCTTTGGCGCCGCTTTGTTTTGCGGCGGCGGACTCATGGGCCAGCAATCCGACCCACGCAAGTCGATTGTCGCGTCGCCCGGGGAACAAAAACTGCGCGACACGCTCGACCAAGTTTCCCAGTTAGAGTTTGTCGAGACGCCCTTGCGTGACGTGGTCGAGTTTCTCAAGGACCACCATGACATCCCAATCGAGTTTGATTACAAGGAACTGGACAACGTAGGGCTATCGACCGACGTGCCCGTAACACGCAACTTGAAGGGGATTTCGCTGCGTAGCGCGCTGCGGCTGATCCTGCGCCAACTTGACCTGACGTATGTGTTCGACGAAGAGGTTTTGACCATTACCTCTCGGGAAGCGGCGGCGCGACGCCCGGCGATCCGCTCCTATGTGGTTGCTCACCTGGTGCCCCTGGGAGCGGCCGACGCCGATGAACTGGCGGAGCTACTTCGAGAAATGCTCCATCCGCGTCCCCTTGGATACGGATATGCCGCGGGCTCAGGTTCATCCGCCGCAGCGGGCGCTCCCGGATCGTCGGGATACGGCGCCGCGCCTGCGATGCCGACGAGCGTGAACTGGTCGATTGCGGCGTATGGACCGTTGCTGGTAGTGCGCGACACCGAAGAAGGCCATGATCAACTCGTCAAGGTGTTGAATGATATGGCCGAAAAACTCAGCGTGGCTGCGCCAGGTACGGCGCCTGCCCCGGCGCCGGGCGGAGTATCGCCCGCGGGGGCATCGTCGAACGGCGGCCTCAACCCGTAGAAAGCCGGACCCGTAAGAAGCCACGTGTAAAGGAACAGGTCGCCTTGGCGTCAAGCAACCGCTGCACGCCACGCGCTCATGGCCTCCCAAGAGAGAGAGAATGAGGAAGCCTACTCCTCAATGATGTCTTCCTTGACGCGTTGCACAAAATGCGGGCTTTTGCCCGACTTGCTCAACTCTTCCGCCTTTTGGTCCGCTTCGGCTCGCTCGTGATATTCGTAGAGGGCGACGCGCTTTAGTGAAGGGCTGAAAACACCCCAAAACAGCTTCTTGCGCGCTACCTCGGCCGTTTTCGCGCGGCTCTTGCGCTTGGTGGGGGTAGCCGCCTTCTTTTTGGTTTTTTTCTCTGTGCCGCCGACCGCTTCCGCGGCTTCGGCTTGCTTGCGCAACTCTTTCCGATCGACGACTTTGCGAGCCATAGCTGGGCGTGCTTCCTAAAGCAGAAGGGGATCAAGCATGGCAACCCGACCCGCGCAAGGAGGGCGCCAATCTGGACGCGGGGCAATCAACATCCAACGGCCGCAATGCTTGTGAAGGACCCTATCATACCGAATTCTTCCCCCCTCTGCCAGTTGGCCGATTGCGAAGCATGACCCGGGCGCTTTATGGTGAGCAACTGTCGACGCGCGACAAATCGACCAAACGCGGTCGGCTCGCAAGTTTCGCCAGCCGAGCCAAGGCTTTGTTATATTCGCCGATTGGTCGACTGACGGCCGACGCACCCTTCCCCGCCATCCTTGTTACTTTGTGCTTGTGTTATGGCAACCCCCCTCCGTGTAACGGTCTGGAACGAATTTGTCCACGAGCGCACCAACGACGTGGTGAAAGCCCTCTACCCGCAAGGCATACACGCCGCGGTGGCCGAGGGACTGCGCGAGCAGCTTGGCGATGCGGTGCAAATCCGGACCGCTACACTGGAAGAACCTGAACATGGCCTGACCAAAGAGGTTTTAAGAAACACCGATGTGCTGCTGTGGTGGGGGCATGCCGCGCACGATCAGGTATCGAACAAAATTGTCAAGCGCGTCCAGAAGCGCGTGTGGCAAGGCATGGGACTTGTCGCCATGCATTCGGCGCATGCCTCGAAGATTTTCCGTCGCTTGATGGGAACCAGTTGCATGTTGCGCTGGCGTGAGGCGGGCGAACGCGAACGGCTTTGGATTGTCGCCCCGGGGCATCCGATCACCGCAGGTCTGACCGGAGAGTATTTCGAATTGGAGCATACCGAGATGTACGGCGAATTCTTCGACATCCCGGCGCCGGACGAGTTGATCTTTGTCAGTTGGTTCGAGGGGGGCGAAGTCTTCCGCAGCGGCTGCACGTGGCGCCGCGGGGCCGGCAAGATTTTTTACTTTCGTCCGGGTCATGAAACGTATCCCATCTACTACAACCCGCAGGTGCGGCGCGTGTTGGCCAACGCCGTACAATGGGCCGCCGCCGCAGGCTCCCCCTACATTGGCGAGGGACGCAACATTCCCGAACCGCTTAACCCCATCGCCAACCCGCTGCAAGCGCATGAGGACTTACATCGTTAGTTTGAGCGGAGTTCGCATCGTGTTGGCTTGGGCGCTGGAAGCCCAAGCCACGCAAATTGCCTGGTATACCGGTTGACCCGATCGGAAAACACGTTGCGAGTACCCTCTTGGCGTGATCATGGTATAATCCATTTCACAGGCCTTCATCGGCTTGGCGGAAGATCCCGTCTGCAATGGTTCACCGTCGCTTTCCTTATTGGTTTTCTGGCCCTGAGTCATCGCCAGGCGAGCGCTTGGGAAAGGCGCGCGCCGGATCTTTCGCAGCCGCCTACGGGTAGCCGCGAATCACTTTTCTCTAAATTTTGGGACCACATGTCCCGCAAAGGGTGACGATGAGCAAGAAAATCTATGTGGGCAATCTTTCTTATGACACAACCTCGGAGGACCTACACACGGCGTTCTCGCAACATGGATCGGTCACATCGGCCGAGGTGATGATGGATCGCCAAACCGGACGTTCGCGCGGTTTCGGTTTTGTGGAAATGGCCAACGGCGGGGCGGAAGCCATAAAAGCACTCGACCTGACCGAGCTGCAAGGCCGGAATATCACGGTGAATGAAGCTCGGCCGCGCGAAGAACGTCGGGGCGGAGGAAGCCGAGGCGGCAACGGCTATGGTCGTCGCGGCTACTAACGCCGTCGGGGTTGCGCTGCGCGCAATATTCAGGGGCGGGAACGTCGCATGCAAGAGCACTTGCACGATTACTTCACGAAGGAAGAAGAATTCCTCACCAAGTATGATGGTTCGGCGCTGGCCGCTTCCGAGCTGCTAAAAAACGATTGGCTGCCCAATCGAAAGTGCAACGACAGTAGCCGACGCCAACGAGATACCTTGCTCGAAGCAGGACATTTGCTCGGCCTGGCGTTTGACGCCGCCGCCGTCTATCACAACCTGCACGGCTTTTCCTCCGTGCAGATTGTCTTGCGGTCGTCGCAGCGGATCGTCAATGTGCGCGTCGCGCACCTCGACGGCCAACTGGTCGCCGAGAAACTCGTCGATCGTCGGCGACGCGACGAATAATGAGGTTCGCGCCGCGCGAATGACCGCAAATTACTTTTGGCGGTCTAAAACCCGTTGCAGAATGGCTTGCCAATTGCCGTTAAGCTGTAACGTGACGACCTCCACCTTCCCCGCGGCGTTGGGGGTGAAAGAAACGTCAAACCCTGCTTTCGAGAGCGCGCCGCAGCTGCCTTCGGCGTCACGGCAGGAGTTCCAGAACCTCGGGCTTTGCAGGGTGGTGGCTGATTTCTCGGTACCCGTCTCTTGCGTGATTTCAGCCACCGATTTCGTGACTTTCCCCACGCGATCCGACATCATCACTTGTCGTAACTGATCTGCCCATTCTTTCCAACGCTTTTGATCACGCGACATAAAAATTCCTCGGGATAGTGAAAATTAAGGAAGCGGCAACCACGCCGGCGTGCTCTTGCACGGCAAAGCGGTCAATCGCTGGCTCCATACGCGAAGCAACTCTTGACGAACCACCGCATCCAGCTCTTCCGTCGAGGCGGGAGCGTCGCACGCGTCGCGCACCAGCCAGGGAATGTCGATCGCGGCGTCGTGCATCGCCCAATGCAAGTAGGTGGCGCGTCCCAGCCAGACGTCTTCGCGGTCCGACCACAGCGCGTCTCCGCGAGGGTCGCGATGCGTAAAACCGAACAAGGCGCGGACCGCCAACCTCACGCCAGCTCTCAGCGATTGGTGATGGATGCGGCCTCGCAAACGCCGCTGGGACAGCGTGTGTTCTTGAACGAGCGAATCCGAGAACGTGGTCGACATGCAATTACTCGCTTTGCAAAAAACTTGACGCAAACAAACGAACCAATTGAGGGGGCGATCAAGACTCGTCAACCGCTGGCGGGGAGTCGGGTGATGTTTCGGAAGGACGATTGCCCTGCTCCTTCTTGCGCTGCCGACGAACTCGTTTCTCCTCGGCTTTGCGCTTCTGCTCGTTCTCGCGCTGGCGCTTCGCAAAGGTGTTGCGGTCTTTAGCCATGCTGGGCGACCCCTTATCAGAAATGGAATACGGTGCGCGGCGTCCTGGAGCTCCAACCGAGACGCAAGAGCCGGCGTGTGAGCGGCATACATTCGCAGCAGAAAACCATGCCTCAGCGCCGCGGTCCCGCGACGCCGTGACCTTCGCTACGGCCTGGAGAGCAAATGGAAGAGAAAAGAACTGACCGCTCCACGACGGTCCAGCGCCATTCCATGGCGTCTTGTCAACTTAGGGAGATAGGTGGAATCGCTCCAGGTGCAAAAGCCAACTCTTGTCGAGTATCTTACTAATGATAACAGATCTCCCTGTTCAACGATACCCATTATTCCGGCGGGTCGTGGGTGCCTTGGAATTAGCCGACGCGCGTGTGCGGTTCCTCGTCCCTCGACCAAAAAGCTTGGCTTTGCGATGCTTCATGGCGCGGTATTGGGGCCAGCGCCCAGCCCCCAATTGCCGCAGTTTTCCAAAGCACCAACTATTTTCCAGCACGCCACAAGGGTGGCGAGCTGGCCATTTGGGGGAAGGCGCATTATCGCCTAAACACCGCGGCGACGTGACAGACGCACGTCGATTCGCAATGCGAAACGCGAGGAAAACGCCAGCTTTAGCGCGTTCGGCGCGTTGGCCGGCGCCAAACGAGCAAACTGGACAAACTACCTCCGAAAATACGGAAGCTACTGGCCCTTGGGCTTTTTCGGTTCAAGCTGCATTTGGTCGATGACACGACGTACGCCAGCGACGCTGCTACACGCACGAACAAAATTCTTGCGTTGAATTTCGTACTGGAGGACGCCCGACAGCGTGACGTCGCCTTTGCGCACCACCGCCGCGACGCGCGTCTTTCCGCCGGTTCCCGTGCGCATGAGACGTTGATTGACCTGTTGGAGCAGACGTTTATCGTCAACTTCATTTCGCATGGGCGATATTCCCCCCAATTAAAGAAAAAACCAAGCAAAGATGCGACGCTTGGCAGGGGAATCAACCGAATGTGGCGGCAGAAGGCCGGTCAGATAAAGGAGGACTTCCCGTCCGTGAGTCATTCTACGCGAGTGTCGTTGCGAATAGCAACAACAAAATAAATGGATTGTTGGCGTACTTGGCAACTTGGCGTGCCTCGAATCGCTCCAAGCTCTTACAGCTCCCCGGCGACAAAGAGCGAGCGGAATACCGTCGGGCGCCGTGGCGTTGTTCGCGTAGGTCATAGCTGCTCAGGGAGACTTGATCTCAATGTTCTTGAACGTAGCGCGAGCATTAAAGGCGTTCAGTCCGGCGACGCCGGAATCATCATGCTGGGGATGCGCCTCTAAAACCTTTTGGCCATTCACGTGGACCGTCAGTACGTCGTCAATCGATGCGAACTCAAATTGCATGAAGTCCGGATAGATGTCATTGCGTTTGAACACAACCGATTCCACAAACGCGTTCTTATCTTGTCGGGTATGGCTGCCAATGGCGAAATGCACCAGTCCGCGGTACTTCATCATGTAGGCGTAGTGGCCGCGAGCTTGCAAACCCGCATTGCCCTTTCCGCCCAGGAACTTAATTTGCGCCCGGACAATAAGATTCTTGGAGTCATATTTGGTAAAGTTGACTCCGGCGTTGTCGAGCGTGATTGCGCCGTTCTCATACGATTTGTATTGACGAGTGCGGTTTTGATCCCAAGGCCAACTGGGAGAACTACCGGGATCAATTGCAATCCAACCGTTGCTGTTTGTTGGGGTCACCGTTCGAGTCGGTGCAGTCGATGCGACCTTCACCGGCAGAGATGACGACGGAAACGTAATGGGCTGGCGCGGAGGCTCCGGCGTCAAGTAACACTTTGGCAAACTACGTTGGAGCGTCCGCAGTCCCTCCAACGATACCAACGTGTCCCTAAGGTTCAAGTTTCGCAATCGCCGAAAACGCTCCAACGTTTCGATTCCCTTGTCGGAAACACGAGTCGCTTCCAAGTCCAGTTCTTCTACTTGGTTGGCCAGCGGCTGCAACTGGGTAAGCCCGGCATCGGTAATTGACGCGTCTTGCACCGTAATCCATTTAAGCGACGGAATCGAGGCAAGGTGCGCCAACCCCCGATCGGTGATCTGTTTGCCCCGAAGTTTGATCATTTCCAGATCGAGGGCGACAAATCGCGCCAGCATGTCATCGGTGAGGTTGGCCGTCACCTTCCCCTCAGAGGATAAATCGACGCCAACGAGCCGGAACGTATCCGCCGGCAGCATGGCCACGAGATCAACCCCTTGGCGTCCATTGGGACCAATCACCGTAACGCGGCCGCCATTCCACAACACCCAGTGCGCCGCCTCGCGGTCGGTGAACCGCGTCGCCGAGGGCGACGCTTGGGGCGTTCTGTCGGATATGTCGATCGTTGCTTCCGCTACCGTGTTTTCACGCAATTCAATGCGCGCGTCAGGCTCATGACTGACCAGAAAGTCATACTTGCGAACGAGCGTTCGATCGCGATAAATCTGCAATTCGTGTGAGCCTACTTCCAGCTTGATGGGTTGTTCCAAGGCAGACGCCGCAATCTCTTGACCATCCAATAGGAACGTCATCGCTGGGTCGTTCACGTCGAAGCCGTCGACTTCAATCACCACGCGGGTCGTGGGCGTGCGCGCGAAGAACAAAATTCCGCAAAACGCCAATACAATCGCCGCGGCGCCGAGCAGCCAAGGCCAGTGTTTTGCTGGCGGCTTGCGAACTTTACGCGGATGCGGCGCCGCCTTGACCGAAGGCTCCGAAAGCGTGCGTGACTCGTTGGCCGAGATCGACGCGAACATCTCATTCAGTCGCTGTTGGTCGCTTGCCACTAGGGTGGCGGCTGTCGGGTCGTGCAGCGGCGGCGGAACCACCGCAGTTTGGTCCCTCAAATACCGCGTTAACGCCTCGGCCAATTCGCGCATCGAGGCGAATCGGTCGGCGGGTTGTTTGGCGATCGCCTTCAGACAAATGGTTTCCAACCGCGGATCGACGCCTGCCCGCACTGAAGAAGGCGGGGCGGGATCCACATGCAAGATTTTCCCCAAGACTTCCGCGATCGAGCCCGTGAACGGCCGCGTGTGCGTCAGCAACTCGTACAGAATGACGCCCAAGCTGTAAATGTCGGCGGCGGGTCCCACCGCACGAATGTCGCCACGAGCTTGCTCTGGAGACATATACGCGGGCGAACCGAGAACAAAACCGCTTTGCGTCAACTGCGCCGCGTCCCGCTCTTCACGCCGAGCGAGGCCAAAGTCGGTCACCACCACATCTTTGCGTGTCTTATCAAGCAAGATGTTGGCCGGTTTCAAATCGCGATGAACAATTCCTTTGCTGTGCGCCAACTCGAGCGCTTGCGCCAATTTACGTACGATCAACGCCGCCTGACGCGGCGGCATTGGCTCGGGAAGCTGTTTGATGAGATCGGCCAGCGACTTCCCCGCCACGAGGGCCATGACAATGTAGGGGCGACCATCGGCGGTTCCCACTTCATAGACGGGACAAATATTCGGGTGGTGCATGCTAGCGGCCGCTTTTGCTTCACGCAGAAATCGTTGGATATCCGTCGGACTCGACAACGTGCCCGGACGTGGAACCTTAATTGCCACGTCGCGGTCAAGTTGGGGGTCACGCGCCCGAAAGACCTGTCCGAAGGTTCCTTCGCCCAACAGCGACACCACGTGAAAACGCGCAATGTGAAGAGGAACCGTCTGCGCCTGCGGCTGCGATTGAGGCGCCGGCGCCGGAGTCGACCTCGTGACCGTGTCGCTGCTACGAAGCATGGCCGATGTTTCGACCGTTCGTTGGGCGCGCTCTTGGAAGACCTCGGCCACAAGGGCTTGTTCGCCGGAAAACCGTCGGCAGTAATCATCCATTGACCCGGGCAGACCGTGGCGGTCGCGTAATTCAAGTTCGACTCGCAATAACTCGGCGAGCGCGGTCGCACGTGCTTCCGCCGGCGCACGCGCCAGAAATTCCTCGATGCGCGGAGGGTTCGCGACCTGCCAAGCGGCTTCGAACCGATCGCAAAGATCGTCAACCTGCTCGGCCAGATCAAGCGTGCGAAGATTCGACGAACGAGTCATGAGTCTCTTTGAAGAACCGAAGGACCAAAGCGCGCTGCCGCGCTCAGGGTAGAAGGTACATTCCCAACCAATACGGCGACCCGACAAGGATTTTGGATATTTTCCGCCGGGAACCCTTCGGCATGGCTCGCAAGGCGGCGCGGTCCGAGCTGACTGTCGCGGCTTGGAGGAGGCGTCGCCCTATCCAGGAAACCATGGCTCGTCATCCCACGTGCTCTTCCCAGCGAAGGCGAATTATTTGCAGCTTGCGTTCGATTCGGCGTTCGGTGCAGTTCAATTGGCCTGCAATCTCCCGGTTGGGATAACCCAAGAGACGCAGCATGGCAATGCGACGCAGTTCATCGTCGAGCATTGCCAAGAGCTCTTCGCAACGGAGGTCGAACTCCTGCGCGGGCATTGCCGCCGCCAGCTCGGCTAACTGCGTCGGCCCGCCGTGAGGGCTGACCAGTTGGGTTTCATCCAGCACGGCTCCGCCGCCTCGCTTGGCGGCGGTTTCATGGCGAATTTGTTTCAGCGACTTGCGAACCGTCATGACGCCTAACAGGCTCCACAGGTCGTCGCGGCGCAAGAGTTCGCCAAATTCGCCTTGTCCAGCCCGTTGGCAGAAGCTGGCGAAGGCGCTTTGCACGGCGTCATCGGCGTCGGCGGCGCGTTGCGGCCGACCCGCGAGCGTTTTGCGCGCCAGCGCCGTTAAGCGCGGTAGAAACCGTTGCCACAAATCCGCGGCTGCACGGGCGTCGCCAGCGCGGAATTGCTCAAACGCTTGGGTGATCGAGCCGGTGCTAGAATCCGACATGGCCGTTCCGCGACAAGAACTAACTCGTTCGAAGCGACGTCGCCTCATTTCCCCACCAACGGGCGCCCCATTAGTGTCGCAAAAACCAAGCCCTAATGCGAGTAGCAAACGAGTGCGGTGGTTTTGATAACGCGCGCCGCCGTCCTTCCTGCGACTGGAGCCATTTGGTGTAAAACCGTGGAGCCATCGGATTCGCATGGCGTAAAACCGCGATACATTATGCCGAGTATTTTGTCGCAAGTGACCATCCTGAAAGGAGACCTCGCCATGACTGTCGGGCTTGGGGGTGTTGCAGAAGGCGATTTGGAGTCCATTCTTCAACAGGCGCCGCGTCCGTTGGCCGACCTGGCGGCGGGGCGGTTGATGGCGATCGTGTTTCGCGGCGTTTACCCGCCCTCGTCATGTCAACAACTGATCGACCGGCTCGTTGCGGAAGACCTGCTCTATGACCCTCGGCAACCGATTCCCGAAAAGTTCCAAGAAGCGGCGATTCCGGAAGGTTACTACCGCGAGGGGCGTCGCCAAGAACCGCCGCTCGCCTGGGAGTCGAACAAGGCGACAGGGAAGACGCGCATCGACATTGGTACGAGTTTAGGCTATCGCGGTTCCGACAAGGAAGCATTCTTGCACCACGCCGCTGAGACGCGCGCCTTATTTGCAAGGCTGTTCACTGAAAGCGATAACCCCGTTCGAATCATTTACGATTGCCTTGCGCAAATCGCGCAAGGCCGCCGCGTAATGACGGCCCACGAACCCGACGGCCGCGAGTACGGGCCGGCCATCATCCGCGCACATTACGGGGGTTACGCCTATAAGCCGCACTTCGACTCCGTCCGACTGCGTGAAAAGCGAACGGACTACGCCGTGTACGACTTCGACCATCAGTTGGCCGGCGTGCTAGTGCTGCAAAACAGCCGCGTCGGCGACCGAACCGCCCAGTGCATTCTGCATCGCTGCTTGTGGACGCCTGAGATCGACCCCCACTTGAAGAACGACACCTTTCACCAATACGCCCAAGACCACGCGATTGGCCATGTCGAGGTTCGCCTAGAACCCGGCGACCTGTACTTCTTCAACACGCGTTTGATTCACGAAGTGCCCGGCGTAGATGGCGAACTACCGCGCATCGTGTTGGCCACCTTTATTGGTTACAGTCCATCACGGGAGGACGTCTACGTGTGGTCTTAGCCACACCACCTAGAGGGGAAGCTCAGTCGCGTCTGTGCCGTCGCATGCGAAAACGCAGATGACGCCAAACAATCTTCGCGAACACCTCAAGGGTGTTTGTGTCATAACTCAAGCGTGACGTGCAGCGAATCCAAAAGCAAAGTTTCCTCTGTCAGACCGCGTTGCCCCGTTAACGCGAAAAGTTGGACTCGCGCGAGATTCGTGACGGGGAAATTGCAATTTCATACGCTTTGCCGCCCAGAAATTGACGGTAAACATTTTCCCGAAAACAATTTACGTTGAGTTGCACCTCAAGCGATTCTGCCGACGACCAAGCTGAGGGAAAGAGTCGAATAAGAGCAAGGTTCCCCTGCCTTGTCGGTGGCGAAGAAACCCGATAAAATCCTTCTCACACTAAGAAAACATCAGCTATGGTTGTCTATCGCCAATGAGACGGCGCCTCGCCGCAAGGCGATCACCAACCACAATCCTCATTGGCCCCAAAAACCGGCCAACCCCATTCCCCTGTAGCTCAGTTGGTGGGCGAGACGAACGACAAGAACCCAAGGATTTCCTTGGGTTTTTTGCGTTTCTTGGGCTTGGAAGATTGTCCAAAAAATGCCGGATTTGACCCGATTTTGGACGATTTTAGTGCCAATAAAGTGCCAGCGTGGGTTAAGCGGGAGGTAGCACGATAAGCGCCCGCTATTCGGATGAAGCGGCTTCACCTTCGCCTTGGTCTATCGCTGGTTGTTGCGAGGGCGATAATGCCCGTCGCCGCTTCTTCGCCCATCCTTGTAGCGGATACACGAGGATTAGCAAAGCTAACCCCGCGGTTCCTACGCAACAAGCAATGACCGCGAGCAATTTTTCGTTTCGCTCGCGGCTACGAAGAATGTCAATTTTATTGCTTTGATGAAAGGTTGCGTAGAAGAGCGGGGCGTGCTGCTTAACCGCTTCATCACCCACGGCGAGCTTCTCCATTACGTTCACCAAAACTTGTTCCCTTTGCCTTTCAGGCTGTGCATCGTACTTTTTGCGTTCAACCTTATCGTCCTTACCCGCTCGATTCTTTTTCCACTCCTCTTCCTGTTCCGGCGTTAGGTACTCGAATAGGACTGGCTCGAACGTCTCCCAAAACGACTTGCGCCTAGCGTTATAAGTTATTACGTCAGCTTCGATCCTTCGGCTAAGACTGCCGGGATAGCAAACCAGCGCTGCAATGAGCAACGCCGCTCCGCACAAGCCGACTCTCACGAGTGGTGATGCGAGCCACGACGCGACCGGAATCGGAACACCCGGATTTGTTGCCTTCCAGTGGTCATAGTCGTTGGTGTGCTTCCAATCTTCGATGTTTTGCAGGTATCGCCATTTGATGAACCCGTAGGTCGCAATGACAACGCCGACCAACGAAATCACTTTGGCCCAAAAAATCTGCTGGGATTCGCGGTTGAGCCTATCGTTGAAAGACCTCAGATCGTCAATAAGTGGTTTGCCATTTTGCGTATATGTTTCGAGGTTCTTCTTAAAAGTTGCCTCTAACTCCTTGTGCTTTTTATCCATTTCCGCGATTTCTTCTGGCGTTTTAGCGCCTTCCTTCTTTGCCATAGCTTCGAGGAGATGAAAACCCAACTCGCGGTGTAAATAGTCGAAAGCTTTCCTTTTTTCCACATCCAAGGTGGTTTTGTTGGCTTCGAGTTCGATCAACCGTCCCTCTAGCTGCGCTTCTTCAACGGCCAACTGGTTTTCGGCATTCGCAATCCAGCCGACGGAAGCCACAACCATGCCCAGCCCGAGGACGGCAAGGAATTTGTTGAAACTGTCGGAAGGTAGTGATGAAACGTCCATTGGTCGGTAGAGAAAACCCAGATGCGAACGAAAAAGGCCGCATGGTGGGGCAGGAACCATGTGGCCAAATCTCTGCCGCCAGCAACCGCAAAGAGAGGGTCGCGACGGCCCCTGTTTTTTAGAACGCGCTGACGGCTATGTCAATTGGGTAAACTGGGGTCGGAGCAAATCGAACTTCTGGCCCTGGTCACATCTTCGGTAGAATGGCCGCGGGGCAACGGCCAGGGAGGAAGCCATGCACCAAGAGTTTCTGACGCCACCCGAGGCGGCGAAGCTGCTACGGGTCCAACACGGGAAGATCATGGCGTGGATTCGGAGCAGCGAGCTTGCCGCGGTCAACGTCGCTGCCAACAAACACGGCCGCCCGCTCTACCGCATCGCGAAGGCGGCCTGGGAAGCCTTTCTAGCTTCCAGGGCGAATGCGCCGCTCGGCAGGGCAGTGCGCCGGAAGCCGAAGATCGTGGTTAAGAATTACTTCGCACCGGAGAACTTTTCGCAAGGACGATAGTCGCTCCTATACCGAGGGTGTCGCATCCTCTTCCGCCTCGGGACTGCTCTTGTAATTGGCAGCTTCCTCTTCGACCATTTCTTTGATCTCTAGGAGTTCACAGTGCTTCCCTTGGCAACGAACGGTCACAAGCACGCGTACTCCCCAAAGCGGCTTCACAATGTCCTGTAACATCCCAGGACTTACTTCGATCTCGTGCTTTTCGCCTTCCTCATCTTCGATGCGAAACCGCGGGCGTTTCGGATTCGTTAATTCGTCGCCGAAGCCGAGCCAGCCGATGATCCTTTTGAATTGGTGTTCTTCCGACACTGGCGGGGTCCAGACTTGGCTTGGCGGCTTGCCAAGGATGATTTGGCGGCGATTATCACCATAGACGGACGCAAAGACGACTGCCGTAACTCTGTGGCCATCTGGCGAGAGCTTTTTGGCAAGTGCTGTGAAGTTGTTGAAGTACGCCTCATCGCCGATTCGCTCTTGGAGCTTATCGCGGTCTTCGGCATTGAAAAGAGCGAAGCAATTTAGCGCTTCATCAACGACCTTGTTCGGGCCGACAAAGCCCGGCAACAGCAATTGTCTTTGCGGCCGTCCCATCCGTGCGGCGACAGCGAAGCTTCCAGAACTTGGCACGGTAAGATAAACAACGAAGTCCTCCATCCCCTTTCCTGGCGCGCCAGTCTCACGAAAGGGCATTTTTCGGAGTCGTTCGGCTGTCCTAACAAGTAGGTTATCAACCGCCTCGGTGCGTTTAAGCACCAAGTCGCCCGGAGCTACACCGGGTCCGATCGCTGACCCCTTTAAGAGCATTTGAAACTCGCCGTAGTCGAGTTCCAACCCACGCTTGTTCAAATTGCGGCTGAACCGTACACGCTCCAAAACGTCGTGGAGTTCTTCGACGGCAAAGGCAGGTGGATTTCCGGTTAGTGCGTGGCCGACAAGTATCTCGGCGTCACGATAGTTCCTGCACTGTAACGCGAGCGATGCTGCACTTCGGAGAAGTATGGAGCGTGTTGGCTCCACGTCAGTTTTGTCGATCATCGCCTTGGCCGCTTTTGCCTCAAGCTCGTATGCTTGGAGGAAAAACTTGTCGGCTTTGGCGTAACGGCCCTGCATTTCGGCGACCACCGCCTTCTCCGCGATTGCCATCGCTTCATCGTGCCACGCATTCACGACCTGCGGGGAAGTCATCGCTCCACCACCTGAGCTTGCGGGCGGCTGAATTTCGATCACAATGACAAACGCAGGCAGGCCCATATCATCCGACGCCTTCGTCTGCTCTTTCTTCTGCTTGACCCGGCTTGAAAACTGCGTGTCCGTGGCCGACATCATGCCAGAAACTTCAAGGCGCGCACTTCCTTGGAAGGCGTATCGCTCGACCTCTTCATTTGTGGCGAGCCAGTAATCGAATCCCGTTCCAATGAACGATTTTCTTACCGCCGTGTATTTTGTCACTTTGCGAATCAAAAGAATCGCTATTCCGCACGCCCCCAATTCTGCGGCGTTCCTTGGGTCGGCATACGCCCGTTCCATCCGGGCGGTTACGCCTGGACGCTTTAGAACGTATTCGCAATGATCGGCCGCACGTACCGATAGCTTGACGGTCGTTTTGTGATTCTGGTATTTGAGGCAGACAGCCGCAGCCTGTGCCAGCACGCCGCCAAGCTCCGACGTTAGCGTCGGTATCCCCTTTCGCAAATGCTGCAAGTCCAACGTAACATTCGGTGTGCTGCTTGCCATACCGCCAAACCTCCAAGGGTGCGACGGGCACCAGATACCAAACCTCGGCCGCGATAAACCGCCAGTGTAGTGCGGTGGCCGACGCTAATCCAACGGGTCCGGCTTTCGACAGTGGGTGGTTTTGCGCGATCGGGTTGGTCGTGTGGCGACGCGCGACGACGGACGGGGCAGGTAGAATGACGGCATGGAAGAAATGAAGCTGAATGAACTGCCGTTGGGTTCCAGTCCCGGCTTTTCCTCAATCAGCGACGGATGTTTCTCGTTCAGCAGTAACAGGCGGCTCTTGGCGTCCAGTCCGCCGAGGATCGACTCCTCCGGCTGCTCGTCGATCTCATCCCAATCGAAACTCAATCCCAAGACTTGCTCGACGATATTTTCCACGGGGACCAGAAACCGTACCTTTTTGCCGGTCTTCTGCTCGTATTGTCGTTGCTTTCTAAAAGGAGCAACGTGAGAAAAGCATGAGCTACTGGCTCGTCCTATTTACCATGCAGGCCTGCGAGGAATCCGAGAGGGTTGGAGTCAAGGTATCCCGCTTCCGAGAAGGCCAGTGGAGTCGATGCCCGTACATCTAACCCGGCGACAAGCTGCTGTCCCATTTGTCCCGCATCAGCCCGGCGGTCGGTGGAATGCTTCGAGGCCGGCTAATTGTCGTGCAGGCGGTCCCAGAACCAAGCGAAGTCGTTGAAGAGCAAGATCAGCAGAGTATGACTCGCGAAATGCAGGGCAGCTCGATTGCCGATGGATTTGCGCAAGCACTGGAACCCAATACAAAGCGAACCAGCTACCGCCATGCCGTGTCCCTCCTTCCTTGGTTGTTGACGTAAGTCGAACCTAACGCAGGAACATCGAATGTCAGCATCGCTGTACAAGAAATGGGGCCGCTGGCTTGAGCGCATTGAGACAGATCAGCTTCGAGACCTGCTCATCAACCGGCACATTTTTCATCAGCTTCAGGAATGCACGACGCCGTACATCGGCACACACCAGGGTGCCGCGCTTTCCGAGTGGATGGTCCAGAACCACATCGCCTTTACTGGAACAGCCATCAGGCGAATGATCGAACCGCCCCGAACGAAACCCAATCCAAAGTGGCGGTCGCTCTCCCTCGTGATACTGCTAGAGGATATGGCTGCCAATGACGCCGTGCTGAGCCGGCAGCGGTACAGGGGCCTCTACAGGAACTCCGCCACTTTGCAGTTCGCTGACCGGGATTTCAACAGGATCGCACGGAGCGAAAGGGCTAACTATGTGAAAGCCACCTGCATTCGCCGGGATATCAGGGAAATCGAAGTTGCGTGTGGCCCCGTCGAAAGGCTCGTGAATAAGGTCGTGGCCCACACCGAGGAGGATCGGCGAAAGGTCGGCAAGATCAAGTACGACCAGATCGACCGGGCGATTGACTTGCTCGAAAGCACGTTCCAGCGTTACTCGTTGCTGGTAAACGGTTCGGTGTGCGATCCGCCAGTGCCGCTGGACGACATCGACGTGCGTGAGGACCTGAAGAGAATTTGGCCATGAACACGGCTAGCCCGCATTTCTCACCACACTGAGTTTCGGTTGGTTGGCGGTGTGGAGCAAGGCGCAGGGAGCCTCGGTTGGCGGCTCCGAGTGGCGAGGAATTCGTCGCGACGCGAATCTGGCGCGTGAATGTGGTGCGGGAGGAGCGTTTCTTCGGGATTGGCGCAGAAGTCGAGCGCCGTTGAGAGGAAGCGTTGGCGGAGAAGGCGCGCGAAACGTAGCGGAGGTGGCCGTCAGCCGGGCGAAGCCCGCGGCAGCGGCGCCAAGCCGACGAATTGCTGGTGCGCGTGGGCGAAGAGTTCCTGGTAAGGACAACCCTCGGAGAAGGCGATCCACACCTTGCGCACGGTGACGCGCACCACGGCTCCGATCTTCAAGAGCTTGCGGCGCAGTGAGGTGTAGCCGTTTTGACGGACAGTCGAACTCACAAGGAGAATCGCGCAAAGGCCCTGCTCCTTCAAAAGACGCGACACACGCCGCGCTCGACTTCAACTCTGGAGGGTTTGGTACGTGAAGTCCTTGTAGAGCCGCGCCGGGCGCCGCTGCATATCGGCCTCGCGCCGCTGTTGGGCTTCCGCCAACTCCGCGGCGATTTTCCGCTTCAGCCGCTCGTTTTTCGCCAGGCCGAACACGTAATCCACGTCGTTGGCTTCGCACCAGCGCATCAACGGCTCACGGCAGAAGCCGCTGTCGCCCCGCAGCACGATCGGCACACGGGGCTAGGCCTGACGCAGCCGCGCCGCCAGCCGCTGCACCTGCGGCAAGGCGCCCGCCGACGCGTCGACTTCCGCTGGACGCAACTGGGCGCACAGCAGGTGGCCGCCGCAGAAGATGTACAGCGGCAGATAGCAGTAGCACTGGTAGTAGCCGTGGAAGAACTTGCCCAGTTGATCGCCGTGCAGCGGATCGTCCGTGGCGTCCAGGTCCAACACGATCCGCTCTGGCGGCTGCTCTTGATGCAACCGCAGAAACGCTTCCACAAAGAACTCCTCCAGCTGGCCGCAATCGGCGGTGATCTTCTTATAGCGGGAGTCTTCGTCCGCCCCCACCGGCGTGAGCTCCAGCCGGTTGAGCGTGCTCTTGCCCGCCAGCGGCTTGCCCCGGTCGCGCTCCCGCGCTCGGCCTTCGCCCGTGGGATCGGTCTTGCCCACCAGCACCGCCAGGAGCGGATCGCTCCGCAGGTGATCGTGGTCGTTTACGTTTTCGTAGCCCAAGGCCAGGCCGTACACCCGCTGCGCCACCAACTCTTCGACCGTGTGCTCCATGCGCTCCGGATCGCGATGATCGGTGAAGCACGAGGCGAAACGTGCGATCAACCCCAGCTTCGCTTCCAGTTCCTGCAAGAGCAGTCCGCCGCCGTCGGAGGTGACTTTCCCGCCGTCAAAGCGGCCCACCACCTCTCGGCTTCCCACCCCGTGAAACACAAACGCCTGTCGAGTACACTCTGTTTCCATCAGGCCGTTCCTGGTTGCTGGCGAAAGATGTTCGTGACAAACACCTTATGCCACAACCAGCGGCCTTTTTCTATTGGGTTGGTGACAAATGCGGGCTAGCTGCGTCTGTTCGCCGCGGATGAAGCCGCAATTGGATCGCGGACGGCCCTATGCGTTGCTATCGGACTCGTACTGCCTCCCAAGCACCTTCATCGCCACCACGCCGACGTACTTATCCCGTGTGCTGGACCAGTGCGTACCCATGAGGAAGTCTGGTGGGAGGCGGACAATACTTTGCGACGGTTTTAGCATTCTACTTGATGTTTTGGGCACATCAGCGGTGCAACTCGCTCCGCCCTCAACGGAGCAATATGTTTTGCCGAAGGAATCAGGCCGGGGCGTGTTTCCTTTTGGAAAGCCGTTCTTTTCCGGGTTTTCTCGCCGGAAGAAATCGCTGAGAGGCGGGGAATCCCTTGGGCCGAAAGCGTAAAGAAGGCGACGGCAGCAGCAAAGGCGAAAGCCGAAGAGAGGAGAGCAAAGGGAGGGCAGGAGTAAACGCCCATCACGAAACTCCCGAATGCTTCCGAACCAGCCTAAGAATAGGACGAGGGCGCAAGAACATCGTATTGTGCAGGGCATTCGCAGAATTGAAGGAATCACAGGAAGTGTAAACGACGATCGAAAAGTGCAGCGCGCGGCGGGGCCGATGGTCGGTCGAAAAGTGTAGCGCCTGACCTGTTCGCGAGAATCCGCAAGGCAGACTTGAGACGCCTGAACGTCTTAAGCCTTACGATCCGCGAGCGTAGCCCATGCTGCGAGATATGCATAACTGGACCGAAATTCGCCGTCTTGTTCTGACCGAAAAGAAATCCAAACGTGCGGTTTGCCGGGAGTTTTCGCTCCACTGGCAGACGCTCGAAAAGATCCTGAGCCGCCGGGTTATCGCCAGCGTCAGCCTCGGGAACGCCCCAAGCTCGCCCCGTTTCTGCCGCTCATCCACGAGATCTTAGAGCAGGATCAAACTGCGCCCCGCAAGCAGCGTCACACGATCCGGCGGATCTTCGACCGCCTGCGGACTGAGCACGGCTACACCGGCGGAATCACGGTGGTCGGCGATGTCATGCGGGAGTGGCGAGCGACCACGGCCGAGGTCTTCTTGCCCTTGTCGCAGAAGCCGGGCGAGGCTCAGTTCGACTTCGGCGCAGGGGAGGTGGTGCTACAAGGCGTGCCGACGAAGATCGCCTATTGCGTCATGTCGTTGCCGTACAGCGATGCGTTCTTCGTGCAGGTCTTTCCCCGCGAATGCACGGAGACGTTTCAAGCGGGCCATCGGCGAGCCTTTGAGTTCTTCGGCGGCGTGCCTCACCGGATCAGCATCGATTATGTGCCGCGACACATAATCGATGTTGAACTAAACCGCTATCGCGGTACCCGCTCCGGCTGTTGCTCTCCTTGGAGTGTCCACATCGTGCCGATCCAATAGATACGTCATGATCGCGGAACCCTCGCTGATTGTTTCGATGTTCCTCCCCGACCGCTCGGCATCTCGGACGGCGCTCGCCGTGCGCGCTGCGAGTCGCATTTCACTTCATCCTCCAGCTTTCAATCCGCCGATCCAACGCGATGTCGGCCCAAGCGCGCCTTCCCGCTTCCCCCAAATGCCGCACCCATCGATCACTTGCCGCTGATTGGCAACGCTCAGCACGCTGAGAACCGGAATCAATTCCCATAGCCGGGTCCTCAGTGCGGTTTCGTTCAACGAATTGTATCGAAAGTGCCCGTCACGGCTCCTGGCGATGCTGACCTTCGGCGGGGCACTTCCGATACAATCCTCTGCGTTATGTGCCCCACCCCGTTATGTGGCCTATGTGGCCGCCGGGCGTGTTTCCTTGAATTGAGCGGGCTTCTCGGGCAGTCCTTCCGGCGGCAGGGCACATAAACGGGGAGTGTAGACTGCCTCCTTTTCACTTCAGTCTCTCTGGTGAGGAGGTTGTCATGCTGGAACACTACTTCGTCATGCCCGGGACGGTCGACCGTATTCGGGCTTCGTGGATCGCTTCATCGGTCGAGCGGTACGTCACATGGATGGCGGAACAACAGTTCTCGACACGCACCGTCTGCCGTCGCGTACCGATGGTCGTCCGGTTTGGTGAGTTTGCTCGCGAACACGGGGCGACGTCGCTCGCAGACCTTCCGTCGCATGTTGAGGCGTTCGTTTCCAGATGGGTCGACGAGCGGGCTTCCAGGAAGTCAGAAGCTCGGCGCAGATCTTTGGTCAAAGAGGTTCGAGGACCGGTCGAACAGATGCTCGGCGTCGTGCTGACTGACTTCGACGGCCGGGGACGGCCCCGGCAGCCGGAGAACCCGTTTTACGAGCAGGCCCCTG
>CAUJHS010000056.1 GCA_963204915.1 Planctomycetota bacterium | reverse complement strand
AGCGTCCCCAGCTACAATGGCGCATCTTGGGCCTCCTTGCGGCGGATGGATGTCCTCAACTAACAACCATCTAAGCAAATGAGGCCATTTTTTCTATGCCCCTTCGTGGCAACTGCTTACGCCATTTCTAAGTGCCATTCGGTTATGTGACCGAAGTAAATTAGCGGAAGGCAGCTTGTATTGAACATCATCGCTGATGTTGTCAAGCAGAACGTCAGATTTGCACTCTTCTTTCATGGCGCGGACATGGTTGTGGACGCGCGTTGAGAATCTTTTTCAGATGTCGCCATCCTCGTTGATGCGGGTGAAGACGTCGTTGGCCAGGGTGCGGTAGGACTTTTCCAAGGCGTCGGTGGCGTCGCCGTCGCCGTTGAGGTCGAAGAGGCGTCCGCCGAAGGAGCGGCGGTTCGCCGTGAGGAGCAGATCGATAACCCGCACCGTGGCGCCGTTGGGAACTTCGAAGGCCGCGCCGTTGTTGGCCACGTTGATTGTGGCGGCGCCGACGCCAACGGAATCGACCGTGAAGCCGTATGGTGTGGCGGTCGTGCCCGCCAGGTTGCAGTTGGTAACGTACACGGCGAAGGCGACCGCGAGCAGTTGGGCATCGACCTTGGCCGGGCCTGCGCCCGCGGCCGTCTGCGATGTGCGTTGGAACAACGTCTTGTAAAACGCCGCGACCTGAGTGTTGGTCTTCCCGGTCAGGTTGTTCTGCCCGGCGCCGGCGCCGTACAAGTTGGGCAAGGTGGTCGCCAGCCAGTTGCCAAGCTGCGTTGCAGTGGGGCCGCCGTTGAGCGACTTAATGAGCGCCTGGCCGTTTTTGTTCTGCCAATAGCCGATGGTGGCGGTCTGGCCCGCGCGTACGGCGCTGCCGGTGCGCTCGCCGAAATTGTAGTCCACCGCCTGCGAGCCGGGCTGCGTCATGACAATCTGCGCGAATACATCGTTGACGGAGTTTGTGCCGGACACCACGCCGTTGACCGTGCCCAGCGAGTCCAGGCCGTCGTCATAAGACAAGGGCTGTGCTTCTGCGAGGGTGTAGCCGGCTGCATTGCTGGGGCGCTGGTTGAGAAACTCGAAAATTCCGTGGTCCGTCGTGTGCATCACCTGGTCCACGGCGGCGCCTCGGTCGTCGGTCCCGGTCAATCGTACGGCGACGCCTGCAATGGCGCGTTCGCCGAAATCGACCTCGCCGTCGTTATCCGCGTCTTCCCAGACCAGGCCCTGAATGCGCGAGGGACGCAACTCGGCAAAATCGTAGCCCGCCGCCAGGACGTCGCCCAAGTCTTCGGGGACGACGATGTTTTGGATCGCGTTGCTATCGGCCGCGTTGTTGACCGTTCCGCCCAAGTGGCCAGCCGTTTCCTTACCGTCTAAAAGGCCCACCGGTTGTGCGGCGACAATTCGATAGACGCCTGCGCCCAAGTTCAGGTCGAACAGGTAAGTGCCGTCGGACGTGGTTTGCCGCGTCGCCAGTGGCGTCGTTAGATCGTTCTCACGGAAGAGTTCGACCAGGATGCCGCTCAGGCCCGCATCGTCGCCGTTGAAGACCCCGTCGTTGTTGCGATCGTCGAAGACTCGCCCGGTGAAATCAACGTCCAAGCGCGAAAGCACCGTCAAGGTGACGGTCGCGGTCGCGCTGCCGCCGTGGCCGTCGTCGATGGTGTAGGTGAACGAATCGCTTCCATGAAAATCGGGATGGGGCGTGTAGGTCACGGTTCCGTCCGCGTTGATTGCTGCCGCGCCGAAGGATGGCGTGCTCACCGCGGTGACGGTTGAGGCATCACCGTCTACATCGCTGTCGTTGGCGAGCACGTCAATTGTGGTTGGTGTGTCCTCGTCCGTCGATGCCGCATCGTCGAGGGCGACAGGATCATCGTTCACGGAAACGACCGTGATGGCGACGGTCGCGGTCGTGCTGCCGTCGTTGCCGTCGCTGATCGTATAGGTGAAGGAGTCGGTTCCGTAGAAATTCGGATGGGGCGTGTAGACTGCCTCGCCGTCATTGTCGATGATCACCGCGCCGTGCTGCGGAGAGGAGTTGGCGCTGACGAAAAGCGAGTCGCCATCGACGTCGCTGTCGTTGGCCAAGAGATGCAACGTAACGGGCGTGTCTTCGTTGGTAGTCGCGGCGTCGTTGACGGCAACAGGATCATCGTTCACGGAAACAACCGTGACTACGACGCTCGCGGTGGCGCTGCCGCCGTTGCCATCACTCGTCGTGTATGTGAAGGAGTCGCTCCCATGAAAGTTTGGGTCGGGAGTGTACGTGACCGTGCCGTCTTCGTTGATTACCGTGGTACCGTGGGCCGGATCGCTGAGGGCGGTTACCGCGAGCGTGTCGCCATCCACATCGCTGTCGTTGGTCGAGAGCGAAATCGTGACAGGCTTGTCTTCGTTTGTTGTTGCTGCGTCGTCTTGGGCAAGGGGAGCGTCATTCACCGGGTTGACGGTGACGGTGACGCTGGCCGACGCGCTGCCGCCGCGACCGTCGCTGATGGTGTAGCTGAATGCGTCGGCACCGTGAAAGTTGGGATCGGGAGTGTACGTGACCGTGCCATTGGCGTTGAGCGTCGTCGCGCCGTGCGACGGAGCGGTCACCGCGGTCACGGTCAGCGGGTCGCCGTTGGGATCGCTATCGTTGGCCAACACGTTAATCGTGGCGGACGCGTCCTCGTCAGTTGCGGCGCTGTCGGCGTTGGCCACGGGCGGTTGGTTATCGGGAACGATCGTCACCTGGTAATCTTCGACTTCGCCATTAGGAGCAAAGCCGGTGGGCGCCAGGTTGCCGATGGTGCTGACGCGAAAGCGAGCGAACGTGGCGCCCAAGACCACGTTGGCGCCGGTGTCCTGCGGGACGGTGAAGCTGATGGTCTTCTTCCCGTCGTTGATGCCGTCGTCGAAGAGCAGGTCTTGGTTGGTGAAGATGCGTTCGGCGGGTTCTTCGAACGAGCCGTTGCCATTGAAATCGACCCAGGCATCAAGCCTGCTGCTGGATGAGGTAAAAGGGAGCTGGTCGGTAATTTGCACGCTCGCGGTCGTGGGGCCGTTTGGGGAGGCCACCAGCGGAGTGAGGAAGACGACGCCATCTTCATCGTCGAGACTTCCGATGGCGTCGTCGCCCGTCGCGTCGGCCGAGAGATGAGCGGCGTCTTCCACATCGCGAAGGGTTCCCAGCGTTGGTCCACAGGCAGGATGTGAAGCCGCCGCCGTTCCGTAACTGGCGGGCGCGTCGCCAAAGTCCGCCGTAGGTCCGGTGAGCGTGGCGAGGTAGATTTCCAAGCTCGAATCCGCGGGGCCGCCACCCAGGTTAGCGTTCGAGATAAAGGCAATTAGATTGCCGTCGGCGCTGATCGAGGGGAGTGCGTTGTTTTGGTTGCTGAAGCGGTCGGTGAACGTGACTTGCGTCATGCCGCTGGCTACGTCGAAGCGGAAGATCTCTTGGTTTCCGTCGCTATTGTTGCAAATGAGGTTGTTGAACGAGCTAAACGTGATGCGGTCGCCGGCCGGGTTGATCCGGGGCGGGTTGTGAAAGCCTCCTGAGCCCGGGATAGCAGTAATCCGGGTGACGTTGGTGGCCGTGGCGCTGGGGACGTCGAACAGGAACACCTCCGCGTCCTCGCCAGGGTTGGAGCCCGCCAGGTTCCGATCGGAAAGAAAGGCGATGCGCGTGCCGTCGGCGTTGACCGCCGGTGCGCCGTTTCGAGGGTTGAACTGGGGGGCCCCGCCGTTGCCGGTTTGTGTGATCTGCGTGAAGCGGCGCGGCGCCGTGGCAGTGGCGTCGGACCATAGGAAGACCTCGTAGTTGCGATCCGCGTTCCCGCCTGGAACCAGGTTGGCGTGCGATACGAAAGCGATGTGGGCGCCGTCCTCGCTGATCGCCGGTTCGCGAATTTCGCCGCCGATTCCACTACCGAAGTTGGTGACGTTGGTAATGCTGGTCCCCGTGGTGCTGGGGTTATCGTCGGGGTCGGTGTCGTAGACGAAGAGGTTGACGGCGCTTCCGTTGAAGGCGGTATAGGCGACGCGCGTGCCGTCGCCGCTGATCGACGGATCGCTGGCAAAGGTAAGTCCGGACGTGATCTGGGTGAACCCATGGACGCCGACCGGGTGATCGATGTCGTAGCGGAAAATCTGATGGCTCGTATTGCCGCTTCCCACCAGGTCGCCGTTGGACCGAAAGGCGACGTAGCGGCCGCTGGCGCTGATCGACGCCATGACGCTCTCTCTGCCAAACGCCAGATTGGTGAGTTGGGTGATGGTGGGGGGCGTCGTTGTCGTATCGGCCAGGAAAAGCTCGGTGCTGCCGTCGGCGTTGGTGTTGCCCGGCGGGTTGAGATTCGAGGTAAACGCAATGCGAGCGCCGTCGGCGCTCATCGCCAGATGGGTGAACACGACGCCCGGCGTTTGCGTGATCTGAGCGAAGGTGATGGCCAGCATGGCCCGCTCCTCCAAAGCCTCAAATCGTGGACGCGGCAAGCGCCTCATGCAGGCGCCGTTTTGACGCTTGCGATCCAAGGATGAGCAGACCGTGAACTGTCGCTTCAACAACGAGAGCAGCGCCATGACAAGAGTTCTTCCGGAAGGATAAGCAAAAGTTGTCCTCCGGCGCCGACTGCTGGCGCCGGGTGGAAAAGCAGCAAGAGGCCGTCAATTCTTGCCGAGCCGCGGTTAAGGCGATGTGAAGGGGACCGCGGAGATCAGATTCTCGGCGAGAAGTTCTGGTTCGAGAAGGTCGTTGGCGCCTTGCTCGGAGAAGGGCTTTTTCGGCGAAGCCACCACCACGTTCTGCTCGGGCTCCGCCATGCGCAAGAGCTGCGCGTACGTCTCGCCGACCATGCTCGGCGGCAAACCATTCGCCTGCAATCCGCGCAAGTAGGTGATGGCCTGGTTGAAGACGGAGTCACTGTCCGAGAGGCCGTCGTCGTTCACCGGCTGCGTATAAATAGGATTCGGGTGCGTGAGGCCCAGGGTGCTCACAAAGTACGGGTTGACGGTGGAAACGCGGATGCTCGACCCCGCCAGTTGCAACGCACTATCCAAATTGTTGGCGTAACCGCGCAGGGCCGCCTTGGCGGACGTGTACACGTCTACAAAGCTCCCCACCGGCAGGAGCGCCGCCGTGATATACCCAGCGATCGACACGGTAAAGATGATTCGCGAGTATCCCTGCTGCGGCATCAGAGGCAACACGGCGTTCGTGACCATCACGTGTCCAAAGTACATCGTGCGCATGCCGAGGTCGCGCTCCGCCAGGTAAAAAGCAAAGTCCGCGGGTTGCGGGGCGATCCGACCAATCGGGATGCGTGCGGCGTTGTTGACCAGGATGTCTACCTGGCCGTGCTCCAGGAACAGCGGGTGAGACGCCAGCTCACCCACAAAGCCGAGCACCGAACCCGGATCGGCCAAGTCCAGAGCCAACAGGGGGAAGTCCGGCGGATCGGGCACGCCGCCGGGATTACGCGACGTGCCGATCACGTCCACGCCCAAGTCGACGAGCGTTTCGCCGATGGCGCGGCCGATGCCCCGCGAAGCGCCCGTGATGACCGCCAACTTTCCGGCAAGGTTCAGGTCCGGCTTGAAGTTTTTGCGCGGGTAGTAGCGCGGGTCAATCGAGATTTTCGACTTCTTGGCGGCGTGGGCCTCGCTCGCTCCGCCCAGGACCAAAGCGCCCGCCGCCAGGGCCAGCGGCGCTTTGAGCAAATCGCGGCGCCCCAAGGACGCATTTCCCTCAAAATCCTGCCATGCGTGTGGACGTTCTTGCGGATTCTGGGACGTGGTCATGGGGCGGCCTCCGAGTGAGAAGAGAGAAGAGCGTTTCACTCTTCAGTGCGACATCGGAGCGTCGGCCTGTCGAAAAAACGGCAAACGCCGCACTTCTTAACTGGGTTTACCACAACGGGCGCCTGGCGGCGGAGCGTAAGCGACGCCAATGCGTATCAATTAAAGAGGCCCGTGTGAATCGGGACCGCAAACCCTTTCAGCGTAGAAGAAGTAATCGACGAAACTTAAGTTAATAGGTATTGGCGTCGCTTGCTTCTTGAATTCCTAAGACCTCTGCGGCTTCCGCGCGAAACGCCATCAAGTTGTCGAGATATGCCCCCGCCAATTCTCGTTTTGCCTGAACCCACTGGACGGCGTGCTCATAGTCGATGCGGGCCTGGGCCGTCTCGCCCAAACGGTGACGGCTCATGGCCAAGAAATAGAGATCCATGGCTCGTCCCCAGTCGTCCAGGCGGTCCACATTGGTCTGAAGGGCGTCCGCGGCTTCTCGATAGCGGCCCGCGCGGTAGTAGACGGCCCCCAGCGTGTTGCGGAGTTGTACATCGTCGGGCTTCAGACGCATGGCTTTCTCGGCCAGGCGCACCGCGGCTGGCACATCGCGCTGCGCTTCGGGCGCCATCAGGTAGGCCCACGCGAGAGCGTTGCAGTTTGCGGGTGATTCGGAATTCGCTTCAAAGTTGCGGCGGGCCTCAGCGAGGTATTGCTCCGCTCTCTGCGTGGGCGTTAACACCGGTTGGCTGCCGTCGTTGTGAACCACTTGAACTGAAATGGGTTTCGCGGCGAAGCCTTCGTCCGCAGGTGGAGCAAACTCGGGCCAGTCCCAGTCCAGGTTCATCTCCTTGAGCCGGCTGCGGATCGTCCGCAAATCCCAAACGTGAACGGCGTTAGCGAAACGGGCGACGGTAACCAGTTGGTCGCCGCCGGGAGCAAAGCCCACCCACGTGGCGCGGTCTCCGTACGGGTCCTCCAGGCGGGCGACGGTGCGGCCAGTCGCGGTTTCCTGGAGGTGAATGACCGCCGGGGCAATTTCTACGGCCATCAGCGTGCCATCGGGAGAAAACGCTACGCGTCCTGGGAACTGGGCGACATCGCGCGGCAGGCGGCGGACCAGCTTGAGCGTGTTGACGTCCCAGAAACTCAGTTCGTCGCCCCGAGAAATCACCAAGGCGGCGCTATCGCGAGTGAAAAACACTTCCGTTTGCATGCCGACCACCCACTCTTGGACCATCTCGCTCGAAGCTAGCTTCCACAGGCGGACTCGATCGGAATGCCATCCGGAACTCGCCGCCCATCGGCCATCGGGGCTGAGCGCGCGAACCTCTCCGTCGGGGTGTTTTCCCAAATCGCAAAGCGTTGCGCCCGTTTCGACATCGAAGATTCGATTGACTCCGCTCACCTCCGTCACCGCGGCCAGCGTGCGGCCGGTAGGATTGCGAGTGAACCAGGCTCGCCGTAACGGAGACAATGGCTGCGGTGGACCCAAACGCAGGCTGCCCGCCTGCGGATCGTCGCTGGTGATCGGCCAGCGCTGGAGACCATCGTTGCCGCACGTCAACAGGCTCCAAGCCGAACCCGTGGGCGCAGCCGAGTCTCCCTCGCTTCTCGGGCAGTCGAAGAACGCATAAACCGTCCATGGCGGGAGCGCAGCAATTTCGCCTCCGCTTTTCAAATCCCAAATGCGAGCGCCTGGGTTGGCGCCCAGAACTAGCAGACGGCCATCCGGACTAATATCGCCCTGGTTGTAAAAGTGGTTAGTGATGCCCGCCTTATTGGCCAGGGTGCGGTATTCGCGGCTGGCGGTCACTTCTAACAGTTCGCCTTGCTGGCCGCGCAGCGTGGCCGCGAGCCATCGGCCATCGCTGCTGAAATGCGGACGGACGCCCGCCATGAGCGGCGCCGTGAGTAATGCTCGACCTGCCGAAACATCCCACAGCCGCAGGGCGCCGTCCCAAGAGTGCGATGCTAACAAGTCGGCATGCGGATGAAAGGTCAATGTCTCAACTTGTTGCACATGCCCTTCCAGGACCGCTACCTTGCGCTTCGGTTGCACGTACCAGATCTGAATCTTTGGCTCGCCGCCCGAAACGGCCAGACGCTCGCCGTCGGGATGCCAGGCGACAATCTGGTTGCTCATTTCGCCGACTTGCAGGTGCCCTAGCAGCGCTCCGCTGGCGACGTGGTAGACGGACGCGACTCCCAAGCGCAAATAGCCGACCGCCAGCCGTTCGTTGTTGGGATGGAACGCCAGCGAGTGGGCCGGCGCCGGAATGCGCCAGCGCGTGATTTCCCGACCGGTCTCCAAATCAAAACACAGCACCGAGTCGCGCTGGCCAATCGCCAATTGCTTGCCGTCGGGGCTGAAGGCATGCGCCCGGCAGTCGCGCAGTTCATCGTCCAAGACTGGGCTGCCATCGGCCACGCGCCACACGCGCAACTTGTAATCTCCCTCCAGCACGAGCAAAAAGCGCTCGTCGGGGCTGAAGTACAGGTAGTTGCCCAGGAGGACGCCCGTGGCAATGCGCTGGATTTCTCGATCGTCGGGAAGGCTGCGAATGCTGATGTTTCCCGGTTCGTCTACGCGGGCATAAAGCCGGTAATGCGGGCTGTACGCCGTGGCCCGGGGAACTGCGGAGGACGAAGACCTCCACGCCGGCGCCCAACCAACATCAGGCAGCGCCATCGCGGCCGCGGCTTCATCGCGCAAGCGCGCATCGGGCCGCAGATGGGCGGCCTCGGCCACCGCCGCCAGACTCGCCAAGCGCTGCCCTGGCTGCCGGCTGAAGCGGCCGGCGCGGGCCCGCTCGTAAAGCGACAGCCACAACTTGTCGTTCGCTTCGCGCTCGTGCTTGAGCGCGCTTTCCAGGGCGGTTTCCTTTTGCTTCACTTCCTCTTGCATCGCAAGATTTGCGGCTCGGGCGCGGATCATGCCCCAGGTTGTTCCGATGATGCCGGCCACCAGCGCCAGCGAGATCAGCAAAGCCGCCAGGACCGGCCCCTGGTTGCGCCGCACGAACTTCGTCAGCCGATAGCCCGCCGAGGGTGGACAAGCCTGCACCGGCTCGTCGTTCAGATAGCGCTGCACGTCGGCGGCCAGACCGTTGGCCGTCGCATAGCGGCGCGTGCGGTCCTTCTCCAGCGTCTTCATCACAATCCAGTCCAGCTCCTGCAAATGCGGCATGGCGACTACCGTATGCGCGACCGGTCCTTTTTTCCGCGCACCGCCTGCCGTACTGCGCAGTTGCGAGAGCCGCGTGCTCGGTTTGGGCGGGTCTTCCTCGCGCAGGATGCGGCAGACCTCGTCGTAGGACGCCTGCTGGAAGCGCTCTTGGGAGAACGGCGTGGCGCCGGTTACGAGCTCGTAAAGCAACACGCCCAGCGAGTAGATATCGCTGCGGGTGTCGATGTCCAGGCCGCTTTGTCCCGCTTGCTCAGGCGACATGTAAAGCGGCGTACCAATCATCTGGGCAAAACCGGTGAACAGCGTCTTGTCGGTCAGCTCCTGCCCCAGCGCCTTCGCAACCCCGAAGTCGATCACCTTCACAACGGATTTCGTATCGTGAGCCGTCACCAGCACATTCGACGGCTTCAGGTCGCGATGGATGATGCCTTTCTGGTGTGCATGCTGCACGGCGAGGCAGACCGAAATAAACAGCGATAGCCGCTCGGCTAGCGTCAGGCTGTGCTCATCGCAGAATTCGGTGATCGGAGCCCCTTTGACCAACTCCATCACAAAATAGGGACGGCCCGACGGCGCCACTCCGCCATCGAACACGCTCGCGATGTTCGGGTGATCCATCATCGCCAGCGCCTGCCGCTCCGCCTCGAACCGGGCGATGACCTGACGGCTGTCCATGCCGGGCTTGAGCACTTTCAAGGCCACCTTGCGCCTTACGGGCTGGGTTTGTTCCGCCATGAAGACAACGGCAAAGCCCCCTTCGCCGATCTGCTCGAGCAGCCTGTAAGAACCGATGACCGATCCTGGCGTCTCGTTCAGGAGCAGCGTGTCAGGCTCGCCCTGCCAACCCGTGGATGTGGGCGCCAGCATGTCGTCGTCCGGCGCGTCATGCGCGCGTAGCAGCGCCTCCACGCGTTGGCGCAATTCGGCCTCGCCGCCGCAAAGGCGATCGAGCAGAGCGGATCGCTCTCCGGCGCCTGCCTCTTCCACCGCCGCGAGAAACACCGCTTGAACCCGTTGGGAGTCGATTGGCATGAACGTGGCCTCCACCTTGCGTCACTCTTCAGTGCGACAACGGCGCTCAGGGCTGTTGAAAACGGAGGGAAATTGGCAGTCGGCAATAGCAAAGAAAGGGCCGCAACTTTTCCTACTGCCGACTGCCTTTAGCCTTGTGGCGGTAGAAAAACTATCCGCTCAACGCGTCGCGCAGCCAAGCTCGGGCGTACGTCCATTTCTGCCGGGCCTGGTAGACCGTGATCCCCAGCACACCCGCGATCTCCTCGTGGCCCAGCCCAGCGAAGCGGCGTAGCTCGACCACTCGCGCCGCTACGAGGTCTTCCGCCGCGAGACGATTCAACGCTTCATCCAAGGCGAGCAGGTTCTCGTCCGGAGACGGAGCGGCGGCATCAGCTAATTCGACCCGCCGCCGTTCACCACCGCGCTTAAGCCGATGCTTGCTGCGTGCGTTCTCAATGAGAATCCGCCGCATCGCCTCGGCCGCCGCCGCGAAAAAATGGCCACGGCTGTTCCAAGGTTGAACCTGGCTCGCACCCACGAGTCGAAGGTAGGCTTCATGCACCAGCGCCGTCGCCTGGAGCGTCTGACCAGGCTTCTCGCACGCCATCTTTTCCGCCGCCAACCTTCGCAACTCGTCATACACGAGCGGCAGCAGCTCCGCCGCCGCTACCGGATCTCCCCGCTCCACCGCAGTCAGTATCTGGGTGATGTTGGTCATGGCGGAAACAAGGCAATTCACTTCTCAGGCAATCGGAGAGAAGTGAGCAACGGAATACCGCCTAGTATTTCATCGCCAGACGCTCCGAACGATTTACGATTCCTCCAATGAGCAAGGTAGCGGCAACCCGCAGCTTTGGCAACTTCCCAACAATTCACCAATGAACGCGAAGACTGCTGACAGCGACAAGACATTAGTTTGCCCAATAGCAAATCGAAAACCGCAGATTAAGTTGTTGCTGGCCCTACTCGAAGTTTACGAACGCCACGGCATGGCAAAACCCGGACAGACAATCTTTTGAAGCCTGCGCCGCGAATGAACCTTGTGCGTCACAGTTTTAGCCAGGCGGCGTGAAAGAAGGATCGCAGAAGATGTTTCCTGCTGCGTTGCGATTCGATCGAGCGGCAGACGGAGCGATGCAACTCCTGTTGATCGTCAGGCAGGAAGTTCGCCAAGTCGGAGTATTTGGTGATCCGCCGTCTTCCGAACTGCCTACAGAAACCTTTCGTTTGCGCAAGTTGGTTGTCCAGGCGGATGGCAAGATCGTCACTTTGGACCCGCCTCAACCTAGGATGCGGGGGTGTACTCTCAACCGCTACACCGCCGACGCTTCCCCGGACACTAAGTTTGGCGGCGGGCGGTCGGTGGACATCGGCGATTTGTCGAGAAACGGGCACGATTACGAGGTGTCGTTACAGGCGGACGGCGGCATCGTCGTCGCGGTTGGCTTTAGCACAATCCGGCCGCCGATGGGTATCGGCTGGTTTACCGTAATGGGGACGGCGTCGATGTTCTTGCCGACAACTACGGCACGGACAACCTCTACTACGCGTTTAGCGGTGAGTTCCATCCCGACCACGCCAAGAGCGATGGCATGGGCGACTGGCTACGGCGCGTCGGCGACTTCCTGGAAGGCATGATTTCGAATGTCGGCAAGATCCTGCTAGTGCATCTGGTCGAAAAGCTTCCTCTGCCGGTCCCGGCGATTTCCGGCACACTCATCGCCGCGAAGGCGACGAACACAGACCCCTGGGAGCTTTGGAAAAACCGGCTGCTCTTCGACGCCGCAATTGCCGCCTCGGTGGTGGGAAGTTTCGGTGTAGATCCGGTGGCTGGCGCCAGTACAGCTTCCAGCGCCTCCGGTCTGTCTGTCCTCGCGCCAGACGCGTTAAAACTCGCGGCATGGTGGCAACAATCGTTGGGACATCAGATGCTCGGCGGCGCCCTACGTGGCGCTTTGGGTTCGGTAGGTTCGCAATCGCTGAATGCGATCTTGTCTAATCAGAAGTTCAGGCTCGACCTGGGATCTGTCTTCGTAGCCGCTGCGACCAGTGGGTTGGGGGCCGGTGGTTTCCTAACTCCCTTGTCGGGTGGGGCTTTTGCCCAGTTGGGAAACACGGCTGTGAGTGGATTGATTCGGGCGAATATCGCGGGCGTCGGGTCTTTAATCGCCGGCCATGACTATGGCGCGGGATTCAGCAATTCTCTCCTCTCGAGTGCAGTTCGCGTTGGAACGCACAAGGTTTTCGAAATGGCGCCGGCCAGCCTCCAAGACTATTTCGTCGGCAAATTGGTTTATGGGGGACTGCAATCGGCCGTCGCCAACAGCATCGCTGCCGCAGTTACAAAGCAAGACATCCGCTCGTCCTTCGTGACGGGCGTCATACAAGGAGCAACGCCGCACGCACTCGACTTTGTCCGCGACGCTCTCGTCGCCAAGTACCTGCTCCCAACCATCGTCGCCATTGCGTCGCCTATCAATGTCGACGCCAACCTCGTTTACGACGACAATGCTTGCTTTGCAGGCGACTACAGCGTAAAGATAGGGACCTATCGATTTGAAATCATCAATGGAAAATTCTACTTTCGATTGACTCCAGATGGCATTCGCCATGACTCCCATGGCTGCCATTCACGCCACCGTTGCCGCCCCACGCGATGAGAATCGCTAACAGCGGCGTTCGCTCAGAGGAAGACGTTCGACTTGGATTCGAGTAAACGGGCCAGGACGACGCTTAGTAGCGGCGACACGGCTCCTCCAACACAAGGTGCGCCGCAGCAGAATCCGATGCTGGTTCCACCCTATGCGAACACGGCGGTACGGCGCTTGGCGGGCGGACCAAATGATAATCGCATCTGCCGGTGGGCTTACCAGCTTTGTTCACGCCGGGCGCCTTCCGCAACTTGGGTCGAAGCATGAAACCATTGCTGCTGGTACAGGTGGTCGCGATTGCCGTTGTGTTGTCGGTACGGGTGGCTTTGGTGGACGGCGCGGAGCATCGGGTGCGGCCGGGCGAGTCGCCGCAAGCGGTGCTCGACCGCGCGGCGCCTGGCGATCGGCTGGTGTTCCTGCCAGGGTTGCACCAACACGGCTTGTCGAAGCATCGCGCGATGCTCTACGTGGAGAAATCGGTCGAGATCGAACTCCAGGAAGGCGCTACGTTGAAGCTGGCGCCGGGCGTAACTCAAGTGGAAGCGGAAGGTGAAATCACGACCGACCAGGACGCCTCGAAAAAGCTCGACGATCTGGCGATTGGCGGGCAGTTCGATCTTTCGCGGCCCGCCGTCGATGGCCCGGAGGCGTACGGGAACACCATCTACACGATCGTCATCGACGGCGTGGGAAAGGACGGGCAACCGGACACGTTCGCCTGGGGCGACGGCAACATTTTCGACACGCCGCACAAGCAGACGCCGATCACGGGCGATTGGCAGGACCTCAGCCACGGAGTGAAGGTGCGTTTCGGCAGCCGCACCGGACACAGTCTGCGCAGCCTGTGGTTCGTCTCCTACGACGGTCCGGAGGCGTACGGCATCCGCATCGGGCATGGCCGTCAACCGCATTACATCGAGAACGTGCGCATCTTCGGCAAGGGCACGATCGACTTGAACGCCTCGCGCAACGCACTGCCAAGCGGCCTCGTGAAGAATATCAACGCCTGCGTCCTCATCCACGGCCGCGTGCGCAACGTGCTGATCGAGCACATCACCATGACGGATACCATGCGGTCCGTGATGGCGTATGGCGAACACACCGGCGCCTTTCTGGCCGGCGGCAAGGTTGGGCCTGGTGAATCGTTTGACGCCGAGGACATCACGGTGCAATACACGCGCACCCTCAATCCGCAAGGGAGCGGTTACCTCTTCGGCCATCCCTCATTCCGCGGACACATTCGCCGCGTCCGCTGCAATCACAACTACATGGAAACCGCCACGACCGCCATCGAACCCAACTTCAATCTCGACGGCTACGAAGTGATTGGGAACGTAATCAAGAGCGGCGGCCAGGCGATCCACTGTTGGCGACATTCCCGCAACGGCGTGATCGCCGACAACCTCCGCATTCACGACAACACGGGCAAGCCGGTCGTCGTCGTCAACTCGCCCACCGGCTGGGAGCCGCCTGCTCAACCCGTGTTACGCAATAACCGGAATCATTTGAGCGACAGGTCACATCGATAACCTAATCATGCGCGCCCAGTGCTGTCGCGCCCAACGGCAAAGAATCGGCGGCATCGCCCATGATGCTAAGGCTTTCCATTCGCCGCCTGACGCAATGATTGCCAACTTCCCACCGAGCCGCACGTGGCGATGGTCGTAACCTACTTCTATCTCATTACCACTACGGTAATACAGAGAATCGCACGTTTCTCCGCGCTCACGAAAGTCGCCGATCGGCGCGCGGCGTCTGGAGCAGAGTGGTTGGCGATCGGATGTTATTGACGGACTGGATTTCCTCGTAAGCGTGCCGCTAACATCGTAGGGGTTCAACTCTGCTTCCAATGTCGGGAGGATCACCCCATGGCGCTCCGCTTCGTCCAACTGCTCGCCGTTTTCGTCGTGCTTCCGCTCGCTTCGGCGGCTGCCATTCTGGCGGCCGAACCGACGTTGTCCGCTGCGTGGAAGGATAACTTCCTGGTGGTCCGCGGAGAGCACATTCCCGGCGGCGAGATCCGCACGATGTACCTGGAGGCTTTTTGCCGGCCAGGCTCGGCCGACCGCGACTGGGGACAAACCGTAATCCCGCATCAGACAGAACTGGTCTCGACCAGCGACGACGGGCGAGTGCTCCGACTTCGCAGTCGCCTGGAGGACGGCGTGGTGGTCGACCACGTGATCACGGTTGGAGACGATGAGATCGACTTCCGGCTGACGGCGCAGAACCCGACCGATGCAGCTTCCGTGGTCGATTGGGCTCAGCCGTGCCTGCGGGTTGACAGGTTTACCGGCGCAAGGCGGGATGACGCCCACGAGCTGTACCCGGAGTATATCAAGAAGTGCTTTGTGTTTCTCGAAGGCAAGCTGACGCGGTTGCCGACCAAGCCTTGGGCGACCGAGGCGCGCTATACGCCCGGCCAGGTGTACGCGCCGAAGAGCGTCAATCGCAACGATGTCAACCCGCGCCCGCTCAGCCCGCTGGTTCCCTCCAGCGGACTTACCGGAGCGTTCTCGCACGACGAGCAGTGGATTGTGGCCACCGCGTGGGAGCCCTACCAGGAACTGTTCCAGGGCGTGATCACCTGCATGCACGCCGACTTCCGGATCGGCGGCCTGAAAGCCGGAGAGACAAAGATGATCCGCGGCAAGCTCTACGTGGTCCCGGCCAACGTCGAGGCGCTCGTCCGTCGCTACGAGCAGGATTTCCCTGAACACAGAAAAGCTCGCGACTGAGTTCTGCGATCGAAATTCACGACGTGCCTTGGCTGCGGCAATTGCCACCGGAGCGCTACTCGCGTCGGCTCTCTTGGTCACCGTTCTAGGGTGGCACGCGCAGCGGGCGGCGCTCAGCGCGACGGCCGCGGCCTACCCCACCCAATGGTACGAGCGCGAACCCGCTGATAGCTAAAGAAAAGCAGCTCGGGCCGCCCTGCGGGGCAGCTACGCGGGTCGGCGGCGTTTTGAGGCTGGGGTTGTTTTTCTGGCGGCGGCTGCGAGTTGTGTTTGCTGAAGCATGGCGGAGGCTCTGGTTGAATGCCTCCGCCCGCGCCGCGCCCGCTCAGATCGCTGGAGGGCGCTGCTTGAGGGGCGCGGCGGAAGGCAGGCGGCGAAGCGGATGACGGGCGTTAGGGTCGCTTCTCGCGTCGGCGGACGGTCAGGCGAATCGCTCCGTCGTAGGCGGCGGTGGCGAGCATCAGCACGGCCGAAACGCCTGTCAACCACCGGTCGAGGTTCAAGTCCTACCGGGGGAGGTGCTTGGCGCTCTCCGTTTCGAGAGACGCCGACCGGGGTGCGGCGCCAACCATAGAGGTTGGGATAGAACCCCGAAATCTCGGCCGGAAACTCTCGGAATCTCTGATGAACAACCCGTCGCAGGTTAGCAACGCGGTTGGATTCGCAGGGGGAAACCAAACCCGGTGTGTCTTGCAAAACCGCATTTGTCCCAAGCGCGCTCACAGTTTTACCCTGTCACTTCTTTGGAGGGTGCTTATCTGGCCGTTCGGACTTTGGCAGGTGTTCGACAAGCACGAATTTCGGTCGGGGTTGCGAGTTGACAAAGGCGGCAATGTCGAGTGCCTGCTGCTCCGATAGGTAGGGATCGTCCAGCGGCATAGCAACCTTGAGCCAAGCGGCAAGCTTGTCGACGTGCGATAGTCCGGCGCCGGCGTTGTACGACTCGTCGCCCCAGACTGGAGGCCCGTCGTCCGATCCTGACCCGTTGTCACCGTGACAGCTGGCGCAATGGTCGGCATACAGCGCCTTGCCTCGAGTGGAGTCCGCCTTCGACGCGTCGATGCTCAAAGGCTCGACATGGTTGGGGCCGAGTGGGGCGTCTGGGTTCATCCGCATCCGCTCACCATTTGACAACCAAGTGATGTAGGTCGTGATGGCAACCGAAACTTCGCTTCCGTTGGGTGGACGCACGCCATTCATGCTTCGCATGAAACAGTTCAACACTCGATCTTCGAGCGTAATAACTCGCCTTTCTCGTGGCGACCAAGCCGGGTACGCCGTCGCCGCTCCGAGGAACGTTGCCGCCTTTGGATTGAGTCCTGCGTTCAGATGACAGGAACTGCAGGTAAGTGCGTTGCCAACGTAGGACCTTGAGAGCGGGTGCGTGTTGGTGTTTTGGACGATGTCCCGCCCGAGTGCGACAAACTTGCCAAGTTCGCCCCGTGGAAGGTCCTTTGTACGAGACGATTCTTCAAGCTCGTCAGCTTTTGCGCCGGTGCTGAATGACAACACAGCGCTCAGAAAGAAAAGTGCTGCAAGAAAAAACATTCGAGATGCGGGCATAGAGGACGCTCCTAGTCGATGATGGCTGAAAACGCGTTAACGAAGGCGAGGCGATGAATTCAATCTTGTCATTTGTGGCTTCAATTTTTCGGTGTCTTTCGCTGACGCAAGGCACGGTTCGTCTTGCGCACCTGCTCTTCAAGATCACGACGGAGTGAGTCGCACACCAACTCGCAGATCTTTTCGATCACGGGGTCATTGATACGGTACTTCACGAAGGGTCCCTCTTTCCGACGCGCGAGCAAGCCGCCGGTCGCGAGTTGCTTCAAGTGCTTGGAAACATTCGCGACACTGTGCCCGGTCTCGGCGACGACCTGGGTGACCGTCTTTTCGCCACTGTGCATCAACGCGCGCAAAATCGCCAGCCGCGTTGGGTCGCTGAGCATCCGAAATTTTTCCGCCATGAGGGCGAGTAACTCGTCAGTAATTGGCCGTTGTTTCACGGCGGTAGCTCCTTTTGACTTAGGAAGCACCTTCTTTGTCATGTTCGTGCAAAAACTAAGCCGTACGACTTCGCTTGAACGGCATGGCAATTGCACGTTTGGTTGAATGGTTAAATCCGTCCCGATTGTGGAGGCGGTTCAAAGGTTCTTACGACCGTGTGCCGCGTCCCTGACCACACGGACGCCACGATTCACGAAATGATCCGGCAGCAAACACTACGTACCATTGCTCGGTATCAGGATGCAGGCCCTGAGGCGAAAGCTACCGGACTGATCGCTTAGGGAGCATCGGAGGGTTTGAAATGGCCAATCCGTTCACCATGAAATCCTGGTCTCCCTACATTGCCGGAGCAGGAATCGGCCTCTTGAGTTGGTTCGCATTTGCGACGGCGGACCATCCGATCGGCGTCACCACGGCGTTTGAGCATAGCGCTGCCCTGGCCGAGAAAGCGGTCGTACCTCAAGTCGAGCAAACGAACGATTACTTCGCCAACAAGAAAACGGAAGGTAAACCGCCCAAGATCAGTTGGGAATGGATGCTTGTGGTCGGTGTGTTTATCGGGGCGATCATTAGTTCGACGTTGTCCGGAGACCGGGGAGCACCCGTCATTCCGCCCTTGTGGCGGGCACGCTTTGGGGACAGCGCTCTGGTGCGTTTAGCGTTCGCCTTCGGCGCAGGGGCATTGATGATGTTTGGGGCGAGGCTAGCTCAAGGCTGTACTAGCGGTCACGGCATCAGTGGCACTCTCCAGCTGGCGGTTTCCAGTTGGGTCTTCATTCTCGTCGCGTTCGGTGTTGCCACCGCGACAGCCTGGGCGATGTACGGCAAAGAAGGAGCCCGCCATGTTTGACTCACCAGAAAAGCTTGCACTGGGACTCGTGACGGGAATCGTGTTCGGCTTTCTGCTTCAGAAAGGCCGGGTTGCGAAGTTTGAGGTGATCGTCGGCCAGTTTCTGTTTAAGGACTGGACGGTCGTCAAGATGATGGGGACCGCGGTTGTCGTGGGAGCCGTCGGCGTTTATGCGCTGGTCACGGCGGACATGGCCTCGCTCCATATCCGGCCGGCGCTATGGGCAGGCGTCCTGCTGGGGGCCGTTTGCTTTGGCATTGGCATGGCGGTCTTCGGATACTGCCCAGGCACCAGCATTGCCGCCTGCGGTGAAGGTCGTCGCGACGCGATGGTTGGAGTGCTCGGGATGTTTGCCGGCGCATCGCTGTACGTCGCTCTGTACGAACAGATCGCGCCTCTCACTAAAAGTCTCGGCGACTGGGGAAAGGTCACGCTGCCGGATGTCACGGGCACTTCGCCTTGGCTGTGGGTGACGCTACTCGTGGCGGGCGGCGCGGCCGCATTGCTCTTCGACCTGGTGATGCGCCGCGGAACTCCCACCATTTCAACTGGCAAACCCCATCGGGCGAGCGCCCATCAATAGGTTCTTCCTTAAGGAGTTACACCGTGTCCATGATTCTCGAAACGGTTCAGACGGAAGGCATCGCTGAACTGTCGTACCTCATCGGCGACGACAAGACCGGCACAGCCGCCGTGATTGATCCCCGCGCCGATGTGGAGATTTACATTGAATTGGCTCGAAAACGAAAGGTTGCGATCACGCACGTGTTCGAGACGCATATTCATGCGGACCTGGTCAGCGGAGCGCGGGAATTGGCGGACCGGAGTCAGACGGCCCAGGTCTACGTTAGCGAAGAAGGAAAAGCCAAGTACGGTTTCGATCACAAGGTTGTCAAGGATGGGGACACCTACGAGTTTGGCGACCTGATCCTGACTGCACGGCACACACCAGGCCATACGCCCGAGCATATGTCCTACGAGGCGGCCGAAAAGAAGCGCGCGCCAAAGCCGTGGGGCGTGTTTACTGGCGACTCGTTGTTCGTCAACTCCGCGGGCCGACCCGATCTGATGGGCAGCGATCAGACAGAGAAGCTGGCTGAACAGTTGTACGACACGCTCTATGCCTATTACTTGAAACTCGCCGACGACGTGATCATCTACCCCAGCCATGGGCACGGCTCGCCCTGCGGCGCTTCCATTGGAGATCGTCTGACCAGCACCATCGGCTACGAGCGGCAGTTCAATCCGTTTCTGCAGTATTCAAACAAGGCTGAGTTCAAGGAATACGCGCTCTCCACCGCGCCGCCTGAACCCACGTACTACAAGCGGATGAAAAAGCTCAATGCCAAGGGGCCGGAAGTCCTCGGACATTTGCCGTTCGTGCCAGGTCTTCCGCCGAAGGCCTTCGCGGCAGCCGCCAAGCAGTCCAAGACGGTGCTTGTCGATACGCGCAGTATGTTGGCGTTCGGCGGCGGCCATGTCGAGGGTGCGCTGAATATCGCGGGACTACCGGAACTGTCGATTTGGGCCGGCTGGCTCTTCGATCCAGACGATTCGATCCTGCTGGTTCTGGAAAGCGATAAGGATGTCGAACGAATCGTTCCGCTCTTCCTGCGCACAGGCTACGCAAAGTTCGCCGGCTATCTCGTCGGCGGGATGAAGGCCTGGGACAACGCGAGCCTGCCGCTGGTGGAAGTCGAGCAAATCACGGTTCATGAGCTGAAAGAGCGCCAGGACGAACTGCAAGTCGTCGACGTTCGCTCACCTGACGAATGGGAAGAGGGGCACATTCCCGGCGCGACTCACATCTTCTTGCCTGAGCTGGAAGAGCGGCGGGGAGAGTTGAAGAAGGATCGTCCCGTCGCCGTGTACTGCGACAGCGGTTATCGCGCCAGCTTGGGGACCAGCATTTTGCAGCAGCATGGCTTTCACGTTCACAATGTCCCGGGCAGTTGGCAAGCCTGGAAGAATGCCACGTATCCCGTTGAAAAGTAAGGCGAAAGGCAGGTCACGATGCGTTCTTCCCTCTGCGCTTCCATCGTCGTCGTGCTCGCGTCTCCTGCGCTCAGCGTGGCGCAAGAGGCAGGCGCCGACCCGCTGCAGTACTCGGGCCCCGCCTGGTCGCCGTACCTCGTGGGCGCGTTGATCGGGCTGCTGACCATGCTGACCCTCTACTTTTCGAATAAGCCACTCGGCGCTTCGACGGCGTATGCCCGGGTGGCAGGCCTGATCGGGAAGACCGTCGCGCCTCGCCATACGGAGTCGCTCAAGTATTACCAAGACAACAAGCCCGCCATCGACTGGGAGGTCATGTTGGTTGTCGGCGCGATCGGCGGAGCGTTCCTTGCCGCCTGGCATGGTGGTGAGTTGACAGGCCAGTGGCTTCCGCCGATGTGGGAAGCGCGGTTCGGAGAAGACAGTTACGCATGGCGAACGGGTGCTGCTTTAGTCGGTGGAATCCTCATGGCTTTCGGTGCTCGCCTTGCGGGTGGTTGCACCAGCGGTCACGGCATTAGTGGAGCGCTGCAGCTGTCGGTCGGCTCCTGGATTGCGCTGATCTGTTTCTTTGCCGGCGGCATCGCGACCGCCATGTTGATGTTTCGTCTATAAGCATCGCCTGGAAAAGCACGCAGGAACCTACTCATGACCACCACTCGCGACGCCGACCAATCGACCAGTCTCCCCAGCGATCAAGGCGGTCCGGAAAAGGATCCACCTGCGAAGAAGGAGTTTTCTGCCAAGCAGCTTGCGCTGGGCCTGCTGTTCGGGATCATTTTTGGCTTTCTCCTGCAGAAGGGTGGCGTGGCCAAGTATCACGTTCTGCTAGGCGTGCTCTTGCTCGAAGACTTCACCGTCGTGAAGGTCATGCTCACGGCGATCATCGTCGGCATGATGGGCGTATTCACCCTGTATGCATTCGGACTGGTCAAGCTGCATGTCAAGCCAACTCGGTACGCAGCGAACATCATCGGCGGACTGATCTTCGGCGTAGGCTTTGCCCTCATTGGCTATTGTCCTGGCACGGGGGCAGCAGCGCTCGGACAAGGCAACTTGGATGCCATTGCCGGCGTGGCAGGGCTCATGGTCGGTTCGTACTTGTTCGCCGAGGCGTCAGGATGGCTCGACAAGACGCTGATGAAGGTCGGCGACCACGGCAAGTTGATGCTTCCTGAAATGGTGGGCCTGCGGCTGCCGGTCTTCCTGTTCATTTTCGTACCGCTCTTGATCGCCTGTCTCGTCGCCATTGACCAATTCGCGAGACGGTGACGGGCAACCACTAGTGTCACAGCAGGAGCATCGTCACATGGCCAGGTTCATTAACGCAATTGTCCTTCTTGCCATTTTTGTTGGACAGGCTTCGCAGGCTCGTGCCTGCCCGTTCTGCGAGTCAACTACGGCGGATCAGGTTCGTGCAGGCATCTTCAATTCGGACTTCGTTTACCACTTGGGAGCATCGTTCGCTCCCTTTCCGATTTTGATCGCCATCCTGATCCTCATCTATTACTGGCCGTCACGGCGTCCGCCTGACCTGGAGATTGACCAATTACGGCGCGACGCCCACATCTCAGAATCGGAGCATGCATGAACGCCGAAGTAACGCGCCGTCCTTTGATTACTGCCGGAACCGCACTAGGAATCGGCATGGGCGGGTTCGTCGATGGCATCGTCCTGCACCAGTTGCTGCAGGTCCACAACATGCTGTCGGCGAAGTATCCGACGAGGGGCATTCCGCCAGAACAACTCGTGGTCAATCTCGAAATCAACATGTTTTGGGATGGCCTCTTTCACGTCTTTACATGGGTGATGACCGCTGTCGGGCTCGCGCTGCTCTGGCACGCCGTGCGGCAACGCAATGTGCCGCTGAGCACCCAAACGTTCGTCGCCTCGATGTTTCTCGGCTGGGGACTTTTCAATCTGGTCGAAGGAATCATCGACCACCACGTCCTGCACATTCACCATGTGACGGACACCGACAATCATCTACTTTGGGACTTGGCGTTTCTGGCGTCAGGCGTCGTCATGATCGTGGGTGGTTGGGTAGCCATTGCAGGAGACCGAAGCGACGCAAGTCCAATGGAGCGGCATTAACAGAGGCATAGCGATGCGATTGACCATCCTTCACACTAACGACCTGCACGGACACCTCATGCCGTGGATGGGGTGGGAAGGCGATCTGAAGGGAAAAGCGATCGGTGGATTGGCGGTCCTAGCCGGTGCGATTTCGGCGATACGGCGAGAGAAGGACGCGGAATGCCTGCTGTTGGACGCGGGTGACCTAATGGCGAAACGAAGGCGGATGTTGCATTCCTGCCGGGTGTCGGCTACGGCGTGGCGATTTCGCCTGGTTCGATCACGGCCGCCCAGCTCCGCCGATTGGCGCCCCATGATGGCAAGGTCGTCACCATGCGACTGCCGGGTTCCAGGCTCATCGAGATCGTGATGCGTTTGGGCAACTTGGCCCGCAGAACTTCGTTCTCGACCTTGAGGTATTTGACCTGCCGGGCCAGCTCTTTCTCCGTGGCGCCCGCGATGACCAGCAGCAAAGACTGAAAAACGTTGGCCATCGAATTACACTGAAAAATGGTTGTAAATCGTGGAAGTGCGTTCATTTTGGCGCCCCGGAGGGCGCATGCCGCCAAAACAAACCTACGTTACGGTCACCACGACCGGATTCTCGATGTTGCGGCGCACAGCCCACGTCCAGGTAACAGGGATAAGCAGAAACTTGTTTTTTCGACATGTTTTTGCCAAGATGGGCCGAGGACACCCTCGCCCAATCCCGTTTCCTTTCCCAGTGCCTTCGTATGCTTTCTGCGCCAAGATTCTTGTTTTGGACGCT
>CAUJHS010000055.1 GCA_963204915.1 Planctomycetota bacterium | reverse complement strand
GCGTCTCACTGGGGTTCTCGGACGATGCGCCCTCCGTTGAACCGTTCGTCGCGGCCGCCGCGGCGCTGGAGCCGCGTCCCAAATGGACCTCCAGCTCCGCGTTGAGCATCTTCTCCAGCGCCGTTTTCATCAGCGCTCGCGGCGCTCCGTTGAGGTCTTCCAGGCTCGTCGCCTGGGTCGCCAACTCTTGCGCCAGCTCCTCGGCCTTCTTCGTCCACATCGCATCCATGCGTCAGTCTCCGTAAATAAGTGAATCTGGGAAAACGTCCATTCTCCCGACTGACACAAAATTCTCTACAGGCCCGTTGTTCAGGCCGCCAAGTGTTCGGGCTGCATTTGATGGTGCAGCCAGGGCACCCAGCGGTTGGCGACCGCCGCCGCCACCACGTTCTTCTTCCCTTGTCGCAAGAGCTTGTGGGCCAACACCGGCCAACGCCCGTCCTGCGCACGGGTCACGCGATGGGCCAGTTCGATCAACACCCGACGCAACTTCGGATTGCTCGCCCGATTCAACGCGGCGTCGGCTTGCCGCGCTCCGCTGCTGGCGTTGCGCGGCGTGACTCCGCAGAAGCGAGCTATCAGCGTTCCGCTCTGGAACCGATCGAAAGGACCGATCTCCGCCCGCATCGTGACCGCGGTCACCAGGCCCACGCCGCGCCACTGACGCGACTTGCGAATCACTGCGTCCCCTTCCGCCCATTGCTCCAGCAAGGCCTCGACCTGACGGATCTTCGCCGCCGCTGATCGACCCAGCACTGGCGCAGCCGCACCAGCCGCCGCAAGCGGCGCAGTTCCTCCGGCGCCAGCCAGACTATGGGCAAGTAGCCAACGCGCACCAAGTCTGCCAAGAGGCGGGCGTCCCCGAAGTCGTTCTTGTCCGGGTTCTGCTTCATGCGGGCCACAAAGCCGGGATGCGCCAAGCTCACCGACCAACCCAGCGCCGTGAGTTCGTCGGCCAGGTTCGACGCTCCGCAGCAGGCTTCGATCGCCACGCCGGCCGCCTCGCCGCACCGCGCGACCGTGCCGTCAGTGGTCGCCGCCTGATTCGGCAGCGATCGATTGCACAGCACCTTCCCCGCTTCGTCCAGCACGCACACTTGCACGGAATCTTGATGATAGTCCAGTCCCACGAAAACCTTGACACTAGCCATGGCTCGTTAATCCTGACGTGAAGGAATTGATTCTCAAACACCAACTTCCTCAACTCAGGATAACGAGCGTTCATCCCCATCTGGCGGCGGAGTCTTCGACGCCCCAGCCACGCCCCGGGCGAACCGTTTAGCGCCCCCGGGGACTAGCCATGAAGGGCCGGAGAGAACACTGACCCTGTGGGGCGTAAAGCTCCCTTCTCTGTCTCCCGGACCACGTTTCGCTTGCGAGGCAAATCCGCGATAATGCGGCGCGAGTCTTGCCACACCTTGCAACCCTGGTGCACGGATGATTCTCTGGAAACTTAGTCTGCGCGAAATCCGCTCGCATCGCGGCCGGGCGATTCTGACGGCCGTGAGCATTGTGATCGGCGTGGCTGCAGTGGTGGCGGTGAACCTCGCGTCCGACGCGGTGCGGGCCTCGTTCGGCGCCGTGCAAGCGACGATCGCCGGCGAAGCCTCCCTGGAGGTCGCGCCGGCCGGTGACAACTTGCTGGACGAAAGCCTGGCCGAGCAGTTGGTCGATATCCCTGGCGTCAAAGTGACTTCCCCCATCTACCAACGTCCCACGGTGATGTATGCCGGCGAAGATCAGCGCGTCTCGGTCACGCTCGTGGGAGTGGACCCGAGCCGGGACGAAGCGGCTCGCGATTACGGCTTGGTTGCCGGAAGAAAGATCTCCCAGGGGGACGAAGTGCTGCTCGATGCGGCCTTTGCCGCTGGGTTAAAGATTGAAGTGGGTGACAGAATTCGTCTCCTCACGTCCTATGGCCGCCGAGAGTTTAAGGTCGTCGGTTCGCTCAAACCGCTGACCGGGGCCGCGGTCGGCCGGGGAAGCGTGCTGTTCCTGCCGCTGAAAACAGCGCAAGCGCGGTTCAAGGCCCGCGGCCGCGTCAGCCAGGTGCAGCTCATACTCGAAGAAGGCGCCAACGCGAAAGCCGTCGCGGCCGAAGTCGCCCAGCGCTTGCCGCCCGGGCTTACGGTGCGCGCCTCCGCCTCGCCCGATCAGATGGGTGAGGAAACCATGCTTGCACTGCAGATGGCCCTGCGATTGGCGACCGCTTTTGCACTGGTGGCGGCGGTGTTTATCGTGGGGAACGCCTTCTTCATGAACGTCACGCAACGGGAGCGGCAGTTGGCCGTCATGCGGGCCATCGGCGCCACACGTTGGCAAGTGTGGCGACTCATCCTGCAGGAGGCAGTCTTGTTGGCGGTCTTGGGGACTGCCGCGGGCATTGCCGCCGGTTGGGGCGGGGCCGTGTTGATGTCGGCGGCCATGGAGCGGTTGTTTAACACCGACTTGCCGGCTCCCCTTCTCAATGGTTGGGTGGCGACCTGGGCGTGCGTGTTCGGCCTGGGCGTGTCGTTTCTGGGCGCTGTCTTGCCGGCCCGCCGTGCGGCGAAGGTCGAACCCATCGAAGGGATGCAGCAAGTTTCACGAGGCGATGTGGAAGGCATGCCGCGTTGGTTTGTGATCGCGGGCGCCACAGGCTTTGTGATCTCGGGGGTGTGGCTCTTGGCGAGCGTCCTGGGATACGCGCCGGCGGAAGAGGAAATCGTCGCCCGGGTTGGGGCCGCGCTGGAAGGGTCCGGCCTGCTTAGTCCCGAAGCAATCGAGCTCGGCGCCTGGGCGGCGGGAAAACTTGTTATCGATTCCACGCTCATGGCGATCCTGTTTTTGATTTTCGCCGTGCCGGTGCTTCCCTTGGTCTTGGACCCGCTGTCAGGGGCGGCGGCCTTTGGCGCCTGCGTGCTGGGGAGGCCCGTGGCGAGGATCGCCCGGCAGCAGCTTCTCCGCCGCCGCGTGCGCACGACCTTGACGATCGGCGTGTTGTTCGTCGCCTCCAGCACGGGCATGGGGCTGGCCAGCACGGTCTTGGACAACATTCACGACATTCAGGAATGGTATCGCAAGATCATGGCCGGAGATTTCTTCGTCCGCGCCATGACGCCCGATTTGGCGACCTGGACTTCGGCCCAGATTCCCGACGAGGCGGAGCAAGAGGCCAAGACCGTGCCCGGCATCGACACGGTCTTCGGCGTGCGCTTTGTCACCGCGGAAGTGCGCGTGCCCGGTCAATCGGAGTGGCAGCAAGTGTTGCTCACCGCCCGCGACTTTCCCAGCGCCAACACCGTGCAATCGGAAATGCTCACCCTCTCGCCCGAGGAAATGCGCACGCGATTAGAGCGAGGGGAGGTCACCATCGGCTCCGTTCTTTCCCAACGGACCGGCCTGAAGCTGGGCGATGAGATCGAAATACAAACCGCCGAAGGCCCCCGACGGCGGAGTATCGCGGGCATCATCAACGACTACATAGGCGTCGGCCTGGTGGTACATATGGATCGAAGCGTGGCCGCCCGGGACTTGGGCGTGCAAGGGGTCGACGCCGTCGTCGTGCGCGCTCTTCCGGGCCGCAAAGAGGAAGTGGAATCGAGCCTCCGCGCCGTGGCCGAAAAGTACGGCCTCTTGTTCCAGTCGTACCGCGACCTGACGGCGGAGATCGATACGATGCTGGTCGGCGTCATCGGCGGTTTGTGGGTGGTGATGATCCTGGGGCTGGTCGTGGCGTCGCTGGGCGTGATGAACACCCTCACCATGAATGTGCTGGAGCAGACCCGCGAATTGGCGATGCTCCGCGTGGTGGCCATGACTCGCCGTCAGGCGCGTCGCACGGTGCTGGCTCAGGCGGCCATCCTGGGCGGCATCGGCGTGATTCCCGGCATTACGCTCGGTTTGGGGTTATCGTGGCTCATGAATCGGTCGCTCGTGCGGGACATTGGCCACGAAGTAACGTTCGGGTTTCATCCCTGGCTGGGCGTGATTGGCGCGGCCGTCGCCATGGTGCTGGTGGTGCTGGCCGCATCGCTCCCCGCCCAGCGCGCCGCGAACCTGGAGCCGATTCAAGCGCTGCGCTACGATTAATTCGTCGGCGCCTGCCAAATGCAGACCAAAGCGCGGACTTGGTTTGCCGCACGTCTCTGCGCGCCGTACCGGTCAGCTCGTCGTTATACCGCGCTTACCAGGCGCGCCATGGTGGGGCTGTTTCAGGCTTTGATTGGCTATGTATGACAGGTTATTTTGTAATGCAAAGTTATTGCCCGGGAGCAACCATGAACGCAAACATGCGCGGGGGCGGGATGGTGACAGGAAGGACGGATGACGGCGGCGGATAGCGCCGGAGCCTCTCGAAGAGCCCGACTTCAGTCACCGGGCTGATCCTACTGAAACCCTTGCTGGGGAACCAATTTGTCGAGGGATGGCGCTGGGAACTGGGCGGCTTTGTGGTTATCGGCGCCCTCCTCTTCGGCACGGTTCTAGCGTATGAGCTGATAACTAGGAACGTGCACACAATCGCGTACCGAGCCGCCGTCGGCATGGCGATGGTGGCGGCGCTCGTTCTCGTCTGGATGAACTTCATGCAAGCCGCGGATGACGTCAAATCGGCTACCGTGATGTATTTGGGCGGGCCGCTGGTGGGATCATCGGCGCCTGGTGGGATCATCGGCGCCGCCCTGGCGCGCTTACCGCCAGACGGCTGGCCCGCGCCTTGTTCGCAACCGCGCTCGCTCAAGCTTTGGTCCTGACGATTGCGCTAATTCGGAATCTTCCGGTAACCTCCTGGGCCTTGGCTGTATGGCGTGGGTTTGGCCTAAATGCGTTTTTCGTGATGCTGTTTGTTGGATCGGCGTTGTTGTTTCGGAAAGCCGAGCGTGGGGAGTCCGCACCGGACGCGGCATAACCCGGTGCGGCAGGGCGACGGCGGGATTCGCCTTCTGTTTCATGTCGGATGCTTTTGCCCCGCCGCGCCCGAGCACGATCGTTTTGTCGCTGTGTGGAAGGCATTTTTCGCACAATCAGCCCACCGCGGATTGGAAGTCCGCGAACGACGTTCGGTGCGCGCCGTTCGCGCGCCGCCGGGGGGACGCATTCCGCGGCTTCGTCGCGGCCTGAATGCCCACGCCGGGAGCCGTGAGAAAGTGAATGGTTTTCTTGGGCGTCAAACCGGCCTCGCGCTGCCAGGCGGCCAACTCCTCCGGCGGCCAGGTTCCCGAGAAGCTGGTGATGGCGAAGAACAAGTCCATGACCATGCCGGTTTGGCCCACCGCCTGCGGCGAGCTGGGGCGAAAGAATTCGACAATGGCGAACACGCCGCCCGGCCGCAGCGCGCGGGTAATGCGTTCAAACAAGTCCCGATTGGTCGGTTCGTCGAAATGGTGCACGAGCTGCGCCATGAGCACTAGGTCCCAGCACGCTTCGCCCAAGTCGTCGGTCAAGGCGTTACCGGGACGATGCACTACGCGATCTCCCATTCGCTCTTGGGCCAAGAGCGGCGCCGCATGCTCGACGGCGCTGGGCAAATCGAGAATGACCGACCGCAGGCCTGGATGCCGCCGGCAAAGTCCCGCCGAATACAAGCCGTGCGAGCCGCCGATATCGAGCATCGCCTTGGCGCCGAATGGAACCGGCATGCGTCGCAACAGCTCGTTAGCCAGCACGTTCGCCGCGGACCGCATCCCGCGCTGATACGCGGGCCACGCCTCGGCAGACAGAGTTTCATGGGCCTCGATCGCTTTCCCCGTGCGAACGAATTCCTCCAGGTAGTCGATGGCCTGCCATTCGTAAAAACGCCAAAGAATGTTTTCGTGCAGCGAGTCGGGGCTGCTCGGAAGCAGCCACTTGCGGCTCATGGCCGTCAGCGCGTAGCGCGGCTCGCGGTAGCGCACGTAGCCGCTGGCGGTAAGCACGTTCAGGAGTTTTCGCACGGCGCCCGCATCGGCGTCGATGTCCTGGGCAAGCTCCTCGGGCGTTTGGGCTTTCGCGCCTAACGCGGCGAATAAGCCCAGTCGTGCGGCGACCATTACGGAGCGGGCTAAAATCGCAGCGCTCAACGTCTCGACCATGGGCGTGGGAACGAGGTTCAGAACGTGAGCGGCCCACTCGAGCGGGTTTTCAGACGTGGACTTGATTCGCGGCACGTTTTTCACCAATCGAGCAAGGTGTGACGGGGCAGGGCGTCGTAAGGCGATTTCCGCCGGCTTTTGCTGCGCGAAAGACGACATTGCGAGAGGAGTAGGACCAACGGCGACACCGCAAGTCCTAACGGGACGAATACGGCAATGCAAAGAACGAGCCAAACGATAAACAGGGAGACGCCGAGTCGTCGCAAGCCTGGTCCGCAATATCCCAACGTTCGCACAATCCGCGCCCACGCGAAAAACGAGGGCCAAGCGGCCAGTTCAGAAAAGAGGTAACGCCAATTGACCGGGGCGGCTTCTTCGTCGTCGATCGGGCGTGCGAACCTGCATTCCCTGGATTCGTGAAGCCAGGCGGCCAGTTTCTCGCCCAGGCTTTCGAGTCGGTCCAGGCCGTCGCGGCCGACGCCCGCGGCCGGCAGCACGCCCCACAGGCGGTCGCGACGGCCGGTGAGCAACGCCCGCGGCGTGGTGAGGAAGGTCGCCAAGGGGGAGCCTTGATGTGTAATCGCGATTTCGCCGACATGCTCCGCTTCCACGTCCTGGAGCATGCGCCGCAAGCGCTTACCCGCCAACCAGCGCATATTGCGGCTCACGGAAAGAGTGACGACGGGCGCCTGACGCAAGACGTTCGCGGCGGGCGACTTAAAAAATCCCTGCATGGGCAGCGACGGCGAGAGAAACCACACTTGGTACGCCAACACCACGAGGTCGAACGGCTTTTCGCCCGCCAGATCGAGCGGTTGAATCTCCGGCGCGTCGCCCACGACGCACTCGGGAAACACGTCAAAAAATCGATCGATCTTCCCCCACGGGTAAGGATACGGCGTGCACGGCTCGATCCTCCGCCAAACCACTTCCGCGCCGCGCCCCGTCAGGGGCGCCAGCAGCGCTTCGGCGGCCCGCGACACGTCGCCCGATTGCGAATAGTACAAAACGAGAACTCGTTTCATGGCAGAAGAACGCATTTCAATTCGTTCCGTTGAGAACCTGTGGAATCAAAACTCGCTGGCGTGCGGGAAAACAGTCGCATCCGCAAGCTAGGGTCAGGGCGTAAAAACAAGGTCTTCGTCGTTTCGCGCGGAGGGGGCGAAGCGAACTCCATTCGCCAGCGTTGTCCGAGGGTGGCGAGAATCAGGGGTCCCTCGACCATCGCCAGCGGCTCGCCGATGCAACGGCGCACGCCGCCTCCGAACGGGAAGTAGGCGAACTCGGGAAGGTGCGCTTGCCGCTCCGGCAGCCAGCGGTCCGGATCGAAGGCGTCGGGCTGGGGAAAGTAGTCCTCGCGGCGGTGCGTAACATATGGGCTGGCGAGCGCGCGGCTCCCCGCCGGCAGCACATACGGCCCGATCTGCACCGGTTCGGTGGCCATGCGGCCAAAGATCCACGCGGGCGGGTAGAGCCGCATCGCCTCCTGAAAAATGCGGCGCGTCAACTCCAAGCGGGGCAGGTCGTCGAGCGTGGGAGCGCGGCCGCCCAGCACATCGTCCAATTCGCGATGGAGCTTCTGCTGGAGCACAGGATGCTGCGCTAGCGCCGCCCAGGCGAAGGTCACGATGCTGGCAGTCGTCTCGTAGCCCGCCAGGAGGAAAGTGATGACTTCGTCGCGAAGTTGCTGGTCGCTCATGCCGCCGCCGTCGCCATCCTCGTCGATAGCGTGCACCAGGAGCGACAGCAAATCGTTCCCCTCCGGTTGAGATCGGCGGCGATCAATCATTCGATAGATGGTCGCATCCAGCCGGCGCCGCGCGTCGCGCATCTTCCTGCCGCCAGAATAGCGGACGCCGAATTTCGACAGGACGGCGGTGAGCCGCATCCGGTTCATGCCGCACTGTTCGAAAAATTCGTCAGCGGCGTGGAGCGCCTCATCCGCCTCGCGCTCGAGGTCCGAGCCGAAAAGCGTTCCTCCCACAATCCGCAGCGTCAACTGGCACATCTCGGCATAGGGATCGATCGTTTCGCCCGAGCGCCGCTCCCGGTCGAGGTTGGCGGCGCAGCGGAGCACCACTTCGGCGTACTGCTCCATCCGTCGCCGATGAAACGCAGGCTGGCAGAGCCGCCGTTGCCGCAAGTGCAAGGGACCGTTGCTGGTGATGAGTCCCAGACCCATCACCGGTTCAAGCACCCTGTACGCCGACGACTTCACGAACTTTCGCGACTGAGTCGCCAACACCTCCTGCACGTACTCCGCCTTGGTCACCAGGTACACGCGCCGCGACCCGATGGAGAGCACGCCGATATCGCCGCACTCCCGGCCCATGCGGCGGTAGAACGAGACGGAATCGCGCACTAGCTCAAGCAAGTTCGCTCCGGGAAAGCGAGAGCGCGGCGATGGAGGGAGGGAGGTGGTCATGGGGAAATGCGAATTGTGGATTGTGAAGGGTGGCTTCTGGCGTCGCGAATCCTTACGACGCCACGGCGGTGAGGTGGATATAGCCGAAGGCGAAGCGGCCGCTTTCGGGGATGGTGCACACGATCCGGTCGCCGTCTTTCACGCGGCCGGAGGAGAGCAACTCCTCGAGGATGATGAACATTGAGGCGGCGCCGGTGTTCCCCTTATACGCCAGGTTGGTGAACCAGCGTTCCTTGGGTACGATCAGCCCGGCCGCGATCGCCGTGTCGTGGACGGCTTGCTCGAACAACAGCGACGAAAGGTGCGGCAGCATCCACTCGATCCGCTCACCCGCCAACTCTCGCCGCGCCACGATCCGCTCCACTGACTGCTTGAAGGCCACGGGGATCATGTTCTTCATCAGAATTTCTAGATCCTGCGTCAGATTGAAGTAGCCGCGGCGGTGCAACGATTTCAGGTCGGTCTCCTCGCGCCAGGTGCGCATCGCGCCGTCCTGTTTCACTCCGCCGCCGTACATGCAGGTCTCGAGTTGACCGGCATAGGAGATGAGATCGATCCAGTCGATCCGCAGCGAGATTGTCCCGGGCCGAGGTTGGCGCTCGACGACCAGCGCCGCCGCTCCGTCGGAGAGCATCCACCGCAGGAACTCCTGCTCGAAGTTCAGCACGAACGGCTTGTCGCCACAGGCCTCGACTTGCGGCTGAAAACGGCGGGCGTGAAACGCGGCGGAGGGCAAGTCGGAGCCGGTCACGACCGCCCGGCAGGAGGCGCCCGCGAGCACGCTCGTGTACGCGTACTTGAGGGCGTTGATGCTGGAGCAGCACACGCCGGCCGTGGAGGCGATCTCGCAGGGAGCACAGCCCAACTCGCCGTGCACCATCGCCGCGTGGCTGGGAATCAACAAATCGGGCGACGAGGTGCCGCACGCCAACAGGTCGATCGCGTTCAAATCGACCTTCCCGCCGGCCGCGAGCCTGCGCACCGCTTCCGCCGTCAATTGGGCGTTGTTGTGCGTCTGCCGACCCGTGGCTGGGTCAATGGCGTAGTGCCGCGACGTGATGCCGTTGCGTTTGAGGATCAGCTCCTTGGCGCGCGACGGCCGTCCGCCGATCAGGCCGAGTACGTTTTCAATTTCTGGATTGGTCACCGGCGCGTTGGGTAAAAACGTGGACAGGCCTGTAATGTACGCGTGCATGAATTACTCCTTGAGCTGGGGCGTCATGAGTTCGGAAAATTCGGCAAGGGTGGGCCCTGTCGCCAGGTCTCTCATGGGAATCTCGACTCCCAATTCGCCTTCGATCTGCGCCGCGAGCTTGAAGATCACCAGCGAGTCTAGTCCTAAGTCGTAGAGCGGCTGGTCCACGGGAAGCTGGCTCGCTTCCAAGCCCAGTGCGTCCGCCACGCGAGTGCGCAGATAGTCGAGCAGGCCCGCCTTGCGACCTTCGCCGGAGAGCGCGAGAATATCGCCAGCGGTCGACACCGTCGCGCCGCGGTTGACCGTCCCGGCCGCGTCCCCGAATCGCTCGAACCGCAATCCGACGACCTCGACCACAAGTTGGCCTTCGACGTCGTAGACCGCTACATCCGCGGCGAACGTCTGCTCTGCTCCGTCCGCCGGCCGCAGCCGTGCGACGCTCCACGTCGCCCGATTCGCGCCCGGATGAATCCGCAGCGATTCGACGCGAGTCGGCACAAAGGCGGCCGCGGCCTGAGTATCGGCAGCCGGCATCGCTCCGCCAATCGCTTGCAGCGCCGCGTCGAGGAGCGCCGGATGCAGGCCGAAGTGCGCCTCGCCGTCGTCGGCCGCTGGCGGCAATTCCAGGAGCGCCAGCGCCTCGCCCGCACCTCGCCAAAGCTCCTTGACTCCCAGGAACGTTGGGCCGTACTCCAGTCCGCGCTGCGCGAGGCCGTGGTAGAACAAAGCGATCGTTTCCTCGTGGATGAGTCGGCGGCGAAGCGATTCGAGTTCCAGCGGCTTCAGCGCCGCGCCGTTGACTGTGGGGTTAGTCCGCACGGCGCGGCCTCGCGCATGTCGCGCCCACGGCGCGTCGTCCGACGAGCGACCGAACAGCTGAAACGCCCAGTCGTCCTCCGCGCCGGCCAGGAACGCCAGTTGCAGCGTGCAGGGCCGCTCCACGGACAACACGACGGCTCGCTCCAGCTCCACATTTGCCAGTCCCAAGCCGCCAGCGGAAAGTTCGCTCGCCGCGGCGAGCGCCGCCTCCCAAACCCCCGCGGCGGGAAAAATCGGGGTCCCTTGCACCCGGTGGTCGTTGGCCCAGGCCGGCGCCCGGGCCGAGACGGCGAACTCGAAAGTCGGGGCGGCGCACGAGAGGCGTTTGAGCGGCCGGTACGTACGTGCCGCAGGGTTACACTCAGGAATCGTCTCGCGACGCTCGGGACGGTGCGAATGGAGTTGATCGGTGATCCAGTATCGCTTGCGCTGAAACCCGTACGTCGGCAGCGCGATGCGCGTGCGCGGCGTGCCGTACCAGGCTCGCCAGTCGATATCAACGCCCCGCGAGTACAACCATGCCACCTGCATGAGCAACAGGTCGTCTTCATTAGCGTCGCCGGTGGAGCCGTCGGCGAACCACGGCGAATCCGCGGTCAAACGGCCTGCGAACAATGGTCCACGCAATTTCTCGGTAGACGACAAGCCGCCGATTTCGATCGCCGCACCGACGCCTCGCGCGTGTAGCTCTTCCAGTTCGGTCAAAAGAGCCTGGTGCTCGTTCGGCGTCTCGCCTTGGGGAACGTACGCTGCAATCTGCTCGAGAGCTTCCGCGGGCGACATTTCACCCGCGATACAGGCCGCCACGCCATGACCCAGCCAATGTCCCACCACGGCGTGAGGCTTCACGCCCCACGAGTTCCACAAACGCGTTGCGGCGTACTGATACGCAAAGAGTGAAGCCAGCGACAAAGTCTCGCTCGGTGGCGATCCAGCCTGCGCCGTGAGCACGGGCGATTTCAAGCATTCGTCGAGCGCGGCCCGAAACACGGATTGCGTTTTATAGAGATGCTGCTGCGCCGCGGCGAAATCGCCGGGCTGCCCGCGATAAACGAAGGCCACCTTGGGCGCTCCGCTGGGTGGGCGACGTCCGGCGAACACATTCCGGCGCGGACAACTCGCGATAAAGTCTTCAATCGCTTCGACCATCTCGCGTTTCGAAGCTGCCGAGATTCCCAGGCGATGCTCGTAATGCGCGCGGCACGCCGACGCCGTGTAGCACACCGCGTCCAGCGGCGCGTTGCCGTTGGCGCCGTCCCCCTGGAGAAAGTCGGCCAGCGCCCAAGCGTTGTCGGCGAGTGCTTCGGGGGTGCGGCCCGAAATCGTCAAGACGCAGGAGTCAGGGAATTGCGGGTTGCGGATTGCGGATTGCGGAATGGAGTAGAACGTTCCGCGATCCGTATTTCGCATTCCGCTTTCGACTGGCGCGTCGGCCAGGACGAGGTGCGCGTTGCTGCCGCCGTATCCGAACGAGCTGATCCCGGCCAACCGGGTTCCGCGTTTTGCCGGCCATTCGCCGAGCGTCGCTTGCACGCTCAGCGGGAGCCGTTCGAAGTCGATGTGCGGATTCGGCGAGCGGAAGTGCAGGCTCGCCGGAATGGTTCCTTGCTGCATCGCGAGGATGGTCTTGATCAGACCCGCCACTCCCGCCGCCGCTTCAGCATGGCCGAGATTCGTCTTGACCGAACCGATGGCGCACCGTGTTTTGCGGTTGTCGGAGGAAAGGACGGTTCCCAGGGCCGCGGCCTCAATGGGATCGCCCAAAAGCGTACCCGAGCCGTGGGCCTCGACGTATTGAATTTCTCTCGGCGAGACGCGGGCGTCGCGGTACGCCGCTCGCAGCACCGCCTCCTGGGCGAAACGGTTGGGCGCGGTGATGCCGTTGGAGCGACCGTCCGAGTTGGTGGCTACGCCGCGCACCACAGCGTGAATTCGGTCCCCATCGGCCAGCGCGTCTTGGAGTCGCTTCAAGATCACGATCCCAATCCCTTCGCCGCGAACGTAGCCATTGGCCGCGGCGTCGAAGGAGCGGCAACGGCCGTCGGGCGAAAGGGCCATCAATTGGCTGAACCCGATCGAGGTCAGCGGCGCGAACATTAGGTTCACGCCGCCCGCCAGCGCCAGCGAGGTTTCGCCGCTTTGTAGACTGCGGCATGCCAAATGAATGGCGGTCAGCGAGGACGAGCACGCCGTATCGAGCGACATGCTCGGCCCGCGCAAATCGAACACGTACGACATGCGGTTGGCGATCATCGACAACGTGTTGCCCGAGTTCGTGTACTCGTCCACGTCTTGAGGATTGTGGACGTAGTGCATGTAATACTCGGGCGAGCTGAAGCCGATATAGACTCCCGTGGCCGAACCGGCCAGCCGCGGCGCGGGAATGCCGGCGTCCTCGAGCGCCTCTTGGGTGATCTCCAAGGCGAGGCGCTGTTGTGGGTCCATGCGGACGGCCTCGCGCGGGGAAATCCCGAAGAACTGTGGATCGAACTGATCCACCTCTTCCAGATAGGCGCCCCAACGGGTGTTCATCTTGCCGGGCGTTTGCGGCCGCGGATCGAAGTAGGCTGCCGCGTCCCAACGGTGAGCGGGCGTTTCCGTGACGGCGTCCACGCCGTCGCGCAAGAGACGCCAGAACCCGCCGAGACCGCGAGCTTGCGGAAACCGGCAACCGATGCCAATGATTGCAACTGGGGTCATGTTAATGCGGAATGCGGAATGATGAATGCGGAATGATGAATAAGAAGCGGAGTGCGGATGGGGATCGCGGTGTGCGGAATCCAGCGGCGCGCCTGTCGCTGGTTTTTCATTCCGCAATCCGCATTGCTTCTACCGCTCGCTGGCCAGGTGCGCGGCGACTTGTTCGATCGTGGGAAAGTCCCACGTCAACGTCGGGCTGATGGTGCGTCCCAGATGAGACTCCAATTCGCCGCTGAGCCGCACCGCGCTCATCGATCCCAGGCCATAGCTGGCGAACGAGCGCTGAATGTCGATCTCTTGCGGCGGCACGTCGAGGTGCTTGGCCAACCGCTCCACGAGCCAACTTTGCAGCGTCTCGGCGCTATGCGTGGGAGCCGTGGTGCGCCGCGTCTTGCTGAACGGCGCCTGGGTTTGCGAGTTGTTGGTAACGGACATGGAGATTGCTCCTAAATTCAAAAGGAAGAGTGATTGTGGTTTGGTTTCTGACGCTTGAGTTCTCACAGCGCCTCGCAGGGCAAGGAATTTGCAAATGAAAAAGTGCAATAGTGTAAAATGAAGCGTGTTGACGCCGGAGCGGCTGGCGCCTGTTGCAGGCCGCCTTGTCTCCCGTTTTTTGCTTTTACAATTTGCACTTTTCCTTTTGCAATTTCTTTTGCCCTACGCCGGCGCCTTCCTGGCTTTGGCGATGGCCTGCGGCGAGGGAAAGTTCACGTCCCACACCAGGCCGAGTCGTTCTAAGACTCGAATCACAATGATGCTGAAATCAGGTTCGCGCCAATTCAGGCCGTGAGCGGCGGAGCTGGGAAAAGCATGGTGGTTGTTCTGCAAGCCCTCGCCGAACGTGAACAGGGCGACCCAGAAGTTGTTGGCGCTATGGTCGTGCGTCTCGAAGGGGCGTTTGCCGAACAAGTGGCAGACCGACCCCACACACCACGAGGCATGGTTCAAGGCGAAAATCCGCACCAACCCGCCCCAGAGGAAGCCCAGCCAGGCGCCGGTAAGCGTTCCCGTGGCCAGCGCGCCCAGCGCCGTAGGCAGCACCAGGCCGATCGTCGCCCACCAGAAGTACCGCTGATGAATGCGGAACGCCTGAGGGTCCTTCAAAATATCGTGAGCAAAGTGGATCCAGTCCGCGGTCTCGTCGGAAAACAGCCAGCCTATGTGGGAGTGCCAGAAGCCGCGGAGCATTCCCACTACGCCACCTCCGTGAAGATGCGGCGAATGGGGGTCGCCCGGAAGGTCGCTATACACGTGGTGCCGGCGATGCTGGGCCACCCAATACGCCAAGGGTCCCTGGGCCGCCATCGACCCCATCGCGCCTAGCACGCTGCGGACCCGCGGATGGGCCTGAAAGGCGCGGTGCGCGAAATGCCGGTGAGATCCCATCGACACGCCGGAAACGCAGACGACGTACATGCCGACGAAGATGGCGATTTCCCACCAGTTCACTCCGTAGAGGAAGATGCGGGCCGTGGCGATTCCCACGCCGATAAACGGCAGCGTCACCACGAGGAAGGCCAGGCTGCGCTGCAAACGCGCCGCGGCGGGGCTGATGGGAACGACGCCCTTGATTGTTTTTGAATTGGCGGAAAGTGCGTTCACGATGAAAAAGGGAGTTGCAAGTGGTTGAAAAGACACTTCGAACTGGCCGGCGGCCAACGGCCGCCGGTGTGTCGCATGGGCTTTCCCAGGCGAAGGCTGGCAACGAGGAGTGTTACGCCCGATCCACGCGCAGGAGGGTGTTTTCGAGGTAGGCGTGGCGGCAGGCGCGGCGTTGGATCTTGCCGCTGGAGGTTCGCGGAATGCTGCGGAGCTGGACCAGGGCGATGGCGTCCACCGAAATTTCGTGTTGCTGGGCGACCGCCTGACGAATCGCCGTTTGGATGGCCATTGCCAACTCGCCCGCGGCCGGATCTTCGCCGCACCGCCGCGCGAACTGTCGGGAGACTTCGACGACGATTGCCAACCCCTCGCGGCGTCCGACTTCTATCGCAAACGCCGCGGCGCCGTTGCCGGTTAGCATTTCATGGCAATCCAAAACCGTCCGCTCGATGTCCTGGGGGTAATGGTTGGCGCCGCCGACAATAATCATGTCCTTCAGCCGACCCGCGACATACAGCTCGCCGTTCTTCAGGAATCCAAGATCGCCAGTGCGTAGGTACGGGCCCGAACCGTCGCCGAGCGTGGCTTGGAAGTTCTCTTGCGTCTCTTGCGAGCGTCCCCAGTAGCCTTGGCCCAGGCTGCGGCTGGCGACCCAAATCTCGCCTGGCTCGCCGTCTTGGCTGGGGCGGGCCGTTTCGGAGTTGACGATCTTCACCCGCACGTCGCCCAAGGGTTTGCCGCAACTAACCGGCGCCGCCGGAGCGGCGTTGGGACTTTGCGCTTCGGACGATGCGAAACGCCCGCCGGAGATGATTAACGTGGCCTCGGCCATGCCGTAGCAGCCATACAGCGCTTCCCGGCGGAAACCGCAGCGCGCGAACTTCCTGGCGAATTCGTTCAGCGTTTCTCGATGGATCGGCTCGGCGCCGCAGAACGCCAGCCGCCAGTGGCTCAAATCGAGCGATTCCAGCTGCTTGTCGTCAATGCGCCGGAGGCACTCTTCATATGCGAAGTTCGGGCCACCGCTGATCGTCGCCTGCGTGCGCGAAATCGTCTCGAGCCACCGCAGCGGTTGCTGTACAAACGACAGCGGCGAAAGGAACGTGCTGCTGCCGCCGCAATACAGCGTCTCTAGCACACCGCCGATCAAGCCCATGTCGTGGTAGAACGGTAGCCAGAACACGCCGCGCGATTGGCGATCGGCGCCGAACGCTTCCTGGATCAGGCCCAGGTTGTGCATCAAAGCGCCGTGCGTGACCATGACGCCCCGCGGCATCCCTGTGGAGCCGGAGGTGAATTGAATCATCGCCAGCGACGATTCATTCGCCCGCAATCCACGGGCAAAATGTTGCGGCGCCGCCTCCACCCGGTCGACTGCAACAATCGAGCAGGCAGGCCTGCAATCTTCCAGCAACGATGCGAGCGCGACTTGCATCGCATGGGGTGTCAACACCGCAGCGGGCCGAGAGCTTCCCAAAATCGCTTGCAGTTTCGCCAGCGATTTCTCGGGACGGGCTGGATGCGGTGGATAAGCCGGAACAGCCGCCAAGCCCGCATAGAGGCAACCGAAGTAAGCTGCGATAAACTCCAAGCCCGGCGGGAAGAGCAACACCGCCCGGTCGCCGGTCTCAGCGAATTTCTCCAATTCCGCAGCGATCGAGCGGGCCTGCATCGCCAATTCGGCGTAGGTCACCTTGGTCTCGGGAGCACGTCCGTCGCCCAGGAACGAAAACGCCGTCCTATTCCCTTGCTGCGCGGCGCGATGTTCGAGCAACTCCACCAACGTGCCCGTCGAGACCCCCAACTCTCCCTCAGGTTTCGGCTGGCGAAACAGCGCTCGAAACGTGCGATTGGCGAGTGTGGCGCCGGCGCCCGGGAGAAACAGCAGCTTACTCATGGCAATCTCGCGAAGGGACTTGACACGTTCGTAATGTCAAGCGCAAGACGCTGCTGCTTGTTACAGCGGTTACTCCGAAAAAGGCGACCCTCCCTTTCACATCTCAGCGCCTTCGTCCGCGCGCCGGCGCCAAACGCAAACACCAGTTACGCCAGCAGCTCACTCAGCACGTGGCCGTGAACGTTGGTCAGACGGCGGTCGATGCCGTTGTGGTAGAAGGTGAGGCGGGTATGGTCGATGCCCAAGAGGTGCAAGATCGTGGCGTGGAAGTCATGCACGTCAACGGGCTTGTCGCCGGGCTTCCAACCGATCTCGTCGGACGAGCCGTAAGAGACGCCGTGCTTGAGGCCCGCGCCGGCCAGCCAGACGCTGAAGACGTCGGCGTTGTGGTCGCGCCCAGGACCGGCCTTGTCGCCCGCGCTTTCGGCATAGGGGGTGCGGCCGAACTCGGTGTTGAAGATCACCAAGGTGTCGTCGAGCATGCCGCGGCGTCGCAGGTCCGCGAGGAGGGCGGCGACCGGCTGGTCGATCTTGCCGGCCTCGCGGCGGTGGTTGTCGGGGACGCTGCCGTGGGCGTCCCAGTGCACCTCCTGCCCGAAGGGGCCGCCGCTCCAGAGCTGGACGAACCTGACCCCGCGCTCCACAAGACGCCGGGCCATGAGGCAAGCGGTGGCGAAATCGGCGCACTCTGGGCGATCGATGCCGTACAACTTTCGCGTCTCTTCGGATTCCTGCGAAAGTTCGGTCGCCTCGGGAATCGCCGACTGCATGCGCGCCGCAAGCTCATAACTGTTAATGCGACTCACGAGCGCATCGTCCCTCGCGCGCTCCTCGGCATGCCGGCGATTTAACTCGGCCAGGGCCGCGAACCTCGCCTGTTGCGTGGCGTCGTCCACGTCCGACGCAGGCCGCAGGTCGCGCACCGCCGGGCCGCGGGTATTCAAGACTACGCCTTGATGGCGGGCAGGAAGAAAACCGGCCGCCCAGTTGTTCGCGCCGCTGGTCGGCCATGCGCGGCTATCGGGCAGGACGACGAACGTCGGCAGATTATCCACCTCGCTCCCCAGGCCATACGACAGCCACGAACCGGCCGCCGGAAACCCAAGCGTGCGAAAACCGCTGTTGGCTTCATACGTGGCCGGCGTATGATTGCCGGTGCCCGCCCACATCGAATGGATCACCGTCAGCTCGTCGGCCACGTGGGCGAGGTGCGGGAACAGGTCCGACACCCACAGACCGCTTTCGCCGCGCTGCTGGAAGCGAAAGTGCGCCTTGTGCAAGCGACCGACGCGGCCCATGAAGCCTTGCGCGTCGCTGGGCGGCGACTTGCCGTGCAGCTTTTCCAAACCGGGCTTGTAGTCGAACGAATCGAGATGGCTGAGGCCGCCTTGCAGGAAAATCTGGATCGCCCGCGCAGCCTTGGGGGGATGATGCGGCGGCGGATCGGCCGCTTCGCCGGGCGTGCGCTCCGCCGAGGCCTCGCGCGCCAGCAGCGAAGCGAGCGCCACTCCGCCCAGTCCGGTCGCGAAGCAGCCGAGGAGGTCGCGGCGCGTAAAGTCGGCATGCGCTCCGCGAAAGCACCTCCTGTCGGGGACCGAAAGGCGACAATGGGGTCGTTCAATCGACATAAGAAAACTCATTCGCATTCAGCAACACAAGACAGAACTGCGTCAAGCCAATCTGGCCGATCAGCCGCTCGCCGAACTCGGCTTCGTCCTGCGTAGCCCCGCGCGAGAACGCCAGAGTGAAGGCGCGGCGAGCTTGCGCGGCGGAGTCGCTGGGCGTTTCGCGCTCGACCCGCTCGGCGAATTTTTGCGCGTAGTGCTCCATGAACTTGCTGTTCAAGAGCGAGAGCGCCTGAAGCGGCGTGCTGGTCACGGAGCGCCGTGGCGTGGCGACCGACGGGTCGGGGCAGTCGAGCGCATCAAGGAGCGGGCTGGTTCCCGTGCGGACCCAGGTGCGATACAGACTGCGGCGATTGAATTCGCTTCCGACGGCCTCGAACACCGTATACGTTTCATTGTTGCCGGCGCTGGAGACCTTGAAGTCGCGGAAGCCGGGACCGCCCACGCGGAGGTCGATTTCGCCCGAAACCGCCAGCACCGCGTCGCGAAAGATCTCGGCCTCGAGCCGCTGCGGAGTTCGGCGCCAAAGGAGGCGATTCTCGGCGTCGATTTCCATCGCACGCTTGTCGGATCGGTTGGACTGGCGATACGCCGCTGAGTTCACGATCAACCGATGAACAGGTTTGAGGCGCCATGCCGGCCCGTCATCGGGGTGGATGAGTTGGCCGGCCAGCCAGTCGAGGAGTTCGGGATGCGAAGCAGTTCCGCCTTGAAAGCCGAAGTCGCTGGGCGTACGGACGAGCGGTTGCCCGAAGTGATGGCCCCAAAGCCGGTTGACGATGACCCGCGGCGTGAGCGGGTTTTTGGCGTCGGCGAGCCAGCCGGCCAGCGCTTTGCGGCGCTCGTCCTCGGACGCGTCTTCCGCAAGACCCCATTCGGGCGAAACGTTCGAAACGGCCGCAATGCCGCCGGGCGAAACGACGTCGCCCGGTTGCCGATAATCGCCGCGCGCCAGGATTCGCCAGGCGCCGGGTTGTTGCGGCCGCGTCGTGTGTACGGGTCCGCCGCTCAAGAGCCGCATTGCGTTCTCCAAACGCGATGCCTTCGCCTTCAGATCGTGCTTGGCAAGCTCGGGGGCCGATTTCTCGTGCTGCGCCAGTTCGTCGAGCTGACGCCGCAGCGCGGCGATGCGCTCCTGGGCGAGTTGGCGTCCCGCGTTCGAGAGGCTTTCGCGCTCGTCTCCCTGAAAGATCCCGCCCAGCGCCGCCGAAAAACGATAGAACTCCTTTTGCGTGATCGGATCGAACTTGTGATCGTGGCAGCGGGCGCAGTTGATCGTCAGGCCCAGAAAAGTCTGACCGACCGTCGCCACGAGGCCTTCCAGCTCCTCCTCGCGAGCAAAGGCCCGCATGTCGGCGGTGCCGTTGTTGTACGCCGTCAGATCGTACGGCCCCAAGGCAAGAAAGCCGCTGGCGATGACCGCGAGCGGATCGTCGGGCTCCAGCACGTCGCCAGCGATCTGCCAGCGGATGAACTGGTCGTACGGCATGTCGGAATTGAACGCCTCGACTACGAAGTCGCGATACTTCCAGGCGTTTTCGCGGAACTTGTTGCGCTCGAAGCCTTGGCTCTCGCCGTAGCGGACGATGTCGAGCCAATGCCGCGCCCAGCGTTCGCCGAAGTGCGGCGAATCGAGCAAGCGATCGACCAGCCGCTCGTACGCCCGCGGGTCGCTGTCGTTCACAAACGCTTCGACTTCCTCAGGCGTCGGCGGCAGCCCGACCAGATCGAAATAGAGGCGGCGAATGAGCGCGGACCGGTCGGCTTCGGGCGCCGGCGAAAGACCGGCGTCCTCCAAACCACGCAGCACGAAGTGATCGACGGGATTCCGCGGCCACGCGCCGTCGTGGACTTCCGGCGGCTGCACGTCGGCAATCGGCTGGAGAGACCACCAGTTGTAACCGGCGCGGCGATCGCTGGTGTAGAGGAAGGGATCGATGGGATCGGCGGCCCACCTCGCCCCGGCTGCGATCCACGTGCGGAGCAGTTTCTGTTCCGACTCCGTAAGCTTCGGCCGCGACTCGGGCGGCATTTCGCCGGCCGTCGCGCGGTTCAGAAGAGCGCTTTCCTCAGGCTGGCCGGGCGCTAGGACGCTGCCGCTATCGCCGCCAGCGAGGGCGCGGTCGCGGCGCGAGAGATCCAGACCGCCTTTGCGATCGGAAGCGTTATGGCATTCCATGCAGTTGCGGGCCAGCAGTTTGGCGACTTGGGTTTCGAGCGGCTCGCGTGTCGGCGCGGCCACGTTGTCGTTCAGCGGACGATCTTCGGCGGAGAGCTTTCCTCGCCACACTTCCAGCCCGGAGAGGTTCGCGGTCCCGCCTTCGGCCGCCACTTCGAGTTTGCCGCCAACAGCATCGATCACCCACGGGCCAAGCCGCCGCCACTGACCGGCGTTGCCGCTCTTGACCCCCTGGGCGACGAGTTCACCGTTCAGGCGAATGTCGAACGATTGCGAGTGGTTATCTTCCCAGACGTACAAGTAGACGCTGTACGTTCCCGCGGGTACGCCCGTGATGGCGACGCGAGCATTCCCTTGCGGCGACCAGCGGCTGGAGCGAATCATCCGCGCCCGCTCGCCGTCGGTCGGGGGCGAGAGACGAACCGCCTGGTCTTCGAAAATCGCACCGCTAGAAACTACGTCCGGAGCGTCGTCGGCGTCCCAAGGGTTGCCGTCGATGACGCCCGCCCGCCCGCCGAGGTTAATCGCGCGAAAGAACGTCGGCGGCTCGTCCGCCTGGGCGAGTTGCGTCAGAGCAGCGAGGAAAATCAACCCCGCCACGGCGCCACGAGCGATGGCAATCCTTCCCGACATGTTTCTCCCAGCGGAACCGAGCCGATCAAACCGAGCCGATCATGAGCCGCGCTCGGGGAAATGGTTGCGACCTTATCGGTCGGTTATAGGACTCCCGCGCAGCCTAGTCAACGAAGATCTCCGTAAAGTCAATGGCCTCAAAAATGCAGCTTGTGACGCCTCTCTTGCAAGGCCTATTCGGCGTGCTGCAACCGTATTCGCGTTGATAGCTCCAAGGATGGCGGCCGATTTGCGGATTGAGGGAGAGCGGATGAGCGTTGATCCATCGCACACGGCCTAAGAGCACAGTTCTGCGATGGGCGCGCCTTCCGTCAGCGGTGTTGGGCGGCCGCCAGCGGTTTGAGCCCACGCAACAGAAAACTACAGCTCCAACGCGACCGCGGCTGCTGCCGCCGCCTTCCCAACGACAACCGATCAAGGCTGATCCGTCGCTTGCTCGGGTCGTGATTGGCGACACCGTGCTCGATAGCACTTATCACGGATTGCTCGGACGTTTGAAAGATGAAGGTCGTCATTTCGCGATTTCCTTCAACAAACCTCTAGGCATGGTAGTTCTCGGGTCCCTGAGTTTGGGCAAATCATAGCATTTGCCCCACTGTCCATGTCGGCAAGGATCTTCCGATCCTGGTCGTGTCCGCAACCTTCGTCAAACTGTGGTTTGGACGATGCGACGAGACATGATTGAATCGTGCGAGTGAACTTCGGTTCGTATCGGCCAACGCGAGACTTACTTCGGCGTGGCTACATGGGTTAGCGGACGGAGAACGCTTTTGAGATTCGTCCGAGAAAGCCTGTAACGTAATAGCTCGTTTTGCGCTTTGGCTTGTGTTAAGGCGAGATTCCAACGCGATTCGCTCGCCTGCCTAACCCTGTTCGCGAGACGAATGCCATGCATCGGCGCGCTGACAGCGCCCGCTTGTTTTCCCGCCTACCCCTACCCGCCCCTAATTCTCAACTCGATGCGGCACCGGCGTAGCCGAACGTGGTCCGCCGGCAGCCATGACGAGTGGTGCAACCCTACCCAACTCTTATGGCTTCACTATCCTCTGCGCTGCTTCCCTGGAATGAACGGATCATCCGTTTTTATGCCGATCTCAGCCGGGCTTGCAGCCCTACGACGTTGCTGCGATTTGCGCCGCTGACGGAGTCGCCCCCTGCCGGGTTCTCTTGGCTGCGGACGGCTTTGGATCCTGAGACGGCCGCCGTTGAAGGTGGCCGCGTGGAAGCGGCTCACGAGGCGCTGCGTCAACGGTTCATCGCCGGGGTAAGTGCTGAACAGGTGCGGCGGGCCGTTGACGTCGGTTGCGGCAACGGCGCCGATGTGGCCTGGCTGGCGAATCGCTTTCCAGCGGCGCGCGTCGATGGCTGCAATGTCTCGCCCGAGGAAATCGACATCGGCCGGGCGCATGCCCGCTCGCTGGGCCTTGCTCGCCGAGTGCGCTTCCATGAATCGGATCTGGCTCGCGACCCGTTGCCGGACCGTTACGACTTTGCCCTAGCGCTGCAGGTCATTCACCACGTGCGCGATAAGCAAGCTGCCTTCCGCAATTTGGGCGAGCATCTGGTAGAGGGCGGTTGGCTGGTTCTGGCGGAGAGCGTCGCCAATACCGAAGCCGAATTCGAAACCGCCGAGGCGACTAGCACACTCATCCCGCGCGAATGTTGGGCGAAGCTGATGGCCGACCATGGCCTCCGCCTGGTCGAAGTCATCGATACCAGCGCTGCGGTGGCTTTTTACCTCAACGATCCGGCGTTCGAAGAACACCTGGCCGTGTACGGCGCCGAGTTGGATCCAGTCACCGTGGCCCACCTTCGATTGTTCGACCGCGTCGGTCGATTGCTCCGCGCGGGAGCGATTTCGTATCTCGTCATGCGGGCACGCAACGACACCACGGCGGACGCCGAATCGCTGCTGGCGGCGAACCTGGCCGCGTTTGACGCCGCCCAGGCGCTGGGCGGTTCCTCAGGCGCCGCGCACCCAAGCGCACGGGCGTCTGACGCGGCGCCGATTGGCGACGTGGCGACCTGGTTTCGCTCTCGCATCGCCCAAGCGCTGGAATGTGACGCGGACCGAATCGATGAGGAGACCGCGCTGGTCGATTTGGGGATGGACTCCCTCGTGGCCCACGAGTTGAAGAACCTCGTGCGCCGCCAGGTTGGCGTGGATGTGCCGATTCTCGAATTCTTGAACGGCGCCACGTTCGGTAGCGTGGTCAATCGGCTCCGTGCGGGCAGCGGGTCGACCGCTCAGTTTACGATTGAGTCCGAACTCCGGCTGTTGGACTCGCTCGACCAGCGCGATACGCCGAACGAGGAAGTTCCGCCCCGTAGCTGGCTGCTCACCGGCGGCGCGGGCTTTCTCGGCATGCACCTGCTCGGCAGTCTGCTGGAGTCCTCGGACGCGAGCGTCACCGCGTTGGTCCGGGCATCCGATGCAGCAGCGGCCCGCGGCAAGTTGGAAGCAGCGCTCCGGCGCTGCGGTCAGTTCGAACGCTACGCCGTACACGCCTCGCGCGTGGAAATTATCGCGGGCGATCTGGCGCTACCGCAGCTCGGCCTCGATCAAGCGGCTTGGGACCGCCTCGCGGACCGCGTGGACGGCATTCTGCACGCGGCGGCCGCGACCAACTTCCTCGACGACTATGAAGTGGTCCGGCGGGCCAACGTGCTCGGCACACATGCCTTGTTGCAGCTCGCGCAGTGCGGTGGGCGCACGCGTCCTTTCCACTATGTTTCCAGCGCTCACGTTCTTTACGATCCCGCCGACGCCCGCCGACGTCACGACGAACACGATCCCGCGGAAGCCAACGTGGCGCTGCGGACGGGCTATCAGCGGTCGAAGTGGGTGGCCGAACGGTTGGTCGCCGGTGCGCGGCAGAAGGGGATTCCCGTCGCCATTTACCGGCCCGCCTGGATCGAAGGGCATAGCCGGACCGGCGCGTTCAACCCGCGCGACTTCTTATGCAATATGCTCCGCGCCTGTGCCGTGGTGCGGGCCGCCCCAGTGCTCGACCTGGCCGTGAACTTCACGCCCGTCGATTACACGGCCGACGCCATCGCAGCGCTGGCGAACCGCGGTTGCCGGTCGGCGCCGCATGCCTGGCACATCGTCGATCCCCAACCGGCAATGAGTTGGAACGATCACATCGACGCGCTGGAACGCGCGGGCTACCGCATTGAACGTCTGGCGTATGGCGAGTGGCGAGCGCGCACCGCGGGGCCGGAGGGACAGGCCGCGGGTCTGGGTCCGTGGCTCGACGTGCTCGACGACTTTGCCCATGCCGCCCGTACCGGCGCCTCGCTTGGCTTGCCCTGGTTGGAAGCCCACGAAACGCAAGCCGCACTGGCCGCAGCCCGCGTGGCCTGGTCGCCGCTGGGGCAAGACATGTTGGACCTTTACGTCAACGCCTTCATCCGAGACCGCTTTTTTCCGGGAGGTTGCCAATGACCCCGTTACGTCCTGCCGATGGTTTCTCCACGTTTGTCGAACTGCTTCGCTACCGCGCCGCCTTTCAAGGCGACCGCACGGCGTTCGTGTATCTGGAGGAAGGCGAGCGGCCTGCGGAGCCGTGGTCCTATGCGGAACTCGACTGCCGGGCGCGAGCGGTAGCGGCCCGACTGCAAGCCGACGGCGTGACCGGCGGCCGGGCGTTGTTGCTTTATCCGGCGGGACTCGACTTTGTCGCCGCCTTCCTGGGTTGTCTCTACGCGGGCGTGACCGCCGTGCCTTTGGCGCCACCCGGCCCAGCGCGTCTTTCCCAAGCTTTGCCACGCATCGAGGCGGTAATTAAAGACGCGGAACCGAGCGTGCTGCTGGCCAATGCCAAGGTGGCCGAAGCCTGGAGGGCGCTCGGCGACGAAGCTCCGGCGGGACTCCGCGCGCTGGCGACTGACGATATTGGCCGCAGCAACGCCGACGATTGGCAAGAGCCAGATGTCGGCCCCAACTCCATCGCCATGCTACAGTACACGTCCGGCTCGACCGGCGCGCCCAAGGGAGTTGTTCTGACGCATCGCAATTTGCTCGACCAGTCAGCGATCATTCGTGAATTGTTCGGATTCTCGGATGAGGACCGGGGCTGTTCGTGGCTGCCCGTGTACCACGACATGGGACTGATCGGGATGATCCTGCAACCGATCGACACCTGCTGCCCGGTGACGCTCATGTCACCCGTGCCCTTCTTGCAACGGCCGCTGCGTTGGTTGCGAGCGATTTCTGACTTCCGCGCCACGTACACAACTGCTCCCAACTTCGCGTACGAGCTGTGTGTGCGCAAGGTCGGGCCGAGCGATCTGGAAAACCTCGATCTGTCGTGCTTGCGCCAAGCGCTGGTAGGAGCCGAGCCGGTTCGAGAAGGAACGCTGCGCCGCTTTCATGAGACGTTTGCGCCCGCTGGGTTCCGTTGGGAAACCTTCCGCCCCTGTTATGGCCTGGCCGAAACCACGCTGGCCGTGTCGGGTTCGGGCAAGGGCGACGGACCCAACGTGGTGACGGTCAATGCCGCAGCGCTCGAACAGGGGCGCATCACGCCCAACGATTGTGGACCATCGCTCGTGAGCGCCGGTGGGATTTCCGAGGCCTTCGAGGTTGCCATTGTCGATCCGCAAAGCCGACAGCGCTGCCCGGCTGACCAGGTTGGAGAAGTGTGGGTCAAAGGCGGCAGCGTCGCTGCTGGGTACTGGCGTCGCGAGGACGTGGACACGTTCGCAGCCCAGCCAGTCGATTCCGACAGCGGTCCTTTCCTGCGCACCGGCGACCTGGGCTTCGTGCGCGAGGGCGAACTATTTATCACGGGACGCTTGAAGGATATGGTGATCCATGGCGGCCGCAACCTTTATCCACAAGACCTAGAAGCGACCGCCGCGAGCGCCCATGCCGCCGTGCGACCGGGCTGCGCCGTGGCGTTCGCCGTAGACGGAGAAACCGAAGAAAGGCTGGTGATTGTGGCCGAGATCGAAGATCGCCGCCGGCATCCTTGCGACCCCGCGCAAGTGATCAAGGCCATTCGCCGCGCGATCGCGGACCAGCACGACGCCAACGCCTGGGATGTAGTCCTGGTGGCGCCGGGAGAAATCTTCAAGACCTCGAGCGGCAAGGTCCAACGCCATGCCTGCAAGGCGGCCTACGGCGCCGAGGAATGGGAACCGATCGCCCGTTTGCGACGGCCCGCGGGTACGCGCGAAAGCCAGCCGGTCATCGAAAACTTCCTGATTCACCGCATGGCGGAAGCCCTGGAAGTGATGCCGGACGCCATTGATCCCGATGAACCGTTCGCCAATTACGGTCTCGACTCGCGCACCGGTGTCGCTTTGGCGGCGGAGTTGGAGAACCGATTTGGCCGCAAGCTTCCCGCCACGCTCCTGTGGGACCATCCCAGCGTGACCCGGCTCGTTTCTTATCTGGCTGCGTACTCGGAGGTCGCATGAACCCGATCGCGATCGTCGGCATGGCGTGTCGCTTCCCAGGTAGCCGGGGAGTGGATGCGTACTGGTCGTTCCTGATGGAGGGCCGTGAGGGAATTGCCGAGACGCCGCGCGAGCGTTGGGACGCGGATGCGATTTACGATCCCAACCCCAAGATGCCGGGACGCCTTTGCACGCGCCGCGGCGGTTATCTGACCGACATCGACTGCTTCGACGCGACGTTCTTCAGCGTCTCGCCACGCGAAGCTCGTCGCATGGACCCGCAACAGCGCCTCTTGTTGGAAGTTTCCTGGGAGGCGCTGGAGCACGCGGGCCTGGCTGCGGATCGGCTCGCGGGTAGTCGCACCGGCGTCTTTGTGGGAATCTCGGCCACCGACTGGGCGAGGCTGCTGCCAGCGCGTGGGCTGGAGGAGGTGACTCCTTACACGGCCAGCGGCGCCAGTCTCGCCGTGGCTGCGAACCGGCTCTCGTACTTTTACAACTGGCGAAGCCCCAGTCTCGCCGTAGACACCGCTTGCTCTTCGTCGCTCATGGCGATCTGGCTGGCGGCGCAGAGTATTGATCGAGGGGAATGTCCCTTGGCCCTGGCGGGCGGCGTCAACCTGATGCTGCTGCCCGACGCCAGCATCAGCCTCTCTCAAGCGGGGCTGCTTTCGCCGACGGGTTGCTGCCGCGCCTTTGACAGCGGCGCCAATGGCTTCGTACGCGCCGAGGGCGTGGGACTGGTGGTGCTCAAACCGCTTTCCGATGCGCTGCGCGACGGCGACCGCATCGTGGCGACGTTGATCGGCGGAGCCGCCAACCATAACGGACGCACCAATGGCTTAGTATCGCCCAATGGCGCAGCCCAAGAGGAGTTGCTCCGCGAAGCCTGGGAACATGCCGGACGGGATCCCCGCGCCGCCGCCTTCTTCGAGGCGCACGGGACCGGCACCTTTTTGGGCGACGCTATGGAAGCCAGTGCGATTGGCCGGCTTGTCGGATCGCACACATCGGGCCAGGATCCCATAGCGCTGGGTTCGGTGAAAACGAACATCGGTCACGCCGAGGCCGCCGCGGGGGTGGCCAGTTTCATCAAGGCCGCGCTCGCGCTCCAGCTCGGCGTCTTCCCCGGCAATCTCCACTTTGAGCGGCCGAACCCGGAAGTCCCTTTCGACCGCATCGCCCTACAAGTTCCCACGGGGCCGACACCGTTGGCTGGGAACACGTGTGGCGTAAGTTCCTTTGGCTTTGGCGGAACCAATGTGCACCTGGTGCTCGAAACGCCGCCTTCCGTCGCACGCGAACAACTCACGCCAACGGCGCCGACTGCAGGTCTGGCATTGATCTCGGCAAAAACCCTGCCCGCCTTGAAGGCCCGAGCCGAAGGACTGTTGGCCTGGCAGGACACGCCTCACGCGTGCAAAGCCCCTTGGAGAAATACATTGCACACATTGGCCATACGCCGGTCGGCGCTAGACTACCGGCTCGCCGTCGTGTGTGACAGCCCGGAGGTGCTCCGCAAGAGACTGCAAGCCTATCTCACAGGTGAACCCGATGCTGCAGTCGTCTCGGGCAGGAAGTCGCCCTCCGCCCGCCACGCTGAATCATTCCACTTGGGTCATGATCTCAACACAATGCTCATTGCGGCCCAAGCCTGGGTGAGCGGCGCGCCGCTAGAAATAACCCGCATGAACCAAGGCGAACTAGTTGAGCTTCCCACCTACCCCTGGGAATGCACACGGTTCCCGATTTACGACTAAGGCTTGCCGCCAGCATTTGACGGCGCCGACTCACGCACACGCGAGTAAACGAACGCCGCGGAACACGCCAGAATGCACAGCCGGTCGACGCGAGAGGGAACAAGCGGCATTTTCCCGGTGCATTGGCGTCACTCAAGGAGTCGCACTTCGCCCGTCTGGCCATTGATGCGCAGGCGCATGCCGCTGCGAATGGTCTTGGTGAGGCCCTTGACGCCGACTACCGTGGGGAGGCCCATCTCGCGAGCGACGATCGCGGAATGTGACAGCAGTCCGCCGCGCTCCACCACCAAGCCGGAGATCGACGGGTAGAGCGGGATCCAGCCCGG
>CAUJHS010000054.1 GCA_963204915.1 Planctomycetota bacterium | reverse complement strand
CGTCCCCAGCTACAATGGCGCATCTTGGGCCTCCTTGCGGCGGATGGATGTCCTCAACTAACAACCATCTAAGCAAATGAGGCCATTTTTTCTATGCCCCTTCGTGGCAACTGCTTACGCCATTTCTAAGTGCCATTCGTCCCAGAGGCCGGTGCCGGCGATCGCCCACAGCCCACAAGGCAAGCCAGGAGCACGGCGTGGAGTCCGAACTGTTTCATTGGGAACTTAGTGCCAGTTCTTGCCACAAACGAAACACTGCTTTGCGAACGGAGTCGAAAGCAACTCACCGCAGCCCCTGCAATGTATATCGTAGGCAACTGACCGATCAAATGTTTTCGCGGCAGATGAATCGTCAATCCGTCGTAAATCTTTGTCGATGTCGGCGATGAGCGCCAACCATTTCTCGTAGTCCCTGGCTGCGCTCTCGGCGCCCGAATCTTCGATGTGCTCCTCTCCGATGTCCCACAACTGCTCTACCAGCCGGCGAAAGGACGTCATGGCGCGTGGCTCGTTCGACGCGACCTTCTCGCGGGCAACCTCGATCTTCTCCGCGGCCTGCGAGCTGTATCGCCGAATGATGCCTGCTGCCTTGCCCGCCAATGCGAGGGCGTGAGCAATCACGCGATGGTTGTCAAATCGTTTCATACGGGGCATCGACCTGCCTTTAGTCATCGGGAAGTCGGCCGCCCGAGTTCTTGCGCGAGCCCGAGGAGAATTCCTTCGGGACCGCGGATGTAGCAAAGCCGATACGTGTCTTCATACTGGACCACCTTGCCTACGATCTGTGCACCGCGATTGCCGAGCCGGGCGAGCGTATCGTCGATGTCCTCCACGGTGAACATGACCCGTAGGTAACCAAGGGCGTTCACCGGGGCGCTGCGGTGATCGGCGATCACAGGCGGCGCGAGGAATCGGGACAACTCGAGCCGGTTGTGGCCGTCCGGCGTGCGCATCATGGCAATTTCGACGCGCATGTCGCGCAATCCCGTGACGCCATCGGCCCACTCTCCCTCGATTGGGACACGCCCTTCAAGCTCAAGACCAAGTTCGGTGAAGAACGCAATGGCGGCATCCATGTCTTCTACTACGATGCCAACGTTGTCCATACGCTTGACGGTCATCAGGCCTCCTTGTCGTCGAACCAATGATTGACTTGCGCCGCCCCTTCTCGATTGACTAAAGGCGGCTCGTTTCAATCGTACTGCGCTTCGTACTCCCAGAGGTTGGGATACTTCTTGCGTAGTCGCTCAGTGAGGACGTCTTCGTCTTCGGTTCGCGGAACGTGCTTCGCTCCGCGCGGCGCGTCGGGCATGTGGTGTGGGCCGTGGAGCCGTTCGTAGAATTGCCAGAAATTCTCGCGGCCACCCGCTACTTCATAAGCCGTCATCGCGGCGTGGTCCAGGCCGTGGGCGTAGATCTCCGTGCCCGGCGGGTAAAGCTCCGGCAGGTGCTCTAACCGCAGCGGCGGAAGTCCTGTAACGAGTTGTCGCCGAATTTGCTGCCCGCGTATTCATAAATTTCCATTGGGACCGCCGAACGAATTGATTCGCGATGCTTTCATTCCCGAGCGAACGAGCTACTGCTGTTGCTCCGTCAACCACGCGAGCACTTCGCTGGCGAACGCACGGTGCTCGGCTTCCACGCCGCGCGCGGCGGCCTGCTTGAAGAGCGGCGCGACGTCACCGCCTTCGCTTCCCTTGTACTTCCGTTGGGCTTCCAACAGGTAGGTTTTCAGAAAGGCCTTATCGAACTGGCGAAAGCCGCGCATGGCGTCGTCTGCTTTCTCCTGGTCCGTCAGGCCCGCGGCGAATACTTTGATGCAACGATGAATTCCAACGTAGGCATTGCCGTACGGGTCGATTTCCTTGTCGGCCACGGTTTTAACGAGAATCGGAATCGCAGTCACGCGGGCTTTAAGCGTACCGAAAATGGATATGCGAATTGCGGCGGCAGCTTGCACGGCGGGATCGGGGTCGTCGAGCTTTCGTTCGACCATCGCGTACACTCGCTCGCTATGCTTGCCGCTCCGCGTATATCCCGTCGCTAGCGCGTACAGCACAAGGCCGCGCACCGTCGCGTCGGGGTCATCGGCCATGGCCAGCAGACCTTCCACGGCGTCGTCCCCCATCTTTTGTAAGGCGTGTGTGGCTCCGCCTCGGACCTCGGCATGCTCGTCCCGCATCGCCTGAAAGAGTTCGGGGATCGCCGTCTTGCTCTTGGGCGCCAGGTTGGCCAGCGAGTAGGCTGCCTGCCGCCGCACCTGCATGGCGGGATCACGGAGCGCCTTGCGCAGCGCGTCCACGATGTTCTGATTGGTGTGCTGAATTTTGCCCATCGTGACGACGGCCGAGACGCGCGCCGCTTCCACGTCGTCGTCAGCCGCGGAAACCAACAGGGGCGCCGCCAACGCAAACTGCTCGTCCACCAGATCGGGATTCATCACGTAGAGCGCCGCGGTGCGAACGTCGGCGGTTTTCGACTTCAACGCTTTGCCGATGACTTCGATCATTGCTCGGCCGTGCTTCTCGCGCGCTTCGGGCAGCCAGGCGTATTGCCCAATCAAATAAAGCGACGCTTCCGTCACGCGGTCATCGTTTGACCGGCCCAGCTCAAGCACCCGCGGCAACAACCGAACGAGGTCTTTCGTAATGTTGCCTTCCAAACGGGATAGGTCGTCAAGTCCTTGAACTTGCAGTTTTGCATTCTTTCCCCGTATCTGGGATTCAATCTGTGGCAACTGCGAACGTGGAATCGGAGGCGGGCTTGCCCAGGCAGCGAGTTGAAACGCGCCCCACGAGGGATCGCCGTCGCCGGAAGCGGACCTCCCCATCCCTAGCAGGACAAGCAGATCTACAACGATGATGAAAACGATCGTCCCGACGCGCTCATCAAAGACATAACGACACATGATATATCAGTTGGGAAAGCTCCCCCAAAATAGCTGGCGACCAACGCGTCGCCGGTCTTCGACGGGAGACAGGGTCAGGATTTAGGCTACCCCGCATTTCTTACCACCCTAAGTTTCGGTTGGTTGGCGGTGGGTAGCAAGGCGCAGGGAGCCTCGGTTGTCGGCTCCCGGTGGCGAGGAATGCGTTGCGACGCGAATCTGGCGCGCTCCGTTCTGAGGGGGCCCGGGAGCAGCAATGCTCCCCGGCTACCCGACGGGCTGTTCAACTTCGCGAGCTTTGCCGCACAGGACAAACTCGCCGTGTTCGACCTCTAAACAGTACGACCGAGTAATGATGTGTTGGAATATCAGTTGGCAACTGATTGACGAGGAATTGACGAGGAGCTCACGAATCCAGGACGGTGAATCGTCACATTTCCTAGTGCTCTGTCAATCGAGGATTTTGGGATAGAGGCTCTTGAGTTTTTGGCGAGCGTCAGCGATTCGAAAATGCCAATCGACGCCGCGCTGCTTGTTGTTGCTGGCCTGGCGCCAGGCAGTGGTTTCGGCTCGCAGCA
>CAUJHS010000053.1 GCA_963204915.1 Planctomycetota bacterium | reverse complement strand
CGTGATCGAGCGGTTCTTCGGGCGGATCAAACGGTTCAGGAGGGTGGCCACGCGTTATGAGAAGAAACCGGTCAATTTCGTAGGCTTCGTGTGGCTCGCCGCCTTCCTTTCATCAGGTTTTTGAATGTCCGTACTGCCTAGAGCGATTAATTCCTTTGCGGTGCGTGCTGTGCGGCGGGAGCCAGTGTGGGTTGGACGAGTTCCTGTGCTTCCCGCAACAGAAGTGGGTACACCACCGGCTCCTGCCAATTGCCCCAACTCGGCGCGAAACCGGAGGGGTCCTTGCTGGCTTGCAGATTTGCTTTTTCAATCCAGTCGGCGGCCTGGGCAAGGCAACGTTCGGCTTCCTTGTGGTGGCCCAAGCGTTGGTGGGCCATGGCGAGAAAAGCCCAGTCCCAAGCCCGCGGCCGATAAACTCGCGCTTCGTCGACAAAGCACTCGACGGCCTCGTGGTAGTTCCCGGACCGATACAACGCCGCCCCGCGTACATAGCCGCCCAGATGGTGCCAGGGGGCGGCGGTCGGGGCGAGCGGAAGCAAGCGGTCCATGTCGGAGACCGCATCGCCTCGGAGCACGCAGGCCAGCATCACATTGCCCGCCGCCTGCCAATCAGCCGTCGTCGCGAAGCGATCCAGCATTGCCCGGCAGGTCTGACGGTAGGCGTCGGCGTCGTCCGCGGCCAGGTGCGCGATGGCCTGGTAGCGCCAGAGGATGGGGTCCTCCGGATTGAGTTCCGTGGCGCGAGCGAATTCGGCGGCCGCGTGGCTCCACCTGCCGCGGGCGAGGGCGCTGTAGGCCGCGCTGCGGTGCGCTTCCGAACGGATCAGGCGATCGTCGGGCCGCTCCTTCAAGGCTTGGGCATACTCCACGTCGGCCGAAAAGTTACGTCGCAAGCTGACAAACGCACGAGCGCGAAGCACATGCAGGCGCGGATCCTCCGACAATGGCGGAGCGCCGAGAAGCTCGGCGGCTTCACGATAGTAAACCTGGCACTCCAGCCAGTCCCACCAGGCGATCGGCCACTCCACCACGGCTCCTTGATGAAGGGAAGACCCTATTGGCGAGCTTTCGTAAACTTGTTGCGTCCAAGCATCGATGGCTTTGGCGGCGGCGTCCAGCGCCTGGCGGGCTTCGGTCGTTCGGCCGAGACGGTGCTGGGCCATGGCCAGCGCCGGATAGCTCATTGGTCGTCCCGGCCATTCTGGCCCGCCCGTCAGCGACTCGGTAAGCCTTTGCACCGCCTGCTCGTGCTGTCCGGCGCGGTAATGCGCGATCCCCAATACGTACAAGCGAAACCAGTCGTTGGGCCGCGCATCGGAAATGCGCTGTGCAAATAGAACCAGCGCCTCGGAATCGTCGGGTTCGGGCGCCAGAATGCTGGCGCGAAGCCTTTCGACTCCCACTTGGTAGTTCACCGTTCCTTCAAATCGTGCTTGCATTTTCCGACGAATCTGGCGGTATTCGTTCGTGTGGCCCAGATAAAGGCGCAACAGCGCATGCCGATACCAGCGCGTCGGAGTTTCTGGCTCCCGAAGTTCAAACTCCCGGACAAAATCATCGCTGGCGAGGTCCCACAAACCCAGGCTCACGAGTAGGTCGGCGCGGCTGAGCCAAGCCGAAGTATGTTCCGGATGCAGTTCGATCGCTTTGGTGAACGCAACGTGGGCGTCATTCCAATGTTGCTCGTGGGCGTACCACCGTCCCCGGTCCAGGAGGGCGTTCGCCGCTTTCAGCCGCTCCAGACCCTGGTGAACTTCCGCCGCACGGCCTTCCGCCAGGCGAAGCGCGTCTTCGGCGCGGCGCCGCTGGCGGTCGGTGTTCGCATGTTCCCGCCGAATACGGAGGTTGCTGTCGGCCAGCATCGCCAGGATCACAAGTACGCCCACGATGAGCGCCGCGGCCGTCAAGAACGCGCCGCGGCGCCGCCGCGCCAACTTGCAGAAGCGGCGCCACGCCGACGGCGGACACGCTTGCACCGGCTCATTGCTCAGATAACGCCCCAGGTCGGCGGCCAGATCGCTGGCGGTTTCGTAGCGCCGGCTGCGGTCCTTGTCGAGGCATTTCATCACGATCCAGTCAAGTTCGCCGCGAACAAGCCGCCCCAAGCGCGCCGGCTCCGTGCGACGAGACGCGGCGATCGCCGGCAGCGTCTCACTGCCGCCAATCCGCACGCTGGGCATGGGAGGCTCGTCCTCACGGATGATCCGGCGAATCTCGTCGAAGGCCGCTTGTTTCAGCACCTCCTTGTCCACCGGCGTCGATCCGGTCAGCAGCTCGTACAACAGCACGCCCAGGGAATAAATGTCGCTGCGGGTGTCGATATCGAGGCTGCTCAGCTCCACTTGTTCGGGGCTCATGTAAAGCGGCGTACCGATCATCTGGGCGAAGGCGGTAAAGAGCGTCTTTTCGGTGAGCTGCCCGCCCACCGCCTTGGCGACTCCGAAGTCGATCACTTTCACGACCGGCCGACCGTCCTGTCGGGTCACCAGCAAATTGGTCGGCTTGATGTCGCGGTGAATGATCCCCTTGGTGTGGGCGTGCTGGATCGCCTGGCAAATGGTGGCGAACAACTCCAAGCGTTCGCGGACCGGAAGGTTGTGCTCATCGCAATACGCCGTGATCGGCAGGCCGCGGACCAGCTCCATCACAAAGTACGGCCGGCCCGACGCCGTGGCGCCGGCTTCCAGAACACGGGCGATGTGCGGATGGTCCATGACCGCCAGCGCCTGACGCTCGGCTTCGAAGCGGGCGATGACCTGCCGGGTGTCCATGCCCGGCTTGATGACCTTCAGGGCCACCTGGCGCCGCACCGGCGCGGTCTGCTCGGCCAGGAACACCACGCCAAAGCCCCCTTCCCCGATTTGCTCCAAGAGCTTAAAGGAGCCGATGACGCTCCCCGCCCGCTCGCAAATTGGCTCATCGCGTTGAGCGGTCCACGGAAACGCGGGGGTTTCGAGAAAGTCGCCGGCGCGAAAATGGTTCTCGACCAACTCGTCCACACGCCTTTGCAACTCGGCGTTGCCGGCGCTAGCTCGATCGATGAACGCCCGGCGCTCCGCCACGGACGTGATTTCGACCGCGGTCGCGAGGATCGACTCAATGCACTCAGTGATGGGGTTCACGTGGCTGCGCCCTGAGGGTGATCTGTGTATTCAATGCGTAAAGAGAGGCCAGACTGGTCCACACAATCCGCCAAAGATTTCCAATCGCCCTGTGCTTCACTTGCCGTGGATCTTGCCGTAGAGCCAACTTCGGGCGTAAATCCAGTGACGTTTGGCGGTCGTCGCGGAGATGCCCAGGGCTTTGGCCGCTTCTTCGATGGAGAGGCCAGCGAAATAGCGAAGCATGACAAGGCGCGCCTTGACTGGATCTTCGATCTCAAACTGTCGCAACGCCTCGTCGAGCGCGAGAAGATCCTCGTCCGGTTGGTTTTCGTCCGCCACCGCCAGCGCCGCCGCATCCAACAGGACACGTTGCCGATCGCCGCCTCTTTTCTGGCTTTGCTTGCGACGCGCCTGGTCGATCAGAATGCGGCGCATGGCCTCCGCGGCGGCGGCGAAGAAGTGCCCGCGGCTATCCCAGTGTGACACCTCGTCGCCATTCAACAGTCGTAGATAGGCTTCGTGAACCAGGGCCGTGGCTTCGAGCGTTTGCCCAGGCTTTTCCTGAGCGATCCTGATCGCGGCCAGTTTCCGCAGCTCGTCGTAGACGAGCGGCAAAAGTTTCTCGGCACCGTGAGGGTCGCCAGATTCTATCTGCGACAAGATGCGGGTAACGTCGGACATGACCAACGATTATAACCGAATCGTTCTGCGGTTGCTGACATCGTGTTTCGGTCAGGCGCCGCCAGCGTTACTAAAAACCACGTCCGTTCTGAACGAGGACAATTCAAGGTGGGAATGCGGCGCTTGATTGCTTGTTTTGACGCGCGTCGGTAGCGATTCACGGACGCGCAGGTCGTTCGGGCTGCCACGTCAAACCGTCCCGCAATTCGTTCGATTATTGCTGCGAATCGAGGATCGAGCGAGCTTGTTCCATCTGTCGCAAGGGCATAGTCCAGAGAAGTCGTCTTGACAGTCAAAGAACCAAGGAGTCGTTCAGATTGCCCTAGATGAGACTGTCCTATCGTGGTTTCACGGGCTTGCGAGTATATCGGCGAAGCGACTCAAATTCGACAGGACGGGCATGCGGATCGCCGCCAAAATTTATCCGGCGAAGGCGCATCGGTCAAATAGACGAATGGCACTTAGAAATGGCGTAAGCAGTTGCCACGAAGGGGCATAGAAAAAATGGCCTCATTTGCTTAGATGGTTGTTAGTTGAGGACATCCATCCGCCGCAAGGAGGCCCAAGATGCGCCATTGTAGCTGGGGACG
>CAUJHS010000052.1 GCA_963204915.1 Planctomycetota bacterium | reverse complement strand
CACCTGCAAGACAACGCGCAGAAGGCGCGCCGCGCCGTGTTCGGCGAGGAAGCGGAGGAAGGAAAGGCGTGGCTGCAGGACTTGATGCACACCTTCAAACACGCGGGGTATGACGGAGCTTGGGAAAAGCTGGTCGCCTGGCGCGCCACGTTGCGTCGCCGGGCTCGCGCGGCCGCCAACCAGTTGCTGCACTATGTGGCCGAGCGCAAGGACATGATTCGCTATCCCGAGTTTCGCCAGAAGCATTGGCAGATCGGCTCAGGACCCACGGAAGCCGCATGCAAGACGACCACGCAGCGTGTCAAAGGCCGTGGTCGTCGCTGGGATCGGGACCAGGCGGAAGGCATGATGGCCTTGGCCGCCCTGCAAGACAGCGGCCTGTGGTCCACCTACTGGTCAACCCTTGATCCCGAAAGGAATTAAGCCCGCCATAGAATCCTGCCACACACCGTACGGTTTTCAATTTGAAGCGCCGCGTCAATAATACAAACGTCAAGCATATTCTTCGTGCCTCCAACTGCCCCCACCCCGGACTCCCTTCTTCCATGTTTCACTACGATGGCGGGCTGAAGATCACACGCATCGACTTGGCGATTGACGTGTGCCGCCGTCAGCCGCGCGGATTCATTTCTCACGCCCATTCCGACCACATAGGCCGACATGAGCTGGCGTTTTGCACGCCGGCCACGTCGAAGCTGTATCAGCATCGACTCGGGCCGCGGCAGGTGAAGGAAATGCCGTATCGACGCACGTTGGAGTGGGATGGGCTGAAGCTTACCACGTTTCCCGCCGGGCATATTTTCGGCTCCGCTATGTTACTGGCCGAAGATGACGGGCAGCGACTGCTGTACACCGGCGACTTCAAACTGGGCGAGTCGGCGACGGCCGAACGGGCTGATCCACCCCAGGCCGATGTGCTGGTCATGGAAAGCACGTTCGGCCATCCGCAGTATCGGCTTCCGCCCCGCTCGCAAACGGTCGATCAATTGCTCGACTTGGTTCGCACGACGCTGCGGCAAGGCGCAACGCCCGTGATTCAAGCGTACACCTTGGGCAAAGCGCAAGAGGTGACCAAGATTCTCACGTTGGCGGGCATTCCTGCGCTACAGCACCGAAGCATCTACGCCATCAGTCGCATCTATGAACAGTGCGGCTGCGACTTGGGCGATTACCGACCTTATCCAGGCCGCGCCATAGAGGGGTGTGCCGTGATCGCCCCGCCTCCACGACAACGTGGTGCGTTAATTGAAGGCTTGCGTCGCCCGGTCACCATCGGCGTAAGTGGTTGGGCGGCAGCGCCACACACCCGGCGCTGGCTACGTTCCGATCACGCCGTGCCTCTTTCGGACCACGCGGACTTCGACGAACTGCTGGAATTGGTCCAGCGAGTCAACCCACAAATCGTTTATTGCACCCACGGTCCGGAAAACTTCGTCGACCACGTGCGCAACCTCGGTTACGAAGCCCGCGTGCTTGGCAAGCCGCACCAAAAGCAGTTGTTCTAAACCAAGTCGATTCGTGACGTCTGGCGAAGTGCTCGAACGGAGAGTCTGGCGGCCGCATTCCTTGATGCGGAATTCGGTCGAGCGCCCGGCTCCTCGCCTGAGGCGCCTTCAAAAACTGATCGTGTTCAACCGGTAATGCTCACCGCAAAGAAGGCGTTTGCGGCGTCTCCGACATTCGGCGATTGAATCGGACTTTGGCGCTGGTGGCCGATGACCTGGCTCGTCAGAAGAGCTCGATCGGCTTTGACGCCCCACGCGCCAACGATTTGGAAGCTTTGTATCGATTCGATGAAGGCGGCGCCAACTTGGTGCGCGACACGCCAGGCGTCGGCGAACCCCCGCACTTGAAGATCGAAAACTCTGCCGCGGTACGTGAAGATCAACCCAGTCTGAGCGTACACGGGCCGACATTGATTGTCGCATCAACACCGGCTGAGCGATTGGTCGACGCGGTAAAGAAGTCTCAAATGGCAATGTTCGCAGCGTGGGTTACGACAGCCGATCCACAGCAAAAAGGACCGGCTCGCATCTTCACGTTCGCGGTTGGCGTGGTGGAACGCAACTTTACGTTGGGTCAGGCGCCAGAGGTTTACGACGTGCGTTTCCGCAGCACGACGACCAGTGGCAGAAACCAATCCAACGTAAGTAGCCCTAGCGGCGCAGTCGCTACCCGGTCAATGCAAAGGGCTAACACCCGCGATGCGTCGGACTGGGCGAAACTTTACCTCGATGGCAAAAACAAATCCGCCAAGGACGTATTCAGCGATCGATCAAATTGGGACGGCGACGTGACCTACCTTTCGTATTTACATGCGCCGAAACATCGGCACGCGCCGTTTATTGCGCGCTCTCGTCATTGGTTTGAATACCGATGGTTAAGGTAGGCGGAGACTCTTGGCAACCTCCGCAAATTTTGCCGCTGGACCGGGGATCGCAGTTCACAATCCCTCCACGACGATCGAATTCGAAGCGACAACACAGCTCCAGTGCTTCTTTAAGCTGGGCGCGTCCACGTTGAATGCGTGACTTCGCGCCGGAAAGCGATAAACCGAGCCGGTCAGCTACTTCCCGCTGCGACAAACCTTCGATTCCAAACAATCGCATCGCCTCTCGATAGGTCGGTGAAAGCGATTTGATCAGCTCATTCAGCCACCCCGCGCCGCCACAACGAACGTGACTCCCGCGACTATCGGCGTCATCGGTTACATCGACTTCGGTGAGCGCAGTCGCTGTACTCGCCGCCTTGCGGTAGTGATCGTGGATGACATTCTGGGCAATCCGATGCACCCACGCCGCCAGTCGTTCCGTTTCTTGAAGGGACTCAATGTTGCGGTGAATTCGCACAAAAGTCTCTTGAAGCAGATCGTCGGCAACGTGGTCATCAGAAACTCGGCGGCGGATGAATCGCCGCAGATCTGAACTCAGCCGAGTCCAGATCATTTCGGTTGAATTCGCAGCGGACATCGCAATTGCCTTACTCACTCTTCAAAGCGTTGGGAGTGCAACAGCCGGACGGAGTGCAACAGCACGTCGGGGTACAGTAGCCTATCACGGTGCAGCAACAAACCGAAGTGCAGCACCCGGAAGGCGCACAGCAGTTTTGCGGGACACAACAAGCAGAATTGGTCGCTTCGGCGCACTCATTTTTCATGACACATTTCCTCATCAATAGGTTTTGTTTCGGCTGACGATCAGCCTTTCCGTCATTACAGACGGGGATGAGGAGAAAAGGACGCAAAAAATTTCGTTCTGGGAATTTCTCGCTGTCACTGCTTTGCGCAAACGTTTAGGCTCAGCCCGAGGCGGGCGTGGGAAACGAACGGCGCGTGGGATTGCACGCCGCGCAAAACAGAGCGTTTTACCGACGCGCCCGCTAGCCACGTGATCGGTGCGTTGGTTGATCTGGCTTTCCGCGCCGAACTCCGAGCCACGACGACCTTCAACGTAACCGGGAAACGCCCGGCCGAGTGACACTCCGGCCGTCGCGCAAAACCCCCCAAACGTCAGTTAGCGGTCGGCAGTATTCATCCGCGATGAGGACGGCGCAGTTCGGGGACGCCTCCGTCGAAGCCGTAGTCATCGTTCCTCACAATGAGCGGGCCAACTCGTGGACAAATGCCAGCTTACTTTCTGCTGAATTCTATCGTGCAACGCAAAGCGTGTCGTCTAGCAAAAACTGATGCAGCGAAACAAAGGCTCCCACCGGTTTAAGTCTTAATTGGCGACATGAAAACCAAGGCGTGCAGGATCGAAGTCCGCATCGGTCAGGTCAATGTTGATGCGTACATCCCGGTACGTAAACTCGCCAAGCAGGACCGGTTTGCCCGCAGAACTCGCGGGCCAATCATAGTAATCAAGGCGAACGGGCAAGTGAGATTGATTATCAACGAACACGTGAGCCAAATGATAATCGAGTTCTTTTTGGCGCTCGGGGTGGGTAATGCGAATCGCCGTGCAGGGTCGATCGTCGATCGTTGCGTTCTTGAACAATTCTACGCGCGTGTTGGCGCCCGTAGGATCGACGTCCATGTCATTCTCGATTCTTTGGATGGCTTCGAGGAGCATATTGTGAAAACCGAGATGGGTGATCGGAAGCGTGCTCTCGCGAGCAGCCAAGCCGCCATCAATGCTGATCCGTAAAGTAATACCGCCAGAGCGTTGGCGTACGAGCATTTTACCGTCAAACGCGCCATCAACGAACAAAACTCGTCGACCGACGGTCGTCGCAGGCGCCTCGAATTCCAGTACGATGGCGAGAGGACTGCGAATACGCCCCATGTCGTACTCCGTCGGCCGGACCCTGGCGCGAATATACTGTTCAGCTTGCAAAACGCCGTTGATTCGCTCGCGTTTGACAATCCGACAGGAGTAGTCGCGCACTGCGCGCTGAATGTAATCGTATTCTTCTCGGGCAAACCGCAGCACGGGCGCTAAAGGGTGCACCCCCGTAGCTTCTTCGACCGTTGGAACAACGCGACTTACGGGCTGCGCTCGCGCGTCCCTGACGGCGGCAGTCAAAGGCAAGATGAAAATAACGATGAGCCAAGAGCAACGGAGCGAGTTGCAGACGAGAACGCCCATTTTGCGATGAGTCCTAATTTGATAAGCCCTGGACTTTCTTTCAACTTAGCATGCGCCGGCCAGTAACCAAGACGCAACCTCCGTACCACGCAGCAATTTTAGGAGGACTACCGGCTTAAGATGTAGGCAAAATCGCGCCAACTTGCCCAAACTCGCCGAAATACGCGATACCAGTCTGCCCCTCGTATCTACGATTTGCTCGGCAACACCACATCGAAATCGACGAATCAGCAAGACCTGCGTCGTTCACGCCTAATTACGCGAAGCCCTCAAGAGCAACTTGCTCGATGCACAACACCAGCTCCTTGTGTCTTACTTGCCCCAGTGTGCACGAACGCGATGCCGGTTGTAAGACTTTACTACTCCTATTTTCCCCGTTCGTGTGAGCGAGACAATGGTTCACATCGAAATGTGGGGCGTTTACCGTCCTTTGTATTTGCCTGCCGTGTCTTGCTCAGGAAATCAGTGAACCGTTCAAGCGGCTTGATCGCAATCAAGATGGAAAAGTCACCAGGAACGAGTTTTCTGGCCCTTTGTTCCTCCAGATCGACGCGGATCACGATGGCGTCATCAGCGCAGACGAGGATTAAGCGTTTCTTCGTCGTTTTACGGGCGTGGGCGCCATTCCATTTCGATTACCAGAATCGATACGAGCCGAACTCGACATTCCCTACGCAACACCCGACAATTCCCGGCAAACGCTCGATTTGTAATTGCGCACTGCCCGTAAGGACGAACATCCTTTGCCCGTCGTCGTGTTCATTCAGGGCCGCGCGTGGCAAGGCGGCGATAAGTGCAGCGGCCTGGCTACGGTCGCGTCACTCGTTCAATCGGGAGAATACATCAGAGCCTCAGTCGGTTATCGTCTGACTGACTGGAGAGGCGATCTGGCCTGCATAATTTCACGACTGCAAGGCGGCCATCCGCTGGCTACGAGCGAACGCCAAGCGGTATAACCTCGCTCTCGATAAGATAGGCGTCGTGGGCGCTTCGGCAGGTGGGCATTTGACCGCGATGTTGGGCGTTAGCTCGAACGCCTGATTGCTGGCAGGGAATCTTGGACGGCATTTGACCCAAAGCAGCCGCGTCGCCTGCGCGGTGGATTAGTTTTGCCCGAGCGACCTGTTATCGATGGGCGGTTCGCACGATTATCCCAACTCGACGAAATCGAAATTGGTCGGCGGCGCCGTTCAGGAAATGCGGCGGACCGCTCGTGAAGCGTCGCCGATAACCTATGTCTCGAGAGACGATCCGCCCTTCTTGATTTTTCACGGTACAAATGACAACGTTGTCCCATTTGGTCAATCGGAGACAGTTCACGAAGCGATAAGGAAAGTTGGCGGCAGTTCGACTCTCGTCGCCGTGCAAGGAGGCGGTGACGGAAACTTCAATGCCATGGAAGTTTCCGCACGAATGCGGCAGTCTTTCGACAAACACTTGCACGATAAGAATGTGCCGTTTTCCCGCGAGCTGATTGAGCAGAGAGGACCGTAAACGCTTCACGCCGCTTTCCACTCCCGGTATGTTGAAGTTCGTCAGGTCAACTCGTAATTCGCAGCGCTGTGACCACGAATACTCGCAATGTCGCGAAACCGGCGCGTGCCTGGGAGTATTTCCTTGCTGACGGCGTCAGCATGAGATAAAAACAACCTACCAACCTTCACACCTTCTAAGGCCATTTGAGTTGCCGCGCACGAGTCAACGCCGCGGGTCCTACTGTCAACCTTCCTTGTAGCGTTTCGCCATGAAATTGCGAATGATCACCGCTTTGATGGTTTTGACTTTCTGCAGCGTCTGTACGGCGCAAACCCAAGATTCTCCGGCAATGCTACGCGCCGGGATGATTGGTCTCGACACATCGCATGTGCCCGCGTTCACGAAGATCTTTAACAATCCTCAAGCCAGCGGCGATCTGGCGGCAATTCAAGTCGTAGCAGGATATCCCGGAGGGACCGATCTTCCCGCAAGTCGTGATCGCGTGAAGAACTTCACCGAACAGCTTCGCGGCATGGGCGTCGAAATTGTCGATACCATTCCCGAGCTTTTGTCGAAGGTTGACGTTGTCATGCTCGAAAGCGTTGACGGGCGCATCCACTTGGAAGAGGCGATACCGGTGATCCAAGCAGGTAAGCCCCTGTGGATCGACAAGCCGCTCGCTGGCTCGCTGGCCGACGCCGTGATGATTTACGAACTTGCCAAGAAGCATAATACGCCGGTCTTTTCCAGTTCTTCGGCTCGGTATTATCCCGGGGTTCAAGCTCTTTTGAACAACGAGAAAGTTGGCCCGATCCTCGGCGCCGTCACGTGGGGACCGTGTTCGTATTCGACCGGTACGCCCGACCTGTTTTTCTATGGAATTCATGGCGTCGAGCCGTTGTTTACACTCATGGGTGCAGGCTGTGAAACGGTCGCCCGCATCCAAACGCCAGGCGCTGATTATGTCACCGGAGTTTGGAAAGACGGCCGGATCGGCGCCTACCGCGGTATTCGCCGAGGTCCGTCTGCGTTTGGCGCCACCGTGTTCGGCGGTCGAGCGATTGTTCAAGTGGAAAAAGGCGGTGGCTACGAACAACTGTGCCATGAGATCGCCCGATTCTTCAAGACAGGCAAAGCCCCTGTCTCAGCCGACGAAACTCTTGAGATCTTCGCGTTCATGGAGGCGGCCGACGAAAGTAAGCGTCAAGGCGGTAAGCCTGTCTCACTTGCCGACGTGCTGGCCAAAGCCAAGGCCGGAGTGGCGGCTCGAGAGATTGAATAACTCGCCATTCCACATTTAGTCTGGATTCTTCCACCATTTATTACATTGCAATCAAATCATGCACCATCTTTCACGCCGACAATTTCTGGAAGACACGCTACTTGCGACGGCGGCGGCCGCTGCGGCCGCGGCGCCTAAAGCGCTGGTTGCACAGCAGAAAACGCCAAGCGTGGGGCCCAATGAGAGAATTACTGCGGCCATTCTTGGATGCGGCATTCGTGGGAAACAGCACGCGAATGAGTTAACTCGCCTGACCGACTGCGATATCGCCTATGTCTGCGATCCCGATCGAGACCGCACCGCCGAAGTTGCTAAGTTAATCGAGGACAAGCAACGTCCGGCGCCCAAGCCCGTCCAGGATTTGCGCACGGTGCTCGACGATGCATCGGTTGATGTGGTCTTCATCGCCACGCCCAACCACTGGCATGCTTTGGCGGCTATCTGGGCGATGCAGGCGGGCAAAGATGCGTACGTCGAAAAGCCCGTGAGTCATAACGTGGCGGAAGGGCGGCGCATCGTTCAAACGGCCCGCAAGCACAACCGCATTTGCCAAGGTGGTACACAGAACCGCTCCAGCGGGGCGTGGAAAGAAGCCACGCAGTATATCCGTGATGGCAAGCTCGGTGATGTTCGGCTGGCGCGTTGCATTCATTATGGTCGACGGGGTTCTATCGGCGGACCAACCAAATGCGAAATTCCCGCGAGCGTCGACTACAACCTATGGCTCGGTCCGGCCGCGGACATTCCCCTTACCCGGTCCAAGTTCCATTACGATTGGCATTGGGTCTGGAACACCGGCAATGGTGAGCTAGGAAACAACAACATCCACTACATGGATCTCTGCCGCTGGGGGTTGAATGTGACCGGCCTGGGACGCTCGGTTCTCAGCTACGGTGGACGGTTTGGTTACACCGACGCAGGCGAAACGCCAAACACACAGGTTTGCGTGTTCAACTTTGACGATAAGGCCATCATCTCTGAGACGCGGGGCCTCAAGTCCGCGCCATTCCACCCGAATTTCGCCGCCGGATGTGTGTTTTACGGCACGGAGGGGATTATCGCCGAAGGATCGCTGTTTGATCTGGAGGGCAATTTAGTGCGTAAGTTCGAAGGACGTTCCGACAACCACTTTGCCAACTTCTTGCAAGCCGTGCGGACCCGCAACAGTTCCGACTTGAATGCGGAGATTCTCGAAGGCCACCAATCGACGGCGCTGTGCCATATCGGCAACATTTCGTATCGGTTGGGTCGGCCTACATCGCCAAGCGATGTTCGCGAGCAATTCCAACAAGGCGACGCGCACGACCAAGCCCTCGAAACGTTGGAGCGCACTCTGCAACATTTGGAGGAAAACGGGATAGGCCTTGCCAACACGCATTTAACGCTCGGCGCAGCGCTTCGCCTGGATCCCGAAGGTGAAGCATTTCTCGATCAACCAAAGGCGAACGCTTTGCTGGCCCGGGACTATCGAGCGCCGTTCGTGGTTCCATCGGAAAGCGACATATGATCGCGGTCCCCTAACGCTTGCGGACACGTCGACATGTAACGTCTCGTTCTCGCGCATCTCTCGAGGAACGTGGGTGCGCCCGTTCCGAACGACGAAACGTTTACCGCCGCTTTCATTCTTCCTCTAATACGCTTTACAGTCCCCATGGACGTACGACCTGCACGGCAAATCAAAGTCACCGCGCTGCGATTGAAGTCCGAGAACGGCTTTCCTAACAATTCCCAATTGCCCTTGCTGATTTACGAACAAGTATTCACGGATGCAGGGACCAAGGCTGCGGACGCTTGGGAGTTTCGATTCAAGGCGAATGGGTGGGGCGGATCGTGGCGCAATGGAGTGTTTGCCTATCATCACTTTCATAGCAACGCTCATGAAGCGTTGGCTATTTGCGACGGGAACGCGCGCATCCAATTTGGCGGCCCATCGGGACCGGTCCTTTCGATCAATGCGGGCGATCTGGCAATTCTCCCCGCAGGAACGGCTCATAAGAAGATCGACGCCTCGGCCGATTACCTCGTCGTCGGAGCCTACCCCGCCGGTCAGGAAGATTATGACGTGATCCGCGGCGAAATGACGGACCAACTCGTGATCGAAGCGCGCATTGCCGCGACATCGCTTCCACGGAACGATCCAGCGTACGGGGAAGACGGTCCCTTGACGAAATATTGGTGCTTCTTGTAGACGCACAAATTCGTGCGAACACGGGCGAAGTAATCAAGCGAGGCCAGGCGCGTTGTTTGGCGGTAGCCATGGAAATCAACCTGACGACCCCGGCGCTGCTCTTCCCGGCGATTTCGTTATTGCTCTTGGCGTATACTAACCGATTTCTCGCCCTGGCGGCCCTCATTCGCACCTTAGACGAGCGATATCGCAAGGAACAAGATGAGCGAGTATTGCAACAGATTGGCAAGCTCCGCAGCCGCGTGCTTCTCATTCGGGCGATGCAGCAACTCGGAGTCGCAAGTCTCTTGTTGTGCGTTGTGTGTATGTTCGTTTTGTTCGCCGGGTGGGAGCAATCGGGAAAGATGCTCTTCGCCAGCAGCCTCATCCTGATGATGCTTTCGCTCGGCGTGAGCCTGTGGGAGATTCAACTCTCGGTGAACGCCCTCAACATTCAACTTGCCGATCTCGAGCACGAACGAGATCGGCAACGGCATTACTAGACGCTCGAGGATCTTCCGCGGCGTCCACGGCGGGCGCGACATTCCACCATAAGACGACCAGCGCAATGAACGAAACGGACGCCTACCATGAAGCAGGACACGCATTCATGGCGGTCTATCTTGGCGGACACGTTCGTTCGGTGACCATTGAACCCAACCGCGACGACGGCCCAGAGCGTTATGGCGAAGCCCAAGTCGAGTGGGATTTGCGGCAATTCACCTCACGCGAACTCCGTGAAAGAATGGTCCTCGTCGCCTTGGCTGGGCCGGCCGCAGAAATGATTTACCGTGGACAGCCGCTCCATCCCGGACTCGTGGCGGAATGGGCGTCGGACTGGACAGCGGCGTGGGATGCGGCGGCAGCGCTGCTCCCCCACGAGCCGTCACGCCTCGCCTTTTTAGAGCGGGCCGTTGTTCAAGTGCGTCAAACGCTGAATCACAACGAATGTTGGGCGACTTTAGCCGCGATTGCCGATCACTTGTTTGCGCACGAAACGTTGGAAGCGGACGAAATTAAAGAGATCTTCGCGTATTGGATGCGATGAACGTTAGCTGCGTACGATTTAAGCGACAAGCCTGATCAACGCGCGGCGTAAACCGCCTTTTCGTGATCGTTGCTGGAAATGCGATCAGCCGGCACGTTATGATTTAGCGATTCCGCCTTAAGTGGATGGCGCTGACCGAAGGACAGGAGCGCCAGGCTTTATCCCAGTCCACGATTTGCATTTCGAAGAAAGACGCCCATGTTGGCTCTCTTGCACATCCGCGCGCGGCCTTGGCGAATCACCGGTTTGTTGTTCATGCTCGTCGCGGCGTGCGGGTGCTTTGGACAAGAGGCGGTCCAGACGCACCTCGTGCCCATGCGCGACGGCGTGAAACTTGCCACCGATGTCTATTTGCCAAACACAGGGGCAGGGCCTTATCCCACGATCTTGATTCGCACGCCCTACAACAAGAACGGCCTAAAGGCCAGCGCCGCGCACCTGCGTCCACTGGGCTACGCGGTCGTAACGCAAGATATGCGAGGGCGTTTCGCGTCCGAAGGGCATCACGCGATTATTTTTGGCAACGACGGCATCGGAGGAAAGCATCAAGACGGTCACGACACCATTGCATGGATCGCCGAACAACCCTGGTCGAATGGCAAGGTGGCCACATGGGGCGCTTCGGCGTCGGGTATCGCGCAGAACATGGCGGCGCCGGGCGCTCCTCCGGCGCTCCAAGGACAAGTCGTCATCATGGCGTTTTCTGATTACTACCATCAGGCGGCATATCAGGGCGGCGTCTGGAGAAAGGAATTATTGGAAGGTTGGCTCAAATCGCAAAAGATGGAAGAGGTCAACCTGCCGACGTTCTTGGAGCATGCCGCCTACGACGACTTTTGGAAAACGCTCAACGCCGAAGCCCACGCCAAAACGGTCAATGCGCCCGGCGTATTCGTGGGCGGGTGGTACGACATCTTCTTGCAAGGCACGATTAACTCCTTCGTCACCATTCACAATGAAGGCGGTCCTGACGCCCGAGGAAAGTGTTTTCTGGTCATTGGTCCCCAGGCGCACGGTGGGTTCACCCAGCCAGTCAACTATCCTCACGCCGGGGACGCGCCGATCAACATGCTCGCCCCCATGAACCTCGTCGGACACTGGATCAAAGGCGAGAAGCTAAGTCAGCCGCTCGCGCCCGTGCATTACTACGTTATGGGCGACACCCAAGATCCTGCTGCACCGGGTAACTTCTGGCGCTCCGCCGAACACTGGCCTCCGCCCTCGCAAGCCACGCCGTTTTACATGCACGCAGATCGGGAATTGCAGCGCGAACCGCCGACGAAAGATGGAAAACTGACTTACCAGTACGATCCGCAAAACCCTGTACCCACGCTCGGCGGTCAGAACCTCATCATCAGCAAAGGTCCAATGGACCAGCGGCCCCTGGAAGCTCGAGATGACGTGCTCGTGTTCACATCGCAGCCTTTGGCGGAACCGTTCGAAGCAACCGGAAGGATTACGGCCAAGCTTTATATTTCGTCCGACTGTCCCGACACCGATTTCACCGTGAAACTGTGCGACGTTTTCCCTGATGGCGAGTCGCGGTTGGTCGCTGACGGTATCCAACGCGCGTCATTGCGTCGAAGTTTCGAACAACGCGACCTGTTGCAACCGGGCGAAGTGTATGAACTTGCCGTCGATCTTTGGAGCACGTCGTTGATCTTCAACCGAGGACACCGAATCCGCATTGCCGTGTCGTCGTCTAACGCGCCGCGGTTTGAGCCCAATCCGAACACGGGCGAACCTCACTTGGAAGACGGCAAGGCGCGTGTGGCGAACAATACGCTGCATTTGTCCCCAACACATCCCTCCCATATACTCTTGCCGCGTTACGACGGCGCCGATGCGATCGTCGAACGACCCGCTGTCGAACGCGACCCTGAGTGAAGCTCCATTGCAGCGGCCTATCTCGCCCGCTGTGTAAACGCGATTGTCTGCGAGCCCAAGCCTCTAACCCTGCGCCGCTGTTGGAGGGCAGCCGCCGGTTCAAGTGGTCAACTTGCCTCGCTTGAAATGCCCCAGGGCAACACTTGAATGGCTCGTTGACACACAGCAGAACCCCGTGGCGACGTTTATCGCATATCGGGGTATGATGGCGTTACGTCCGCGTTCAACAATTCTGACATCAGAAACGTTGAACCGCCGTCGCCACCGAGCGGGGCCCGCTCAGGCGTCCTTCCTCGGCAATCGCGCCCGCCCAGGCGAGTGCTGCGTGCGGGACCAATTTCTTGCCGTCCTTATGGTGCGCCGCCGGTTAAAACTGACCAATCGCGCCTTAGGACGATTCACGTCGACACGATCAAGGAAAGTACGATTGGATGGCGAAACAACTGCACGAGAACAGTACGCTGCTTCCTCAGGAGCCCGTACATAGACTCCTCCGACCCTTGGTGCGGTTTTTACATATCGAAGCAGCGAGCGGCGTCGTGCTTTTGTGTTGTTCTTTGGTCGCTGTGGCGGTTGCCAATTCGCCAGCAGCGCAGGTTTTTCTTGGTTTCTGGGAGACGCCGCTGGGCTTTGAAATCGGCGAATTTCAAATCCGGCATTCGCTCAAGCACTGGATTAACGACGGACTGATGGCGATTTTTTTCTTCGTCATCGGATTAGAAGTCAAGCGCGAGCTGGCGATAGGAGATTTGCGAGACATACGGCGTGCTACGTTGCCTGTGGCGGCGGCAATCGGCGGTATGCTCCTGCCGGCCGGCGCTTACCTGGCCCTGCAATATGGACAACCCGGCGAGCGAGGTTGGGGAATTCCCATGGCGACGGACATTGCCTTCGTCGTAGGATGCATGGCGGTGCTCGGCCCGCGCGTGCCCAGCGGTCTAAGAGTGATGCTCCTGTCTTTGGCGATCGTTGATGATATTGGCGCCATTCTGGTCATCGCCTTGGGGTATACGTCCGGTCTCAACACGTCATGGCTCGTCGCAGGCTTTGTGGGGATCGCGCTCATTTTGCTCATGCAGCGTTTGGGCGTGCGCGGGTTCTTGGCGTACACCGTGTTAGGCTCGCTCATTTGGTTGGCGTTTCATGAGTCCGGCGTTCACGCCACGATTGCCGGAGTCATTCTCGGATTAATGACCCCTGCCACGGCCTATTTGGAGCAAAGTGTCGGAGGCCAACTCTTACGACAGGCCAGCGACACGCTTCATGGCGGCAGTTGGACTTCGTTACCAAACCGAACCGCGCAAATTCGGCAATTCCGGCGCGCCACGCGTGAAACGATTTCACCCCTGGAATACCTGATTGAACTGCTCCACCCCTGGGTCGCCTTTGGCATTATGCCAGTATTCGCCTTGGCGAACGCTGGCGTAGTGATCGACACATCCGCATTGTTTTCGTCGGTCGCAATGGCCATCGTGCTTGGACTTTTGGTCGGCAAACCCTTAGGCGTACTGCTCTTTAGCTGGTTGGCCGTGAAGCTAGGCGTGGCCGACTTGCCAACCGGAGTCCGTTGGCGGCATGTGATCGGCGGCGGATTCCTGGCTGGCATCGGATTCACCATGGCGTTGTTCATCACGAGTCTCGCTCTCAAAGAGGAGCTCGAACAGGCGGCCAAGGTTGGCGTGTTGGCGGGATCGGTATTGGGGGCCATGGTTGGAATGGCGATCCTAGCCACCGCGCCGAAATCAAAAGTCGGCCCTACCGGCGCAATTGCGGAATAAACTCTGCTTGCGATGGATCAACGACGCCCATGGCGGAAATCACGATCACCCCTTTTCACTTCCGACGCACGAACGTCGGCGGAAATACTCAAGATGGAACTTTCAATTATCTCCACGTGCGACGACTGCGGCGCCTGTTGCCGGGAAATGGCGTTCCCTCCCGGCTTCGAGATGATGTTCCTGGCGCCTGCGTCGTCGGTGGCTCGTCAAGAGATGATGGAGGCTCCCGACGTACGACGCTTTCAAACTCTTCCCCCAAGCGCCGTTGACGAACTTCGCGTAAGGTTCCAAGCCATCGAGGCGGGCCGCGTTTCACGATACAGCCCTTGCGTATGGTTTGACCCGATAGCCCGACAATGCCGCCATTACGAACATCGGCCGGAAATCTGCCGCAACTTCGAGGTTGGTTCGCCAGCGTGTGGACGATGGCGAACCAAATACAACGTCGCCTAGCAAGTACGATTCTCAATTCGGAGAGCGAAGGTGCGACGCCTTACTGGGTGGGAAGCTTCAGTTGTCGCTGTTTTCCCTCACGTAACACCGTGACCGCGACTTGATCGCCGGGTTTCGTTGTATTGATCAAGCGGCGCAAGAGATCCGTCTCGCGGAGGGGCGTCGAATCGCCGTTGATCTCGGTGAAAATGTCGCCCTTCTGGAAACCAGCCCGTTTGGCGGCGGCGTGCTCACCGTACTCGCCCACATGTTCGGCCCTTAGGGCAAGACGGTCAGGCGCGATTCCTGCCGCTTGTCGTTCTTGCTCGGTTAATTCTTTCAACAAGATGCCGCCAGTCGCCATGCGGCGCAGATCCCAACTCGTCGCTCGCCAAGAGATGTCTCCCTTTTCCCGCCAACCTTCATCAAGGCGCAAGGTCAAGTTGACGTCCTTGCCGCCGCGCTGCACCCGTGCTGGCAAGTCGGCGGTATCTCCCGCGTGGTGCAACACCCACTGAATATCGGCCAAAGAAATCAGCGGTTGGCCCGCGAGCGTCACGATCCGGTCGCCCGAGCGAAAACCATCGCGCTCCGCCGGTGATTCCGCGACGACTTCCTTCACCGTGGTCGCGGTTTTCGGGTCAACGATCAAACCAAGAGTTTTGGGATGCGGATAGGGGAACAACACCTTCATCGGAATCGGTTCGTTTTGGCGGCGATAGGCGTAACGCTGCGCTTCGCCAACCTGGTGACAATGGATGCAGCTTTGGACCACTTTGCCGTCCCAGTCGAGCTTCGAACCGTACTTTCCCTTGAGCATGGCGGAGTCCTCCGGAGTCGCAAAGAGTGGAGCGCCGCCGCGTTTGGCCGCGAGCGCCGCACGATACTTCTCGCGATTTCGATGCAACTCCAAACCCAGCCATAACGACTGGGCGAAGCCTTCCAACGATACGTCGTCATCCGATTCCGTCTGGTGCGACCGCGTTCCGTAACGGCCGTAAATGGTCTTGTCCGCGTTCATCATGAACGCCGCCCAAGACTGGTCATAGTCGAACTGAAACAGAGAAAGGTCCATGGCGTTCGCATGAACGATACGCACACACACGTATTGGTCGAGCAACAGTCGCACCAGAGGGTCGCGCTCGGCGACATCGGCGTCGAGTTGAGCGCACGCTTCGCACGGCACGCAGCGAAACACCACCAAGAGCGGCTTGCCCGTTTGCCTGGCTAAAGCAACGCCCGCCTCGAAATCGTTGTAAATCCAATGGTCTTGACTCTCAAATGCCTGCCGATCACTGCGGACCTTCTCTTCGCGAGTCTGTCCGTACGCCGAAACACAACAAAACATGGCAGTCGCCATAATTGAAATAAAACGCACCATGAAAAGACCTAGTTGAGCGGTAAGAACGACACGTTGAGTTAGCTAGAGTCTAATGAACGGCCTAACTCAACCGCAACCGATCGGGATGGGAGAACGCAAACTTGGCGCACCAACGACTCAGACGCATTCCGCGCCAATCGGCAACACCGCACGACGTCTGCGATCTTCTAGGCGTGATTCGTCACAATGATCGTTGCCCCGGCAGCCATAATAGCCGATCCGATGAACCGCCTGCGGATATTCGGCTCTTGAAAAAGCCGCCAGCCGAGCGCGACGCTCACCAGCGTCGACATTTGAAACAGCGCCAGCGCCGGCGCCACCGGAAACCGATGAAAGACCACCAGTGTGCTCAACTGCATTAAACCCGTGGTCGCCGCGAGCAACAGAACCACTTGCAGGTTCTTCGAAGTCAAGGCGTTTCCACGGCTTCGAGCGTCCCGCCAGATTGCGGCAGGCGTTAAGAACACCAATCCAAGCAACGACCAAACCGCAAACGTGACGAACGGCGAGCCCGCCGTTAAGGCTCGTTTGAGGAAAACCGCCTCCATGGCCGAAAAGATCAACGCAGCAATGCGGTATTGAATACCGCGATCGGTAAAAAATCGCCATAAGACGCTTTCTCCCGATGGTGCGGCCGTGCGATCGACAAGAAATCCGCTGCCAGCCACGATGAGCCCCACCCCAGCCATGGCCGCCAGGGTCGGCGTTTCGTGCAGCAGGACGATTCCTGGCCCAATGCTGACTACCGCCTTATAGGCATTGACCGGGCCAAGGACGGATAAATCGGTAAGCTGCACGGCCTTGACCAGAAGAACGTTCGCTATCGCCGCTAGCACTGCACACAGCAGCATATTTCCCCAGAAAACCGGTGTGCGAGGCATTGACCCAAAATACAAAGCCGGCAGGCAAACTAAACCAAGCACGCCATGGCTGGCGCCGACAATCGTTAGCGGCGAAACGCCCTGAAATGTCAAAAGCTTTTGAAACACGTTCGAGAACGGATTCGCCAAGATCCGCACCAACAGGCAAATCCACAGCATCGACCATTACTCCTTTGCGCCTACGGATATTCGACGCGAAACGGCGATCCGTCCGTCTATAGATCATCATACCCAGCATCAACTTACGTTAGAAAACTCGCGCTCTCAGACTACCCAAAACCAACACTTTGAAAAATCTTGAAAAAATGCCCTGCCCCTGTGATCGCAAATCGCGTACAATGTGGCGTCGCGATGGCGAATACCCAGCACTGTTGCTGGCGACCGCCTCACGGCAATATACCTAAAGAAGGAATGCGGCTCGATGGCTGAAGGCACGATCAAGAAACTGACGGACAAGGGATTTGGGTTCATCAAGACCCAAGGCGACAAGGACTTATTTTTCCACCATTCGAGCCTCCAAGGCGTACGGTTCGAAGAGCTCCGCGAGGGGCAACGCGTCTCGTACACCGAAGGACGCGGTCCTAAAGGACCCAACGCCGAAAATGTGAAGTTGGCCTAACCAACTAAAATGTGAAAAAAGCCAAAAAGCCGACGAAAATTCGTCGGCTTTTTGCATTGAAATCTCCCCGGTTGCGCGCCAACGCCCTCGGCGGACGAGCGGTACACACCACATCGATTCCGCACGATTCTTGCCTGATCAGGTATATCTCGCACCCCTACGATGATCGCGTCGTAGCAGCGGACTTCTGGCTACTTTATCGCATGCACTGCTTCGTCAAATCTTGCGCACAGTGCGAACAAACGCGGCAGCCGATATGGTCGACGACGGGGACGGCGTTGACGCGTGATGCTCGCCATGATCAACGCCAAGCGACACCCTTGCGATTAGCCATTTAGACCATCGGCATTATTGCATATCCGCGTGCGGGCGGATCGCGCCATCACGCACCTTTGCACAAAGTCGTGCGGCGCCGCACATCGCCACGAGAAATCCGCATGAAAAGTGCGTAGAAAAGGGGCCGCCGGACGCGACGTGGCGCGGTACATGGTTTGCCATTTTGTTGAACAGTGCAATGCGGAACCAAGCTCTATTGAGCAGCTCGGCTCCCTACATCAACCTAGGAGCATCACCGCCATGGACATCATTCACGCTACCGACTTGCAACAGTTGTTGGAGGAGCAACCGGGCTTTTGCACCTCTATTTACCAACCCACGCATGTGGTTGGACCGAACGCGCCGGACGACACGGTGCGCCTCAAGAATCTGGTAACCTCGGCGAAAAGCCGCTTGATTGAACACGGTTTGCGGGCCTCGGACGTGCGAAAGTCGCTCGAGCGGATCGAAGACCTCACCCGCGACGTTGAGTTCTGGGATCGCCGGGGTCAAGGACTGGCGGTCTTTCTCTCGGATGAAACTTTTACCCGCTTCCGGTTGGGCGCACCGGTCGAGGAAGCCGCCGTCGTCGGCCGGCGTTTCTATGTGAAACCGCTTTTGCCGTTCGTTTCGGCCGATGAGCGGTTCAGCATTCTGGCCGTCAGTCAAAACCGCGTGCGTTTGCTCCAGGCGACAATGCACACGTGCGAAAGCGTTTCGGTCAAAGGCCTGCCGACAAACCTGAAAGAGACGCTGAACCTTGTCGGAGCCGACCGCGGCCAGCAGGTTCATACGGCCACGCACTTTAGCACCGGAAAGCAAGGCGCCGTGTTTCATGGGCAGGGCGGAGTAAGCGATACGGCGAAAGGAGAACTCGTCCAATATTTCCGCGAGATCGACACCGTTTTGCGACCAATATTGCAAACGAGCAACCGTCCGCTCATCCTCGCAGCCGTCGAGTCGGCCATTCCGCTGTTCCGCGACGTCTGCGGCTATCAGCGACTGTCCGATGAGAGCTTGGTGGGTAACTTCGACTATGCCGCCGACCATGAGATTCACGCGCAAGCTCTGCCGATTGCACAACGCATTTTTACTCGCGACCGAACGAATGCGGCGGCGCGCTATCAAGAGTTAGCGAATACCGAACGCGCGTCCGACCGTCTGGACGTGATTTTGCCCGCGGCTCTGGAGGGACGCGTCGAAACATTGTTCGTTGATGTCCGCGCGTCGGATCCGGGTGTTTATCATCCAACAACTGGGTTTATCAGCTACGGCGGAAAGAATGGCTTGGAGATGGAAGACCTGCTTGACCGAGTAGCGGTCGAAAGCCTGGTCCGCCGCGGAGACGTGTACGCTGTGCCGCGGGAGCAAATGCCGTGCAACAGCGAGGTGGCTGCGATCTTTCGCTATTGACGGCCGGAGCACTACTCCGGCGCCGGCGCAAGGAGGGAGCGACAAAGGTGAAAAGCACGGACCGTGACGCTCACGGCTCCTCCGGTCCGTGGATATATCCCGGGCGAACGGACGCGTGAGCGCCGGTTCGTCGATCACCTTCTTTCTCAAGGCGCCTACTATGAAACCAAAATTCTCTTTGGGCCTGCTCGCTGGACTCTTGTTGCTCGGAGGCTGTCTGCCATCGCTCAACGCGGTATTTACCGACGAAAACCTTGTGTTTGATGCGTCCGTTGTCGGCCTCTGGACACAACCCGGCGGCACGGCGACCTGGGATTTTACGGCGCGCAACGCAACATCCTACCTGTTGGTGTTTACCGATAACGACGGACGATCGGCGCGATTTGTTGGTCATTTAGCGAATGTCCAAGGCGTACAATTCCTGGACCTTGCGCCAGAAAAGGTCGAAACCGGCGCGAGCCCCTTCTTCGACGTTCATCTCGTGCCGCTGCACACCATTTACCTGGTCCGGCAAACAACGCCTACCTTAGAATTGGCGGCGATGGATTATGCGTGGCTGGAAAAGTTCCTGGGGGACCACCCCGACGCCATCGAACATGCGTCGTTCAATGGCCGTATTTTTTTGACCGCGCCTACGGAAGATGTACAGACTTTTGTGATCGAGCACAAAGAAGCGTTCAACGCGAACTTCTACTTGGAGCGTGCGTCGGCCCACGTGAATTAGCGCCGCTCCGCGCAAAAAAAAAACCGCCCGGTTTCCTTACCGGGCGGCGGAGACTCTGTAAAAAGCTGATCGTTCCGACGAGGTTAGGTTGCGCCCCCCGAAGGGCCTTCGCCCCAGTCGTGGTCCTCACCCGAGCAAGAGGGCGAAATTCCGACGGCGAAGCCTCGCGAAGCGATCAGCGCCGCCTAGCGGGTCCTCCACTTGAAAGGCATCAGCCGTATGTGGCGGATAGCAGCCAAATCCGCCGACGGGCGCCGAGTCCTGTGGGACTCTGGAGCAGCGGACCCGCCCGTCATCTCTCAAACCCACCGACCACCCGTCGATGGAGAAGAGGAAGAAAGTTTGCCTTCGACGTTGAGCAGCATTTTAGCGCCGTCAGCGCGCCGCTCGCATTGGGTGGTTCCTCAGGCGAGGGCTCCTGATTCGCAACCCGATGGCTTCCGACCAACTTCTTTTCTCCTCTGCTATTAATACGGATCAAAAAACGAGTTGGTTCGCAACAATCGCTTGCAAAGTCGCCAGAAGTTATTGAACCATGACTGCGACTCCGTCGCGCACCTGGTCGCTGGGGTAAACGATTACTCGATCGCCTTCTTCAAGTCCTTCTAACACTTCGCACTCGAGTTGCCCTTGCCGACCCATCTTGACGAATTGCAGCAACGCCCGGTTATTCGTTACGCGAAACACCGCCCACTTTTGCGCATGGCGAAACAGCGCACTCGCGGGAACCTTGAGAACGCCATCGCTTTCCCAAATGATAATACGTGCTTCCACGCGGTAGGCGTCGCCCAGGGAAGCGCGGCGCGTCGAAGGTTCGTCCAAATCCACGATCACATTGACGCGTTGCTCCTCCACGCCAAGCGCCGAGATCTTGGTGAATCCCGAGGGCTCCACCACCCGCACCGTTCCGATCAGCGGCGTCTCTCCGCCCCAATCGTCTACTAAGACCTTGGCTCCCGGTGGAATGCGCACCGCGTCTTGGGAAAGAACGTCGATCTCTAACTCCAAGTCCGACGGGTCGCCCACTTCCAGGATCGGCTCGCCGGAGGCGACCATCGCGGCGCTCTCGTGAAACACGCGTAACACGCGCCCCTCGATGGGGGAGCGAATCTCAAAATCATCGGCGTGGGCCGAATTCTCTTCGCCAGGTCGTGTTCGCACCAGCGCCGCACGCGCCAACTCCAATTCAAACTGTGCGATTTCCTCCGAGAAAACGGCGCCACGGTATTCTTTTTCGCAAATGCGAAAGATACGCTCCACATTTTCCAATTGTTGCTGCGAAATCGCTTTGGTTTGCACTAACGGTTGCAGGCGGCCCAACTCCGACTCCGTATAATCAAGCGCCGCCTTGGCTTTCTCTCGCATCATTTGCGCCAGACGAAGCGCGGCTTCGGTCGATTTGACCTTGGCTTCTCTTTCAGCGATTTCGCGCGCGTCGAGCAAGTCGGGGTCTCGCGGTTCGACGATCGCCACGACCGTTTCATTCCGAACGACGGGGTCTCCGGCGTGCAGTTCGACGCGGCGCAGAATTCCCGACAACGGCGCTGCGATCACGTATCGTTCTTTGATGCGGGTCTTGCCGTCCTCGTCGATCGTCACCGCCATGTGGCCGCGTTCGACGGTCGCCACATCCACCGACAAAGGCCGAGGCATGAACGCATACGCCAACGCCGAAAGCACGCCCACGCCGCACACCACCAGCAACAATCTTCGCAACGAGAATCGGAATTTCACCGTTGCCTCCTACTCTTTCGTCTTGAGCACGGCAATCAAATCCAAATGATCTAGCCGGCGGCGGACCATCAGAGCCGAAAACAGGGCCGCAGCAAGCACCACCACGGCCGCAAAACCAAATGTTGCGCGGTCCACCACGAGTGGAATCCGGTACATTTCCGTATCTAACCCCAGCGTTGTGAACGCCGCAAAACCATAACCAATCAACAGGCCGCCAGGAATGGCCGCGAGCGTCAACACGGCTAATTCGCCCAGAAGAATCGCCGAAATTTCGGCGCGGGTGAAACCGATGACGCGCAAGGTCGCTAGTTCGCGCGATCGTTCCGACAGCGAGATCCTCGCACTGTTGTAAACAACACCAAACGCAATCACGCTCGCAAAGGCCACGTTAAAGGTCGTCATACGCAACAGGTTTTCAGCAATCGTCTCACGGAAACTTTGCAGCGTAGCACGCTTGAGCGACACGCTCGCCACGCGCGGAGTGTTCTTGAGCGTTGCGTAAAGATCCTTCGATCGGTTCGCATCGACAGTCAAAAATGCGCCGGAGAGCGTATCGCCTTCCTGCATCAGCCGATGGAGCGCGTCGAGATCCATATACGCATTCGTGCCGGCGAAATCGGCCGCCAGTCCCGTGACCACCGCCTCGTGCACGGGTTGCCTGCCTTCGAGCACTTCGACCGTCACGGTGTCTCCCAAACCCACGTCGAGCAACTCGGCGAGTTTTTCCGAGAGCAACAAACCTTGCGGAGGAATAGGAGTCCGTCGTTCCTGCGCATCCAAGAGACGTTGCAATTCGCCGTCGCGCGGCAAACCCATGATGGCGACGCGCCGGGATCGATTCCCGCTGCGTATTCGTGTGGGCAGCGTGCGGAATGGTTCACACTGCATGACGCCCGGCAAACGGCGCAACTCATATTCTGCTTGGGCCGAGGCCGGTTCGACAAAAGCCACGGTCATATCGTATCGCTGGGATTTCTCGAACTGAAACGCGATCAGGTAGTTCATCGCGTCGACGACAAAGCTTCCCAGCACGAGTACCGAAGCCGCCAACGCAATTCCCAAAATGGAAGTCGCAGCCTTACCCGGACGGCGCTCCAAGTTTCGCAATATCATCCGCATCGCAGGCGAAAGCAGGCCTCCTAGCCCCAGGCGCTCGACCACGGTGCGATGATAAACGGCGGGTGGTTCGGGGCGCATCGCCTCCGCGGGCGGAAGACGACTTGCTCGCCGCACAGCGCCCAACCCTCCCACAACGGCGGCGGCGCACGTCAACAGGAACGCCGAAAGCACCACGCCGGGATCGAGTTGAAAGGTGAACTTGGGGAAGCGATAAAACGTCGTGTACATTTCGGTAAGATCGCGCCCCATCCACGCTCCTACACTGGCGCCGCACACGACTCCGAATACCGCAATGACCAAAACCAATTTCAAATAATGCCACGCGATTTCGCGTTTCGAGTAGCCGAAGGCTTTCAAGGCCGCGATTTGCTCGCGCTGCGTGCTGACCTGACGAGACAACACCACGTTAAACAGAAACACCGCCACGGCCAGAAAGATGCCGGGGACAATCAGACCCATGGCGCGCAATTGGCGAATTTCGTCGGTCACATAACGGTTCGACATCTGATCGCCGCGGCCGAACGCCCCCACGCCGCCATAGGGCCGCAACCATTGATCCAGTCGGTCGATCACTTCCGCCTCCGAGGCGCTGCGTGTCAACGTGAGCGACACATCATTAAACGCGCCTTCCATGTTGAACGCCGACGCCAGCGCTTCGCGGTCCATCCAAAAGACTCCAAAGCGTTTGGTATCGGGCAGAAAGTCGCCAGCGCGAATTTGCATCACGTATTCGGGCGAAAGCACCACGCCTACAAGGCGCAAACGTTGCTGCCGACCGTTGATTACCACGCGCACCGTATCGCCCGGCCGCAAGTCATGCGCCACGGCAAAGGCCTCGCTCACCACCGCCTCATCGTCTCGTCCCGGCTCTACGAGACGACCGTGTCGCAGGTAGAGATCGTTCAAATTGGCGGTGTTCGGCTCGGGCAGCGAAATGAGTCGTCCCGTCACCGGCTCGGCAAAGCCTGCCACGTCGACCGTTACGTCGGCCACCACGCGCGTTTGCAACTGACCGACGCCGGGAATTGCGGCCAGGCGCGGCGCGAGCCCTTCCGGCGCTCGCTTCAGTTGCGCAAAGACGTGCGCGAAGCGATAGGTTGCGTAATAGCTCGCTTGCGTATGGCGCAGCGACTCCATGGTGCTGAACGACATGACGAACGTTGCGATGCCGCACGCGATGACCAACCCTACGGCTAGGGCCTGTCCACGCAGGTGGTACAGGTCACGAAGTAGTTTTCGGTTCAGCGCTTTCATGGCCTTCATTTCACCACGCCAGGTCGCGGGCAGCGGCTTTCACAGCGTTGATGTCGGTGTGGGCGATTCTCCCGTCGGAAAGCGAAATGACGCGATCAGCCATTTGCGCAATTACGGCGTTGTGCGTAATCACTGCGGTAGTGGTTCCTAATTCCTGATTGACCCGTTCAATGGCTTCCAGCACCAAGATGCCGGTCTTCGCGTCCAGCGCCCCGGTGGGCTCATCGCACAGCAGCACATCAGGACGCTTCGCGATGGCCCGCGCAATCGCCACGCGTTGCTGCTCGCCGCCGGAAAGCTGCGCCGGAAAGTGATCAAGTCGTTCGCCTAATCCGACCAACTCCAACGCTTCCTCGGGACGCATGGGATGCTCTGCAATGTCGGTCACCAGGGCGACATTCTCGCGCGCGGTCAAGCTGGGGATTAAGTTGTAGAATTGAAACACGAACCCGACGTGCTCGCGCCGATAGCGCGTGAGCGCGTCATCGTCATATTGGGTCAAGTCATGATCCAAATAATGAACGTCGCCGGTCGTCGGAGCGTCAAGCCCGCCCAAGATATTCAGCAGAGTCGACTTGCCGCTTCCCGAAGGTCCCAGCAACACGACCAATTCGCCTTCATACAATTCCAGATCGACGCCGCGCAAGGCGTGCACCTCAACTTCCCCCATACCGTACGTCTTCGTGATGCCGCGCGCCTCAAACACGGCGCGTCCGTTCACGGTCTCCGCAGAATGCTGCGCGTTCGATAGGTTCGCCAGTTCGGGCATGACTTCCCCCCAACCTTCATCATGCTTCACAACAACGCGTGGAGAAAGCGCGCCGCAGTCCCTAATGCCAGTTTTGCTCGCCTGATGACGTTATCCGCAAGGGTTATGCCGGACCCGTATAAGCTGGCGCAAGGCCCCAACGCCCAGAAAGATTGGGAAAAACAACAAGTTTTTGCTCGGCGACGACGCGCGCAACGACCAATTCTGCACGTTCCGCCGCACGCAAACGTGCGGATTCGCACATAGCCACGCGCACCCTGCGCAACAAGAACGCCTTTTGCGTTGTGCGCACCATCTAGGTGGAGACGGCGATGGCCGTTCCACCCCAGGCGTGAGGGCAGACGTGACCTTCGAACGACGTGCTGCGTACCGCCATGCCCATCGACGGTTCGTAATGCTCGCGGCACGGGCAGCGGTTGCGCCGCGTCGGAAGGCGGGCTATCCCAGAGCAACGTCTAGCGTCATCATCACGGCGAAACCCGCCATAAACCAGAATGTCGCCAGATCAGTATTGCCGGCGCGTTGCGACGCCGGGATAAGCTCCTCTACCACGACAAAGATCATCGCCCCAGCAGCAAACGCCAAACCATAGGGAAGCAACGGCGCGGCATACACCACCGCCGCCGCGCCTACCACTGCCGCAACGGGCTCCACAGCGGCCGACAATTGCCCAAACCAAAAGCATTTGAGCCGCGAGACGCCTTCGCCGCGTAACGGCATCGCTACGGCAATTCCCTCAGGAAAGTTTTGTAAGCCAATGCCCAGGGCGAGCGCGATGGCGGCCGTGACCGTCGCCGACGAAACTCCCTGTCCTACGCCGCCAAATGCAACGCCGACCGCCAGCCCCTCGGGAATGTTGTGAAGCGTGATCGCGGAGACCAAAAGCACGCTTCGACGCCAGGCCGTCTTAGGTCCTTCCGCTTGCGCCAGGGGCAAGTCCGGATGCAAATGGGGAAGCACCTGATCCAATACCCAGATGCAAAGTCCGCCTAGCACGAAGCCGACCAGCGCGGGGAACCACACGAGCCCAGCGCGCTGTTCGGAGATTTCAATCGCAGGAGCAAGAAGCGACCAGAAGCTCGCGGCGGTCATCACTCCGCCGGCAAAGCCCAGCATCGCGTCAAGGAGTTTTTGATTGACACGGTTTGCGAACAGCACGAGTCCGGCGCCAAGCGCGGTCACGCCCCACGTGAACAGCCCTGCGTAAAACGCTTGCCGGATCGGGTCGAGTTGAAGGAACCAGTTGCGCATTGGGAACCGACGCGTGCACCAAGCTTTGGGCCGGAAGCCAGGACTCGTTGGAAAGAGGGCAGGTTACGATAGACCTGCCGCATTCCGCAAGGCGCCGTTCTCACACGGTTTTGCAATTGAGGATCAACCAGCGGGCATCCCAATCCGGCCCGGTGGGACGTGTCATGAAATAGGGACGAGGAAACCACAACTCGCCTGCACTTCGATGAAACTCGCGCCCCCGCGTACGGTTCCGCTTATTTGCCCGAATTATCTCGGTCCTGCGTGGCTCGCACGAACGACTTCCAGGCTTCGGAAGGAAACATGTACAGCCGGCAATGGCTGCACATCGAAGCAGAAGCCAAGATGGTTTCGCCGCAGCGAGGACATGCCCGAGTTGCTTGCAAGTGCTCCTCTTGCGCCGCTGTGGCGAGCTCCACCGCTTCGAGCAGTCGCAAGGCGCCGGTGTCGGTTATCGGGTTCGCCTTCGGGAGCGGAATTTCGGCTTTCCCACCGCATGTCGGACACACCGCGGTTTGACCCGCGAAGCACTGGTTGGCTTTCAAGCGATGGCCTTGCGGACAAGTAAACCGCACCCAGGTCTCAGAATTCGATTTCTGATTCGAGTGATGATGTTCTGATCGGGTGGACTTCATGGTTCACGCGTCCTTTCTTCATCCTTGAAGAGATCGAAAAATCGGTGATGACTGGCTCCTAGCGCCGCCAGCCATCGGTTAGTAACAAGCACTTTTTCAACGACAACACTCGCTCCACGGCGGCGCCGCGCCATGGAAAGAAGTAAGTTGATGGAAAAACGGCGAGCCTCCCTTGCCGAGGCGGCCCGCCTCACCGTTCTCGATGGCATGGATCTCGAAAAATCGAGTCCGGCTAAAGTTTAAACCCCGAGAATCCTCAGGAGTTTCGTACTTGTAACGACGAGGGAGCGTAACCTCCAACGCCGACACGATTTACCGATGCGTTTAGTTATCACTTGCAGGCCGCCGACCCTCGGGCGAACCCGCCGGACGCCCCTGTCCGCCAGGACCACGAGGACCGCCTGGACCGCCGGGTGCGCCGAAACCGCCAGGGCCGCCAAAGCGCGGGGGTTCACTTTGGAAGGTGAACGGTTCGCCGATCAGCTCTTTGTACTTCGCTTGCTGCTCTGTGGAGAGCGTGGCGACCGCTTGTGCTTGCGCTTCGCGCCGAAGTTCCGCCATTTTGCGCTGAAGCTCCCGGTCGGTTTCTTCAGCCTTGGTGCGAAGTTGTTCGCGTTGCTCGTCCGATACATCAAGCTTGCCTAACACATCGGGGTTGAGCAGCGCCATCGCGCCGCCTTGCAGTCGCATTTGGATCGCGAGTTGCTCCAATCGCTCCATTTGCGGCGGAAGAAGGATTTCAGAAATTTTTTCTTTGATTTCTCGCTCACGTTGTTCCATCGCTACGCGACGTTCTTCCATCGCTGCGCGAAAATCCTCGGCTTGGGGCGGCGCGTCTTGACCACGCCGAGCTTCGCCCTCGGGCCGACGTTCTCCATCGCGGCGCCCTGCGCCGTCACGCCGACGTTCCCGATCTTGCCCTGTATTTTCAAACTGTTGTCGCATCCGCTCGCGTTCGGCTTGTTCTAATTCATCTAACTTGGCGATTTGGTCGTCCAGCAATTCGAGTTCTTTTCGCACATCTTGGCGGCGTAATAAGTTGGACAGGTTACCTCCGCCGAACCCGCCAAAACCGAAGCCCCCGGGGGGTTGTCCGAAACCAAACGCACCAAATCCCCCGGGTGCGCCGCCAGGTCCACCCGGCCCTTGGGGACCGCGACCACCCGCGTCATCCGGCCGTTGCGCCGCGGCGACGCCAGCCCACCACACCAGCGCGGCAAATCCAACCGTCATGGACAAGTAATTCAGTCTGCTGAGATTTCGCCACATTGTGATCGGTGCTCCATAGATACGCGGAAACGGGGACATCGCGGCGCCGCAGGCGATTGGAAACCTGCATACCCAGGTAAACGCCGCAATCGACAATATATTGCACCTCCTGCGTTTTTGCGCGATATATTTACCCCTGTTTCTTTGAGGTAAAGCGGCCTTTGGAGTTCCGCTAGCGGCGCGCCTTTTGGTGCGGCATACTAAACGGCGCGCTGGACCTGTCGCCGGACCTGCTGGCTTTCTATGAGGAGGCTGTTTGTGAACTTCGATCGCCGCCGTTTCGTGGGAGCGTGTCTTGGAGGAGCGGCCGCGTCCTGGGCCTTCGCATGTGCGGGGGACGACCGCCAGCCGCCCACAAAGACGATCTCCGGCGTTTCACTCGAACCACCACGCGACCACGAAGACGTGTTCGCCTATCTTCAACGCCATTTTGGCCAGTTCGACCGGCAACGGTACGCGCAAATCCTCGGCGCGGCGAATGAATTCAAAGAGGGGGACGAAAGTATCGGCGTCGCCGCGGCGGACGATGGGGCTCGGGCCCACGCTCGTAGGCTGCTCGCCAATACGCGTCTGCGTGATATTGACGCACATCCATTGCTCAAGGACGATCTTTACGCCCTGCTTGCACAAACTCGTGATACCGCTGCCGCGGAACGCACCGCAAACCTGACCTTGGGCGAACTGAAGCAGTTTTTGCTCACCCAACCCGAGGCGGAAATTCACGCCGTCGCGCCGGGCCTTTCCAGCGACGCCATTGCTTGCGTTGTCAAGCTAATGAGCAATCGGGAACTGACCGCCATTGGCGCCAAAGTGTTTAACGTCCTACCCGGCAGCAAGATCGGCGCACGTGGATATCTGGGCGCGCGCATTCAGCCGAACTCGCCCACCGACCATGTGGACGACATCCGCTGGCAGGTATTCAACGGTTGGTCGTACGCCGTGGGCGATGTGGTGCTTGGCACGAACCCCGTGTCGAGCGACCCGCGTTCCGTCGCGGCCGTGGAGTCGGCGCTCCAAGACCTGCTGAAAACCTTTGGCTTGGAAGAAGTGATGCCGCATTGCGTGCTGGCGCATATTGACGTTCAGGCCGAAGTCGAACAAGCCCATCCAAATAGCACAGGCGTATGGTTTCAAAGCATCGCCGGCAGCGACGCCGCGAATCGTACGTTCGACATCAGCGTGCAAAAAATGCTGGCCTACGCCGCCGCACGCCAGGGCAAGTACGGACTGTATTTTGAAACGGGGCAGGGGGCCGATCTGACCAACGGCCACAGCCACGGCTTTGACATGGTCATTCACGAATCGCGCAAGTACGGTTTCGCCCGGGCCTTAACGCAGCAGGTGGCCAAGGCGCAAACCGCCGCCGGGCGCGCCGCGGCGCCGTGGGTCCATTTGAACGACGTGGCCGGCTTCATCGGCCCGGAGGTTTTCCGCACGCGCGAGCAACTGGTGCGTTGTTGCCTGGAAGACATCGTCATGGGCAAACTGCACGGCTTGACCATTGGCCTCGACATTTGCTCGACCCTGCACATGGACGTTTCGCTCGATGATTTGGATTGGTGCATTGAGCAGGTCATGCCGGCGAATCCCGCCTATTTGATGGCGTTGCCCACCAAGATCGATCCGATGCTCGGCTACCTGACCACGGGCTTTCAGGACCATGTGCGCGTGCGCGAAAAGTTTGGCTACCGCGTAAACGATCCGATGTGGGCCTTCTTTCAAAGGCTAGGCGTCATTGACGAAAAGGGGCAACCCACCGAGAAATTTGGTGATGCCAATTGGGTTTACCTGCAATACCGCCGCGCGCAGCAGGACCCGCGTTCAGACGAAGCGATCTTGGCCGAAGGCCGCGAGCAAATCGGCCCCGTGCGTTCGCGCGGCGTCTTCCTGGCCGAGGGTTATGGCCGCACTCCTGGCGAACTCGCTCCCGCGCTCGATGCCGACATTCGCCGCATTTACCACGATGCGAAAAAGAGCCTGTGGGCCGAACTAACGCCCAACTTCATCCATACCATTCCGCAAGCGCTGCCGCTGGCCACACAGTCCATTGACCGGACCGACTACATTTTGCATCCCACCACGGGCGAGCGGTTGGCGCCCAAGGCGTTGCAGGCGCTGCAAAGTCTCGCTCAACGCCACACCGCCGCGTACGATGTCCAGTTGATTGTCTCGGACGGATTGAACGCGCTGGCGATTATGGATCGCGGACATCTCGCCCCGTATCTTCACGAATTGCGGCGGCAACTGTCCAGCGAAGGCTATCAAGCGGCGCCAGAAACCGTGGTGCTTACCTCCGGACGCGTCCGCGCCGGCTACCACGTGGGCGAAACGCTCTTTGCCGATCTCCCCGGCCGACGCTCCATCTTGCACATCATTGGCGAACGGCCGGGCACGGGGCATCACACGTTCTCGGTCTATATCACGCAGGCCGACGGCGCCACGTGGGCCCAACCTGGCAAGGTGGACCACAACATCACCAAAGTCGTGTCCGGAGTGGCCGTGACTGCACTCTTGCCTTCGGACGCGGCCCGCGAAAGCGTGCGGGTTTTGAAAAGCCTCGCACGTCGCTAGCCGGTTGGAGAACGTCGCGCCAGATGACACGGAGGTCACTCCAGTCGCGTGCACGGTAGGCGCCAGCGCGCTATGGCGTCGAGGGCGGCCTTCGCGGCGTGGTAGCCGCACATGCCATGCACGCCTGGTCCCGGCGGAGTGGACGACGAGCAGAAGAACAGGCGCGGGTGGGGAGTCGAGTAGGGCGTCCAGCGCAACGCAGGCCGCGCGAAGGCTTGTCGCCAATCCATCGTGCCGCCGGTAATGTCGCCTCCTACGTAATTGGCGTTGTACGCTTCCCAGTCGGTCGCCAGGGTAATGCGACGTGCGAAAATCCGTTTTTGAAACCCCGGCGCGTAGCGCTCGACTTGCGCCTCGATGCGTTTGTTCGTCGCCTCGGCCGAACCGGCCGGTACGTGGCAGTAACCCCAAGCGGTGTGTTTCCCCGGCGGAGCGCGCTCGGGGTCAAATAAACTCGGTTGCGTAACCAGCACAAACGGCCGTTCCGCCGTTACGCCGCGCCACGGCGCCGCTTCGGCTTGAGCGATTTCCTCGAACGTCCCACCGACGTGCACCGTTCCCGCTTCGGCGCAGCGGGGGTTGAGCCAGGGAATCGGGCCATCCAGCGCCCAGTCGACTTTCGTCACGCCCACGCCATGCCGGAACTTCGCCAAACGGCGCCGATAGCGCGCCGGCCAAGCCTCGGCGACGATGGGCAGGGCCGTGCGCGGAGTAACGTCGAACAGCACCACGCGCGTTCTGGGAAGTTCATCCAGCGCCACGACGCGATGATTGACCACAAACTCCGCTCCCAGCGACTCGGCATAGTCGGCCAACCGCTGGGCGACCTGCTGCGACCCGCCGCGCGCGATCGGCCAGCCTCCTGCGTGAGCCGAGAGCATCAGCAATAATCCCACGCCGCCCGTCAACGCGCGATCAAACGGAAGAATCGAATGCGCCGCCATGCCGGCGAACAATGCACGGGCCGCCTCGCCCGAGAACCGCCGCGCTAGCCCTTCGGCCGAGCGTAGAGCACGCAAGCCGAAGTTCATCATGACCATCGGGCGCCGCGGCGGGCGCAGTGGTCCCAACACCGCCGGAAACAACGCGCCGGCATGGCGGGCCAACGGCTCGAATAAATCTCGATACACTTGTGCATCGGCGCCCAACTCGGCCGCGGTTTCCTCCCACGACGGATACAGCACCGCCGCACGACCGTCCTCGAGCGGATGCGCACAAGGGAGCGGCGGAAGAACCCACTCCAGCGGAACCTTGTCGGGCGGAAGTTGTTGAAAGAACGGCGAGAGCGGCGCCAAGGCGTGAATCGACGCGCACACATCGTGCAGGAAACCGGGCTGCGTCCACGGCAAGGTCCGCAGTCCGCCGCCAATCGTGGGCGCCGCTTCGAGAATCAACACCGACTTTTCCGCCTGAGCCAACGTGATCGCTGCCGCCAGGCCGTTGGGTCCTGAGCCCACGATGATTGCATCATAGGCGTCGCTTCGCGGCGTCGAGGCATACATGTTCGTCATGGCGGAGGTGCTGCCGGGATCGCGGAAACTTCCTGGTGGGCCGACGCGCTGGGAAGCACGGCGCCCGTGGGGTCGTCAGGCATTGTCTTCCGTTGCGGGCCTTGCCAAAAGAGGAGGGCGGGCAGAAGCAGCAATTCGGCCGCGATCGCCAACAGCAACACCAGGCAAGACAACCCGCCGAATAACCGGATCGGCGGCATGTCGGCCAGAAGCAGCGAGACGAACCCACTGAGTAAGATCAGCGTCGTCACCACGAGCGCCGAGCCGACATGCGCCATCGTGCGCCGCACCACGGTGTCTCGGTCCAGGTGTTTCAATTCGCGCCGAAAGCGACTTAGGAAGTGCACCGTGTCGTCGGCGGCCAACGCAATACACACGCTGAACACCATCACGCTGGTGTATTGCAGCGGCATGCGAAACAGCACCAGGAACGCCGAAGCGCCAATCAAGGGCAGCGAGTTGCACACCAGCGAAATCAGACCGAGCCGCACTGAGCCAAACAACAACGCCATACTCACAAACACTAATAACGCCGCCACGCCCAAGCCCGGCGCCAGTTGCTCAATCATGTGATTCGCGGTGCGATACGACACCACCGACGTGCCGGTGAGCCACAACTGAAAACCGGGGCGGCGTTGCGCCATTTCGGCCAGTTGTTGTTCGATACGGCGGAAGTGCGGCTCATGTGCGGCGCCGCCCAAATCATGCACGTGCGCCGTCACCGCCGCGCGGCGTTGATCCAATCGCACAAATCGCCGCAGCGCCTCCTCAGGGGCCGCCTCCAGCCAACGCCGTTTTTCGGCCATATCGTTCGCATCGCCCGGAAGCGACTGGAGCACGCTCAAAAACGAAACAGGGTAACTTGTGGTCGGCTCCTCCTGGAACATCTGGTGCACTTCGGCCAGGCATTCGCGGACCGAGGGAGAATCCCAGGTCTCGCGTTGCGGCCAATCGACCACCACATGCACAAACAAGGCGCCGCCAAAGGCTTCTTCGCAGCGCCGCAGGGCTTGATACGCAGGACTGTCCGAGGGAAGAAACTCGCCCACGCGGTTGTCGGCTCGTAAGAAGAACCAGCAAGGCGCTCCCAGCGCCATGAGCACCAACCCCGTCACCGAGACCGGACGTGCATGCCGTTGAAGGAACACCATAAGCCGCGCAATCGCCGAGTCGATCCACAGCGGACGTCCCTCTCGGGTTCGTGCATCGACCATGCGTTCGGCCAGCCGAGTGGTGGCGAGCAACGGCGTGAAAATCATCACCGCCAAATACGTACACGCCGCGCCGATGGCGCACGCCGCGCCAAAGCTGCGAATCGCCTCCAGGTCGGTCATCATCAGCGAACCAAACCCGAACGCGGTGGTCGCAGCGGTAAATCCGCACGGTTTCCACAGGTGATGCACCGCCTCCAGCGCAGCTTCCAACCGCGTCGCTCCCGCAGCCAGGGCGCAGCGCATCTCGAACACCATGTGAATCGAATCGGTAAACCCGATGACCAGCACCAGGGGAGGAACAATGCTCGTGATCGGGGTCATCGGTTGTCCGGTCCAACCCAAGAGTCCCATGGTCCAGAACAAGCCGAGCACCGGGCCAGCGCCGGCGATGGCCACGGCCGCAGGCCGGCGAAAGAGCCACATCGCCGCCAATCCGGAAAGCAATAAGGTTGTGCCGGTGAACACCAGTTGATTTCGTTGAATGCGGCTGACGATCTCCACGCGCAGCGCCGGAATGCCCGTCATGCGTGCGCGAAGGTCGGAGTTTGCTTCCAAGCGATCCATCAAACGCCGCAGGTTTGTCAGCCGCGCATTCATGTCGCGAATTTCGAGCGATTGCCCCGCCAGGCGAATCACGACGAGCGTGACCTTGCCATCCTCGGAAAGCAGTTGCCCCGCCACTAGCGGATGCTCCTGCGCTTCGCGGCGGGCGCGTGCGAGTCGTTCGGCGTCGTCGTCTTGCGGGACCAAAAGCGGCAAGACGCGCCCCACACTGCGTCGGCGCCTCGCATCGAGAATCGAATAAACTGAGTCAACGCCTGGCGACTGTTTCACGTCATCGACAAAACGACGTAACTGACGAATGCGCGGGGCCGTGAGGATTTCGTCGGCCTCCAACACCACGAGAACTTCGTTATCGTCGGCGCCGAACGATGCGATGAACTCCTGCAACCGCGGGTAATCGCCTTCGTCCGACTTGAGCAAGTCGCGCACGCGGTCGTCGGTGCGCAACTGGGCAATCCCGGCCACAGCCGCGGAAGTCATCACGAGCAACAACAGGGCCGTCGCCAGGCGGTGGCGAACGAACCAGGTAAAGAATCGATCAATCATGGGCCGAGACTCGTTCTGACAGGGGGGCGTCATGGACGGCCATCGTCCAACGTAATTGGCAGGGCCGGCGCTTTTGTGCTTCATTCGCGGCCACGCGAGGCGACAGATCGCTCCACGTGAACACTTCATCCGGAGTCAACACGCCGCGAGGCAGGCGACGTTCGCTCAACAACTCCAAACCGGCGACAATGGCCGACGCGGCGCAACCCACGCCGTCGTCGCAGGTTGCGTCCACACGCGCGGTAGGCCCCGCGCCGTCGCGCCGGTAGGCCGCCGCAGTTAAGGTCAAATGCGCCGGCATCGACCGGCACAACACGCCGCGTCCGGCGATCAACCCCAACTCGACGCCGCGCTGCAACAACGGCGCTCGCTCGACGAGCCACGCCGTTGGGCGCAGCGTGCGTGTCAACCACGCGGGCTGAAGTCGTAGCATCGTGCAAATCGAACCGACGCCGGTCGACTCGCGCAACATGAGCAATTCGGGAAAACTCACGAGCGCCGCCGGGTGCAAGACTTCTTGGGGCGACGCCAATATGGCAGGCAAAGGCGAAGCGGCCTGCATGGCGGGCGCCTGCCGGAGTTCGCCAAGGTCAAAATACAAGGCCGGACATCGCATGTGGTCGGCCATGTGCCGGCACATGCTGCGACCAGCGCCCGACATGACGCTCACGCTCACGCAAACCGCGAGACTGTCGGCCCCGGTCGCGTGAGCGTAGGCTTCGCGCGCCAGCACATTGGTCAAGCCGGGGAACACGCCCATACCAACCAGGACTGCGCCGGGCGGCTCGGGGAACGTGGTACGCAATTCCAGCAATTCGCGAATCCGCCGGAAGTCGTGCGCCGCCTCGACAAACAACACTCCTTCCTGCAAACAAAACTCCGCAGCCGCCCGAGGCGACACGTGCGCCGAATCGCTCGCGTTCACCACCGCGTCGAAGCCACGCATACCGATGAACCTGGCGGGGTCGGCCAGATCAATCACTTCCCATCGATCGCCCCGTCGCCGGCGCGACGCGGGAACGACGTCCCACGCCGCAGGCATCCTCGCCACGATCCGGCGACCGAGAAAACCTGCGGCGCCAATCACCAAGACGCGCCGGATGTTGGATTGTTGCACCATCGCACACCAGAGCGTCTTGAGAGAGTTACACCACGAGCCGCACGTCAGGTAACGCGGGCGACGGTCACGCCGATCCGGTTCCCGCAAAAGCGCGCCTGCTTGTCAAAGGATCAACCGCCGCCGGTCGTCGCCGAGACCGGCTTTCGCCCCGCGGACCCGTGAAGCCGATGGCGCCGCGATCAAGGAACGGGGCCGCATCGTGCAGCCAGTGGTACATGCGATACAGCCAAAATCGGAGCCGGCCTTCGGAGCGCATTTGCAGCCACATTTCGCGCTCGTGCGAACGCAGGCCTGTCGGATTGGGCTGCAGCAACACGCGTTGCTCGTCGATCGAGCCGAACATGCGCAACGACCGGGCCCGGTCTTTATGCGGCAAGACCTCCATTTGCATGTGGTTGTACCAGAGTTTGCCGGTCTCGGTAAGTTCGTAGCCGCCGGGCGCCGGCGCCACGAGCCCAGCCTCTAGCCAGCGACGCACAGCCCGGCGCGCCGGACGATACGACTGGACCAGGTCTTCCGGCAATTGCAACCGCACCAGCGAAAGCATGAACCGCCGCATTTGCGCCACGTCGCGCGTGAGCTTCATCGCACGCCGCACGGGGAATCGTTCTTCGCCCAGTAACTTCAGGTATTGCTTCAAATCGCACACGTTGTGGTACGTGGTGCCTTCGAGCAACCCGAACGCCGAGGGACCAAGCGCCAACACGGTGTTCATTTCGCCGCCGCCGCCAAAACTCGTATCGGCGAACAAGTCGCGGTCGGAGCGGGCAAACGCTTCGGCGGTCACCTGGTGGTAGCCATGCGCAGGAATGGTTTCGTTAATCATGCGGCGCATCGCGAGCAGTTCTTCACCCATCGCGGGCGAAGGCCGCGTGCCGTTTTGAATGTGATCGACCAACTTCGTGCCGTGCATCATCACGTAGTACAGCACATCGAGGCTATCGGGCGCCCAGTCCATGAGCAGTTGCACGTCGCGCTCGAGCGACGCCAGCGATTGCCCCGGCGTCCCGGCCATGATCTCCAAATTCACCGGCACGTTCGGATTGAGCGATCGTGAAAGTTCGATCACGGCGGGGTAGTCGGAAACGGAGTCGCCGCGTCCCACCAGTTTACGCACTTCCGGATCCAGCGACTGGGCGCCAAACGAGATGCGATTGAAACCCCGGTCATAGCACTCGGCCAGGTAGCCGGGCTGCAGCATTTGTCGCGCGACGCCTTCCAGCGTGATTTCCGCATCGGCGGCAATGTCGAAGTTGTCGCGCAGTTCGTCGAGCAACAGTCCCAACTGCGTGGGCGTCAGTTCGGTCGGCGTGCCGCCGCCAAAGTACACCGAATGGAACGGCGTGCCGGCCGCCGCGGTTCGTCCGTACATGCGAATTTCGCGCAACATCGCCTCAACAAACTGATCTTTGCGGCTGCCGTTTTGCGAACTGGGAGTATCGACCTTGTACAAAGGGCAGAAGTGACACAAGAAGGGACAAAACGGAACGTGCAAGTAAATTTGGTTGCGCGGCTGGTCCACGGTGGATCGTTGGGCCAAGGAGCGGTGCTTCGCCCAAGGCCATTGCCCAGCGCGCGGCGCTTCGATCTCGGGCGCCGTTTGCACAATCGGATAAACCTTCAAACTGTAGGGCAAAACCGTGGGATAAGCCCAGTCGGCGCGCAACGCGAGCGCCGGGTTCGTTTCACGCGTAGACATTGAAGCAACTCCGCTGGCGGGATCAATGAGGTGGGAATGACGCTCGCCTCGCACCAAATGCGTCTTGTCCCAAAATGCAAGCGACGGCCGCTTGGGGCGGTTTTCACTACGGCGCGCACCATCAAACGGCGCCAAAATGAAACTCGCCTATGGCTTGCCGCTGCGGGAGCAAGTTCGAAAGGTCTCGAAGGCTGACTTGCGGAAGCGTAAATCCCGCGAGGTTGTTTCACCTCGGTTGGCAACGGGCACGAGGCAAGAACGCCCTCGCCGGTCCGCAAGAACCGGTCAAGAAGAATATGCCCAAGGCGGACCACACCACGCCACGGAAGATACCGTCACAAGGAAAACTTGCGCCGAAAGCTGGCGAAAGTGCGAGACGGTCAGAACGCCCCCTCTGCAGCGGCGCCGCCAACCAATTGCGGCGCCACGTTGTGCGATCGTTGCGCGAGAGCGATTACACCGCCCATTCACGCGCAGGGCGCGAGCGAAGCAAGTTCGCCTCCTCATCGCCAACGAACTCTTCCTTGGCCGGATCGAATTTCAGCTTGCGTCCCAAGATCCAGGCGATCGCTGCCGCATGGCTGGCGATGTGCGAACGACGCATCACATCGGGATTCGCCGCCGTCTTGCCGCGGGTGCGAATACAATCAAAGAAGTTCCTTGCGTGCGCCGTCACATCCAAACCGCGCACGCGCTTTTCCTTTTCGGGTAGCTCCTTACGCAGCGCCGCCGAGCTGACTACGATCTCGCCTTCGTCGCCGGTTTCGACCGAGCCTTCTTCGCCCACGAACCGCACGGGGCAGGTGCCCAGCCGCGTAATGTAATGTGGCGAACGATCGCCGAACGGTTGTTCGAGGAAATCGAGAATCAGTTTTACGCCGTTGGCGTAATGGCACACGATGTTCTTTTCGCTCGGTTCATACTCGATCGGCATGGTGTCATCGGCCTGGTTGGCCCACTGGCACAAATCGACGGTATGGGCGCCCCAGTCGAGTAGCCGCGCTCCGGAGTCAAAGTCCCACTGGCCGCGCCATCCGCCATCCACGTATTTCTGATTGAAAGGCCGCCAAGGCGCCGGACCGAGCCATAGGTTCCAATCGACGACATCGCGCGCCGGGGTCGGCTGGCCGGGAAGCCACGTATTGTCGAGCGTGGGCACATAAACCGATGCATACAGCGTATGCAACTTGCCCAATTTTCCACTGTGCGCCAACTCCACCGCCTTTTGGAAGTTCGGCACACTGCGACGTTGCGTGCCAGCCTGGAACACGCGCTGTTGGCTGTGCATCGTGTCGGCCAGTTCTTGGCACGTTGCAATCGTAATGCCGCACGGCTTTTCGCTGTACACGTCTTTACCGGCCTGGGCGGCCAGCATCGAAGCCGGCCCATGCCAACGATCGCCGGTGGCGATTAACACGGCGTCGATGTCTTTCCGATCAAGTAGCTCGCGGAAGTCGCGATAGACCTGGCAATCGCGGTTGCCGTAATGTTCATCGACGAGCGTCTTGCCGGCTTCACGCCGCTTGGCTTGCACTTCCGCAATCGCCACGCAGCGCACATCGGCGAATTGTAACATCGCCTGCAAATCGTAAGTGCAGCGCGGCCCGATGCCGATCACGCCCAAATTGATCCGGTCGTTCGGGGAAGTTTTGTCGTCGGCCCGAGCGGCGCCCGGCACGAACGATGTAATCGAAGCCGCGGCCGCGGCGGAAGCCGTGGTCAGCAAGAAGTCGCGACGTGAAGCGGGGACAGACATGTTCATACCATCGTACTCCCAACGAAAAGGGGCCGTCGGCAGTCGGGGGGCCAAGCGGCGCATCCGCTCGGCTCGGAACAAACGCTCCGACGCCATTCTGGTGGTGTATGATAACTCACGCGCGGCGCGGTTGCAGCCCTTGGCGTGCATGCATCGAAAGTCGATGATTCCTTGGTCGAGGGGCCGCAACAAAAATCACCACGCGGTCCAGCCGCCATCGATAATCAGGTTCTGGCCGGTCATGTAACTGCTGGCGTCGCTGGCCAGGAAAACAACGGCGCCTTTGAGTTCATCAGGCCGGCCCATGCGGCGCATGGGGCTTTTCTGGCGAAGCCGCTCGATCATTTCGGCCGGTGCGTCGTCGCGCGGGAACGGGCCCGGGCTGAGACAGTTGACACGCACTTGATCTTTCGCCCAGTACACCGCCAAATGCCGCGTCATGTGAACGATGCCTCCTTTGAGTGCGTGATACGCGACAGGACTCGCGGCGCACACGCCGTCATAGGCTTCGGGATAGGAGCCCACCACGCCATACATCGAACCCAGCAGAATCATGCTTGCCGGCGCTTGCCGCTGGACCGCGTGATCGCGCATCAATCGCGCTAACTCAAAATAGCCCGCGGCGTTGGCCAAATGTCGCGTGAATTGTTCGTGCGACACGGTACGCCAGTCGGCGCCAAGACCTTCATGGCCGTTGTTCACCAGGATGTCGATTTTCCCAGCCAGCGAAACCGCCTGAGCGAACGCCGCGGGCATCGTGTCAGGTTGCATGTGGTCGAGCGCGAGTCCGAAATGTGAGGCGCCCGCTGCACACGGCAACTTCTCGGCCGCAGCTTGGGCCCGAGCCGCGTCACGACTGGTCAGCACGACCGAAGCGCCCGCTTCCGCCAAAGCCCGCGCCAGCGCCGAACCGAGATGGCCGCAGCCGCCGGTCAAGAGCGCCACGCGGCCCGAAAGATCGAACAACGTTGGAATGGTCGGCTCACGTGCGGCTTCGTTCATAGCAATTCATCGTTGATCGATTCCCAGCCGCCGCTTTCCACACTACACAAGGCGGCCAGGTTGACTCGCAAGGTTTGAATTCCCTCGTCCAGCGAACAAAGCGGCGGGCGGCGACCTTCAAGGGCGTCCAAAAATTCGCTCGCTTGCAGCAGGAAGGGCGCATCGCGCGAAAGCGGTTCTTGAACCGCGTCTTCCCACGGGGTATCGGGCGTAGTCATCCAGCGCCAGCGATGATGATGCGATTCAAATCGCACCGTCCCTTGTTCGCAAACCACCGTAATCGTTACTTCGTTGGGCGCCTGATATTGATTCAAACTGTAATTGGCCAATACGTCGCCATGCCGCGCCAAAACGTGCACCGTATCTTCCACCGAGACGCCGGGCAGGGCCTGATGCGATGCATCGGCCACAAGCCGCGTGATCGGACCGACCAGCCACTCGCCGGCATTCAGCAAGTGCGTGATGGCGTCTTGAATCGCACCGCCGCCGGTCGCGTGTTTGGCGTAGTAAATTTCGCGATACGCCGGCCGATACGTGGGAAAGTTTTGCCCCGCGACCGCCACCACTTCCAGAGGCCGGCCGAATCGTCCACTGGCCACGGCTTGACGCATGGCGGCCAAGGCCGGTTGACAACGCATGACGTACGCCACGGCCGCCATCACGCCGCGATGTGCGACGACTTGCTGCAGTTCATCTACGCCTGAAAGATCGGTGCTCAGCGGCTTTTCGATCAGCAAGTGAAGTCCCGCCTCGGCCAATTTGATCGCCAGCGGCACGTGCAGGTGCGCCGGCGTGGCGATCACCGCCGCCGTGGGGCCCTCCGCCAACGCCCTTTCAAGATCGGCAAAGCCTGGCGCTTCATAGCGATTAGAAATCGTGTGACGCAGCGATTCGTTGATCTCGACAAACGAGAGTTGACAACGCCCGGACTGTTGAAAGCATCGCAGGTGCCGCTCGCCAATCGAGCCGACGCCAATTACCACCAGGTTATGCCGCACGTCGTGAGTCATCGCTGCGCCAACAGGGAAGCCCCCAAAGGAAGCGACCGCCCGGCAAGACAACGGCCAGGCAATTCGCCAAAGGCGTTAGTATAGCCGTCAGACGTTGCGCCGTCAGACCACGGCAATGCAGGAGAGTCTGGTGAATTTTTTCACAAAGCCCGACGCGCTGCGCGAGAAGTAGCACGCCACAGAAAAACTTACGATCAGCGAGAGGCGCCGCGGCGTTGCCGAACCTGGCTCGGCGCATCGAGTTGCGAACTCCAGAGAAAACGAAGGCTTGACGCAACTCGTGACGAGCATTAAATAAGTTCGCAAATCACTTGAATTGAACATTCATTCCATATAATGGAAGTGTGGATGAAAACATCAAAATTTTCCAAGCTCTCCCTGCGATTCTCATCGGCTACCGCCGGGCGACTACCCGGTGGAAGTGAAGTTGCACTTCGCGATTCACCACGCGGCGCACCCCCTCGACCAGGCAATTCGGCTCGTTGTCTTCCTGGCCGACGCGCATCACATCCTCTAGTTTGGCGCCGGGCGGCACCGTAAAGGTGGACTGATGAATGATTTGATTTCCCGCGTCCAACTCGGGCACGATGAAATGACACGTCGCGCCGTACGTGAGCATGCGGCAAGCGTACGCTTCCTGGTAGGGCCGAAACCCTGGGAAGCTGGGCAGTAGCCCATGATGGAGGTTGATGATTCGTCCGCCCGCGAATTTCCAACAGGTGGCCGGCGGCAAGACGCGCATGTACCGCGCGAGAATGATGTAGTCGACTTCGTATTGATCGCACAGCGCGACGAGCCGTTCCTCATCGGGACGGCCTTGCGAATCGCCGATCATGTGCCAGTCGATGCCGAATTGCTCGGCGAGGCCCCGGCATGTGTTGCGGTTTCCGATAACGACGGCCGGAGTAGCGCGGATTTGTCCGTCGCGAATGGCGCGCAACACCGCAAGGGCCGGCTCGGGCCGGTACGTGGTGCAAAGGGCCAAGCGGGGCCGTTCGGCGCGCTCCTCGGGCGACCACACGCGAATCGCCAGATTTTTTAGTTTGCCAATTTCGCGCATCGCATGCCGCACCTCGGGCAAGCGTTGACCCTCCAATTCAATGCGACACAACATGGCGAAGACCGCTTCTTCGTCATGGTCGTACATTTGGATTTCGGCGATGTTGGCCCCTTCGCCGGTCACGTAGTGAATGATGGGATCAGCCAGGCCCACATTGTCGGGGCCGACGGCGGTAATCACAATTTGCATGGCGAATTCGGCGACAAGCAGCGGGGCGCCGCGAGCGTCATTAAGTAAGTATGGGAGTTGATGGAACCTTGAGCGTCTGTGACATTATTAGCATACTGCGCCGCCAGCCGTATTCGCGGGCGGAGTGTTGGAATGCCCCTGGTCTTGGATCGAAACGGATATTTTCCCTGTAACGATTATGCCGACGAAGCTGACTGAAAAACCCGACCGCAACCAGCTACCGGCTGGCACGGTGTTGTGCGACCATTGCACCGCCAAATGCTGCCGGTATTTCGCCTTACCGATTGACACCCCCACCGAGCGGAAAGATTACGAGTATATTCGCTGGTATTTGCTGCATGATCGAGCGTCGGTTTTCACCGATGACGACGTGTGGTATTTGCTGGTGCACACCACCTGCAAACATTTGCTTCCCGATAATCGCTGCGGGATTTACGACACGCGCCCTCCCATTTGCCGCGAGTACTCCACCGACAACTGCGAATACGAAGACAATTGGACTTACGAGCGTTATTTCGAAACACCCGAACAAGTGGCCGAGTTCGCCGACGCGGTTTTGCCGCGCGACAAGAAGCAAAGCCTGCGCAGCCCTAAACCGCCGCTGCTGCCCATTCTCGGATAACCGCCCCTTCGCGAATCAACAGCGTCGGGAACGCATGAGCCGGTTTCGTCCAAGGAACACCGCATGGCGAATCGTCACAACCATTACGAGGCCGCGTTCGAAGCGTACTTGCGCGAGCGCAAAGTTCCGTACGTGGCGGTCGACGAAGCGCGTCGCAGCCTGATGGGCGAGGAATCGCTCAAAAGCCTGGACTTCATCGTTTCGCCCCTTACGGCGCCGGGCCAGCGTCCGCGTCGTTGGCTGGTTGACGTCAAAGGCCGAAGGTTTTCCTCAGGGCCGCAGCGGAAACTTTGGAACAATTGGTCCACCAGCGACGACGTGCGCAGCCTCGCCCGGTGGGAGGAGATTTTCGGAGAGCAGTTTCACGGTTTGCTCGTGTTCGCCTATAACGTCGACGGCGACCTGGCGCCCTTGCCGCCGGAGCAAATGTTTGAGTATCGTCAGGGGCTCTATGGCTTTGTGGCGATCTCGCTCGATTTATACGCGGCCTGGGCCAAGCCGCTTTCGGTCAAGTGGGACACGCTTTCTATGCCCACCGACCGCTTTCGGGAACTGGCCCGACCCGCTGATGATTTCTTCGGCGTTTCGTCCCTCACGGACGTTCGCCGCGCTTAATGTGTGATCACACTCCTTGGTCTGACGGCCTGCCGCGTCGCCTCGTCCCTCTCTTTCCCTCTGCGAGAGCGCAACCTATGTGTCGATTTTGTACTGTCGCCATCGCCTTGTGGATCAGTCTCGTCGCGCCGTTCGTCCTGGCTGACGAGGTCGGATACCGCGTGGGCGTGGCGCGGGTCGATATTACGCCCGATTATCCCATTCGTTTGAACGGGTTCGGTTTTCGCCGCGAAGAGTCCGAGGGAGTTGCTCAACGCATTTGGGCCAAGGCGTTGGCGATTAGCGAAGGCGACGAACCGCCGCTGGTGCTGCTCGCCATCGACAGCCTGGGGGTGCGATTACCTCAGGTCGATGAAGTCGCGGCTCGATTGCAGAAACGATTTCGGATCCCGCGCGAGCGCGTGGCGTTAACCTTCTCGCACTCGCATTGCACGCCCAAGGTGAATGGAGCGAGCGACAATATTTTTAGCACGCCGATTCCGCCAGACCATCAGGAGCATATCGATCGTTACTCGCGTGAACTCACCGACCGTCTGGAGCAAGCGGCCGTTGCGGCCATCGAAGACCGCCGGCCGGGACAGTTGCTTTGGGGTGTGGGAAAAGTCACTTTCGCCAAAAACCGCCGCACCGCCGGAGGACCGGTCGATCACGACTTGCCCATGCTCCTGGTGCGCGACCCTTCGGGCGAGACGCGGGCGGTTTACGTCAGTTATGCTTGCCACTGCGTGACGTTGTCGTTCAATCAAATCAGCGGCGACTGGGCCGGCTATGCGCAGGAGTTGATCGAACGAAAATTTCCCGGCGCGGCGGCGCTGGTTTCGATCGGTTGCGGATCGGATTCGAATCCCTCCTCGGGCGTGACCGGCGACAAGACCGACATTGCCGCACAACAAGGCGCCGAAATCGCCGACGAAGTCGCCCGACTTGCCGCGACCCAACTTCAAGCCGTAACCGGTCCACTCACCGCGCGCCTCACAACGCTCGATCTGGCGTTCAACCCACTTCCCACACGCGAGCAATGGGAAGCGCTGGCCCAACAGGGCGGCCCCGCGGGCTACAACGCGCAAACCCAACTGGCGCGGCTCGACCGCGGCGAGTCGCTTCTCACGTCGCTGCGGTATCCCATCCAAACGTTCACGTTCGGCGAGAGTTTGCACATGGCGTTTCTGGCCGGCGAAGTTTGCGTCGATTACTCCCACCGCTTGAAAAAGGAACTGCGCCGCGACCGCCTTTGGCTGAACGGCTACAGCAACGACTTTGGCGCTTACATTCCCTCGGAACGATTAGTCAAGGAAGGCGGCTACGGCGGCGGCGCGGAAACTCCGTACTTTGCCTTGCCCGCAACGCTCAAAGCTGGGCTGGAGCAGCAGATTATCGACGAAGTGAAGCGACAAACTCCCGTCGCGTTTCACGCCACGCCTGGCACGCAAGGCGTGCCGCCCAAGTCGCCGCAGGAATCGCTGGAGTGTTTGCATACGCATGACGATCTGAAAATCGAACTTGTCGCCGCCGAGCCGCTCGTGGCCGACCCCGTGGCGATCGACTTCGGCCCCGACGGCCGCCTGTGGGTGGTCGAGATGACCGACTACGCGCAAAGCGTGAACGACGAGTTCGAGCCGCTAGGCCGCGTGCGTTTCCTGACCGACGCGGACCACGATGGCCGGTTTGACCGCTCGACCGAGTTCCTTTCGGGCCTGCGCTTTCCCACGGATGTCAAAGTTTGGCGCGACGGCGTTTTGGTTTGCGATGCGCCGGACATCCTCTTTGCCGCCGATACCGATGACGACGGTGTTGCCGATGTGCGCAAAGTCTTGTTTTCCGGCTTCGCCACGCACAACCCCCATGCCCGCGTGAACAGCCTGCGCTGGGGACTTGATGGCTGGCTCCACGGTTCGGGCGGATTGTTTGGCGGCGTGATTAAAACCTTTGCCGGGCAAGTGATCGATTTGCGGAACCGCGACTTTCGCATGAACCCCGAGACCGGCGCCATCGAACCCGTTACGGGACAAACGCAGCAAGGCCGCCCGCGCGACGACTGGGACAACTGGTTCGGCTGCACCAACGGCGCGCTGGTTTCGCATTATGTGGTCGAGGATCATTACGCGCGTCGCAACCCCAACGTGGCGCCGCCGCCCGCCAGCCATTACGCGCCCGACTATCCCGACGCCAATCGCTTATATCCTCGCGGCGACCTGGTGTTATTCAAACTTTCCGGAGCGCCGGGTCGGCCCACCTCGGCCTGCGGCCTGGAGATTTATCGAGATCAACTGCTCGGTGAAGAATACTACGGGAATTCGTTCACGTGCGAGCCGGTCAATCAACTTGTCCACCGACTTCGCCTGACGCGCCAAGGCGTCGTGTTTTCGGGACGCCGAGCCGAAGCGGAAACGACTTCCGAGTTTCTCACTTCGACCGATCGGTGGTTCCGACCGGTGCAAGTGCGAACGGGTCCTGATGGCGCGTTGTGGATTGTCGACATGTACCGGTACGTGATCGAACATCCCCAGTGGATTCCGCCGGAAACGATCGCCGAATTGAACGTGTTTGCCGGACAGGGGTTGGGACGTATTTATCGCATCATTCCGCGCGACGGCGCCGCTCGGCAGGTCGAACGGTTGGACGACAAGACGAACGCCCAATTGGCCGCCGCGCTCGATAGCCCGAACGGCGTGCAGCGCGACCTGGCTCAACAACTCCTCATCTGGCGTCAGTCGACCGACGCGGCTCCTGAACTAGAGCGCGTCGCGCGGGAAAGCCGCGTGCCGGCGGCGCGCGTTCAGGCTTTAGCGACGTTGCAAGGTTTAGGGCAACTTCGGCCCGCAGCGGTGTTGCCGTTCCTGGCCGAGGAGAACGCCGAGGTGCGTCGGCTAGCCGTGCAACTGTGTGAACCGTTTCTCGACCAACCCGAAGTTCTCACGGCGCTCGTCAACTTGCGGCAAGATCCGGCCTTACCGGTTCGAGCGCAGTTGGCGTACTCGCTGGGAGCGACGACCGATCCGCAAGCAGCACAAGTTCTCGCGTCGCTCGCCAAAAACACCGGTCACGACCGGTACGTTGTGGGAGCCGTGATCAGTTCGCTGAGGTCCGATACCGTCCACACGATTTTGCAAGCAACGCTCGCGGACGAGAACCGAAAAACGCTGGCCGATGTATGGCTCGCCTCTTTGTTATCCACGGCGGCGGCTACAGGTGACGCGGCGTCGCTCGCTGGCGTGTTGCAGCAATTGCTCGAATTTTCCGCGATTTCGGAAGCGGAGCGAGGAGAGGCCATCATGCGGGTCTTGGATGGCGCGGATCGTCGCAAGCTCGACCTGGCGGGCCACGTGACGCCTGACACGGCCGCGCGCCTGCGTCAACTGTGGAGCGAGGCTTGGTCGACGGCGGAAGCGCCCGATCGGCACGAACCCGAGCGCATCGCCGCGATCGCCTTCGTCGGGCGTCCCGTGGGCGCTGCTACCTCGGACCTCCTTCGCAAAGCCCAAGCGGAAGGCGACCATGCCGAACCGCGCGAAGCGAAGCTGGCGCGTCTGGCGGCCGCCAACCAACCCCTAGCGGTTCAGTCGGCCGCGGTGCAAGCGCTGGCGCGGCTGGGAAGCGACGCCGCGTTCGATGTGCTGCTCTCGTCATGGGTTGCCGCGACGCCGCGCCTGCGGGCTGAAATGTTCGACGCGCTGCTCAACCGCGAACGCGGCGCCGTGGCGCTGCTCGCCGCCCTTGAAAACCGGCGCGTACAGCCGAACGACTTGGACGCGGCGCGCCGGCAACGTTTGTTGACCCATCCGAACGAGGCGCTGCGTCACAAGGCCGAAAAGCTCTTCGTCGCCTCCGTCAGCGGCGACCGCCAACAAGTGCTCGATCAATGGCGATCGGTCGCCTCGTTGTCGGCCGATTCGGCGCGCGGGCAGGAAGTGTTTCGCAAGCGTTGTGCAACGTGCCACTTGTTAGACGGAATTGGCAGTTTCGTCGGCCCGGACCTCGCGGCGCTCACGAACAAATCGACCGCATCTTTGCTGGTCGCCGTGTTGGATCCGAATCGCGATGTGGACGGCCGTTACGTCAGTTACGTGGCTGAACTAACCGACGGGCGCGTGCTCTCAGGTCTGCTGGCCGAAGAAAGTGGCGGAAGCATTAAGCTGCGCGAGCAGGAAGGCAAAGAACATGTCCTGTTGCGCAGCGAGTTGGAAATGCTGCGTTCCACGGGCAAGTCGGCCATGCCCGAGGGACTGGAAAAAGACATGACGCCGCAGGAATTGGCCGATGTGATCGCGTTTGTTCTTGCGTCGCGCACGCCGCCCAAGACGTTTCCTGGCAATACGCCAAGTGTGATTACCGCCGACGGAGACGGCGTGTTGGCGTTGCTCGCCACGAAGGCCGAAATTCATGGCGGCGACATTAGGTTCGAGTCGGGCTCGGAGTTTCAAAATATCGGTTATTGGCATGGCCAGGGCGACTACGCAGCCTGGCGCGTTCAGGTCGCGGCGCCGGGCCGATACGACGTTTACTTCGACTATGCGTGCGCTCCGGATGCGGCGGGCAACGGTGTTCGATTGGAAGGCTCGGAAACGCCGCTTCAGGGCGTGGTGCGTTCAACGGGCGCATGGAGCAACTATCAGGTGTGGCGGATCGGCGCGCTCGATCTGCCAGCAGGTTTAAGCTACCTATCGGTGCGTTATGACGGCGAAAAGAAGTCGCCCGCGTTGCTCGATTTACGCGGCGTGCATCTCGTGCCCGAGGGCGCCAAGACGAAGTTCGTTGTACAGACTTCGCCATCCGAAGCGGTTCCGACCGACCCGACAAGCGTTGCCAAGTTTTTGCTCGACGACTCCCAAGTCGCTGCGACGCGCGAGAAACTTCTTGCGGAAACGTCGGCCCCCGCGGCGGCGATTCTGACCGCCATGACCGCCGATTTGCCAACGGGCGAAAACGCTCTGAAGGAAGAATATCGGCGCATTCCGTGGATATGGCGCGTGGCCATTGCGGCGGGAAAACGGAACGACGCCGACGAACTGCGGGCCGTGCTGGATGCGTCGTTGCCGCTGCTCGGCCGTCCGCTGCGCGACTGGCAAGCCGTGGTCGTAGGGGGCGGAGTCATCAATGGAGTCAGCCAGTCCGGCGCGTGGCCCAAGGCCCGGTTAGAAAGCGTGGTCAAGTCGGAAGGGGTTCTCACGGCCCGCTGGCAGCGCGCGATTGAATTGGCTGCGGCAATGGCCGACGATGAACAAATCCGCCCCGGTACGCGGTATGACGCCCTGCGCATGATCGCCATGGGCTCGTGGGATTTGCGCGGTCCGCAACTCGAGAAATATCTAGCAGCCGGCGTGCATGATGAACTTCAAATGGGCGCCGTGAGCGGCGCCGCGGATATGCCAGTAGTTCCGGCAACGCTGGCGCTGTTGCGCAGCCTACCACACCTGTCGGCGCGCAATCGCGACTTGGCGCTGGACGGATTATTGCGCAATGACGAGCGATGTCTGGCGCTGCTCGACGCCATTGCTTCCGAAAAGATCGACACAGCCTGGCTCGGTCAAGCCCGTCGGCAAAAGTTGCGGGATCACGCCGCTCCGTCCGTGGCGGAGCGAGCGAAAGAGGTGCTCGCCGCAAAATAGGCCGTGAGTGCGCCGCTCCGCAGGAGGGACGAACATGTCCGTCCTGCGGCGAACCTGGCGGGAAGCGCCGTCCATGACACGGTGCGACCGATTGCGGCGCTGCGTTACTCGCTGACCGGGTTGGGCAACTCGCGAATGCGAATGTTCTTGAACTCGACCGGAGCGCCTTCCGATTCAAGACACAAATACCCCGTGGCGGGCTGCGCCTGGTAGCCGCCCGAAACTTCTTCGCCGTTCACCCACAAGCGCACTTCGCCGTTGATGGCGCGAATGTAATAGTGATTCCACTCCGGCGAACTTTTGCTTAGCTCCTTGCGCGGAAAACCGCGGCTGCCGTTAGGAGAGACCGGCGGGTAGGGAGTGAGCTTCGATGTGCCGACGGCGAACACGTCGCCATGCGTGGTGAACCAATCGGCCTTACGGCCGCCGTTTTTCTCGAACTGTTCGCGGAAACCGTTATCGAGCACCTGCACTTCAATGCCGCCAGGTGGCAACTTGCCCGGCGGAAGATCGGTCAGCGCGCTTTCGGGCGCCCACAGAAACACGCCCGAGTTGCCGCCGGAAGTCAAGTGCCGCCACTGCGCGACCAGTTCAAAATTGGTGTATTGTTTTTGCGAGCGCGTCACGCCGACGGGCGTTCCCTTGCAGTGCGCCACGCCGTCCTGCCAGGTCCAGGTGTCGGGGTCGCCGTTCACGGTCGTAAAGTCTTTTTCGCCCAACTCTTGCCAACCGTGGCCATTGCCGTCGATCCACGCTTTGGGCGACTCTGCGGACTCCTGGGCCAAAGCCGCATGACCGGCCATCGCCGCAAACGTACCAAACGCGGCCAACACCAAACATCGGGCAAATCTCATAAGGCGGGCTCCTGGCAGGAAGGATCAGGTGTGCGAGAATGTCCTCACCAACCTAATCGGAGCGGCGCGCCAACGCGAGTAGGCCGCGGGAGAATACCGTTTTCCGCCCTGATTCTCCCGCTGGAAAGGTTCTGACTCGCAAGTTAATGTTTGACGTTGTATGCCGTGGCGGGCTTTAATACCTTGTCGCATCTACCGACGGCTGTCGTCCTTGGACTGCGAATGAACGCACGATCGACAACCAGAAGAACCATGCAGCTCAATTTGATAGGACGTTTTGTGGCGATTCTTCTGGCCATAGGAACGCTCGTGGGGACTGTGAGTGCAGCGCGGGCGGATGACGCGCCCGAGACGCCAACGCCGTATGATCCCATGTCCCAGTACGAAGCGCAAACCCTGGAAGGCTGGCGCGTGCTGGTCAATCGGAACTTGTTGGAAGATGCGGCATTGGCCGAGCCAACCCTGACGTTGTTGCGGCATCAACTTTATCAAGTCGCGCGCGTGATTCCGGCGTCAGCCTTGGAGAAGCTGCGCCAAGTGACGATCTGGGTGGAGAAAGATGAGCCGCATCACCCGTGCATGGCGTATCATCCCGATGCAGGCTGGCTGCGCGAGCACGACATGAATCCCGAAAAGGCGCGCTGCGTGGAAGTGGCCAACGCGGAAACGTTTTTATCCTGGACGCGCGCCCAACCGTGGATGGTGCTGCATGAGTTGGCCCATGCGTATCACCATCAGTTCCTCGACCGTGGGTTTGAAAATCCTGAGGTTCAAGCGGCGTTTCGCAATGCAAAGGATCAAGACCTTTATCACCGGGTCTTGCACATCGACGGGAACAAGCGCCAAGCGTACGCAACCACCAACCCCATGGAGTACTTTGCAGAAACGGCCGAGGCGTACTTCGGCACGAACGACTTCTTCCCCTTCGTGCGTTCCGAATTGCAAGAACTCGATCCGGCCGGCTACCAAATGCACGCCAAGCTTTGGCGCGCTGAAGTAGACGCTCCACCGGCCGACACTCGGTAAACTCGTGTGGAGCACGGCAACGCAGGCATGAGGAAAACATTGCTGGCAGGGCGGCGCCCAATTCCTCCCTCGGTGGCAAGCGACAAAGGCAGGCGGCGCGAACCTGTCGAAACATTAGGCCAGATTCGGCAATTCCCAACCTTGGCGCCGCGGCCGGTCGAGCAGCGCGTTCGCTTCTTCGTCGCCCGGGAAGATTTCCTGTTCTGGATCCCACTTGAGGCGTCGGCCGAGTTGTCTCGTAATCCCCAACAGTTGACAGAGCGAGGCTGTGCGGTGCCCGATTTCAACATCGGCGTTCGGTTTGTCGCGCGTGCGGATACAGTCGAACCAGTTCTCCACGTGCCCTTTGGCGACCCAACCATCGCCTTCCCATTTCTCGGCCAGTTGCAGGTCGGGCGGGTTCGAAATAAAGTCGGGAGGATTGGTGGTGAATTTATTGCGATTGATTTCGATCTTGCACCCGTCGCCCACGAAGATTGCGCCTAATTGCGGCCCGCGGCGGGGCTCCTCGTCAGGAAAACTGAGCCGCACTTCAATTCCGTTGGCGTAGCGGAACCGCAGACGCGCCTTCGGACCTTCCTCGACCGGCCAAAGTTCGACCGGCCCAGTTTCATCCATGCCCAAAGCGTATTGCACCATGTCGTACGCATGGGAGCCCATGCCGGTCAGTTGGGAATTGGAATAATCTCGCCAGTTTCCCCACCAGCCGCCCACACCGTCGGTCCAGTGTGCGAACAACTTGCGGTTGAAGGGATGTTCCGGGGCCTGGCCTTGCCAGAGGTCCCAGTCGACACCTGCGGGAACAGGTTCGGCAGGCAAACCAGCGAGGGGATACGGAGTTGGCCCGGAGAAGTTAACGCACTCGACGGCGTGGATCTTCCCGATACCTCCGCCGCGAACGAACTCGCAGGCAAAGCGGTTCATTTCCATGGTTCGCTGTTGCGTGCCGGTTTGCACCACGCGACCATACTTGCGCGCGGCGGTGACCAGCGCTCGGCCCTCTCGCACGTACAACGAGAGGGGTTTTTCGCAGTACACATCTTTGCCGGCCTGGCAGGCCAGAATGCTGGCGTGCACGTGATGATGATCGCAAGCCGCGACGATCACGGCGTCCAAGTCGCGCTGTTCGAGCAGCTTGCGATAATCTTGATAAATCTTCCAATCGGCCCGATGCTTTTGCGTGGCCGCGGCAGTCTTGCGCGCATCGGCATCGCATATCGCCGCGACTCGCCCAGACGAGGGAATATTGAGCGCCAACTGATCGCCGCGGACTCCCATGCCGATGATGCCCAGCACAATTTGGTCGTTCGCCCCGGGGGCTTGGGCCTAGCCGAGCACATGGCGAGGAATCAACGCGGGAACGGCAACCGCAGTCGCCGCAACTGCGGTACTGCGGCGCAAGAAGCGGCGCCGAGTGATTCGATGTCGTGTGTTCATTGCCGGGCTTCCTTTGTAGTTGGCGTCGCGCGGGTCCGCACGCGACGGGAGATTTGAGTGATCAAGCGGAACCGGTTCTAGGGTCGAGATCCGGCCGTTTCGAAGTCGCTTACTCAGGCGTTGTCACGAAGAACGGAATATTCCCATACGCGACGTTCCCTTGTCCGTCGGCAATCGTGACAAATAGCCGATAGGGGCCTGCCGTTTGCGGCGCCGTGAAGTTAATTTGCGAGCTTCCAGGATTGCGAATCAGTCCCTCAAGGGTTTTCGCGGGCTGTTCTTTGCTTCCCGCGTAAGAGTCCGGGGGAATCTCGACTTCGGGACGGATACTCCAAGCGAACGTCAGCGGATCAGATTCGGGGTCGGTCGCTTGGACTCCAGCGCGATACGACTGCGCTGGGCGAAGGTACACCGCACGGGGATCGGAGAAACCTTCGATGGCAAGGCCCTGAACGCCGGGCGCGCGGTTCTTCGGCCAGGCGCCGCTCCAAGCACGCTGCATCACGTCGATCGACTCGGTGCGCAGACCGCCATAAAAGAGTCCGTACCACGTGTGCGTCGTTTCCTGCTTCTCGCTCCAATAGAAGATGAACGACCCCAAGCAATGCGTCTTGTCGGCCAAGATAATCGTTTGATATCGATCGCCGATGATGTTGGCTTTCTCGCTGCTCGTTTGCTCTCGCGGGGCGCCCCACTTGGTTTTCGGAACCTGCCAATGCCCCGTCGGTCCCCACTCGGCGATTACGTAGGGCTTCGGCCAGTGCTCGCGAGTTTGCGTGGTGACTGAGGCAAGATCGCCGTAGCTATTGATCCCCAGCAGGTCAAAGTCCGGGCAGTCGCGGGCGATGTGTTGCACCTTCTCCTGGTAGCGGCCTGTGCCGACCACCGTCAGCACCGGATGTCTGGCGTCAATCTGCTTGATGGCGGCCGCCAATTCGTTCAGTCGTTTCCAAAGTTGTGGATGGTGCGACTTTTCGCCGGGGATGTGGTCCAATTCGTTTCCTACCGCCCAGAACAGCAAAGCCGGATGGCCCCTCAGTTCTTCGACTACCGCAAGGACTTTGCGTTTCTGGTCGTCGACTTGTTCAGCATCGCCCCAGTTCATGCCGTTCCGCTCGCCGCGCACGGGCAAGTTCGCCATGACCATGAGACGGTGGTAATGGGCTTCGTCCAGGTTCTTCTTATTGGCGTTCACGCGAACCGCGTTACCGCCGCAGGCCCTGAGCACGTCCCAATGGCTACTACCGACCGCGCCCTGGAGATAAACCGGTTGCTCATCTTTCAGCAGCCGCCAACCGTTGTCAGTTTGGAAGATTCGCCACTGCGGGGCTTCGTCCGCGGCCGCTGCCGTGGTCCACACCAGGCTGCCGGTTAACACCACGCAACAGAGCCGCCAACTTTCGATGCGGAGGTTCATGATTTCTCCTCGAATCGTCCGAAGGCGAATTTCGAAGTCTCTTCCGACCGTCTTCGGGCCTTCATCGTCAAGTTTGCGCGTTCGCGCATCACCGCCGCGGTCGTTCGCCCCGCGTTTCCATCGAACGTGCGCAGCACTACACTCATCGTTTCCTGCGCGACGGCCAACCGTCTTGCACTTCTTGTTCCTCGCAGGCGAACGTCCGTAATTGCCGCCAAACAGGCAGAAACGTGATGTTTTGCAACCGAGATAAGACTCCAACTGCGCGTGTCAGCGCATCGTCTGTGCGGATACGCACGGAAAACCTTGGCCGAAAGTGTGTTCCTTGTCTCAGCGAGCATCGGCTCGAGAAGCCACATTGGGAACTCAGCGTGTCTTAACACACGGGCAGTTCTCCACGAATCAGGCGAGCGGTAAAGGCGGCGGCTCCGGCGATTTCGTGTTGAATGATCTCACTCACTTTCGGGCGCACATCGTCCAGCGTGACGCCGGGTGCCAAGGCAAGCCGCGCCGAGGCGAACCACGGCTCGTCGAGTGGCTGTCCGATTTGGCTGACTAGCCACACGTAAACTTCCTCCACACCCTCGACCGAGTGATAAATGGTGTTGGCGATATGATGCGATAGCACGTTATAGATTTTGCCCACATGACTTACGGGGTTTTTGCCGGCAGCCGCCTCCAGGGTCATTGGGCGGCAGAGGCTAATGAGGCCATTGACTCGGTTGCCGCGTCCTACTTGTCCGCCGTCGGCGCTTTCGGCCGAAGTGCCCAGCACGGTCAGATACATCCCGTCGAGACCGCGCCCCGGCTGATCCAACGTGTTCACGGCCGTTTCCACACGATCCAGGTTGTGCAGTTTGGTCTCTAAGAATTCCGTGAGCGATTGTTGGGCGGCGGCCTTGCGGTGAAAGTAGGTCGCTTCCTCCCAGAGATACCGGTCGACGAACGCCATCGCGACGGTCAAATGCAACGTACGTCCGCGACGGACCGCCATGACCTTGACGTCTTCGCCCGTCTCGGGAAACTGCTGTTTGAAATCGTGCGAGTTGAGGAAGTGTTCGGCCGCGAGCACGAGCCGCTCGGTTTCCGTGAGCGGCGCATATCCCACCGCCGCCGAGGTGTCGTTTGCGGTATAGATTCCCGAGGTCCCTGCGGGTTGAGTTTCAAAGATGCCCACTAACTCGGCCGAGCCGGGCTGTAGTTCGTTCTGAAGGACGAGGTGCGCACGGGAGTCGACGCATCGCAAGTTTTGCTGGAACCATTGCCGCGCGGTCGTTTCAACAATTTCTGCGACGGGGATCCGCCGTTCGCCGAATTGTTCCGTAGCGCGGTCGCCGATCACCAACCGCATGGGCGCCTTGATACTTCCGCCGCCGAGTTTGGGCGTGGACTGGCCGGCGACGAGAAGCCCCTTATCAAGGTTGTGGTGTAGTACGCGGCCGGCGGTCTCCAAGTACGCCTGGCTCAACGCGACAGAGATCGACTCCATCACGGCGTCGGAAATTGAGTCGGGATGCCCCAGTCCCTTGCGTTCGACGTACTCATTCTCCTGACGGCCCAGTGCGGCGCCGGAGAGCGAGTCGATGTGAATTTCCTTGGCGGCCATGGCGATCTTGAGCGACTTAGTCGAGCTTGAGGAAGGGGTACCGCGTGAGATCTTCGCGGCTCCAGTAGGCGGCGCCGCCGCGCGTGTTTAAGGTTTCGATGGCGATGATTACGTCGGGATCGTGAAACGTCACCGTCGCGGGCGATTCGGTAGAGCGGAGCTGTTCGAACAAGAAGTCTCCGAGAAGTCGTTCTTGGGCCGGAGTCTCCATACGGCCTTTCCAACCGCGTCGATGCATGCGCACGTGAAAACTTCTGCCGGCAAGTTGCGGCACATACTGTGCGACCGTCTCCTTCGCCGCTGTTTCGAACTCCTCGGGCGATTCAAATGGGAACGCGTGCTGAACCGGTCCCACGCGCGAGAGCACCTCCGCGGTTTCGGGATAATTCGCCATCCATTCACGCAGCGTTTCGAGAAACGTTTGCACGTCCTCGACTTTCACAGCGAGGACGTTGTAAAACCGCGTGCTGCGAACCTCGCCTAACGGTTCAAGAAGTTGGCAAGCCGCCTTGAAGCGATGTTCTTTGACCACTGCGATCACATTCCAATCGTGCATGGCTCCCTCTCACGGCCGCGTACTGAGGAACGAATTGCGTAAACGTCGTGCGAATTTTGCAAGGCGACGGCGGGACAAATTCGGTTTGTCGTATGCTAGGGAGCCTTTCGCTCATGGAGAAGAGGAGACGTAGCTTCCCGTTCTATTCTCGCAAATGTGCGGGCATTTCACGGCGGCGGTCGCCGCGCTTCGCATCGTCCCCCGGATCATTGCGGGAAGATTGTTTTCCAGTCGTCCTTCATGCTGACGATCGTCCAGCCCTTGGCGTTCGCTTCGTCCAGCGCCTTGTCGAGTCGGCCGATGCGGGACTCACGGTCGTAGGCCCATTCGCGCTCCGCGTCGGTATGGTGGACAACTAGCGCGAAACGCGGCCCGGAGCCGGAAGTTGTCCATTGGAGCATGGCGAGGTCGCCGTCGGAGTTGCCAAATGCGGCGAGGGGGCGACGGCCGATGTGACGCTGGATTCCTACGGGCTTGCCTTCCTTGTCGTCGTTCAAGACGAGCGTGGGCAATTTGACGAGCACCGGTTGGCCGTCGCGCATTTCGAGCTTCAAGCCGCCGGTTGTGCCGACCACTTGCTCGGGAGGAATGCCGTACACCTTCTCGGTCCAAGGGCGCATGAACTCGATTCCGCCGCCGGAGACGATGAACGTCTTGAAGCCGTGGGCGCGCAGGTAGTCGAGCAGTTCCAGCATCGGCTGGTAGACCATGCTGGTAAATGGCTTGCCGGTCGTGGGGTGACGGGCCGTCGCCAGCCAGTCGCTCACCGTCTGGGAAAACTCGTCGGTGGTCATGCCGGAATGCGAGGCCGCCATCAGTTCCGCGATGCCAGCTTCCCCCGAAGCGGCCACGGCTTTCAGATCGCCCTGGAGCAGCGAGGCGAACGGCTCCTTGGTTCGCCATTCGGGATGTTGCGGCGCCAGGGCTTTGACACGATCCACTACGAACAGAATCTGAACGTACACGGGCTGTTCGGCCCAGAGCGTGCCGTCGTTGTCGAACGTGGCGATGCGCTCGGGAACGGGCACGAAGTCGGCCGATCCCTCCTTCGTCACGCGTTCTACAAAGGCGACGATCGCTTTCTTCGACGCCGTGTCGTTCCAGGAAGGGAGCGGGTCCTCCGCGCTCGCGGGCCGACTCCCGATCGCCAGCAAGACCAAGACGAGATGGGCGACCGCTTTCATAATCACCTTTCAGGATTGTTCGCCAGAGTGGCCTCTGGCGACCGAGTCTTCAACGTGCAGCGAACTCATCGGGCGCGTAGCGTCTGGACGAGCGGGTCGCCAGCTCCGCTGCGAGTCACTCGCCGCGGTCCCGGGAGGACGCCGGCATCGAGCCTGTTTCCACTACCGGCCGCTGGTGGCCGCTTCGATCTGCTTCTGGATTTTTTCCAGGTTGAAAGAACCGGGCGTCTGGCTCGGCGGGTATTCCTTCATCGACGTGAGGAATCGTGCGGCCAGTTGCTGCATAGGCGCGATCACGAACACCCGGTCGAGGAACCAGTCGTTGTACGTGTTCGAGTTGTGCTGCGCGCGCTCGAAGGGATCGCGGCGCAAGTTGAACAGCAACGGCACGCGCAGATCGGTGAAGGGTTCGCGCCACACGCCGAAAGCGACGCCGCGGTTTTCGAGGAACACGGCTTTCCAGTCGCCCGTCCGCATGGCCACGATCTGGCCGTCGTCGTTGACGTAGATAAACTCGTTGCGGGGCGACTGCTTCGCTTTGCCGCCGAGGTAGTCGAGCAAGTTGTAGCCGTCGAGGTGGTTCTTGTACTGACGGCCGTTCAGCTCGACACCCTTCAACAGCTTGTCCTTGATATCGGGCGCGCCGGCCGCCGCGGCGAACGTGGGCAGCCAATCCTCGTGAGCCACAATGCCGTTGAGCGTGACGCTTGCTTTGAAGTGTCCCGGCCATCGCACGAAGCACGGCACGCGGTAGGCTCCTTCCCAGTTCGAGTTCTTCTCGCTGCGGAAAGGCATCGTGCCCGCGTCGGGCCAAGTGTTGTAGTGCGGCCCGTTGTCGGTCGAATACTGGACGATGGTATTCTCGGCAATGCCAAGTTCATCGATCAGTTTCAACAGTTCGCCCACGTGCGAGTCGTGCTCGATCATGCCATCGGTGTATTCGTCGTTGCCCTTGTGGCGGTGCTCCTTCTTGACGTGGGTGCGGAAGTGCATACGCGTGCCGTTCCACCAGCAAAAGAACGGTTTGCCCGCTTCGTGCTGGCGCGTGATGAACTCCTTGGCGGCGGCAAGGGTTTCCTCGTCGATCGTTTCCATTCGCTCTTTGGTGAGAGGGCCGGTGTTCTCGATGGTCTGGCCCCCCTTGCCGTCGGCTTTGCACTTCAACACGCCGCGCGGTCCGTAGGTTTCGCGGAAGGTCTTGCCGTTGGGCAGCTTCAGGTCGGCCGGGTAGTCTTCGTTCTCTGGCTCTTCCTCGGCATTGAGGTGATAGAGGTTGCCCAGGAACTCATCGAAGCCGTGCATCGTAGGCAGGTGCTCATCGCGGTCGCCCTGATGGTTCTTGCCGAACTGACCGGTGACGTACCCCAGGCTCTTGAGCACAGTGGCCATCGTGACGTCAGTCTTTTGCCAACCTTCTTTGGCGCCGGGCAGGCCGACCTTGGTCATACCCGTGCGCACCGGCACGGCGCCGCTGATGAACGCCGCTCGGCCCGCCGTGCAGCTTTGCTGGCCGTAGTAGTCGGTAAAGGCCACGCCCTCTCGCGCAATGCGGTCGATGTTGGGCGTGTGGTAGCCCATCATGCCGCGGCTGTTGTGGCTGATGTTCCATGTGCCGATGTCGTCTCCCCAAATGACGAGGATGTTCGGCTTTTTCGCTTGGGCTTTCGCCGTCTCCGCGCCAGGCCCAAATATCAAACACGCACACACCAGAAAACCCAAGCCGGCCAACGCCGGCCGGGCCAGAACTCGAGGGGATGAACAAATCATGGGGAGAGCTCCGAGAGAAAAGGGGCGACTTGGGTTGCGTGCATGACGCACGACAACCTTCATCAAGGGGGCGTAATCGTATCGCGACGTCGCATGTCGTAATCCATTAAAAGCGAAGCCTTATCCGGGACTCGCTCGCGGCGCTACCGGCCCGGCATGCGGCGCTAGTTTTTCCTTGGGTTCGATGGTTATTGATCGTTGGTTTCCTGAGGTTGTTCCAAGCGGATCAAGAGCCATGTTTCGGTCTTTTCGCCGCCGTAGTGGACCAACAAGGGCGCTTCGTCTTGTGTCAGGTTGTACAGCCCGGTCTCGGCGACGAAGGAGTCGCTGGCCGCGATGCGAAAGGCGACCCGCTGGGTTTCTCGGTCGACCTGGCCCTGCACCGTCTGGGCCTGTTCGGTTTGTGTGTTGTAAACCGTGCCGCTGATGACGCCCTCCTTGCTCACCGCCAGTTGGATCACCAGCGACGGCTCGATTTCCTTCTGGTCCATCGAGACCGCAAACGTGCCCAACGGCATCCAGTCGACTTGTGCGGCTTCCTCTTCGCTGGCCGGAGGCGGCACGGTCGCCAGCGCCGCCGCGCTTTGGGCGAACTCGTCGGCCGTGGCCACTTGCTGCCCATCGATGAAGACCCGGTTGTCTTGGAACACCACGTTCCCGCCCTGACCGTAGTCGTAAAAGATCGGTTGTGACCAGACCGCCGCCGGCGCCCGCCACACGAACCAGGTGGAGAACGCCGGCCACGCGGGCCGCGACCACCAAAACCTCCAACCATGCACATGAAAACGATGCCAATAATGCCAACCACAAAACGCATGCGGATGCGCCGCCCACCAGTTTGGCCGAAACCACGTGTTGTGATGAAAGGCCGGCCAGCCCACGCGAATTCCATTACCCCAGCGGTTCCAGTAGGCGATCCGCTGCGGATGATTGACGGACCAATTGTGTATGCCCCCGCCGATCTGTGTTGGCCGGGTAATCACCGTTTGCCAGTTATTCTGAAAGTTGTTAATCGTCACGTTGTTGATATTCACCCAACTTGGCCGATTGTTGATGTGGGGATGGTTGTTGATGGGTCGATTGTTGATTTCAATCGGACGATTCACGAGGTCGCCAATGCTCGGACGACCGCCGCTTCCCGGACGATCCACAACCCCGGGACGATTGCCCAACCCTGGCCGATCCACCACACCCGGCAGAGTCGAGATTCCCGGGCGATCTCCCGTGCCGGGTCGGTTTCCCAACCCCGGTCGGTCGGGAATCGTCGGCAACGTATTATCGGGGCGGATCGGACGGTCCATACCCAGGAAATCGCCGAGATCTCCCGGCAAGGGCCGCGCGACGGGCCGGTCGGCAATTCCCGGTCGCGTGGCGCCGCCAGGTAGCGTGGGAAGTGCAGGCCGCGTAGCAATGCCCGGCCTATCGCCAAGGCCCGGCCTATCACCTGAACCGGGCGGTGTAACGCCGCCAGGACGCGTGGCCAAGCCTGGAAGCGTACTAACCCCCGGTCGATCGATGGCTCCGGGCCGCGTGCCCAATTCCGGACGTTCAATCGAAGGTCGGTTCGAGAGATTCGGACGACCACCTAAACCGGGCCGGGTCCCATCGAGGTCCGGGATACTCAAATTCGGGCGAGAGGGTAATGTCGTGGGACGATCCGCCACCGACGGAATATTTCCTAAGCCAGGACGTGTCGCCGGACGTTCAATACTTGGTTTAAGACTGCCCGACGGACGATCGAACTGAGGCCGCGAGGCGCCCCCCAAGGACGAAGAACCTCCCAAATTCGGCCGGTTCAAACCTGGCGAAGCGGCCGGACGCGAGGCTCCCAGGTTTGGAACGCTCACGTTGGGGCGAGAAATACCCGGCGAGTAATTGCCTCCTCCGCCACCCGGGCGAGCGCCGCCGAGCGACGGCCGGTTTCCCAGCGCCGCATTGCCGCCCAGCGAGGGCCGGGATCCAAGCGCTGCTCCGCCGGATCGCGCGCCGCTGATGCTTCCGCGACCGCCTCCCCCGCCACCGAAGGCGCCGCCTCGGCCTCGATCGCCGTGGGCTTGCTGACTCAAAAACATCGTCACGATTCCAACCGCCAACGGAACAAGCACTCTGGCGTTCATGGCTATTCTCCTCGATTCGGGGCGGCGGCCGGCTTCTTCGCAGGTGTTCCCGCTGGCGAGCTTTTCGCGGCAGCCGGAGTCTTTCTTATTGGGGAAGGCGTCGCCGATGCGCCTGGTTTTGCCGGCGAGGCGCCCTCGGCGGGCGAGGCGTTCTCGCTTGCCGGCGTTTCGACGCGCGCCACCGTGACCGGGTCGGTCGCAGGCGCCGGTTCTCCATCGACGTTGCGCCCTAATGTTTGCACGGTGAGTGTGTTCTCGTCCACGCGCGTGATGACCTGCGTGGCCGAAGCGAGGCGTCCATCGGCCAGAACCTGCGTAGACTTCACCATCCAGTCGGCGTCGTTGCGCGACCAAACTCCTTCGCCAAAGGATCCGTCGGAATGGAACGTCCAAGATCGAATTTGTTTGCGTAGCGGATCCCAACCAATCACCTGCGTACCCTGCGAAGATTCTTGTCCCTCCAACTGCACCGAAAACGACCGCAACAAGAACGCCTGGTTCGGACTCCATCGCACCACGGTATCGACTTGGGCCGCCTCGGTTTGGTCGACCCAGTGGCCGACCATCCATTCCAGTTCGGCCAAGGCGTCGTATGCCGTCTCTGGCGAATGCAGGTCGGTTTCGCGAATGCTCTCCAACAGCCAGGCGTCTCCTTCTTTGATGAAAATGGCGGAGAAACTGGTTTCGCTCGCATCGCCGTCGGGATACACCACAGTCGCCTGGCCATCGGCGGCGGCGACGTCGGGTTTAATCAATCGCACGTTCTCCAGCCGGCCAACCAAACGGACTCCCGGGGACTCGGCGAACAATTCCTCAAAATCGCTTTGCAGCGCTGCACGGCCAGCCGTACGTTCGCCCGTGCTTTGGTTCGAGTAAACGCCCTGCGGCGCCCACCGCGCCGCTAGCGCCGGGGCGTCATTGGTGTTGAACGCCTCTACGTACTGCCGGAGCGCTTCCTCGATGGGATCGGACTCGGCCGACGCGTTTGTCTCGGGCGGCGCCGATTTACCCTTCTCTTGCGGCGGTTGGCCGAACCCACGCGACGAGAAAAGAATCAGACAGAACGACATCAACAGAAAACGATGCATGATCAAATCCTCCCGTTCGCGAGCCCGATCGAGTTTGGTGTGAGCGCGCTTCATCCAGATTGGAGCCAGGGAAACTCCGAAACAACGAAAACGCCGTCCCATGCGACGCAAACAGCCGCAAATAACAGATCACAAAGGGTGTTGGTCGCGCCACCCTTGTTCAAGAATGCTCGCAATCGAATCGAAGGTTCGATCGCGCAATAAACGATCCCGCGGAAGAAGAGGGCCCGCATTGGCCAAGGCGCCGCCATGGCGTCTCTGTTCAATAATCACTACTCTAACGACCTACCGTTACGCGGCAAGCCGCCAGGCAAAAATTAACAAACACGCGTCACGGAGTTTTCCACCACGGCGCTCCCCTGGGAGAAAACCTTGAGAGGCGCCAAGGACGATTCCCTTCCCTTCAAGGCAAGGGAATTTCACGCGTGAAATCCTCCTCAATTTCAGGAAGAACGACACGAAATCGTACTGCATGCGTTTCGGAGTCGTCCGGTCGTTGCCGCCGTCCAGCCGTATAGAGCCCTGGGGTTTGCTGATCGGGAGGTTCGTAGAGTGTGGCGGATTCGTTGTCGGTCGCCTGCTCCTCGCGCGCTTCGCCGCCCGCTTCACTGCCCGTCGCAATCAAGGTAATGAACACCATAGCGTCGGGAACTGGCGCGCCGCCGCGAGAAATGGCTGCGACGGGCTCGACCGAGCGATCGGCCGAGGTCGTTGCGGCGCGGTATCCCAGGCGGATCGTTGCTCCGTGAAATTCAATCCCCTCGACGCTCCAAACGAGCGGCGTAACCGCAGCCTGTTCCGGTTCGGAGGACTGGCGGTTGGCGCATCCGCTCCACGAAGCAACCCAGCCACACAAGAACGCCGCGTAGATGATACGACGGCGATGCATCGCCGGTTTGCGTTCCCGTGCCGTAGCGAATAAAGTTGACATGCGCCCGAAGGTGGGATAAGACAAAGCCGCGTGATCCTTATGAGACTGCATTGCGGAACCGTTGGCGGCGTTGCCCCAGTTCAAAGTCCGTGCATTTGACGGGGAAGCCAGAGGTTTATCCTCCGCGAAACCTGCCCTTGTTCGATGGTCCTACCTTAGCCCACTTTCCGCCTTCCGACAATATTGTCGCGATACCCCTACCTGTTTCCCACGAGGTTCTCTATGGCTTCGTCGCTTCACGCTACGCGACGCGATTTTCTCAAGACTGCCAGCGCCGTCGTCGCTGCGCCCTATATCATTACTTCCGCCGCGCTGGGGAACCAAGATCGCCCGCCGGCAAGCGACCGAATCGTCATGGCGGGAATTGGTATCGGCAATATGGGGAACGGCGATCAAGGCGCGTTCCTTGGCCGTGGCGATGTGCAATATGTAGCCACGTGCGACGTGCGCCACAGCGTGCGAGAAAAGTCGAAAGCTCGCGTCGACAAGCATTACGACAATCAGGATTGCGAGGCGTACGCCGACTTCCGAGAGATTCTGGCGCGCGACGACATTGACGCAGTGCACGTGGCCACGCCCGATCATTGGCACGCAATCATGGTGATCGAGGCGTGCCGTCACGGGAAAGACGTGTACTGCCAGAAACCCGAGACGCTCACGCTGCGGGAAGGACCGCTGATGATCGAAGCGGCCCGCCGTTATGCGCGTGTCGTTTCCGGTGGAAGCCAGCGCGTGCTCGAAGATTACAAGACCGTGGTGAACCAGTGCTGGGGCGGCGAGATCGGCGCCGTGAAGTCGATCAATGTCAATGTTGGCCCGCTATCGCAGGCGTGTAACCTGCCCGCGCAGGATGTGCCGGAGGACATGGACTGGGATCTGTGGCTTGGGCCCGCGCCTTGGGCGCCCTACAACGAAGCACGTTGCTCTGGCAACTTCTCAACGTCGGGCAATTCCTGGCGGTCGTATATCGACTATTCCGGTGGAGGTATGACCGACTGGGGCGCCCACCACTTCGGCGGCGCAACGTTCGCCGTCGACGTTCGCGAACTCCAACCCGCGGAAGTCGTGTTCTATGAAGAAGACGGCAAACAGCATCTCGAATTCCGTTATCCCAACGGCATTTCGCTGACGCATAACAAGCCCAGCAAAGGCAACCTGGAGGTCGAAGGCGACGGCGTGACGCGTGAGCCCAAACCTGTGCCAACCTACAAGGGCGAAGGCGGCATTTACGGCGATTTTATTGAGTGTGTGAAGACACGTGAGCGCCCCTTCCGCGACATCGAATTCGCCGTGAACTCGGTATCGGTGAGCCACTTGGGAAGCATCGCGTATCGGCTGAAGCGTTCGTTGAAGTGGGACGCCGCCGCACAACAGTTCCTCGACGACTCCGAAGCGAACCGATACCTGGACCGTGCCCGGCGCGAACCATGGCAGATTTAGTACCGCACCCTTTCGCGTGACGCTCAACGTTCGAAACACTCCTGAACAACCGAAAATCAAGAATATTTAAGGACAACAACCATGCTCGAACAGGCCCTGGAAGCCTTAAAAACGTACGACTGGGGGCAAGATCCCCAAACGCTCAATCCCATCGACGAGGCGATCAGCGCCGCGCGCAGCGATGCCGCCCAGTTGCAAGACATCGAAAGCCGGCTCGCTGCGGTGCTTTCCACCGACGCCACGTACGACGGCAAGCAGACCGCCTGCCGTTATCTGATGGCGATTGGCGCGGCGGCCTCCGTACCGGCGCTGGCGGCTTTGTTGACCGAAGAGAAGCTCGCCCACATGGCGAGGTTCGCACTGGAGCGCAACCCCGCCCCGGAAGCGGCTGCGGCGCTGCGTGATGCACTGCCGAAGTTGTCGGGCAACCTGAAAGTCGGCCTGATTTCGTCTCTGGGCGCGCGGAGAGACGCCGAGAGCGTCACCGTGTTGGCGGCTTTAATGCAAGACGCCGACGCAGCCGTTGCGACGGCCGCCGCACTTGCGTTGGGAGCGATCCGCTCGGCTGAAGCGGCCAAGGCGCTCGGTCAGGCCAAGCCCGCCGCCGCGGCAGAGGCCGCCGTCACCGACGCCTCACTCGCCTGCGCCGAAGCGTTGCTTGCAGCCGGCCAGAATGGCGAGGCGCTAGCCATCTACCGAAAGTTTGTCGGCGAAGCACATCCCAAGCATGTGCGCCTGGCGGCGACGCGCGGTATGTTGGCGTGCGCCGGAAAAAAGGATTAGCGCGGCATGTGGGCTGGTGAACCTAATTGCGGCCGTGCGCGCCGCGCGTGCAGGTGGTGCGTTGTCCTGCTCGCTGCGACCGCGTTCCTATCTGTTGCGAAGTTGCACGCTCAGGACGAGGCTCTGACGCTGATTATCGAGCTGCTGCGCGATCAAGATAACGAGATCCGTTCGCTCGCGCTGGAGCAAGTGCGGACGGAGGCGCGCGGCGAAGCCGCCACGCGAAAGTTCGCCGAGTTATTGCCCACGTTGCCCTCGGAAACGCAGGTCGGCTTGCTGAGCGCTTTGGCCGCACGCGGCGATGTCGCGGCGGCGCCGGCAGTGCGCCAATTGCTCGCCAACGGTCAAACCGAGGCGGTGCGAATTGCGGCGATCGAGGCGATCGGATATCTGGGCGATGAATCGGACGTCAACGTTCTTATCAATTATCTTGCCGCCGATGATCACGCCGTGCAGAAAGCGGCCCGCAACAGCCTGATTCGTTTGGCGGGCCCAAAAGCATCGCAGGCGATCCTGGATCAGGCAGTTCAGGCGACAACGGCGATACGCATCGCACTTATTGAGATTCTTACCGAGCGCCGCGCAGGACAACCCCAGCTCTTGACCGCGGCCTTGGACGATGACGCCCAAATACGTCGCGCCGCCATGCGCGCCCTCGGACAAATCGCGGCGCCGGAGCATCTTCCAGGTTTGGTTCACGGCGTGCTGAAGGCCCAACCGGGAAGCGAGCGCATCGCGGCCGAACGTGCGCTTGCAGCGGTCTGCCAGCGTATGGAAGATCCCAGCCAAAAAGCGAAGCCGTTGCTCGACGTGATGAACAAACTCGATCCGCAGCAACGCATCGCCTTGATGCCAGCCCTGGGCCGCGTCGGTGGACCGGCGGCGCTGGCGGCAGTGGAAAACGCGCTCAACGACAGCGACGCCGCTTTGCATCGGGCAGGTTTGACAGCGCTTGGCAATTGGCCTGATGGCTCCGTCGTTGGGCGACTGCTGGAGATCGCCCGTACCGATGAACATGCCGAGCATCGCGCCATGTGCCGTAAGGCGCTTATTCGGATCGCTCCCTTGGAGGACGCGCGTAGCGATGCTCGGCGTCTCGACTTGCTACGAACGTTGTTCGTCATGTGCCCGGACGACGCGGAACGCAACCAATTGATTGAGCGCGCCAAAGCGGTGCGAACGGTCGAGACCCTACGGTTCGTGATGACGTTCACGGATCAAGCCGCCCTCAGTCAGCAGGCCTGTGCGACCGTCGTGGAATTGGCCCACCATAGCGGGTTGCGCGAGCAGCACAAAGAAGAATTCCATCTCGCACTCGATAAGGTTGTGGCCGTCAGCCGGGACGCAACCGTGATTGACCGCGCCCAACGCTATCAAACGGGGCAAACGTGGGTGCGTCCTAAGTCAACCCCTTAGCACGGTAACAGACGCCGGCAGGAAGTTCTTTCTTCGTGCATAAGGAAAAAAGAGAACAGAGCTTCCGCGGCTCTGTTCTCTCATGTTGCGTTTCTCCCGAATGCTCGATTAGGGGAAATTGAAGTGCGAAACCAGGGCGGGCTGATTGTAGTTGCCGGCAGCGTCCAGCATCGAGTCGAACCCAAATCCGCCATCCCACACCACGGAGGAAGCATTGTCGATGAAGGCGGTGGCGGCAACTTCGGCCTGATCATCGCCGCCCCCGAGTGCAAATGTCGCGGGCCGTTGGAAGCGGACTTTGCCGTACACATCCACGCGGTCCTGTCCCTCGCCCGCGTGGAAGTTGAAATAGTCGTGGAATACGGAATCTCCCAGTCGGAACTTGTCGTTGCCATTCCCCATGAACGCGCTGAACGAGCCCACAAACTGCGACCCCGCCCCCACCGAGAGAACATCATTGCCGTCCGAGGTGTCGATGCGCGTGGCGCCCAGGACCGACGTACGATTAAGGTTCACGAGGTCATCGCCAGCGCGGGTTAGAACGCCCAGAGTCTTGCCCACGAACAATTGATAGGCGACGATCGCATCGTTTTCCGAGCCGCCGTCGATGATCGCATCATCCAGCACGCGAACTCCGCCCAGTCGAACATGGTCATGGCCCGAACCGGTGCGAATGCTCAAGCTGCCCTTAATGTCGATGGGCGCCGTGGTGGTTCCATACATAAGCACCTGGTCATCATCGCCGCCCATGTCGATGTTCAAGTCGCCAGGGGTCGCGAACGCCTCATCGATGAGCAGCGTATCGTCGCCCCGCGAGAGACTGGCGTTGATGTTGCCGACGACGCCCCCAAATACCTGGCTGGCCATGCCATTGATGGTGGTTCCGCCTAAGCCAACCAATTGGTAATTGCCGCCGCCCAGGTCCCGCAACTCGACCTGATTGTCGAGCACGTCGCCAGCGAGATTCAAATCGCCTGCCACGACGCCCGCCGCCACATTGCCCGCCATGGCCAGTCTCGCTTCGAGGCATTCCAGCGACCGGCGATGGTGTTGCGGTGTTGTACGGTTCGTTGATTTCCGATTGTGTGCTGAACGACCAAAGAACGAAGGAAACATGTCACACCTCACGATGGGAAAGAACGGGAATGGTTCAAGCCGATGCGGCGTCGCTTGGCTCTTGCGGTGTGAATCGCCGTTCTGGCCAATCGTCGGACAATTTTTATTTTTCGGCGTTGGCGCAGCGCGGTACGATAAGCAATTCGCGGTGGTGCGAGATGCAAGGAGACAGCATGATGAACGAGGAGCAGCCGACTCAAGAGCAACAAGCCGAGGACGCGCGATGGCGAGATTGGCTAAGTCGCCTGGCCGAAGGCGAAGACCAGGTCGTAGCCGAGTTTTGGACCGCATACGGCGGCCGACTCCAAGGATTGGCGGCTCAACACCTCAAAGCAGGATTGAAGCGGCGCGTCGATCCGGAAGATATCGTGCAATCCGCCTGTCGCACGTTTCTCCGCCGCCTTCACACCGGCGATTTTGAACTCGAAGGTGCTGAGAATTTGTGGCGGCTTCTGTGCGTGATTACTCTGGCCAAGGCGCGCTCGCAAGCGAGATTTCACCAGCGCGGCAAACGCTCGATTGACCAGGAGCGGCCGCTTGGCGGCGGAATCGAAGAAAGCCGCGCTCCCGGCTATGAAGCCGTCGAGCGCGGGCCCACCCCTGAAGAAGCCGCGGCTTTTGCCGATCAATTGGATAACGTGCTGGCCCGCTTGGACGACGAAGCGCGGCAGGTGTTGAATCTCAAGCTCGAAGACTGCACCAACGACGAGATCGCACAAAAAATGCAATGCTCCGAGCGAACGGTGCGTCGCATCCTCAACCGGGTGCGACATCACCTGCGCGATACGCTATCCGAAACCAACCTCGAATAGCGATCCGCCGATACGAACCGGACCATGCCAGCGCCCGACGTTGGAATGCCGCGGCGCTTACAGTAACCCTTCTTCCTCATCGTTCGAAATGGCACCATACCAGTCCAGGCCGCCGAGGCGTTGCAGGTGCTTGACACTCTCTTCCGACCAATCGGCCATAAGCGAATCAACCGCTTGCTTGTGTGACTCGTAGGATGCGTCATCGCCCAACTTGGCAAGTCTCGCTGCGTCTTGCGGAGTGGGAAGTTTCTCCGGGGGCGGCGGCAAACGTGGATCGGCTAACTCGACCGGCGCATCGCTGGAAAGCGACGTTCGGTTGATGTCGAACCCGTCGAACTCGATCGCAAATTGGGCGAAATTCGGGGTGGGAGTAAAGGTGGTCGTCGGCAGAACGCGAAGCGTGTACGTGCCCACGTCGCCCGTGAATTCCGCCTGGCTTCCTACCGCGATGTAGTACGTCCCGGCAGTCAGGTATTTCGAGAGTGAGGCGTTGATATCATTCGAAGGACTGCTTGACGCGATCAGATCTTCGGCGCTGTTGTACAACTTGAGCGTGCTGTTCAAATTGGCGCCCACGTCGGCCGTCATCACGTTGATGTTGTAATTTCCGGAGGACGACACCTGGAACCGGAACGCATCGATATCGCCGGTGGATTTGATTAAACCCGTGTCCGTCAGCATTCCGCCAGCGCCAATCGTACCGAGGTTCGTGGCGCTCCCGAGCGACGACCAGTGATCTTCATTCCTTAACCCCAGTTCGCTTTGCAGCACGCTGAAGTCGTTACTGCCCTGGGCGTAAGTGTCGATCGTCAGCGAAACATATTCCTGCGCCCAAATGGTGCGGTCGGTCGCAAGATTGCCGCCCATGATGGGAGTCCAGTCGGAGCCGCCGTCGCTGTATTCATCAAGTTCGGCGCCAAAGGCGTGGAAGGTGCTCTTATGGCCCAGGCCGAACCCGTGCCCCGCTTCGTGTGAGGCCGTCGTGCCAATCCTCAGGGCCAAGTTGTCACCCACGGAATACCAACTCTCAATGCGCGCCGAGTACACATACACGTCGTTGTTTGTGTCGTCGTTATCGGTGTAGTCGCCGCCGCCTTTCCAACCGCTGGTCGGGTTGGCCTGACGCTCGCTACCGTCGCCGCCGATCAGCACGCGGAACACTTCACCCTCGGTGGGAAGCACCGTCGTGACGTTAATCTTGAACGGAGCAAAGTCCTCGGCCACAACCGCCCAAATGTCCTCGATCAACGCCCGCTCGGTTCGGTTCGTATTGTTGATGTTGTCTAGCTTGAAGTAGGTCGTATAGATATCGTTCGACCAACCGCCGTTGAAATCGAGGTACAGGTGTTTCGTCGCATTGGGGTCGCTTTGCAAGTGCGGTACGCCGCCGTCCATGCTTTCAGGCTTGCTCCCGCCGAAGTTGTCGTTCAGCTCCGCGACACCGTCGATGTTGGCTGAATCTTGATGCCACAGCGTGTCGTTGTCGGTGCGCAAGTCATAGGAGTTCTGTCCGCGGAACACGTGCACCAAGCCAGAGTTGGCCACGCCGCCGTCGTTGTCCCAGGGCGAACCAACGGCCAGATCGGCGTAGCCGTCGTTGTTGGTGTCGCCAGCGGCAAGAGTCGATCCGAAGTAATCGTAACTTTGGGCGACTCCCGCAACGTTCGCAACATCTTGGTGGTAGATTCGGTCGCCATTCAGCGCCAGGCCAGCCGCGGTTCCGTACAACAAGTTGACGGCGCCGGCCGAGTATAGATTACCGACCGCTTCGCCAGGCACGCCAATCGCGAGATCATCGCGGCCGTCGCCATTGAAATCTCCGGCCGTTAGGGCCGAGCCGTAATAGTCATACGATTCGGCAGCGCCCTCGATCCAGGCGGAATCCTGGTGCCACACTTGGTGCCGCGCCGGATCAAATCCGAACCCGTTCCAGCCGTACATCACGTGGACCATACCGGCGTCGGTCAGCCCGCCGGCATGGTCTTCATTGGGCGAGCCGATGGCCAGATCGGCGTATCCGTCGTTGTCAAAATCGCCCGCCGCAAGCGAAGAACCGAAGTTGTCCCAGGCTTCGCTCGCATCGGGAACGCTGGCCGTATCTTGCGTGTAAAGCTGATCGTTCGTTGAACTTAGCCCCGAGGACGATCCGTAGATAATGCTCACCGCGCCGGTATCGTACACGCCGGGGCTGTCTTCGCCAGGAGCGCCAATGGCCAAATCGGTATATCCGTCGTGATTGAAATCCGCCGAGGCCAACGCGGCGCCGAAGAAATCGTATCGTTCGGCGGAGCCCGCCATGCCGTTGGCGCCCTGCTGGAAGATTACGTCGGCACCGGTCGATACTCCTCCGGAGAAACCGTAAAAGATTTGAACGATTCCCGCGTCTTGCGCGCCGCCGAGGTTCTCGTTGGGAACTCCCACGGCGAGGTCGTCGTAGCCGTCTCCGTCGTAATCGCCCGTGGAAAGTACGGCGCCGAACCGGTCCATCGCTTCGGCTACTTCTTGCACTCCCGAGTAATCCTGATGAATGAGGCGGTCGCCGCTCGCGGTCAAACCGTTGGCCGAGCCAAAGAGAATGTTCACGGCGCCGGCCTCTTGAATATCGCCCACGGCCTCGCCCGGAACGCCAATGGCCAGGTCGTCATAACCGTCATTGTTGAAATCTCCGACAGCCAGAGACGCGCCAAAACGGTCTCCCGCTTCGGCCACCCCCTCGACGTTCTCCACATCTTGATGCCAGATTTGATTACCGGAGGAGTTTAAGCCCCAGATGGTTCCATAAATGACGTTCACGGCTCCGGCGTCCGCAAGATTGCCAACGTTTTCGCCAGGAACGCCGGCCGCCATGTCGTCGAAGCCGTCGCCGTCAAAGTCGCCAAACACGACGGCCAACACGCGCCGCGCGTCGAGTTGTTCATGAGCCAGACGGCGTGACTTTCGTCGTGAACTCCGTTTCCCCAAGGACTTTTTGGAACCGAACGTCGGCAAATGGAATAAACGCTTCACGAGTGGTCTCCTCCGCCAATCAGCGGCATGCAAAGGATGTTGTGGTTGGGGCGATGGGGGTACAATTGCCAAAAGAGCGGACAAGGCGGACAAATATTTTTGAAAAATGTCCACCCGGGCCCAAGTTTGGCGATTCACCTTGGGAGACGCTGTCCGACGGAGCGCGCCGCTTACCCACAAGGCCGCCCATGTTCGATCGGGTCGCACAAATTGACGAAACCGCATGTCGGCGGTTCGAAAAGGACTGGTTCGCCGGCCGGCGGTCGCGTCTGGAGAACTATCTTCCGCCCAAGAACGCTGAGAACTTCCTGTCCACGCTCGAGGAGCTGGTTCATATCGAAATCGAACTGGCGTGGGAGGAGGCGTCGCGCGACAGCGCTGCGCACGAGAGCAGCATTCCCACGCGCACGACGGCGCCGGGGATCGAGGCGTATTTGGCGAGGTTCCCGCAATTAAGCCGCGACGATGTGCTTCTGCGCCTCGTGCGACAGGAGTACGCAGTGCGTCGGCGTTGTGGAGAATTCCCCACACTGTACGAATACCAGCGGCGGTTTCCGCAATTGCCCCTTGCCGAGGAGTCTTTCGAAACCAAACTGCTGAGTCACTTTCAGGAGCGCACGCGCATCCGCGGCGACTCGGCCGAAGTTGCGAAAACCGACGCACTGGACCAGCCTTTGCAGGTTTTCGGCCAATATGAACTAACGGAAGTGATTGGCCGCGGTGGCATGGGAGTCGTCTATCGCGCACGGCAACGAGACGCCCAACGCGACGTCGCGCTCAAGGTGATCCGACTTGCCGCCATCGAGGGGCTCGAGCCGGAGAGACGTCGCAACATCGCCGAGCGCTTCCACACCGAGGCCCTGGCGGCGTCGCGGCTGACGCACGATAACATCGTCACGGTGTACGACGTGGGCGAACATGAGGGACGCCCTTACTACGCCATGCGCCTCGTTCAGGGGCCAAGCCTGGCCGAGTTGTCGGGAAAGAATCCCATCGCAAACCGTCGGGCGGCGGCGTATATGGAAGGCGCAGCGCGGGCGATTCACGCCGCACATCAGCATGGCGTGCTGCATCGCGACGTCAAACCGCAAAACATTCTGGTGGATACGCCCACGGACCGACCGCTGGTGGCGGATTTCGGTCTGGCCAAGCTCATGCAGGACACGCAAAGCGTCACGCGCTCGGGAGAATTGATCGGCACACCGTGTTACATGGCTCCCGAGCAGATCGACAACGCGGCGAGTGCAGGCCCTGAGTCGGACGTCTACTCGCTGGGGGCCACCCTCTATCATCTGTTAACCGGCCGGCCGCCGTTCCAAGCCGCGTCGCTCACGGACACGCTGTGGCAAGTCAAGCATCAAGAGCCGGTCTCGCCGCGACAATTGAATTCGGCGGTGGACCGCGATCTCGACACGATTTGCTTGAAATGCCTGCAGAAAGAACCTACACGCCGATACTCGACTGCCGGTGCGCTCGCCGAAGATTTACGACGATACCTGGACGGGGCTCCGATTCTTGCCCGGCCGATCGGACCGGTCGGACGGGCAATTCGGTGGCGCCGACGCAACCGCATGGCGGCCGCCGCACTCATGGCCGCGGCGGTCAGCGTCCTGATTGCGGCCGGGGTCGGCGTGTTCGGGTACGTATCGACGCTCGCCGCGATGGCGAAATACCGGCATAGCTTTCAAACCGCCCGGCAAGCCGTCGAAGACCTCCACATCGCGGTGAGCGAGAATGACTTGCTCAACCAGCCGGGCATGCAGCCGTTACGCCATACGTTGCTACGGCGCGCGCTGGATTATTACCAATTGTTCCTTCAGGAACAGGCCGGTGATCGAACCATCGCGCGAGAGCTTGCATCGGCGGCGTTTCAGGCAGGGAAAATCACGGAAGAACTCGACTCGCCCGAACAAGCCATGCGTTATTACCTTCAGGCGCGCGACGCACAACTTGCGCTTCTGGCGGCCAACCCCGATGACGCCGCGAACTGGGAAGCCTTGGGCGATACGCGAAACGCTTGTGGAGCAGCGCTACGTAAGATGCAGCGGCTGGACGAAGCGGCGGCGGAGTTGACCGAAGCCGCGCGCCTTCGCGAAGCATTGGTCCAGCGGGCTCCGGATGAGTTCGAGCCTCAGCGCAAGCTCGCGAACGTTTACATGAACTTGGGAATCGTGGCCTCGGCCCGAGGAGACCGCGCCGCGGCGCGGATGTACGCCGCCCAGGGGCAAGCCATTCGCGACCGTCTCTCGAAGCTCGCACCCGACGACCTGCGCCTTCTCGTCGACACGGGCAAAGAGCATTACAACCTTGCGAAACTCGCCTTAATGGAAAATCGCCCGGACGAAGCCACTGTCGCGCTTCAGGCGGCCATCGCCGCATTTGTGCGACGACGTGAAACGCACCCGGAAGACCTGAACAACCGCGGGCGGTTGGCGGCATGTTATCGACTGTTGGGGCAGGTGTGTTGCAGTTCGGACGCAGAGTCTCAACTTGCCGAGGGTTTCAAAGCGTATCAGATTGCGTTTGAGACGATGGAGTCGCTGGCGAAAGACAATCCGCGTGTCGGCTCCTATCAGGCGGAACTCGCGGCGATTCATCTGGAGTTGGCGGCGCTGTTTCGTGACCAAGGACGCATTGACGACACGCTGCAAGCGCTCGAAACCGCGCGCAGCGTGCTCGAGCCGCTCATTACGGTTGAACCGCGCTATCGCCGCGACTTCGCCGTCGCGTTGCGCGAAATCGCCTGCACCCAACTCGCCAGCAATCAGTTGGATCTCGCGCGGGGCCACTTGGATGAGGCGCTGGAACATTTCAAAACGCTGGCGGAAGACTTTCCTGAAGATCTTGGATATCAGGCCGATTTAACGCAGACCGTGCGACTGACCGAGATGTTTCAACAACATGAGTGAAATTTGCGGCGGCTTCAGCCTATTTTACTTCGAGTGGGGCGTCCTCCCGTCTACGCAAAGGCCGTGTTTCCGTTAAAGACGGCAAAAGTCCAACGCCGATTCCTTGAAGATGAAGGCGCCTTGCGCCCCGTCTCGAAGTTTCGCCAAGGATGGCTCGCATGCGGACGATAAGTACGGCAAATTCGCTTGGCCGGATGAAAAGTATCTTCGCCGCGCTCTTGTTGTGTGCGACGATGTCGTCGGTTCCTATTCAGGCGCAAGGCACGGATGCGGCTAACGCGGGGGTTGTCTCGCCAACCCGTCTTGCGGTCGACGACGAGGACGAAGCGGCCTATGTCATGGCGCAGGCGGCTCAATCGCAACCCGGCGGCGCCGCACAACCGCGCTCGACGCCAGAAGCACCGCGCTCGACGGCCCCGCGCCGCTCGGGCGGAAGTCCGTTCACTGCGACACCAAACTCGTTCGCCGCTTTGAACGCTTCGCCGCGTTCGCGACTCGCCTCGACGCCAGACATGTTCGGCGACTTCTTCGCCAGGGGCGGAACCCTGGGGGCCACCGACCGGCTAGGCACGGCCGCACCCTTTGGCATCACCAGTCTTGCGGATATTCCCCTGGCGGGCGGAGTGCGTGGCCTGAAGATTGGCGAAAACAACCGAGCCTTGCCAACGGATCGCGCCTACTTGAACTACAACCACTATCACAACGCCGTGCGAGTGCGCGCTTCGGGGGTGAATCCGACGCCATTGCCCGGCGCGCCGTTCGCCGCCTCTCGTGATTTATCGCTCGATCATTTTACACTCGGTGGAGAAAAGACCTTCTGGTGCGGAGCAACTTCCCTTGAACTTCGAATGCCGTTCAGCGGCGGATATGACTTCGACTTTGGTTCGGGCGACCCCAACGGAATCGTGACGGTTGATGGCGGTAGTGTGGGCAATTTGTCGGTCATCGCCAAGGCGTTACTCTATGCAGACGATCAGACCGCCATCGCCGCCGGGCTGGGAATCGAAACGCCCACAGGCGCTGACACAAACGTGCGCGTCGCCTTCACCAACTATCGTATCGAAAGCGAGGCGTTCCATCTGTCGCCTTACCTTGCTGTACAGAACGCATACGACGACATCCTCTTTTCGAATGCATTTTTGCAGGTCGATCTCCCGCTAGGGGGAAACACCTTCAGCTTCACCTCTGCGGGCGGACTTCCCGACGCGGGTACGCTAGGCGTGTACGATGAACAAGCCCTCCTGCACTTGGATCTTTCGCTTGGGGCGTGGTTGCATCGGGACCCATGCGCTTCTTTCGTCACGGGGGTGGCGTCGGTCATCGAGGTTCATTACATCACAGCGCTAGAAGACACGGATGTCGTCGCGGGCGGCCGGGCCACGCCAATTGCACCTCCTGGTGCCACGTTCGACTTACGCAATCGCCTTAATCGTTTTGACGTGGTCCACCTCACCACGGGTCTACATACAGAAATCGCGGAAGATACGGCGCTTCGCGTTGGTGTGGTGCTGCCCCTGCGTTCTGGTGAAAGTCGGTTTTTCGACGCAGAAGTGCTTGCGCAACTCACGCGGCGGTTTTAGTTCAACCCACCACGCCTCCGTCGACGGCACGCACTGATTCTTGCGGGGCCGTAACCATTCCGCCACGCTCGCCAAGCGCCAAGTCACGCCAGGGCGTTAAACGCTTTCGCGGCGAACGACGCTTGCCAACATTCACGCGCGGCTCGGTGTTTCACTTGGTTGCAGCGAGCAGGCGGCTCTACACCTCGCTGACCACGCCGTTGCTTGCCCCGAAAGTATCGGTTTCGATCCCCATGTGATGCAACATGCGGACATAAAGGTTTGCGAGCCGCGTGTTCTCCTTGGTGTTGTACGCCACATGGCCCCGATGCTCAAAATCGCCGCCGGCAAGGAGGATAGGGAGGTTGTTGTTGTCGTGCGACGAGGAATTGCCCAGATTGCTGGCGTAAAGCACTGCGGTGCGGTCAAGCAACGAATGACTTCCCTCATCCGTTTGGCTCAGTTTGCCTAGGAACTCTCCGAACACCTTGATCTCGGCTTCTTCGATCAAGGTCAGTTGGTCGAGTTTGGTAGGATCTTGACCGTGGTGAGACGCATCGTGGTGGCCGAGCGTTACACCCTCAATTTCGGGGCGCTCTTGCGTGCCAAGCCAAAGTGAAATGACCCGCGTTGAGTCAGTCTGCAGGGCGAGATGCACAAGATTGTACCACTGTCGCGAACGCTCCACCAATTGCGGACCACCGTAATCGTTCGTGGGAACAGGAACGTCGAGTTTAGGTTTCGGCGTGGTTGTCCAGCGTTCTTCTTGTTGGAGCGTCTGCTCCGCCTCGCGGATTGAAGCGAGAAAAAGATCAAGGCGATCACGGTCGGCTCGCCCCACTCTTCGGCTCAAGGCTTGAAGTTGTTCTCCCACGTCATCGAGGATACTTTGGCCGTTGCGCACGCGCTGTAGCTCCTGGGCTTCCTGCTCCGGCGTGCCCGCCAGGAATAACCTCCGAAACACCTGCGTGGCGCGACTCTCGGCGGGAAGGCGCACGCCGCGTCGATTCCACGCGGCGTTGCCGCCTCCAAGAACGAGCGAGGGAAAACGGGTTTGGCTGCCCACATGCGACGCGGCTTCCTGGTCGAGCGAGATCCCATTCTTTATGGCGTTTTCGCGAATGAACTCAGGCGCCACGCCGGTGAACAAGCCAACTTCGGCAAAGTGCCCGGCGGCGTACCGATGCGACATGCCCGAGAACACGGTGAAATGCTCGCGATGTGCATCGAGCAGTTGAAGGTATCGGCTCGGCTTGAAATCGCGTCCTGGTTGCTCGGGAAAGAAGTTGGGCCCGTAAAGTCCGAGGGGCTGGCCGATCAGCACCAGGCAAGGTGGTCGCTTGGCTGTCGGCGCCGCGGCGGAGGAACAGGGAATCATCGCGTCCAGCAGCGGTAGTCCAAGAGCGACCCCGGAGGCCCGAAGGAATGTGCGGCGGTCGAGATGATCGATTGGCATGTTCGTAAAACCGTAGGGGGTGATTTACTTCATCACAAAGACCCGGCATTGCACAACTTCATGCACGAGCGAACGAAGACCATAATTCTTGGCGCGCAGCTTGTCCACGATTTGCTCAACCACCTCGCGATCGGCGAACTGGAGCTCTCCGCCTGTGGCATAGATGATCATTTTGCCCGTGAGATTGCGCGCGATTTGGTCTTTGTCCTCCATTAGCAGACGTTTGTAGTCGGTGATGTCGTGAAAGCTCCGGCCATCGTGCGTCTGGCCGCCCTGCTCAACGTCGGGGCCGCGATACACCGGTCTTCCCGAACCATACGGCAAATTCACTAATCCTGCGGGCGTACGCGTCGTCACGCGATAGAATTCACGCCAATTACCGATGGGATCGAAATTCTCCAAAGCGAAACCCGGTGGATCGATATGATTATGACATGTCGCGCACGCGGGTGTGTCGCGGTGCTGGTCAAGCTGTTGCCGAATGGTGGTGGCGCCGCGAATGTCGGGCTCAATGGCCGGTACGTCAGGCGGAGGAGGCGACGGCGGTTGTCCAAGGATGCGGTCTAGCACCCAAGCGCCGCGCAGCACGGGCGAAGTACGCGTGCCGTCGGCGGTAACCTTCAATACGCTGGCCTGCGTCATCACGCCGCCGCGCCGAGATCCTGGCGGAAGAAGGGTCTTCTTGAAGGCGCTACCGCTCAGCCCGGGCACACCATACAGAATGCCAAGTCGTTCATTCAGCATTGACCAGTCAGAGTCGACAAAGTCGAGCAAACTCAAATCCTCGCGCAATACTTCCTCGAAAAACAACTCGGTCTCGCGCGGCATCGACCACAGCAGCAATTGGTCGAAGTCGCTATAAAGCACGGGATCGGGAATCGTGAAGTCGATCCTTCGCAGGTCAAGCCACTGGCCGGTAAAGTTTTTGACGAAGCGCTGTGAGAGCGGCGAATCAAGCATGCGTTCGACCTGGGCGTGCAGCACCTCCGGTCGATGAAGTTCGCCTCGGCCGGCGAGCGTCAACAGCTCATCATCCGGCGCCGTGGACCAAAGGAAATAGGACAAGCGCGACGCAAGCGCGTAATCGTCAAGTTGTGAACTTGGGGAAGAATTCAGCAAAAACAGGAAGTCAGGCGAAGAAAGAATCAGCTGGTAACCATACTGCATGGCGTCGTAAAAGCTGAAACCGTCTTCCAGTTTGGCTAGAGTCGCGTTGACGAAGTGTTGCTGCTCCTCCTCCGCGACGGGACGCCGGAATGCACGGGGAAGAAACGAACGAATCAGGCGTTCCGCGTCCTCCCGCGGATTCTCCGATGCGGGAACGAGCGGATCAGCCTCCCATTGTTGCACCGACCGATTGTTGTTAATCACAGGGATGCGCCTGCCCGTCGCCTCCGCCTTGACCACCGATCGCGCCTTGAGCGGCACGCCGTCAAACAACGTCGCATAGCGTGGGGGCGGGAATGGATCGATGGGTCCGTCGATCTTCATCCACTCGACCAACAAGCCCGGGCCAGTGTACTCCTCGATCGGCTTTTTGAAACGGCGAATGTCCCAAGTCGTGAGGAGATTCACGACGAACGCCTGGCGGCTGACAAGATCGCACTCAAACTCAAAAACCTGAGGTTCGCCGTGCGGAATATCGCGCACCTCTTGCAACACGGGATCTTCGCGACCGCTTTGCATGACGGTCATCAGACCGACCGAGATTGGTTTGCCCTCGGCTCCGACGGCGCAGGCCTTCATCTGAATTCGATAGCGCCCGGCGCTTGGCGCCGCTGCGGTCGCGCACAGGCCGTAGCGCGGCAACTTGCTGTAGAAGATCAGCGTCTCTCCTTGGAGCTTGGAGTTGCGCCCCAAACCCTCGCGGAAATTAGGGCCTTTCTTCGTCATGTCCAGGCCGGTACGCGTGTCGGTAAAAGGGATTGGCGGATGCAATGGGATCACGGCGCTCACGGCGCGGGCCGCGGCCTCTTGATACCGAAGGAAGTGTGTCGCAGAGAGATCGAGCCCTACGCTAACGTTATCAAAACCCGCTGTCGTCCCGTCCTCGGGTAGCAACTCTCTTAAGGGGGTGTTAACGCCAAGGAGATCGTGCAAGGTGTTTTCATACTCGACATTATTCAGCCTGCGCACCAGGACACGACCTTCGCGCTGTTGCCGCGCGAGCGAGGCCTGGTGTAACTGCGAACGTAACCGCGCGATCGACGATTGCAGCAGCGCGTCAGGCGGCCGCGCCTCCGTGGGCGGCGGCATCTTGCCTGAGGAGAGCTTGTCAAACACCGTTTCCCAACTGCGCGTGCTTGCCAGATCGTCCAAACTCGCTGTGAGTGTATCGAGACGGAGTCCGGCCTCTTGAACGTCGGCGCCGTGACATGCGAAGCAATGCCCCTTGAGGAGCGGGTTGAGCTGTTCGTGCAGCGACTCGGCCGATTCCGCCGAAACCACCACAGACCATGCCATGAGCATCAGGAAAGCACGAAACGCTTTTACCGCAAGAGTCAGCGACGAGCTTTCCGATCGATGTTCCCGATGAAGCGCCATATGACGACCCGAGCCAAGGAGGATACTTGACGCCATTGTACTCCGATCCTCCTTGTCACGTCTCGCGTTAGGCATGGTCAATCGGCCAATTGGTGAATCGTGTTATGAATCACGCCTACAACGGGACTTCCACTTAAGGAGCGCAGTGCGTATTTAATCTCCATACACCAGGTAGGTTGCAAGTCCGGAGAATCGAGCGTCAGGGTCCTGCCGTCGGACGATAGTGACGTAGCACGAATCGCGAGCCGTTTCTCATCGTAATGATTTGATCCATAATTCGCGGTCCGCCTGAGCGTCCATGTTTTCACCTGCACGTTTTCTGGCTTGATGGTGTTTGAATCGAGCGGCTCGGTAAAGGTTAACTTGAGTCCCGACTTTGTGGCATGCAACGCGACCGGCAGGTGCATCGGTTTGCCCGTCGACCGCAGGCGGTAGAGGCCGCCGGGATGCACGGCGCTCCCGGCCCATGCGAACATCCCACACAAGTAAAGTTGACCGTCGCCAGGATGAAAGCGGCCTCGCATGACGCCGGTAGGGAAGGGCGGCAGCGGCAACTCGATCATGCCTCCTTGCATGAAGCCGCCCACCTCTTCATGCAGCGTCAAGAACACTTTGCCGTAGCCGTATGACAGATTGAGCAGCGAGCCTTTCAACGGACCCCAGCGATCGCTTTCGACCCACAAGAGTTCGGCTGGCGAGCGATCAAAGTCGTTGGTAATCCAACACAAGGGCGGCTCCATGGCCGAATCTGAGGAATCGGTTACGTCGGTATATCCGAACATGTTCCCATAGAACTTGGGCGCACCGGAAGGATCGAGCGTAATCCAATTAATGCGATTTTTTGGATTCCAGAAACCTTCTTGATCGGTGACGACGAATGAGCCGTCAGGATTGATACAAACTCCGTTCGCCGCACGGAATCCCGTTGCGAGAATGTCGGTGCGCGAACCATCCTGGCTTACGCGCAGGAGTGTGCCATGATGCGGCACGACCGCGGGCAAGGCGTGCCGTCCTGATTTGGCGTAATAAAAGTTACCGGCAGCGTCGGTTTGCAGCCCCATGGCGAACTCGTGAAAGTGCTCCGTGACCTGATGGTCGTTGTTGAGGCACTTATAAAAGTCGGTCTCACCGTCGCCGTTGAGATCGTGCAGCACGGCAAGTTGATCGCGGCACAATACGTGAATCTTTTCATCGATGATCTTAAGACCCAGCGGCTGAAACAAACCCGAGGCGATACGCTGCCAGCGCAAAACGGTGTTCGCGGGCGGGCCCTCGACCAGCCACACATCGCCATCCCACGAACATACCGCAATCCGGCCATCTCGAAAGAAATCGAGGCCGGTAAAGCGCGTCTGCGCAAGCCATGGATTCGACTCGGGCGCCGTCAGAATTTCCGCGACGAAGGGACCGTCGCCCGATCCAAGCGCGACCCGCGTTTCTAACTTCTCTGGCCAACGCGAAGGACCGCCTTGCGTGAGCGAGGCAAGATCCAAAGCGGGATTGGGTAGTGTAGGGTTCGTAACGACAGCGCGGCGCTCTTTGGCATGATCGGAATCGGTCGGCGGCAGGTTCGCGGTCCAAATTGTGAACTTGAGTGATTCCTTGCCCGCAGGAATGTGCAGTCGTAGCTTTCCGTCCTCAGTTGACCAGTTGACCGGCGTTCTGGCAGGCGAAACTCCGGCAACGAGCGGAAGCGAGGCAGCGTCTGGGGCCTCATCGCGATGACGGACGACGGCGTGATGTTTGTGATCGGTTACATCAACCACACGATTGCCCGTCGCCTTGTCGACCGCCCAATGAGCGATGAGTGAGTCGCCGACCACTTGCAACGCGCCCCGTTCGTTCAAAACCTCGGGGGCGTATCGTTGGTAGAATCGGATCTCGGAAAGTTCACCTTGAAAGTACGATTGGGGCCTGGGAAAATCGGGAGAGGTGAAACCAATTCTGACGACTCCGCCAGGCAGGCTTGCTTTGGCGGCGAGTTCGCCTTCCGCATCAAGTCTTCCGTCGACAAACAATTGCACGCTTCGGCTTGACCTGCGCCATGCGGCGGCGATGGTATGCCATTGTCCGTCGTTGACTTTCGTCTTTCCAACAACGGCGCCCACCCAGCCAACATCAAAACCGAGCCGGCCGTCGCGTACGAAAAGCGTTTGTCCGTCAGGCGTCCACTTGGGTCCTGGAGGCGCCAAAGCGAAGATCGTTCCGCCCTTTGTCGTCTTGAGCCGAACGGTGATCGTGAAATCCTTCTTCGTCAGGTCAAAGTCATCGTTGTTGGGAACCTCCAGGTAAGTACCGCCATCGAAATTGATCCTCGTCTCTGAAGAATGCTGGTTCGATTCGCCCTGGCCTGCCGGTTGAAATGTGACGACGGAGCCATTCGCGCCGTCGACGGCAAACGTTCGTGAGTCGGCCGTCGCATGTTCGGCAATTTGCAGCACCAGGTCGCGGTTGCGCGGTCCGAAGTTGAACGTCCTCAGAAATATGGGTTCGCGGGAAGGCGGATCGAGAGTCAGCACCTGCGGCATTTCGAGCACTTCGGTGGCGCCGACGGTGTACGCCAGGATTACCTGTTGACCGTGATGGTACAGTCCGCGAAACTTCGCCCAATCGCCAGGCAAAGGACCATATCGGCGATTGTCGCGCCCAAGCACGCGTTGATCATCGCGAAATGAACCGGTGATTGGATTCGCCCAGCCCGGCCCCGTCGAGTTGGCGTACGTAATCGAGCCAACAAGCCGTGGGTGGACCTGATGTTCGCCGTTGAATTGAATGCCGCGCCAATCGATGAAGTTCTCCTCTTGGCCTCCGGCGCTCCACGCCGCAGCGATGCGGAGCGTATCCGTGTCAAAGACGACCCAATGCCGACCGCGAGAAACCCCGCCCGTACCTGGGTCGAGTCGGATGGCGACGCCTTTGTACGCCAGGTTATGAGCAAGGCCAGGCGCTTCGTAGGTGTGAGTCAGACTGGGACCATAATCCATCGCGCTCCATGGCTCGATTTGGCTTGGTTCGGGGCCGCGCGTGTCGCCCTTTGGCAACCGGGCAAGATAGTCGGTGTCAATCGACACATACTGCGAGGGATTATGCGGCCGAAGATAGGCCTCGCGTATGTAATGAATCACATCGTACTTTTGCGATGGCGCCATCCACGTTTGCGGCGCCATCAACCCGAACCCGCGCGTGAGCGTTTGATACATTGTCCAGGGATCGCTGCCGCTCTTGAACTTTCCCTCGGCAAAGCGCAGCGAAGTTGGCAGTGAGCCTGGCCGGTCTTTCGTACCATGGCAGTTCGCACAAACCCGCTGGTAGATCGCCTCGCCGCGATTGTACGACTCGGAATCCCAATCGCCGATGAAACCCGCATGATCCAGGCGTTGTTCGTATTCAGGAATCGTGACGGCCAACAGCAGCGGGGATGGCTGTAACTCGCGCGCCCGAGACGCGCCGCCGTTGCGAATTTCTACGAGATAGCGAATCAAATCGAGAAACTGCTGACGACTGGAAAGCTGGTTCACTTGCCCTTGAGGCATAATCGAGAGCGCGCTCGCCTGTACGTTTTCGATGTTATCATTTTGAATTGCAATCGGCTGGCCATCGCAGGCGACATCGCGGATCACTAATTGGACGTCCGTGTGTTCGACGAAGATCCCGGTCAGCGACTTTCCGTCTTTCGTGACGACCGTGACGGATTCGAACCCCTTGCGTATCACCTTCGACGGTTCAAGCACGGACTCGATAATGGTTTCGTCCGAAACTTCACTACCGAGCGCCGCCAGGTCGGGACCCAGCGCGGACGAGCGCTCTTGACCCACGGAGTGGCATTTCGAACAAGCCATGTGCTGCTGAAAGAACACGATTGCCCCGCGAAGGGCGTCTCCCTCGCTCTGGGCAAGCTCCGCCAGTTCCGTGGCCGGAATTTGCTGCAATTCCGCTTCCAGTGTCTGCGCTGCACTTGGCGTTGTGCACCCCAACACCGCGAGCGCTACCCAAAGCGAATAGATCACGATTTGTTGAATGCTCGAACGTCGGTAGACAAGCTCCGACGGCGATACGCCGAAACGACGGACACGTAAGGTCATAGTTTGGGTCGTGTAAAAATGAGAACTTCACGAAATACGCTCGGGGCCAGGCGACATGAGCGTGTGCGTCACCGGCCTTTGCTCGCCTCACATCGATTTGCGCGTGTTAAACACGCGATAAGTGCTTGACGACCGTTGGAGTACGTCACGCGTTGTGGAAGCTCGTTGGCAAACAGCGGGAGGTCGTCCCGCGCGCCTCGAAACCTTCTCAAGACGATGTCAATGACCGTCGGAAAACTGACGCAGTACACCGAGATCGTTAGGTGGGACGGAATGAGGTATAGGCCCGCTTCAGAGCTTCAACCTTTTCCCATTCTTTCGAAACGCCGCTCCAGTGAAAAACCATAATTCCCGTCGCGGGCTGCTGTGAACCATAGGCCAACACCTCCTCAACTTGCTCCACAGGCACGCGTTCACCCCAATCGGAAACTTGGACGATTGGCCAAATCTGCTTTGCCTCACTGGGCTTCCCTTGAATCTTCAGTTGCTCGCCCAACGCGCGGACTTGGCGCGCTATCCATGCGGGATTGGACGCGTGTCCAAACCGAGCGTGGTAAGGCATGATGCTGAACACATCCAGGTAAGGCGCTTGTGCGGGAAGATCAATCGCAAGTTTGTGACGAATAGCGCCATTATAGTCATCGGGGGACCAAGGGCAGTGAAACGTGCCCAAAAGCGCACGAGGGCGCACGTCGTTCAGAATTTCGCGGTATTCTCGCACCCAGTCGGTAAAGACGTTACAGCGGAAGTTCGTCCATACGTCGCGGTGCTCGCCCAGCAGTACGGCCGCCGCGGCAGGCGCATCGTCCGGCAGTTCAATGCCCGTGTCTTTCGAAAACTGCTGCAGGGCGACGGGCGAAAAATCGGTGTCCGGCAAGCTTGGTTCGTCCCGCTCCCAACTGGCGTGGGCATGGTGATAGTCAAGCCAGACTCCGTCGATGTCAAAGGTTTTCAGGATACGACGAAACTCCTCCATACGATCGCGGCGATAGCCCGCGTGAAACGGACTGACACCCTGCCAACCATGCGGCGGCGGCGAAGGCTGGCCGTCGGGCCCAATCGGCGCGGCTTCCGGATGGTTCTTCAAGTAAGACGCTAAGTGCATGGAGTTGAATTCCGCGAACACTTGTAGCCCCAGACCGTGATATCGGTCGATCTCGGCGGCGTTCAAACTTCCGGACCCAACCCAGATGGCGTTGACGCCGTAGTCGGCAGGCGTCTCTCCCCGTTGGAGTATCTCATTTGTGTAGCCGCCATACACGCCGCGAATTTTGAGCCACGGGCGCGGCCGCTCCGTTAACGTGGTTGACTTCTCTTGCGCTGAAAGCGTCGCAGCGGCCGACGCCAACACGGCTCCTGCACACCCCTGGAATAGCGATCGGCGGGATAACATGATTACGGACGACGCCTTTTGAAATTGCGGTAACGTCATAGACACGGTGCTACCTGGGACGAAGGAAATGTTGAAAACCGCTTTATTCGGGTTGATCCGATTTCTGCGACGGGTTAGACCTTGCGAAATCCCACGCTGACGTCAACCTAGACCTCGGATCGGCCGGCCTTCGCTCAATCGCTGGGGGATATTTTGAAATTCGTCAGTATAGCGCTGCGTGAAGTCGATTCCCAGATAATGCAAAATCGTGGCGCTCAAATCGGCAGGAGTGACAGGTTGGTCTTTTACGTGTCCGCCATCGCGCGTTGTCGAGCCGTAAACCTGGCCGCCGCGCACGCCGCCGCCAGAAAGCAACACGGTAAACGCATGCGGCCAATGGTCGCGGCCCGATTGCAACGTCATCGCGTTCTGTGAAAACTGACCGATGCGCGGCGTGCGGCCAAATTCGCCGGTCGCCACAACCAACGTTGTCTCCAATAGTCCGGTTTGGTGCAGATCTTCCAGCAAGGCGGCAAACGCTTGATCAAACACGGGGCACAGCGTTTCCCTTAGCTTTGCGCAGTTATCGTGATGGGTGTCCCACATGGGCGAGCGTTTATCGTGCTTACTCTCGTGATCGAAGTTGACCGTCACCAACGAGACTCCCGCTTCAACCAGACGCCGGGCCATCAATAAGCTCTGTCCAAACTTCGTATACCCATAGCGCTCACGGATCGCTGGCGGCGTCAATTGCAGATTGAGCGCCTGCCGAAAACCCGTTTGACTCAACATCGAGTACGCCATATCGCGGTGTCCAAGATAGTTCTCCGCGGTCGGACCGAATTCGCGTGGCGCCATGCCATGGAGCGACTCGAATTCGTCCAGCAGACGCCGCCGCTGATCCAGTCGTTGCCGCCCTACCCCCGGTAGAGCGTCGAATCCGGGATACGCAAAGTCGGCCGGACTGGGGTCGCATTCGATCAACAGCGGGGCGAACCGCTCTCCCATGCGGCCGCCTGTCTGCCCAGCGATGCGTCGCGATTGGCCGATAAAGTGCGAATAAAGCGGCAACATTACCGAAGGAGGCAACTGCCCCTCAGTTTCACCATACCGAGCAAGGAGCGAAGCGACACTTGGCCAATCTTCGGGACGAGCTTCGTCCGTCGTCGGCGGGCCGAAGTATTCCCGCCCTGTGTACATCTCGCTGCACGCCGGCCCATGAACCGGCATATGGTGATGCATCGACCGCAGCAGCGCGAGCTTGTCCATCTGTCCGGCCAACCTGGGCAGATGCTCGCAAACGTGAATGCCGGGAACGGCGGTCGCGATTGGCGAAAACTCGCCCCGCACTTCGGGCGGAGCGTCGGGCTTCATATCCCACAGATCGATATGGCTCGGGCCGCCAAAAAGAAACACAAAAATGCATGCATTCTCGTGCCGTTGTGCGAGCACCGCGTTTTCGGCAGCACTGACCTTGCGGAGTCGATCTAACTCGAACGCGCTTAACCCCATCAAACTCAAACCGCCAGCGCGCAACAGCTCGCGCCGACTGAATCGACCACGTCGTGGGGATTGAACGATCGAAAACATCGGTTTTCCTGCTACCCTGGAGAGGACGCCGACGCGCCAGGATCGCCGTACTTATCACGCACCCGGCGATCTCAACGAGGCGACCCGCGCTCATTGTAAATGATGTTCCACCTACCTTGGAGCGAATATCGCCACTTAGAACAAGACATTCGACGCGAATCACCGGTCGAACATCACGGGACATGGGCTCGCATCACGGGACATGGGCTCGCGTTCACACCCCCGCAGACATCACTTTTCGTAAACAAGTGAGACGGCGGAGTACGTTGCCTTGGCGACGGCAAACGGCTCCGTTGAGAGGACCAGCAACGGCTATAAGTCTAAGCGTGGAGCGAGTGCACCCGTGCTATAACAGCGGCTTGCGCTTTCCTCCCGATCGACGCCGCCTGAGAAGTAACTTTCCTGCGTAATGCGATCGGAAAATCGCCTCGACCAGCACAACAACGTCAATGCACAACGACATTCGTGTGTGGCAGGATTCTATGGCGGGCTTAATTCCTTTCGGGATCGAGGGTTGACCAGTAGGTGGACCACAGGCCGCTGTCTTGCAGGGCGGCCAAGGCCATCATGCCTTCCGCCTGGTCCCGATCCCAGCGACGACCGC
>CAUJHS010000051.1 GCA_963204915.1 Planctomycetota bacterium | reverse complement strand
GCACGCGGCGTTTCGCAGGTCACGAAAGCGTGCTGACCGGAGGCACGGTCGAGCGCCATCGACCTGCCGTTGGCGGCTAGGGTGCTCGGCCCCACCGGCGGCGCGTTGTCCTCGCGCAGGCTGCCGTGGCTGATGCGGCCGCAGTGCCAGAGCTGGGCGAAGATGCGCCCGCCCTGCTGGTGCACTTCCTGCGTGACGGCCTGCCAGCCGGCCACCTGCGCGGTGGAGTAGAGGCCCGGCGTGAAGGCGTAGCCGCGCGCCTGCGGCGAGACCGGCACGCCCTCGGAGACGATCAGGCCGGCGTCGGCGCGCAGGCCGTAGTACTCGACCATCATCGGCGTCGGCGCGATGGCCGGGTTGGCGGCGCGGCAGCGCGTCATCGGCGCCATGGCGATGCGGTTGGGCAGCGCCAGCGCGCCCAGCTTGAAAGGGGAAAACAGCTTGCCTGCGCTCATGGAATCCTTACTCCGTCCTCGAACAGCTCGCCCGGATCGAAACTCTTGTAGGCCTCCGCCGGATAAAACGCGCGGAAATCCGCCATCACCTTCTCGAACGGAAAATCCGACCAGCAGCCGTGGTCGCGCATATATTCCATGTGGCGGCGGTTCTTCATGTCGTATTCCTGGAAGATGGCGTTGTCCGTGCCGTCGAATTCGGTCGGGTGCACGTGGAACTTCTCGCACATCTCGATGTTGAAGGCCGGCGCCGCCTTCACCCATTTGCCATCGAGATGGAGCACCGCGTAGCCGTGGTGCATGAACAGCGTCTTGCCGCCCATCATCGCCTTGAGCTTTTCCGTGGTGAGGTGGTTCTCCACGTCGGAAAGCCCGATGGCGGCGTGGATGCCCACGGCGCGCGCCGCCGCCGCGAGCAGGATCGCCTTCGGCAGGCAGTAGGCCGCCTTCGCCTGCAGCACGTTGCTGGCGACATAGGGCTCCGGGTCGAGGCTCATGGTGAACGGGTCGTAGCGCCAGCCGTCGCGTACCTTGTAGAAAAGCCTGACGGCCTTCTCGATGTCGGATGTCGCGCCGGCGACGGTCTCGGCGGCAAAGCGGCGGATGGACTCGGTGCCGGAATCGATGAAGCGCGCGCTGGCGAGGTATTCAGGGCCGGGCTCGGGCCAGGCGCCGGGTGGGGTGTGGATCATGTCGGGGTCGCTGGAGGGAAAGCGACATTATGCCGGGCGTGTCTGTGAAGGCAAGGTGCACTATGGTGCGTCGTGCGGCGGGGTGTCTTCGGCATTCCCGCGAACGCGGTAATAAGGAGGGGTAAGGCTGGTAACGACCCATAAAGGCCGTTCAGCCTGCCACGTAATGAAAGTCGGCTATGTGAGGTGGCGTTGCCGCTGGAAAGCAAATCTCGAAATGCTAAGGATGAGCGAACAACTTGGCTTTGAACTCCGCTTTCGCCTCGCGAATTGCGGTAACAATTTCCCGCTTGAATTCCTCGCGGTTAATACTCTCTTCAAGTTTTAGTAACGTCGCATCAATAAGCACGCCGCCAATCACCCCGCCGACCACACCCCCTACTACTGTCCCAGCCCCAGGAACCACTGATCCAATTGCGGCACCAATTACGGCACCACCTCCAGTTCCGGCAACTTTTGATGCTGCGATTTTTGCGACAGCCTTTGCGGCGGCCTTGAACATTCCCTTACTAACGACTTTCGCTGTAACAGCAGCACCGATTCCGGCACCGATACTTGCTCCGACAGCACCTCCGGAGGCTCGGGCGGTCAGCGTTACAGAGTCCAAATGAACGGGCACCGAGTAAATCTCTTTCATCGACGTAACTCTCACCGTAACTGTTTCCTTAATCTCGTCACCGAGTCGATTGGCTTTCAGAATTTCTTCGACCGACAGTCTGTATTCGTCCATAACAGCCTTGTAGGTGGACGCCGCCGTGGACAAACCGTCAGTCAGCATTTTGGAGGCGTCACCATTTTGAAGGTGCTCCGAGAGCTTTTGCTCCATGTAACTTTCAATCTCGCCAGTCAAAAGCTTCCCCAAACGCATGTACTCAGCCGTCAGGCTGTAATACCAATCGAGGTAGCCGTCGACGTTATGCTCCATCCTGTCAAATGCACGATCAACCTGGCCTTCCATCGTTGCGCGGGATACGTTCATCTTTCCGAGCGCGACCGCTTTCGCTAACTCGATCTTGGCAATAGTTCCCGGCGAGTAGATGGCGCCGTCAATCTTCTCAACCTGCTTTTCGAGGGCTCCGATTGTCTCCAATACTGCCGGGTGCCCCTTCACCCACGCTTCGATCCCCGCAATGATTGGGATGTATATGAAAAGGGCCACGAAAGTCACAACTGCTGAAGTGATGAATGCCCGGATCCTTGGGATCGGAGGCGGAACATCCTCATCGGATAGCGGACCAATGACCCGCCGCATTTCATGTGAGGGGATCGAAAAGCAGGACAGTGTTGTGCAAGCGTTGAATAAGACAAGATAGGTTCCCAGCGCCGTTATCACAAGGGGCAAATGCCTTCCGAAACTTGAGAAGTGGCCTATCGCATAAGACTTGAAGCCGTCTGCGAATGTTGATATTCGCAATGCGATCTGCACAATTTGACTACCAGCCTGGTCTGGCAGTCCAGCGCGCTTTGCTACTAACGCCGCACTTAGCGAGTCATAGGTTGCTATTCCACCAAGAATCCAAACCAAGAATCCATATATGCAGAGCATGAACAGGGGGCAAAGCCACCTCGCCCATGTGATCGTAAGACTTGTGGTCACAAAGGGCTTTTTCAGTTCACTTGCCAAGAACCTGTAGAACTTCGTGTGGCACACCCAATACAAAGGGATTGCAATCGCCAAAGCTACCCACTCGATTGCCGTGTATGTCGCGAACTGAAGAAGCATCAGAAATGTTGTCGCGAGCGCTGTCATCACCCATATCAGCGTTCGAAGCCATCGTTGCGAGAGGAATCTATGCGCCCGACCGCCCTCCTTGTAGTACGAAAGTGCTCGAATCTGATTGACAGCACTGCTGTAGCCACCGGATAGGGCGACTGGCACTGCAAATACGAAGACGCTTAGAACCGCGAATCCCAGTGGCTGCGTGACAAACAAATGTGATGCGATTAACGCGAGAAACAGCCAAGTGACGGACAAGATGCCATATCGTCTCCTCCCGCCTGTGGTGTTCAACTCTGGGAGGCTGCTCATACGCCAATGACCAAGAACAGCATGAATAAATACACTGGTAAGAGAACTATCCAACCCCATGTTGCCTCATAGGCAAACGCAACGGTCAACAGTCCTCCGAACAACAAGGTGATCGCGATACCGAAAATCAGTTTGTCCTTGGCCTTCGCTACTAGTTTTCCCCAGAAACCAGAAAACTGCTCAACCCCATATTGGTTTGTCCGGTCAAATACGCGCTTCCTTTGCCAAAAATAAAGGAGTCCGCCAATCAGTAAGAGAACTGCGCCAAGACCTGCACTGCTGTCTGCCACCATTGTTTGCTCTCCGCGAAGATGAGTCAATGCGGTTATCGTATTGTCACGGAGACTCACTAGACGAGCCTTTATTCAGAAACGATGATAATTTTTATCATGTTACTCCCAGCATCAGATCCAGCCCTCGAAAGTCAGCTGCTTGGGGCAATGCTGTCGTTCATTTCGGTAATTTTGGCGATAGCCGAATGGCTCTTGTTGGCCGAAAACGGAAGTTGTCTGCAACATCGTCAGCGCTTGTTCGCCCCCTGCATACCGCCGTATCCCAGCGACTGACTTTTCCCGCAAGCGCCGCAACTATCCCCGCCCGCGCTCCACCATCAATTCCGCCATTGCCGCATTCCCGTCGTCCAGCGAACCCAGTCCGGCGACAACGCCGGCCTGGTCGGCTTCGGGGCGGTTCGGTGTCGAGCATGGGGTCAGGCGTCTTTCAGCTGCTGTTCGAGGAAGCGTTGCAAGGCTTCCCTGCTCGGCAGTTCGAGCTGGTAGCGCGAGACGAAGAGCTGGTTGTCCATGCCGGCCAGT
>CAUJHS010000050.1 GCA_963204915.1 Planctomycetota bacterium | reverse complement strand
AGACCGGCTGTTTAGGGGCGGGTCGACGACGAGTGGCATTCCTCTTTCGCGTAACTTAGAATCCCCGTCGCGTCTTTTTGGGGTGGCGGCGTTTCGCGCAGCGCGGCGGGAGCTTGGCGAGGGTTTGGCCCGTGTTCGCGTCACAGGGCAGGACATGGTCACGTCGCACGATGGCCAACAGACGCATCTCGGCGCTGGAGGCGACCGCCGCGAATCCGGCGACCTTCTATTTTAGCGCCGGCAGCTCCTTCCATGTGCCGACTTCGCGCACTTCGAGGCGACTCCCCGTACTGACCACGAGTTGTTGATTGTCAGGACGGAAGGTTACGCAGGCTCCGCCGAAAGGAAGGCTTTCCACGGTAGGCGCCTGGGCCGATCATTCCCAAGCACGACGATCCGACGGCCAGTTTTTCTCGTCGCTCACAACGCCAATTGGGGCCGCCGGTCAAACCGATGATCACGAAACAGTTCGCCTTTAACTTCCTAAATTTCCACACCACGTCCATGTTCATGCCGCAGTTTAGATTTTCCACACCGGCGTGTTCTTGCCATCTCGCGTCCACGTCGAATTGAAGTCGGTGTACGTCGTGTTGGAGAGCTGATGCAATCCGGCGCCATCCGCGTTGATGATGCACATGGCTGTGTTCCACTCGTTGACACCCGGGTCATTCTTCCTTCGCCGAAGGAAGACCAGAGCGTCCCTCATAATCGACCGCGACGGCTTGAAATCCCCGTGCCTAGTTGTGATAGGTTTTCCCTCAGCCTGCCCGAGGATATTGACAGGTATCTCACCGTCTTTGTAGTACGATGAGCGGTGTCCATCCTCAGTACTCGCTGCGGAGAATCCAATTGCGGCGCCAACCGGGAAATACGCGAGTGCTCTCCGTGATACAGGCATCGAATGCATGGATTTTTTCGTTTGTGAAGAACTACTGGCATCTCTTAGGCAAGGCTTCAGTCGCAAGCTGCTGTCCCACAATCTTGACAGTCTGTGGGACAGAGAATACCATTTCAGTGGAGGATTTTCTCATGGCAGAAGGCGTCAATGTCAGGTTTTCGGGTGAACTTCAACGGTTTATCCAGGAACGAACGGGTGATACGGGGGTCTATGCCTCGGCGAGCGAATACATTCGTGACCTCGTGAGACACGACTACGAACGCGAGGAACAACGCAAATGGCTTTGGTTGCGACACGAACTAAAGGCTGGTTTGGAAGCGTCGGAGTCGGAGTTCGAAACGCTTGATATTGACAGCCTGATTGGCGAGGCCAGATCGCGGAGGCCAGCGCGTGGAAGTTAAGTTTCTGCGCGCCGCCAAAAGCCGCCTCCGTGAAATCTGGGACGACACCGAGCGTACGTGGGGAGAATCTCAGGCAGACAGTTACGTTCGTGGGCTTGTTGATGCAATTGACGAGGCCTCAAACTCTCGTCATCGATGGCGACCGGTAATGGACGAAGTACTCCCCGGCGTTTACTTCATTCGGTACCAGCGACACTTTATCTTCTTCCGAATGCTTGCGCCGGACGTCCTTGGCGTGATCAGCGTGCGGCATGAGAGCATGAACATCCCGATGCGCCTGCGCGAAGACGCCGCAAGACCAGTCGATGACTGAGGCGTCAACATTTGCCCGCTCCTTTCTCGCAGCGTGCGTCCGCAACGATGGAGTCGTGGAGTCATGGTGAAGTGTTGCCGATTTGCCGGACAGTCGAACTCCTAGGGTTTCCGTGGTGGGAGGGAATAAGCGGCCCGCGAGACCCCTCCCAGGTCTCGCGCGGACGCAGCAGCGCTGCCTCGTGCTGGGGTCAGGTTCGCTTGCCCATTTTGTGTTGCGAAAAAACGTCTCAATCGGTCCGCGAAGCGATATCGACCGGCGCCTGGACGGTCTCGGCGAAGCCGCGGCCGACTCCACACATCGCTCACCTGCGACGCCGCGGCGCCAAGTCCGACTTCAACGATCGGGCTACTCAAACTGCTCAGGCGTCAGGTAGGTGCGAGTTCACGATGAAGTCATTTGGAAGTGACTCATGCACTAAATTACGTATACGATTGGCTTGTTGCCGAAAGCGCGTGACAATCCCCAAGGACCCTTTGAAGTCGCGACTTTGTAGTCGCATGACCTTAGCACAAATAGCATCAACTTGATTTTGACTTATGGCTCCGCCACCCGGCGCAGACACACGATCGTCTGCTATGTCGCTCCATTCTAGCCCACGCTTTCCTGTAACCTGTGTTAGTACCGTCCACGAGCCTTTGTAAAAGTTCTCGCTGCAGTATGCGGCTATCGAGGGATGGCGCCTATGGTGTTGACGTAGAGATACTCGCGACTCGACGGTCACCGCAGTGTTTGCAAGGTAGAACATCGAAGTGGTTCTGTAGCTGAAACGCTCCAGTTCCAGCTCGTCGACTCCGAATTGCCGTCTTAGGCGTCTGTCTGTGGCAGAGGATATGGCAGCCGGACGAGCAGACCCAAAGGCTCCGCGCCTTGGTCACCCACCGAACCGGGCTGATGACCCAGCGAGCACGGCGCAAGAATCGCATTCAGCGCCTCGTGGCGCGTCTGCTGATTCGCCCGCCATGCAAGGTGCCGTGGACCAAGACGAGAATGGCCTGGCTAGCGCCATTGGAGCTACCGCCTACGGAACGGTTGCTTCTCCACAGCGAGGTGCGACAGTTGGCGGCTGTCGAGAAGGAACCTGCGCCAACCTTATGACAAGTGTCACCTTAGGAGGTACTATGACTGGCACACTGAGTTGTTCTATCGTCACCTCAAGCCGACGTTCCAGCGGCGCAAGCTGCGCAGCGCCAGCGCCGAGAACGCCCGCGTGGAAATGGAATGGTCGCTCTTGGGACTATGGGGCATGGGTTTGTACGCGCAAGCCGAACTGCTGCGAGCTGGGATCGCCCCCAAGCGTCTGAGCGTGGCCAAGATGCTCCGCGCCTTCCGACGCATTCTCCGAGACTATCTGCATCCTAGCGAACACGGGAAGACGCTGTGCCGACTCCTGCAGGATGCACTGATGGACGCCTATCCGAGAAAAAACAAGACAAGTCGCGAGTATCCTCGCAAAAAGCAAGAGAAGCCGCCGGGCGCGCCGCAAATCCACCCTGCAACTCTGGCCCAACGAACCCGCGCCAAGCAAATCCGCACCGAAACACGAAAAGGGTTACCGGCGTAGGGTGGCACCATGGTCATCATCGATTGCCTGACGGACAACAACCAACGCACGATTTCCGAGGTCCGCAATTGTTTCACGAAAACCGGCCCCAAGCTGGGCGCCACCGGCTCCGTGGCCATGCGGTTCGACCATTTGGCGGTGCTGCCCTTCCAGGGAGACAGCGAAGAGCGAGTGCTGGAAGCGATGCTGGCCACCGACGTCAATGTCGTCGAGCTCGAATGCGACGCGGGCCGCCTGACAATCTTTTCGCCCCCCGAGGAGTTTTACAAAGCCAAAACGGCGTTACTGCAGGCGTTTCCCGATACCGAGGTGGAAGTCTAAGAGATCACCTTCCTCCCGCAGAGCACCAAGACCCTGAGTCCGGAAGACTTAGCCCTCGTCGAAAAGTTCCTCAGCATGCTGAACGATTGTGGCGACGTGCAGGAGATCTATCACAACGCCGACTTGCCCGCCTAGCTCCGCTGGTCGTCAATTCTGAATTGAAGCAACCGTGACCATTCCGCCGGAGTTGTTCGACGTCTTTTCACCGTCCGCTGATTTGTTGCTCGACTGGACGCGTCGTCACAGCGATGACGTAATTCTGACGGACATTGCGAATGCCGACTATAGGTATCGGGCTGATGAGTTGCTGCCCGTCTTACGTCAAATCCGCGCCAGCGGAATAATTCCTGATCCGCTGGAGTGGCAACTGCACGAGGAGCTTGCGTTGACTCGCTGATGCGATCCAGATCGCCCCGAACGTCCACCCTTTGCGCCAGGTCTTACGGGACGGCCCGGCCACTTAAAACGGATCTTCGCTTGCGCTATTCTGCTGTGCGCCAGGGCCAGACCAAGCAGCGACTACTACAATGACGCTGGCGAAGCAACGTTGGCCCAGTGCCTGACCAGCGCAATAGGGTTATGAAACGACGTCAACTGGGCCATAGGTTGCTTTTTGACTTGGCGGTTTTCGCAGGAGGAGGTTTTGCTCGACCGCACGCTTTACGCGGTCGGCCTACTGATCGCAGCCTTGCGGTTGCACGAAAGAAAGATTCCGGACCAAACACTGGAGAAAGTCGCAAATTGGATCCTAACGGAAGAGGCGATCGAGTGCCGTGAGTTCCCCTCCGACCCCACCAACCCACCCCCGCTTGCCGTTGGAATTCAGCAAGGACTTTGGCGCCCCCTGGCGGCCGACCTCCGCCGCGAAGTCGCAGCGGTCGCGAATCATGATGTTCGCGAGAACCTGGAACTGGTCGCGCTGCATCTGGAACCGATCTGGCCGCCGTAAAGCACGCGTCGATAAGACGGAGAGCTGCTGCCGTCCAATCCGTTTCCGCAGTAGACTACACTGCCGAAGTTCACGACTTCTTCCCGTCAGGAGGCTTGCGATGTGGATCCCCAAATGGCAACGCGATCGTCAAAGCGGCGTCGATTCGCCGGTCCCCACGCAGGCGGTCTCGAATGAGGAGTTTCTGCCGCGCCCGCAAAGCCCGCAGCAGCGGCAGTGGGAGCAACTCATCGGTGAGCTTGCCGACGAGAAAGCCAAAAAGCTCGGCATGGCGCGGCGCGACTTCATGCGGACGTCGATGGGCCTGGCCACCGCCTTCCTGGCGTCCAACCTGGTCTACGGACCGAACTGGGACGTGGACGCCGCCGAGACGCTCGAGCCGGAAGCGACCAAGGAAAAGTTTCCCAAGGGGGAATACTTCATCTTCGACGTGCAGACGCACTTTACCGACGGCGTGGCGATCGGGTTCCGCAGCGCCGAGTTCGTCCGCAATATGGGATTCGACCTGAAGGACAACCCCGATGCATACAGCTTCGCCAATTACGTCAAAGAGATTTTCTTCGACAGCGAGACCAGCCTGGCGGTGATCTCCGGCGTGCCCGGGCGCGAGATCAACAAAGATCTGGCGGGCAAGGTGCTGGAGGGGCGCGACCGTCGCGGCGGTATTTTGCCCAGCTGGCTGATGTCGCAGCGAAAGAAAGAGCTGAACGAACTGGCGGGAGGAACACGAGCCTTGTGTCAGGGAAACTGTGCGCCCAACCATTATTGGGACACGGGCGCCAACGCCCCCGACTTCCCGCAACTCTTCGAGCAGATGGAGCGGGAATTCACCAAGTACGGCATCGACAGTTGGAAGTGGTACTGCCACACCGATCCGGGCCGGTCGGGCGACGGTTTCCGCCTGGACGACGAGAAGATAACGTACCCGTTTTATGAAAAGTCGAAAGAGCTGGGCCTGAAGACCTTCAGCGTTCATAAGGGATTCGCGTCGCAGTCGCGCACGTTGGGGCATTTCGCCCATCCTGGCGATATCGAGAAGGCCGCCCAGGACCATCCCGATTTGACCTTCATCGTCTACCACTCGGCCCTCAAACACGGACCGGGCGAGCCGCAGTTCCAGGCCGATGGCTTCTTCGATCCGACCACGGGCGACTTCGCCTGGCACGCGGAATTAATGAAGATCAAAGAGCGCAATCCCCAGATGAGCAACGTCTATCCCGAGATCGGCTCCTCGTTCGGCATGTTGGCGATCGCTCACCCGCAGATGTGCCAGCACTTGATCGGCAAGAACGTGAAGCACTACGGCGCCGATCACGTCATTTGGGGAACCGATTGTCTGTGGTGGGGCTCGCCGCAGTGGGTGATCGACGCCATGAAGCGATTCCAAATCAGCGACGAGCTGTGCGAGCAATTCGGCTACGAGAAGCTGACCAAGGAGGACAAGGCAAAGGTCTTCGGTCTGAACGCGGCGAAGATTTACGGAATTGACGTGACGAAGGAATTGAAAGCCCTGCCGTCCGACGCGCTGACCCGGCTCAAGACCGCCTACCTGAACCGCGGCGGTCAGCGCGACAACGCCGCCCAGGGGTGGGTCCGAGCCGATGCGTGAGTTGGGCCCACCTGAGTTAGCGCAAATGAACCAGCGTGTCTCGCCTACGGAGACGGCCAAACGCCTGCGGGAGCTGGGCTTCCCCGAGGTGTTTGCAGAGATCGTTCTTGGGCAACACAACAAATATGGCGCCGATCTCGCTCTTTACTTTGAGCGCCCCCGTGAGTTTTATCGACTGTTGGCCAAAAATCCAGACGATTTCCCATTTTCGCAATCACTTGTTCCGCGGCGCGAATCGAACTCCGATTTTTTCATCTGCTATGCGCCTCCGCCTGAAAACATCTTCATTGAACATTCCATCGAGTGGCGGTCGCACCAATATCGCGTAATTGCAGGATCATTCCAAGATTATCTTGAATACGAGCTTGAGCGACTTTGGTCTTGCGACGTTGCGGAAGTGGATGTGCGCACGATCGCGGCAATCTTCGGTTATCAGCCAATTGACGATTTTCTCGAAAGATGTAAGCACGAGTAGTCTTGCCATAATAACCCGCTCAGGGTGATGCGGCCGCTAGCGCGGGTATCTTGGAATCCGTCTCATTCCGGATCGCACAACTTAACTGGTCCGTTTCCCGATGAATCGAATTGCTCACGTTCTGGCCCGCGCAGCGTTGCTGGTCCTTGCCGCGATGGGGGCGGTCGCCGTAGCGACGATGGGCCAAGAGAAAGCGCGGCCGGCACGCCCAGACCCCGCCGCCTGGGGCGCCGATCACGTGGGCCAACCCTTTCCGCCATATGTGACAGGGGACGAATGCTTGTTCTGTCATCGCGACGTCGGTCCTGCCTGGGGCCAGAACCGACACCAACTGACCATCCGTCAGGCGGCGCCGGATGATGTTTCGCTCGCCGCGCTGCGCGAACTGCCAGGCGGAGACTCCTTCGCAGACGAGACGCAGTTCATGCTGGGGGCCGAGCGCGTGACCCGGTTTCTCAAAAAGTCGAAGGAGTACGGCAAATTGGACCTGCTCTCGGCGGCGTTCTCCCGCCGCGAAGGTCAGCTCAAGAATGACGATTCACCCGCCTGGCAAACCAGCGCGTTCGCCGACCGCTGCGCTGGTTGCCACGCGACCGCCGTCGAAAACAAATCGCAGGCTTTTGCAGCCATCTCACTCGACTGTTTCACCTGCCACGGCGATGTGCCGCTGGAGCACACCAAGGACGTCAGCCGCGTGCTGCTTTCTTCAAAGACCACCGAGGCTCGGAAGGTGATCTCGATTTGCGGCCAGTGCCACCTGCGCGGCGGCAAATCGAAAAGCACGCGGAAGCCCTATCCAAATACGTTCGTCGCCGGAGACAACCTCTTTCGCGACTTCGAAGTCGATTTCTCCGACGCGGCGTTTGCCGCCGCGCCGGCCATCGACCAGCACATCTATCTCAATGCGCGGGATGTGGCCGTGCTGGGCCATTCGGAGACAACCTGCTTAAACTGCCACGACGTACACGGCCAAAGCACCGCCAAGCACCAAGACCTAAACGACGCCGCGATCTGCTCTACATGCCACGTTCCGCAAACCGGCAATGCCAAGCTACGCGACGGAATTTCGCCTTCCCAGCGGCTGCGAATGCACAGCCGCGTTTGCGACTATTGATCCAAGCGATGCCCGCCACAGGAGACCCATGATGAACGAAGCCGACCTGGAACGACCGCTCGACGGCCGCCCCGACGAGACCGACATCAACTTACGGGCGTATTTTTCCCGCTTCAGCGAGGCGCGACTGCGCCAGTATGATCCCACGTGGAGCGATGAGCGTGTGATCGCCTGGGACGGCAACTTCCGCTCCGATGGTTCGTTGATGCTGGTCTGCTGCGAGCGCGATGTGGAAATCGAAGAATACCGCGCCGTGCTGGAGGAGCACATTCGCCGGCGAATGGGAATTGAACCAGCTTAGAATCACATTCGTGATTCACAAGTTCTTTACACAGAACGCCGGCTTCAATGCGCTGGCGCGACGCGCATGCCCTACGAGCTCGACGGCAACGGCTAAATCGGCCTGCCGCCGGGGCCGGACCTGGGAACGGAGGTTGCCGAAAAGCCTGCTCCGGCGGGAATCGGGCAAACCGCAACCTTCCAAGCGCCGGGGCGCCACGCTGCCAGACGGCGCGGTTGCCGACGGTTGAATCACTTAGCGTTCGTGGCATTTGACATGGCGACAGTCGCCGCCTGCTGACGAACCACGTCCGCAAACGTCAGATCCAGCCAGTCGGTTTCCTTGGCGACCAGCCGGGCATAGTCGGTTTTGCCGCCCTCGCGCCGCAGAATGGAATCGAGCAGCTCGTTGGCTGCCGTCAAACGTTGTGCGGCGAGATCGTCTTCTCCCAAGCTATGGTGGGCCAGAGCGCCGACGGCCAAGGCCATGCCGAGGGCAGCGCGCGGCGGTTTGCCGTCCGCGGAACGAATCCACTCGGTGTCGGCAATCGCCATGCGATGGTCGCCTTGCCGGTAGGCGGCCAGCGCTCGGGCCAGCCGCAGCCAAAGACGCGAACCGGCGGATGTCTTGGGATCGTCGATCGCCGCGGTCAGCTGATCGATGGGAAAATCCGCCGGTTCGACGGCGTCGGGCAGAATCGCACACACCTTCGAAAGCCGCTCCAACTCGTAGTGATCGTCGCTGGCGGAAAATCTCGCGAGCATTTTTTGGCACAGCTCGCGATAACCGGCCTGGTCGTCGACGATCAGGCGTGCGGCCGCGGCGTGCATCCAGGCGGTGCTGTCGGAGCCGGGCGCGGCGCAGGTTTCGGCGAATGCCGAGGCGGCTTGCTCGTGCTCGCCGCGCGACAGGTGAACGACGGCGCGCTTGGCGACCTCGCGCCAGGCGGGGTTGGCTGGTAAGCCCAGCGTCTTTTCGGCTTCGCGGCGAGTGACTTCGAAGATCGCCCAATCGACCCACGTCCCGCCGGGATAGTGTTCCCGTTGCGGAGCTTTCGCATCGGCCAGCCGGCAGGCGGCGCAGTAGGAGAATTCCGCTTCGGCGCCGCGGCCAAGCTGCGCCAGCGACATCGCTTCGATCAGGCGATGGTGGATTTCATAATAGCCCCAGGTGTCGCGATCGCGTTCGACGGCCAGATTCTGGCGACAGAGCGCGAGCGTGGCGGCGTAATCGCCGGTCCGATACGTCCACAAGGCGCGCTCGCGGTTGGTGAGCATCGTTTGCACGCCGCGCTTGGCGGTCTGCAGCAGTTTCTGATGCTGTTGTAAGTCGCCGATGATGTCCGGCTGCAGAAGGCACGCATGCGCCGTCTGGCGGGCCTCCACGGGATTGGCCGTCTCGCCGGATTGCTCGAGCATCGCGCGGCAGGTGCTGACGTAGCCCTGGCGATCTTCGGCAAGCAGCTGCAGCAGCACCAGGTTCATCTGGGAGGTGTTAACGTCGATATTCCAGGCGATGGCCTGCTTGAAAGCTTGCTCGGCCTGCCAAAACATGCCTTGGACGGCGCTGGCGCCTCCGAGCTGCGGCAGCTGGGAGACAAAACCGGGATTCAGCCGTTTCGCTGCCTCGAGCGTTCGATCGGCCTCGCTGGCGCGGCCGAGCTGCCGCAGGACGGTTGCATGGTCAAACAGCAGCAATGCATTATTCCCGTCGCGACGGACCGCCTCTTGCAGGCTGGCCTCCGCGGAGTCAAACTCTCCTCGCTTCATTTGCAGCTTGGCCAGCCACCAGGGATAATCCGCCTTTACGGGATCCCGTTGAACGGCCTGGCGAAAGGCCGCGTCGGCCTCGGCCGGCCGTCCCTGCGCCTCGGCAATGATCGCAAATAAAGCGTACGCCTCGGCGTTGCCGCCGTCCGCTTCGATCGCCCGCTTCAACCAGGTCTCGGCGCTCGAGTAGTCCTGGCGGGCGAAGAACGCCATGCCGATCACCACGTGGGCGGCCGCATTGCCTTGGTCCAACTCCAGCGCCTGCCGGGCCAGGGCCTCGGCTTCGACCGGCTTATTCTGCCTTACTAATGCCCGCGCCAGGTTGACCAGCGCCTGCGGACTGTCGGGGGCGCGCTGCAATTCCGCTCGGGCCGTGCGTTCGGCGCTGGCGGCGTCCTGCTCCGGCGAGGGCGTCTTTCGAAATTTCTTCTCGGCCGAGGCCCACGTCATCAAGTCGTCGCTGAGCGGCAAGGAGAGCCACTTGTCGCCGCGCAATACGCCCACTCCAAATTGCGCTCCCTGGACCTGATAGAGCATCGCTTTGCGGTTGGCGAGCAGCGTGGTCTCCAGGTTGCCTTGTCCCCGCAGCAGCATGCCGAGCAGGAGGTGGCTGAAGGTGAAATAGGGGTCGCGCTCGATTGCGGCGTCCAGCGTCCGCCGGCACTGCGGCAACTGGCTCTTGCCGTACTGGGCCATCGCCAGGCACAGCCGCGCCATGGTGCAATCGGCGTTCAATTCGATCGCTTTGTTGGCGTGGACTTCCGCTTCGTCGAATCGTTGGTTGGAAAGCAACAGCAGTGCGAGGTTCGTTTCGGCCAGGAAATCATCCTGACGCAGGCGAATCGCGGTTTCATACGCCTCCTGAGCCTCCTTCGGTTGTTTACGCAGCGAAAGAGCGTCGCCGAGCAGCCGAAAATGCCGAGCGTCTTTGGGTTCGACCGCAATGGCTCGGCGGCAATCGTCTTCGAGCTTGGCCGCCGGTACCAACGCCAGGTAGTTGGCGTTGACCAACCAATCCTCCGGCGACAATCGCAAGGCCTGGCGAGCGGCCTCCAAGGCCTCGTCCGTGTTGCCGGCGGCCGCCGCCAGCGACGATTGAACGAGATACGAAGCCGTATCGTCCGGAGCGGCTTGAAGCGTGCGCTGCATGGCGGCCGCGGCGTCGTCGTAGCGTTGCCGCCGCAACAGCACGAACGCGAGATTGTGCTGCGCCGCGGCGTAGTCGGGTTGCAATTGAACGGCGGCGCGAAATTCGCGCTCCGCATCTTCAAGCTGCGAGGTCGCGATGTAGGTGCATCCCAGCAGGTTGCGGGTCGCGGGACTGTCCGAGAAAATTTCCAGGGCGCCGCGCAAATAACCCACAGCGCGGGCCGGGCGATCCTTGGCGAACAACGCCTGGCCGAGCTCGCGCGCGATCCAGAAGTCCTGGGGATGCCGCTCGTGCGCTTTCTCCAGGACGGCAATCGCGATGGTGTGGCGGTCGGCGTCCCGCAACCGCTGCACGGCCCGCACGATGGTGACCGGCGGAAGTTCGTGCACCGGGTCCTTGGCAAGCAGCGATCTCAATTCCGCCTGGTCGTCTTTCGCCAGCGCCCTGCGCAGCGAACTGGAATAATCGTGCGGATCGAGTTTCGCGGCTGCCTCCCGGAGCTTGACCGCCGCGGCGCCGTCGGCGAGCTCGGCCCAATCGTCGAGCGCCGCGGCCGCCTGGGCTTGAATCGGCGAGCCGGTTAGGCGGCTGAAGTCGTCCCGAAGCGGATCGTAGCCGGCGTCGTGAAAAGCTCTCGCGTATTGGGCCGACACGCGGGGGCGATCAAAGCCTTGATCGGTTACGCGGCGGGCCTTTTCCAATTGCACGGCGTCAAGGTTTCGCACCAGTTCCAGGTCGGTCTTCCATTGACGAACGTGGGCCTCCAATTCGGGGCTCGCCGTCGCCGTGGCCAACACGCCTTGCGCGTGATTCACCGCTTCGTTGGCGGCGTCCAGGCTTCCTCGCTTGACGGCCGCGGCGGCGTCGTCCAGGGCCTGCTCAACCCTGCGCTCCACGACACTCCTCCGCGCTTGCTGGTCGCGAAGGGCCCAACCGACGCTCGCGGCCACGCCCAGCAGGGCGACCAGGCAAATCGTTCCGATCGCGGCGCCCGTGGCCAGCAGCCGCTGGTTCTTGCGGATCGACTTGCGCAGCCGATAACCGAGCGTGGGCGGGCAGGCTTCGACCGGCTCGTCTTGAAGATACCGCTCGACGTCGCGCGCCAGGCCGCTGGCGGTTTCATAACGTCGGCCGCGTTCCTTCTCCAGCGACTTCATCACGATCCAATCGAGGTCGCCGCGCACGAGCCGGCTGAGCTGCGCGGGCGCCAGACCCCGCTGCGCGGCAAGCGCCGGTAGGCTCGCGCTTGCGCTCAGCCGCGTGCTGGGCCGCGGCGGCTCCTCTTCCTTGATCAATCGCAGCACTTCGGCGAACGCCGCTTGTTTGAGTTGCTGCTTTTCCAGCGGCGTGGCGCCAGTGAGCAGCTCATAGAGGATCACGCCCAACGAATAGACATCGGAACGCGTATCGACGTCGAGATTATTGAACTCCGCTTGCTCGGGGCTCATGTACAGCGGCGTCCCCACCATCACCCCGTGGGCGGTAAACAGCGTCATCTCGGTCAGCGGCTGGCTCACGGCCTTGGCCAGGCCAAAATCGATCACCTTCGGCGCCGGCTGACCGTCGTACAAGCAGACCAAAATGTTCGACGGCTTCAGGTCGCGATGAATGACTCCCTTCTGGTGGGCGTGCTGCACCGCCTGGCAGACCGGCAGAAACAGCTTAAGCCGCTCGCTGATCGGGAGTTTGGCCCGGTCGCAATACTCCGTAATCGGGATGCCTTTGACATACTCCATGGCAAAGAAGGGGCGGCCTTCCTCGGTCACGCCGCCGTCGTAGATTTTGGCGATGCTGGGATGGTCCATCAGCGCCAGCGCTTGCCGCTCGGCTTCGAAGCGGGCCAAAACCTGACGCGAATCCATGCCCGGCTTGATCAGCTTGATCGCGACCTTGCGCCGCACGGGTTGAGATTGCTCCGCCAACCACACGGCGCCCATGCCCCCCTCGCCGATTAACTCCAGCAGCCGGTATCGCCCAGCCAGCGTGACGCCGCGTTGCACGCGAGACGGGGCCAGCGTCGGTCCCCCCGTGTCCGACGCCTGAAGAAAGCCGCTGGCCAAGTGCGCTTCCAGAAGTTGGTCGAGACGACGGCGTAGCTCGGCGTCCTGCCCGCACTGGCTGTCCAGGAACTCGCCCCGCCGCTGCGGCGGAAGCTCTAAGGCGGCCAGAAACAACGGCTGGATTCGGGGGTCCGGTTGAGACATCGGCCATCTCCACGTTATCGGTTCTTCCGCGCCTGGGTGCATTTTCGTTGGAATTCCGGCTTGAACCGGCACGAACACCGGCTAAAGCCGCGACTCCAACACCTCATCCATCCATGCGCCATGGCCGCCGATTCCGGCGCGCAAAATTTCAGGATCTCTCCTCAACCGCTACCCGTAACCAGGCTCGGGCGTAGGCCCACTTCTGACGCACCTCGTGGACGCTGATCCCCAACAAATCCGCTATAGATTCGCGACCCAGGCCGGCAAAGCATTTGAGATCGACCACTTCGGCTGCAACCGGATCGTCGGCCGCCAGCCGCGGGAGGGCTTGGGCCACCGCCAGCAGGTCTTCATCGGCAGCGGGGGCGCATACCTCGGGCAGTTCCACGCGTTGCCATGTTCCGCCCCGCTTTTCCCGCTGCTTGCCTCGCGCATGATCGATGAGAATTCGCCGCATCGCTTCCGCTGCGGCCCCAAAGAAATGCCGCCGGTTGGCGAAGGAGGGCAGGCCCTCCGCCCCGATCAGCCGCAAATACGCTTCGTGAACCAGGGCCGTCGGCTGCAAACTATGGTCCGGCCGCTCCTGCGCCATTTGGCAAGCGGCAATTTGCCGCAGCTCTGCATAGACCAGCGGAATCAACTCCCGCGCCGCGTCCGCATCTCCCCGATCCAAACGCGACAGAATCACGGTGACCTCGCTCATGCCGGTAGGATAATCGAGCGACGTTCTGCTGTCATTACACCCCCGCGGCGATACAGCCGCGCATGGCAAGCCGTGCGAGATTGAACGCCTGTCATTACCGGGAATTTACCTGCTAAGCCGTTGGGCGATCCGAAAGACCTGCCCGAGCCGCGCACGTACGCCGAGGGCTGGATGATTGGGGAGCCGCGTCTGGTGCTGAGCATGCCCGAAGAATTCACCGTGCAGGCCGAGGGGGCGGTCGTCTACCAGTACTTTGTGACGCCCGCCAACTTCGAGAGCGACATGTAGGTGCAGGCGTCGGAAGCGCGGCCGGGCAATTGGGACGTCGTGCATCACATCATCGCCTTTGTCCGTGAGAAAGGGTCCAACGAAAAGCAGAACCTACCGGGCTTTAAGCTCGAGGAGGTCGTTGCCGTTCGGCCCTGACTCGCTCGGCGAGTTCCACTTGTCCACACCTGTTATGTGGAGGACCGCGCTAGGGCTCGTTAGGCCGGACTCGATGTTCACAAACACTTCCTTGAGGCTTGCGTCCTTGATGGAAAGGGCAAGGTCTTGTTTCGAGGTCGTGCGGACTGCGACCGGGCAGCGCTGAAGCGTTTCGCCCGCCAGCGCCTGAAGAAGTCGGAACGCGTCGCCTTGGAGGCCACGAGCAATACTTGGCCCGTGGTCGAAATTCTCCGTTCCTTCGTGGCGGAGGTAGTCGTCAGCAATCCGCTTAAGACGAAAGCCATCGCCGAGACCAAGATCAAGACCGACAAATTGGACACCGAGGTGCTGGCGCAGCTGCTGCGATTACTTGCCTCGGGTATAGCAGGCGGACGAGCAGACCCAAAGGCTCCGCGTCTTGATCACCCACCGAACTGGGCTGATGACCCAGCGAACACGGCGCAAGAATCGCATTCAGCGCCTCGTGGCGCGTCTGCTGATTCGCCCGCCGTGCAAGGTGCTGTGGACCAAGACGAGAATGGCCTGGCTAGCGCCATTGGAGCTACCGCCTACGACACGGTTGCTTCTCCACAGCGGGGTGCGGCGGTTGGCGGCTGTCGAGAAGGAACTCGCCTCGCTCGATGAGCAACTGATCGGCATCGCTAGCGCCGAGCCGCGCGTGCGTCTGCCGATGACGCTTCCTGGCGTAAGCCACGTCGTAGCGATCGGCCTGCTCGCAGCGCTGGGCGATGTTCACCGCTTTCGTGACGGTGACCTTGCCGCGTCCTCTCTGGGACTGGCGCCGATCACGCGGCAGTCGGGCCATCACGGCTACCGCGGCCGCATCATCAAAGCCGGCAACAGCCAGGCTCATTGGCTGCTGACCGAATCCTGTCAGCACGTGGCGCGACATCCTGGCCCGCTGGGCGCTTGCTTCCGCCGTCTGGCGAAGCGCGAGAAGCGCCAAGTGGCGATCGTAGCGACGGCGCGCAAGCTGGTCACGATCGCTTGCCTGATGCTCAGGCACAACGAGCCGTATCGCTACGCCAAGCCGGCGCTGATGGCGGAGAAGTTCACGGCCTTGAAGCGTGCTCCTTGCGGCAGGACGACGAAGGTCCGCAAGCTGACGGCGAGCTTGCGTCCATCGGCCCAGGAGGGACTGGCCGCGGGCGAGCAGCGGATGCTCAAGGACCGGAAGCTGAAGGACTTCGTAGCGGAGCTTTATTCCGACGTCGATCTCGCCCGATAGCATCCGCGGGATAGAACGTGGATTCTCAAAGCCAACGTTCATGAGGCGGGCCGCCCGGCGGGGCGGCCCCATTAAACCTTCATTTACCTATCAGCCGTTCGACGTCGGCGATCGAAAGCTCAAGCTGGGGCTCCGCCCCAGGCCCCACGATTTTTAAGGCATAGCTCCGGTGTCCGAAGGAGCGGAAAAGAAAGCGGCCCCCAAGCAGACCAGCCGCTCAGGGGCCCGTGCGCTTCGGCGCACCGTCGATCCGAATATTCCTCGTTGGCTTGCGTCCCCGCAGAGCCGAAGTCCGCTTCACCGGACACCTGGATGCTAGCCACTTAAAGCGAAAACCAACGTCCGACACTTGACATGTTCAGAGGTAGCGAGGAACTCTTTGAATCGCACAACGACGTCCATCCCGTTCGGTGAAGAGATCACTCGAGGCCGCACAGTGCGATAGGCAGTCTCTTGTAGACCGCGAAATCCTGCGGAGCGAGTCGTGCGGTTTGAGGCGAGCCGGGTCGCCATGGATATGGTAATGATTTGTAACCGCGTGGAATTCGAAAGGCGATATTGGCTCGCGCTGCTCCGGTCGTTGCATCGCCAAGGCAAAACGCCGCGCTTAATGGTTCATCCGTGCAACGGTTCGCATGCCCAATCGCCAAGATCTTCGCTTGGACTCTTCACGAAAGGGTTCGTATCGGAACGGCGGCGTCACGCAGCTTTCACACCATGGCTCGTAGCTGAGTAACGCTTCCATCAATCTCGGCATTTATATAAAACTCGTTTCATTCTCGTTGATACGGCATTGCCAAACTCCGAAATTGGTCAGGATCCTTCTTGGCAAAGCCAGGCGCGGATACATCAAAGATCGCCAATTATCGGGACCAAGAGTTGCGCCGCTGCATTAGTAGTAACCTCGCACGTCATTTCTGGATTATCCCAGTGCTCAAATTAGCATAATGAGGTTGATAACATCTTCTATAAACTGATTAGGAGGTGAGTGATGTGGCGTCTTATTTTCACCGTGGCCATGGTGGTTGAGACCGTGACTCCCGCCCACGCCGCAGTCCTTTTTTCCGATGAGTTCGCCGGGCCGACATTGGACCCCGGTTGGATCATCGTCAACCCCAATCCAGACTCTACGATTACTCTTGCCGGCGGCGGCTTTCTCAATATCTCCGCGTCGCCAAAGAACGGCGGATCTGATCTATTTGTCGGCTCCAACTGGAATGCGCCGCGTTTGTTACAACCGGTCGATCCCAATTTAGATTGGACGGTCGAAACCCGGATCCTCTTTAACCCGACCAACGATTTCCAAGACGTAGGAATTTTGTTAGCGACGACGACGCTCGTGTCAACGAATCCCTTTGACTTCTGGCGAGTGTCGCAACGTGCGTTTCAGATGGCAGGCGGCGATGTGATTCGTTCAGTGGGGGGACTTTTCCCCTTCTCCTCCGACGAAACCTATTTTCGCGTCACGAAACAAGGACAAATCTATTCGGGCTGGTTTAGTTCCGATGGCGTCAACTGGACCTGGGGAGGGTCGGAATTTAACGCCACCCCCTGGTCTTACATTGGACTCAACACGGTCCGACAGGCGTGGGATGGAAACTTCAATGTGGCGTCAGACGCAGACTTTGACTACTTCCGTGTGTCCACGGTACCAGAACCATTATCAATAATTTGGCTGATGTTGATCGGGATGCCTGCCGCGGCGTGGGAGCGCCGGCGTTCGAAGCAAATGAAATGACGGCATTGCCGTTGACGGCCGGCAACGCCGAGGCGCGGGCTGGCGTCAAGCGACAAGGGGACGAGAGAGACGAACTGCGGCGACCGTCAAAACGAAGCGTGCAACCAGACCGTAGGGCGAGGGAGCCGAGAGCTGGTGCATAAACATAGCGCAGCCCGCGCTTCGAGCGTTGCTACGCCGCGTAAGTTTTTTGTCAAGGTAACGATTTGTTCGGTCAGCGCGCCACCCGCTTGGTGACGCTTGCAAGCAGGACGATGCGGAACGACTAGGACGTGTGGGCCTTCCTGAACGACGTGCTGCACCGCCTGCTGGCCGGGGCGACCGGTTACCGCGCCTCGCTGGCGTATGTCTGGAAGCAAAAGCATCCGAAAGCTGTATATTCGCCGTCGTCTTATGGAATACCGCGGACGATGAGAGGACCCGCGATGCGCGTAACGGAGAGCGGCAGGCGGCGCCAGAGGCGGATCACGCGATCGTATTTGCCGCCTTCGATACGCATGTCTTGCACGTCGCCGCGGCGCACGTAGTACTGCCAAATCGCGGGATGCGGCTCGGCGCCCCATTGTTCCTTGAAGCGGTAGGTCGCGCTGTCGCGGCTGCTACGGCCAAAGTCGAACGTGTGTTGCCGCCGTTCGATCGCCCGGCATAGCAGCCGCCAGTACATCAGCATATTGACGTTGGTCGAGCGGAATTCGTGAAGGCAACTGGCGCTGGGAACTTCGGTCACACCGCGCCCGTGTGTAAGAAGCGCTGCCGCTATAGGTTGCTTCCCGGCCCGCACCACGCAGAACTCCGCCTGATCGGGAAACTGCTCTAAAATACTGGCAAACAACCGGCGGCCATAAACGGGCGTACCCAGATCGCGCATGTTGCGGCTAAACACACCGTAGAAATCGGCCAGCAGTTCGCTCCGCCCCCAGCACACGATAAAATCGTGCTTCATCCCGCTCTTGACTTGGCTGCGCAACTTCGACCTAAACTGACCCCACAGGGCGTCTTCGGTGTCTGGCAGCGCTAGCCGCATATGGACTTTGCTGGTCAGCTTGTGCGTGAGGGCCGGATGCGCCAGCTCCGCTTCATGCCGCAGTTCCAGATGCTTAACGTCAAGCGCATCGGCCAGTTCGACGGCGCGATCCACCAACGCGGCGCCGGAGCGCGCGTCGTGCGCCTGCACGCCGCCTGAGTTCACGTAGGGCAGAGCCGAAAGAAAGCGGCCAAAGAGCGTACTGCGCACAAATGCGAGGGGCAGGACCCCGGTAAGTTTTCCCTCCGACCACGCTTCGAGGGCGTATGGTTCATGGCGGAGGCCGTCTTGCAATACGCGCAGCCATGCGGGGTGAAGCGCCGGGTGCGTCAGCAACCGATCGCCCAACTCGGCTTGCCACACCTCCAGGCAGCGGGAGAAGTGAGCCGACCCGTGTACGCGGACTTCGAGCATCGGCGGCGAAACGATCATAAGCGGCAAGGGCGAAGAGGGAGCGGAAAGATTCGCCGCCGACTCACGGGCTATGGAGCGGAGCCGGCCGCGAAGCAGTTTCGCAGCCTCGTACCAAACCCTGAATGTAGGCAACGAACGCATTTAAGGCGACCGCCCCTGCAAGCGCGCCGAGGATACCCGGAATGACTCCCGTCCCATAGGGTAGCGACAAGTATTTTGCAGCGCCAACGAGGAAGATGCCATGAACCAGGTAGAACTCATAGGAGTAGCGCGCCAGCCAATCGACAAGACTTGAGCTGCGGGTCAAAAGCAGCGAGGCGGCAGTTAAGCCAAGGCCGGCCGCCGTAACCCACAGTTGAGGGACGAGGAAACCCAGTCCAGCCGCTACCAATGTGGCGCCGGCGAGCAGGTGGACGCGAGTGCGCGTTTCCATGGCAACGGCGCCTATCATAAACGCCGTGAAAAAATTCGCCGCATGGCTCGCCATGGTTGGGTCGTACCGAAGTGACAACACAAGGGCCACGAGCAAGAGACAAGCTGCCATAAGCACGGGCTTCTGTGAGATCCGACAAAGGAAGGCAAGCCCATAGAGCAACACGACAAACGATACGAACCAGGACGCCACATTGACCAGATGTTCGCGGTGCGCAAACACGCCCAGTCCTAACATTTGCCACACAAACTGGGACAGCGTCGCAGGTTTATATTCGACCATCCAATTTAGCAGGAAACCGAAACCGATGGCGATCCAATAGGCGGGGAAAATGCGCGTCAGGCGCCGCTTGAGCCATGGCCACGGTTCGCGCCAATCGGTGCCGGCCATTAACCCGCTGATCGCAAGAAATAGGGCAACGCCAGTGCGACCTAGGCCGAATTCGCCAAAACTCGTCCACTCGATTCGCCCGCCGACTGACAACGCATGCTGCGAGGTTACCAGGAGGACGGCCACCACACGCGCCCAATTGAGGCCAGGATAATGCGGTCGCGCCCTTTGCCTACACAATTGGGATTCGGCGATCAAGGGTTGAGCCGTTTGCCGCATCAATCTCGGCGGGTGAAACAAAACGTTGGGCCTTGCGGTACGTAGAAATCGGGTACATCATTGAGGACCGAACAACTCATCCCCGCGCACGCCTTCCGCCAATCCTGCGAAACGCCATCCCAGCGCGGCGAGCGGCTTCGCCGTCGGCGTCGTCGCGATCGCCAATCACGAGGCACTGCGCCGAAGTCGCGCCGAGGCGCTCGGCGGCAATTAAGTAACCGTCTGGCGCCGGCTTCCAGCGTTTAGGTCCGCCCGGTTCGCCGCTGGCGACCACGACGTCAAATAGATCAGCGGCGCCAAGCGCCTGGAGTTTTTCGCTCGCCGGATAATCGCTGACGAGCGCCGTTTTCCCGCCCAGGTCGCGAAAACGTCGTATCTCGGCCAACAGGCCGCTGCGCCGAAAACGCCGCAGCCATGGCCCAGGACGCTGAATCATCCAGTCTTGCACCAAGCGCTGGACTTGATCGGTTTCCAGTTCGAGTCGCTCCGCGGTGTATCGAATTTGAAGCGAGAACAGATCGTCGCAATTTTCCTGGCATTCATGACGCAGCTGCTCCTGCGCACGGCGAAACGCCCGGAGTACCGGAATAGCGGCGCGGCCACCCAGCAACAGGTTCGCCGCCATCGCCAAGCGCACCCAGGACTGACGATACAACGTACCATCCAGGTCGACCAGCCAAGCCGCATAGTTGGTCATAGGGGTAAGATGATTATCCCGCATTTACAACTTTTGGCGTATGGTTTCCCGCATCAAAGCCGCATGCAGCGCTGGGTAAGATTTGGTCGTACAAAGCACGCATCTTTTTCATGCGTCGGTCAAAGCTATACTCCTGCTCAATGGTGGTTCGGCCCGTTTGCGAAAACTTTGCACGTAAATGACCATTGCGCAATAAGTTGGCGATCGCCGTACCAAGTCCACCCGTGTCGTTCGGCGTGACGAGTAAACCATTTTCCCCATCGCTTACAATTCGCGGCGTTCCGGCGACGCGTGTTGAGACGACAGGCGTTCCCATCGCCATCGCCTCCAAGAGCACGTTTGGCGACGCTTCTCGAATACTGCTGAGAACGAAAACGTCGATGGCTTGGAACAGTTCGATCATGTCGGACCGGTGTCCCAACAGGCGAACTCTTGATTCGACACCATGTTCCAAAATCTGCCGTTGCAGCGCTTCGCGTAGCGGTCCGTCACCGATGATCGCAAGATCGAAGTCAAGTCCTTGGCCATAAAGCTGAACGGCGGCGTCGATCAACGAACCAAAGTTTTTCTCCGGTTGAAGGCGACCGACCCCTGCGACGAGTAAACGTTGAGGCGGCAATCCAAGCCTCGCTTTCGCCTCGTCCACCGTATACCTTCGCCGATAGGTGTTAACATCGATTGCATTCTCAATGACGGTGCGCCGGATAGCCGGAATCTTAAGGTCATGCAGGTATTGATCAAGGTCAGGACTAACCGACACGATACGATTCATTCGCCGTAAGGCCCATTTTTCCAGGCGGTAATAGAGCGCTAAACGCCCGCTGGTAAGTCCATATCCATGCAGTGTGGTCACGACCGGAATGCGAAACCAACGCCCCAGTACGACCGATAGGATATTCGTCTTGTAGTCATGCGCATGAAGCACATCGGGTCGAAAACTCCGCACTTCGCGCGCCAGCCGCACCAGGGTTCTCGGATCGGCGGGGCCCCTCTCAGGAATGTCAATCAGCGAGACGCCCATTTGGCGCGCCCGTTCAGGCATATCGTACTCGGGGTCGTTGGCCGGACGGATGTACGCCAACCGCACCGCGTAGTCGTCGCCCAGAAAACGTGGCGTGTAGAGCAGGGTCTTTTCGGGACCGCCTCCTTTGCCGCTGATCGTTCGTAAATGCAAGATTCTTCGCACGGATCGCTGTCGGGGTCTTTCGTCTTACTTCGCCGTAATCCCGCACAGGTAGTCGCTGAGTTCTGCGGCGCGAACATCCCAACTGTCGTTTTCGACGGCGCGCTGCCGCGCCAGCGCTAGTGCTGCGTTCTTGCCCTCGTTGAGCGCCTGGCGAACTGCGGCGAGAAAGTCGTCTTGGGTTTCCGCGACGTGCACATGAGGCTCCAGGCGGCGCACTTCGGGGATGTCGATGCACACCGTTGGCTTGCCGGTCGCCAGACACTCTCTCAGTTTAAGCGGATTACTCTGCCGAATCATCTCATCGTTGACATAGGGCATCAGCAACACATCCAGGCCAGCGAGCCATGAAGGCAAGTCGTCATACGACTGTTTGCCCAGCAAGTGCACGTTCGGCAGCTTGGTGATTGACTCGGGACAATAATCGACGGGGCCAATGAGGACCAGACTCGCGCCTGGCAAGGATTCCGCCAACCGCGACAATAACTCAAAGTCGATCTTTTCATAAAGCAGGCCGAAAAACCCCATTCTCGGTCCCGGGATCGCTTGGAGCGGCTTCGGAAGCGATGTCACGTTGTTCACCGACATGAAGTGTTTTACGTCGACGCCATGCGGGAAGTACTCGCACCGCGCCGCCTCGGCGTGCACGGCGACCAGTTTATGCGAGACGGCGAGCACCAGGTCGGCGCGCTGGCGAATCTCGCGTTCGGCTTGTTGCAGTACGAGCCGATCCGCGGAGGGCCAATGACTGTAATCGTCGGTACAATAGTAGACTAAACCGCGTTCGCCAATGTCGCCCAAGAGCCACGCGGTGTAGGGCAACGTGGTCAGGACCACTGGATCGCGCCACTTTAGACGTCGGAGGATTTGGCGGATCCGAGTGGTGACAATCACGCGATTTATCTTTTTCGACAACGTCGAGGAGGACGGAACCATCGGCGGATCAAGCACCCACATTTGATCGCCCACCTGGCGTAAACCGTTGCGCCAACTGCGAATTTTCTCGATGCCGCGTCGAAGCGTAAAGCCGTCGGCGCGTACGCTCCGCGTGCCGATGGTATTGACCCAAAGGATGCGCCAGTCGCTTGTTAATCGTCGAATCAAATGCTGACAACTGGACGGATGGCGCCCCCAGTCATCGGCGAAGACAACGAGCGTCTTCTCGCGGCTTCGTAGTGGTTCGTCGCGCATAACGCCCAGGGAATCCTGGCGACAACGGTTTTCCGGTACCGGAGTTTCGCCTAGTTGATTGTGGGCCGTGCTCATCGAGACGAAGTTTAGCGCCTCACAGCCTGGCGCAGCATCTCATCATAAAGCTGCGCGTAACGGGCATGCATCTGTGGTTCGCTGAACTGTTGGTGGGCGCGGTTGTAGCCGGCCTGACCAAGGCGGTGGCAGGTCTCGGGTTGCTGGATAAGTTGGACGAGCGCGTCGGCGATCGCGGCGTCGTCGCCGGCCGCGCCGAGGAGGCCGGTGGTTTGCTCGATTACCACTTCGGCGATGCCGCCGACGTTCGTGGAAACGATCGGCAGCCGCGCGCCCATCGCTTCAATCATGGTCACGGGGATGCCCTCGCTGACGCTGGTGAGCAAGAAGGCATCGGCTGCGGGAAGAATTCGGGGCACGTCGGTTCGCTGCCCCAACATACGCACATGGGATGTGAGATGACGCCTCGTGATTTCGGTTTCAATGAGCTGGCGCTGGGGACCGTCGCCCACAATCACCAAGCGTGCTTGAGGGCAGGTTTTCGCTACGCGCTCGATGGCCCGCAAGGCCGTTAGATGGTCCTTGATCGGATCAAGGCGGGCGACCTGCATCACGACAAAGTCGCCGGCCGCCAGGCCGAGTTCGCGCCGGACGGATTCGCGAACCTCCTCGGTCGCAGTGAATTTGTCGAGGTTGACGCCGTTGTAAATCACCTCGATCCGTTCGGCTGGAATTCCTTCGTTATTGATCAGAGCTTGTCGCACGGATTCGCCCACCGCTGCGACCCGGTCGCCGCTTCGCAGCGCCAGGCGATTAAACAGCATTCGTTTCCGGCGGGGATAGTCGGGATGAAACCGCCCGTGTTCGTTAAACAACACCGGGGGGCGTTGCGCGAAGACGCCGGGCGCCCGAGCGTAGAAGAACGGCGTGTACTGATGCGCGTGAATCACATCGACGTGGTGAGAGCGAGCGAACTGCGCCAACCGCCGCACACACCGCACATCGAACCCTTCTTTCCGGCCAAGCACCTCGACTAAAAAACCTTCGCTGCGCAGCTGTTCGCCAAGCGGCCCCAAGTCGTCCAGGCAAGCGAACACAAACCGGTATCGATCCGAGAGCCGCCGGGCGAGATTCGCCGCCAAAACTTCGGCGCCGCCAATCGTTAAACTGTGCAGTACCTGACAAACCGTGGCGTGTCGCGCGGAACGATGGTCCGCAGGAGGCGGCGTTGGGGCGTCGTCGACGGTGGGCGATGGATTCAACACGTCACGCGAAGTGGTGGCGGACTTCAATCTGCAACTTGAGGATGCAATGCGCTAAGCGCCGCGAGCGGTGCTGAGGAGCGCAGGGGTCGCCCCGCCCGATGCCGAGTCCTTCGTCATTTCTCCGAACAAACAGCGCTGGCCTTGCTCGAAGATCATCATGGCGAGAAGCAAATACGTGTGATTACGCCCGCGCTGGAGGTGCTGATCGACCACGGCGAGAACCCCGGCCGCGTCGAACACGCCGCGCTCCAGGCATTGATCGCTTAACAGAACATTCTTGACCAGCGGCGCCAATTCGCGGCGCAGCCACAGCCCAAGCCGTTCGTACGGTTGGTAGCCCGGCGCGCCGAGTTTCGCCAAAATCCTGAGCCGTAGGTAGGCGGCGCGACGCGCCAATTCGCTGGCGCCGAGCTTCGCGCCGGTATTGGCGTTGACCACCGAGAGAAACTCCGGCCGATGTTTGCGTAGGATATACGATTGAATGTCTTCGCCGAGCTTGAGCGAAGGGGGCGCCGCAAACAAAAGGTCGACGAGATCGTTGTCTAAGAACGGCAGACGCGGCTCGACGACCGAGCGAAACTTGACCAGCGACAACACCGTTTCTCGACGTAATCGCTGGGCGATAAACAACCGCCAGATTTGCTGGAGCGGTTCACCGGCCCCTTGTGTGTCATCCACGTCTTGATCGATCGAACGGCGCGCCAGCTCCGCCATGTGGTTTTGATATTGCGGTGCGAACACCGGTTTCTCGACGCCGTCCAGCATATACGCCTGCAGGCGGCGGAACAGCCACGGGCGCAGCTGCGCTTCCGAGCGGATCGCCAGCGCATCACGGTCGAGCGAATAGTTGTACGCCTTGGTCATGTGCATCAGTTCGCCCGCGTGACCGCGCAGCAGCACGTGCACGCCCAGTTGCTGGTAAATCGGGAGCGTCGGCATCACGATGCACTGCGACAGATACTGGCCGTCCGTCAGCCGCACCATCGCTTCGAGATGACGTTCAAAGTTCTCCAGGAATCCCGCGCCCAACTCATGATTGTGGTGAGGACATCCGGCGATCTCGGCTAGGCGAGCCGCGGCGCGATGATCAAGGCTCCCCTTCATGCCCAGGCAAAGACTTTGCAGCGGCGAGCGCTTTACGTCGATCAAACCGAGCACCGTGCGGGCGTCGAGTCCGCCGGAAAGCGCGATACCCAGGGCGGGCGTATTCTCGACGCGCCGCGCGACGGCGCGCTGGAGCGCCGCGTCGATCTGTTCGAGCCACCCGGCGCGGTCCGCAGGCGGGTCGGCCAGCGTTTCATTTTCGCGCCAGTAGCGCTGGACCGAGAGCCGCTTGGCGCGGTCATCCCACGTCATCCAGGCTGCGCCGGGCAAGACGCGGATGGCGGCCAGGGAGGTGTCTTCGCGTAGGTAATGGCCGAAGGTGAAAAACTGCGCCAGGCCCGTGGGGTTGATCTCGCGCGACACGTCGGGATGTGCGAGGATCGCCTGAATCGACGAAGCGAACAGGAATTCGCCGTCGTTCTGAGTGAAATACAGGGGCCGCGTTGCGAACCGGTCGTTGATCAGGTGGAGTCGGCGCTCGTGGGAATCCCAAATCGCGGCCGCAAAGGAGCCGTGGAGGCTTCGCAAGAAATTACGTCCCTCCGCGGCGAGACCGACCGCGAGCAGCTCGGCATGGCTAGCGCCGGCGAAATACACTCCGCGCGACTGCAGCCGATGCCGAAGTTCGTCAACATCATAAAGTTCACCGTCCATCACGGCCAAAAAGCGGGCGTCCGAGGTCTGCGCCGGTTGCGGGGCGGTGTTGACGAAACCAAGCGAAACACGACCCAGCGCCAGACCCAAGCGGTCATCGGTGGCGAGTTCTTCCCGGCAAGCGGCGAGGCGCGGTGTCGCGCGGAGCATCTCCGGAAGCAGGTCCGGAATGCGTTTTGGCTGTTGGCTATGGATGCCGCCGCAAATGCCCGGCATGGCGTCGCCTTTAAGTTAAGGACAGTTTATTGAAGGACCTGCGTTCGGACCCGCTCCAACTCGATGAACCCAATTTCCCAAATCCACCCGCCCAGCAGCACGCCGCAGACAAGTGCGCCAATCCAAAACGAGATGGATCCGCGGCGGCTCCAGATCGAGCGCGGGTCGGCGAAAAACCGTCCAGCGTAAATCAAGATCAGCGGCATGAGGACAAGGTGGTAGCGGGAATGTCCAAATACGACGGTATGGATAGCGCATACGAAGCCGACGAGTAGCAACATGAACCAATGCATTCGCCGGTCAGTGGGCGGCGCCGCGGTGAACGCCATGACGCCGCTCAGCAGTAGGATTGCGTAGCTGCCGAAGATGATCAGCGTCGTTAAGAGAATCGCCCAGGTCGGTATATCGCCCCACCAGCCGCGCGAGAGCCCCGCGGCAATCGACCGCTCCAGTTGCCAGAAGTTGAGGAACTTGACCAAGTCGCGCTGCGTGGTCAGGCCGGGGTTGTCCAGCACATACTGAATCGTGCGGTGCATGGCCGCCTTGTCTTTCTGACCTTGGGTGAGGCGGTTGAAGTTGGGATCCTCGGCGGCCAGCACACTGTACCAGGCTTGTTCGCCGCTGATCGAAATTGCATCCCAGGCGCGGAACATAGGCGTGTATTCGTAGTTGCCCATCATGAAGTTGCGCCCGCCCATCACATCGATCGTGGTGAAGGTTTTGTGCAAGCGCGTATTGCGGATCGACCACGGGGTGATTGTGAGAGCGAATGCGACCAGCGGCAACACCGCATAGGCGAATCGCCGGGGCCACGTGACTCCGCGCACCGCGTATAACAGGAACAACAATAGGAATGGGGGAAACAGCCACAGCACGCTGCGTGTGAGGGCGGCCAACCCCAGAACGCACCCCAACCCGATAATCCAAACTGCCCGGTGGCTGGCGAGAAACCGCTGCATCATCCAGCAGCCCAGACAGAGAAACATCGCGAACAGCGTTTCTGTGAGGACAAACGCATTATGTCCCAGCAGTTCAGGGTAGAAACAGCAGAGCGCCGCCGCCCAAAGGGCGACCTTTTCGTCGTACATACGGCGCCCGACGGCGTACACGAGCACCACGGTGATGAGCGCCAATCCCACTTGGACGATGCGCACCGCCGGGTAGTTATCGACGCCGAAAACCTGGTAGATTCCTGCGACGAGCGCCGGATACAGCGGCGGGCGAAGCGAGGTTAGCTCGCCGGGTCCAAAGGCATAGCGTCCCGTCTCGACCAGATTGACCGCCAGCTCGTGGTAGTCCTTTTCGTCGGCGATCATCAGCGGTTCGTTCCAGAACCACCACACGAGCATGGCGCGCACGAGCAGCCCGGCCAAGAGGATGACGATCAGGGCTGGCGGAAACCGTCTTCCTGCCGTGTCTCCCGCCAGCTCACTTGCCGCGTCGGCGTTGGCGATAGCAGCACCGACGGTCATGCGTCGTTATACCCGCGCGGATGCGATTTGTGCCAACGCCAGGCGGTTTCCACAATCGCGTCGATGTCGGTGTATTTGGGCGTCCAGCCGAGAACCTGCTTCGCCAACGAGGAGTCGGCGATCAGCTCGGCAGGGTCGCCGGGGCGACGCGGCGCCGATTTGGCCGGGATGGCATGACCGCTGGCGCGGCGGCAAGCGTCGATCACTTCCCGCACGCTATAACCGCGACCGGTTCCCAGATTGAGTTTCAGGCCTTCACCGGGGCGGAGCAGTTCGAGCGCCTTGAGATGCGCATCCGCTAAATCGTCGACGTGGACATAATCGCGAATACACGTTCCGTCGGGCGTCGGCCAATCTTCGCCAAAAATCGAGATCGCCTCTCGCTGTCCTAGCGCGACTTGAAGCACGAGTGGTATCAGGTGCGACTCGGGCGTATGGTCTTCCCCCAAGTCGCCATCGGGCGAGGCGCCGGCCGCGTTGAAGTACCGCAACGCCGCATACCCGAATCCGTACGCCCGCGCGTAATCCTCAAGAGCGCGTTCAATGACTAACTTCGTGAACCCATAAGGGTTGATGGGCTTCTGCGGCTCTTGCTCGGTGATGGGCACCTGTTCTGGTTCACCGTAGGTGGCGGTGGTGCTGGAGAAAACGATGCGCCACACGCCGGCGCTGCGCATCGCGTCGAGCAGAGCGATTGATCCCCCAATGTTATTGTTGTAGTACTTGGAAGGATTCTCGACCGACTCACCTACGAGAGCGTTAGCGGCGAAGTGCATCACCGCGTCAATCCGCTTCTCGGTCATAGTTCGGACGAGCGTTTCGCGGTCCTCCAGCTCCGCCACAATCAATCGATCGGGCGGCGCCGCGCCGCGATGGCCTTGCGACAAATTGTCGTAGATCCAAACGTCATGGCCGGCCCGCGCCAGCCACCGCGCCGCGTGCGAGCCGACATACCCCGCGCCGCCGGAGACAAGTATATTCATCGCAATCGCTCTACGCCCCTTTCCCCTAACCCCGTTCCTAGATTTCCCACAACGGCGGCAAGTCCGACGGCGCCACATTGAAGAGATCGTAAAGATAATTGATCCGCACGAACATCAACAGCACGAAGACCGCCAGACAAAGGAACAGGTATATCATGAGCCCCGCTTCGCGATACAGTTTCTCCGGCGCTTGAGCCGCGCTGTTCTCCTTCAGCGCGACGCGCAGGTAGTAGCTGAAAAATCCGGCGATCAGGGGAATACCGAGAATCAGCTCTAAGTGGTAACGAATGATGAAGACGCCCAGGAACAACGCCGCGGTGGTGGCGTAAAAGAACATACTGATGAGCAGCCGATTATCGTCGTAGTAGCGGAACGAGCTGCGATAGGCGGCGGCCGCTTGCTTGTCGCCGATTGACCGATACTCCGAAAACCGCTTGCTGGCCATAAAGAATGCGCCGGCCATCCAGTAGGAAATCAGCAACGACATAGGTGGGATCGCCGTGGCGCTCACTGTAAACCAACCCAGCGCCAAGCGCAGCGGATTATTGACCGACTCGGAAAGCACATCGAGATACGGCGCTTCTTTGGACCGCAAGGGGCGCACGTTGTACACCAGCCCCATGACCCACAAGGCGGACGCGGATACGAAGAAGGGGAAATTCACGAGCCAGGCCATCCCCAAGCCAATCGCTCCCAGTACGAGCCATTCCAGGTAAGCCAGCGGCAACTTCACGCGCCCGGAGGGTATGGGACGATGGCGTTTGACCGGGTGATGCAGGTCGGTCGGGGCGTCCAGAACTTCGTTAATGACATAGTTGCTTGACGCGACCAGGCACGTCGCCGCCAAAGCCCACAGAATAAGCCAAGGATTCAGCGTCGACATTGCGGCGGGTTGATAGAACAAACCCAACACGACGCCAAACAGCATAAAGACGTTCTTGAACCAATGGTCCGGACGCGCGATGGATGCGTAATCCACGAGCACCGAACGGGCCGCCGGGGCCGCGGTCTCGGTTCGATTCGTGCGCTCGTCGACGTTTGCCAGGGGATCAGCCAAGGTCATACACCAACCGTCGTTGTCGAGGTAGTTAAGTATTCGTCCGCCCACCGCGCGAAGATCAACAGCGACCAGAGCAAATTGCCGTGCCGTCCACTGCCGCGGCGGTGAGATTGATACAGCCGTCGCGCCTCGGCCTGGTCCAGAAAGTCACAAGCGCGATTGGCGGGGTCGAGCACGGTCGATTCAAAAACGTCGGCCAGGGGGCCGCGCAGCCAGGCATCGACCGGAATTTCGAAGCCTTGCTTCGCCCGTGTCGTCACCGTCGAGGGCAATTGATCACGATAGATTTCCTTGAAAATCCATTTGGTCTCGTCGTTACGGACTTTGAACTCGGAAGGAATCTGGCCTGTAAGTTCCAGCAATTCATGGTCGACCAAGGGCGGCCGTACTTCCAGTCCGAACGCCATGCTCGCGCGATCGACTTTGGTGAGAAAGTCATCGGGCAGGAGCACGCCAATATCCGCGGCAATCATGCAGGCGAGCTCGTCATCTTGGCTCCCGAGCAGGTAATGCTCGCACACGACTTGTTCGGGCCGATAGCCATTCAGTTGCTCGACGACTCCTTTGGCCAGCAAGCGGCGTCGATCGGCCGAACGCCGCCACGCGAGTGTATTGGCATACGCCTCCGCGGGAGGCAGTGAGAGGTTCGTCAGCCGCGTCTTGGCTCGCAGCGGTCGAGGCAACCAGTCGGACTTGGGCCAGCGACGCGCCAGTGGCGCTAAGACCCGTTTCCGCGCCCAGCCGGGAATGCGCCTGCGCCATGCCGCCTCGTGGAGATCGTGAGCATAGCGCGAATAACCGCCAAAGGCTTCATCGCCGCCATCGCCCGAGAGCACGACCTTGACATGCCGGCTCGCCAGTCGCGAAACATGCATGGTCGGGATCGCGGAGCTGTCGGCGAAGGGTTCATCATAGAACCGCACCAAGTCATCAAGACTTTTCGCCGCCTCCGGAGTAACGATCTCTTCAATGTGTTCACAGCCGAAACGTCGCGCGACTTCGCGGGCGTAAGGCAGTTCGCTAAACCGCTCTTCGCCAAACCCAATCGAGAATGTTTTGAGGGAGCCGCCGCTCAAACGGGCCAGCGTCGCGACGATTACACTCGAATCAACGCCCCCGCTCAAAAAGGCTCCAATCGGGACATCAGCCAGTCGATGCACCTGGACCGTTTCATCAATCTTCGCCGCGATCGTCTCTTTCCAGTCGTTTACCGAACGCGTTCGATCGACGCTCGGGCGATATTGCCAATACCGGCGGGGCGCCGCGTCCCAGTCGCGGGCGGAGACCAACAGCGTATGCCCAGGCGGTAACTTGCGAATGCGCCGAAAAATCGAGCGTTCGCCCGCAATGACGCCGTAACAAAAGTAATCCTCCACCGCCTCCAGATCGAGCGTTCGATCGATGCCGGGGCACACCAAAATCGCTTTCAACTCCGAACCAAACAGCAACTTGGCGTCGTCGCGATAAACGTACAACGGCTTCAGGCCGAGCCGATCGCGAGCCAAGAGCAATTCTTGATTGCGACAATCCCATAGGGCGAAGGCGAACATGCCCCGCAACCGCCCCACCAGATCCTGACCCTCCTCCTCGTACAAATGCACAAGGACTTCCGTATCGCTGTGGGTCCGAAAGACGTGTCCTTTCGCCTCCAACTCGCGCCGCAAGGCGGGATAGTTGTAAATCTCCCCATTGAACACCACGACCACCGACTCATCTTCATTCCACAGCGGCTGATCGCCCCCCGCCAAATCCACGATCGACAACCGCCGATGCGCCAACCCCACCCCCGCGCGCTCATCCACCCAAACCCCTTCCGCATCCGGCCCTCGATGCCCAATCGCCCCCGCCATGGCGCGCAACTGTTGCGGACAGGGCATCCTTCGATTGTTTGGACTCCACAGTCCCGCAATGCCGCACATTATGCAAGACCGCCATTCGAGTTTAGATCGTTAGTCGACATCGAATACATGATTGATATGGGAGACAACCTTTTCACGCGACCGCCGCCTGTCGCGCTCGCGTTGGCAAGCGGTTCATCACGGCGCGCCGAATGCGATCCGTATGAACCTCGGTTAATCGAGATATGAGATATGCGTAGCCAATGACTGCGATGGTTATTAAGCCGCTCGTCGTCAATGTCAACACATTAGGTTGCCAAGGACGTCCGTCGATTAACCATGCCCGAACAAATACAAGTAGCGGCATATGGACGACGTAAAGCGTGAACGAAAAATCAGCAGTGGAGCGCGCGAGACTCGGGTAGTATCCAGGCCGATTAGGCGTAGAGTCGTGGAGAACAACGTACAGCAGCATCGTAAATACGATAGCCGTCAGATAGTCCGCTCTCACAACCGTTAGGCCGAAAGTTTCCCGAAATGCACCTGTATGTGAGGCGCAAACGACCGCCATGAACACGACAAAACCGATTATCGCAGCCCACCGAGCGCGTTTTGCCGTTAGATAAGTCGTTTGCGGGATTACACTGACTAATGCGCCCAAAAGCCAGATCGGGAAGTAGATGGCGACCCCGTATCCTAGCCAATAAACAAGCACCACGGCCAGCGCCAAACTACCCAACCGCAGCCCAAATGACTTGCCGCCGAACAGTGCAATAAAAAGGAGTGGAAACAAAAGGTAATACCAGAACTCGAACGCTAGGCTCCATAAAGGATCATTCGATCCGTAGGGCGGCACCTCAATCGTCTGGAGGAATAACGCGTTTCCAAATAACGACGGAAAGGTTAGTCGGCCAGCCACCGGAAAGAAATCATGCGCCCACGGTTGCGACGCCCCCGAGTAAACTGCACTGTGGCCGAAGCAAGCTAAACCCAGCGTATCCCACGCGAACGTCAAAATCAGCGCTGGAAGCACAACTACGTATAATCGACTTAGGCGACTGATCACGTAGTGGGCGGGCGACCAATGGCGATTTCGCCAGTCACGAATAATACTACCCGCGATAAAGTAACCGCTTAAAACGAAGAAGACCATAACGGCGTCGTGCCCAAACGCTGTGGAGCCGTAAAACGCCTTATCGAAAAAACTCGGCGAAGTCAGGTCGCCATAATCGAGAAAGAAGCGATATCGAACGTGATAAACCAGCACACACAACGCCGCCGCCCCCCGAACTAAGTTGAGGTGATCCGACGCCGCAATTCCGCGAAGGTCATTACGCATTCAAAGATGTTCGTTAAGAGCGTTTATGGATCAAGGTGATGCGATCGTTTCGGAGGCTGGCTTTTGCGAACAACTATTTGGCGACACGGTTGTACTGTCAGATGTCTCACCAGTTCGAAACCGTACGATACGTGCGGGGGTTCCCACGGCAATCGCGTAATTGGGGATCGGCTTAGTCACCACAGATCCTGCACCGATTACACAGTGTTCGCCTACATCTGCCATAATCACGGCGCGGTCGCCGATCCAAGTATCCTTTCCGATCGTTATGCGCGGCCAGTCGCCCGGTTGTTCCCGCACAGGAATATCTAGTCGACCAATGCCGTGTTGGTTTGAGCCATTCATGATCGAAACGTGCGAGGCAATCACCACATCGTCGCCCAAGTCCACATCGCCAATGACGCAAAACACGCCAATATAAGTGGTGTGCCCAATGGTAACGGTCGGATGCGAAAACACCGTGCCAAAACTGATACAGGCGTCGTCGCCGCAACGCGGTAAGACTAACTTGTAAAACGCTCGCCGAAAATATACACCCGTGAATCCTGGAACTAAGCTCACCGCCTGCGACCAACCAGGAAAGGCGCTTTGTCGGCCCATCAAGTACGTGGCCCCAAGAAACACTAACACTGCAGGAGCAACGGCGGTCAAGGCAATTCCATTGGCCAGCAATTTCACGCAAGCTCGGATCATTCTCGAATGTAGGATTTGCCGTTGATCTCAAACGATGGCCGGGCACGATGTTTTCGTGTTATCGGGCGCAAATAGAATTTGACGCGCCTGTTTCACGAGGGATTCCCAATCGAACGATTGCACCGCCCAAGTCCGAGCCGCCGCACCCATCGACTTTCGCCGTTCTGAATCGAACGCCAAAGCGATGATGGTCTGAGCCAGCAATTCCGGATGACGGCAATCAACAAGGAGCCCCGTTTCATTTTGCAAAAGCGTTTCAGCGGTTCCGCCCGAAGCGCCAGCTAACACGGGCTTGCCACACGCTTGAGCTTCGACCAAGACCATTCCAAACCCCTCAAAGTCGCCGTTAACCTCTCGATTGGGAAGCGCGAACAACTCACACTGCTGATAGAAATGTACGAGTTCGTCGTCGTTGACCTCGCCGCAGAACTGTACGCAGTCGCTCACCCCTTCCAAGGCCGCAAGTTCATGGAGACGGGCTTTCTCGTCACCATCGCCAACAATGGTGTAAAGTACGTTGGGTACCTGAGATCGAATTGCTGGTAAAGCGCGGATCAACATGTCGTGTCCCTTCCGCTTTTGTAAGCGGCCGACCGTTAACACCACAAACCGCCCATGCCACCCCGTGGGTCGGTCCGCTTCCGTGGGACTCTTGGCAGGCGAGAACTTATGGGTATCCACACCTGGATGCAGCACATGCGACCGTTGAACTGGAACGCCCCAATCGTCTCTCAATAAGCGCAAAGTATTCTGACTATTCGCTGTCACGGTATTGGCGCCGTGCAGCACGCGACGCGTGAGCCAGGTTAACTCGCGACTTCCCGAGGCGATACTAAGTTCTTCCCCGTGTACAAAACACGCGTAGCTCAGATCAAACCTTCGGCGTAACATCCACGCTAAGCCGCCCTCCGGCAGGCACTTTCCACAATGGATCTGCCGTATGCAATTGTCGCGAACGATTCGCGACACTTTTCCCATTGCCCGCCAATAGTCCACGGCGCCTGCACGATTGGCGACACCCCAACTACGCATCGCCAAAGGAAGACGGTGAATTGCCAGATCATGTGTCTGGTCAAATGCGATCGCTTGCGGATGTTGCCCAGCGGCGATCACGATTTCTTCGTGGGGCAATCGGCGGTACACCTCCCACAGCCACCGTCCGCTGCCGCCAGTTTGAGGTGGAAACACTTCGCTGAGGAGGAGCGTTTTCATGTCCTCGACGATACGTTTGCGTGAGCAAGCACTAGGTCATACTGGGCTAAAACGCTCTCCGTATGCGCGCGAAGACTGAAGAGTTCTTCGCATCGACGTCGTGCAGCTTGACCAAAAGCCGCAGCCGTCGACGGTTCGCATAACAGTCGCGTAATCGCCTTCGTCAACTCGAACGGATTCTTGGGTGGAGCCAATAGGCCGGTTTGCTCATGGAGGATCATTTCCGGAATACCGCCCACATTTCCCCCAATGACGGGCCGAGCATGCGCCATCGCTTCGAGTGTCGCATTTCCCAGTGGTTCCACATGCGAAGGTACCATGATGAGATTACACGCGGTTAACCATCGATCGACATTTTTCTGGAAGCCCATGAAATGGGCGCCGCAGTGCAAGTCGCCGTCTAGTCGTTGCATCTCACGCCGATAGGCTCCATCGCCCGCTAGGTCGTCCCCGATGATGTACAAATCCGCCTTGGCTCTCCACGACGGATCGAGTTGAGCCCAGGCATGGAGCAGATCGGCGACACCCTTGCGTTCGATGATTTGACCAGCAAATAACACCATCTGCTTTTCGCGAGGCAAACCAAGTTCCGCTCGCGCCGAATCGCGGTCTTCCTCAGTGGGGGTCTTCGGAAGGGGCAATCCATCATACACCACGGCGCGCTCGCACGCCGACAACTCGGGAGAGTTGGCGCACAACTCATCCATCAACGCTCGCGACACAAACAAATGTCGGTGAGCGCCAAACTTGTTCATCCAATCAATGGCCGGTCCGTCAAATACAAAGCGATGATGACAAACATGCGGTATGCCGGCCCGACGCGCCGCATCACCTACCATTTGACTGGTTGGCAAATCATTGCTGTGAACGAGATTGGGCTGCTCCCGGCGCAAAATTTCGACCAGCCGATTCCGCGAGCGGCGGTACTTCAGCCATCCCAACTTATCCGTAAACTGTTGCGGGCAGACGACACACCGCAATCCCGCCCTCTGAAACCGCTCCAGCGCCTCCCCCTCCGTTCCCACCACCAACAACACGTCACACCCCGTGTCTTTCAATCCCAACGCCAAACGCTCAACTGCTACTTCCGCCCCACCCACAAACGGCGACCACGAAGCCAAACAAACTTTCAAACGAGTCTCCTTATCTCGATTGTTCAATTCTTCGTATCCAGAAGCGAACGATAAATCCCCAAAAGTTGCTGTAGACTATTCGCCGGGTCGAACTCTGCCGCTACGCGTTTCTTTGCGCGGATTCCCAGATCCCTTCGCAACTCGGTGTCGATGACCAGGCGTTCTACCGCTGCAGTCAACTCACCGAGGTCACCGGTTTCTACGATTAAACCCGCGTCGCCGACAACTTCCGCCACCGAACCGCCTCTATAGCCCGCCACGGGTTTCGCGCAGGCCATCGCTTCGCAGACACTGTTTCCGAACGTTTCGTATTCGCTCGTGCTTACCGAGATGTCGCACGCGTGATGAAAGGGTTCGACTGGCTCTTGATATCCGATCCACCGCAACCGCCGACCAAGCCCGCATTCGGCGATTTCACGTTCGATTCGTTGTCGATAAGCCTCGTCACCCGCGATTTCGCCACCAGCGATCAGTCCAACGATCTTGTCGTGTTTGGAAGCTAAGCGGCGAATGATCTCAATAAAGTCCTCCACCCGTTTCCGTGGTCGTAAAGGGGAAGGAATTCCAATTACGATCTCGTCTTGCCCAATGCCCCACTTGCTTCGTAAGCCTCGGCCGGAATGGAAGTCGTTTCCGAAGTGTGTCAGATCAATCCCTAACCGAATCACATGCTGTCGCGATTCCGGAACGAGCCCGAGAATTGCGTCGGCAGAATCTGCTTTTTGTTGATGCGAGGTCCACAACAAGGCATCGGGCGCTCGCCGACCGCCAAACGCCCATTCGGCAAATCCTCGATCTAGCTTATAGCGAACATGACATACGATCGGTCTCCTTAAGAATCGTTTCAGAACTGCCGCGAAAGGATAAACATCGTGCTCGTTGCAATGAATCACATCCACCCCGGCGTGACGCGCCCAATTGGCAGCCCGTATCGCATGCCAGCCGCTTGTCCACGGGCGCGACCATTCGGGCCATGGTAGGGGATTGGTCTGACACGGAAATCCATTCGCGCAAAGCCAGCCGATCAGGTCGCCGTCGCGCCGCCCTATTACCACGCCCTGCAGCCCACTCCCTCGCCCCAACTGTAACCATGACTGCAGGATACGCGAAGTGCTGCAAAGGTTTGGGTTATTCGTGAGAAAGACTACTTGAAGCATTACGCGTTTAAATCCGCAAGAATCTTAAGACCATTCGGCATTGATTTCCGCGCGGTCGCAAACGCATTGAATTGAGCCGCCGGATACAAACTGAGCGATTGGAGAGGACGCAGTCCTGTATGCTCAATCGCGTAGCATTTGTAACCATTTGACCTAAGGATGAGATCTAAGTCACTTGTTGATTTACCCATTCCTTCCAAATACTTTGGGGAGACTTCTAGCACAATGTCGGGACGGTTTTGCTGAAGTATCTGCTTCATCCCCTCCAACACATGACATTCCGCCCCTTCGACATCTATCTTTACTAAATCGATTTTTCGGTCGCCTCGAAGTATGCCGTCCATTCGCGCTGTACGCACTCGAATGCTTCCACTCGAATCATCAATACAACGTAGCGACGAAACTCCGTAGTGAGAAACGGGCCCAGCAAAGAACTCGGATTCCTCCGCTCGATTCGACAGCGCCAAGTCAAAGATCTCACAGTTTGATAAACGATTGAGTTGCAGGTTTGATATTAGCAATTCTCGAACACTCGGAAGCGGTTCAAAACTGACAACATGGCCTTCCGATCCGACGCATTTCGATGCAAGTAGCGTGAAGTACCCGGCATTCGCACCTACGTCAACAAATGAATCCCCGCGCTTCAGACAAGTCTTTATAACGACGGTCGTCGAGGCCTCGTATTCGCCCATCACGAAAATGTGCCGGCCAAGCCAGTCGCTCACATCTATACGCATTTTGAATCCATGGCGTGTGCGAACAGTCCGAATAGTCGGTTTTGTGATTCTTCTTTGGCATTCATTGAGTGCGTACGGAATCAACCGCCATCGTCCTGCATCAAACGGGAAACGCCGCACGAATAACGAAATCGCTGAAACTCCGATATTCATGAAGCGATTCTTCCCTGCCGAAGACTCGACAACACATACGTTTTCCAACACCGCCAATCCCACGGCCAGTGCCCCATACCTCGGCGGAACATTCGAAGGGCATCCTTACGGCGGCCGCTCATCCACAGCGTCGAATAGCCGAGTTTCCAGAAGTATTCTTGCATCAAACGTCGGCGCAGCGCCCGGCGTTCCCGGATACCCCATCCTGGTTCCGAAAGAAGGCGTTCGTAACCCGTCGCCAACAACTGCAGAACGCGCTGCTGTCGTTCATCAAATTTCGTACTTCCCGCAGCGGACGAATTTGCATCGTGAACCCGATAATGCACGTGCACTGCGTCGATGAACGCTAACCGAAATCCGTGGCGCAGGCTAGAAATCACGAACAGCTGATCTTCCGCTTCGTTGCGGCTTTTAGCTTCGAATCGCACGCCGTCAAAGATTCGACGACGCATCACCGAGTTCTGCAATCCGTTATAGGTACCATGTGAGATTGCGCATTCAACAACTCGCTCATCGTCGATGATGCGGAGTTTTCCCGCGAGTCGGGTCCTTAGTTTCAGGAATGGCCGTGGGCAGTCATTCTCGTAGAACGTGGATTTTGCAATGACTTGACCAGTCAAAAAATTCACCATCCGGCAGGCGCCGTAGACCCAATCCACATCTTCATTCGCCTCTAAGGCCTCCACACAATCTTTCAGATGATGGGGCAGCCACAGATCGTCGCTGTCGTAAAAGGCGATGTACTTTCCGGTGGCGTGATCTAGTCCGGTATTGCGGGCCCCGTAGGCACCTTGGTTTTCTTGATAGAAATATTGCACCGGCTGCACGAAATCCGCCGTCAAACGCTTTACAATTTCCTCCGTACCATCCGAGCTGCCGTCATCAACAATGATCAGCTCCCAGTCACTAAACGTCTGCGCGGCAATCGCAGCAAACGCTTCTGGCAGAAACTTCGCCCGATTGTACGTCGGTAGAATAATACTTACGCTGGGCATGAATGCGTTGAAAATGAGTCTCTCATTGCGACCGCCACTCACGCCACCATTCAAGGGTTAGAGCGCGAGCCTCTGCACCGGAAACCAACGGTCGGTACGCAAGTAGTCGCTCTGCCTTGTCCAACTGGATCTCCGCAAAACGGGGTGTGATGCGTATTTCGGGAGTTTTCGATCCAGTCTGCGGACGATAAATCGTTGCACCACCTCCTCCCAAACGCGTCTTGAGCCAACCGGCGACGGTTGGCGAACGATCGAGTAACCAGCGAAAAGGGGAGCCAAGTGGCTTCGTATCCAATGCTTTACGCGCCAAGCCCCGAAATTCGGTGGAAACTAGGATATCGGTAAGCCCGCCCATTCGCCGCAACGCCGATGAACGCCCAGCGTGTCGCTGAGTGGCTTCGTATCTCAAGGGCTTGTTCAACGCCCCTGCGAAAAAACCGTAGAATTCGCCCCAGGTTACTGAGTCGTCGTCACCAATGGTGAAAACCTCGCCAGCTAATTCTTCGGCCCTTTCGAGAGATCGGAGAATCGCTTCCACTAAGTTGTCGACGAATACTGTGTTCGCGGGGGTATCAGCAGAACCGCACAAAATCAACTGCCCCGCCTCCAACGCCTCGAGGGGGCGGATTGTAAATGTTGATCCGTAGGGACCGTATACACAACCCGGGCGAAGAATGACGGCTGGGAGACCTTTCGCCGCAAATTGCTGGACGAGTCGTTCTGCGTGCAATTTCGTGCGACCGTAGTGGTCATGCTTTCTAGGAACGACAGGCGAGTCTTCATTGAGTACGCCCCTCAATCGATCGTCGTGGACCGCAATGCTGCTCAAATGTACGAATCGCTTTACACCCGTTTCCAACGCCGCATCTAACAAGTTTCTCGTGCCGCCGATCGTCACATCCGCGACCGCCCTGCGGCTCCAGTAGTCGGTTCCAACCGCGCAATGGACGACCGCGTTGCAGTCCTCGAGCGCTGCCCGAACCTGCTCGCGATTGCGCAAATCGACCTGAATCATTTTTACTCCCAGCCTTGCAAGCCGGGCCGCATGCGCTGGTTTACGGACCATCGCACGTACTTCACAACCACCGTTTTGCGAGATTGCTTCCGCCAAGCGGCATCCAATAAATCCCGACGCTCCGGTAATCAAAACGCGCCGGACTTTTGGCACGACTGCCCGAAAAACTGACCTCTCCGCCCACCGCTGTGGGAGAGGCACTTTGCGTTCGTAACACTCGTCAATGAGCTTCATCGAAGGCAAGCAACTTTTGCCCGAAAGTCGTCCTGTTTTGCCTTGCAGTATTGCGTTGAGCCAATCGTCAATCTGCGTACGAAACGATTGATACCAGTCGGTCTGAGGCTCAGCTTCCCATTCAGCATTAAAATGAATTGGCCGTTCTGACCCGTCAAAGACATCCTTCGCTGCCAACTCGTCAGGAACGACACGGACGCGAAAGCGCTCGCTGAATTCAACTTCAAAAAAACCTCGTTCACACTCGATCTTCAGGCTGTTGCGCAGCGATCGGGTTCGGCTGAGAACCATCTCCCCTTCAACCGGCGAGCCCTGATACCAAAACCGAGCCGCAACCTCGCAGTTTGCTTCGCAACCGCCAACAGCGTCGTCGCGATACCGCAGCACCTCGCCCGGCCCATCGAAGATCGCCAACAATTGGTCGAGATGGTGCGGCCCCATGTCCATCAAAATCCCGCCACCCGCCAGGTCCTTCTGCAAATTGCCCAGAGTAGCGGCATCCCAACCATATATTGCCCCGCTACGCAAGCTGAAAGAACGTGGCCGCCCCAAATACTCGCTCTCTAACAAACCCCTTAACAGCCGCAAACTGGGATAAAGTCGTCGAAACACGCCGACGTTAAGCACAACTCCATGCTCTTCGGCAACCTTTACCATCTCGACCGCGTCGGCATAACGCGTCGCCATCGGCTTTTCAACAAGCACGTGAATGCCACTTTGCATCAAGTTAATGCAACACGGCGCATGGTGCGATGGCGGTGTCGCAATAATGGCGCCCGCGATCATCGCAGCCTTCAGTTCACTTGCGTCCGTAAAAACTGCCCCAACGCCAAATTCCCTAGCAACTGTTTCTGCGCGAGAACGATCACGGTCGACTAACGCCGCCAAACGAATATTTTCATGCCCCGCAAGCACGGGAAGATGCATTTGTCGGGCAACAGCGCCACAACCGATTACGGCGACGGCAAGTGGTTCACGTCGGTTAGCAACGGAAATGGCGCTCGCTTCGGGCCGAGACGCTGCGTTTATCGTATTCTTCGCAGTCAATGACTTCACGCTTGCGACCAGCGACTAGTGCTTTGTTACGTCTTGATTTTAGGGTAGATCGACTTTAGCTTGGTGCGGGCATCGTCAATTTGCATCTGCCAATCGACGCCGCGTTGTAGTTGGTTGACGTCTTCGTGCCAGGCGGTTGTTTCCTGCCGGAGTTTCTGGGAACTGGCGATTCGCCGTCCGGCGATGCATTGGCGGGTCATGCTGCTCAGTTCGTTCTCGGCGATGTTCAACCAACTGCCGTGTTTGGGCGTGTAGTGGAACTCGATGCGGCTCACCAAGGCGCGTGCTCGCTCAGGCTCAAAGGTTTCGTAGAAGGCGCCCGGGGTGTGCGTGTTGAGATTGTCGCAGACCACGATCACCTTTTCACAAGGGGCGTAACGACCTTCCAACAGGTCGGCCATCTCGAGGGCCCAATCGACTTTGGTCTTCCGGTCGCGAACTGAAACGTGCCGCCATCCCGCGAGCGGTTCCGCAAACATGAAGATGTTCGCCACGCCCGCGCGCCGGTACTCGTAGTCCACACGCCGAGGATGCCTCTTGGTCGCCGCGATCGGAGTCTTGACCTCTTCGACCAACTGCACCGGTTGCTCGTCCATGCACAGCACGGGAACTTGGGAGTCGTAAGGTCGGGAATAAACGTCCAACACGTCTTCCATGTGGGCCACAAACTCGCCATCCCCTTCGGGAGGAATCACCCAGTATTGGATCGCGCGCTTGGTTCCCATCCCGTTTTTTTCAACGTGCGGCGCACCGTTTGGTAACTCACCGCATCGGTAATCTCCAGCTCCACCACCTTGCGAGCCAGCAACCGCAGTGTCCATTTTCCGTAACCCGCCGGAGGCGCACTCAGTCGCAGGGCAATGATCTTCGCCTCTTGCTCGCCGTCGAGCAGCTTTTTCGTGGGGGGCGTCTCTCGCTTCTTGCCGTGGAGCGCGATCTCGAACCCCAGTTCGACAAATCGTTGACGCACGTTTTCGACCGTTTTCGTGCGACAGTCCAAAGCTTCGGCAATTCGCGTATCCGTCCAGCCCGCATCCGTTTTGAACAGAATGTTGGCCCGCTTAAGTTTCTGACTGGCGCCTTTGAGTTTCTTGACGACTTCCTGGAGCCTGGACCGTTCGTCATCCGTCAATTCGACGATATACTTCTTGTTCATGGAAACCTCCTTGTTGAAAGAAAGTTTCCACGAAAACCCCGCTTACACCAACCCTAATTCCTAGCTGTCACAAAGCACTAGCGTGCGCTGCCTAAATTCCCAGAATTTTGTTCACCTCTACGCAGCGTTGCGTCGAAGCAACGACGCGCAGATTGCCGACCTTTCGCGACCACCGCTCGAAAATAATTGCGTGAACGCCACAACTGCCATGCTTCACAATCTGGCATCCAAGGATGGCCCTCGGCAATACAACGTTCGATTGCGGTTTCGTCGAATCGTCCCGTTTCCATTAAGCGGCGCACCAGGTACGTCATGAGCGTGCCGCCTACTTCATTCGACTCAAAAAAATGTGCGACTCTGCACCCACGAAACCGCCACGGCTCCATTAAAACCATGGCGTTGTCCGCATTGGAAAGTAGGGTAACATCAACTCCACTTTCGAACAGCGCGCTGTTAAGTGACGGCTGGTCCGACGAAACCCCAGCATCACGAGACTGTATCCACCTACGGTGCCACTCCTCGCCAAATCGATGGGCTTGCGGCGTGTCGCGAAACATCAAGACCCCACCGTTAACGTAGACGGACGTCGGGTACTTCCACCCGAGACAGGCGTAAAGCTCATTCCATGCTTCTGGGAAAAAATGCTCATCTACGGATTTATTGAACTCCAGAACGCCTCCAACATTACTGACGACTTGAAAAATGGAGTCCAAGGGTCGGATGGGGATCGTGTCCGCATCAAGATAAAGAAAATCACCCTTCAAGCGGCTTCGCATCGAAGTTTTTACGAATCGATTCCGTTCGCGAACTTGTGCGTACGGACACGGGACGACATCGACATTGTCCGCAAGTTCCAGAATCGGATACGCATCGATCGGATGGAGGTGACTTGCGCTCACGTCATCGCACAAAACTGAGATGTGAGCCTCTGGGTGCAGGCGTTTGATAGCCAACATCGAGACGGACGCCATCCACAGGTAGCGGTCGCTTCCCTTATCACCCGTGATTACGTAACAGATGTTCATCCTCGGAAGGCCAAAATCTCAGCCGCTTTCACGCTGCTTGACGAATCCGTTCCAATGTACGAGCTCACGGCTCGTTTATTTTCCAAATGTGTAACCAAAGTATTCAATATCGCGGCGAAATAAATCGCCTACAATTTTTCGTGATTTTTCGTCGTAATAGTCCGCGTAGAAGACGCTCTCGTTTTTATGTTTGGTTTTATTAACGTGATTTAAGGAACTGTCTTCATTGCCCAGCACGTCGCAAAGTCGAGCGTAATCTTGATCCAGCTGTTCGAACCTCAATACATAATCGGCTACGAACGAACCATGATTATCAATTAGCGTATCAAGCAATGGACGAACCAAGTGCCGGTACTCTTTCGATAGCTGCTATCGGCGAGGGAAGTCCCGCACCGCTTCCAGCCACGCCCCCTCCCTAAACGCGTTGACGTAGTCGGCGAAACGTTCGTAATTGCGGGGAAGTATCTGAAGCACCTCGGGTAAACTCTTGTTGTTGTATGCCCCGAGATATTTCCAGGCGGAGACAAACCGATCCCACGGATTTCGGACCACGGTAAACATGTGGTAACGAGGGGCGATCCGTTGTTTGTCTTTCCAACAACCGCTCTTGCCACACGAGAGAACGCCGTCGCCCAGCAGGTGATGCCCCGGTTGGTCCTTCGAAATCCCAAAAGAATCAATCAACGAAAGCCCACCAGCTTTGCGTTGGTGAACAAAAACACACTTATATTCGTGAGAGATCAGGAACATTCCTCGCTCAGTACCGCTGCATGTCCGTAGTCCAACACGTTTGCTGAGCACATAGACGAACGGGGCCACACAGGAGTATTTCCCTCCTCCAACCACATTAATTGAGCTTTACCGCGATCCTTCCCAAATAGTCGATTCGATTAAGTAACACGGGTTTGTCTTGGAAGAACTCGTCGCATGCCTGACGACAACCTTTCCAATGTCCGTAGTCGTCGATGATTAGTACGCCTCCCGGCGTGAGGCGAGGATAGAGGTGTACGAGTTCATGGCGGGTCGATTCGTACCAATCCGTATCTAGACGCAGAAGTGCAATTCTCGTCGGTGCGTTAGTGGGGATGGTGTCCTCAACACGCCCCTTGCGGAGATGAATTCGGTTTAGATCATAGCCCGTCGATCGCATATTCGTTTCAACGTCTTCGATCGACGCACGACACCAATCGGAGGTTTCCTCCGTTAACTTCGTGCGCTCAAATTTTTCGATGGCGCGATGCCCACCCACACTGACATCCGCGTCAGAGGGTTTCGTCATGCCTTCAAATGTGTCAAACAGGTACAAATCGCGGTCATTAACCTTCATACTTATGAGGGTCTTTGCGGCGGCCATCATGCTACCACCGCGCCATACTCCACATTCGACAAATGCACCAGTAATCTGAGCCTTATGAATGTATCTAACCGCTTCGATTAACGCAAAAAGACGTTCACGCTTCGTCATTGTAAAAGTGTTTACAGCGGAAATGATCTCTCTTGCCGTTTCGTCAAAATCTGGTGGCCAAAACATCAAATTGTCGAGTCGCTCTGGGTATTGGATGATATCGAATCCCATGCTTCTAATAAATGACTTAACAAATTTTTTTAACATATGTTATTTCGACGACCAAGTAAACCCGCAATTGAAGTTATAAGGTTTTTGAATGGGGCTAAACATCCATGATGTGGACGCGAGGTCTTCTCAAGACGACTTACCATGAACCGCTGGAAGCTGTCGAGCAAACGTGGAATGCTTCGCACAAATTGCGATTCTCCACCCGCAATGCAAAGGACTTCCGCAACGCCACGATCCAAGGAACGCCGCAGAACTCGGCTGTGCTTTGGGCAAGGTCGACAAGATCCGCAAGCGGTATCGCAAGTACGGCATTAAAGGACTGACGCCGCAGAAGTCGCCGGGACGGACCTACCAAGGCACGGCGGAGTAACCTGCGGTGCTGCGCTAGGCGGTGCAGACGCCGCCCCAAATGCTGGGCTACCAATTCAGCGTCTGGTCGGTGCCGCAACTGGCTAAGCACTTGGAGCGAAACACCTGCATTTCGCGCCCCGACGACCAACTGAGCCATGTGCTGCGGACCGAAGGGTTTTTGTAACAATGCCCTAAACACACTAATAAAGGCAAATGCGACGAGAAGGCCTATTCGCGTGCGCGTCGCAAGGTGAAAAAGCTCAAAAAATCACTAAAGCCCAATGCTGGCGAAGTCTTGATTTTCCAGGACGAGGTGGAAATCCATGTCGATCCGATGCTACCCATACAGTGCGCTCGCCTGGGCCAGCAGCCCGACGCGATGGTACCCGGAGAAAATGAAAAGAAATTCGTCTATGGCGGCGTTGATTATGGGACCGGCAAAGTGACTTGCACCGTGGCCGTCACGCAATGCGGCACGGAGTTTCTGGCGTTTCTAATCCTCTTGTTCCAAGACATTTGCCGGGCGAAAAATCCGGTTGGGTTGCGATAACGGCCGCTTCCGCACCACCGAAGCAATGCAAGCGCGACTTGCGGAGCACCGCGGCGATTTACAAATCTATTGGCCGCCACCGTAATGTCCGAGCTTGAACGTATTTGACCGATTGTGAGGATACTTGACGCGAACCATTCTCGCCAATATCGATCCTACACTCCGACTTGAATGACCTGGCTGCTGGCTTTCGCCGGATGACCGGCGACCAGGAACTCATGAGATTTATGTTCAATCACGATGATCTTACCAGCGAATTTCAAGCTCACTCCCAGAGGCGGACAGACGGAATCATACTTCGGGCATAGTTAATGAACCCAGTGCGAGGACGTTGTCGAGAACAACGCCAATTCAACTTCGTCGTTATACAGTGGGATTAGGACCAATAGGCTTTGTGTCATAACAGTCAGCGGCAAAGCAAGAAACCGTGATAGCAACGAAACTTTAGCGCGTCATTTTGCATCGTTGTTTTAGGCGGTCTACGAACCACGGTCCACAACAATCGACATGCTGGCAAAGCAGTCAATTTCGGTGGGCAATTGATCCACGTTTCAGGAGCTTTGCCGTCGAAATAGCATAAGATTATTTCGGTAGTGGCCTGTGATTGGCAGATCTTCCCAGGCGCGTTGCCAAGCGCTTGTCAGATCTTGGTCAATCTGGAACCCGCGGCGCAGAAACTTCTCTTCCCAGTAAGCGCGTGGTTGTTCGTTTACATGATCGAGCCCGCCTTGGCCCGGAGGCGCAGCCGTGAAGACAACCCAGCGACCAGCGTTACTCAATTGGTCCACATAGTGCTCCGCCGCTGATTCTGGAAGATGCTCAGCCACTTCTGTGCTAACAATCACGTCCGCATGGTCCTGATCGGAAAAAAGATCTTTCTCTAGATTGAATCTTTTCGCGGTTAGCCCCTGAACCCAACAAATCTTGAGAGCTGCATTCGAGTATTCCAGCCCCCTAGCTGGTACTCCAAACGACCGCAACGCGCCCAAAAGGTCTCCGGTTGCGCACCCGGCGTCGAGAACGTCCGCTGGGGCAAGATCGCGTACAATATACTCCGCCATGATGTTCGCGCTGCGTTGTGCCTGCTCTCGCCGTTGTAAGTAGTAGTTTTCGTCATAGAGCACATTATGCCGTAACAAAGTGTCTTTAACGATCGTTTTAATCTTGGAGACAAATCTTTGATGGCGAATAATATCGGGCGTGCGTTCCCATAAGTACTCGCCAGCATGATAAACAGATTTCGATATGCTCATACGCATTTCAATACCGCAAGATCTGCCGAGCGACTATTTCACCGTTATCGCTTGTTTTACGTAACTCGCGAGAAAAGCCTTCCAATAAGAGAGTCGCCAAGGAGCCAGTCGTATGCCTTTCACGTAGCACCTTCGGGCTTCGCGGTAGGCTCCATGACTTCCATAAACGTGGTATCCCAACATCCACACGTAGAAGTCGGCATACGAATTAAGAAACCGCCGGCGCTGTTGCGGGGTCAATTGAAAACGCGACAGTGTGTATGCAAGATTGGCCTCATAGGCCTTAAAAGTGGATTGTAGTTCGCTGGGGCGACGCATAGCTCCTGCATTGGTCAAGTTGTCGGCGTGAGCCCAGTAGATCACGTGATATTCCTGAAGGTGCGCAACCTTGCATCGCGAAAACGCGAGTTGCCTGTGAAAAAAATGGTCTTCGGGTCCAGGCGGGAGGCCTTCTTCGTATCCAATTCGTGCTGCAAGTTCTCGTTTTATGACAATGGTTTGCTGCGTTAAAATCCTGCGCTGTAGCGACGTCTCAAAGAGCGCATCAGGATTGAACAGGTACGCATCCTCCACAAGTGTGAAATCGTACTTTGCTAAGTCTAGTTCGTCAGCATGATATACCTCGTCGGTGTCTCGACGCTTTCTGAGGGGGTTCGCCGACATCACGTCGATGCGATCCTCATACTTTTCCAAATAGTAAACCATCTTTTCTAAATGGAATGGAACCCACTCGTCGTCGCTATCGAGAAAGGCGACATAACGCCCTGAGGCGCGATGAATGCCGGTATTGCGAGCGCCGGCGGGCCCTTTGGTCCGTTCGTTGACGAGGTACTTAATCCGCGAATCAGCTTGGGACCAAGTTTCCACAACCGCGCGAGTTCCATCGGTACTGTGATCATCAATGATCAGCAATTCCCAGTCGCGAAATGCCTGCGCCCGAACTGAGTCGACCGCGATGGGCAACAAGTGTTCACGGTTGTACGTCGGTATGACGATGCTTACCACGGGAGAGGCCATGAATGGCGCCCTTTTCTGTTACAAAGAATCGTAACCAAGTTCGCGAAGTTCACGTCCGGCGACGCGGTTGAAACGCCAATGTTCCCGCCGAGTCCAAGATTTCCAACGGCCGATCGAATCAAAGTCACTTGGTTTCTGGATTGGTTTCCAAGTCAGGTCGTGCTGTTCGCCTCGCAATGTGGAAGAACCACGCACCGTGGTCACCTCACATGTGGCCCAGTCCACCGTACCGTCATTTAAATCTAAGAACCTCGCGAGATTTATTACTGCATTGCCACCTTGAACAAGTTCCTCGTACTTCAATAAGCGCCATTGATCCGGATGCTGTTGCCCCGGACCGTGGACAAAGTCCAATGCTTGCCGGGCTCCATTCGACCATTGGCGCGCATAATAACTCAATGAGTTTTTGGGCCATGATCTGCGTGCGGATTCCACAACGTCGCGCCCATCTCGAACCAGGATAAGCAAGGTCGCTTGCGGAAAAAGCGAGAAAAAATGTCTAAGGTTTGACGTTGACGGAGTCTTACAAAGTAATCGTTTGCCTGGTGTAATGCGGGACTTCATAAAGCTTATGAGCCCCTCTCCCAGATGATTTAACAAATCGGCTCGCGTTGTCTCTTCATCTTCATGCGCCTCGGACAGCCACCACTGCCAGACGCGAATTTGCTCATCGGCAAATTGCGTTAGAAGATCAACTCGCCTAAGCAGAGCGTCTTCCCACAACGGTGCTGCGATTTCAAACGACGCATGTTTGCGCAAGAGGTCCGCTAAAAAGTTCGTTCCACAACGTTTCCACAGACCGTGAATGAATACCGGCGCATAGGATCGTACCAGCGGGCTTTCAGCCCGTGATGTGGCAGTGTCCATCTCAACTCTCGAAGAATTCATTTTGTTGTACTGGCTGCTGGCGTCCCAACGTCTGGCGTAGCGAGCTGCGGGCGTAACCCACCTCGGATCGCTTCATGAATGAGACCGCTGGCATACGCAGAGTCTTTATAGGGCTTGATCCACGAGTCTCGCTTCAATACGCGTTCCCGCCAGGCCAGTATACGAAGGGAAAGGGCTTGGCGACGCAGCCAAAGGGGCGCCCCCCATAATTGGCGCCCGGGAGGCACGCCTCGCAGTCTGACATCTGCCCGCCCCATGCCGAAAGCATGATTCCAAATATAGTCAGGAGTCATCTGACTTTTGCCAATAAAGTGCTTTACAACGGCGTTAGGCAGCCATAGTCCTGAAGCTCCGGATCGTTGCAAGTCCCCGAGGATCGATGTCTCCGAGTTTCGAACTTGTTCGTTGCCTTTCCGGCCCACGTTGGTATTGAAACGAAACCTTTCAAAGACATCCTTGCGAAAGCCCATGTTTGGACCCCAGGGAATCTCGCCGATGCGGAACACTCGCATGTCATCGCCCAAGTCTCGCAACACGGCTATGCCAGACAGAGCTTTCAGATTGCTTGCGTACCACGATGGAGGATCGCATTCGTACCATGGTTCGATTCTGCCCCCAAAATAATCTGATCCAGGACTTCGGATCGCAGCTTCTACGTAAGCGTTTATCCAATTGTCATCTACCAAAACATCATCGTCGGTAAAGATCACAATATCTCCCCGCGCTGCGAACGCCCCAGCGTTACGAGCGCGAGATAATCCAAGTTCCGGCTCGTCAACCTTGCGCAATGGCAATTGTCTGGCGAAACGGTAAAGTACAGATTCGGTGTCGTCGGTGCTCCCATTATTTACGACCAAAATCTCCCATGGGTACTTTGTCGAATCAACGAGTTGGCACATCGACTCCAATGTTTTCTCGAGGAGCCGTGCGCGATTCCACGTGCACACGACAACCGAGGCCCGAAGTTTGTGTGCGTCCGATTTATCCCGATCTTCCAGCGACAGCACTTTAGTTCACTTCGAAAAGAATATCGATTTGGTTTGTAATCAGTTCTTCCACAGTTAAAGAACGGCCCCGGAATGCGCTAAAATAACTCGCAACGACCCATAAGAACCTATCTTGCCGGTGCTCGCGTACATACAGGATTCGCGTTCTATCCTGAACGTCGCACCAAAGCCGCCGGTACTGTGAAAGCGACCAACGATTAACTTCCTGGAATTCGTTTCGTTCACCGCCTAGGTCCCAAATCCCATTGGCTTGAATGAACTGGTCAAGCGTAGACGTGTCCAGCAGAAATTGGGGGTACGGTGCGTAAAAAGTGCGATAGGCATGAAGCCCAAACGGGCTGTTATAGAGTGGCCCGAACGAAGTGAATATCTTTCCGCCTGGCTTCGTTATACGAATCATTTCGCGTAACGCGTTTGCGGGACGGGCAATGTGCTCCATAGTATTGAATGAGACAACAAGGTCAGCGGACCCGTCGTCAACACCGTAAACGCCAGCACCGTCAATTCCATAGATTGGAATTCCGGCCGCACGCACATCCTCGTCACGCCAATCAGTGGGATCAACAATCCCAGCTCGTTTCCCATGCTTAGAACATTCGAGCGCAAACCTCCCGTCACCGCCGCCAACATCAATCACCGTTTGGACCGGATCAAAATCGATATGTTGCGCCAACTGCAAAATTCGAGTACGAGCACGTTTGTCTTTTGATTCGCGGTCGTAACGGTAGTCGTCCTTCTTGGGAAAACGGCGGTGTAATGACCAAGCAGTTGACGCATCAATTGGGCAAGGTGGCAAATGTTGTTCGTTGCGCAACGCACGTTCTAATTGAGCGTGTCGTAGTCGACGTGCAAACAAACGCGCCTGTCTTCCCAGTTTCGCCGGAAGAATTCGCTCGGCAGCCCAAGCCGCACTTTCTAGGACAAGACCATTCACTCGGCGCTTCTCTCTTAAGTCTTAACAGTCGCCGCCGTTATTCGGCGTCGGACATAAAAGTCCAGTCGCAAGGAAGAACAACGCAGCCCTGTCGTTCGGTAGGCAAAGTCCCCGTACCGAGATAATCCGAAAACACGACCTGCAGTTCGCAAGCACGCTCCACACGCTCTACGATTTCTCTGCCATCTGCAACGATGAGATCGATATAGTAAATGCCGGGCGAGAGTGGTACTTGCGGTATAATACAGCGAAGCCATGCCGAACCTTTCCTGCCAATTGATAGCCTGCTGTGGTACCACGTGTGAAACAACGATATGCGTTTTCCCGTCTTGTCGACGATGGCAATCGCGCATTCGGGCGACCGGAGGTCATTGATGTCGCTTAGCAAGATTTCCGCCGTCAATGACGCACCAGTAGAAATCACTTGCCGCGCGTCGTCGTCACCATTAATCACAAGTTTCGAAAACACAGGAAGTCGCGGTCTCGATTGAAACCGCTCCCTTTCGGCGAGTGGTTGGCTCGAAACCACTTCTTCGTCTAAGTAAGCTGCAACTGCCTGATCGGGACTCTGAGGTTCGCTGTTTACTCCGCCTCGCATCGTCATAACACGGTGGCACAGTTTTAGGATTGCATCCATCTGATGTGAGACGAAAAGAACGGTGCGTCCGCCTTGGGCGACGTCTTGCATCTTGCCTAGGCATTTCCTTTGAAACTCGGCGTCGCCAACTGCGAGAACCTCATCGATAACCAATATCTCAGGTTCGAGATGGGCCGCAACGGAAAACGCCAATCGAACCTTCATGCCGCTTGAGTAACGCTTGATTGGCGTATCCAGAAACTTCTCTACACCCGAAAAATCAACGATTTCATCAAACTTTCGGTCGATCTCTCGCTTTGTCATACCGAGAATAGTGCCGTTCATGTAGATGTTCTCACGGCCAGATAACTCGGGGTGAAAGCCGGTGCCTACCTCGAGAAGGCTGGAGATACGGCCAAGAATCGTTGCCTTTCCTCGCGTAGGGTCGGTGATACGGCTTAAGATTTTTAGAAGCGTGCTTTTGCCGGCGCCATTTCGTCCAATGATTCCCATCACTTCGCCGTCGCGAACCTCAAACGATACGTCTCTTAGAGCCCAAATAATGTCATCGCTATCCTTGCAATCAACAAAGGTGTCGAGTCGGTTCAAACGGCGAAAATTTCTAAATGGTGCGCGGAGCCATGAAGTTGCCGCGCCGACGATCGTATCATGCATCTCATCCTTTAGGCCGATACGATATGCCTTGCTCAAGCTCTCCACGGTAATTGCCGCAAACGACATAAGCGCGAATTAACTTGTTACAAAAATAGGTCTTAGGTAAGTTCTACCGATCAAGCCACATCGGCAAAAAGTTTTTCTCGTCGGCGAAAATACATCGCTCCGGTGACTCCCATTACAACGGCCGTAATCGAGCCCACAACGAAAAAATTCCAAGGCATAGGGCGCGTGCCAAGCAGCGCCGCGCGAAAGCCTTCAATCACGCCAACCATGGGATTTATCGCATAAAGAATCTGATACTTCTCCGGAATTAGACTCGCGGGGTAAACCACGGGCGCCGCGTACATGAGGAGTTGTACGCCAAATCCCATCCCAAAATTGACGTCTCGATATTGAACGGCCAATGCTGTGAGCCACATGCCTAGCCCTGCGGCGGTAAGCATCATAAGCAAGACCAACAAAGGTAAAGCCAGAACGCCCCAATTGGGCGCAATGCGGTACCACACCATTAGGCCGCCGACCAAAATCATGGCGATGCCAAAATCAACCAACTTTGACACCACGGCCGCCAGGGGCATAATCATTCGCGGAAAATAGACCTTGCTCAATATTTGCGAATTATTCACGAGGCTGGCAGTAGCGTCAGTTAAGGCGTTCGCAAAGTAGGTCCATGGCACTAAAGCGACAAAACTGAATACTGCATAGGGTACGTTATCCGAGGCGACCTCTGCCAGTTCTCCAAATACGACCGTAAAGATGAGCATTGAGAAGACAGGCTGAATGATCGCCCACCCAATGCCAAGAGCGCTTTGCGCGTAACGGACCTTTACGCTTCGCCAAACCAGAAAGAAAAACAGGTCGCGGTAATCGTACAACTCTTTCCAGTCAATCAGTCGCCATCCCGAACGAGGTTCGATGATTGTGACGACCGGCGGTACCGCCCTTTGCATTTTGTTCAACGGGGTTCGGTTCGATGATTCGGCAACTAAGCTCATAAGCAGTAGTCCTATTCGGATCTAGTTAAGCGATTGCCTCATCGAATTCAGCCGAATACGCTTCGTCCTGATGTTGCGGCGCAAGAATTTCTTCGTCCCATTCGCCTGTTTCTTCCCATCGCGAAAGAAGTTTTAGACCTACAGCGGACAAGAGGGTGACGTAGTAGGGAAGCTCCAGTCCCTCTAACGATACGAACGTAGCAGCGACGCCAAATCCTACAAGACTTGCAATGACCATCCGTGCCAAATCGTGAAACCAAGGGTCTGGAACGGTGCGATGTACGTAAACAAATGGCCAGAGGCGAACCAAGGCGAAACCATAAAATGCAAGCAACAGACTGAGTCCCACGAATCCCATCTCCGCGCCAGTTTGGAACCAAAGGCTGTGGGCTTCCTTGACGCCCCAGCCGTACTCCCGACTATAAATCCCTGTCCAGTGATCTGGACCGGCTCCAAAAACTGGTTTCTTAAGCATCAAGTCCCAGCAGGCGTCCCACATTTCCACTCGGCTTTGTGCCGACGCGTCCCTTTCCTGTTCATCTGCAAAAGCACTTACAAATCGGTCGGTGACTTCGGGCCCTGCCAACCGTAACCCCAAAACCACCGCCAAGGCGAATATTGCGAAGTGCCGGGGACGTTTTGGGATCAAAATAAAGGTGATAATTCCCGTAAGAACAAGCCCCAGCATACCGCCCCGCGAAAATGCAAACATGACGCTATGCGCCATTAGCCCCGCACCAGCCCACGCAATGAGTCGCTGCCATAACTTGGGCGCATTTAATCCGAGAAAAAACGCTAAACCCGCGCCGCAAACCATCGCGATTGCATTGCAGTTATTGTCCATACCCCCGAAGTTTCCAAACTGCATTCGGTTGAATCCGTCGTAGTAACTCAAATTCATTTCAAGGGCGACATATCCTTGGCTCAAGGCTAAAGTCCAAGCGACCTGCTTCAGCTGTTTAAGCGAATTAATGATCGTAGCGCCCACGAGAAATGGTAGAAGCACCTTCGCTTGGTTTTCGACGAAGGTGAAACCGACGTCCGTATTGGTCGCGGCGAATAGCGTACTAGCAATCGCCCATAGCCAGAATCCAATCATGCAATAGACGATAGCGCCGCCTCGCCCAAAACGCCAGTCCCCAAAACCGCGACCCGCCCAGCCGATGAGCAGCGCAATGGCGACGATACGACTATATTGCCCCCCGCGCGGCAATGACCAGTACCACATCGACTCCGGTCGAACGATCGCAAAACAGAAGTAAATTAAGAGCCCATAGAACGGATTAAACAGCGATACGACGGCGCCGCCGTAGGTCAGTGCATAAGTAAAAAGGAGCCCCTTCATGGGATTCTCGCGACTCTGATTTTATCTGGCGATGAGTTTCGGGACTCGATTAGTTTCGGGCGGGGCAGTTTTGGCGGTCGGTTTCAGGCCAAGCATTTGACTTATTGGTGCAAGGCAATGCGTCCAGGAATGACGGGCTACGACGAAGTCTCGGGCCGCTTGGCCAAGTCGACGTCGTTCCGATTCACCATGTAATAGTTGCCGTATCGATTGGATCCATTCGTTGGGTGTGCTCGCGGCCACCGCTTCTCCGCCAGGCGTTACGTCGAGTCCGTCCAAGGCCTGTGGAGTGGCGATGACGGGTTTGGCCATCGCTAGGGCTTCTAGGACTTTGTTTTGGACGCCGCGGGCGATTTGGAGCGGGGCGATGGCGACTTGGGCGGCGGCGATGTGAGGGCGGATATCGGGGACTTCGCCGATCAGTTCGACGCCAGGTTGTTGTGCGAGTTCTTTCACCGCGGGCGTAGGGCGGCGACCAACGATCGCGAAGGTGGCGTCGGGCTGTTGGCGTCGTACGTCCGGCCAGACGTGGCGGCAGAACCACTGGAGGCCTTCCAGGTTCGGACGATAGTCCAGCACGCCCACGAATACGCAGCGATTGGCTGTCACGTCGGGGGCAGGCGTGAAGTAATCGAGATCGACGCCATTTTCGATGGCGTAAGTCTTGTCGTTGGGGCAAAACTGCCGATACAGGTTTGCTTCCGCTTCGCTAACGAGCGTGATCGCGTCCACACGACTGGGCAACGACTTTTCCAGTTGCCGCAGACGACGCCCTTCGAGTTGGTACAAAAGACGTTTCCAACGCGGCGCCTTTGCCGCGTAGTCAAACCATTTCTGACTGTCGACATCGACTAGGTCGACGACCTTGCGCGCCGCGCCTAATTCCGGAACTTCGAGGAACGTCGCCATGCTCGAACAAAAGGCGATCGCCGCGTCAAATGGAACTTCGCTCGCCCACTGCCGAATTGCCGTTCGCAAGCGCGTCGAATGAAACAGTCCGACGGTGGCGGACTGTCCCAAGGCCATCGTCTTTGCCGCGTGAATCCAGCGGCTGGGGCCGAGAAAATCAATCTCGACACGTTGGCAGAGTTGGTTTAGAACTTGGCGAGTCTCATCGGAAACGGGCTCATCGGCCAGGCAGCCCAGGTACACGTTGGCGCGCTCGGCGAGATACTTGAGCGTGTGGTACGACCGGATGCGGTCGCCTCGATTGGGCGGGTGCGGCACACGGTGCGTCAGATAAAGCAGGTTGGGCTTCGTCATCCGTTCAAACATGCTGCGGAGTGCGCACACTCCGTGCCCGTGGGGCGCAGAACCGACGAAAATCGGTGATCTGGCGTCCCTCTTCTGGGATACTCTAGCTTAGTCTAATGCGAGTGGGTCCACGTTCAACGTATGGAAGACGCGCCGGGCGTCTTGATACGTCTTTTCTGTCACAATTGCGCCGATTATTCGGCAAAAGCAATTCCGCCGTTAGGCGTCCTGAGTCGAACCGTCCGTAAACGACCTCGCGTTATGCGAAGGGTGGCAGTTGAATCTAGCCTTCCAGCCGCAGGTCGCTAGCTTGGAAGCGGATTCACCCATGTTGGATGTTGTGAGGTGGGATTCATTCCTCGTAATCAAACCACAACGGCCGCATCCTTGGTCGCGATAAACGAGGGCGAGCTTTCAATAATTCGACGCATCGCATCGAAGGAAAATTGACGGAGCAACTGCTGGAGTTTGTGCTCGGTGCGGTTCAAATTCACATAGTGGCGCCACTGGGAAAACCGTGAGCCGTGGGTGAGCCGCGGCTGGCCCGGATCAATTTCCCAAGGATGCAAGTAAAACATAAACGGCCGGTTGTCCGTGGCGTTAATGCGCGCCAGGAGTTTCGCGGTCATTGCAAAGGGGTACAAACGAAAGTACCCGCCGCCCGATACCGGCAGGTTCCATCCGGTCACCCGCGCGACCGACGGGGGAAACTCCCATAACCCGCCGGAAGGCGTTGCGATCCAGTGAATATCGCGCGGGGCGCCGGGAATGCCATACCGGTCATGCACAATGGGAAACACGCTCGAGTCGAACTGAATGCCTTCTTCTACGAGAATTTCCAAGGCCCAGCGCGAACGCTGCGTAATCGAAAAACTCGGCGCCCGATAGCTCACCACCGGCTGTTGAATGATGTCCTCGAGCATCCGGTTGGCATGCCGCAAATCCTCGCGGAATGCTTGGGGGGTCAGATGGTACACCAGTTGATGGCTATAGCTGTGCGACCCCACCTCGTGTCCGCGAGCATGAATCTCCTGCACGAGCGCAGGATGGCGATCCGCAACCCAACCGAGAATAAAGAAGGTGGCGTGAATGCCGCGCTCATCCAGAATGTCGAGCAAACGCCGCGTGTTGTCCGGAGCGCGACAATCGAACTCGCCCCAACACTTCGGGTCGATATACGGCGCAAAGGCCGAGACGTGGAAATAATCCTCCACGTCAATCGTCATGGCGTTAACCAGCGGCGTCGCACGCATCGCAACAGCATTCCCGTTAACGCGGCTTCGCCACCGAGATGTGCGGCTCCGCTGGCTCGGTCTCCAACGCCTCGACCTTGGCCTCGGCGGCCAAAAGGTCGCGAAGCGCTTTGGGCGAGAGACATACGTCGGCCCCATACGCCTCATGCAGATCGACGAAACGCCGCAGGCCAAACAGCTCCATGGCGAGATCGCCCGGCACGCCGAGCAGCCGCACTAAGGTGCACAGAAGAATGCGAATATCCTGCCAGGGATTCGCGCTCTCAATGTACTCGAGGTCAAGCACCAACTTACGTCGAACGCAGTTCAAATTCACATCGGGCGGCAAGTTGATTTGCGCCAGCCCGGTGACGCCCGGCAGCACCGCGAGCCGATCCAAGTAATCGGGAATGGCTCGGGCCAGAATCGGTACGAATTCGGGGCGTTCCGGACGAGGGCCGATCAGCGCCATTTCCCCCTTCAGCACATTGATCAACTGGGGAAGTTCGTCGAGGTGCACCTTCCGCAAAAAACGACCTAGTTTCGTCACGCGTTCGTCATCCTGCGTGCTCCACTGCGCCCCGTCTTTTTCTGCATCGGCCCGCATCGAGCGAATTTTGTAGATTGCAAAGGGCTTGCCATTCTTCCCGACGCGTTGCTGGCGATAAAGCCCCGAGGCGCCGGTGGAGCGCCGCGCCAGGAGAATTAACACCCCGATCAAGGGCAAGCCCGGGATAAGCAACAAGAGGGCGACGGCGCGCCCCACGCCGTTCCTCCATCGGAAATAGGAGGAAGGGGAAACGCTAAACCGGATTTCCCGTTCGAAGAACGAAGGTCCTCCCGGTTTGACGGCGATGGGCTCGGCGGCGAATTCTGCGGCGGTCACGGCGCTACCTCTCACGAACTGAAACCAAGGCGGTCAAAATCAATTAGCGCGAAGCGTTTACGGTCAGATGCTGGTTCACCACGGGGAGGAACGCAGCCAAAAAGCGTTCCCCCACATCGCTGCGTTCTTGATCCTGCGGCAGGTTCGCCGTCAGTTGCAGCTTGTACAAATGCGTTTTCGCCGCGTGCGTGATGCGTGGGCTTTCATCGGCACGCCACGGCCCTCCGTCGCTCCAGCCGTAAAAGACGCGCAGGGTCTCGGCGTCAAGGCTGTTGGAGCGGAAGGTCGAACGCCAGAATTGATCTCTGGCCTGATCCGAATTCTCGGAGTCCCCAATCGTGACGCGATCGCGCGAGCCAATGGGTTCAAAATCCTGGCTGGGATAGCAAACTTCCGGCGTATGCACCGCAATCGGCCCGGGCGGGCCCAAAAACACCGCAATGTTCACCCGCTCGCCGGTTTGTTCATTCTCATACGTGCGGTGGATATAACCGGCGCACTGGAGCAAGTTGACGACGCCGGGACTGACTTCGTGCGAGCCCAGGAGTTTCCAATCGCCCACTTTTTCGGGCATGGCGACCAATTCCGCCCCGGCCACGTCGAGTTGGGCGGGTTCGCTCCAGCGATTGGTCAGCCAACCGTGAACCACGCCAGAAACGGCGATGATCACGGTGGATAGATAAAGGCCGATTAATGATTTCATACAAAGCTTGGGTTGGCAGTGTGTATTCGCGGTGGTCGGGCTTAGTTATTCGCCAATTGTTGCTTGAGATCGGACAAAAGTTGCTCGTCGGATTGGGTGAGAATTTGGCTTTCCAACTCATTGTCCTGCGCCTGCTTCCAGACCAGGCGAGCACGGTGGAAGTCGCCTTTTCTGGCCAGGGCGACGGCGAGATGGAAACTAAACCGCGGATCCGCCTTCGACGCGGCGACCGCCTGTTCCAGCACAGTGATCGCCGGATCGAGCTTATTCTCATGCAGCAGGATCGTACCCTTCGTATCTAAAAACGCCGGGTGGGAACCTGCCAGGTCGATCGCTCGATTAATGTATTCCAGGGCCTTTTGCCGTCCTTCCGACGACTCGGCCAAAACGTTCGCCGCGTTGTTCAAAGCGAGCACATTTTTCGGCTCATGCTGCAGAATGGTTTCGTACAGTCGAATGGCGTCGTCGTGTCGATGCTGTAGCACGCGTACATTCGCCAGCGACAGCAGCACTGCCACGTCATCGGGGTTTTCCCGCAGCGCCCGTTCAAACATCGGCTCGGCCAGCGCGTAGTCCTCGGCGGTGGGTTCGCCTGAAGCGAGAACGGCGGCCAGCACGCCGGCCATCGAGGCGCTGGTTTGCGGATTGGGATTCCGATCCAGCGCGTCTTGGCAGTACTGCACCGCCTCGCGAACATGCCCTTGTTTGGCGATGGACACCGCCAATTCGGTCATTTGATCGCTGGAAGGCGTTTCCAGTTTGCCGTACCACCGTTCTGCCGCTTTATAATGTCGTGCCTTGGCGTACAATTGGCCGACTTGATGGATCACGGCCGTGCGTCCCTCGGGCGATTCCTGAGCCGCCAAGAACTTCTCCGCGAGCGGCTCAATCAGCGGTTCGACCTCGGACGACTTCTCCATGTCGTTGAGCCAGCGGGCTTTCAAGCCCAGATACCGGAAGCTCTCCGGCTCCTGTTGCTCCAGCCGGCTAAGCCAGCCTTGCGCCTTCTGCGGATCGTCATGCCGCAGCAGAAAATCAATGTACGACGCAAAGTACTCGGGTCGAGCATTCGAATCGGTGCAGAGCGTGAGATACACGCCGTCGGCCGACTGAAGTTTGCCTTCGGTTTCATACAACTGCGCCAGGAGCAAACGATCGCCGCTGGTAGGATCGGGGAGACGCTCCAAAATTCGCCGCGCTTTCTCCACGTTGCGGCTCCCGCCGCGGCGCGAGAGGAGCAACGCTTGGAATCTCTGATCCGTTTCTTCGCCGGTGTTTTCCAGTAGCTTTTCAGCTTGATCCCATTCGTTGTCGCCGCCGCGCGAGGCGTAGATAGCGGCGAGCATACGCCGCGCGACGCCCGAACGGCTTTTCAGATCGTACACCACGCGTTTGAGCACACGTTCGGCCTCAATCACATCGGTTCTCAGCAGGTACGCCGCCCAACGGACTTGGATATCGACATCGTCGGGAGCGAGCTTGGCCGCCTCACGGAAATGCCGTTCGACTTCTTTCTCATCGCCCAATAGCATGTGGCCTTGTGCTAAGGCCAAGGCCCGCTGCGCCTCGGTCAAGTCGCTTTCCTTAGCGAGTTTCTCAAGCGTTTCGCGTGCTTCTTGATCGCGTTTCGTCCGTACATAGAATGAGAACAAGCCGCTCCACGCCCGAGCGTCTTTCGGGGCCCCGTCCACGGCCTTCTGGAACGCGGCTTCCGCCTCCTCGGTCTTGCCCGCCAACAGCAGCACCTGGCCCAACCAAATCTGCGCCACGGTATCGTTCGGACGATCGGCCGCGCCCTGCTGCGCGAGTTCGACTGCGCGATCCAGTTGGCCCTGCTGCGCGGACAAGGGAATCGCCACGGCCGAAAGCTGCGGCGACGAGGACACGTGCTTTTCTAACCGGGCAAGATACTGCTCCGCCTCGGCGAACCGTTGGTGCTGATATAGCAGCGACACCAGCCGTTCGTAAACGGGCAATTGCGTCGCGCCGTATTCGACCGCTCGCGACAGGTGTTCAATGGCTTCCGCCGTATGGTTCCGGACCAGCGCGAGTCGACCTTTGAGCAAGTAGGCGCCCGACCAAGTGGGCCGGGCCCGCACGACCTGGTTCGCCAACTCGTCGGCTGAAACCAGCTTGGGATGGTCGGGGCCGGTGACTTGCGACAAGAGGCGCTGCACCTGGAAGTATTTCCAAAACGTGCCGTCGGCGCCTTCCAACGTGCGCAGCTGATCTTCCCATGTTTGCGCCTCGCCCCAGTCGCCGGCTTCGACCGCCATTTCGGCCAGTTGCACCAGCACCGCAGTATTCGCGGGCTGCGCCTTTTGCAACTTGCGGAGTTGTTCGCGGGCCAATGCTGACTCGCCCCGTCGCCCGGCGAGCTGCGCCTTGGCCAACTGAATCCGATTGAGGTCCGAGGCGCTGGCCGACGCGAGCGCCTTCTCCAGCACCTCGGAAGCTTTTTCAGGTTCGTTACGCTGCGCTAATAACTGGGCGTACGTCAGATGATAGTCCGTCGACTCTCCGCCCACCGAAAGATATTTTTCCAAGGCGGCGTCCGACAACTCGAGTTGGCCTAGCGTCTGGTAAGCAACCGCAACATCGCGCCAGAACTCCGCGCGTTCGGCGAAGCGCGATTCGGCGCCCTTGAGCAGTTCGACGGCGGCCGTAATCCCGGCAGCACGGTCCCCTTCATCCGTCCCCGACAAGACGGAATAGTCGGCCTCGAGCATGGTGACGCGCCACGGCTCTTGTAGCTCTTTCACAAAATCCGGGCGTTGCAATTTCGCCACGGCGCTTTGGAAGGCGCGCCAGGAGCGAGACGTCGGCGGTTGGGACAACTGGTCAAGCAACTCGGCCTGCGCATAGGCCAACCAGAGTTGTGGAGATTCCCGCTGCGCGAGCGCCATGCGGAATTGCTCGGTGGCCGCTTTGGGACGATTGGCTTGAAGCCAAGCCTGCCCCGCGGCGACGCGGGCCTCGTAAAGATTGGGCTGCGCCGCGATGGCGTCTTCGTAGGACTTGGCCGATTGGTCCCACTTGGCCATCGCTGCATACGAGGCGCCGAGGAGAAAATGCACTTGCGAGGCGGGCACGCTCACTCGGACCGAACCCTTGAGCGACGATCCCGCCGCCAAGGTTTCCTTTAACCGTTCAATGGCCTGCGGATAATTCCGCTGCGCAATACTCAGCTGCGCTTGAAGCAAACCCAAGTTAGCGCGAAAAATCGCGGCGTCGTTCTGGGGAAGCATCGGACGCAAACGTTGACCAATGCGCTCAATCTGCTTGATCTGCGTTTCCGCTTTCGACAAGTCGTTGATCGCGAGGTACGCCTTCGCCAAACCGAAATTGACTGCCGGATCGTCGGCCCCAATTTTCTCCCGCGACTCCGTCCACTTGGCGATGGCGCCCTGCACATCGCCTTGGGAAAAGTAAAGATCGCCTAAAGTTAACCAAGCTTTGCGGTTTTCGGGGTCAACCTGGATGGCCGATTCGAGGAACTTGATGGCGGCGTCCTTTTCCTTGCGACGCAGCGCCCGCTCAGCTGCCGCCACTAACACGGTGGGATCCTCAGGAGCGCTCGCCAACGCGACTTCCAAGTCATCGCCTTCAGGCAGGTTGAATTCCAACCGGTACTGATAACGAGCCAACAGATTCTCCGCCTTACGCGGTGCGACGCTCACCATGCGATTGATAATGCCGTCGGCCTCAATGATCCGTTCGTTCTCCGGCAAATTGGATAATTCATTCCGAATGAACCGTGCGGTGATCATCGCCAGCTCTGGGTCGCCGGGGTTGGCGGTCGCGGCGTCTCGCAATGTCTCATAGAGCTTGGGAACGGAACCACGGGCGTCCAACGTGTACTGGCCATGCATGGCGAGAGCCCGCAACCGAAGCGACTTGGCGTCAGACGCGTTTTGATCGACCAGCTCTTGGGACTGTTGCTTCGCCTCGGAGAATCGTTTGGATTCGAGAAGCAGTTCGATCAGTCGATATTTCGATTCAATGTCGTCGGGCGCGACGCCGATCGCACGATAGAAAAGTTCAATCGTGCGCGGCCGCTGCGCAGGTCCGGCCGATTTGTCGTAAGCGTGCGCCAAGCGAACACGCCCTTCGGCGTCGTCGGGCCGCATTTGCACATAGCGGAACAAGTAATCGGCGGACTCCTTCGCTTTGTCTTCCTTCGCCAGCAGTTCACTTCGCTGTTCAAACGCCGACGCAAGTCGCTCGTATTGAAACGAATGCCAGAAATACAAGGCAATCGCCAAGACGGGAACAATCACCAAGCTGGAAACCAGCACCGGAATGCTTAGTTCGCGACGAACCGGACGCTCTCCGTCTTTCGCGTGCGCGTTCGCGTCGTGTCGTTTTTTGCTGCTCATACTCCAAACGCCTCGTTACGGTCAGGTGCGGTAAGAGAAGAAAGAATTAACGAGGATGGTTGGGGTAATAATGGCCGTAGCGATACGAATACTGCCGCTGCGGAACGCCGCTGAGCACCGCGCCCACGGCGAACGCCCCGGCACCGTCAAGCCGCTCGCACGCAGTGCGGAACTGGTCAATGCGGCTGACGTCGCGCATCGTGCACATGATCGATGCGTCGGCGCAGCGGGCCATGACGAGCGACTCGCTGGCCGCCAAAATCGGCGGCGTGTCGATCACGATATACCGATAAGTCTGCCCCAACTCCTGAAGCAACGGCTTCAGCTTGCCTTCGGTAACTAACGCATGCGGATTGCGCCGCAGCCGCCCGCCGGGGATGACGTCGAGCAGTTCGCTCGATGTCGTCACGACGGCTTCGGTCGCGGTGCACTCGCCCGCCAGCAGCGCCGAGAGGCCTGGCTCGCGGGCGACATCGAAGATCTCGTGAATATCGGGATCGCGCATGTCGCCGTCGATCAACAGGACGCGCTCCCCGCAATAACGTGCGAGACTGACCGCCAATTGGGAAGAAATGCTTGTTTTGCCCTCACCCTTCACAGCGCTGCAAATCGCCAGGATGCGCATTTCCTCGATCGGATGTGACAGCACGAGCGACGTTCGGAGACTGTCAATACTCTCGCGGTACAGGCCCAGGTCGTCCGAGACGCGATCCGAACGGCGGCGCACCATTCCCGTGCTGACCGGAAGTGTGGCGATTTCGCCAATAATCTCAAATCCGCTCTGTTCCCGCAGTTGGTTCGGATCGCTAATGCGTCGTAACGTGCGTTCCCAGAAAAAGCCGAGCAGGAATGGCACGAAGAACGCCCCAACCCCCGCCATCGTCATCTTCTTGGTTGGTACAGCTTCCACGGGGCTTGAGGGAGCTTGAGCAAACCGCAGGATTTCGACACGCGGTTCAATCAACCCCAATTCCGTCTGGAGTTTGACAATGCGGTCGGCAATCACATCATGCACCTCCTGTTCCCGTTCCAGGTCAGCGCGGGCAAATTCGATATCCAACGTGTGCCCACTCGCTTCCTGCAGCTCCGTGCGGCGACTCGTGTAACGTCGATTCAGTTCGTCAAGTCGCAGTTGAATGTCGTCGATTTGGCTATTCAACGCGGCCAGATCCGCACCGACAGCGTTTTGGCGCTCGCGCACAATATCATCGTGCAACTGCTCGGCAAATTTGGTACGGAACTCTTGATAGGCCGCCTCGTGACGTACAATCTCCGCGGCTTGACGCTTATACTCCGGGTCATTCTTCCCCGCTTTCAGCGCCTTTTCTGTTTTCGCAAGTTGCGTTTTCTGAGCGGCTAAGAAGGTCTGCCACTCTTGAGTTTGCGCATGGCGGTCAATGGCTTGCTGAATTTCACTTTCCGTCGGCTCAAACTTGGCGTGACTGACTTGTTCCTGCCTTGCATTGAGCTTCGCCTTGATCAACTCGCGTTCCGATTCGACCTCCACAATTTGTCGTTCCAGATCGGCCAAGGGATTGGTCGCCGAGAAAAACTCGCTGTTCCAATAAGGTCCGACCGGCTCCTTACCGGTCGCTTGTTTTACGAGTTGATGCAGCCCACTTCGCATCGATTCGATCTTATTAACGCGGCGCTCCTGCTCCTGATTCAGCAGCTCGATGACGCGCTGCATGCGCGACGCTTCTTCATGTTCCTGGAGATCGTAATAGGCCTGCAAAACAGCGTCGATTAACACAACGCCATCGTTGCGTTCCGCGACATCCATGGAGACTTGATAAAGATTGGATCGACCAGCGGATTGAACCCGTAACGTCGAACGCAACCAAGCAGAAGCGTTGTCACCACGGTTTTTGATTTCCGTCAATCGCGTTACCTGCGGCTGCGCCAAAACAGGATCGATTACCAAGGGGCTTTGCATCAACTGCAATTGGGTTTCCAGCCAGCTGCCATCCTGAGGCAGATCCGAAACAATGCCGCCAACCCACGGCTTGATCTTTAACCAGGCGGTTGCCCGATACTTGGGTACAAACGTGAAGTAAATTGCAGCACACGCGATGGCCGCTAAGACAAGTCCCGCGGGCGTCGCGATTCGCCACGAACGGCGCAGGAAATCAAAGACGGTTGCGAAATTAATCGCTTCTCCCGACGCCGCTTTAGGCGGCGGTAGTCGCCGCGACCCCATTGGAGCACCGTTCCGGTTTGCGGATTGGTCAATTCGCGAATTTTGCATTGTCAGCTAGACCTCGTACCGAAGACGCCCATCGAAAGGGACGGAGAATGGCTCGAATTTATGCCCGGCGCAGTGCATCGCGTACATCGAGCACATAGACTTCACGGAACAACAGTCGCAGATACCAGATGACGGCCATAAACATGGCTGCGGCAACAGGAATCATGGCCCACCCGGCAAAGTCATGGGCGAATTTGTGGGCCGCTTCGCTCGACGCATATTGTAACAACAATCCCGTAGCGACGATCCGCAACGCATTCGCCAACAGGGCGATGGGAATCGTAACCAACATTAAGATCGCCTTTTCCCACCATTCGGTACGCGTCAGCACCACATAGGCGAAGGCCAGGGCGAAAATCGCCATGAAGATTCTCAGCCCCGAACAAGCCTGCTCCACTTCCAAGTGGTATTCGTTTAACACGATCGTGTGCCCTTCCGTGATCGCTGGCTGCCCCAGCGCCTGCAACATATATGAGCTTAATCGCGTCGCGATCCCTTGCAAGGGGAGGCTCAACGCCCGTTCACCCTTAAAAGGTAAAGGAATGGCGAACAGGAGGAAGGCAATGGATGGCCAGGACCACTTTAGCGCGCTCCAACCACCCACGAACAACGCAATCGCGGCCAAGCAGGGAATCATGGACCAACCGTCCACGACCTCGACATAGAACAATGCACTTGCCGCCCGCAACACCAAGCAGGCTGCTAACATCACCAGCCCGCCAAAAATCGCAGGCTTAGTCAAAAGAGGTGAAACGACATCCCGGCGAATCCACAGAAACACGACGGCAAATACCGGCACCAAAAAGCCATGCGAATAATCAGGTTCGCGATTCCAAGTATCCACCAGCAGCTTGAGTGTGGGCCAATACGCCCACACAAAGACCGCTGAGAACACGGCCAACGCCGAGATTTGAATTGGCGAAAGCTTAACGGTCGCAACTTCGTTTGCGGTCACCTCCTGACTCGACTCCGGCGCAGCGACCTGAACTTCTGGCTGGCGTTCCGACCTCTTACCAGGATCCCCAGACAAGTCTAAGTGAGGTCGCTTTTTCCGCTTTTGTGTTGCTCTGCCCATTAAAAACCTCAACGACCCGAAGAAAATATCCTTTGACGGACGCAACCCGAAGGAGATGAACCAGGTGATTAGCGGCATGCGTCCCCGGGCACCTACGCCTAGATTTCAAAAACCGCTTCCACCCAGGCTACGAGAAGCGAGCAGGAAGCACCCCCCTTAAACAACACGTGCAGTCCCTCATAATAAGCAACCGAAAGGTCAAGTCAACACTTTGGGCAATAAAGGTGGGATAAAACTGTTAAATCGAGGGGATAGCGTCAGTCCAGGCTAAAATCCGCTGAGGATTTCCGCTTAAACCTCAGCCGTTCGGCAAATGCAAAATTGGGTACTGCTCCTGGCTTGTTCATCGTGCTATGAAAAAACCGAAGTACTTTTGAGCAGGCCAGCAGCACCGCCGAAACCTACAATTAGGTTGGGACAAAGCGCTAGGTTAATTGGAGTTCCGCCCTCGCAGTAGAAATTATTCCCCCATTTCCTCCATCATTCGGATCCACTGTGTACCTCATAGGGCGTGTAACACATTTAACGGGCGGACATTATGCCCCGAAGGTATCTGGCCTGCCTCCCAAAACCTAAACCATGAGCTATGAGAGTCATAGTCATAGAGGCCGAAATGGCCGGGAGGACTCTCGATGAAGAAGAAGCGAACGCGTCACAATCCGGAGCAGATCATTCGCAAGCTGCGGGAGGCGGATGGGATGCTTTCGGCCGGCAAGGAACTGGGGCAGGTGCTTCAGGCGCTGGAGGTTTCCGAGGCGACGTTCCACCGCTGGCGGAACCAGTACGGCGGGATGAAAGCCGAGGAAGCCAAGCGGCTGAAGGAGCTTCAGGAGGAGAACCAGCGGCTGAAGAAGCTGCTGGCGGAGGCCGAGCTGGACAAGGCGATTTTGAAGGAAGCCTTGGAGGGAAACTACTGAGCCCGGCGCGTCGGCGGGAGGCGGTGCAGTACGTGCAAGCGCAGTGCGGCGCCAGCGAGCGTCGGGCTTGTGAAGTGTTAGGTCAGCCGCGAGCGACCCAGCGATATCAGCCGCAGGAGCGTGAGGAGGAGCGGCGACTGGTAGCGCGGATGCATGCCTTAGTGCGGGAGCATCCGCGGTATGGGTACCGGCGGATGTGGGCCTTGCTGCGAGCGGAAGTCTGGGAGGTAAACCGCAAGCGGGTGTATCGCTTGTGGCGGCAAGAAGGGCTGAAAGTGCCGCAAAAGCAACGGAAAAAGCGGCGCTTGGGCACGAGCGAGAACGGCTGCGCCCGGAAGCGTGCGGAGCGGCCCAACCAAGTGTGGGCGTGGGACTTCATCCATAACCGCACGGCGGACGGCAAGCCGCTAAAGTGGTTGTCGATCGTGGACGAGCACACGCGGGAGTGCCTGGCCTTGGTGGTGGCGCGGAGCATCACGGTCGAGACCGCGCTGGACGTACTGGCGGAATTGTTCCGCACGCGGGGCGTGCCGGAGCACTTGCGCAGCGACAATGGTCCGGAGTTCATCGCGAAGGCGATGCGGCAGTGGCTCTCGCGGGTGGGCGTGAGTACGCTGTACATTGAGCCGGGCGCGCCGTGGGAGAACGGCGATGCCGAGTCGTTCCACAGCCGCCTGCGAGACGAGTTGTTGGACCGCGAGGAGTTCACGAGTCTGGCCGAAGCGCGAGCCATGGCGGCGCGGTGGCGGGAGGAGTACAACCACCGCCGTCCGCACAGTAGCTTGGGGTATCAGACCCCGGCGGCGTTCGCGGCGTGCGGGCCTGTAGAGAATTTTGTGTCAGTCGGGAGAATGGACGTCTTCCCAGATTCACTTATTTACGGAGACTGACGCATGGATGCGAATTGGACGAAGAAGGCCGAGGAGCTGGCGCAAGAGTTGGCGACCCAGGCGACGAGCCTGGAAGACCTCAACGGAGCGCTGCGAGCGCTGATGAAAACGGCGCTGGAGAAGATGCTCAACGCGGAGCTGGAGGTCCATTTGGG
>CAUJHS010000049.1 GCA_963204915.1 Planctomycetota bacterium | reverse complement strand
TCGTCGCCTGGGTCGCCAACTCTTGCGCCAGCTCCTCGGCCTTCTTCGTCCACATCGCATCCATGCGTCAGTCTCCGTAAATGAGAGAATCTGGGAAAACGTCCATTCTTCCCGACTGACACAAAATTTTCTACAGGCCCTGGCTCGATGCTAATGATCATGTTCTCGGCAAGTCGATCGTCACTTCCCTCGGCTAGCCACGGCGCTTCGTGTGTCCCCAGTCCAATCCCGTGGCCTATCCGATGCAATCGCTTGTCTTCGCCAGCATATCCTTCCTTGTTCAGAAATTCGTTGACTGCCAAGTCCAGTTCGCTGCAGCCTACACCCGGCTTGATCATTTCAAACGCAAGTCGCCGCGCCTCCATCATTGCTGCGAACGCCGCTTTGTCGGCGGTTGATGGCGGAGACGTAAAGTAAGTCCTTTCACTTTCCGCCGCATAGCCGTTGACTCGGATCAGTACGAGGGAAACGTGTGGTCCGAAGTTTAATTGGTCGTGCAATGAAGGCACGGAGTGTGGCATCGCGCTGCGAGGCGCTGCCCAGGTCGCCATCAAAACCTTCGTCGTCAGGGGATCCCAGTTCTCCACTTCACGGATAATCCTAGTGGAAACAGTCCGAGTTTCCGCAAACCCTTCGGCCACCCTCGCTCCGTAGTACGACGCCGATAGCAGCCGTTTAACTCCAAAATCGGCGTAGTGCGCTGCACGACGAATCATGGCAATTTCAGCCTGCGATTTTATTACCCGCAGTTGTTCGACGAGCGGGGCCGTCCGCAACCGGAAATCGCTTAGTTCGTCGGTAATCTCTCGCCTGATCGTTGGCTCAATGCCAATCTCTTGTCCCGCAATTAGCAGTTCCTTAATGCGACTGGCCCACCCACAGGCCTTTGGCGCCGGATACTCGCGATAGGTAATGATATTTTCCGAGTCAATGCCAATCGCCTTCTTCATATGCTCTTGGTCGAGTTTGGGCACCAGGAGCGTGGGCGGCCGGTCGGGCACGATCAACAGAAAAAATGGCCGTTCGAGCGGTTCAAAGCCAGCGCCTGTCAGGTAGAAGATGCTTTCGAGCGACGTGATGATGAACAAGCCCAAGTTTTGCTTGGCTACTTGCTTTTGCAGAGTACTGAGCCGCTGACGATACTCTGCTGGTGAGATTTGGGCGCTCATGTTTGTTCCCAATCGAGGCGAGTGTAAGTAAGCACTTACATTTCGGGCAAAAAATTACTGAAAATCACGGCGATAAATGGAGCAGCTGGATCGCTATCGTGGAGAAAAACTGCTGCCGCTTGCGCCCGTTCATTAATTCCAGATCGAGTGCAATGTTCATGAAAGCCACCAGTGCGATTAGGGCCCAGGCTGTGTCGTCATCCTCGGCGGCCTTGTGAGCGCCGGTTAGTTTTCGATGCCTGACAATTTCTTCCTCGATACGTTTGTGATACCGAAGATAAAGTCGCTGCAGTGCGTATTTGATATCGGGATCATCGGTTTCATTGAGTGCTGCGAAGATGATGCGGTATAGTCCATTCTCGCCCAGATCTTCGCCTGTGAGTTCAATCAGGCGAACTGCGTGCGAATCTTCGGAGTGCGTTTTGTCGATTGCGGCCTTCCATTTGTCCATTCGTCTCAAGAAGAGAAAGTCCACGGCTGCGAGGAACATCGCTTTCTTGTCCGGCCACAGACGATAGAGAGTGTTTTCCTGCACGTCGCAACGGGACGCAAGTTCCGCCGTTGTTGCCCGGCGATATCCGAGGCTTCCAAATGCCGCGGCCAGCAACGGGAGCAATTTCCGGCGACGTTCTTCCGCTGTACTGGATCTAGGCATCGTTTTCAATCTTTTGTAGCGTAAGTGCGCACTTACACTACGCGTAAGTCGGAACGCCGTCAAGGACCTAGCAAGATCGACCCGCACTCCCGCCCTCCGACTTTTCCTTTCTGGACTACATTGGTGACTATTTCTGGTGCTTCGAGCTCTCCAACGATCCCAACCCAGTGGTTTTGCGGCACGACACGGGAGTGGAGTGGCTGACCTTGCCAGTCCGCCTGGATGCTTTCCTGTTGACTTGGGAGCAATAAGAATAGACGCCACGACAGCTGAACAGTTCCGTTTCGCCGTTTCGGGTGCGAAGAGCGGTCGGTTATCAGGTCGGAAAGACCGCGACTACTCGATCGACGGCGCAACGCTTGTCCTGGAAATAAGAAAGCCCTTCAACGACCATGCGGAAGGGCTTGTTTGTGAAAAAAGTCGGGGTGACAGGATTCGAACCTGCGACCCTCTGGTCCCAAACCAGATGCGCTAGCCAGGCTGCGCTACACCCCGAACGATTTAGCCATGCTATCAAGGAATGGCGAGTCGGACAAGTTGAGGCCCGACGCGAACTTCTCAATCGCGGCTCACGTGGCGGTGGGCCGCTTGCTGTTCTGCTTCGCCTTAGCCGGCGTTTTTGGCTGGCTGTTCATAAACCGTCTCGGTCAGGAAGTCGAACACGCGTTCGAATTCCTCGTGGTTTTTGAAGTGGATAATGATTCGGCCCCGACCCTTGGCGGTTTGCCGCACATCAACCTTGGCGCCAAGCGAACGCCGCAACTCCTGTTCTAACGACGCATTCTGGTCCGAGCGGGTTCGCGACGTTTTGGGCGAATTGCCGCTGGCGGTTGGTTCGCCATCTTCGGCGTCAATGCGTTCCTTGACCAGTCGTTCGACCTCGCGCACGCTCAAATCCTGCTGGATGATCTGGCGGCAGAAGTCGACTTGCGCGGCTTCTTCGCCGAGCGGCAACAAGGCCCGGGCATGACCGGCGCTGAGCTTGGCGTCGGTCAGGGCGTGCTGCACTTCCTCCGGCAACTCCAACAGCCGCATGAAATTCGCGATGGTGGCGCGGTTAATCTTCACCCGCCGAGCCAGTTCTTCCTGGGTGCAGGAATGCTGGGCAATGTAGCGCTGGAACGAGAGTGCCTTCTCGATGGGGTTCAGGTCTTCACGCTGGAGGTTTTCGACCAGCGCCAACTCGGCCACCAACCGGTCATCGGCCTCGCGCACTTGGGCCGGAATGGTGGTCCAGCCCGCTTTGATTGCCGCTCGCAAGCGGCGTTCGCCCGAGATGAGTTGATACCGATCGTTGACCCGGCGCACGAGAATGGGTTGCAGGAGGGAATGCTCTTGCAGGCTTTCGGCCAGCGCGGCGATCTCGGCTTCATCGAACCGGCGGCGCGGTTGGAAGGGGTTGTCGTCGATCGTGACAATGTCCAAGTGAAGCAGCACATCTTGCGGAGCGACGGTGTCCGGCGCTGCGCTCGACGGGACGTTCGTGTCGGCCGACCCTTCATGAAGCCGCAACGTCATGGGCGGCTCGTCGAACGATTCCTCTGGCAAGCGACGTCGAAGTGCGGCCGGCTCCATGGTGGGAGCGGTTTCCTCCGCCGCACCCAGGAGCGCGGCCAGTCCCTTGCCAAGTCTTCGATCCTTAGACACGTTCCAGCACCTCCATGCAAAGTTCAAGGTAAGCCCGTGTTCCCCGCGCGCGCGGAGCGTAGTCAAGCACCGGTTGCCCATGGCTGGGCGCTTCGGCGACGGCCACATCGCGCGGGATCACGGTGTCAAAAACAATCTCTCCAAAGAATTCGCGGACTTCCGAGTCCACTTCGTGCGTCAACTCCAGCGTCGGGTCGTACATGGTGAGCAGGATACCGCCGAACTCCAGGCGGTTTTCTTTCTGTTGCATCACGTTGCGAATCACCTGGATCATTTGGGTGAGCCCCTCCATGGCGAAGTATTCGCATTGGATGGGCATCAGCACTTCGGTCGAGGCCGCCAACGCGGTTTGCGTGAGCGGGCCGAGCGAGGGCGGACAGTCGATCAAGGCGTAGTCGTAAGCGCTAAGCCCACGCGACAGGTGATGCCGAATCAAGGCCGCCTCGCCGTTCTCGGCGTGGGCCAGAATCTCGACGTCCTGAAAGTTCCGGCTGCCAGGCAACAGGTGCAGATCTTTGAGCGCCGTCTCCACGAGCGATTCGCGCAAGGGGCCCATATCGACGAGCGGGTGCCGTGCCGCGGGCTTGGCGCCAAGCGACGTGGTGGCGTTGCATTGCGGGTCGAGGTCGACCAGCAGGGTGCGCAGTCCCGCCTTGGCGATCGCCGCCGCCAGATTCACGGCGGTGGTCGTCTTGCCGACGCCTCCCTTCTGATTCGCCACGCAAATGATGCGCGCCACGCCTCGCTCCTGGTGAAACCGATCCGGTGAGCGGCGCGATTGTAACCGCGAAATCAGAATTCGCGGAATGCCAGTTGCGTTTCACGTGAAACGCCGGGGCCACGCAATCGGCAAGATTGACCGCGGCGGGACAGTTTGCGCCCTCGTTTCACGTGGAACAGGCACGCACTTTCCGCGGTCGAAACCCGGCGGGACACGCGCCGCAGGGGAGGGTCGCGAGCGCCGACGGCGAGAAATCATGACCAGCCAGCGTCGCGCGCTGGCCGTACGCGAGGGGCCCAACCCACGTTGGCCGGAAGGCGCTCGACCAGCGCAACTACTCCAGGCTGTGAAATACCAGACCGCTGAGCAGCTTCGGATAAAAATAGGTGCTCTTTTGCGGCATGCGCTCGCCATGCTCACTGACGGCGCGAATATGCTCGATCGTAGCGGGCATCACCAGTGCGGCCAGTGGGAACTTGTCCGATTCCAATCCTTCGACCACTTCCTCCACCAGGTGCACATACGTCGGTTTCGGCCACGCTTTTCCGCCGAGCAGATTCTCGACCACCAGGCGATGCAGAATCGCCACGCCTAGTCCGCGCCAGTCTTCGCTTTGGTCCGCGGCGAGTTGACCCATGCGCTGCTGGCCCGCAGGCGTCAAGCGAGCGACCACCCAGCGGTCATCTTTCCGCGCGTAAAAGCCCAGGATGTTTTGCTCGCCTTCGACGGCGAGTTCGTCCCACACGGTATGCGCCAGGTCGGGCCCTTCGCCGGCCAGTCGGGTTTTGAAGTTGTCGCCCAACTTGGCGATGAGTTCCTCCGAAGTCATGGGCGCCGGACCTTCGAACAGCCGGTGCGTGGGCAACACGATCAGCCCTGGGTCGCTCATTCCTACGCACATCATCAGCACGAAGTTCGCCGGGTGATCGTCGGGTAGAGGGCCATTTTGCTCGATAAGCCAGTCGCGGTAGTTGCAGGCGGTTTCATAACGGTGATGCCCGTCGGCCACGAACACGGGCTTGGGGTCCATGACGGCCGCCACCGCACCGATCACGCGTTCATCAATCACCGGCCACATACGATGAACCACGCCGAGATGATCGACCGCTTCCAGCGGCGTCTTCCCGACGATGGCGGCTTCGAGCAGATTCTGCGCTTCGTTCTCCGGGTCAGGAAACAGGCCGAAGATTTGGCTGAGGTTCGCTTTACAGGCCTTGGTCAATCGCAGGCGATCTTCCTTCGCCGAGGCATGCGTTTGCTCGTGAGGATAGATCTTCCCTTCGCCAAATCGCTCTAGCCGCGTGCGGCACATGAAGCCGCGACGGGTGAACGTTTGCCCGCCGTATTCGAACACTTGGTGATAGACGTAGATGGCCGGGGCCGACTCGGTCATCAGCACCCCTTCGCGTTTCCAGTTCTTAAAGAACGACGCGGCCCGGCTGTAACGGTTGCTGCCTTGCACGGCGTCATCCGGATCGTCGCCCGGCTCGGGTCGGTTCAGTTCGAGACGGATCACATTGGCCGGGTGCTTCTTGTACAGTTCGTCTTGGAGCGCATCGTCAATCACGTCATACGGCGGGGCGATCACGTCGCTCAAAGAACCAACGTGGCCCAGGTCGTAACGCAGTCCGCGGAAAGCCTGAATCGTGGGCATAGATCGAAGGGGAGCCGAGGGTGGAGTGAGGTTGGGTCGCGAGCGAGTTCTACCGCCGCCGTAACAAAGAATATGGCCGGTTTGCGCCGGAACCGCCTGGCGCACCTAGTGCGCCGGCCCTTGCGTTTCGTGCAGGCTGAAGCGGACAGGGGACAAACCCGGCCGCCAACAAAGAGGGACGGATTCGCTATCCGTCCCTTGAGAGCCGCCGCCAAATGAGTTTAGTAGCGGTAGTGGTCCGGCTTGAAGGGGCCTTCGACCGGCACGCCCAAGTATTCCGACTGGGCCGGGGTGAGTTTCGTCAAATGCGCGTTAATTTGCTCCAGGTGCAGCCGGGCCACTTCTTCATCCAGGTGCTTGGGCAGCACGTAAACTTTGGGTTCGTAGTTCTCGCTGTTCTGCCACAACTCGAGCTGCGCGAGAACCTGGTTCGTGAACGAGTTCGACATGACAAACGACGGATGCCCCGTCGCGCAGCCGAGGTTCACCAACCGACCTTCGGCAAGCAGCAGAATCGAGTTGCCATTGGGCAGCGTGTAGCGATGGACCGGACCGCCCACTTCTCGACTCGACTTGATCTCTTGCTTCTTAATGTCGCGCTGACCTTCGAGCCAGGCTACGTCGATCTCCAAGTCGAAGTGGCCGATGTTGCACACGATCGCGTCGTTCTTCATCACACGCAGGTGTTCGCCGCGAATCACGTCGCGGTTGCCCGTGGCCGTAACGAAGATGTTGCCGATCGGCGCGGCTTCTTCCATGGTGGCCACCTGGTATCCTTCCATCGCGGCTTGGAGGGCGTTGATGGGGTCAATCTCGGTGACGATCACCCGCGCGCCGCCGCGGGAAAGCGCCTGAGCGCAACCTTTGCCGACATCGCCATAGCCGCAAACCACGGCTACTTTGCCAGCGACCATGACGTCGGTGGCTCGCTTGATGCCGTCGACCAGCGACTCGCGGCAACCGTAGAGGTTGTCGAACTTGCTCTTGGTGACGGAGTCGTTCACGTTAATGCACGGCGTGCGAAGTTCGCCGCGCTTTTGCATGCGATACAGCCGGCTCACGCCTGTGGTGGTTTCCTCCGTGATGCCGCGGATCCCGTCAAGCAATTCTGGGTATTTCTGATACACCATGGCCGTTAAGTCGCCACCATCGTCCAGAATCATGTTCAACGGCTGACCATCGGGGAAGAAAATGGTTTGCTCGATGCACCAGTCAAACTCCTCGGCCGATTCCCCCTTCCATGCGTAAACAGGCGTGCCGGCCTTGGCGATCGCGGCGGCCGCGTGGTCTTGCGTGGAAAAGATGTTGCAGCTACTCCAGGTCACTTCGGCGCCCAATGCTTGGAGCGTTTCGATCAAGACCGCGGTCTGAATGGTCATGTGCAGGCACCCGGCAATACGGGCGCCGGCGAGAGGCTTTTGCGCTCCGTACTTTTTGCGAAGCGACATAAGTCCCGGCATCTCATTCTCGGCGAGCATGATTTCTCGGCGGCCCCAGTCGGCCAGGCCAAGATCGGCCACTTTATAGGCGACTTTCTCACTCTGCACTTGCGAGGTCATTTGCATTTGGCTCCTAAGCGATCGAACGATGTCACTTTGCACTTGCGACATTCACTGGCTCCAAGGCGATCAATCAATAGTCCGAAACAACGAACTCCGATGTCGACGCCCCACAGACTTGGCATTGGTATGATAGAGCGTGAGGGTCAAATTTGACAACCGGGAAGGAATTTTCCGTGACCCAAACTGGCCGATTATTGGCGCGAATTAGCGTCGTTCCAGCCCCGGCGAGCCGCCGCGATGAATCGCTCCACCGCTTGGTGATCTTTCATGCCCGGCGCCGTTTCGACGCCTGAGGCGACATCAACACCGTCGGGCGCCGAGGCCAAAATGGCCGTTTCCACGTTTTCGGGCGTCAGTCCACCAGCCAGGATCAAGGGGGTTTCGCCAAACAAAGGGCGAGCTGCACGGAAGGCGGTCCAGTCGATTGCGGCGCCCCCGCCGCCGTATTTTCCTTCGACAAACGCATCGATCAGCACCGTGTCGATCGTCCCTCCCCGACGCTGGCACTCGTCCAAATAGGCCGCCATTTGCTGGTAATTGTTTTCCCGGCACCGGAAGGCGCGAATCAGCGGGATTTGGCCGAGCTTGCTCAGCTTGCCGTGCAATTCGGCGACAAATTCCGGCGACTCATCACCATGCAGTTGGACCGCATCCAAACCAACCGTTGCGACGATTTCCGCAATCTCGGCCATGGCACCGTTCACAAATACGCCCACGCAAACGAGATGCGTCGGAAGATCGCGACGTATCCCAACCGCCGCGGTCGGATCAAGGTAACGCGGCGTTTGGCGATAAAAATTCAGCCCGATCGCATCGGCGCCGGCGCGGGCGGCGTGTACGGCGTCGGCGGAGTTCGTGACGCCGCAAATCTTCACGCGAAATGGCGACTTCCGCGTCAATCGAGATGATCCTCAAGATGTGAAGTCGAAAACGTCGAAATTACGAAGCGCGGCATACTGCATCTCGCCCTTGACCACACGCTCCCTTCGTGGGGGGGGATTTTCCATGACGGCACGAGGCCGACAATCTGAGACATCGCACACGGGAACCCGGCCCCAGGGACGAATCGCACATGCGCCTTACGTGTTCGCGGTGACGGCGCTCGCGACGTTCGTGGTCGGTTTGGCGGTGTTGCGGCCGGCGGTCAAAGGGTACGTGGCCACCTCGATTATTGAGTATCACGGCGAGTTGGCCAAGGCGGCGGACGCGAACAAGCTCGTGCATCCGTCGTACCCCGATATTCAAGTTCGCCCCATCGAGGGTGGATCGCACGAGTTTCTCATTTCGTACGTCGGCGTCAATCGCCGCCAAACGATTGAAACACTACAGTCCTGGACCGAACAATTTTTAGCAAAACATGCCGCAACGCCGAACGAGTCCGAACCGTCGAACCTCGACGCCTTGAAAGATAACGTACATCAAACGGAACGCGCCGCCGAGCAAGCTCGAATGCAGCTTGAGGCGTGGCGGGACCGGTTGGACCAGTTCCACCGCCAACGCGCCACGCAAGTTCTGGCGCCGCCCGTTCCAATCCAAGTGGCGACCGAGGCGCACGCCCCCGAACCGAACCCGCAGTGGGAGAAGCTGACCGCGACGCTGGAGGAATATCGAGCCGAGCGGATGATGCTGCTGATCGAACGCACACCGGCGCACCCGGAAGTGCGTAGCATTGACTTCAAAATTGCCGAGATTGAACGACAACTCGAACGGCAGCCTCGTTGGCGCGAGCAAGTTCAAGAGCAAGTTCCGTCGCAGACGGCGCGAACGACGCCGTCGCTTGACGATGCGACGGACGCAGATTCCCCTCATAACGGCGGATCGGACGAATTGGCGTTACAGCAGGAAGGCCAACAACTGCAACAGGCATGGGAGAGCGCACAAGCCCAAGCGGTCAAAGCTCAGAACAAACTCGATGCGGCGCGAAGTGCATCGCCCGACCCAAACTTGGTTGCGGCGCGTATCCTCCGAACTCCTGAAATTGTTGCCGTGTCGGGTGGTTCGCCCCGTCTCGCGTTTGTCGTGTCTTTGGCGCTCGGTTCGATCATGGCGGGCTTAGGCATGGTGCGCGCAACCGCGGTATTTAATCTGCCGGGCGTTTTCACCAGCCTCGAACAAGTCCAGCACGCGCTTGGCTTGCCCGTGGTCGCGGCGCTGACCACCGGCGACGGTCCGCCCATTCCCGGCGCAGGCCTGTTGCGCAAACGTCTTTTGCGCGCCTCGCTCGGAGGAGTCGAACTGGTTTTGCTGCTGTGCGCTCTGGCATGTTTGAGTTCGGTTTGGGCCGATCGGCTAATCTGGCGCATTTTGCCCAAAGACCCGCTTCAAGCATGGACGCTCATTGTCGACCGGTTCCTGCCGTTCTAACCGGTGCGTTTTTCCGGATCGTTACAATCGGTTTGAAGCGAATCCCCCCTGCGCGCCGATTGCATGGACAAGGCCTCGTTCTTGGACCTCCTCAAGGCGGGGTAGTGTGGGTTGGTTTCCCCCTTTTCGCAAGCCACAAACATTCTGCCATGTACGAAACGGCGTTTGGATTTCGTCTGCGACCATTCGCTGCTGCTCCGACGGCGGCGTTGTACTACCCTGCCTCGAATGTCGAAAAGGCTCGCACGGCGCTGGCGCGGTGCATCGAGCATGACGGCGGACCGGGCCTGATTGTCGGTCCCGCCGGAGTTGGAAAGTCGCTGTTATGCCAGCTCGTGGCCGACCAGTTCAAATCACGCTTTCGGGTGGTCACTTTAGCCAGCGCGCGGTTGTGTACGCGCCGCGCGTTGCTGCAAAACATTCTGTTCGAATTGGGGCTACCCTACCGCGATTTGGAAGAAGGGGAGTTGCGGCTCTCGTTGATCGACTACCTGGCCAACGACGAGCGGGCTGCTCAAGGCATGTTACTCGTGGTCGATGAGGCCCACTCGCTGCCAACGCGGCTCCTGGAAGAGATCCGCATGATTACGAATCTCGTGCGGAATGGCAAACCGCGCGTGCGTTTGGTTCTCGCCGGCAGCGCCCGACTGGAAGAGCGGTTCGCGAGCCCCAAGTTAGAGTCGTTCAATCAACGCGTCGCCGTGCGCTGTTACCTGGAATCGCTCGGACGCGAGGAAACCAGGCAGTACGTCCAATCGCAAATTGTCGCCGCGGGCCGCAAAGCGAGCGACGTATTCACGCCCGACGCTCTAGACGCCGTGTTCGACGCCACGGGCGGAGTGCCTCGGCTCATCAACCAGGTGTGCGATCACGCACTTGTGTTGGCCACGGTGAACGGACAAACCACCATTCGCGCCGCGGGCATTCAGGAAGCCTGGTCCGACTTGCAACAGTTGCCGGCGCCGTGGCACCTGTCGGCCGACAAAACATCCGCCGACAAGCGTGACAGCGTGATCGAGTTCGGCACGCTTGACGCGGAACCAACTCCTCCGGCTTTGGCGATGCCGGTGGGGGCCAAGCCCGTGGTGGCGCCGCATACGTTTGCTGCGCCGCACTCCGTTCGGGACCCCGTCGCGCAACTTGCCGAGATCGAGAAGTCGGTCGCGGCGGCCAACGACCTGCAGATGGTTTGGGACACCGGCGTTTCGGCGTCCGAACACAGCGACGACGACGAGCAGTTCCAGCCCGCCGGCGTCATCGGCCCGGAGGTCGAACTCGTTTTCCACGGACCGCACGCGCCGTTTGACGAATCATTCGTCGAAGAGGAAATCGTGATTGATCGCTACGCGGCGCTTGAGTCGGCTCGGTTGGCCAAGTTGCGGCAAACGCCTTGGTCGCGCGATCGCATCATTCCCGAACGCCTGAACGAATACGAAGCGCAGCATCCCCAGCCCGTGGCCCCACCTCCTGCGGGTCTTGCTCCTACGGCGCCCGCCGCGCGTCGGGAAGTCGCGGTCGATCCTGCGAGCGATCCGGTGTTGCCCGAGTATCATGTATCGCATCCGGCGACGGAAAAACAGACACCAAAACCCAAGGTGGCGTTTTCCATTCACGGCGCCGACGAAGCGCACGACGCTCCGACACACGTCAACGTGGTTGCTGATGATGACCACGCCGCCGATGACCGCGACTTAATCGTCGTCGAAGATGACGCGGAGCCCCAACCGCCGGGTCCCAACCGCCCGACGGGACGCGTGCGTCGGCAGGAGTACCGTCAATTGTTTGCGCGGATGCGTCGCGGCTAAGCGGCGATGTCGGGCCGTCGGCACAACGTGGTCGACGGCCGACCGGGTGATTTCTTTCTCCTGCGACCTCGACGGTCCACTGCGCCAGTTCGCTCGATTCCCTACGTCTGCCACTTGGAAATTCGCCATGAGCAAGATGTTGAGCGCGCTGCGACAGTTAGAGGCGAAATCCGGCGCTTTCCCCCACTCGGGACAGGGGACAGCGCCGCCCCCGCCCGACAGGCCTGCCGACGTCGGGGCGCGGCGCGAGGAAGCAACCCAGGCGGAAGTCGAACCAACGCATGAAGTTACAATGCCTTCGGCGATGCCATCGGAAGCGAATTCCACGGTGGACACCGAAACGACCTCGCCCTTGGAGCATTTCGAGGCCGAGTTTGCGGGGCTGGCGAGCTTGCTCGGCGAAGCGATCCGGGCTGAGTCTCCTGCCGAGCCCCATTTCAGGGTATTTACGGAAGCCGAGACTGCCCCTGCGACCGAAGCTCCCCTTGAGCCTGTCGCGACTTTGCCGAATCCCGCGCCGACTCTTGGTCGGGCGCCGTTGCATCACATGTGCGATGCGCCGTTTGACGCCATCGTTGCACGCAACCTTTCACGCCAGCCACTCGGGGGGCAAATTGCCGAGTTGGCCGCCAAAATCATCGAACAGTTTCCGCACCACGGCGCGGCAATTGCGCTGATCGCCATCGATCCCGATGATCACGCGGCGTTCGTTTCGACGCACTTGGGAGCCATGCTTTGCCGGCAGCAGGACGGCGAGGTGCTGTTGATTGACGCCAACGTGACCCACCGCCAGCTTTCCGCAGAGTTGGGCTGTAGCGATCGCCGCGGGCTCGTCGATTCTTTGGCCGGTTCGATCGATGACGTGCACGCCTTGATTACGTCCACCGATATCCCGCGGTTGGCGGTTCTACCTGCCGGACGCGACGGCATTCCCAGCCCCGCCGAGATCGAAGCGAAACTGCCGGCATTGTTAGCCGAATTACGCCAATCGCGACGTGTGACGATTGTGAAAGTTGCGGCCGACTCGGGCGTTACGCGGGTTGTCTTGCGTGACTGCGACGGCGCGTATCTTCTTGTCCGGCTTGGGCATACGTCGCCGGCCGATGCACAATTCGCGGTGCAGGCCTTGACGGCTGCCAACACCCCCCTACTGGGATGCATCGTGACGAATGCGCCTCCGCGATAGAACAGCGGCTCAGGCCGAACTACTCGATTCCGGCGCCACCACCCCTACAGGGGGAATTTCCCGCGGCGCCGTGGCAGGCGTCACTTCCGGATCACTCAGGCTTTCTTCTCGCCATTCGGGTCGTCCAATTCTTGCATACACCAAGGCGACCGCCGCCAGCAACGTGGCGAGAAAGGCAAACATTGTGGGGTACGCCGGAAGGTGAATCCAGCGGGCGGTTTCAAGCATCACCCCCACGGCGGGCTGGCCGACAAGATTCCCCAAATCAAACATGGCGAACATCAGCGTTGCCCCCAGTCCGCGATACCGACTGGGAAAACTGGTGCTCCCCCCGCCAATGACCGCCGGAAAGAGCAACGCATGGGCGAAGCCCGCCACCGCGGCCGGAATCGCCAGAGTCCATTCGTTCGTCGCCAGCGGGTAAAGCAGCATACTCAAGGCGAGCGTTCCCAGACCCAGCAGCACCATGAACCGCACTCCATGCGTTTCCGCCATGCGGCGCGTAATTAATCGCACCGAGAACGCGATCAGGGCATAGATCAGAAAGTAAATGCGGATACGCTCGATGTTCAATTCCAGGGCGTACGCTCGCACAAAGGTTTGCGGCATACCCACGCCTAGCCCCATCGCCACGGCGACCAGCAACATCGGCCCCGGGTGATACTCGCGCAATAATCGTCGCACCGGCGGGCTCGGAAAACGTTCGGGCCGCGGCATACCGCGCGTGGCGAAGTACACGCACACCAGCGCGACGCCCGAGATCGCCGCCGCCGTCAAGAACATGCTGTGAATTGTGGCGAGGGTTGTTTCACCGCGAAACAAATAGTCGCCCACAATCGGCCCCAGCGAGGTTCCTAGAAACCCCGACGTGCCCAGCGCTCCCACCATTTCTGGTACGCGGCGTTTCGGGACTTGGAGCGAGATGAACGTGGTCGAAGCGCCAAACGCGCCGGCGATGCTTGTATTCATCAACATGCGCACGAGGTAGATCGCCGGACCGTCGATGCGCGTGATGACCAGGTGGCACAACAAGCTGACGATGAACAACGCCACCGACGCCAGCCACACCACCCGCGCCCCGTATTGGTCGATGCCCACTCCTTGCACCATGCGCATGGTCAGGGCGCCCACCATGCCAATGCCCACGATCAACCCCAACTGCAATTCCGAGCCGCCCAGGTACGCCACAAAGTCGGCGTAGCGAAAGAGCGTGCTGACCGCGACCATCAAGGCCGCGTTGGCCACATAGGCAAACCAGAACGACGCCCCGTAGGGGCGCATCGCAGGCGAGAGAGTTTCTTCCTCCTCAATCGAGGACGCCGGCAACGAACGGCTCCGTCCGTGGGCAAGAGGCGAGGTCATGGAGCGAGGCGGGGGGCAATATGCAACGCGGCCAGTTCAAGACACCCGAGAGAGCCCTGAACTCACCGGCAGGTTCGCAGGAAAAAACCATTATACCCCAACGCCCACCCTAAGTCTTGAGGCGCCGTCGCGCCACGTGCATGCGTTTTCCAAAAGCGACCGTCAGCCGCGCGTCACGTTGACGCCCGCCGCTGGCCCCCCTTATCTTGAGAGCCGTTCTCGTCGTTCACCGCAATTCAGGGGGGCAGGTTCCGTGAATCTTGCTGCCGAATCGCCGGCCCAGGCGTTCATCGCCCGGTGGAAAAAGTCTGAAGCCGCCGAGCAAGCCAACTCGCAGTTGTTTCTGCGCGAGCTGTGCGACTTGCTTGAACTCCCGGCGCCCGACCCCACCGTGCAAGACGACGATCAGAACACCTACGTGTTCGAGAAGCGCGTCGTATTCCAGAACGGCGACGGCACGACCAGCGCCGGCCGCATCGACCTGTACCGCGCGGGCTGCTTTGTGCTGGAGTCCAAACAGGGGAGCGAAGCGAAGGAAGACGCCGCACTGCTGTCCACCGTCGCCAAAAACAAAAAGCACCGCACCGGCACGGCTTCCCGCGGCGCCGCCGGATGGCAACAAGCGATGACGCGCGCCCGCAACCAGGCCGAGCGCTACGCCAAGGCGTTGCCCGTCTCGGCCGGTTGGCCGCCGTTTCTGGTCGTGGTCGATGTCGGCCATTGCTTCGACCTGTACGCCGATTTCTCCCAGTCGGGCAAAGCCTACGTGCCGTTTCCCGACCCGCAAAACTATCGCATCCGGCTGGACGACCTGGCCGACCCTGCGGTGCGGGAAAAACTGCGGGCCTTATGGCTAGAGCCGCTTACGCTCGACCCCAGCCGGCGCGCGGCGAAAGTCACGCGCGAGCTTGCGGGCCGACTGGCGCAACTGGCCAAGTCGCTGGAAGGCGCCCACCCGCCAGAGGTGGTGGCGAACTTCCTCATTCGCAGCCTGTTCACCATGTTTTCCGAGGATGTCGAACTCTTGCCTCCGGGGAGTTTCGCGGAGTTGCTCGTCAGCCTGCGCGGCGATACGGCGAACTTCGTGCCGATGGTGGAAAACCTCTGGGCCAACATGAACACCGGCGGATTCTCGCCCATACTGCGGCAAAAGCTACTGCGCTTTAACGGCGGCTTGTTTGCCGATTGCACCGCCTTGCCGCTGAACGACGATCAACTCGAATTGCTCATCGAAGCGGCGCAGTCCCATTGGACCGACGTCGAGCCGGCCATCTTCGGCACGCTGCTGGAACGCGCCCTCGATCCGGTGGAACGCCATAAGCTGGGCGCCCACTACACGCCGCGGGCGTATGTTGAACGGCTCGTCATGCCGACGATTATCGATCCGCTCCGGAACGAGTGGCGCAGCGTCTACGCTTCGGCGGTGCAATTGGACAGCGTCGGCAAGGCGGAAGCGGCGCGCCAGGCGGTGCGGGACTTTCACCACCACTTGTGCGAGGTGCGGGTGCTCGACCCCGCCTGCGGCAGCGGCAATTTTCTCTACGTGACGCTGGAGCACATGAAGCGGCTGGAAGGCGAAGTGCTCAACACCCTGCGCGAGTTCGGCGAGAAGCAACTGCCGCTGCTGACCATCGACCCGCATCAGTTCCTGGGGATCGAAGTCAACCCGCGGGCGGCGGCCATTACCGACCTGGTCCTCTGGATCGGCTACCTGCAATGGCACTTCCGCACGCGCGGCAAGGCCGAGCTGCCCGAACCGATCTTGCGCGACTACCACAACATCGAATGCCGCGACGCGGTGCTGGCCTGGGACGCGGTGGAAGACGTGCGCGACGAGCAAGGCCAGCCGGTCACGCGCTGGGACGGCCGCACCACTAAGCCTCACCCGGTCACCGGCGAAGAAGTCCCCGACGAAACCGCCCGCGTCATCGAACAGCGCTACAAGAACCCAAGAAAAGCCGACTGGCCCAAATGCGACTTCATCGTCGGCAACCCGCCGTTTATTGGCAATAAAAGGATGATTTCCAGTTTGGGCGCAGAATACTCCGTTACTTTACGGAACGTGCATGATGAGGTGCCGGAATCTGCTGATTACGTCATGTATTGGTGGGATATGGCTGCGCGAAGCTGCCTGCGAGGCGCCATAAATCGTTTCGGATTCATAACAACCAATAGCATAACTCAGGTTTTCAATCGCCGAGTGTTAGAGCCTCACTTGGCCGCCGAGGAACCATTGTCGATCATTTTTGCTGTCCCTGATCATCCGTGGATTGACGCAACTGATGGTGCAGGCGTGAGGATAGCAATGACGGTTGGTGAGTTAGGTAATCGAAACGGACAACTTTCTCGCGCGGTAGACGAAAAGCCCGCGACGGAAGATCAATTTGACGTCGTATTTGAAAAACGCGTCGGAAAGATCAATGCGGATTTGTCAGTTGACATCGATCTCCGCTCGGTCGCACCACTGAAATCAAATGAAGGTCTCTGCGGACAGGGAATGAAATTAGTTGGTGAAGGGTTTGTCTTGGAAAAGGAAATTGATCGCGACGTACCGAACACCGCCACGGGTTTTCCAGTTGTTAGGCGTTATATCTCTCCAAGAGACATTCTTGATGGAAAACCTGGCAGGCATGTGATTGATTTCTGTGGATTGTCCGAAGCGGAATCGCGTCGTATTCATCCGGCCGCATTCCAAATCCTACTTGATCGTGTAAAGCCCCTTCGTGACCAAAACCGGCGTGAATCAATTCGCAAGTTGTGGTGGCGTTTTGCCTGGGAGCGGCCGGTTCTTCGGGAAGCTATGAATGGGTTGGCACGATACGTCGTTACACTCGAAACGTCCAAACATCGTTTCTTTGTGGCCGTCGAACCTGACTACCTTTGGGACGGGTCGCTTTTCGCCATCGCCTTAGATGACTTTTATTATCTTGGGGTACTCAGCAGCAAAGCTCACGTAACTTGGGCTCTACGATTTGGAGCGCGGCTCGAAGACCGACCACGGTGGAATAACGGATCATGCTTTGATCCTTTCCCGTTTCCCGACTGCTCGGAGTCTCAGAAGCAGCGGATACGGGAGTTGGGGGAGCAGTTGGACGGACATCGCAAGGCGCGGCAGGCGCTCTTTCCGGGGCTGACGATGACCGGCATGTACAACGTGCTGGAAAAGCTCCGCGCCGGGGAGGCGCTCTCCAAGAAAGAGGTGGAGATTCACGAGCAGGGGTTGGTGTCGGTGCTGCGGCAACTGCACGACGAGCTGGATGCGGCGGTGGCGGCGGCCTACGGCTGGCCCGCGGACCTGAGCGACGAGGAAATCTTGCAGCGCCTGGTGGAGCTGAACGCCCTGCGCGCCGCCGAAGAAGCCCGCGGCGTGGTCCGCTGGCTGCGGCCCGACTTCCAAAACCCGCAAGGGCAAGCCGCGGCGCAAAAAGAAATCGCCGTCGAGGTCGAGGCGGCGCCCGCCGCCAAGAGCAAAGCGGCCAAACAACCCTGGCCGGCGACTCTGCCGGAACGGTTTCAAGCAGTGCGAACGCTCCTGGAACAGCTTCCCGCCCCCGCCACGCCGGAAGAAGTGGCCGCCCGCTTTACCCGAGCGCGCCGCAACGACGTGAGCGAGCTGCTCGAAACACTCACGCTCATCGGCCAAGCCCGGCAACTCGACGACGGCCGCTACGCCGCCTGACCCAAGACGAGCGGCGGGATAAGGGGATTTCACGAACCTGACGGAGTGCTGGCTGGAGCGTATTTCATCGAGGTGGGATGACTTCTTCCGTGTGGTCCACTCGCTCCGCGAGGGCAGTGTGGTCCACTCGCTCCGCGAGTGGTTCCCGGCACTCGCGGAGCGAGTGCACCACCTTGGGGGAGCCACACCTGCGTGAAACGCCCTCGGGAGGCGAAGCCTTCGTGTCGCCGCAGCAGGATCGACATCGCTCGCCTGCGGGACGCATTGGGGACGGCGCGTGCTAGGGTGTCGCATTCCGCTCCTCCTCCAGCCAACTAGCGCTTTACCGCCTAACGGGCGTTGCTTTTCATCGCGTTGCGTCGGGTGAGTTGTTAAGATGTGCGTGTGCGTTCGGCGCCCGAATTTGTCGTCGCCAGGGCGCACTGTTCTTCGTCCGCTATTCTCGCGGTTGAGGTGGGTATGTCGGCGCAAAATTTGGCGTTGCTTGCGGCAGTCGGCATTCCTGTGGTGCTACTGGGCCTGGCCGTGTGGCGGGTGCAGTGGAAGAAACACGTGCGGCGGCGTTTCGAAGCTTATCGCGAGCGCGTGATGCATTTAAGCGACACCCTGGACGCGCTCCAAGAGCGGCACAAGCTGCTTCCCTTCACCGATCCGGACTTCGCCACGCCCATGGCCGGTCAGACGGAAGCGTTGTACCGTACGGCCCACGAGTCGATGGAGGAATTTCGCCGCCGCTGGCTCAACCTTATGGATGCGTGGGAGAAATCGCAAGCACTCCTCGAACAAGAGCCGTGGTGGAGTGCGAGGCGGTTCCGCCAGGCCGAGCAACTGCTGCGCGCCGCCGGGGTCGAGCAAGAATTGGAGGGGCTTCACAAACGCTGCGCCGAACCGCTCGACCGACTCGAACAAGGCCACGAGCAAGCCCAAACCGAGTTAACCGCCGCCGACGGCCGCATGCAGCGACTTGCCGCGCGCTTGGAGGAAGTGGCCCACGCCAACATGCCATCCGAGCCCTATCAACCCGAACGCACGGCGATCCAGAACCTGGTGGAACAATCGCGCGGCGTCGCCCACAACGACCCGATTGGCGCTTTGGACGGCTTAGCGCAAGCCCGCGAACGCGCCGAAGCATGGGAGCAGTGGATCGACACGATTCTCCACCTGCGGCGCAAGGCCGACGAAGCGCAGGGGCGGCTGGACGCCGCGGCCGCGACACTGAAACGTCGCCGCGCGGAAGGTTTTCTGTTTTGCGAAGCCGGTTGCGACCCGCAGCCGCGCCTTGACGAAGGCGCGCGCCACCGCCAGACCGCGCTCGACGCCCTTAACCGGGCCGATGCGACGGCGGCCAAGCATTGCATTGGTCAGGCCTTCCAAGCCGCCGACGACGCAACGGGGCTCGTCGACCAAACCGTGAACGCCAAAGCCTTGTGCCACGAGGCGATGACGCGCCGCTCCGACGAGACGCGCCGGCATCACGAACAGTTACGCGCCGCGCGACAAATCCAATTCGAACTGGAGCGCGAGTTCGCGCCGGAATCTTGGCGCGAGGTCGCCGGTCACGTGGCCAGCGGGCAATCGCTCCTGAATCAGGTTGACGCCACGCTGGACGAGGCGGCTTCTCTGGCGGGACCGCAGGTGCAGCACTACTGCCGCGCGGCAAGCCTGGTCGAACAGGCGGCGCAGCAGCAGCGTCAGCTTCAAACGCTGTTCGCCGGAGTCGAGCAGCGCTGGAACGAATTGGTCGACCTGCGGCGCCGTTGCCGTGAGGAATTGAACGCTCTCCAGCGACGCGCCGACGGTCTGGCCGATACGCTCCGCCGTGGCAACGCCGACCGCACCCGAACCAACGACCGATGCCGCGAGGCGTTTCATCGGCTGGCCGAGTTGCACCGCGAGGCCGAACGTCCCCGGGCTGATTGGCCGCAACTCGAACCGCGACTGAAAGAGATTGCGCAGGCGTTGACCGACGCGGAACGGATGGCGCAGGAGGACGCACGCTTGGCGCAGCAAGCGGCCGACGCGCTGGCCGCGGCGCAGCGGCAAATCGAACAAGCGCAAAATTTCTCCCGCTTGGGAATTTCCGCGGATCTTTCGGTCTCTCGGCGTAGCCGGGACGAGGCGGAGCGCGGTCTCCAACGCCAAGAGTATGAAGAAGCGCTCCGGCTGGCGCGCCAGGCCGAGCACGAAGCGCACCAGGCGCTTGCCCAGGCCGAGCGCCGTGCGAATGAGGAGCAAGCGCAACTCGATCAAGTCCAACGCGTGCAAAACACGCCGGTTGCGACGCTGTCCAACGCCAGCGGCAATCCCAACGCGTATCTACAAGACCCCAATAACGCGTAATCCTTCGGCGTAGGCCGCGAAGCGGCGCGGCTTCGTCGTTCTCGCCGCGTTGCAACATCGATGTTTCGATCGAGAATCCGCCTGGATGCGTTGCCGGGTTTCTGGTATTTCACGTGTTTTGGGCGGTCGTGGCGACCGGTTTAAGCGGCTTGATTGGCTCAAGCGGTCGCGCGTCGATTTTCAAGGAATTGCATGAAACTTCGTCATCCGGGGCTGATTCGAGCGGCGGCGTGGGGAGGCGCGGCTCTGGTGCGAATGCTGCTGGCGACCCTCCGTTGCCGTGTGGTGTCCGCCGATGGTTTGCAACACCCTGCTGATCCGGCGCACAACCGATTTGTGTATACCTTCTGGCACGAGTCGTTGTTGGCGCCCGCGATCCGGCCCGGCCGGGTGAATGTGCTGATTAGCTTGCATTCCGATGGGGAATTGATCGCCCAGGTGTGCCGGCATTTGGGCATTGGCGTGGTGCGCGGGTCGACCAAACGTCGCGGCGGGCCGGCGTTGTTGGAAATGCTTTCGTGCGGCGACGACGCCCATTTGGCGGTGACGCCCGACGGCCCGCGCGGGCCGCGTCGGACGGTGCAGGTGGGCGCGGTGTACGTGGCGTCCAAATCGGGCTTGCCCGTGGTTCCCATCGGGATTGGGTTTTCTCGGGCCTGGCGGGCGAAAAGTTGGGACCGGTTCGCAGTTCCCTGGCCGCTCAGCCGGGTGCATGGCGTGATTGGTCAACCACTGCATGTACCGCCGAACCTCAGTCGTGATGAGTTGGAGGGCTATCGGCAGGAACTAGAAGGCCGGATGTTGGAATTGACCGCACAGGCCGAAGCCTGGGCCGCCAAACCCGAAAAAACGCCCGATTTAGGAAAGAACGACGCAGCCCGTCGGCCGGAACAGCCCGAGCGGGCGCGGCGGCGCGCGTCTTAACAACACTGGGCTTGCCGCATTGGCGCAGATCGCTATTATTGGCGCCGTTTCGCCCAGTCCAACTTGGCAAACACTTGCCATTTTCAAATCGTCCTAGTGAGGAGCGCCGCGATGGATCGCAACAAGCTTCGGCAAACGTTGTTGAGCATTTTGGAAGATGAAACGTGGGAGAAGTTCGACAACCTGACCGACGAGACCGCGCTGCGCGAAGGGTTGAATCTGGATTCGATCGACCTAGCCAGCGTCATGCTGGAGATTCAGCACCGTTTAGACGTCGAAATTGCAAGCGACGAATTGGAAAAGGTCGTCCAAGTGGGCGACTTGCTCGACTTGCTGCAAGCCAAGCTTGATCCACCCTCACAATCGAAGGCCGCTTAACCCGACTTGCCCGGCGCAACACGTGCGTCGCGAGCCCCCATGGCGCCGGCCGCGTGGTTACGGCGCCGAGTGCGCCTTTTTCCTTGAGCCGCCATGACAACAACTGCCCTGCATGCTCCTTGTTCTTCGGTTTCGGCGAATTCCGAAGGCCGCCTTGTGGTTTCCGTCAACGCCTGGGCCAGCCTGAGCGCCAATCAAGCGATGATCGACGCCCTGCGGCGTACGCCAGGCGAAATGCAGGGCCGAGACCTTCCTGCCAGCTTCCTGAAGTACGCCGAAGAACAATCGGTCTGCGGCTTCGCCGCTGTTCTCCGGGCAATTCACGAGGCGGGACAAACCATCGAAACTTACCGAGAATGGGGCGTCATCGGAGCGCCCAAATTTCCTGGCCGAAGCCAAGGCGGCGCCTCGATTGCTCGCTTCTTCGATCAAGGCGTGAAAGGTATCTCGCCGCATGCGATTCCCCAAAACTCCCTGCACTCGCTTTCGGGATTAGTTAGCGTTGGGCTTGGCATGGGCGGGCCGAACCTTGGCGCCGGGGGCGGACTTCAATCAGTTTCGGAAGGGTTGGTGACGGCCTTTTCGTTGCTGGCGGAGCGACGTGCTCCGGGGTTCTGGTTCGTCGCCACCGCATGGGACCGCGAACCAATTCCTCAGAGAAACGGACGCGTCATTGCCGAGGGCACATGCTACGCGGTCGCCCTGGCGCTGGCGCCGCTGGATGGTCCCGCCGAAGGTTTATGCCTGTCGTTCAATCCGGCCGTTGACGCGGCGCGCGAGACCTCGCGCTCGGGCGCCGACAGCGCTGGCGTAGTGGTAGAGCTTTCCGAGGCGTTAGGTCGCAACGCGCCTGCGTCTTGCGGAGCGATTTGGAAGCTCGAACTCGACTGGGGCGCAGAGGTTGCGTTGTCCCAGCAACATTCCTCGTAGTTGAGAAGGGTCCCGTGTCGGAACGCAATGTTTGGATCACCGGCGTTGGCGTGGTGTCGCCGCTGGGAAATTCTTATCCCGAGTTTGCACGCAAAATTCTCGAAGGAGCGTCGGGCATTCGCCCCATGACGGAGGACGACGGGCCCACGCTTGAAGGCCAGATCGCCGCTTGCGTCGATGTGATTCCGGCGCACGCCGAGATTGAAACGACGTTTCCGCCGCGCAATCGCCTGGAGCGACTGACGTTGGCCTGCTGCATCGAAGCGCTGCGCGATAGCGGCTGGTGGGATCGACGCAACGATGTCCGGGTGGGCGTTTCGGTCGGCATGGGCGCCGAGTGGTTGCGCACCTGGGAGGAAAGTTGCCTCGACGGAGAGCAACGGCTTTACAAGCCCGAACTCGATGACCAGTCGATTCTTGATTTCGTCCGCACGGCTCTGGGACTGCGCGGGCCCGTGACCGCCGTGGCGGCGGCATGCGCAAGTGCGAATTATGCGATTTCGCAAGGAAAACGCTGGATCGAAATGGGGTGGGCCGACGTTTGCCTGGTCGGCGGTTGCGACCTGGTGACGCCCATGGCGGCCGCGGGGTTTGGAAACCTGCGCGCACTTTCGCGGCGAACGAGCGACCCGGCTTCGGCGTCGCGCCCCTTTGATCGAGAACGCGACGGTTTTGTGCTGGGCGAAGGCGGAGCCGTGTTCGTGCTCGAATCGGCCGACCATGCCCGACGCCGCGGCGCGAAGCCCTACGCGGAAGTGGCGGGGTTTGGCGCCAGCTCGGACGCCTCGCACATGATCATTCCTAGCTCGGACCCGGAGCCCGCGGCTCGCGCCATTCGCGCGGCGTTGGCCGATGCCAAGATCAATCCTGGCCAGGTCGATTATATCAACGCACACGCCACGAGCACTCCCGTCGGCGACGCCGCGGAAACACGTTCGCTCAAGTTAGCGCTGGGTTCGAGTGCGACGAAGACGGCCATCAGTTCGACCAAGAGCATGACGGGGCACTTGCTCAGCGGAGCCGCCGCCGTGGAAACCGTGGCGTGCATCGCCGCGTTTGAACGGCAGGCCGTTCCTCCCACGATCAACCTGCACGAGGTGGATCCCGAGTGTGACTTGCGTCACGTTCCGCACACCGCCCGCGAGCAAAAGGTGCGCGTCACCTTGTCGAACTCCTTCGGCTTCGGCGGCAACAATACTTGCTTGATTCTACGCAAGGCCGCGTAGCTTACAGCTCGTAAATGAGTTGCGCCGGCAGGCGATCGAACTCGGTGTCGGCGATGAACAGGCATCCGGCGTTGGGATATTTCGCCTGACGCTCGGCCGGCATGTTTTCGACCGCGGTCGTTAATACCAGGCGGATGCGCCCCTCGTGTTCAATTAATTGGGGGCAGGTAACCTGTGGCGAATCGGCGGTGCGCCACACCGCTTCGCGCTGGCCCGACGCGAGCGAGTATTGCACGGCTTCTCCGTACGGGGCGTCGGCAGGGTTGTACAAAGCAATAATGACGCTTTTCTCATCGGGCGTCAGAATCATGCCGTCGGGCACGCCATCGCCGTCGCGCAGGTCAACCACCGTGCGCGGCGTTCCCAACGAGGGCTTGTTCAAGTCGATGGGATACGCCACAACGGTCTTCGTGGGCGAGTCGATGTCGAGCAGGGTCAGCTGTCCGTCAAGCGTAAGTAGCGCCTTGCCATTCGAACAGATTTGGTCATCGCGCAAGCGCGTGAGCGAGCGTTTCGATTTGCGCCATAAGTACAGGCCCGCCTTTTTCTCCTGAAACTTCAGGTCTTTGCAGCCGAAGATCAATCCGTCATCAAAGACAAGCCCGTCGTTGATGATCGTGCCGGTCACTTGCCGGTCGATATTGGTGACGAATACCGACCACTCGCCATTTTCGGCGTCGAAGACGCCCAGCGTGCGCTCAACCCCCATAACGAAGGCGTCGTTCTGATTCGTGGCGAAGGCAAACCCAGGCCGGCCCGGCGCGTTGTAGGTTTTGTTGGCGCCCGTGCGCACGTCGAACACATTGAGCGATCCAATCCGCTGATCGGCGCCATGCTGGATGGCGACCCAACTGAATTTGCCTGAGCCGCAAGGATAGGGGCCTTCCGGCAAAAAGCGTAGCTCCGCACGATCGGGGCGCCAGAGGATCTCGCAGTCAATCGTTTTCACGGCAGAAACGGGAGCTGAAAGGAGGTCACATGACGAACCACTGCGTCACGCTCCAATTCTACCCGACTTTGGGCACAGCGAGAGGCGCCCCGCAACGCATGCATTTGACGGTTTTACCCGCCAGGTCGGCGCGTGCATGGTATTGCTGCCCACACTGGCATGTCACCTTGAGCGGCTTCGAAGCGACTCGCTCAGGCACGGGAATGGCCAAGAGCCGTTGGCACTTGGGACACCGGATCTTCTTTCCCGCGAGGTCTTTCTTTACGGAAAGCTTCTGCCCGCAAGGGCAAACGACCCGCCGCCGCGCCGCGACGGGCCGCTTTTTGGGCGACGCAGGCGTCGACGCCGACGCCGTCGCGGCAGCCGCAGGACGAGGTTGTTCATCTTCGGGCAGATCCTTCAACTGATACTCTTCATCGTCGATGAGTTGGCTAGGCGGCGTTTCGGCGCCAAGCGGGGGAATGCGCGTCCACGTCGAGGGAGCGTCGCCGACAGTATCGGGCCGACGTTTGATCAGCGTGGAGTCGGCGCCGGTATGCTCGACTCCCGTGACGCCGAGCAAGTCGTCATCGTACGTCTCTTTTTGTTCAAGATCGGCCAAACGTTGGTAGGCCTGCGCTAGTTCGTCGAGCACGCGCACGGCGTCGGCGCGGCGCGGTCCGTCGAGGTGGCCTCGCACTTTCGCCAGTTGCCGCTGGTAGCCGATGCGAATGCGTCCCTGGTCCTCCTCAAAGACAGGTACGCCCAACAGTTCATAGTCGTTGGGGGGAAGCGACTCCGGAGGCGCGCCTAACCAGTCGACGTAGGGGTCGTGCTCGTCCCGCTGCATTGCGTCGCTTGCGCCCATGGCTTCCAGGGCCAGAATGACTTCGCTCGCGGTCTGAAAGCGATCTTCCGGTCGCTTTGCGATCATGCGCTGGAAAATGCGATCCAGCTCGGGAAAAATGTTCGCGTCGCGATCGCGCAGCGAGGGGATCGCCGCTTCCCGGTGCGCTAAAATCTTGCGCAGTACGGTATCAGCGTGATAAGGCGGACGCGCGAACAACAAACAGTGCAGCGTACAGCCCAGCGAGTAAATATCGCTTCGGGCGTCGGCTCGTCGAAAATCCTCCGCTTGTTCCGGCGACATATAGTCAACCGTTCCCATAATCTCGCCGGCGCGCGTAATCGGCATGTTGATCGTTTGTTCGTCGTCCAGGGCCGCTTGATCGAAGCGAGCCAACCCCATGTCGAGGATTTTAACGATTCCGTTGGAGTCGACGAGCAAATTTGCGGGTTTGATATCGCGATGCACGAGTCCGCGATTGTGCGCATATTCAAGCCCGCGAGCTGCCTGCAAGATATAGTTTGCGGCCAAAGCGGGGGAGAATAAGTCTTGAGCATGGCGTGGCGCCAAGTCGCGGCCGTCGACATATTCCATAACCAGGAAGTGCATGCCGCGATCTTCATCCGCGTCATGGGCGGTGACAATATGCGGATGACTTAACTGAGCCGCGGCCTCGACTTCGCGCTGGAAACGGGCGACCGCTTCAGCCGTCTTCATCACATCGGGAGGAAGCACTTTCAAGGCGACCAGACGCTTCATGCGACGGTGGAGGCCCTTATAAACACGTCCCATGCCCCCGGCGCCAATCGTCTCCAATACCACGTAATTGCCTAAAACCAAGTGATTCACATCACCGCGATAGATCGAACACGCCTGGTACTTGGTCAGTTTTCCTGCTCGTACCAGTTGGGTTGCAAAGCGTTGCACCGTGAGCTTGGAATTCTCCTGGCGCGCCGTATTGACGAGCGCACTCGCCTCCTGCGACGTAACCAGCCGGCTACGCACCAAGCGACGCACGAATTGTTCCAAGCTCACAGACATTCGATCGTTTGTTTAAGCCTCGAATCCCAATTTTACCAAGGTAAGCAATTACGCGGAATTGAGATTACGAACTTCGTCCTCAAACACAGAAGCAGTAACACGTTAGGACAAACCAACCGACAGGCGCAGCGGTTCAATCGCGTGGCGAGGCCACCCCTTGAATGGGCAGTTAGTACATAAGTCCCTTCGAAAACTTTGTGATTTGTCGGTCGCCAAAATGCGAACGGCCCCGTCTCGTCGAACGAGCACGGGGCCGTCAGGGATTGCGCCAAACAGGGCCTCAAACTACTTGTCTGCAAGTTCTTTTTCGACCGCTTGGACGAGTTCCGGATCATCAGGCTCAACGCGCGGAGCAAACCGTTTCACAACACGGCCATCGCGCCCAATGAGAAACTTTTCGAAGTTCCAGGAAATCTTGCCGGGGAACTTTGCGTTGGCGCCGGTGAGACGCTTATACAATTCAGCGTTCGATTCGCCGTTGACGTCGATCTTCGAGTACAAATCGAATTTGACGTCGTAATTATCTTTGCAGAACTGCGCGATTTCGGCTTCAGTCCCTGGCTCTTGGGCGCCAAACTGATTGCAGGGAAAACCGACAACGGCCAAGCCGTCCTGATCGTATTGTTCATGCAATGCCTGCAAACCTTCGTACTGCGGCGTTAGACCGCACCGGCTCGCAACGTTCACGACCAGGACCACTTTGCCCTTATACTTCTCGGCCAGGTTGACTTCTTTGCCTTCGATGTTTTTCATGCTCACGTCGAGCACGGGCTTATCTTCGGCGCGGGCAAGGTTGGCGGTCATAGCCAAAGCGAGTCCTAAGAGAAGGCAGAGCGTTCGTCCGAGTGCGAGTTTCATTCGTGTTTGTTCTCCGAAAAATTGCGATCGAGAAGACCTCGGCCCCAATGCCGAACCGGTCCTGGTTTAGAGCGTCCAACCTTTGCGATATTCCTTGTGTACAAAGCGCTCGGCGTCGGGCGCGTTGGTCGCTTTCAGGTTCTTCGCATCCCATTCTAAAGCCTGGCCACTGCGGTAGGCGACCGTCCCGAGCAACACGGCTTCGGTCAGGGCTCCGCTGTAATCAAAATTACATGTGGTAGCGCCGCCCGTCTTGCAGGCGTTAATCCATTCCTGGTGGTGGCCAATCGAACGGGGAATGGACGGCTCCGGGCGTTGGTAGTCGGTGAAGCGGTCTTCCGGCAAGAGCACGTGCCGTCCGTAGTCGGAGATAATCATGCCTTTGTCGCCAATGAATAACTGCCCACTTCCCCAATCCAAACGCGAACCATCGGCGCGTTTCAGGGTTTCCAGAATCTCTGGCTTCTTGCCGCCATCGTACCAGTTCAATCGCATGGGGGGCTGATCACCGCGCGCCGGGTACTCGTAATTCACGATACACCAAGCCGGCGTGCTAACCGCATCGACTTCGGGTCCTTCCGCACGACACGAAGTAGGATGCCGCAAATCGAGCGCCCAGTGCACCAGGTCCATATAATGGCAACCGAAGTCGCCCAGCCCGCCCGTGCCGTAGTCCCAGAACCGGCGCCAATTAAAGGGATGCACACCCTCGGAATATGGGCGTTCCTTGGCCGGGCCAAGCCATAAATCCCAGTTCACGTGGGAAGGCGCCGGCGCGCCCGTCGTGAACTTTGCGCCGGAGTAATTTACGTTGACCCACACGTGAACTTCGCGCACCGGCCCAATGGCGCCGGCACGAATCAATTCGACCACTTGACGGTAATTCTCACCGGCGTGAATTTGGGTGCCCATTTGGGTCACGCACTTGTTCTCTTTCGCCAGTTCGGCCAACTTTCGCGCTTCGTAAACGGTATGGGCGAGGGGTTTCTCGCAGTAAACGTGTTTGCCGAGCCGCAATGCTGCGGCCGCTGCGGGGGCATGGGTATGGTCCGGGGTGCTAACCACCACGGCGTCCAGGTTTTTCGCTTCCTTATCCAGCAGCACACGAAAATCTTCATAGCAACGAGCTTGCTTGAATTTTTCACCCGCTTGACTGAGGAACTGCTCGTCGATGTCGCACAACGCGACGATGTTTTCACTCGACACGCCCTCTAAGTTCGCGCCAGCGCGATTGCTCACGCCGATCGAGGCGACGTTCAACTTCTCGTTTGGAGACTGGGCCAGCGTGCGTCCGCTGGGCCATGTGTGGACCCCCCAAGCCAACGCGCCGCTGGCAGCGACGGTCGTTTTGAGGAATTGACGGCGCGATGTCTGTCGGTGTTGCATGGCGGGTTTCAGTCGAGAAGGAGGGATAAATCAACCGGAAGGAATGGAACCACGATAAGCCGCCGTGCGCCAGAAAGCAAGCATAAGACAGGCCCGGCCCGCAAGCGCCGTACTCGCCCAGGTCGTACTCGCCCAGAGGGACGTCAGGCGGTGCGCGTCGCGAGCCATGCTAAGATGACCAGCCAGCCAAGAAGCAAGACGATGCTCACCACGAGCAATGGTTTATTGCGGCGCGGCGGGTCCACCGCACGAGGCGATTCCGCATGCGCCGAAAGTTCGTCGGTCGACGCAGGGTTGCCCGCGGTCGCAATTGCGTTTCCTGTTTCCGCGGGCTTCGCATGGCGATCTTTGTGTTTATTTCCTTTGGCCATCGAAGGCGCCTCTTGCGCTTGGCTACTCGGGCAAAGTGATCTCGAACTGCCGACAAAAAGCCTCTTCAAAGTCGTAAACCGCGTTGAAGTCTTCTCGGCGGTCGCTTTCGGACTTCTTCATCAATCCAACATCGATCAAGTTGTACACGATCTCGCCAAAATCGTCGGTCGCGAAAATCCCCCAACTATTCAAAACCGGTTTGGCCATCAGGCCATATTCTTCTTGTGCGTATTGGCGAATCGCCTCGCATAGCTCTTGGCCCGTCAAATGCCGCTCCACGCGCGGCTCCTCGGGATCGCGTTTTTCCGTCTCCCAAGCGCCGCTTTGTTCTTGCCCCATTTGCAGGCAGTCCTGAGCGTAGCCGAGCGCTTCTCGAACAAAGTCATAAGCTTCTAACTTATAACGAGGATCGCGCTGAAGCACGGCCGTCAGTGGGTGTTGAAAAGGAGGCATAATTCAAGTCCTAGCAAAAAGTTGAACGATTAGTCAGCCTGTTCGTCTTCGTCAGACGTCGGCATGGGAGGCGGCTCGCGTCGTCGCCCCTCGTCGGACTTGTCGGATTTGTCGAACTTTTTCTTGTCGCCCTTGCGCGAGAGCACGCGAACGGAACCTGCATTGACAAGAACGCGCCGTTCGTCGTCCGTGTGGATTAACAACTGCTCAGACAGGATCTCCTGGGCCAAGATCCGCCCCCGACCTTCCGGCGTTTCCACCTCGGACCCAATGGGCGGAAGCCGTTTCTGAATTTCCTCATACACTGGAAACTCATACCGCAAGCAACACTTGAGCCGGCCGCATCGGCCGGAAATCTTGGTCGGGTCAAGCGTGGCCTTTTGAATTTTGGCCATCTTCATCGACACCGGCGGCATGGCCGAAAGGTAGGTATTGCAGCAAACCGGCTTTCCACAATCGCCATAGTCGGCCAACAACTTCGCTTCATCGCGCACGCCAATTTGCCGCATCTCAATTCGGGTCTGCAATTCGCCAGCAAGTTCTTTGACTAGCTGGCGAAAGTCGACCCGTTGCTCGGCAAGATAATAAACAACGACGCGTTCTCCTCCAAACAATCGTTCGATATCGACCAATTGCATCTCGAGTCCCAGCCGAAGCACCAACGACTGGCAAGCTTGAAACTCTTGCCCTTCCTGGGCCTTGAGGTGCGCCAACTCGTTTTCGTCGTCGGCGGCCATCGCCCGCAGGATCTGCCCCGACGGTGGATCCTTCAGGTATTGTACGGCGTCGTCGGTGGCTTCACAAAGCACCTCGCCCGCCTCAAGCCCGCGATTCGTGCGGGCGATCACGCGGGAAGCGCGCCGATACTTTTCACTTCCGCGAGTCGCAAAGACGCCCAGAAAGCGCATGGCGCCATAGCGCACGACGTATTTTGGCATATCGCAACCGCCGTAGCGCGGCGGAGAACAAACGTAAAAGGAAACCGGCCTCGCCCCAGTATAACCCTTGGCCCCAAGGGGTAAAGACGTTTCTAACGCGGTCAACCAAGGCAATGATGCTCTGCGCAAACTAGGGTTGCGCCGGAACAACGAACTTTTCGGCGCCACCCGTATCCCAAATACGAATCGAATCTTTATGACTGCCAACGGCTAGCTTTGCACCATCCGGAGTGAAGGACACGCACCATACGGTGCTGACAAATCCTTCGAGCTTGCTTTTCTCCGTTTTTGCTGCGACGTCCCACAGGCGTACGGTCCGATCGTGGCTGGCGCTCGCCAACGTGGCGCCATCGGGCGAAAACGCCACGCCATTCACCCAATCTCTATGACCTTCCAAGACACCGGCGTTTGCTCCGGCGGCGTCCCAAAGCCGCACTTTGCGGTCGGCGCCGCAGGTAGCCAGTTGGCCGGATGCGGAAAACGTAATGTCTAGCACGGAATCTTCATGACCTTCCAGCTTTGCTTTCTCGCTCCCGTCTTGCCAGTTCCATAACTTCGCAGACTTATCAACGCAGCCCGTGGCCAACGTCGTTCCATCGGGAGCAAAGGCCAGGCAGAACACGGCGGCATCGTGTGCTTTTATCGTGCGTACTTCCTTCGGCTCCGCTTCGATGTTCCAAATTACAACGTTGCCGTCCTCGCCGGCCGAGGCGAAATGCTTCCCGTCGGGCGCGAGCGCCAAGTCGCGGACCCATCCCTTGTGCTTTTCCAGCGTGGCGAGCGACTTCTTTTCGGCGACGCTCCATACCATGAGTTTGCCGTCATAGCCGCTTGTAACAAGTTTGCCATCGGGCGTATAAACGACCGCCCACACACAGGTTGGGTGACCTTCGAGCGATGCAACCTCGTCGCCCGTCGCCGGATTCCATAGCTTCACATCGCTAGGGCGATACAACAAACTATCGCCGCCTACGGTGGCCAATGTCGAACCATCGGGCGCAAACGCCATCGAAGTGACCCACCGTTCATGTTTGGCAATGGCGGGCGGCTCCTGGCTATAAACATCGGCGGGCGTTGTCAGCAAAACGACAAACAACGCCAAACCCGAATCAACAAAAAAACGCAGCGAACGCATGGCAGTCTCCCAAGTATCGCGTAGATCGACCAAAGTTAGCCAAGGTTGGATTAGAATAATTCGAGTTCCCGCACGCAACAACGCGCCGACTCGACAACGCCCGTCGCGTGAACTACGTTAAACTTCACATTTCGGTTGGTATGGCGCGCCGCGTGGCAGATCGGACCGACTTTCATTCTTTCAGCTTGTTCGCTTTGCCGCGTTATCCTCGGCTCGAGGGCGCTCTTGTTCGTAGAGCGGCGCCATGACGATATTTCCTGCCCCGGTTTCGAGAAACCTGCCATGATACGTCCTTCCCGTTCGCTTCATCCGCTGACCTTACCACTTCTCATGGTCAGCGTCATGCTGTTTCAGCTGCCGTTATCGGCGGCGGAAACACCCAATATTCCTCTCGGTCCGCGGGGTGAATTGCCCAAGAACGACGATGGGCAGCCGCTGAACTTTGATTTTGAAAAGGGCACGCTCGACGACTGGACTGCCCAAGGTGAAGCGTTTACCAAGCAGCCCATTCGCGGCGGCATCGACAAGAACCGACCCTTTGGCGAAGACAAAGTCAGTTTACACACGGGCGAGTATTGGATTGGAGGGTATGAAAAGCTGCAGGACGGTCCGCGGGGAACGCTTACCTCAACGCCATTCACGGTGGCGCATCCGTACGCCAGTTTTCTGGTCGGCGGCGGCGGTCATGCGGAAACACGCGTCGAACTAGTGCGAGCCGACACGAATCAAGTGTTCTTCAAAGCGTCGGGCAGCAACAACGAGACGATGGCGCCGGCCGTGGTCGACCTCCGACCACATCAGGGAAAAAAGATCTTCGTTCGCCTTATCGACGATCATCAAGGAGGTTGGGGTCATGTGAACTTTGACGACTTCCGCCTACACGCGGAAAAGCCGAGATTCCGCGAACCGCTTGTGCAGGCCCAGCCCAGCGAGGCGCCGCCCCTTACCGTTTTTTATCCCCATGCAGGGCTCGACGCCGAAGCCGCCGCGAAGGCGATGGAGTTGCAGCCGGGATTCTCGGTACAAGTTGCCGCCGCCGAACCCGATGTGCAACAGCCCATCGCTCTGGCGATTGATGATCGCGGCCGACTTTGGGTCGCCGAAGCGTTCGAATACCCGAACCGCGCGCCCGAAGGTCAAGGTCGCGATCGGATCCTGATCTTCGAGGACACCAATCTCGATGGCCGCTTCGACAAACGCACAGTGTTTGCCGAAGGCTTAAATCTCGTGAGCGGGATCGAAATTGGCTTCGGAGGAGTATGGGTCGGGGCCGCGCCGTACTTGCTGTTCATTCCCGACAAGAATGCCGACGACAAACCGGACAGCGCGCCGCAAGTGCTCTTGGACGGCTGGGGCTATCACGACACCCACGAGACGCTGAATGCGTTTATTTGGGGTCCCGACGGCTGGCTGTACGGTTGCCATGGCGTGTTTACGCATTCGAAAGTGGGCAAACCCGGCACGCCCGACAAGGAACGCATCCCCATCAATGCGGGCATTTGGCGGTATCACCCAACGCGGCACACGTTTGAAGTCTTCGCACAAGGCACGAGCAATCCCTGGGGCGTCGACTTCGATGACCGCGGTCAGGCGTTTTGCACGGCATGCGTCATCCCGCACTTGTTCCATATCATTCAAGGCGCGCGCTATGAGCGGCAGGCCGGCCAGCACTTCAACCCGTACACCTTTAACGACATCAAAACGATTGCGAAACATCGCCACTATGTGGGCAACCAGTGGAACAACAACGACCGCCGCCGTTCCGATGAACTCGGCGGCGGCCACGCCCATGCCGGCGCCATGGTTTATCTGGGCGGCGCCTGGCCAGAGAAATATCGCAACCAGATCTTCATGAACAACATTCACGGCAACCGGATCAACATGGACCGGCTTGAGCCGCAAAACTCCGGGTACGTCGGCGATTGGGCGCCGGACTTTCTTCTCACGCGCGATCAATGGTCGCAAATCATTAACTTGCGATATGGTCCCGACGGTCAGGTCTGGATGATCGACTGGTACGATGCGAACCAATGCCATCGTCCTGAAGAAGGCGCCCACGATCGCACGAATGGCCGTGTTTTCCGCGTATCGTACAACGGCGCTAAGCCCGTCGCCGTTGATCTTCAGACCGCGACCGACGACGAGCTCGTCCAGTTCCAATTGCACAACAACGATTGGTATGTGCGTCATGCAAGACGCATTCTGGCAGAACGCGCCGCCGCGGGGAAACTTTCTGAGAATGTCGCCCCTGCCCTCGCAAAGTTGGCTGCGGAGCACGCGGACGAAAGCAGGCGACTTCGCGGTTTGTGGGCATTGCACGCGACGAACGGTTTGACCACCGAACTGGCCGCCAAGTTCTTAGCGAACGATTCAGCCATGGTCCGTGCCTGGACAATTCAGTTCCTGACGGAAGATCACACAGTTCCTCTGTCAAATGAATTCCAGGCAGCATTTGCAAATCTCGCCAAGAACGATCCCTCGCCCGTAGTGCGATTGTACTTGGCTTCAGCACTCCAGCGGATTCCGGCAGAAAAGCGTTGGGACATTCTCACGGGCCTTTGCGCACACACCGAGGATGCGGCGGACCACAACCTGCCGTTGATGTACTGGTACGCGGCCGAACCTTTGGCGGACGTCGATCCGCGTCGAGCTCTCGCCTGGGCGCTGGCTGCCGGCAAGAACATTCCCTTGCTCCATGAATACATGGTGCGACGGCTTGGCTCCGATCCGGAAAAAGCGTTGGCGTTGCTGGTTGAGGGTCTTCAAACGGCCGCCGATGATCCGACCCGACTGACGTTCCTGCAGGGCATTAATCAAGCCTTGCAAGGCCGTCGACAAGTCGTTGCGCCGGCTGGATGGCAGGAAGCGTATACAAGCATTACCAAGAGCAATGATCCGCAAGTCATGCTGCAAGGGGCAACCCTTGCGGCCACCTTTGGCGACGCACAAGCCCGGGCGAAACTGCGTTCCATGGTAGCCGACGACAACACGCCCATGGTCCAGCGGACCGACGCGCTAAACGCGCTCCTCAAAGTGCAAGACGCCGAACTCCCCGCGTTGCTGCAAAAGTTAGTGCTAGGAGGCCAAATACGCAACGCAGCGCTGCGCGGCTTAGCCGCCTTTGACGATCCACAAACACCCGGCGTACTGCTGAAGGTATACGAGCAGCTTGATTTGCCGCAACGGCGCGATGCGCTCGCAACCCTTTGTTCGCGAGTGAAGTACGCGAATGAACTATTGACCGCGATTGAAGGCAACCGCGTGCCCGCGTCACATTTGACGGCCGACTTGGTGCGGCAACTGCGCAACTTGGGCGACGAAGCCCTCAACGCCCAAATCGAACAAGCGTGGGGCGCTATCCGAGAAACGTCCGAAGACAAAGCCAAATTAGTTGCCGAATGGAAAGCATTGCTCGCTTCGCCCTCGGCGCCCAAGGCTGACCTGGAGATGGGCCGCGCGGTGTTTGCAAAGACCTGCGCCCAGTGCCACACTTTGTTCGGCACGGGCGGCGACGTTGGACCCGACATTACCGGCTCGAACCGGGCGAACCTGGACTATTTGTTAACCAACGTGCTCGACCCTAGCGCCGTAATGGCGAAAGAGTATCAACCGAGCGTCATTTACACGGCGCAAGGACGCGTCATTACCGGTATCGTCAAGCAGCAGGATGACGCCGCATTGACGGTCCGCACCGCGAATGAAACCGTCATCGTGCCGAAGGACGAGATTGACGAGATTCAGGTCAGCCCCCTTTCGATGATGCCCGATAATCTGCTGCAACCCTTGGCCCCGCGAGAAGTGGTCTCGTTAGTGTCGTATTTGCAGAGCGGCGGGCAAACTCCCATGTTGGCAACGCCGGATAACGTCGCTTCGTTCTTTAATGGCAAAGACTTGACCGGCTGGCGCGGCGACCCTGAGTTGTGGAGCGTCGAGAATGGCGAAATCGTTGGAAAGAGCCCCGGCATCAAGAAGAACTCGTTCCTGATGAGCGAACTTACCGTCGAGGACTTCCACTTAACGTTGGAAGTGAAGCTCACCCCTAACACGGAAAACAGCGGCGTTCAGTTCCGAAGCCGACCGATTGAAGACGGCCAAATGCACGGCTATCAAGCCGATATTGGCGCTGGCTGGTGGGGCAAGCTTTACCACGAACATGGCCGACAAATCCTATGGGATAAACCGGCGGATCAGCATGTCAAAGTCGGCGATTGGAACAAGTATGAAGTTGTCGCCGTGGGGAGCCGCATACGTACATACCTGAACGGCCAGCTTTGCGTCGACCTGGATGACCCGCAGGGCGAACGGCGAGGCATCATCGCCGTGCAAATACACTCGGGCGGCCCCATGGAGATTCGTTTCCGAAATCTCAAACTCGAACTTCTCAACAAGCTGCCCGACATGAACCAACCGATTCCCACCTCGCTTGGTGGTAAAGCCGAGGGCAAAATCAACTTCCTTAAGCGCGAGCTTGACAATAAATTCCGCAGCGAGGGCGTAGTTACGGCTGACTTCAACAACGACGGACGGCTTGATATCGCCGCAGGCAGCGTTTGGTTCGAAGCGCCCGATTGGAAAATGCACTCGGTGCTGGAACAGCCGGAAGAGTTCGATCCCAAGGTGTACAGCAAATCGTTTTGCAACTACGCCGACGATCTAAACGGCGATGGACGGCTCGATTTGATCGTGGTTGATTTTCCCGGCACGCCCACGTGGTGGTTCGAGAATCCCGGGCAAGCGGGCGGACCCTGGAAACGCAACCAATGCGTCCCCGTCACCAACAACGAAAGCCCGACTTATGTTGATGTCGACTTCGACGGCCAACGCGAGTTGCTCTTTGGAATGGAAGACGGCCGCATGGGATTTGCCGAACCGGCGGCTGATCCTGGCGCACCCTGGCGTAAACGAGGTTTCACCGACTATAAGGCGCCGGGTACAGAACGGTTCTCGCACGGTCTAGGGCATAGTGATGTGAATGGCGACGGCCGTGCCGATGTGATCGTGCCACAAGGTTGGTGGGAGGCTCCCGCTCACGTGACCGAAACTGGCGAAGCCTGGACTTTCCACGCCGCCAGTTTGGGCGAGCCATGCTCCCAAATGTACGCCTACGACTTTGACGGCGACGGCGATAACGACATCCTAAGCGCTAGCGCTCATCGCTTCGGAATCTGGTGGCACGAAAACACGCCGGAGGGCTGGAAAACTCACGAGATCGACAAGAGCTACGCACAAACGCACGCCGTGGTCCTCGCCGATATCAATGGCGACGGCTTACCCGACTTTGTGACCGGCAAACGCTGGTGGGCTCATGGCGGCAATGATCCGGGCGATAGCGACGCCGCCGTGATGTTTTGGTATGAACTAACACGGCAAGACGGCAAGCCCGTTTGGATTCCGCACCAGTTCGATCACAACAGCGGCGTAGGGACGCAGTTCGAAGTTGCCGACGTAAACCGCGATGGCTTGCTCGACGTGGTCACTTCGAATAAGCGCGGAATCTTTTATTTTGAGCAGGTTCGGGAATAATAGGTACGGGCACAAACCAACTGAGTTCGCTGAAACGTCGAACAATGTGAAATCCTCTTGCGGGGTCGTTCCACGGCGCGCGTCTCGTTCTCAGAATACGTACGTTGAAGAGAAATGAACGCGAAACGGTTCAAAGTAGGGAAGCGTGGCGCTAATCGAACTACGCGATGTGTCAAAAGTTTACAGCTTGGGCGAAGTCGAGGTCGTTGCGCTCAAACAAGCCACCTTGACCATTGACGAAGGTGAATATGTCGCGCTGATTGGCCCTTCGGGATCGGGCAAGTCGACCCTCATGAATACGTTGGGGTGTCTTGATCGACCAACGGCGGGTAGCTATCAACTCGCGGGCGAGGAAGTCGCGACGCTGTCACGCGACGAACGCGCGAGAATCCGTAATCGCCGTATTGGGTTTGTATTTCAGAACTTCAATCTACTCGCGCGCACGTCCGCGCTGGAGAATGTCGAACTGCCTTTGCTTTATACGCCCGGAGTCTCGGCGCGAGAGCGAAGAACACGTGCGGTCGAGGCCCTGGCGCAAGTCGGCCTTGCCGACCGCATGGACCACCAGCCAAGTCAACTCTCAGGCGGCCAACAACAACGCGTCGCGATTGCTCGCGCGCTCGTCAATCGACCCGCCATACTCATGGGCGACGAACCGACCGGAAATCTTGACACGCGCACGAGCCGAGACATTATTCAGCTGTTCCGGCAACTTAACGAGGAAAACGGCTTAACCGTGATTCTCGTAACCCACGATCAGGCGGTTGCTCGCAACGCGCGCCGCGTCGTGGTGCTGCGCGACGGTGAAATCGTAGCCGACACGACCGATTTTGACCAAGCTATCCAATCGCTCCATTCGATGGAACCGTTTGAATCGGAATCTTAATTCGCACCGCAATTATCGGAATAATCGGAAGCGGAGTTTGACGCGCGACCGATAAATTGTGCATGAAACGGGGTCGTGGCGCGCCATTTCGCGGAATCATCCTGGCGTATGCGCGCGGGCGCCGACCACTTCGTTCGTTAGGGTTCTTGTGTTTCGCGCTGGTGAGTTTGGCAGGTCCTGGCGTTGGATCCTTGGCCCTGGGGCAAGGCGTCATCCGGCAGTTCGTAGGCGAGGAGACGTCGCTGCGCATTCGCGATCCTGCGCAGCTCGCCCGTGTTCCACTTCCCAACGTTCCTCCACCGCCCACGGTGCGCGATACCGCTCAGGGGCCACTGGAATGGCGCATTCCTCTCGATGAAGCGATTCGAGTCGCGCTGAGCAATTCGGAGATTGTTCGTGTATTGACCGGTGTGGCGGCCGCGTCTAGTGGACGCACTGTGTACGACGCCGCGATTACGAACACGACCATCGACGAAGCGAAAGCGACGTTTGACCCGCGCTTGGAAGTGAACAACAACTTTCGACGCACGGAACCGCCGCAAGCGTTCTTCGATCCCCTGGCACCGGCAGGCGTGTCCCTAGGAGGTTTGCAAACCACGACGCACGATTTGGACGTAGGCCTTTCCAAGCGGAACATCCTGGGGGGCGATCTCAACCTACGCATCGACGCTGACACCTCACGATTTGACCCAGGCGTATTTCCGCTTAATCCGGAAACGCGCTCGGCGTTACAGCTGGGGTATGTCCAACCCCTTTTGCAGGGGCGGGGCGCGCCAGCGAATCGCGCTCCGATCATACTGGCGCGCATTGACACGGAGCGTTCCTTTTTTCAGTTTAAGGACAGCGTCCAGGAATTAGTACGCGGAGTGATCGAAGCGTATTGGAACCTGGTGTTTGCGCGAACCGACGCCTGGGCGCGGCGGCAGCAAGTCGAACAAGGTCAGTTTGCATTCGAACTGGCGCGTGCCCGACTAGAAACCGGTTTCGGCGAAGCCGCCGACGTCGCACAAACTCAGGTCGCGTTGTTTAACTTCCGTGCGACGCTCATCGCCGCGGAAGCAAATGTCTTACAGCGTGAGGCGGCGCTGCGCAATCTACTGGGCTTGCCGCCAGCGGGACCGGAGCGACTCGTTCCGACGACACCGCCCTTTCCCGACAGCGTCACGTTCGACTGGTTTCGAATCCTGGAACTGTCGGGGCAGTATCGGCCGGACATTATTGAGTTGAAACTGATTCTCGAAGCCGACCAGCAGCGTTTGATCGTCGCAGAGAATCAGGCCCAACCAAGGTTGGACGCCGTCACGTTGTATCGGTGGAACGGACTGGAAGGCGAGACGCCCGGCGGCGACCGCATTCGTAGCGATGGCGGACAATTCACCGATTGGACATTAGGAGTGAACTTTTCGGTTCCCCTCGGCTTACGGGCCGAGCGTGCGGGGCTTCGTCGGCAAGAACTGCTTATCGCTCGCGATCAGGCGAACCTGCAGCAGGGCTTGCATAGCGCCGCACATCGATTGGCCATCGTGGTGCGCGATGTCGCGCAGTTCTATGCACAATATGAGGCCTTTCGCCAAGTGCGCGAGGCGGCGCGCGTCAACCTCGAACAACAACGCGCTGAGTATCTGGAAAGTCGCGAGATATTCCTCAACCTCTTGCTTGCTATCACCGACTGGGGCAACGCCGTGAGCGCGGAGGCCCAAACACTCGCCCAATACAACGCCTCGCTGGCCACGCTTGAGCGCGAAACCGGAACCATTCTCGAAACACACGGCGTCCGTTTTTTCGAAGAGCGTTTTCGTTCGATTGGTCCCCTGGGGCGACTAGGGCCGGAACGCTGTTACCCGGAAAGTATGCGGCCCACACCCAACCCACCCATGTATCCCAACACGGGTGAACCTTCGGAAAACTTTTTTGATTTGAACGTACCGACTGCCAACTCCAGCCGGCGCGTTGAGCCGCCCGGTCCCGCACTATCGCCGCCGGGATTCACGCCCACTCCAGAAGCTCTACCGCCGCCCCGCAATGTCGGGCCATCGCTGGGAATGCCCCGATCGCCGTAAGTCGAAAGGATTGAATGCAACGGCGCGAGTCGTCGTCCCATATTTCGCATGCTGCACTGCGTTGTCTAAGCTTGCAGCATGACGTCGCAATCCGCACTTCTGTTCATTGGGTCTTTTTGCCTCGCGTGCGCGGTTGCGCGAGCAACCGACCCCAAACCGGCTTACGCGCCAAGCCCAGTGATTGCCGACATTAAACGGTCGTCTGCCGCAACCATTGTGCGGCGCGCTCGTGACGGCGATAACTGGCCTGTGACCTGGGCCGACGACGATGCAATTTACACCTTCTGGGGCGACGGGACGGGTTTCTCGCCCAACGTCAATCGAAAACTAATTTGCGGTTTTGCACGCATTACGGGCTCGCCCGATACGTTCGTGGGCGAGAACATTCGCTCACCAGACGAGCAGTCAGGAGATGGTCGTCAGGGCAAGAAGGGTTGGGGCATTCTATCGGTTCGCGGCGTACTCTACCTGTGGTTGGGGCATGCGAACCAACGCGGCGGCGCAGCGCAACTTGCGTGGTCGAACACGCATGCCCAAACCTGGACGTTCGCCGATTGGCATTTTCCGGAGTTCGGATTGCTGGGATTTATCAACTTCGGAAAAGATTATCAAGGCGCGCGATCAATTTGTATACGCTTATTCGCACGATGGCCCCAACGCCGACACGCCAGCCGACCGCTTTGTTTTGCTGCGCGCACCAAGGTTGAATCTTACGCGTCAGCAGAATTGGGAGTTCTTCGCCGGCTTGAATCCAAGCGGCGAGCCGACCTGGACCAACGACATCGCCAAACGCGAAGGCGTGTTCGTCAACCCCGAGGGTTGCTTGCGGTCTGCGATAACCTACAACGCGGGTCTCAAACGATATCTTTGGTGGCAGCAGATTCCCCAACCTCGAGGCGTACCCGACCGCGGCGACACTCGCTTTAACGGCGGTTTTGGCGTCTATGACGCACCAGAACCTTGGGGGCCCTGGACCACGGCGTATTTTACGCCCCAATGGGACGTTGGTCCGGGAGAGCACGCCGATTTCCCATCGCGTTGGATCAGCCAAGACGGGCGATCGGCATATCTCGTTTTTTCAGGCGACGACGCCTTTAGCGTGCGGAAAGCAACGTTTCTCGTTCGGACACAACCATCCAGATAACACCGTGGGCTACTCGTACCGTAAGGCTTCAATAGGATCGAGCCGACTCGCACGGCGAGCCGGGTAATAACCGAAAAACACGCCGACAAGCGCCGCGAACACAATTGCGACGCCAGCGGCAGGCAGCGAAATCACCACGGGCCACTGGACACTGGTCGAGAACGAGTTTATCACCATCGTCGCGCCGGCCGAGGCGGCCATTCCCAGCAAAAAGCCAATCACGCCGCCAATGCTGGAAAGCAAGATCGACTCGACGAGAAATTGTCTCAAGATATCGCCCGACCGGGCGCCGACCGCCATACGAATTCCGATCTCGCGGGTCCGCTCGGTGACGGACACGAGCATGATATTCATAATTCCGACGCCGCCCACCACCAGCGAAATACCGGCGATCGAGGAAAGCATCATCGTCATGGCGCCCATCACAATATTTAGTGCGTCAAGAATTTCTGTGGTGTTTTGCACCATGAAGTCGGCAGGCTCGCCCGGGGTAATGCGATGCCGCTCTAAAAGCAATTGGCGGATCTCATGTTCGGCGTCATCCATCAAGTCGTCGGCGCGGGCCGAGGCGAGAATGGCGTGTACGTCGTCAAACCCGGAGCCATAGATGCGTTTGCGCACGGTCGTGTAAGGAATGAGCACGAGATTATCTTGATCTTCGCCAACAAGATTCGCGCCTTTCTCCTCAAGCACGCCGATGATGCGAAAGGGAATATTGTTGATGCGCACCGACTCGCCCAAGGGATTCGACGTTTGAAACAAGCGATTCACTACGGTGCGGCCCAACACACAAACCTTGGCGGCCGAGCGAATATCACGATCGGTAAAGAACCCGCCGCGTTCCAGCGGCCAATTGCGCACTGTCAAATACTGCGGACCAACGCCCGCCATGTCCCGCGGACTCCAATTCGCATTACGGTAGATCACTTGACCACCTGCCATCACAAGCGGGGTCGCCGCCAACACCGAGGGACACTCGCGCACCAAGGCGTCCGAGTCGCTCGATACCAACGTATTGACACTCCCCTGCCGTACACCGCCGCGGCGATTGCTGCCGGGCAAAACGACAATCATATTCGTTCCCAGGCCTTGAAACTGCGACTGCACAAGGGCCGTAGCGCTTTGACCGATAGACACCATCGTGGTGACTGCAGCGATGCCAATGACCACGCCAAGAATCGTTAGGCCGGCGCGCAGCTTGTTCTTTCGCAGGGTGCGTAACGCAATACGCAAGGTAACCAATACGTTCACGTTTGCCGTTTCACGTCCGTTTTTGATGCGACGGAGGGTGGGTTAACACAAGCAATAGCCCCGTAGGTCACTACGTTTTCGGCTCAATGCCGGTGACGAGCTTCTGGCCGGGCTTCAATGCGCCAGAACGCATTTCGGTAAACTGGTGATCATTCACGCCAACAAACACTTCAACCGCCCGGAGCTTTCCTTCCTCTTCGATCCAAACATGGCGCCGAGCGCGAGCGCGATTGGCCTTGGCCTTTTCGCCCGCCGGAAGAATTGCATCGGTGGTCGACTCTTCGTCATCCGAGGGCCCTTCCGTGGCGTCGAGCAGTTTGCGGTCTTCTTCGCGCACGTGTTCGCGTTCCGGATAAAACCGCAGCGCCGAATTGGGAATTTTGACCACATCGTCGCGCGACTCGACTTCGAAGGAAAGATCGGCAGTCATGCCGGGAAACAGCTTCATTTCGGGATTAGGGGCCTCAACCACGACGGGATAGGTCACAACGTTGTTCGTGGTTGTCGAACTGCGGCGCACTTGATGGATCTTTCCCTCGAACACATCTTCAGGATAGGAATCCACCGTAAATCGCACCGGTTTGCCTTCCTTCTGCGCCAGGAGAATCATGCCAATATCCGCTTCATCCACCGAAGCGTAAACATGCATTTTCTTGTCCATATCCGGCGCGAGTATAAACAGTTGTGGAGTTTGGAACGACGCCGCAAGGGTTTGCCCCGGCTGGACCATACTTTCCACCACGATACCGTCCACGGGCGATCGGATGTCAGTGTATTCCAGATTGGTTTCTGAGTTCCTGAGGTTTCCTTCGGCCTGCTCGACGGCCGCCTTGGCCAGGTTGACTTGCGCCTCGAGGGCAAGCCGGTTGTACTTGTACTGATCCATTTCCGTTGAAGAAATGAAATCTTTGTTGCGTGCTTGAAGCGCCTTTGCGCGATTTTCGTTGTTGATGGCTTGTTGCCGCAAAGCCTCCGTCCGGTTCACTTCGGCCAAAGCCGTGGCAAGGGTGGCACGGTCCCTCGCGACATTCGCCTCGTAAATGCGAGGATCAATTCGGGCCAACAATTCATCCTTCTGCACGTGGTCGTTGAAGTCGACATAAACCTCCTTGATTGGCCCCGAAACAAACGAGCCAATCGAAACCGATATGACTGGCTTGATGGTCCCCGTCGAATTGACAACTGACACGATTCGACCGCGAGCAACTTCTGCATGCCGGTATTTGACCCGGTTGCGTTCTTTCCAATAGCGCATTGCGGGTTGATACGCAGCCGCAACAACACCCGCAAGAACCGCCGCAATCAGGAGCAATCGCAAAAGGAGTTTCATGGAGTGGTCGCGCAAACTTGGTCGCCGGATTCGAACCCGACAAACTCAATGAAGTACGGTGGAATCAATACCCAGCGCGTGGCGTGGCGGCTCAAGGTATTATACCGGAGACTTGCCGATGACCGAGGTGCTGCGGATGGCATGCGTATCCGAGGGCTGCGTCGCCTCAACCAAGGCCTCGACATCGTCGCGAATACGTTGGTACATGAAAAAGGCAATGAAAATACCGATCAACCCCACGACAAACAGCAAACCGAGCGAAATATCGACTAACAAGTTCTGTAGGCCGAATTTTTGTCCCACATAGAGCATAAACCCGCCGACCAGCGGTACGGCGACCGTCAGCAACAACATCCAGCCAGTTTCCCAAACAAGTTGCCTAAGCGCTTTATCGGAGTAGTGGACGCCGGCCGACACCGACAGCAACGCCGGGTAGAACACGCGCACGCCCACATAAGCGGTGCCAAAGAACGGATAAACACCCGCGATCAGTCCACAAACGATTAACGATAGCGCGAAGTGAACCTTTTGTGTCCCCGAGAGTGGCAAAATCAGCGTATAGGGGATACTCGCGAGCACCCACAAGCCCATGCCGATCACCGCGGCGAAATAGGGTAACCGCATCGAACGATTCCGAGCCAATGCCACATCGTCCGCCAGTGGGGCAGCTTTGGAAGTCGGCGATACGTGCGGCAACCGGCGCAGAAATCCGCTTCGCACGTGGCCCACCGCGCGAAACAACCCTGCATGAGCCTGGTTTGTGCGCACCAGTGCTCGATAGACCGGCCAAACAAGCCACAAGAGAAAGGCCAACCCACCGGGGAAACATAGTGAGTTGACCGCCGCGGCAACAAAGTGAAAGGTCTCGACAGCCCGAGGGTTCGTACGAGCCACCACATCGATGATGACCGTCTTGTTGTAGCCAAAGTTAAATACCGCCGCAAACAAATGCGGCGCTAAAATTGCGAGGATGTATGTGAGAATGGGACGGCGCCGGGCAAAGGAGCGCCAGCCCTGGTGCGGCGACTTGAGCAACATCTGCGTGTGCGGCCGAGTGCATAGCCAGAGTTGCCTTCCCAATTCGCCTCCGTCGAAAAAACGATCATCCGGGTTCGCAGCAAGACATTTTTCCAAAACGGCATGTAACTCCCGATGCACTGGGTCCCGGCTCAAAGGCTCGGGAGGTTGCGGCGGCTCCTCGCGCCGGCGCCGAGCAAATTGCGTCAAGGTTTCGGACCAGTCGGCCGTCATTTGTTCGTTGGGATATGGGCGCTTGCCATAGAGCAACTCCCATAGCAACACGCCCAAGGAGTAGATATCGCTGCGGCCGTCCAACTCCTCGGGCGTGCGTGAATGCGCTGGATTACACGCTTCGAGTTGTTCGGGCGGCATATACGCCAAGCTGCCGCCAAAAAACGCCGTAGGCGTGGCGCCTTCGAGTTGCGACGCGAAACTGATGTTGAAGTCCGCCAGCATGGGCGCTCCGTCGGCGCTCATGAGAACGTTGGCCGGTTTGATATCTCGATGCAGAACGCCTTGCGCTTGGGCGTAGTTCAATGCATAGGCTAACTGCATTCCCAAATGACAGACCACCAAGGGCCAACTAGCCGCGTCGAGTTCGTTATGGATGTACGAGCCCGCCGTTGGACTTTCACCGCGTTGCCGCAAGATATCTTCCACAGCCCGCAACAGGAGCGAACCGGTGCGTTCCGCAAGCGGCAAATGGCGCACGCGATCAATCACGTCGGCAAGCGTCCCGCCTGCCACATATTGCATGTACAACAAACAACGATGTTCGCCTGACAGAATGCGCTGGTCGTAAACCCGGACGATGTTGTTGTGATCCAGTTGCGCCAGCGTTCTCGCTTCCTGCCCTTTGACCGCCGAAACCTTTAGCGCCACGCGACGGTGCATCGATTTTTGCTGGGCCAAGTAAACGCTGGCGAAGGAGCCTTTGCCTAGCGTCGCAAGAATCAGAAAGTCGTCAATCGATTCTCCGGCCTGGAGTTCTCGCACGCATCCGCGCGGGAACAGCGCTGTGGAAGCCATGGGGTCGCCCAGGCCCATGAGACGTCGCAACCGGCTCTCTTGTTTGGGAAAGCGACGAAAATAATCAGTCGCCGCAATCGTCTCGCCTTCCAACCGACGAACGTGGTATTCCTCATAAATCAGATCAGCGGGCGGACCGCACTCGCCGGCCAGTTCCGGAAATTCGGCGACGTAATCTTCGATTTGCTTGGGAAAGTTTTTCTTCCAACGGAATTCAAGATCAACTTTGATCAACTCGATCAAGGTCATTTGCCTTAGCACCGGCGGGCCATCCGGCAAGTGCTGAGATAACGGCGGCGGCTGATGGTCCGCCTCCCAAGCTTCAAGAAATGTTTGGACGTATTCCGCCAGCGCGTCCCAAAACATGGTCGCGTTGTCCAGCGTCGGCTCCATCGGGTCCATCGAATTCAAAACCGCACCAGATTCGCAGAAGAAGCGTACTCGCCATCGCCCTATGATACCGCGCCGAAGTTCTCATACCATGCGCATTGGTAAATGGAAAATCGTAGGATAGAATGGCGTTCTGCGTCGTTTCTGCTCCCGGGCAGTCGCTCAAGATTCTCCGTGACAGCAACGGCGCATCCGGACGAAGGGCTCATCCTCATCTACTGCGGGCCAGGTCAATGTCCGACAATGACGAACCTTTAGTAGCACAAATTAACCCCAACGATCCCGACGCATTAGCGCGTTATATCGAGGAGAATCGTTGGCGATTGATGGCCTTTATCGAACGGCAATTGGGAGGCGCGCTGCGCCGCAAAGTCGAACCCGACGACATTTTCCAGGAGACCAGCGCCGATGCGGTTCGCGCCCTGCCTGACATGGTCCTGGAAGGGCGCGACCCGTTCTCGTGGCTTTGTCAAATCGCGGAACGCCGGATTGTTGACGCGCACCGCCGCTTTTTCGGCGCTCAGAAGCGAGATGCGGCGCGCGAGGTGTCGCTAGGCCAGCAGCGGGCCGGCGCAACGACAAACGTTGGCATGATCGATCTTCTTGTTGCGAGCATGACGACGCCCAGCCAAGTGTCGTCACGTAATGCGCGTGAGGCCCGCCTCATGGAGGCGCTAAATCAATTGCCCAATGAACAACGGGAGGCGATTCGCATGCGGTACTTAGAGAATTTGCCGTCCAAGCAGATCGCTGAAAAGTTGGGTAAAACGGACGCATCCGTGCGCGTGATGCTAACACGGACACTGAAGAAGCTGCAAACGATTCTGGGAGAAATCGGGGAAAAATAGCGGCGCCCGGAAGTCGGTTAGGGCGTTTACGACGCCGCGGGTTCTCAATAGTTCGCGGCGTGGACTAACGCCCTGACTCGTTCCATTTGCACGGGATTCGTAACAACCCCGCCCTGTTTCGCGCTCGTACCAACGATGAAACCGTCGGCATGCGGGGCGTACTGAGCGATCGTGTCCGATGTAACGCCGCTTCCCACCAGCACCGGCGATCCCTTTGCGGCGGCTCTGGCCTGTTTCAAATGTTCGAAATCGGCAGCTTTTCCGGTGCTTGCTCCTGAAATGATTATCGCGTCGGCCCCGGCCCGATTAATTAGGTCCGAAACTTCTTCCGCAAATGGACGCGCGGCTAAGGGGGCGGAATGTTTCACGTCCACATCGGCCAGAATGTGGATATTGCAATTGAGAGCGGCTCGGTCGCGCAGGAGGTCCTGTGCGACCCCTTGCACGATCCCCTGATCAGTAACTCGCGCTCCACAAAGCACATTCACGCGAATGAACTGTGCTCCCACGGCGTGTGCAATCGCCAGCGCCGCCCTCCCATCGTTTCGGAGCACATTCACGCCGAGGGGAAGGTCAAACCGGCGGCGGATTTCACTTGCCAACGCCGTCAGGTGAGCGACGGCAATCGCCGGGACTCGATCGGGAAAGAACGGGGCATCGCCAAAATTTTCCAGCATCAAACCGTCGGCTCCGCCATCGACCCACGCTTCGGCGTCGCTTAACACTCGGTAACGAATCGCGTCCATGTCGCCACGGTGCCTTGGCGCTCCTGGCAAGGGTGGAGCGTGAAGCATGCCGATCACAGGACGTGCCGTGTCCGGCCAGAGTTTCTGGAATCCAAGTTGAAGGTTATCTGTCATTGGTGGTTTACGTTGTTCGAGGAAGCAGCGATCATACATACGTCATGGACGTTCAATCATTTTCGGACTTACCACAACGCTTGCAACGGCGCCTGCAGCGCCCCCTTCCCGGCAGCCGAGCCCAGCGACGGTTCTCCCCGGAACTGTCCTACGGTCGCCATGCCGGACCGCCGGCGACGGATGCTCGCAGCGCAGGCGTCCTCGCACTCTTTTATCTCGAAGGCGGCGAATGGCGGTTGCCGCTCATCTTGCGTCCCGAACATATGAAGGAGCATGCTGGGCAAGTGAGCTTTCCCGGAGGCCGAATAGAGCCTGGTGAGACGAGTGATCAAGCGGCCCTGCGCGAGTTCCAAGAAGAACTCGGTGTGACGACCGACAACATTGATCTACTGGGCCATTTGTCGCCGCTCTATGTGTTCGCCAGCAACTTCCTAATCACTCCGTGGGTCGCAACAACGGAACGATCCTTTACTTTTCGCCCTCATCCCGATGAAGTCGCTGCGGTACTCAGTCTAGCGCTGCCAACGCTCCTCGACGACGCCAGCTACGGCCAAATGAAAATACAGCGGCGCGGCTTGACATTTCAAACATCGTGTATCGACGCGCCTCCCTACCGCATCTGGGGAGCGACGTGCATGATTCTAAGCGAGTTAATCGCGATCTTGCGAGAAATTCAACCGCAAGGCACGGTATACTAAACAAATGAGCGGGTTTCTAGGGCGACGAAATCTCTTATTCAGCGGCGTCGTTGTGGCGATTGCTGCAATCGCCGCGCGCGGTGATGACGCTCCGCGCATGTCTCGACCTGCCATCGACGCTGTCTTCGACCAGCAGCTTTCTCGAATTGCCGCCAAGTGCGACGACTTGGGGTTGACCGAGGAAGCGCGTATCACGCGGCAGTGGCGCCTCCCGCGCGACCCTAGCCGTCTGTATGTGTTCCTGCCGAATGCCCAAGATGTGCCAACCCTACCGACCACCGCTTCGGCGCATCAACGCTTTTGGCACGACGCATGGCTGAACTCCCGACGCGACTACGCCGAGAAACTAATACAACTAGCCCGGGAAACAGCAACCCGGGGCGACGTCCGAGACGCCCTACTGTACATCCATGAAGCGGCGTATCAAGACCCCTCGAACTCAGTGGCGCGGCGGCTTGTCGGTTCGTCTCAGTCTTGGAAAGCCACCGCGAAGCCGTCGCGAACTCCACATCCCAAGTTTCAATGGCCGGCCACACAGTACTGGCGCGTCGAGACTCCGCACTATGAGGTGAAGACCAACCATAGCGCCGAGGAAGGCGTTCGACTGGCCCAACGACTGGAGGACCTGTACGGCCTTTGGCGGCAAGTCTTTGCCGAATACTGGCTCAATAAGAGTGAATTGCTGCGAGCTCTGGATGGTGGCCCACTGTCGCGCGGCGCGGCTCGCAAGTTCCAAGTCGTATTATTTCGCAACCGCGAAGAATATGTCGCGCAACTTCGCCGTTCGCAATCTCAAATTGACATGACGGAGGGGTACTACGAAACAGGAACTCGCATCGCGTATTTTTTCGCGAATGGAAGTCGCGACGAAAGCGCTTGGCTGCACGAAGGAACTCACCAGCTTTTCTATGAAACGGGCGATGTTGTCCCACAGGTTGGCCTGGAGCATAACTTCTGGGCGATTGAAGCCGTTGCTTTGTTTATGGAGTCAGCGTCAATCGACGGGTCAGTCGCCACCGTTGGCGGTTTCGACGCGGAACGACTCCAATACGCAAGATTTCGCGCCTTGAGCGAAGACTTTTACCTGCCGCTTGCCGAGTTGGTTGCACTCGGACGCGATGATCTGCAACGTCACGCGGATATTCGCCGCATCTACGCTCAGGCCGCGGGATTGGGGCATTTTTTTCTCCATGGCGATGTCGCCCGTCGCCAGGCCTTCGTACGCTATCTCATTGCCATTCATCAAGGTCGAGATCGCAAAACCACATTGGCCGAAATGACAGGAACTCCGCTTGACGGTTTAGATCCTCTTTACCGGACCTTTCTGAACGTCGAAGACGAGGATTTGGCGCATGCCTACCCTCCCGCGCGCATCGCCATGCTTTCCTTAGGAGGAACCAGCGTGACGGACGCGGGCTTGACGCACTTGCAGCGATACCCCAATCTGACCTGGCTGAATCTTGCCGCAACGCGAGTGACCGACGACGCCATGCCCCAGGTCGCACAACTCCGCCAGCTTCGCCAGTTATATCTCACGGGCACGCAAGTTACCGACGTCGGAGCAAAAGCGCTGGAGCAACTCGTCCAGCTTGAGATTTTGGATACGGCCGGTTCGGCCATTTCCGATTCAGGTTGGAAGCGGCTTCAGCAAAAGTTTCCCATGCTGCGAATGCCGGAGTAATCGCCTCGGCGACCGCTGCCAATTCCGCCTTCAATTGATACCTATGCGCCCCTGGATACTCGCCGAAACGAATTACGCCTACACGAAGCACCATCCTTATGAAGTGGCGGTGCTGCCGCTCGGGGCGACCGAACCGCACAATTTACACCTACCCTACGGTACGGATGTATTCGAGGGACAAATCGTGGGCGAAAAAATTTGCGAGGAAGCGCACCGCCGTGGCGCACAGGTGGTGCTCCTTCCCACGATACCCTACGGGACCGAGACGAACATGCGAGGGCTTCCTTTAGCCATGAACGTTTATCCGTCCACACTATTTCGCCTCGTGACCGACCTGGTGGAGTCTCTGGCGGACTGTGGCGTCAAGAAGCTGCTCCTCCTCAATAGCCACGGCGGCAACGAGATGAAGCCGTTGATGCGAGAGTTGGCTGGAAAGACTCCCGTACAGCTCTTCTTGTGCAACTGGTATAAGGCGCTCGACGACCAATACTCAAAAATCTTTAGCACCCCGGAAGACCATGCGGGCGAAATGGAAACCTCGTTCGCGTTGGCGTATTTTCCGCACCTCGTGGGACGTGACGAACAAGGTGAACTCTTGGCCGATGAAGGCAAGACGGCGAAGTCGCGGTTCGAGGCGGTCAACCGCGGGTGGGTCTCCATTACCCGCCCTTGGCCTCTTCTAACTACAAACACCGGGTCAGGCAATCCGCACGCAGCTACGGCCGAGAAAGGTGAACGTTTGATGGAGTTGTTGGTCGATCGGTTGGCGGGGTTCTTGGTAGAACTGTCCAACGCCAAACTCGATGAGCGTTTCCCCTTTTAGTCTGTCGTACGTTAAATGATTTACGAACAAGGAGACTATCGTTGCCGACGCGAGTTGCTTTAGTAACAGGCGGAGGTCGTGGCATCGGTCGCGCCATTGCCATGGAATTGGCGCGGACGGGAGCGCGCGTCGCCGTAACGGCGCGATCGAACGACGAACTTCATGAAACCGTGAACGACATCCAAAGCACCGGCGGGGAAGCCCTGGCGACCACCGAGGACCTAGCGGATCGCGCAGCGATTCCACGGCTTGTTGACGCCGTGGAACACCATTGGGGACCAGTTGAGATCTTGGTCAACAATGCTGGCATAGGTAGCAGCGCCAGTCCGCGCCCCATCGTCGATTTCGACGATGAGTTTTGGGACCTAACGCTCCGGCTCAATGTGACGTCGCCGTATTTGTTGACGAAACGTGTATTACCCGCAATGCTTCAAGCCGGATGGGGGCGCATTATCAATATCGCGTCGATCAACGCGCATGTTCCCGCTATGCACGGCGCGGCGTACACGGCAAGTAAACACGCTCTCGCCGGTCTTACCAAGGCGACCGCAAAGGAAGTGGCCGGCAGTGGCGTAACTGCAAACGCGGTATGTCCCGGTGTGACCGCCACGCAAATGAACGACCGCCGCATGGTCTATGACGCTCAGCGTCTCGGCAAGTCGAGGGAACAGATCGAGTCGGAGGCCTCGCCGCTCGGTCGTCGTTTGTATCCTGAGGAAGTCGCAGCAATGGCCGTATTTCTGGCGAGTGAACAGGCTGGAGCCATCAACGGTCAACTTATCAACGTGTGCGGCGGCACGGTTATGGGATGACGCCCGTCACGCGCTCAATGCTTCATGCAACAATGACGCCACGCCCCCCTACACTTTTAACGCATCGCCGCGCCCCGTGCCCGTGGGCAAATCGTGTTCGATGCGCCGTGAAAATCTTGCTAGGAATATCGGCGGCGCTTTGGGCAATCCCTGGGGTGTGCGATTCGCCAATCGCAAGAAACGCGCCCGCGATAGGAGCTTCGGCCGCGGCGGGATGTCTTGACCGTCCTGCACGAGTTCAACGTTTATCAATCACCAAACCCGGCGTTTACGAGAATATCCTGATTGATGGCGAGTGGATCGACAGCACTTTGGTCAAAATCACCTCTGACAACGTTATCCTTCGGCATTGTGAAATACGCAACGGACGACATAACGCGATCGCGGTTTATGCAAAGAACGTCGTCATTGAGTCCTGCAAGATTCACCATCTCCTGGCAGGGACGTTTCAAGAGCAACGAGACGCGCACGGCATTACGGGCTGCCCTCAGGGACTCACGATCCGCAACTGCGACATCGGTTTAGTCTCGGGCGACGCGGTCCAATTTGACCCGGGACGGGGCCCTTGGGACCACGTGGTGATTGAAAACTGCACGCTCTGGACGGCGCCGTTGACGCTGGATGCGGCGGGTTTTCAAAAAGGTCAACGACCTGGTGAAAACGCCGTCGACACCAAGCAAAGTGAAACCAACGCACGTAGCCGAATCATCATACGGAATTGCCGAATGTTTGGTTGGCGGCAACCCGCTGCCATAAGCAACATGGCGGCGCTCAACTTGAAAAATCATATCGAAGCGACCGTCGAACAATGCGTGCTCCACGAAAACGAAATCGCATTCCGAGTACGAGGTGGAACGGGCGAATATGGTGGAGCTCACGTTGCAATCGACCGTTGCGCTGTTTACGACTCCTTGGTTGCGGTTCGCGCGGAAGACAAGATTCACAATCTCAAGATACGGCGGCTAGGAATCGCCGCTGATGGAACGTTACCGTTCAAGGAAGCAGGAGGCGGCGTCGGACAGGATTTCCACATGGAAAGTCCCTTCGAGCCGCCACCACTTGAGCAAGCCCTTCAGAGCGGCTTGCCAGAGTAGAGGCGTCGCGACGGAGACAATGGCCCCTACGCCCAAGGGCGTTAAATCAATCCTGCCAGTTCTTGAAGCAGTCGCCAGTTCTCCAGTCGATCTTGTTTCGCAGCAAGAAGCGTTTCGCTCGCATTTCCCTCGCGGTCGAAATGCTTCGAAAAGCGCCCTTCACTACGGGCAAAGTCGATAAACGTCACTTCTTCGCCCGTTTTTGGGTTGACATACCAGTCGTCTTTCACGGCAGGGTTGCCTTGGAGTGAAAGCCGTTCGCGAATGCGACTTCCCTTACGCGGGTCGTACAACATTAACGGAAACGCCCGGCTATCCACCGCCAGCCGAGCTTGATCGTGCGCCATATTGTCGGCAACGCCATGTTCCGGTTGACAGGTGGTATAACACGTAATCACCGCGGGTCCGTCGAACTCGAGGGCTCCAAGCACCGCCTTGTAAAAATGATTAGCGTGCGCACACGTCGTTTGCGCCACAAAGGTGCGCGGATGCATCATGGCGATTTGCGCAATCTCTTTGCGACGTTCTTGCTTTCCTGCAATGGTCTTCCCATGTTGGCTCATTTTGGTGTTTTGGCCCGTGAAGGTGCTGGTCGAAGCCTGGCCTCCGGTATTGGAATACACTTGCGTATCAAGCACAAAGACCTTGATGTTCATGCCCGAAGCAAGCATGCGCGAGAGGGACTGGAACCCGATGTCAAACATGGCTCCGTCGCCGCCTATGCACCAAAGAGGTTTGCCGCTCCAGCCAAGTTGATTCCACCGGGCGCGCACGCCCATTGCGTCGGCAGGAGCATTCTCAAAGAGCGAATTCGTCCACGGCACCAAGTACGGGTTGTAAGGGTAGGTGGACGTGTACACCGTATTGCAACCGGTGGCGGCCACAATGCCCCACTGATCGCCAAATTTTGAGCCCGTCGCGGCGCACAACATGCGCAGGGCGGTTCCCTCGCCGCAACCCGCACACGAGCCGGCGCCGCCCGTGTAAAGATGCGTGCGTTCTTTCAGCATCATATCGATGAGCAAATTGTCGCTGACGTACTTCTCATTGGAAGGCCCGAAATTCTTGAAGAAGCGGTGCGACTTACGGATGTTGTCCATCACCTTGTCGTTCTTGGGCGCCATTTTCAGGGCGTGGTCGTCGCACACGGTAACGCATTCAGCGCAGCCTTTGCACTTGCTCGGGTCGATGATGATCGAGAAGACGCCCCCTTCTTGTCCTTTCTTTTGCGGTCCCTCGTAATATTTGCGAGTTTTGGACCACTGCGCCGCAAACATCTTGCGGTCGTGATCGTTGGTGATCGTCTCCATTTTCGCCTGGAACTCCGACTCGGACAGCACCTTGCCAAGAATGGCTGTGTCGGGGCATTCAGTCACGCAATCCATACATGCAGTGCATTTGTCCGAGATATACACCGGGATTTCGGGAGCCACATAGCTAAAGTCGCGCAGGCTGGCCGTCCCTGCAGGCACGAGCGAACGCGCCAACGAGAGATCGGCGGGAAGTTCTCTTTCGCCATAACCCTCTTCATAACCGCGGATAATGCGATCGTTGAAATCATCGACGTCGAGCACAGGTAACGAAACCCGCACATACGAGCGATCGACAAGCGTCCCATAACAATTATTGTTGTAGGGATCACGTTCGCCAGGGTCATTCATCGAGCGAGGCGCATCGTCAACAGTAGCCATGGGATCAACCTGAATAGTGTAAGGGACGGCAAAGAAGGGAAGCCACGTGGCGCAAGCCAAACAAGGCGTCACTTCGGCTTGACTTTGCCGTTCGATTGTTGAATCAGTTCTAGGGGGATTTGCCGCATCTCGCAGTAGCCGCGCTTGACGCAGTTCAAGTTGTCTTGCACCACTTGTTCGCCGCGTTTGCCGAAGTACTTACGCAGAGCTTTCTCCACGCCCTCGTAAACCTCATCATCGGTCATACCGCTTTCAACGGCGAACGGTGTAAGACGCAAAAACCCGCCCAGCAACACAATGCCTTGCATGCGCATTTGCAAGTCCGGCTCGGACGCCATTTCTCTGGCAATCTTGACCATGTCGATGTAATACACCCGCAGGCGTTTCTCTCGAATCGTATGCTGATGGTGCGGCGGAATTCGGCTCCAAACCTGGGCAGGATCGGTCAGGGGGCTTTGCATGAACACGGCGCCTCCCTCGACTAACCCTTTGAGAGGATTTCCGCTGAACAAGGCGTTCGTGTCGTTCAACACAATCAACTCCATGCGTTCCAGTTCGCTATGAGTTTGAATGTGCGACTCGGCAATCGTCAGATAGTACGTTGTGGGCAGGCCCTTCTTTTCCGAGCCGTACTTCGGATACGCTTGCACATCTTTGCGGAACACCTGGCCGCCAATGGTGGCGATGACTTTGTTCGTCGTAACCGAACCATATCCGCCGACCGAATGACCACGCATTGAAAACGCGCCGCGCGGGCGCAAGTCGGGGTCTTCGGTCGTTTCCAGCGCCAATGGATGCTTCACACCGACGACGAAGAAATCTTGTCCATCGTGCATCATATTTTTAAAGATCGCGATAATGTCTCCCGGTGTTACATCACGGCTTCCGAGTCCGCCGGCGCCGTGATAAATCTTGGGAATTCGGGGAATCGGTTCATGCCCGTTTTGACCTGTCATCGCATCACAGAAAGCGGCTTTCAGCTCGCGAGTTAAGTGATTTCCTGTGGTGGAAAGGGGATCGTCCATTCGCTCCAGCACGCTGATCGCTTTACATTGCTTCAATGCCGCAATAAGGTGCTTGGAAGGAAAGGGGCGAAAGCAGCTCACATTCAAACAACCCGCTAGAATCCCCTGGTCGCGGAGGTAATTGACGGTCGCCTTTGCGGTCTCCATGTAGCATCCCATGCCAACCAGAACGAACTCGGCGTCTTCACAACGGTACGGCTCGACAAACCCGTACTTCCTGCCTGTCTTTCGGTAGAATTCTTCGAACGCGTCTTGCAACGCCGGTTCCACCTGTTCGTAGTACCATCGTTGCGCGATCTTACCCTTCATGTAAGAATCTTGGTTCTGTACCACTCCCGACATGATCGGGTTGGCGGGGTCCATTAGGTTCAAAAGCTTTTGACTCGGCGCACCGACGTATTCACGCATCAATTCCGGTTCAATCAAGCGGACGCTCTCCACCGTATGCGTGGTGAGAAAGCCGTCCTGCACATTAAAGAAGGGCGTGCGTGAGGCCTCCGCCGCTCGCCGTGCGATGAGGCATAAGTCGCCGGCTTCTTGCGCATTGCGGGCAAACAGCATTCCCCAACCGCAGTCGGCCACGCTCATGACATCGTCGTGTCCAGCATGCACATTTAAGCTGTGACTGGTCAGTGCGCGAGCGCCAATATTGAACACGACCGGCAGGCGTTTGCCCGAAATGGTGTATAACACCTCTTTCATCAGCACGAGGCCTTGCCCCGATGTGAAATTGGTAACTCGGCCTCCAGCGACGGCGAAACCCTCGCAAAACGTGGCGGAGGAATGCTCACTCTCGGGCTCAACGAAGACCAGCTGTTCACCCCATAGGTTCGGTACGCCGTTCGTAACCGCCGAGTTAAACCCTGAGGCCATCGTGGTCGAACTGGTAATGGGGTACGCACCTGAACCTTGACAGATGTGTGTTTCCACCCACACCACGGCTTCGGCGCCGTCGCAGGTCGTGGGAAGCCCTGGATATTGGAATTTGGGTTGAGATTTCTCCAAGACCGGAGTTTCGGTCACGTCATCAAAAGGAACGGTCGCCATGGGCCGTAATCTCCTCACCGAGAAAGAAGGAGCCAATCGCAGAGGATCTCCACACTTGCGAGGAAAAACCGCAAGGGGTACGTGTAGCGCCATCATTGGCGAAGGAAGGCAACCCGAATCGTCGACCGAGTTGTCCGTCCGCAAACAACGGCAACCTGACTTCGACCGCGACGCGCCCCGACCTGGTTTCGGGAACAATGGATGAAAAGAGGACGCGTCGTTATTCACTCTTGTGGAAGAAAACCCACAAGCCAACTTTGATGAGAACGGGAGTGATTTTAACCTGCGGTTTGGCGTCGAGCAAGCAAATTCGGTAAACTCGCGACGGTCGTGAAACTTAGCCCGTTGTCGCCATCTCTCTGAGGAGGAAACATGGCGCGATGTTTACTTCAAAATCTGGTGGTGATTTTCACCTTCATCGTCAACGCACCGATCAGGGCCGACGAGCCGGCGCAGGTCGACTTTCTGACCGAAGCCGGAAAGATCATTGTGCGAATCGACCGGCGGCCCGTGGCGGAGTACGTGTTGGGCGACATGGCGACGCCGCGTCCCTACTTTGCACACTTGCGTACCGCGAGCGGGTTGCAGATCACGCGTAATCATCCGCCGCAACCTGGCGACTTGCAAGACCATGACGCCTTTCATCCTGGTTTGTGGCTGGCGTTTGGCGATTTGAATGGCAGCGACAACTGGCGTTGCAAGGCCAAAGTGACGCACGAACGTTTCCTCGAAGCTCCGCAAGGCAGCGCTGGGCATGGCGGATTCACATCGGAAAACACGTACCGTGATGAGAGCGACCATGGGACGCACTGCCGCGAAACGCGGCGCATTGATGTTCACGTCGTGCCGGCAGGGTGGTTACTTAGTTGGGACAGCACGTTTTCGTCGGATCGCGGAGAGTTCGTATTTGGCGACCAAGAGGAAATGGGCTTGGGGCTTCGAATGGCGACGCCGCTGGCGGTCGTCACCAATCACGGAGGCCAAATTCGCGACAGCGAAGGACGCCAGAACGAACGCCAGATCTGGGGCACTTCAGCCGCATGGTGCGATTACAGCGGTCCTTGCCAGGACCGTTGGGTGGGCGTCACCTTATTTTCTCATCCGCAGAATTTCCGACGCAGTTGGCATCATGTGCGAGACTACGGACTCCTCGTGGCGAATCCCTTTGGTCGCAATGCGCTCACGGGTGGAAGTATCAGTCGCCTGGTCATCAAGCCGGGGGAATCGCTCCGAATACGGTTCGGCATCTTGGTGCACGAATCGGAAACATCAACACGCTTCTCGCCCGCAGACGCCATGCAAGACTACGAACGTCTTTGCGGTTCGAAGGACGCGCCACGCTAAGCCCATCATGCGGGACGACCGTGACGAAAGGCCAACTACTCGCAAACCACCTTCGTGAGCGCCTCAACAAAGAAGAATTCGCCCCACATGACCGATTCATCCACGCCCAGGTTCTTGGTCGTATGATACACGCCATGCTTCAGAATCCCTTCCCAGCCAGCCGTATTGACGGCAAGGTACTCCGGCTCGGTCAATGCATCTAACATGGCTAAAGCGGTTTCGCGATACCTTGCAGCCGCTTCCGGCGAACGAGTTTGCCGCGCCAAGTCGAGAAGTCCGCTCGCGGCAATTGCTCCTGCCGACGACTCCTTCTGCGCTCCAAGGGGGGGAGGTAGCGACAAGTCGGCCCTAAAGTCCCAATAAGGCACATGGTCAGGCGGGAGGTGCGTCAGCCAGTATGCTGCGTTTCGCTCCGAGATGGCGAGGTAGAACTCGTCGTTGGTAAGCCCGTAGCATTTGCTATATCCGTACAACGACCACGCCAAACCTCGAGCCCAAGCACTATCAGCGCTTTTCCCCTGATGGGTCGACTCGCGCAGAAACTCACCGGTTTGCGTATCAAAGATCCCTTCGTGTGTGGTGGAACCATCGTCGCGCACGATACGATGCGCCGTAGTGCGGCAATGAGCTTGGGCGACACGCAACAACTCCTCATCGTTGGTTTCGAGTCCCGCGTAAAAAATGATCGGTACGTTCATCATGATATCGATGAACAGCGATTCCGGGCCGATGAAGCTGCTCAAATACTGCCCCTTCTCCTGGAACCGCATCGCCAACGTGCGGCCGGCCTGAATCAATACGTCATGCAGCTGCGCATCCCCGGTGAGTTGATACCAGGGCAAATACGTGTTGAGAAAAATAAACCCCAGATCGTGTACCTTGCGATCATGCTGCCGATGTTCAAGCAACTTCGAATAGCGTTCGGCTCGCTCGCGCCACATGGGGTCGCCTGTACGGCGGTGGAATTGCCACATCATTCCGGCACAGAAGCCGCCGGTCCAATCGGTCCATAGTTCGCCTTCATGCCGCCACTTCCCCTCATGGGTATAGATGGGAAAATACCCTGGGTGCTGCTCGACAAGGTGAGCCACTTGCCGCTCGGCGAATTCTAATGCGGAAGTGTAACGCGCAAGACGTTCCGAATCAGTCATCGGCAATCGTGAGGAATTGGAGGGAAGCGAATACTCAGGCGACGCTTTCCCAATATCGTGACCGCGCCACGCGCGGTCAATTCCCCTGCGATGCGATCCTAAACGATGACTTCCTTGACCGCTTGAAAACCGGGGTGATTTCGAATGGGATCGAAATCGTGTTCGCTGTCGACCAAATCGCGGTAATTTGGATCGAGATCTAAAGCAATGCGCAGGAAGTGTACAGCCTGTTTGACGTTCGAAGCGAGGCTCCAATAACACGCCAAGTTGTAATAGATGATGGCGGCCTCGGGATCGACTTCCACGGCCTCTTGCAATGCCTGAATTGCTAAGTCGAGACGGCCGACGCGCTTGTAGCACCAGCCAAGCGCCAACCACACATGAATATTCTCGGGATCGGCCTCAGCGGATTGTTCGAGCGGACGAATCGCCTGGCCGTACATCTCCATTGCGCGTAACGCCTGCCCCTTGAGGTAAAGTTGTTGCGCCTTACGTGGCCCAGTGAACTCAGCCTGATCGAGCGTCTTCAACACACGTCGGGCTAAGCGGTGACGAGGTTCTGCGGCCAGGGCGAAATCCTCCGGCGCCGAAAGCAGCAATTCAAGATAACCTTCGGCTTCGCGAAGGATTTGTTGGCGGCGAACGCGTTCGAAATTGGACACGGCTCATGCTCCCTGTAAGGAGCCAACTTGAAGGGACGACGTTCGATTTCGTCCCACCTACCATATTCTACTCAGCCGGTCTTCAACACCAAACCCGGACTTGACGAAATTAAGAAAAAAGCGCTGATTCGTCGCGCATCGCGACGCGTACGGAAAGACTGCGGGTTAGCAAAACTCGCCCGGCGAAGGTTACCAACACAAAAAAATGCCGCAACACCCTGACGAGTTGCGGCATTGTCGTCGATACACATTCGAATACCCGAACGCGTTGGTAATGCGTTCAGCCCGTGGTCTCGGCGAGTTGCCGTTCATACGTTCGGGCGGCGCCATTGCCTGCATTCTTCAACGCGATCTGGTAAAGCTGTTGGCCATGCGGGGTTGGATACGCTCCCGTGATACATGCTCGACAAAGTTGATCTTCGCGGAAACGAATCGCTCGGGCGATGGAATCGATCGGCAAATAGCGGAGCGAATCGGCTTCTAACGCCTCGGCCATTTCGGCTTGAATTTCGAGAGTTAACTCACGTCCTTGAAGAAACTTCGGAGCGAATAGCTCATCAACCGTTGACATGTCAATGCCGTAGAAGCACGGCGCGACAATCGGCGGACACGCCACGCGCACATGGATTTCTTTCGCCCCGCCATATTCGCGGATGCGGTTCAAAAGCACCTTCATGGTGGTGGAGCGGACGATGGAGTCCTCCACCAGAAAAATTCGTCGACCTTCCAGCACCTCGCGCAAGGGGGTGTACTTGGTTTGCGCTTTACGGCGTCGGCCTTGTCCGCTTTCAATGAACGTCCGACCGCTGTAACGATTGCGAATGAGTCCTTCGCGCGACGGAATTCCAAGACGAAACGCCATCGCATCGGCTGCCGCCTTGCTCGTATCTGGCACGGGCACAACGACCGCATCGGTCAACGAAACATCGCCCGACTCAAGCTCCAGCCGCGCCAATTCTTCTCCAAGCGCCGTGCGCGACAGATACACGCTCCGGTCGTCAAGCGTACTCGCCACGTTGGCGAAATATACCCATTCAAAAAAACAATGCGCCGACCGACTACTTTCTACAAAACGACCCACGGAAAAACGACCGTCGGTAATCGTGATCGCCCCACCTGGCTCTAACGAGCGAATGTTTTCTGGCTTGAATCCTAAGTTCAACAAAGCCACACTTTCGCTTGCGGCGGCGAATAGCGGACCTTCCTTCGCCCAGCATAACGGCTTAATGCCGAGCGGGTCGCGAGCTACGAGCATGTCGCCGCTGGCGTTCAACAATGCCAACGTGTAAGCGCCATCTAAACGGGCGTTTACATTGCGAATCATCTCGAGCAACGTGGGCCGCCGATCACCGGAAAGTTCACGGCTAAGCTCGTGCATGAAAATTTCGGTGTCTGTCTCTCGAGCGAGATGATGGTCGCCATCGCTGAGGAGCTTATCGCGCAACTCTTGATAGTTTGCCAATTGTCCGTTGAAGGCGAAACTGAACCACTTATGTTTTTGGAGATGGTGTCGCTCGAAAGGTTGGGCGTAGCTGCGGTCGTCGGGCCCGCAAGTCGCATAGCGAACATGACCAATCGCCGCTGGGCCAGAGTATTCGCGCATCAGCTTTTCGTAATCGGTCTGATGCGCTAGCCGAAACACCTCGTTCACCGTGCCCACATCTTTGTGGGTATCGATCAGTTGACTGCGTCGCGGGTGATAGCTGGTGATGCCCGCGGCCAACTGGCCACGGTTCTGAATATCCAGCAGCATCCGCGGGATGAGGCGTGACGTTTCTTCCGGGCCTTGGTCGGGGCACAAGGGGCTGCGCCCTTGTCCAGGAAGATGATATACGGCCGCCACGCCGCATTCGTGGTAGATATCGCTCATCAAGCTGCCGCCGCGCGAGGGAGGGTGGGTGGATGCTTAATTCTATTCGCGCTTCGGACGCCTCTCAAGCGATTGGATACCAATTGGTAAAAGATTCGCTCTGCGACCAAACCTCGGGTGAGCCTGTTTTCTCAACGGAAACCACACCCTTGAACAGGAAAATGATGCCTCAAAAAGATTAACAAAATGAGGAGAAACTGGCGTCCGTACACGGTGTCGTAGCGCTTCCGCACAAAAAGTCCACGAAAAAGGCGCTCCCTCTGCAGGCAGATTCGACCCGCAGCTGCCCCGTCGCAATCCGCCCGTCGAGAGGGAGTCGCCTCTGGCTGTTATGCCAAACGACAATAGCCTTATAAATGCGAGTTACTCATCGCAGATGTAATAACTTACGACGTTCGACATGGATGACGTACCATCCATCGCATAGATGTCGACGAAACCGAATTCGCCGGGATCTAAATGGACGGCAAAGGAAAAGCGCCCGCTCGAATCGGGCTTGGTGGATCCGAGGGATTCGCTCTTAAACGCATAATAAACCCAGATCTCGGACATTGGCCCGTCGTCACTGACGGTCCCCGAGAGTAGCCAAGTGTCGCCAATTTCCTCGTAACCATGGACGCCCCCGACCTGTGGCGACTCCATTTCCCCCTCGGCCAGCGAGTCAAACGCCGCGAAGGCAGCATCAACCGCGGAAGAATCGGGCGTGGGAAGGAGCTGCGGAGCGGGAATTGCTGAACATGTCGCTTGGTCAATGGTAAAAACTGGCAGTGGATCGGGGGAGCCAATTTCCGCAGGCGCGTTCAACCCATTAGAATCTGCAGCAAAAACCACCGGGCCGATATCCGCACTTAAGACTTGACGACGTTCGAGCGACTCGAAAATGATTCGGCGAGATTTGCGGGCCAACCGGGACGTTGAGCGGAATCGATTAGCATTTGTCATTTTGTCAAACTCACAAGTTGTCGAACCGAGCATCAAACCACTTTCCTGCAATAAATGACGCGAAGTCGGGCGCGCAGTCCGAACGCTGACCGCGTTTGGGAAACAGTGCTCGAACATCGAGCTAAAAGAGGGGGCGCATTGCCCCGCCAGCCCCCTTCTACAACACTAGTCGAGAAGAGAGGGCGCCTCGGACATGAAATCTGTAAAAATTGAGAAAAAAATTGCGGCTATTTGCGAATTCGGGGTCAGATCGCCCAAAATCGGCTAGGAGCGAAACGGAAACTTTCGCCTAAACCTAGAATTCACAAAGGTTTCCGAGAAATCACCGGGCGGGATTTTTCAAAGAGTTCGATAGCTTGCGAAACCACGAAGTGTTGGCAAACTTTCGAAATGCAGGCGACTGCAGTGCGCGGCGATCAAGCCCGCAGTGGCAAGCTCGCTCGAGAAACTCTTTGACACTTGCCTCGTCGTCAACGTCGTGCGAAAGCGCGAAGACGCTGGCCGCTTCAAATAAGACACGACTATCTTTCGGCGCGATTCGCACAGCTACTAAGGCGTCCTCAAAAGCGTATGTCTTGATTGGGGAAGAGGTTGCATGAGCCCATCGAACGGCAAACTGTGCTCGTGCCTGGCGTACCAACAGGGCATCTGGAGCCTCGACCACGGCGTTGCAGAAATTCGCCTCTGCTTCGAGGTACTGCCCCTTTCGTAAGCAACATTTTCCGAGATTTAGGAATACTTCCGGTGACGTTCTCGCTCGTTCAAGCGATTTGCGGTACCAAGCTTCAGCAATGTCGTATTGTCCATCCAAAAACGCGGCGTGCCCCATTTCGCCCAATATGTTTGGATCATTGGAAAGTCGATAGGACTGCGCAAAAGCCGTCGTTGCCTCACGGTGCTTACCTAACTTAGCCTGCGTTTGGCCCAGCAAGGCCCACGCCAAAGCCGACTGCGGCCGATGCTCGATTACTCTTTGAAGGGCCGCCTCCGCTTCTCGGAATTCCCTTCGCTCTACATGCACTTCTGCGGCCCGCAGCCACTGTTCGTGTTCAGGTGGGGCCATGGCGGCGGCAGTGGCTAATGCGAGCACGCCGGATAAAACCGCACTCGCCAAAACCGTCATACTTTTCCGGTGCTGGCGCATCCAACGTTTCGCACGATGTCGTCGACTGAGCAAACGATCAAGCAACTCGGCAGCTTCACAAGCCGACGAATGACGCTGATCCGGATGAAACGCAAGACATGCGTCCAAAAAGCGGCCGACATCAGGGTCGTGAACCACGGAACCTAAAGCGCGAGGTCCTTTTTCATGACGACGCAATAGTTCCTTCGCCGCTTCGCGCGGATCACTCTGCCGAGGAATTTCGCCAAAAGGATGCGTTCCCGTCAGCAATTCATATAGAATGACACCCAGCGAGAACAAATCCGATCGTCCATCGACAGGGCGCGACTGGTAGCTCCGTCCAAGTATTGCCTCTTGCAACTGTTCGGGCGACATATACGGCAGAGTGCCGCCAATCACGCTTGCTCCCACGGCGCCCTCAACCGATAGATTAAAATCAAGCAAGAGCGGCCGTCCATTCGGCAAAAGCAGTACGTTGGAAGGCTTCAAATCGAGATGAAGCACGCCGCGTTCATGCGTATGCGCTAACGCTTTCGCCATCTGCCGCGCGAGATTCAATACGCGGTCGACGTATGTTGCGGGTCGCAGCGACTCGTCAGCCGCCAAGTCAGGTGTCGCCAGGCCGGGTGGGGTCGTTCCGTCCGTTGCCGAGCGAGTGCCCAGTTCGTCGAGGAGCGAGCCAAAGTCGCTCGGCGGCCACTGCGGCGCTGCCCCGCAAGCGCCGCGCTGTGCTAAACACAAGAAATCTTCGAGTGTGGTACGGCTGAGGTACGGCATGCAAATCGCCGCAAGCCCGGTCGCAGGGTCTTCGTCATACCGGTAGATTGGTACAATGTGCGGATGATTAAGCAACGCTAAGGTTTGCGCTTCACGATGACCGCGAGGCGTCAGCTTAACGACCACCAAACGATCACGCATTTCCATTTGTTGCGCAAGATAGACCCGGCCTACCGCTCCCTTGCCTAACTGCTCGAGCAAGCGATACCCGAGAAACCGATCTCCGGGCTGGGGCCAGGCGTGCGCGTGCTTATCTTCCTCGTGCCGGAGATACTGCTCAATCTCGATGCGATGGAGCAAAGACCGCTGATAGTCGGGAAACCTGCGGCAAAAATCATCCGCATTGACCGCCTCGCCGCATTCCGCCCGAAGATGATACTCCTCAAACGCGAGGTCCAGCACGATGGACTTCCAGCGGCGTAAGTGCGGATAGGCGGTCAAGGCCGCTTCCGTGTTAGGAAAATCGACGTCCGTTGATGGCGCCCCCATTGCAGGAGTTCGGCGATGCCATCCTGCCTTGATCTTTGACACCAGTTGACTGACGGACCACGAGTCGTTCATTGCCCGGCTCGCTTCTCTTACGCGGCGCGATCCGAATCGGTCAAACGTTGCAGCAGTTTCTCGACGATGCGCCGAGCGTGGCGTTCGCTAACATCCTCCGCCTGCGCGATGGCGGCAAATTGCTGCCCGCCCAACCGCAAGTTGACAATGCGTTGGTTTCGCGGAGGTTGGCGGTTCACCAGATCCTCCCACCTCTGTCGGAACTGCTCCTGCTTCTCCTGCGCGATGCATAATTGGCTGGGCGTGTTGATTCCCGCAATCTTGGCAAGCGCATCGATTACCTCGGGATCGTCCAGTTCCCGACGCCGGGTAACGTTGCACGCCTTTCGTGTACGTTGGCGATATTGATCGATCATTTTGCGCGCGGCAATCGTGGCAAGCAGCGCCACCAGCTGTTTGGGTTCGTGAAGCTGGTCGACCTTGTCCGGCGACATACAAATGAGCGACTTCCAGGCCGATTGCACGAAGTCTTCCGAATCGAACATCGGGCGCAGGAACCCCGCCAGACGACGCTTGACCGCGGCCCGAATATGGGGACCATAGGTATCGACGATCTCACGCGCCGCGTCTTGGGAGCCTGCGCGCATATCCGCAAGTAGCTGTTCAAATCGCCCCGACGCCAGGGAGGTTGGGGCTTCGACGCAGGTTTGGTCCACCACCATTTCCATTGCAGCCTCGCACCTTGAAGGTGTACAAAATCACTCGAACCCTGTCAGCCATCGCGACTTCGGGCGACGGCGAATGTTTGGGTTGGGCAACCTGCGCCATGATTGCCTTTACCGCCAAAAACGAAGCGGCTCGATCATAATCCAGGGGGTAAACTCCGCCGTATGGTAGCCGTTAATCTCCCCGACTGCAAGATTTTCCTATCAATCAACGTCGATATTCTCGCCGCCCACCGTGCGATGTGGCCATGGGAACTTGTTTGACATTGCCGACCGTCAACCTATGGTTTTGTGACGGGACAAACGCAATCGCAACCGCCGCCCCACGGTCTACCGAGACAGCGGCAAGCCATCCGACGGCAGCCCGCACGAGAGCACCATGAATCTGAAAGTCCTTGTGGCCGACGACTCCAGCACGATGCGGAAGATCATTCTGCGATCGCTGGCGGCGGTGGGTGTGCCCGGCGCGATCGAGGCGAACGATGGAGCCGAAGCGCTGGCCCTGTTTCAAGGCGGCGAGTTTGACCTCGTATTAACCGACTGGAACATGCCGAATAAATCGGGACTCGACCTGATCCATGCCATTCGCGAGACCGATCGTAAGACGCCCATCATCATGATTACGACGGAGGCCGAGAAAACTCGGGTGGTCTCAGCAATTCAAGCTGGATGCAACGACTACCTCGTCAAGCCTTTTACGGCCGACACCCTTCGCGAAAAATTGGCGAAGTTCGTCGGGTAAGCGTGCGGAATTCGGAATGCGGAGTGCGGAACTGACCTGACTTGCACCTTGTTGAACCCGCATTCCGCATTCCGATTTCCGCATGCGGACGCAATCTAGAGGCGCGTAGTGACCCGCAGCCGCGCCAGGCCGCTTGCTCCACGAGGGGGCAAGCGGCTTTTCTCACGTAAGGTCGCCATAGGCCCATCGGAACCGTAAGTTACGGCGAATACACCTCCAATTCGCCGCCGGTTACGCGAAACTTCAGATTCACCGGCGCTAATACGGCTTGTAGCAATTCATCGCGCGTCACATCGGTTACGTGGAACGAAATCCGCTCTTCCAGTTTTACTTCCTCTACCGTGGAAATCTCAACCTTCAAGTTTAGCTGTTTAGCTAATGCGAGGATCACCCCGCCCACGGGTTCATTCTCAACTTGGAGGGTGTAGACCGTCCTACGCTGCGTATTCGACGGCTGTCGTCGTGACACGCGTTTCCCCTGCATCAACTCCTCAACCGCGCGATGCACCTCCCATGGCCCGGCAATGCGAAGTTGATCGCCCTCGACCGTAACTTGCGCTTCGGGAAATCCTGCGGTAATCCGCCGGGCGTTCTCCTGCGCGTGCCCCTTTCCGGGATAGGTCTGCACGATTGTGGCCGTCTTCGGCATGGGCGTTAGTCGAATCGCATCTCCCTCGGACGTAAACTCAAAGGTCAAACCAAACCCCGCCAGCACCAAAGTCATGCGATCCGCCCAAGGAAGCGGCGGCAGTGCAACCGCGGGCCATAAATCGTGAGGGATAAGGTCAGCGTTAACGATGTCCAGCCGTGCTTCGCTGGCCAATTCAGAGATCAATTCGCGTGGAACCGCTAACATCGGCCAATGCAAGGAATTTACGCGCGTGAAACGATGTGCGGCCTCGCGCGGAAGCTTTTCTGCCTCACGGCGACGCATGGCCGCAATGGTTGCGAGTATCTCGGTCGTTTCCGTAGGACCAAAATACGCCACTGCGTCGACGTAGCAAACGCCCAACCCCGTTTGCCTGGCCAACGTAGCCAATAAATGCTCGAGGGGTTGCGGCGCGACATTGAGATTAACGAGACGCCCCGGATCGACACGCCGATCCAGCATCACTCCGATTTGTTGATCGCGTCCTAACGTTTCGATCGCAAGACGCAATGGCATATCGGACCACGCGATACCCGACGGTTGTCGCAACTGCTCCAAAAACTCAGGACCGGAAAGTACTGCGGAAGACTGAGCCATCGCTGGATGCACCGACGTGAAAACCAGCGCGAAAACAATCTTCACGCAAATACTTCGTAGTTGCCCTAAGATCTTTAATCCCCCCTGTTTCTTGGTAACGAGAATCATACGCCTGCTCCAACGAACACTCCTTTCCCATTTTGGCGAACCCAACTCCTTTTTGCAAAATCCGCATCTTGCCGATTGAGCATCACGGCGCGTTGAACTTTGCGGGTTATATCGAGCCTGCCGGCTAGGTTTTGGTGAAGCGACTCTAACGATTATTCCGAATATTCCCGTTGCATGGGTCGTGCGGGTCGTAACGTTTGCGCATGCACGCAGGCAAAACGCCCTGTCGGGGGTTGCATGAATCAAAAGGATACCATGACACAGCGCCACAACCACGCCAGATTCTCATGGCGGCTTGCGCTTTCTCCGTGTCGCTCCGCCTTCATGGTTTGCGCTTTTTGGGCGGCGATTAGCGTCGCGCAAGAAACAACGCCGCCGGGCTTCACGGCCTACCATTTGGATCACGCCGATGCAGCGAAAATTGTAGGGCAGATCAAGGATCTGGCGACTGCGGCCGATGCAAGCGTGGAAATTCTCTTGGATCGGCAACTAAATCGCGTCTTGGTCAAAGGTTCGCCCGAGGCGCAGCGCGTGGCCAAAGATTTGGTCGCCGCATTAGATCAACCCGTCGCCGACACGACGGAGAGTCAAGCGGTCGAACAGCCCGTCCTGAAGGGTTACCGCGTCCCTGCAGAACATTTGGAATCGCTTCGTCAACAATTGCTGCAGCGATATCCTCCCGGCGGTCAAGTGCGCATCGCACCGGATGTGCGAACGAACCAGCTTCTGATTCTTGCCACGCCGTCGGCGCATGGGGAAATTGCCAAACTACTGCCAGAGCAAATTCCGTCACCCGCAGTTACCGCTTCTGCGCCAACGCTCCGCGCTGAGGCGACGGTAGCGCCGGCTGCGCCCAACAATCAAACGTATCGCTTTCAGCATAAGTCGTGGCGCGAGATGGAAAATCTACTTCGCCAAACGTGGGGGGCGCGGTTGACGGAATCGCTTCAACGAAATGGCGAACTTGCTGTCTTTCGCATGACCACCACGACCGGCGGAACGGCCACAATCACCGTGGATCGCGGAAGCAATTCCGCGTGGGTTGACGGATCGCCGCATCTCACGGCGGCCGCCTTGCAAGTGCTCCAAGCGCTCGACGCGCCCGAGGGGAACGCTCAAACGCAAACACAATTGGTTTCCATCCGTAACGCCAGGCCGGAAGAAATGCGTCGCGCGGCGGAGTTGTTGCAGACTGCGTCTCAAGCCGCCGTTCGCAGCGACTCGGCGGTCGTGCCGTTCCCCGTGCAAAAGGGTGAAAAGCACTGGGGCGGAGACCTGCTCACCATGATCTTCCAACAAGCGGCCCAAGCCGCAGCGGCTGGCCAGGGTCAACCTGAAAACAGCGCGCCGGCAAATCAGCCGGCTCCTGCGGTTGTTCCCAATCAGCCGCCATTTCCGGGGAATGCGCAACCCGGCGATGTGCAACCCGGCGATGTGCAACCCGGCCCGGCAGCGCCGGGCGCGGCGCAGATTCCGCTGCCCGAAGGCGCCGAGGATGAAGGCGGGTTTATCGGACCAGTGACCATCGAATTCGTCGAAGGATTCGATGCCATGATCATCCGAGGACATCCACGCGACGTGGAACGGGTCAAACGCATCATCAGCGATATTCTCGATCAAGCCCGAGAAACAGCCCCAGCCATTGAGGTTCTATACCTAAACTATGTGAATAGCGAAACCGTCGCCACATTGGTTAACACGGTTTATACCGCTGCTTTGGCCCCGCGGCAGGGGACGGTGAACATTACCGCTTTAGTGCAACCCAACGCGCTGTTGCTCGTCGGCCGTCCCGACAATGTCACCTCCGTGGTCGAACTTGTCAAAAAGCTTGATCAACCGATTATGCCTGAGGCGCAGTTTGAATTCTTCATGCTGAAATACGCCACGGCCTTGGAAGTTGAACAAGTTATCAAAAACTTTTACAACGAGGGGCAGGCGCTCCCCACTGCGGCTGGAGCCGCCGCCGGCGCTGCGGCGGGACAGGGGCAACTTCGCCCGGGTATGGGCGCGCGGTTGCGAATTGTGTCCGACTATCGCAGCAACTCGCTGATCATTCTTGCAGCTCCGCGCGACCTGGAGGAGATTCGCCGCCTGATTTCGCAGCTTGACGTAAAAAAGATTGACTCCTCCAGCGAAGTCCGAGTGTTCCGGCTTCGCAATTCCTTGGCGGAACAATTGGCGCCCGTACTGCAAGAAGCTATCACCGGACAACAAGCCGGACAGTTGGGGCAACAAGTCCAACAACAGGCTATTCCCGGTCAGGCCGGTCGAACCGGGCAAATCCGCTCACGCACGTTGCACCTGACCACGATCGACCAACAAGGCAACCGGGTCTTGGAGTCCGGCGTACTCACGGACGTGAAGGTCGTAGCCGATGCTCGAGCGAATACGCTCATTATTACGGCGCCGACGGAGAGTATGGACTTGATCACCGCGTTGATTCGCGAGCTGGATGAACTACCGGCGGCCGAGGCTCAGGTGAAGGTGTTCACAATTCTCAATGGCGACGCCCAAAGCCTGACAGAAATGCTGCAACAGTTGTTCGGCCAGCAGCAAGCGCAACAAGGCGGACAACTTGCTTTGCAGACCGCGGCGGGAGCCGGCGAAAGCACGCTAATACCTTTACGCTTCGCCGTAGATCCGCGCACCAACAGCGTGATCACGACCGGTTCTGCCGGCGACTTAAACGTGGTCGAAGCGATCTTATTACGCCTCGATGAAGGCGATATTCAACAACGACGCACGCGCGTATTCCGTTTGCGATACGCCTTTGCGCAAAACGTTGCGGACTCAATCAACCAACTCCTTACAGCCGAGCGAAACATCCTCCTCCAACAACAAGGCGTACTTAGCACCTTCGAGCAAATCCAGCGCGAAGTTGTGGTGGTAGCCGAAGTTGTAACCAATTCGCTTATTGTCAGCTCTACGCCGCGCTACTACGAAGAGATCGTAAAAATTGTGGAAGACCTGGACCGGCGTCCGCCCATGGTGGTGATTCAGGTCGTGATTGCCGAAGTGTTGTTGACCAACATCGACGAGTTCGGCGCCGAGTTCGGCTTACAAGACTCGCTGTTGTTCAGTCGCAGCTCGAACATTTCGACCGGTGCGGGCACTTTGACGCCTGGTTTTAATTTTAACAACGCAAACCTTGGAAATTCCGCGGAACCTCCGTCACTTGCCACGCGCGACAACCTGGCAGGGCAAGCGCTCACTCATTTCTCGGTCGGCCGCGTAGGAGCGCCCGGCTACGGCGGTCTGGTGCTATCGGCAAGCAATGAATCGGTCAACATCTTGATCCGAGCCTTGCAACAAGACGGCCGAGCACGAATCCTGAGCCGTCCGCAGGTGATGACGCTTGATAACCTAGGGGCGTTTATCCAACGAGGTTCGCAGGTTCCCTACCCCGGTCAGCAAACGGTGGGCCAGGGAGGCAACGTCACAGTGAATACCGAGTTTGCCAGTGTCGGCTTGATCTTAGGTGTTACGCCACGCGTCACCCCAGACGGCTTAATTGTGATGGAGGTGGACGCAGAAAACTCCTCGGTAAGCGACTTTGTGCCCGTAGGCAACGGAGGTGTCGCGCCCCAAATCGATTTGTCGCGAGCCCAAACGACCGTCTCGGCGCGAACGGGCCAAACCGTGATTTTGGGCGGTATCATCGCCACGAGCAAAATTATCGAGTCGCGGCGAATTCCTTACCTGTCGGACATACCCGTACTCGGCCAGATGTTTCGGTTTGATAGTCAGAACGAAGAACGCCGCGAGTTGTTGATCATCCTCACGCCATGGGTCGTGAATAGCGAACTTGAAATGGAGCGCATCAAGCAGGCCGAGTACGCCCGCATGAACTGGTGCTTGTCAGACGTGATTGCCATTCACGGCGACATTGGGGGCAATGCCGGATCGGTCCTATCCGGTTCGGATGTGATCTACCCGGATTTGACGCCGACGGCCGAAGGCGTTGACACCCCGATTCCGCAGTTAGAGCCTTCGGGGCTCATTGAAGGAGGATTACCTCCCCCCGGAGGTCCATCGTTAAACTTTGATCCCGCTCCGGCTCCGTCTGGCGTACAACCGCGACCTGTACTACCACGCAGCGCCCCACTTCCGGGGGAACGCGGCGTGGGTCCAACTCCTGCGATTCCTCCGGGCGGTTTTTCCGGATCGGGTATTGCGCCGAGCGACCTTCCGCTCACACCTCCGGGGCCGATGGGAGATGGGGCGATATATATGCCGCAAGGCCCGGCGGGAGATCCGCGCGAAAGCAGCCGCCGCATGCAAAGCGCCTACGTGCCGCAAAACTATCCTGTGGCGCCAGCCGCCTACCAAGGCCCGCCGCAGTACGCACGATAGTGGTCACAAGCTGAACTGCCTGCAAGGACGCCGTTGCGCTTCCTGACCAAAGCGAGAGAACGAAGTAATCGCCTTCCGAGAATTGCACGACGATGAAACGCTTTGCCATAGTCGCGACGCTTATCGCTTTTGCGGGTTGTTCCTCGTTCGACCTCAAGGAAGGAATTCCTTGGTCGAAAAAGGACAAACCTGAATTCGCTTGCCCGCATCGCATGGTAGCCATTTGGACGGATACGGTGCTCCACACGGCCGGTAAACCTTCGACGCGTGGGTTCGGAGGACGGATTTACTTTTACGATCAAGTTAGTAAACCCGTTGCCGTTGACGGCACATTGGTGGTCTACGCGTACGATGACTCCCAGGGAGGCTCAATCACCCGTGAGCCGGACCGACGCTTTGTTTTCCGACCGGAAGACTTCGTGAAGCACGCCGACGAAACACAATTGGGGCAGTCGTATAGCGTATGGCTTCCGTGGGATAACCTTGGTGGTTTCCGGACTGAAATCACCCTCATCCCGATGTTCACAACCAAGGAAGGAGATGTCGTTTCGGGACAACCGAGCAAACACCTCCTCTCCGGCAAAGATCCGCCATCCGGTGAGTACTACCAACCGCCCCATGCATCGCAGGCGGGAATGGCGCCCATGCCGCAAAGTTACGCACAGCAAGCATCGTTTGAAATGCCCGCGATCCAGGGCGACATGCAACGACAACTCCGTACGATGAGCATTCCCATGACCGATTCGCTCAAACAGCGCTTGATCGAAAGCGGTGACGTGCGCGAACCGGCGCCCTACCACCTGAAACATCCAGAAACCACCCACGGCGGCAATTTGAGAAGTACTGGATCAATCCCTACGAACGATCACGAAGCCTCGTTGCGCACTTCGCGAGGCGGCGATTCATCGCCGAACGGGGGGTCATCAAACCGTCCGCATCTTACGCCAGGAGAAGTTTATCGAACCGAAACGGCGCGCGTCACGGCGGCCTGGGAAAACGCGGTCGAAGCGCAACAGCGTGCCGCTAGTTGGGGATCGAACCGGGAGTCGCGGCCGCTGGGCCAACCGTCATCTCATTTCGCACGTCAGAGATCCCCGGTTCCAGAAGGAGCAACCGCGAGACCATTTCCCGGTCCCGCTCACTGGCAGCGACCCCGCGAACGACAGCCGTTCGACCTTCCAGCGCAAGTTGCGGCGTCCCCACTAGGTTCACTCCCGGCAAACGCGTCAAACGTTGTTCCACCGCTGCACTAAGGGGGGCGGCCGCCGTGGGGGCAGGTGTAAAGCCTAGCGTCAGCCCAATACGTACTTGTGTATTTCGGTTCTGCTGACCAAACGCGTTGTTGGCAAACTGCTGAAATTGGTTGAACTGCCTTAACTGACTAAAGGCATTCTGAAATCCTCGTTGTGCGTTGTTGCCTGTATTACCCCCTCCGACGGTACCTACGGCACGCACTTCGTTGATGTCCGCTCCCACAAAGCTTTGGGCTGCATTGCGGTTGGAATTAATAAATCGCTCACTCCCTGTTACATTACCCAGCTGTTGCTGTTGGGTTGTTGTTCCTGTAGAGCGAGTTCCAGACGACCCGAACAAACTATTGCCACCCGATTGAATGCTGCCCGATCCAATCGTGCGCGAGCCAAATAAGCCGGAGGTAGTATTGCCCCCCCGGTTGGTTCCCCCAGTGGTTGATGTGCGTTGCGCGAACGCAGATGAAGACGCCATGACGCAAATCAGGCCGGAAATGATAAGCGTGATTCGCAACATCGGACACTCCAGCTGGGGGTGACGCCGTCCCGTTATGTTCCTTCATCGACCCGGTGCTGGCCGGGATTCAATTCCGCGTGGCTCTACCCTTATAAACGCGCGGCCTATCTCTTAGTTTCGCATATTGTACGCGTGGTTCAACCGACCGGAATGTGTTTCTTCGTTGAAACCCGTACGGGCAATTTACGGTATTATCCGTAACTTGTAACCGAAGACGAGTCGGACACGTTCGCCTCCCGCGGTACTTTTGGGCATGTAAGTTGTTCTGTGCTAATTCTACCGCAACTTACCCATCCGCACTTATGTGAACCGCAACGTGATCTCCTCCAGCAGTTCATCCCTTGACCAATGATGAAACGATTTTTCGCCATGGCTGCGAAGTTTCGCTCCACCAGTTTGATCGTAGCTTGGTTTGCCGCTTCGTGCGGTGTAGCGCTCCAAGCTCACGGCGAACGACCCAGCGCTGCGAAGTTGCTCCCGGCGAGCACTGTGGCGTATTTCCGTGTGGCGCATGCTCCTGACTTCGTTGAGAAGTTTCAGGAAACATCGGTGGGACGCTTGGCCAAAGACGATCAAGTCCGGCCACTCCTTTCCCAACTTTACGGTTCAGCCGCCGACGCCTTCGCCACCGTTCAAGAACAATTAGGGTTATCGCTCGACGACTTGCTTGCCGTGCCCCAAGGGGAAATTGCCGTCGCCTTGGTGGCGCCTGAGGACGACTCACCTTCAATTGTTATCCTGTTCGATGTAGGCGATCAGTTGCCCACGGCTCAAAAGCTGTTGGAGCAGGGCGAAGCGGCGGCCGTGAATGACGGCGCCAGGATCACCACCGAAACCGTTGGAGAAGTGGAACTGCGCACCGTGCAACCGCCTGGCGAACGCCGCCCTCCGGTCTATTTCATCCGCGAAGGGACAATCGTCATTACAAATCACGCAGCGCTATCGAAGCAGTTGCTCGCCGTGTGGGATGGCGGCGAAGGTGAGACCTTGCTGGACAACCCCAACTTCGTCACGATCATGAAAAGTTGTCTCGCGTCGGAAGAGAACCCACCGCAAATCACTTGGTTTGTTGATCCCATTGAACTAGCCATCGCCGTTACCCGCGGCAATTTCAACGCGCAAGCCACAGTCGCGTTGATGCCCGTACTCGGGTTAGACGGCCTCAAGGGCGCTGGCGGCGCCATTACGCTCCGTGCAGGAGACTTTGACAGTATTGTTCACATGCATTTGCTCCTGGAGCAGCCGCGTCAAGGATTGGTCGAAATGCTCGCGCTTGATTCCGGCAAGACAACACCGGAAACCTGGGTTCCCAACGATGCGGCTACGTACACGACACTTCATTGGGACGCGCGCTCAACGTACGATGCAGCGATCAAAGTGTATGACCGTTTCCGGCAAGAGGGCGCATTGGCGGCCTTAGTTCAAGACCGCGTGGCGGAGCAATATCCAACCCTCAATTTCGAGAAGGACGTTTTAGCGGCGTTTGGGGGTCGCCTGACCCATGTAACGTGGATGGAGCCGCCCGCGCGCGTCAATAGTCGTGCGACGTTAATTGGCGTCAAGTTAAAAGAGCCGGATGAATTCCGTGAAACACTTAAAACGCTCATCGCGCCGATTCAAAGCCAGTTGGACGAGAAAACCTACGCCGGGATCGCCTACTATCGGGCAACGTCGACCAACCGCAATTCTTCCCAGGGCGAAGCATCGAACGGTCGTCCACTTCTACGCCAACCAACGCCCAGTTTCGGCATCGTCGGCGAATACCTCCTGCTTACCGATAGCGAAAAACTTCTGCAGCAGGCAATACTTACTCGGAGTGATGCAAGCCGCGCCTTGGCCGGCGAACTTGACTATAAGTTGATCGCAAGCAAGATTTCTCGCCAGCGAGGGGGCGATGCGCCAGGGCTAATTTCGTTCAATCGACCCGAGGCCGCCGTACGAAATATCTATGACCTGGCGGCAAGCCAACAAACTCGCGATTGGTTGGGACAACGGGCGGACCGCCGACCTGGGCTGCGCGCCCTCAATGAAGCCCTGCGCGACAATCCTTTGCCTCCGTTTGCCGTGGTCGCAAAGTATCTCGCACCTGGCGGCGCGATGCTAACAAACGACGAAACAGGGTTTCACTACACCGCATTTTCGTTGAAACGAGAGTAGGAGAACTGGGAGCGTCGCTTGGTGATGGCGTTTCGGGGCGATGAACGCGTTGCTGGTTCATGGTGGAAGGCATTGATTACGCCTTGATCGCGATTGCCGCCGTGGCGGCAGGCGCCGTCAATGCGCTGGCAGGAGGTGGAACCCTCATTACCTTCCCCATGCTTACCGCCGTGGGCTTGCCTGCCGTTGCGGCTAACGTGACCAATACGGTGGCGTTGTCCCCTGGTTATCTGGGAGCTACATTCGCTCAGGCCAAGGATCTCACGGGACAGAAAAGCCGGTTAGCGTTCATTCTACCTGCGTCGGTTATTGGTGGTATTGTCGGCGGCGTGCTGTTGCTCCATACGGGAGAACGCGCCTTCCGATCATTGGTTCCATTTCTCATTCTGCTGGCCGCGGGACTTCTCGCCATTCAGGAACCTGTGCGTAGTTTTCTCAAGCGGCGTTCGGGAAAGTCCGCATCGCAAAAGCGTACAAGCGCCTGGGCGATTCTTCCCGTTGGATTGGCCGCGGTATACGGCGGATATTTCGGCGCCGGGTTGAGCGTCATTGTCTTGGCCGTACTGGGACTTTGTCTTGACGACTCACTAACACGGTTAAATGCACTCAAGCAAGCGGTATCGTTCAGCGTGAATACGGCCGCCGCCATTTTTTTTCTCTTCTCTGGTCACGTGTCCTGGGGGGCCGCATTCGTCATGGCTGTCGGGTCGACCATCGGCGGAGCTTTGGGAGGGCGCCTGGCGGGACGCATTCAACCTTCGACGTTACGCTGGACCGTTGTTACCATCGGCATCAGTGTGGCGATCATCTATCTCGTGCGCGCCTGATTTCAACTTCCCTGCGCTAGGCATCGCCTGGGTTCGCCTTGCAAAAGGCTCCAAATCGCGCGGCGACGCCTGGTGAAAAATGGGCGCAATCTGGCGCCGGCGACAAATCCAAGTTAAACGGCGCTCCTAACCGGTTTGCCGCAATATCGCCCCGAATCAAGCCAATTCGCCAAGGCAAGTGTTCCACGTCGGCAAATCGGAGCGAATTGCCGCGCCCCGTTACATACAGGCGATACCGTTCGAGCAACCAATGATCTCGTCCTGCGTTGCACTGCTCAAAAGGTTGCCGTATGGTTGCCAAACCGACGCGCGTGTCCCACAAAACGAATGGATCGGAAGTTGAAGCGCCGGACGTCGCCTGCCAACGAAGCTCTTGATCGTCGCGATAATACTTCAAGTCGGCCCTGACATAGGGCATGGGCGTAAGTTGTCGAGCAACGCCGATTGCCAATCCATTGTCGGCGTGTGCGCTCAAGAGCCAAATTCCGGGTCGGCCGCAATACGTTACATACGTACGCAGATTGATTTCCAAGAGATGCGAAAGCCCTGGAAGATGCGGAAGGCCGCGGTGTCGGACCGATAACCGAAACGCCACGACGCTGACCCACGCGTCATGATCCCAGGTCTCCAACTCCAACGAAGCGGGAACCCATTTCCTTACGACGCTTGGCTCAAGTCGCCAATGCAAAAATACGACGTCGTCCCAGCGCTGCGCCCAGACCCAGCGCGTCAACGGCCGCGTCCTGGGTAGAGATGGGTTAGCGCACCATGCGTCGGGCCGCAGAACGTAAGCCACAATGCTCCTTTCCGGCCGAATGGCGCCGACGAACCTGGCGCAAACCGTTGCTCCTTGCGCCGTGCAGAGAGGTTACTCACGGAAACACCGCAGGGCAATCCGGGTTTTAACCGCGAAAGTTGACCGGGCCGGCGCAGCTTTGTTTTGCGTTCGTCCCAATTTCTCAGATTCTGGCAAACGCAGCGCAGTCTTGTTGTTTAACTCCTCTTGCCATGGCGGCTTGCGTTCATACACTTCTTGGTAGGCGGACCGAACAATCTAGAACCAGCCCAGGATTTTTGGGGCGGAAGTGTCCAAACTCTCAACACTTTGCGGTGCGGTTTTCGGTCGCCCCCTGGCCGAGACTGCCGCGCATCGGTAATGCCCGCCCCCCTACGCTTTCTGCACGGAGCCGCAACAATGGATGAGACGCCTGCCAACGCCCCTGGAACGCCCGATGGCGGATCGCTCAATTTCATTGAAGCGATCGTCGAGACTGATCTGAAAACCGGCAAGCGCGACCGGGTTCAAACCCGCTTTCCCCCCGAACCGAACGGCTATCTCCACATTGGTCACGCTAAGTCGATTTGTTTGAATTTCGGTCTGGCCCAACAGTACGGCGGCAAGTGCAATCTTCGGTTTGATGACACCAATCCGACCAAGGAAGACATTGAGTACGTCGACTCGATTAAAGAGGATGTACGCTGGCTGGGCTTTAGCTGGGACGACCGCGAGTTTTACGCCTCAGATTATTTCGAACAGTTGTACGAGTGGGCCGTCCAGTTGATTAAGTCGGGCAAAGCCTATGTATGTGACTTGACGCCCGATCAGGTGCGCGAATATCGCGGCACGCTGACCGAGCCGGGCAAGAACAGTCCGTATCGCGACCGGACTGTGGAAGAAAACCTGGACTTGTTCGAGCGAATGCGCAACGGCGAGTTTCCCGACGGCGCGCGCACCTTGCGAGCCAAGGTCGACATGGCCTCTCCGAATGTGAACATGCGAGATCCCGTAATGTATCGCATTTTGCACGCGCACCATCATCGCACGGGCGACGCATGGTGCATTTACCCCTCCTACGATTGGGCGCACGGGCAAAGCGACTCGCTCGAGGGCATCACGCACTCGATTTGCACGTTGGAATTCGAAAACCACCGCCCGTTGTACAACTGGTTTATCGAACAGCTTGGCATCTTTCATTCGCAGCAGATCGAGTTCGCCCGGCTTAATCTGACCTACACCGTGATGAGCAAACGCAAGCTCTTAACGTTGGTAAAGGAAGGTCGCGTTAGCGGTTGGGATGACCCGCGTATGCCAACAATTTGCGGTCTGCGTCGCCGTGGGTACACGCCGGAGGCAATGCGTGAATTCTGCCGGCGTATTGGTGTGGCCAAATTTAACAGCACGATTGAGGTGCACGTCCTCGAAAACTCCATCCGTGATGACTTGAACCAACATGCGCCGCGGGTCATGGCGGTATTGAAGCCGCTGAAGGTTGTCATTACTAACTATCCCGAAGGGCAAGACGAGCAACTTGACGCCGTCAATAATCCCGAAGACCCAGCGGCGGGCGTGCGGCAGATACCATTCTCGCGCGAGTTGTACATCGAACGAGATGATTTTATGGAGGACCCGCCTAAACAGTTTTATCGTTTGGCGCCTGGTCGCGAGGTGCGATTGCGTTGGGCGTATTTCATCCGTTGCGAAAGTGTGGTGAAAAACCCGAAGTCGGGCGAGGTCGTCGAACTCCATTGCACTTACGATCCCGCCACCCGTGGCGGCAACGCCCCCGATGGACGCAAGGTGAAAGCCACGATTCACTGGGTCTCGGCCGAACACGCCATTCCGGCGGAAGTACGCTTGTACGACCACTTGTTCCGCACGGTCGATCCGGAGCAAGTCGAGGCTGGCAAAACGTGGCTTGATAACCTGAACCCCAATTCGCTGCAGGTGTTACCTACCGCCCAACTGGAGCCCAGTCTGGTGAAGGCGCACGTCGGCGATCGGTTCCAGTTTGAACGGCTCGGATATTTCAGCGTCGACTATGACTCGAAACCGGGCGCGCTGGTGTTCAATCGGACTGTGACATTACGCGACGAATGGGCCAAGTTGCAAAAGAAACAAGGGACGTAACCGTCGCATGTTACAAGGGCCGAGCGGTGCAAAGATTTGCCGTGTCGCGCGTTTTTGGTCAACGCTGCGGCTTGGGTCCACGGGCCCAAAATCGCCAACGCTTGCCATGGGCCGGATGAATCAATTCCAACGGAACCACCGTAGGGCAAGCACGAAGCTCGCCATGCCGTAGATGGTGATGATCAACAGGGGCAACCACAAGGACGCCAACGTGGCGCCTTCGAGCATGATGGCGCGCAGCGCGTCGATCAGCGGGGTCAGGGGCAGATAGCGAATGACGGACTGTACCTCTTCGGGAAAGCGCTCGTAGGAGAAAAAGATCCCCGACGCCATCCACATGGGGAGCATTACGAGATTCATTAGCCCGGAAACGGTTTCTAGTGTCTTGGCCCGGCTTGCCACTAACAAGCCAATGCCGGCAAATTCAATCGTTCCCATAAGAATAACGAGCCCCACCGCCAAATAACTGCCGTGGTTCACCACCCCGAAGAACCAGCGCGCACAGACGAGCAAGAACACGATTTCGGGGATCGTGAACAGCAGCCGGCTGATCATGACCGCGGCGAGAAAGTGACTCCGCCGCATGGGGGTTGCAAGAAATCGCTTGAGCAGTTTGCGAATCCGCATATCAACAATTGCGAAGCCCACGCCCCACAGTCCGCCTCCCATGATGCCGACGCCCAGCAAACCTGGCACGAGAAAATCGATGTAGCGTCCGCCAGGCTCGCTTACTTCGTGAACGTGCGTGACGACCAGATCTTTCCGTCCCGCAGCACGTTGTAAGACATCGTCAGCGGCGTTGCGCGCCAAGACGCCGCCCGGCTTCGTCGGGTCAAAGTAATAGTGATAGGCGGGCTCCTCGCTGGACGGCGCCGATATCACCAGATCCGACTTACCGATGCGCAGTTGCCGCCGCGCTGTTTCATCATCTACGATCTTTGCCCGAAACCGGCCCTCGGCATCATTCGTGAGCGCTGCGAGCAACGCTTGCGCCTGAGGACCTTCCTGGACGAGAACCGTGATTTGCTCGACCGGTTTGTTTCGAAAGGCAATTCCCAAGGTCAACATCGTCAGAATAGGGAAGACATAAACCCAGAAAATCGCGGCCGGTTCACGACAGAATTCGCGCAAACGCGCCAGCACTAATTGCCACAGCGGCAACCAGGGAAGGCGAACCGGCGTGTGCTGAGAAGGATTCATGCCTCTTGCTTTTCCGCCTCTTGAATGGTCCGGCCCGCTACTTTGACAAACACGTCGTCCAGGCTGGCGTGACGAGTCGTAAGGCTTGCCAAACGTTGTCCCTTTTGCTGCAAACGATCGAGAAGTGCGGGAATCACCACATGCGGCAGCGTGACCGAAAGCTGATGCCGATCCTGTTCGCGCCGTATCCCCGTTACGCCGGGCAAATCGTCCCAGGCCGCAACCGATTCCTCACGACCGTTGTTTGTCGCTTCGAGTGAAAACTCGACCACATGCTCGCCTCCTAAACCAGCGATGAGTTCCGCTGGCGAACCAAGGGCGATCACTTTGCCGCGATCGACAATGGCCACGCGATCGCACAACCGTTCCGCCTCTTCCATGTAATGGGTCGTCAGCAGCACGGTGCGTCCTTGGCGGCGGCAATCGCCGATGATCTCCCACAAATCGCGACGTGATTGAGGATCCAACCCGGTCGTTGGTTCATCCAGAAAAAGCAAACGAGGATCGCCCACCAGGGCCGTGGCGACGGCAAGCCGTTGTTTCTGTCCGCCGGATAATGTTTTGACCCACGCCTTTGCTTTCTCCTGCAGTGCGACGCGCGCCATCGCGTCACGCGGGTCAATGCCTTGCCGATAGAAACTGCGAAACAGCGTCAAAGTCTCCAAGACCGAGAGCTTCTCCGATAGCTGCGTTTCCTGCAACGACACGCCAATTTGTTGACGAATCTCTTGAGGTTTCTCCTCCCACCGTAAACCCAACACTTCGACATCGCCGCTGGTTGGGGCGAGTAATCCTTCCAGGATTTCAATGGTCGTTGTTTTGCCCGCACCATTCGGTCCCAAAACGCCGAAACATTCGCCTTCGTCGACCGCGAGATCCACGCCACGCACCGCCTCGACCGGCGGTTTTCCAGGGTACGTTTTAGTCAATTGCGAGCAACGAATTGCGAGCGGCATGGAGCCCCAGGGTGGTTCGTTCGATGTCAAGAGAAGCGGCCGACTCCAATCGTCTCATGATCCCGCAAGATCAACAAGACTGCGCCCAATGCTCACACGGGGGATATCGGCGCTAAGGTCCGTTCGCCTTGTTTTCGCCAACGATCGGCAATGACGGTATCGACGAGAAGTTGACCGACGTGATAAACAACCATTGGCAGGATCAGTAGTCCGCAGTCCAGCGCAACCTGCAAACCCACCATCAACGTTTTCTGGCTGCCGGCAAAAGCCACCGCCAAGCGATCCTCTCGCCGCATTCCCAGGCCATAGGCCGACCAATACCCCAAAGCCAAGATGACCAAGTGGACTCCCAACACGGCGGCAATCATCAACACCCAATCGAGCAACGAAAACGCTTCGTTCGCAGGTTGCGAGGCCAGGGTTTTTCCGGCCGTAATGGCGCCTATGAACACCATTGTCAAAATGCCGGTTTGCGAGAGAACCGTCAGCGGCTTCGAATGGTGGGTCGCCAACACCCCGATGGGCAGGTAAAGGCGCAACAGCTGTGCAACTACCATCGGCAGCACGACAAGCACGGCCAGACGACCAACCATGTCACCCATGTCGATTCGTACCACGGCCGCACGGCTGCCAAGCATCCAATTCAACCAAAATGGCGTCACCAAAAAACATGTCGCGTTGGTAACAATGGTCACGAGCACGGCAACGGCATCGTTGCCGCCTGCACGGCGAGTCCAAACCGCGGCTGACGCCAGTGTGGTGGGCGTTACCGCGGCGACGAGCAACCCCGCCGCCATGTCGTCCCTCAGGCCAAACGATACCCCCCACGATAGAAGTGGCGCCACGATAAAGTTCATGACCACGCCTAAGAGCGGTGGTCCCGGCCGTTGCATCGCCTTCCACATCCGCTCGGCGGGCAAGGGCAACGCCATAAGAAATAAAACCGCCGCTACGACCCCGTTACGCAACAGGCGGGCCTCCGCCACCGGCTGGAGCGATTGCCATCCCACAATGCCGCTCACGAGCACGAACGCCAACGACAACAGAAACCAGCGCTGGAGGACGAATTGCTTCACAGAATGCGCCACGTCGACGGAGGGGACTTTTCGTTTTGCCATTCTCAACGTGGAGACGTGAACGAGCAACCGCACTATCGTGAAATAGGGAAGGAAGTTAAGATTGCCTAGAGGCGGAGCCCACGCGCCAAACTCCCATATCGTGACGCAAATCGTTTCAAGGTAAAATGTTGCGCTATTTCACCGCCGGCGAATCCCACGGCAAGACCATGCTTGCTTTGGTCGACGGGTTCCCCGCTGGCGTTTCAATTGAAACCGAGTCGATCGACGTTGAATTACAGCGCCGACAAGGCGGCTACGGTCGAGGAGGAAGACAGCGGATCGAAACGGATCGGGTCGAAGTATTGACGGGAGTCTGGCGAAACGTCACGCTTGGTAGCCCAATTGCACTCCAGGTTGTCAACCGCGACTCCAAACTCGAGCGGCTTGAGGATCTTCAACGTCCACGGCCGGGCCATGGCGACTTAACTGGAGCGATTAAGTTTTTGGGACCGATTCGCGGCGTGTTGGAGCGCGCCAGCGCTCGCGAGACGACGGCACGCGTGGCGGCAGGCGCCCTAGCCAAGCAATTGTTGCGAGAATTCGGCATTACCGCCTTCGGATACGTTGTCGAACTAGGCGGCGTGAAAATCGAGCCTCGCTCCGGCTCGCTTGATGAGCAACGAGAGCAGCGCAACGCGAGTATCGTCTACTCGCTTGATCCGGCGCGCGATGACGAGATCAAACAACTCATCGACGAAACCAGAAAAGCAGGCGACACGCTCGGCGGCGTGGTGGAAGTGCGTGTCGAGGGTCTTCCATTTGGCCTGGGCACTCATGCTCAATGGGACCGTAAACTCGACGGTCGGCTTGCCCAAGCCGTAATGGCCGTGCAAGCCATCAAGGGTGTCGAAATCGGCCTCGGCTTTGAAGCGGCGCGGCGGCGCGGCTCGCAGGTGCACGATCCTATCGTTTACGACGCCGAACAAGTCCATCTTCCGCATCTTGGCTATACGCGACCAACGAACAACGCCGGCGGCTTAGAGGCGGGCATGACCAACGGACAAACGTTGATTATTCGCGCCGCCAAGAAACCCATCAGTACCTTGGCGAAGCCCCTGGAGTCGGTCAATCTCGAAACCAAAGAATCCGAATCGGCCGCGTATGAACGCAGCGATGTGTGTGCGGTATCGGCTGCAAGCGTCATCGTCGAAAATGTCGTCGCTTTTGAAATCGCGTGCGCTTTGGTGGAGAAGTTCGGTCAAGACAGCTTAGAGGAAATGAAAGCACGGTGGGATCTTTTTCATAAGATGGCTCGTCAACGGTAGTTACCGTCGCATGATGGTGCGCGTATGTGAGTGATGGCGGCCTCGCCGCGAGGGTGAACTTCAATCGGAACAAGGACGTTCCCATGTCGAATCGCAGCCATCGCATTCTGTGTCGAGCAGGTTTTCTCACCTTCTGCCTACTTCCCACATTGGCGGTTGGCGGCTGGATCGTTCAAGAACGCGTCATTCAAGGCGCTCTCTCGCCGGCGGAAACGGTGCGCGCCAAGCCTTTGGCAGAGGAGGAACTGTCACGCCTACTGGGGTTGTCCGTTTCACTCAACGGCCTTTCTTACCCCCACTCTGGCATAACAGTGCTGGAGGGCCTTACCTTGACCGATCCAGAAACCGGTCAGCAGATTGCCTTCATTCCAGCGCTAGAAATGGCCTATACAGCCACTGGTTTCGAGTTAATCGCCACACGGCCAGAGATAGACGCCGACCGTTGGAGTTCACTCTGGCATACACTTCACGACCGCGTACTTCGCCAGCGGGGTGGTAAGACGGTCGACACAAGACTTTCCGCCCAACAAGTTGTTTTCACTTCGCAACGACCTGGTAAATCTCCAACGTTGACCGATGTCATGGTTCGATTCTCGTCGGGCCAAGTCGATATGGACTTTCGCTTGGCCGGTGTGAACATGCCGAACCCAGCGCAGTTTAAGGCAACGCGTGACCGGACCGGACAAGTCCCTGCCACACGCTGGGAGCTACACACAGGCGACGCACCGCTTCCTTGCGTGCTGTTCTCCGATTTTGCGCCATGGCTCGATCATGTCGGTGAGGCGTGCCAATATAACGGCTCGCTTTGGGCGGAAGAAAGTCTGGACGGATGGCGAGGGGAGCTTACCGGGCGGTTTTCGCGACTTGATTTGGATCGCCTGATCACCGAGCAATTCCCGCATAAGTTGAGCGGAGAAGCGGACGTCACGGTCAGTCGCGCCGAGTTCACCCAGGGCCGTGTCTATCAGGCTTCCGGCTGGATCGAGGCGGGGCCAGGAACGGTCAGTCGTAGTCTTCTCGCGGCGGCCGTCGAAACGTTCGATCTCCGCATTACCGACCGGCTTGTCGAGGTCGCCGCTCCGCTTTCGCGATACGGACAAATCGCCTTGGGTTTTGAATTGGACGCGGATGGTTTGCGTCTCAGTGGAAATTGCGATCCAGAAGGGGCGATGCTGGTTCTGGAAAACGATGCGGATGCTCGCGTGCTCGACCACCATACACGAATCACGCCCGTTGTTTCCCTGGTGCGCATGCTCGCCCCGATCAGCGAAGTTCAGGTGTCCGCAACGCAAGAAACCGATGCCCTGCTGCGAGTGCTGCCGCTCCCCCCCATCAAACGCCCGCAGCCTCCCGCCGCCGCGACGCCAGAATCACGGGTACGGCTTTCTGGGGACTCACGATGACGTGGCGCTAGGTGAAGGTCGCCCAGCCCATAACCTAAGAAAAACTACTGCTAACAGCGGGGGCGTTTAACACCGTCCGGCCCAAACCTCGGTCCCCAAGACGCCCAGTAAAGACCCCGTCGGCGAGAATTCAACGCATTGCGGCAAAAATACTTGACTTTGGTCTGCTCCGCATGCAACTCTAAACACTAGGCGTCCTGTTCTTGCCAGGGGCCGTGAATCGTCACGTGGAGCCGCACCATGATCTACCGCTTTGCCGTTGTTTTTGCATTCCTTCTGACGTTGCCAACTTGCGCTTGGTCGCAAGTGGTCGCGCCCGGCAATGTGGAGGCGTTGCTCCGCCGACATTTGGAGGCGGGAGAGTTTGGGCCTGCACAGCAGCTTGCGTTTGGGGCCGACGCCGGCGCGCGAGATCGATTGCTCAATCAGATCGCTTTGGCGCAGGCCGCTGCGGGTGGTCGTCGCGCTTCGGTCGGAACGGCTGGCTTAATTGCCGATGATTTAGCCCGCACGGCCGCCATGAACGGCATCGCTTCGCAACCTGCCGGGGGGTTCCTCGGTCGCGGGGGAGCGGCGCTGGCCGACTTCGATTCGCTCATGAATTTGATTACCTCGACCATTGCTCCAGAATCGTGGGATGATGTGGGCGGTCCAGGTGCGGTCGAACCGTTTCCCGGCGGCGTTTTCGTGGATGGCGACGGCGTATTGCGCAAAGCGTTGATCGAAGCGGGCGATACGCGTTTGTCGGCTCTCCGAACCTCGGCCATCGAGTCGATTGGGAACGTCGATGTGCGTCGGGCCTCGGCCATGCGAAAGGTGTCGATCACCCGACTTGAGCGTCATTTGCAGGCCCGAGCCGCGCTGGGCCTCCCGGCCGATGAATCAATGCTTACCCTCGCGGGACTGCAAAAAATTCAGTATGTCTTCGTGTATCCCGAAACACGCGACATCGTCATTGCCGGTCCCGCGGGCAACTGGACGACCGACGTGGAAGGCCGCCCGCTCAGCATGGAAACCGGCCGGCCTTTAATGCACTTAGACGATTTAGTCGTGGTTTTGAGGAACGCGTTCGACGGTGATGGACGATTCGGATGTTCGATTACACCGAAGCAAGAAAACCTGCTCCGCACCAAGGCATTTCTAGAAACATCGGCTGGCAAAGCGATCAAACCCACCCAGCGAGATTCGTGGCTCGAGGATTTGCGCAAGACCGTTGGAAAACAAGACATTCAGGTGTTTGGCATTGATCCGCGAACCCGCACCGCACGCGTTATTGTCGAAGCCGATTACCGCATGAAGTTAGTTGGCATGGGACTGGAAGAAGGCGTGTTGGGTGTGACCAGCTATTTAGCCTCGCTTGAAGCAGGGGCGGTCGACCAACCCATGAACGTGCTGCGTTGGTGGTTTACGCTCAATTACGACGCCTTAAGGACCACCGAAAACCATGACGCCTACGAATTGCACGGTCAAGGCGTGAAGGTTCTGAGCGAGAATGAATTTCTCAACGAAGCTGGCGAACGCGTTCACACCGGCAAATCGGATGAACCTACGGCTGAGTTCGCCCACACATTCACTAAGCACTTCCCCGAATTGGCCAAGAAGTATCCTATTTACGCGGAATTACAAAACATTTTTGATTTGGCGCTCGTCGCTTCGCTCTTGCAGGGAGAAAATGCTCCTGAACTGATCGACTGGAAAATGCCCTACTTCGGCCCGAACGGTAAATATCAACCGCAGTTGGGCCTATCGCCGATGCAAGTCGAGTCGGTGATCAATCATCGCGTGATGAGCAAAACTAAGTTCGTGGCCGGCGTGAGCGGCGGAGTTACCGTCGATCCGAAAGAATACGTCACCGCCGAAAACATCAAACTCGACGAATACGGTGGCCTCAAGGCGGCTCGCGGAAACTCAGCGCCTAAGAACCTTTCAGCCAACGCATGGTGGTGGGACTGAACGACGCGGCGTAGGAGGAGTCTTTCCTTTCCACAAGCGCAAACGCTCCGATCAAAAAGTCGCTATACTATCGGCCTTGCTCGTCAATATACGAGCAAGGCCGTTTTTGTTGTGTCGCGGCTGTATTTCAGGCGTTTCCGAAGGAGTTGCAACGATGCCCCGATTGACCGTGGAAGGCGTAGGACAGTTCGACGTACCGCAAGATAAGCGATTGGTGTTAGCGTTGGAGGACGAAGCAAGCATCGACCAACTCCATGCCTGTGGAGGAAACGCCCGGTGTACAACTTGCCGCGTCGAATTCATTTCGGGCGAGCCTGACCAAATGACCGTTGCGGAAAAGAACTTGCTCGCGGCGCGAGGTTTATCCGGCATCCGTTTGAGTTGTCAAATTATTTGCCGTCATGATATGGAAGTCCGTGCAATCAGCCGACTTGAAGGCAGCGGCCGCAAGGACGCCGGTGGGCGCCCCGCCAATGAAATCCAGCCGCAACCTGTGGAATGGACGAACAAATAGATCGTCCGGAAAGCTTGCAACCGGCCGAACTTGGAATGAACGCAGTTCGGCCATGTCGAGTTTCGCCTGCTAAAGTCGCCGTGCCCGCGGTCATTGAACAGGCAACGCGGCGTACCCGTCTAAAAATCTTTTCCCGCCGCCTAAGAACGCAAGAGTTGGTGCGTTACTAACATCGAAGGGCGACTCTTCCGGGAATTCGATGAATCGAACCGACCACGGCGAGTTTGAGGCGTGGATCGCGTCGGTTGTGGCGCGTTATGAAGCTCCGTTGATTCGTTACGCTGCCCAGTGGACTGGCGATATCGACCGCGCTCGCGATGTCGTGCAGGACGCATTTTTGCGTCTTTGCCGGGAAGACCGCGCTCAAGTGGACGGCCACGTGGCCCAGTGGTTGTTCACCGTTTGTCGAAATCGAGCTTTAGATGTGCGTCGGAAGGAAAAGCGAATGAAAGCGATCACCGACCATCAAGCCGCCATGCAAACCAGTCGCGACGCGGCAGGCGACCGCCTTCTGGAACGGCATGACAGTTTTGAACAGATCCAGCGGGTGCTTTCCACCTTGAGCGAAAATCAACAAGAAGTAGTTCGCCTCAAATTTCAAAGTGGATTGAGTTACCGCGAGATTAGCGACATTACCGAACTGTCGGTCAGTAACGTTGGCTTTCTGCTGCACACGGCGTTAAAGAAGATTCGCGAGCGGTTGGAAGCGGACGGCGCCTTGGCCTGATGCGGCGCCGTCTGGATGAAGGGCGCTCTCGCAGCACAACCTTTTGATTAGCAACAGTCCTATGTTCGATTCCAACGACCCCCGCCTGACGGCTTACATACTCGGCGAACTCGATGACGCCTCGTGCGGCGAATTAGAAGCCGCCATGCAGGATTCGCCCGAATTGCGACGCACCGTCGACGAACTTCGCAAGGCGGCTGATTTTCTCCACGAAACGTTACACCGGGAGCCCGCCCCTGCGTTAACACCGGAACAACGCGATGCGATCCGGGCTGCGTCGCAGCAGGCGGAAGGGGCGCGCACCGCCGGAACTCAAGCGTTCGCTGCAGAAAGCGCGCAGGGCAACGGCTCGCCGCACGGCAATACGTCGGCACAACCGCTAAATCCGATGAAAGCCCCAGGAATCAGGGAAAACCATCGCTACCGGCTCGCAGCCCTCACCGCCATGGCCGCGGCGTTGGTGCTTGGGGTTATTAGCTACGGAAGCTGGCGTTCCCTCGGGCGTGGCAACGTGACGCCGCAAGCGGGCGTGGTCGCAACAACTGCCGATCAAGCAAAAGAAGAGGATGTTGCACAACAACGGTCGCCGGCGGCTCCTGCGTCCGCAACGCCATCGTTTTCCGTGGACGCAGGTGCATCGCCGGCAGGGGACGGAACGTCGTATTTTGCTCCCTCCGATTCGTATGGAACCACTTCCAATGACTTTTCCGATGCGGCAGCCTTAAGCGATTTCGCACGGAGCGACGGAGCGATGAACGCCGGTGGCGCGGCGATCCCGGCAGAACCAGCGCCTATTGTGAACAACCCAGTTCCTGCGAGCGCAGAAACGGCTCCAAGTCCCGCCGAACAGCCCCCGCTCGTCGGCCAACCCCTTGGCGAGTCACGCGGCGGATTGGGCGGCGCGTTCGAGTCGGGATATGGCCAATCGAATTTTGGCGTCGAAGGATCGCAAGGCATGGCGGGCGAATCTTCCATGCCCGGCGCTGGGTACGGCGGTCTTTCAAGGGCGGGCGGCTATCCTGGGTCGGCTCCCGCGGCGCGTCCTGAAGGATTATCGTCTTCCGCCGGTCGAGCATCCCCGAGTCAGAAACTTGAATCAAACGCCGACGCAATACCCACGGATGAATTGGCGTTGGAACCCGCTGCCGATCAGAAACCTGATGCGCCCCAGACTACAGGAGCAACGGCAGCGCCCGCACGCGTGGATACGTCTCAGCGGCAAGGCTCCCCATCTCAGGTGGATCCATTCGGCGGTGCGGCATCTTCCCCAGGACCACCTCCTGCGCAGGAACCGCTGGAGAGAGCGCGTATCGCCGCGCTACCCGCAGACGCGGCTAAACCATTCAACGCTGATCGTGACTCACTCGCGGAGAGCGATTCCTTGGAAAGCGAACGGGCGAGTTCGACAACGAATCTCAATCGAGCTGCGCGCCGCGAAAACGCGGCACGAGCGTTCAAGGATGAGAATGCAGAGCGAGAGTCCGATGAAAAGGAGGCAAACCGCGAAAAGAAATCTCCCGTTCCGGCGGTTCGAACCTGGCGTCGCATCAAGGCGGTTCCCAATGCGTCGCGTTTGATGATTGGCGACCAAGATGAACTGGCGCTCCAAGGTATGCAAGCCAATGTGACCATTGACGGCTTCCGCGCCCGGGTGCTGCTCGATTTGTATTTTTACAACGATCGCGGACGGGCGCTGGAGGGAGAATTTAAACTCCGATTGCCGAACGATGCGTCGTTGTACTATTTCGCCTTTGGTGAGTCGTCGTTCGAATACCGGCCGATGGTTGACCAATTGGCAAGTAAAGGCGGTTTTCTGAGTCCTGAATTGATCCGGTCCAGCGGTACGGGTCCGACCGACATTGTTCGTGCTCGCGGCGATACCTGGACCAATGTCAAAGAGGCGAAGATCGTACCGCGTGAAAAGGCCGCCCACGCCTACAGCGAAACCGTTCGGCGCCGTGTCGATCCGGCGCTCGTCGAATGGGCAGGCGCCGGCGTGTTTAATGCGAGAGTCTTTCCCCTACAACCGGGTAAGTTGCATCGCATCGTCGTTGGATATGACATGAACTTAACGACGGACGGCGATCACCTCACCTACTCGTTCGAAGCGCCTGATGACTTGTCGAATGTTCGGGTCGATTTGAATCTCGCGGCCATGCCTGGCGCGGAAGCCACGGTAAGCCCGCATGTACGTCCCTTCTTGGCCAACGGTCGCGCGTATTATCATTTGGAAGGTCCGTGGGACCAACCTTTGCTCGTACGAATCGCGAGCCACGGCGCCATCGTGCTGTCGGGCCGAGACGAAGCGAAGAACTCATACTTCGCCACGCGTTTTACTCCTGATTTGAAGAGGGACAAGGCGGCTGAGTCACGCACCAAGGCGATCTTCCTGGTCGATACGTCGCTCAGTGCGAATCCGGATAAGTTCAATGCATGGCTAAAGCTCCTTGAAGCGACGCTTTCAAAGAACCAAGACACGATGCAAAAGTTTGCGGTGTTGTTTTTCAACATCGAGTCGCACTGGTGGAAGGAAGAATTCGTCGAGAACAATGACGAAAACGTTCGGGAGTTATTGAACTACTGCAATACCCTCGCGTTGGAAGGCGCCACCGACTTGCAACAAGCGCTCGCAGCCGCGGCATCGCCATCGTGGCTTGATCAAAACGCGTCGGCGCCTCCGGCGGACCTCTTCCTCCTAAGTGATGGCGCCGTAACGTGGGGCGAGCCAAACCTCCATGCTCTAGCGCGGACTCTTCAAAACGGCGATCGCGGCGCCCTATACGCCTATCAAACCGGTTTGACGGGAACCGCGATAGGCGTACTTGAGCACTTAGCGCGAGAGAGCGGCGGCGCGGTATTTTCGGTCGCCCAGGAAGACGAGATCGAACGAGCGGCGGTCGCCCATCGCCAACGTCCTTGGCGAATTGCAAATATCGAAACGCCCGATGCGGAGGATCTCCTTCTTGCCGGTCGTCCCAAGACGATTTACCCAGGACAGTCCTTGACGCTCGTTGGTCGCGAAACACCAAGCCGCGAAGTGATCCTCCACCTAACTCGGGGCGAAGAGCAAAGGATCGTTCGAATTACGCTGGACCAAGCCATTGAGTCCGACCTTACCGCGCGAGCCTACGGTCAGATTGCTGTCGGTCAACTCGAGGATCTTGGAACGGCCTTGGAAGATGTCTCGGTCGCGTATGCGCGCCATTTCCGGGTGACAGGTCAAACCTGTTCGTTACTCATGCTCGAAACCGAGGCCGATTACGAACACTTTCATATCCGGCCGGAAGACGACGCCATCGTGGTGCGCAGCAGCGCCGCGAGTCGCGTTATCGCGAACAAACTTGATGAACTGGGCGATCAATTGAGTGATCCCAAACAAGTTTTGCAGTTGTGGCTTGGCAAAATGGCTAGCGCCCCCGGCGTTCGATTTCAACTTTCAACGGCAATGAAGCTCGCACTGGATAAACTGCCGACGGAAGCGTTGGAAGTCAAGCCGGCCCCGCTACTTGTCAAAAACCGCTCGCGGAACGACCTTCCCAAGGAGTTTTTCCGCTACCTTGAAGCACCACAGCTTGACTATGACGCAGTGAGTTCCGAGGCCCTACGTCGGGTCGAGGCGCATAGTTCGGCGGACGCGCTCAAGGCGCTCTCGAATCTTGTTGAAAGCAATCCAGGCGATCCAACACTCGCTCGCGATGTCGCTTTCTCGGCGATTGAATGGAACCTGGCGGGTCATGCCTATGGTCTTTTGCGACGCGTTGCCGAGGCGAGACCTTATGAGCCCCAAGTCTACCAGGCGCTCGCGCACTGCGCCGCTGAGTTGGGCAATGCCGATTTGGCCATGGTCTACTACGAAGTTGCTCTAGGGGGGCAGTGGCATGAACGCTACCAAGACTTTGATCGCGTGGCCTCGGTGGAATACCTGCACTTGCTCCGAAGAATCGATCGTGGCGAGCTAGAGAGCCACGCCTCGGATTACGCCAAAGCTCGACTTGAATCGCTCGTGGAAAAACTTCCGGTAAACCAGGCCGACCTGGTGGTTACGCTCATGTGGAATACCGACCGAACCGACGTCGATCTGCATGTATTGGAGCCATCGGGCGAGGAGTGCTTTTTCCAACATCGTCAAACACGTTCCGGAGGCGAGATCACCCGCGATGTGACCGAAGGCTACGGCCCAGAGATGTATGTGATCAGAAATGCGCCCCACGGTAAGTATGTTGTGAAAGCGAACTATTACGGGAGTGATGCGAATCGAACCCAAGTTCGAACCAAGGTTTATGTCACGCTGTTCGAAGATTTTGGGGGGCGCAAAGAACGTGCGATTCGCAAAACCGTCCTCCTCAGCCGTGGTCAAGAGCTTCGCGAAGTTGCTGAAGTGTTTGTGGAGAAGGAATAGTCCACGGCCTTTGAAGACCGTCGGCCAAAGACACCATGAGGCACTCGCCTGGGATGTTGGATGCATCGTGCAACGACGGAAGTTGCCTGCGAGACGCAATCACGCCTTCTGCCCACGTTGTAGGTGGCGCATTGTGGCTCCGTGTTTACCACTGTGTCGCTCCGTCGTATGTGGAGTATAGTCATTCGCAATCTTAAAGCCTTTGACTAAATCGCGCAACGCTGTCGCTTGGGCTCCTAGTTCTTCGCTGCTTGAGGCCAACTCCTCGCTTCCCGACGCAACTTCATCCGTCACGTGAGAGACCTGCTCGAGCGCTCGAGACGCCTCTTGGGCGGCGCGAGTTTGCTCTCGCGTCAATTGCGCAATGCCTGAAATGCGTTCCGCGGCAATTCCCGCCGCCGCAATGATCGACTGCAGAGATTCACCAGTTTGCTCGCTCAACTGAGCGCCTTCATGGACTCGCAACGTGGACTGCTCAATGAGTGATGAGATTTCGCCCGCAGCATCATCGGCGCGCTCGGCCAATTTTCGAACCTCATCGGCGACAACAGCAAAGCCCAGGCCGTGTTCTCCGGCGCGGGCCGCTTCGATGGCGGCGTTTAGGGCCAATAGGTTGGTTTGCCGAGCGATTTCCGAAATAACTTGCGTAATATCGGCGATTTGTTGTGAGCTGGTCTGAATGAGCGTCATCGCCTCCACCGATTTTTGCACGGCTTCTCCGCCTTGTCTGGCCAAGCGGCTTGTTTCCGAAGCGACCCGATCGGCTTCCACGGCGCTTTGCCGCACCTCTTCGATTGAGCGAGCGAGTTGCTGAATGGACGCCGACATTTCCTCGACGGACGACGTTTGTTGTTGCGCCCCGTTGGCAAGCGTTTGCGAGCTTTCGGCAATGACCTGAGAACCTTCCGCGAATTGCGCAGCGCTATCCACAATCTGCCCGATCATATGCCGCAAATCGGAAAACATCTTGTCTAACCCCAGGGCCAATTCGCTTACGGCGCCATCGCCCTCGACGGTGATTGTCCTTGTCAGATCTCCGTGAGCGGCGGCGGTAACGGCGTCGAGAAGATCATCGACTTGGCGGCGCACTCGCTCTTGGACCTCACGTTCGGCGCGGCGCGCCTCGTCTTCGCCGCGTCGGCTGGCTTCCTCCCGCTCGCGTGCGGCTTGTCGGTCATCAAAGAATCGATTCAATCCTTCCGCCAGTTGTCCGAGGGCGCCTTCGTGTTCGAGGTTGATCCGCGCTCCGTCTTCGTGGGTCACGCGGTTGACCACATTAAGGATTTCCTGCACCTGACTTTGAAACTGTTCCCTTTCCCGATGTTGACGCTCGGCATGCGTCTCAATTTGCGCTAGCGCTTGTGCTTGCGATTCAATCGCGGTGTTCAACGCCTGCGCCATTTGGGCAAATTCATCATGTCGTGAGAAATGCAGCCTTTGCGAAAGATCGCCGCGCGCCACCGCATCCAAGACATGAACCGTTTGCAAAATCGGCCGCACCAGATTGTCCGCCAACCAAAAGGCGAGCACGCCAATGATCATGGCGGCCGTTACGCCAACAGCCAAAGTGAAATTTCCCATGGCAACGGTCTGGGCGAAGACCTCATCCGTCTCTTGGCGCACAATAACACCCCAGCCAAAATCGGCCAAATCGCGCGATGTTTGGGAAGCCGCGTAACCGCTCAAGTGTTGAACGCCCGTCCGGTGGTCGGTTTCGATTAAGAAGCCGCTCTTTCCTTGGGATATGTTTTGCGCAGCCACCGATCCTTGCCCCGCCAAATTCAAACGCAGCACGGCGCTGGGATCCGGATCATCCAGGACTAAGCCTTCATGATCAACGAGTTGCGTTTGCACCGTACCCAAACCGCGACGTCGTAAAGTCTCTCGTTGCGACAACAACAGTTTCCCTACCACGCGCGACCACGAAACTCGATTCGACCAAACGCGAACCACGCGTCCGGTTTCGTCATAGACGGGCGCCGCGAAATTGAGCGTCAAACGATCGGCGCCGTATACGCGAGCCACCCAAGGATCAAATTGAGGATTTCCTTGGACGGTTTTTCCGCCGCCAACTTTGCCGCGAATCGACTCTTCAAACCAGGGTTGCCCTTTGACGCTTTGACCGAGAAGTAGGGACGTGTCTAAAGGACGGCCATCAAATCGCACGGTATTTGCCGCAATGACCTTTCCGTCCGCATCGGCGACAATCATCAAGTCGTAAACGCCATAGCACGTCGTGAAAAAGTTTGCCGCCTTCGTGGCGTCGTTAGGCGTACCGAGAGACTGAGGGTTCGCAGCAAACGCTTGCACGTCGTTGAACCGTTCCAACAACGCCTGGTCAATCCGACTTAACACATCCTCCGCAATTCCTTGTAAGTCGTCGCCCCGTTCTTGTCCCAATTTGGCCTGGCTACGCTCGTTCACCAGCCACCCAGCTACGGCGAGCGGAACGATTCCAATAAGAAGGAATGACGCAACTAGTTTCGGCTTAATGCCGACTGAGCGGAACTTGCGGACCCATGCAGAGAACATGATCGACTCACCCCTACGATCCCAAAAGCCGACGTTCGGAAAAAAGAACGCCGGACAATGATGTCTAGGTCGTAGGTGGGGGGCAGTCAAACCCGATGCGCGCCGTTAGTAAGACGCCACGCGTGAAACCCCACTTTGGCAACTGCAATCGGCGTCATCCGGCGGCGCAGCAAGCGAATTTACGTGACCTGAGTTACAATCGTAAACTCGTGCATTATTGTTAGGATCGTTTGACGATCTAATGTCTTAGCTTGGGTGGCTGATCATGAAACCTGTTGCGACACTCGTCGTACGCCTCGCATTTGCAGCACAAGTCCTTATCACTAATGCCGCGTTCGCAGAAAATTGGCCGCAGTGGCGCGGCCCAAATGGCGCCGGCGTATCGTCCGAGAAAGATTTACCAATCGTCTGGCGTGAGGATCGAGGAGTCATTTGGAAGCGTCCTCTACCCGAGTGGGGCACGTCCACGCCCGCCATTTGGGACGACGCCGTCTTTCTCACCTCGCATACCGACGACGATCGCCTTTGGCTGATGCGTATCAGCAAGACCGATGGCACCGTCGTTTGGACCCAAGAAGTCGGCCAGGGCTCGGCGCCGCGCGAGGCGCCCAAACGATCACAACAAAAATTTCATCGATTGCACAATCTGGCGAGTCCCTCGCCCGTAACCGACGGCGAATTTGTAGTCGTCCATTTTGGAAATGGCGATCTCGCCGCATATGACTTCAACGGCAAACAGCTTTGGAGGCGAAACCTTCAGGAGGATTTCGGCCCCTACACCATCTGGTGGGGACATGCAAATAGCCCCATCCTTCACAACGGTCTCGTGATTTCGGTATGTATGCAAGATTCTCTCGCAGACCTGCAAATCGAACCTGCAAAAAGTTATCTCGTGGCGCATGACGCGAAAACCGGCCGAGTGCAATGGACGAAACCTCGCAATACGGATGCTCCCGAGGAGCAAGCCGACGCCTACACGACTCCACTGCTCATTCAAGTCGAAAACAAGCCGCAACTGGTGATCATGGGAGGCAATGTTCTCGACGCATACGAACCGGCTACCGGCAAGCGAATCTGGTGGTTGAACGATATCGTTGGGGGACGAACGGTCACCGGTCCCACGTATGCTCATGGGATGATCTTAACTACGCAGGGAATGCGCGGTCCGTTGCTCGCTGTTCGTATTGGCGAGTCGGGCGAATTGACGCATCGTGCGATCGCCTGGAAGCATGACTCCGGCACGCCCGATACTTGCTGCCCCGTGGTATGGGATCAGTGGGTCTATACGGTCACCGACGACGGCATCGCCCGGTGTTTCGACGCCTTAACGGGCCATTTGCAATGGAAAGAGCGTATACCGGGCGGTTATAAAGCCTCGCCCGTGGCGGCTGACGGCCGGATTTACTTTTTGAACACCGAGGGGCGATGCACCGTGATATCGGCTACGTCGCGTTTCGACAAACTTGCGGAAAACCAACTTGATGATGAAACAATCGCTTCGCCCGCCTTCTCGGATGGTCGAATCTATCTACGCGGGCGGAAGTCCTTGTACTGCATCGGGAAGTGAGCTCACGCCAACGGCAAGTCGCGCCCATTCCGTGGCGAATTAGCATTGGGACGAAGTGATGGCGCCTTGCGGCCCACGGTTGCGGCTCGACAGTACGATCCGATGATGGAAGATTACGGCTTGCCTTTCCCGGTTTTGATCGGCTTGCCGCCTTTCTTTCCGCCGATTTTCGCCTTTTGAAGCTTTTTGCGAAGTTGTGCAAACTTCGTCGCCGGGCGACGCGGAGCATGGTTGACTTGGCGAGCCATTACGTCACCATTAGTTCATCAAGATTGCGTCTGAGGCATCCCGATCACTCGGCATCGCGGGATTACAACAGGCTTTCAAGCAACAGGCGTAACTTGCGCAGTTCAGCGCTATGATCGACATCCTCCATGGGAGTGATATAAACGCTCAAAGCGCGATTATAGCCGACGTTCTCCAGCTGAGAGATGATTTTGCCGTATTCAATCAACCCTTGGCCGACGCGCACCTGCAGCTGATCTTTGCGGGTATCTCGCAGGTGAACATGGTACACGTGCTTAATCAATTTGTCATATTTCGCCATCTTACCGTCAGGACGGCAGATGTAATGGCTCGGGTCCAGCGTAAGCCCTAACCCGTCCACGTTGTTGCACAAAACCATGACGGTATCAGGGTCTTCCGAAAGCCGCCCTACTTGGCTGCGAATACCGACGCGTACCCCCTCCAGCCCCGCAATGGCCACCAACTTGCGAAGGCGTTCGACCTCTTCATTAAACGGGGTCCCCAACTCCGCCGAGGGGACGGTAATAGTTACAACCTTCGTAGCTTTTGACAAGCGACAGCACGCGCGGAACTGCTCATAATATTCATCACCGGTCGCTTCGATTTCAACTTCGTACGCGGAAATTCCAAGCCGATGCGTGTCGCGACACGCGACCACGGCGCCTTCCAAATCGGCAGCGACCTCAGAAGGCTTGAGTTGCGGCAGTCGCTCGTGCAACGCAATTTCGACGTTCGAAAACTCAAGGTCAACAAGCCTGTCAATGGCGTCCGTGAACGACAACTGAGGAAAACAGGCAGTCGAGGCGGAAATCAGCACCGGACAACTCCTTCGCCATCTTCCGTGGAATCGATTAATCTCTCCGTAAAACGCCTAGCTTACGGTGGTCTCAGATTTCTGGCAACACCATGCGGACCGAACCGTCACCGTATCACCGAGCGCCTAAGGGCAACCCACGCTGCGAAACGGTTTTGCAGCATGTATGGCACCCTTGGGAAACAATGGGGCGCCATAACTTAAATGGGTCGCTCCGCGGCCTTGGAATTTTCGCAAGCGTGGTGGTTACTTCAATTGTTTAATACCGCGGCAGGCTTGGATCAATTTCAAGCGACCAGGCGTCGATGCCGCCGACCATGTTTTGCACGTGGGAGAACCCCTGCTGCCTAAGCCAATGAGTCACACGTTCGCTTCGTCCGCCGTGGTGGCAATGCACCACCACGTGCTTATCGCGGAGAGGCGCCAATTCGTCCAACCGACCTTGAATTTGACTCATGGGCACGAGCCGGGCCTCGGGCAAATGAACCAAGCTGTATTCATCCTGCTCTCTTACATCGAGTAACACGAAGTCGTCGCCGCGGCGCAACATCTCGCTGACTTCCTGCACGCGGATTTCGAGCGGAAGCTCCATCGAGCGGCCCGTCATGGTTGTTTCTCGGTTTTAAGTTGAGGAAAATGAGCGCCTTCACGACATCGTAAGTTATCGGTCAGCCTGGCGATCGTCCAGAGCGCCGCACGCCCCTCGCCATTTGCAGGTTCGGTCGAAGCGAGTTCATCAAACCCTTCCCTGAGAATCCTACGCATCGGCCAAGCACGAAGAAAAACCATCGCAACATCTGGAATGAACTCAAAACAACACCGCAACCTGCGGGAATTCGCCGTTTTCGTCGTCCAGCGCTTGCGCGACGCTGGTTACCAAGCGCTCTGGGCCGGAGGGTGCGTGCGCGATCAACTTCTTGGTATTCCGCCAAAAGACTACGACGTCGCGACTAACGCAACTCCCCAGCAGGTTCAAGTGCTCTTTGGCGACCGGCGGACTTTGGGCATTGGCGCTGCTTTTGGCGTAGTCGCTGTGCTCGGACCTCGCCCCTTAAGAGTGGAAGTGGCCACATTTCGCCAAGACGCCAGTTACAGCGACGGACGACATCCCGATGCGGTCGTTTACAGCAATGCCGAACAGGACGCACAACGTCGTGACTTCACGATCAACGGCCTCTTCTTTGATCCGCTTAGCGAGCAAGTGATTGACTTTGTCGGCGGCGCCGACGACCTCCAGCGCCGCATCGTGCGGGCGATTGGAAACCCCTATGCCCGGTTCGACGAAGACAAACTGCGCATGTTGCGCGCCGTGCGTTTCACGGCGGTCTATGACTTTCAATTAGACCACGCGACGCTTTCGGCCATTCAGTCGCTCTCCCGGGAGTTAGTCATCGTCAGTGCCGAACGAATTGCGGAGGAGATGCGAAAAATGCTCTCCCACCCAAGGCGCGCGCGGGCGGTTGAACTTTTACGACAATCGCGCTTGTTAGAGGTGATCCTACCCGAGTCGAAGGCTTTCGACGATGAAGAGGCATTCGTTTCTCCGGAAGGGACGACTAATGCGTGGAGTCGCACGTTGGGTATCCTTGACTCCTTGTCCGCACCCACCTTCCCCGTAGCATTGGCAGCGCTTTTGCATGAACTCGGAGAAACGGCAAACCACGCCGATTCGCTACCGGAACACGTAGGCCGTCGCTGGAAGCTTTCGAATCACGAGATTGAGTGCGTCGCCTGGGTAAGACGCCATGAGCGCATCGTCCGAAGTGCGCGACAAACGCCTTGGCCGCAACTTCAGCGAATTCTCGTTTCTCGATACGTTGACGAGTTACTGACTCTGGCGGAGTCGGTAGCTCGAACCGTTGATGGATCCCTCGAGGATATTGCCTTCTGTCGCCAAAAACTCGCACTTCCCCGCTCAACGTTAGACCCTGCGCCACTTTTACGGGGCGATGATCTAATCCGCGCTGGGGTTCCGCGCGGGCCTGTGTTTCGGATCCTGCTCGAGAGGGCGCGCGATGCTCAGCTGAACGGCGAAATCACAACACCCGCGGAAGCGCTACACCTGGCGCTGCAATGGGCGACAGACATTCCGCCAACCACGCGTATTGATACGTGACGACGTCCGATACATTCGCTAACGAGAGAGTTACAATGAGAACTCTCGATATCGTGCTTCGCACGCGGGGCCATACGCAATGCGAAGTTGACGTTCGGCTGGCGACCACTGGAGGCACGCCGTAGTGCTCCAATAGTCGCCGTGCATGCAGATCGTGCAATCGCTCGCCTCGTTTTGGTCGCCATGATCAGCCATGATTTTCGCCAACTCTTGGCTGCCAAGTGGAGGTTGCGACTGAAGTAACTCCGCAAGGCGAGCATCGCGTTTTTCTGGAGACTCCATCACACGTCGCCCACGAAGCGGAACTGGGGCGGCGTTTGAATAACACGTTTCGGCCGGAGCTTCAATTTCTTTCAATTCGGCAGTCCAATACGCATTACTGTGATAGAGCAAATCGGAGCCGACGTCAGGAGAGCGAACGCACATGCGGTCGCCACCTAACTCCACCGCGGCCATATCGCCTGCCGCGTCGACCAGCATAAGCAATGCGCCGCCGCAACGCGGCGCGTTGGCAATATGCGAGATGGCTTCACGGACGTTCGAGCAATGTCCTAGCGCGCTGGAAATCAACATCGACACCGAAGGCGCGGGGGGACCAGGACACGTAGTAAAACCATAGTTATACGTGATACAAAGTCCTGCTTCATTCATTCCGTCGACCGCGCCTGCCAGCGGCGCGATGGTGAACTCCAGACTTCGAAGCTGCCCGGCACCGTGTCGCTCACGCAACACGTATAACGGTTTTACCTCGTCCACGTTGTCGAAGTTGTGTGCAACGATGGGCCGCCCCGTCGCACTACAACGCCCTCGCACGGCCACCGCCGTACACGCCGCAAACGTTGGCGCCGCAGTTGGCGGAGCGCAGCAAATATCTAAAGCGGTCATGGCCGACTCCAGTGCTTGAAACAAGTACATGGCGTTCAGACTGACGCCGGCGCCTTCCGCCATGCCTGTAAGTTGCTCGGCCAAATCGGGGTATGCCGCGCGTACAGGGCTCTCCAATAGGGTGCGGGCCTGAAACTCTGCCCAATATAAGTACGCTGAGTAAGGCAGCCACCAAGGTTGCAAGCACCGAAATCCGTCCAGCGTATACAGCGCTTCGCGCGCGGCGGTAATGTGGTCCTTGAGGCCCTCGCCCAAGGCTTGGCCAACTTCGCGAGGTTTTCCCCGACAGCTTACAACCACCTCAGGCCGCGTTTCCACCAACAACATGCACACCAGCCTTAACTAGAAAGCGTTCACATCTGGTAATCAATTTCTATACGAAAGGCAGCAAAAAGCGGGCCAAAGCGATGTACCATGCCAGGATACAATTTGCTCCACCACGATTTCGTGGAAGCCGTACGGTTTGTGGCCGCAATGTTCGTACGATAAGTTCGACGCGGTTGACGCAGACAAATGCATGCGCCGTTTCGAAACTCTCCGTTGTTTTCATCGAATTGCATTGGTTATTGGCAGCCTGGACAAGCCAACATCATGCCCTTACGATCAAATCAAGACACCTTTTGCTGAGGAGCGCTTCATGGAATTTGTGCGGCTTGTGTTGCGATGGTTTCATATTTTCCCCGCGGTGATACTATTGGGGGGCGTCTTCCTTATGCGATTCGCCCTGTGGCCGTCGTTGATGTCTCTGGCGGAAGATGAACGGCGCCGCTTCCAGGACGCCCTTCGCAAGCGCTGGGCCATGTGGGTTGGAATTTCTGCCGGTTTGCTTCTCCTGAGCGGCATCGCCAACACAGGGTTGATCGTCGCCGCGTATGACTTTGGCGACCATACGGGGATGTATCACGGCCTCCTCGGCCTCAAGATCCTCCTCGCTTTGGCGATTATTTACATCGCGAGCCTACTTGCGGGACGAAGTGAAGCGGCGGAACGTTTTCGCCAAAAGTCGTCATTGTGGCTGAATGTGAATGTCTTCCTGGCGATCTTGTTGATCTGCGTCGCTGGTTGGATGCGTTTGGCCGACCGCACGCCAAAAACCGATGCGCCGCAGGCGGCAACCCCCAATATCCTGGGAGACTGAGATTTTGCGCGACATGGACGATTCATTTGCCCACGCGCTCGAAACGCTGACGTCGGCGCAACGCGAAGCGGTCGAGCATATCGAGGGGCCCCTCTTAATCCTCGCGGGGCCAGGAAGCGGTAAGACCCGAGTTGTTACGCACCGCGTCGCAAACTTGCTTCATCACGGGGTGGCGCCTCGTGAGATTCTTGCACTCACTTTTACGAACAAAGCGGCCGACGAAATGCGTTCTCGCTTGGAACGCCTGGCGCCGCAACAACCGGTGTGGATCGGCACCTTTCATCGGTTTTGTGCTCGCTTGCTGCGACGATACGCCCGGTATGTTGGCCTGAGCGAAAACTACACCATTTATGACACCGCCGACAGTTCCAAGGCGTTGCGCATGGCGTTGGAGGAACTGAGCCTCAACCTCGCTCATTTCACGCCCGACCAGTTGGCTCAGGCGATTAGTTGGGCAAAAAACGAACTCATCACTTCGGAGCAGTATCAGCCTCGCCCCGGCAACCCGCTGGGGGCGGTCGTCGCAAAAGTCTACCCGGCCTACCAACGCCGTCTGCTGGCGTCCAATGCCGTTGATTTCGACGACTTGCTGATGCACGTGGCGACGATGTTGCGCGAGAATCCCGAGTTGCGATCGTCGCTTGACGCCCAGTATCGCTTCATCCTCGTCGATGAGTACCAAGACACCAACCTCGCCCAGTACGCCATCGTGCGGGCTCTTTCCGTCGACTTTCCCAATCTGGCCGTGACAGGCGACCCGGATCAGTCGATCTATGGCTGGCGAGGCGCCAACTTGAAAAACATCCTCGAGTTTGAGAAAGATTTTCCTGAGGTCAAAGTCGTTCGCCTCGAACAGAACTATCGTAGCACCAAGACGATTTTGCGTGCGGCCGACGCGCTCATCGCGCACAACAAGCATCGCAAGAAGAAGGCGTTGTTCACCGATAACGACGAAGGGCGCCCCGTCCGGCTCACCGTGTATCCTACCCATCGCGACGAAGCCGAGGGGATTGTTTCAACCATTGCCGCCGCGATTCATGCGGGAAGGCGGCGGCCCAGCGACTTCGCCGTGTTTTACCGCACGAATGCGCTTTCACGAACGCTCGAAGAAGCCTTTCGCGAGCATGCCGTACCGTACCAGATTGTCAACGGAGTCGAGTTCTATCAACGCAAGGAAATTAAAGACGTCATCGCCTATTTGCAGCTCATCAACAATCCGCAAAACGATGTCGCCTTCATGCGAATTATCAACTTGCCTTCGCGCGGTATTGGCAAGACAACCCTGGCGCGGCTGAGCGACTACGCTGGACAGAAACGCATGAGCCGCTTGGAAGCGGCGCGGCAGTGCAAAGACATTTCCACGATCAAACCGAGCGAAGCCAAGTCCGTGCGCGAATTCGTGTCGCTGTACGATGACCTGGCGAGTCGCGCTATTCGGCCGGTTGAGGAAATCCTAGGCCATGTTTTGACCAAATCAGGTTATCACGATGTGCTCAAGAATTCCGACGTGCCCGAAGATCAAGAACGATTGGCCAACATTGAAGAGTTGGTTACCGCCGCACGCGAGTTTGATGAACGCTTCCCCGAGCAAGATTCGCCGCTCGAAGCATTCCTGGAGCAGGCGTCGCTCGTGAACGATATCGACGCCATGGAGTCGTCGTCCGACGTAGTTACGCTTCTTACGCTGCACGCCGGCAAGGGATTAGAGTTTCCCGTCGTATTTGTCACGGCAATCGAACAAGGCCTCTTGCCGCACGAGTTGAACCGGGAAGACGAATTCAAACTTGAGGAAGAGCGGCGATTGTTATTTGTCGGCATGACTCGGGCCGAGGAGGAATTGCACTTGAGCATGGCCTCTTATCGCACCTTTCGAGGGCAACGGCATCCGACGATCGCTAGCCCGTTTCTCATGGAGTTGCCTCGCGACGAAATGGACGTCGAAGAGATTCGAAGTTCGCGTTTTGCCGATCCATCCTGGGACGATGCGCCTTCGCATGACGACTCCTATTTTGACGAGCCTGCGATGCAAGTCGGCGAGCTAAACGAGGAACGTGAAGCTCGCTCCTCGCCGACGCATTTACTTTCCACGGCCGCCGAATTGTTGCCGGACGCTTCTCCATCAACAACCGGAGACGCGGAGAAAATCTCGCCCGACGTCTTTCGGCTGGGCATGACCGTGATTCATCCGACATACGGTTTGGGGAAAATCACCGCCATCAGCGGTACGGGCGCCAAGCGCACGGCGACCGTGAACTTTTGTTTGAATCCGGGAGAGACAAAGTTCCGACTGGCGTACAGCCCGCTGCGCCCCGCTCAAAAATGAACAAGGATTCGCTTCGGTCATGGCATGTTTCGTTGAATTCGGAACGTGAGGATTTCGTTTGTCGTTGAAAGTCACCTTGTATGGCCACCGGATATCCCAAAGTCGCTCAACTTAAAACGGTGTCCGCACTTCGTGATCGTTTGGCCGAATTAGGAGTCTCCCTGCCGATCGATGAAAACATTCTGACCGCGCAACAAGGCTCACCCCTGGCGGAGTCGATTGAACTTGGTGGTCGCCGTGTGGGCAATCGGTGGTGCCTCCATCCAATGGAAGGTTGGGATGCGAATCGCGACGGATCTCCCTCGCCGCACACGATTCGGCGATGGCGCCACTTTGGGCAGAGCGGCGCCAAGCTTATCTGGGGAGGCGAGGCCGCCGCAGTGCAAGACGACGGTCGCGCCAATCCACACCAGACCCTTGCGACTCGCGAAAATCAGGCGGGACTCGCCACGCTATTGCAAGAGTTGCTTTCAGCCCACCGCGAGACCTTTGGCCACGCCGATGATCTGCTCGTAGGACTGCAATTGACCCATTCTGGCCGATTCTGCCGCCCCCACAATGCAAAGCTCGAACCTCGTATCGCCTATCATCATCCCTTGCTCGATCAGAAGTTTGGGATCGACCCGAACGACGATTCGGTCGTTTGGAAAGACGACGATATCGAACGCCTCATCGATAATTACGTTGCGGCGGCAAAGTTAGCGTTTGAAGTCGGTTTTCAATTCGTGGACGTGAAGGCGTGCCACGGATACCTGCTGCACGAGTTTCTCAGCGCACGAACCAGGCCAGGTCGATTTGGTGGAGACTTGGAAGGCCGCACTCGCATCTTGACGACGATCATAGAACGGGTTCGCAATGAATGCCCTGGTTTATTAATCGGGGTGCGATTAAGCATTTTCGACACATTACCGTATAAGACCAGCCGCGAAGTCGGCGCGCCGATGGCGTACGACCATTTGCTTCCCTATCAATTTGGTTTCGGCGCCAATCCCGAGAACCCGCATGAGATTGATTTGACGGAGCCGCTGGACTTGCTCCGCCGGCTTCAAGCGTTGGGCGTCATCGCGGTCAACCTGTCGTGCGGCAGTCCCTACTACAACCCGCACATCCAACGCCCCGCCATCTTTCCGCCAAGCGATGGTTATCAACCGCCCGAAGACCCCTTGGTTGGCGTGGTAAGGCTTATTCACGCCGCCCGGCGCTGCAAAGAGGCGATTCCGGAACTACCGATGGTCGGCACCGGTTACACGTATTTACAAGATTTCCTGCCGCAGGTTGCGCAAGCGGTCGTGCGCGAGGGATGGATCGACGCGGTCGGGTTAGGCCGCATGGTGTTATCGTATCCTACGCTACCCGCCGATACGCTTTCCGGCGGCCAGTTGGATCGCAAGCGGGTTTGCCGCACGTTTAGCGACTGCACAACAGCGCCACGAAACCATTTGATCTCGGGGTGTTACCCTCTGGACGCTTATTACAAGGGTTTGCCGGAAGCGGAACAAGTAAAGCAGATTAAGGCGGCCCTTTAGCGTAACATCTCGCGAGTACGAATTCGCAGAAGAGCGCCGATTGCGACCAGTGACGGTGTCTTCGTCCTCACGGACCTTGACGATCGCGTCGCTTGTGCGAGGAAACGGTTAATGCTTCTCTCCGCTTGTCGGCGGCGCAGGCAAATCTTGGCTCGCATTGGCCGGGAGTGCAAAGGCGTCTTTGGCTTCGACTCGCGCGACAACGTGCAGCCCCGTTGTGGGATGAGTAATGGCGACCTCGGCAGTTTTGCAACCTGAGAGCGCTACGGCGACAAGTAAGAGAGTTGCACGCATGGGTCCTTCCTTCTTGGGCGAGTTTCGCACTCACTCCGTCGGTGCGTTCATGACAACGTAAGGCATGCCGCGTGCCAATCCGCCGTGCGCCGGCGAATACGCTCGTAACGTTTGAACCACCAACACGTTCCATTTTTCCCTCCAATCTTGAACAAAACTTCCTGTTTTTCTGGCGGCCGGCTGGAAGCCCAGAAGGCAGCGGTTTGGACAATTTCGAACCAACCACGTTCACCAAAACCCGTAGACTCGCCGTAGTCATCCCCGTCGTGTTTGCCTAGCGCGACGTATAAACTGATGGCTATGAATAAAGCTTTTGTGCGCGAACCGGAATTCGACGGCCGGGCGTATTGCCCTCAGTGCGGAACCGAAGGCACGCCGGTGGGAGAAGCCGTACTGGATCGACATATTCAGGCGCCTTCGCGCTCCCGGTTGGGCGACTCCGCCTGGTTTTGTCCTTTCGCCAAGTGCAGCGTGGCGTACTTCGACCTCCTGGAGCGTACCGTCACAGAGACTGCCTTGCAGTTTCCGGTGTACCCGAAAAGTCCTGAGGCTCCGATTTGCGCTTGTTTTGGCTTCATGCGAGAGGAGATTGACGCGGATATCGAAGAAGGATCTCCCCGTCGCGTGCGCGAGTTGCTCGCGAAGTCCAAATCGAGCGAAGCCCGCTGCAGTTTGCTTGCCGCCGATGGCCGATGTTGCATGGCCGAAGTCCAACGACTGTATATCCGCGGCGCTTCGCAGCGCGGCCAATAGCTTTCTGAGGTTCGCCGGACGTCCGATGCTGCAGGCCGCCATTCGAAGCCGACCTTCGTCAAAACGGTCCGCAAGGCGATGTTCTGCGATACCGCTCTCCTAGCCTCGCCGCACGTTCGGCGCCTTCTTGCAGGAGTCGATTGAAATCTCTACCGGTTGGCAAAGAAACCGCCTAAAAACTATTGACATAGTTAAATAGTACAATAAAATATCAGAGAACCATTAACGCAGGTCCGGCCATGCATCTTCCCCTGACCGTTCAGACGGAGAGCGGCGTCCCACTGTACGTCCAGCTGGAGCAGCAGATTCGCCTTTTGATTTACCAAGGCGTGTTGCGGCCCGGCGACCTGATGCCGACGGTGCGGGCGCTCGCTGTGCAATTGGGCGTCAACCTGAATACGGTCGCTCGCGTATATCGCGACTTGCAGCGGGACGGCGTCTTGGTCCTGCGACGTGGAACCGGCAGTTTTGTGGCCGACAAACCGCCAACCGCGGCGTTCGCGGCTCGAGACCTGCGGGAACTGGAGCGTAAAGTCAACGAACTTGTCGCCCTGGGACGGCGCCTGGGGATGTCTCCCGTGGAGTTATATCAACTCATTGAAAACCGTTGGGAGGAGCCTTCCGATGTTGCGAGGTAGCCTGAACTTTGTGACTGTGGTGATTTTGGCGCTCACGGGTTCCGCCGTTGGCGTAGCGGCCCTCGCAGGAGCCCCCGCGTGGGTATGTCTTATCCTTGCGCTACTGGGGACGTACCTGTCGGCCTCGCCTCGCATCATCAACGAGTGGGAGCGAGGCGTTTTGCTGCGACTGGGGCGGTTTCATCGCGTGGTCGAGTCGGGGATTGTTTGGATATTTCCCGGCGTTGACGCTTTCGCCGCCATCATCGACATGCGGATTCGCTCGACGTCTTTTTCCGCCGAGAAAACGCTCACCAAGGACACCGTTCCGGTTGATGTCGATGCGGTGCTGTTTTGGGTCGTCACCAACGCTCAACGGGCGGTGCTTGAGGTCGAACAGTTCCGGCAAACCGTGAGTTGGGCAGCGCAAACCACGCTGCGCGATGTGATTGGCAAGACCGAATTGGTTCGCATGATGTCCGACCGCCAGTCACTGGACGACGAGCTTCAGAAAATCATTGATGCGAAAACATCCGATTGGGGTGTGACCGTGCAATCGGTGGAAATTCGCGACGTGCGACTCCCAGGAGCCTTGGAAGACGCCATGAGCCGCAAAGCTCAAGCCGATCGCGAGAAAGAAGCGCGCGTGATCCTGGCCCAGTCGGAACTGCTCGTCGCGGAGCAAATGGAGTTGGCCTCACACGTGTATCGTCAGAACCCTGTCGCCATGCAACTGCGCGCAATGAACATGACCTACGAAGCCGTCAAGGAAAACGGCGCGTTGATGGTCGTCCCCTCAGGAATGGTCGAGGCAACGAACCTGGGGATGCTGGGCATGGCGTCGGCGGCTTTCCGCTCGAATGGCCGGGAGGACTAGCTGTGGCTCTAACCTATCCGTTCGTATCATCACACGGCTTGCGCCGACAAATCCTAGTGTGTGACGGCGAACCGATGGAGCTCATTACGCTCTTACCATTTTTTGATAGTGCAGGATGCGTGCACCAGGTTGTCGTCGTGAATGAATTGTCGGGCGAGTTACGCATATTCGATCCGAGGGATTCAACATTCCGACGCATCTTCCTCAAACGGAATGTTCTTTCCGCAACGCCGCCTGTGCTGCGAGCCGAAAACCTGCCGAAAATTCGCCACCTCTGGAGCTTCGACCCTTGGAACACCTTCCAACAGGCGCCGCTTGGCGGCCGAGACATTCCACGACGGTTAGCGCAAAGCAATGCGTTTGGGTCGCTCCGGCGAAAGCGGCGAAACGCCGCCAAACTCTTTTACCGGTATGATTTGACCCGCGTCACTTGGGCGGCGTGTACGTCGAATCGGCAGTCAGAAATCGTCCCTTTCAAAGCGTGTTTACTGCCTCCAGCGCCCGAATGGACGACGCCAGAGGCGAGCGCGACCGCCAAGACCCGCCATTGGCGGCTGAAACCGTTTTGGGTGCGGCATGGCGCGTAGCATGCGTTACGCTGGAAACCGTTGCAGGGGGCTCGTTTGACCCACCGTTTTCAACCTGTTCACGCGCCAAGCTTCCAACAGTTTCGCATTTTGCGAGGTGCGGCGCACAAACACACGGGCGGTTGTGTCGCGATGCACTTCGACAAAGTCTTCGCGTGCCGAAACCCAGTGTGTGAAAGGATCGTCGGCCGGAGCCAGCACGATGTCGGTTGGGTAGTTCTCGACGCGCGCTCGCCAATTCTGTTCACCTTCGGTAGCTAAGGCAAGTCGAGAAACATCGCTTGGATAGATCGTCTCATAGCGGCCGTCGCAAAACACGCGACATTGGGTATGCAGCTTAAAGATGCAATACTCGCCCCAATTGAAACCACTATCGAGATTGCCGCTGATCTTGTTTTGCCTGAGGAACTCGACTGCGGCAACCGGGTAATCTTCGGCCGACACGACTAATGCGCCTTCACGCGTAAGCGCCACCAGGTTTTGTCCGAGCTTCCAACCGCCTCCAACGGCGGTCATCAGCACCATGAGAAAGAACCCAACCGCGGGCCAATGGACTTGCTGCTCGCGAACCGGGGAGTGCACAAGATGCAAGCCCTGCTGTCGCAACGCCTGACGTTGTACCAGCCGGCGCCAATGATGGCGCAGACGCGGTCCCCAAATTGCGACAACTTCGGGCAGTCGCCGGGCCAGCACGACCGAGCCGAAGAGCACCAAAAACGGCAAGTGCCGAACATGTTTTCCTGCCAGCACCACCCCCAACGCAAATACGGCGGTTTCGGCCCAAAACCCTTTGCGGGTGCTATAAAGCCACAGTACGGCGGGAGTCACCGCCGCCGTGAGGTAGATCATTTGGAGCACATCATTGTGGGAAAAGACCGTTCTCCATTCGGTGATCGCAGGGCGAGGCAGCGTAATCGCAAAATAAACGTATCGCCAGTAATCCGCGCCGTAAGGATTGACGAGAGTCGCCGCCCAAGACGCGACGAGCACGCCTGTTAACGCCGTCAATTCCTTTCGACGATGTTCGCTTCGCCAGGCTTCGTGCACGAAGCTCAACCAATAGACCCCGAACACGCCTAACCCTGCGACAAACCCGGCGTGCAGATTCGCCCACACTAAGATCATCACGGGAACGAGATACAGTCCCCCACGGCGGCCGGGTCGATAGCCGTCGCAAATCACGATCAGCCACGCCATGAGGGCGTAAGTGTACATTTGCGGTCGAACGCGGAAAAACTGCGCCATGACCGAGACGCCAAACATCGCCAGGAGCAACATGGCGGTAGGCGCCAGGTTGCGACGAAGGCATAACACGCCAACGGCGGCAATCGTGGCGGCCAGCAGTGCGGCGCGCAAGAGCATGAGTCCTTCGACGCCGCACCAGGTATACGCTACGGCAAAACTGTACTCCGTTAACCACTCGTGGTTCGTCCACGCGTGACCGTAAGCGGTATAGGAGTAGGGATCAAAGCGCGCCAGATGGCCTTCATTCAGATGCGCCAGTCCAAACTGCAGGTGCCCCCATAAATCGGGGTCCGCCATCGTGTGCAGCGCATTGGCCACAAACAAGATTCCCACCGCCGCCAAGACCCAGCAGCGAGCGCGGCGCAACTCAATCGCTTCCGGTGTTTGCACGCCGTGAACCGCCGAACCATTGTCCGCCGTCATGAACTTCTCCCCTGCGTCGCCGCGAGATGCATTGAAACGCCTGGGAAAACCTAGCTTGTACGGCGTGCGTGTCAAACTTAGCGAAGGCGCCACATACATGCGTCTCCGCGAAAACCGGACGATTTCCGCCTCATTTACTCGATTCGATCAAGTTCGATTCTCCCGGCGAAGGCGTTTGGGGTTTGTCGTACCGAATCGTGATGATCGAACGCACCACCCCCGTTTGGCGGTTTGTCGCAACATGGCTCCCTTGTTGCACTTTGTCGCCAAAACCAATCGCATTGGGCTGCGATCCGAACGTTCCACCGGCTGAACCGACGGTCGGCGCCGCCCCAAGGTACGAACCCACCACGTTCTGGCCGGGTTCATCCGACGGCGCCGATTCATTGAACGTCCACGATCCGCGAATGAGCACCGTAATCATGCCAAGACCGCTTTCGCTGCCCACCAACGCAGCGGCGCTCTGGCTGAAGTCGGTGACTTTAAATTGTGTTGTTGTGGTAAGGGTGTCATGCCAACCTTTGATTAACAACGGACGATTCTCCTCGATGACGTAACGTGTCAATCGGCTTCCATCGGGTCGGCGTACTTTGCTGAACGCAAAGGAACTTACCCCGTCCAACGTCAGGTTAGCTGAAATGTCGTGGGCTGCGCGATTCGTCACGCGAATCGAGAAACTATCGCCATGTGAAAGATCGACCACAGGTTGACCATCTTCCAGCCGGAGCGGCAGAGGTCGATTGCCACGGAAAATTTCCAGGAAGTAGGGGCTTTTGGGGCTCGAACGCACCGCCGTTCCTCCGACGATGTGAGCCGTAGGACGCTCAAAACTTTCCACCACAATGTCTTTGCTGACATCGAATCCCAGTCCACTGCGCTCGAAGTCCCAAGTGACGCCCAACAGCGCCGCAGCCTCTTCGCCACCAGTGAAAGTATCCAGATTGATCTCCCCGCCGCGAATGACCAGTTTGTCGCCGTCGGGACGAAATCCAGGATCAGGATTTATGGGAAAACTGGCGTCGCCTCCGCTATCGCCGTCCAGGTTCACGTCACGATTGAGTGAAGTCAGCGGCTGGCCGCTTCCGTCGGTAAGCACGACCTTAAGGCGAATTTGCTTGAAGTTCGAATTGGCGGCTGCTTCGGCCGATGTGTAAAGGTATTCGCCGCGCACGCCCAGTGCAGCGCCAAATTTCTTTACTTTAACGCCCAAGGTCTTGAGTTCGTCGCTAAGGACTTGCTGAATACCAGGTCCCGCATTGGACCCAAAGTTCGGCGGACCCGTGAACTGCCCAATGACAACCGAGTCCCCGCCGCGTGTTTGTGCAATTTTCGCCACGGCGGCAGCAATCTTGGCAAGCGACGGTCGCAACACTTCCGAGGCGTTCACGGCAGGTCCCTGGACCATGCCAAAGAAGACAACCGCCCAAAGACAAAGGAGCTGAAAAGACGTATTCGAACGATGCATAGGAGGCTCTTGGTTGAGGTGCGCAAGTGGCGGTCAAGAAGGTGCTTCTACCGGTCATAGCGAATGGTGATGATCGAGCGAACGACGCCTTTTTGACGCCCGGCGGTCGCGTGACTTTCTTGCGACTGTTTCTTGCCTTGCACGATTGCCAATGGACCAGCGTCAGCGGATTCGTCTGGGCTCCCCGGTTCGTTGATCGTTCCCGTACCGGCTCGAATCGGTGCCCCGCGAGTTTGCTCTACCTCAGGAAACGACGGGCCCGATGTTGGCGTACGGCTAACCACGGGGGGGGGTTCGTCAAGCGTTGGTTGTGTCGGAAAAACCGCGTTGCCGGGAACGAGCGGACCAACGTCGGCAGCGGGAGCGTCAGGCAAACCTGTGGTCGCCAAACCTGGAGCCGCCTCGGGCGCGGCGCTTTCGACCAAATTCTGGCCGGGTTCGTCCGGGGGCGGCGATTCGTGAGCTTGCCAGGAGCCGCGAATCACCACCGTAATCATGCCCAGGCTGCTCTCCGTACCAAATTGCGCAGCCGGACTTGGGTTCGGTTCCGAGGCCGCGCTGAATGTCGCCACACTAAATGCGCGGTTTGACGCGAATGTCTCGTGCCACCCTTTAATCCACATGGGTCGGTTTCGGCCAATCACATAACGGGCTAACGGGCGTCCATCGGCGCCGCGTTCACGGCTGAATGCGAACGAATTGACGCCATCGAGAGCAACGGCGGCCGAAACATCGTGCGACGCCCGATTCGTGACTCGCAGTACAAAGGTTTGGCCTTTGCTCAAGTTCACCGTCGGTTGACCGTCTTCCAATCGAAGGGGCAAAGGTCGGCTGCCGACGAACACTTCGACAAAGTAAGGACTAGTGGGGCTGGATCGCACGGCCGTGCCGTTGACGATTTGAGCCATGGGGTTCGCAAAGCTGTCGGCGACGACGTCTTTAGTCAAATCGAGGCCCAAGCCGTTGCGTTCGAAATCCCAGGTAACACCAAGGAGTTCCGCCGCATCGGCGCCTCCTGTCAGCGTATCGAGGTCGATCGCGCCGTCACGAATCTTGATTTTTCGTTTTGCCGGATCGACGTCAATCGATTCGTCATCTATCACACTCGGGTTAAGATCGATATCTCGATTGAGCGAAGTCAGGGCCTGACCGCTTCCATCTGTCAGCACGACCTTCAGGCGGATTTGCTTGAAAACGGCATTCGGCGACGACTCGGCGGACGTGTAAAGATATTCACCTCGGATTCCCAGGTCGGCGTTAAACTTGGCGATTCTGACACCGTTATTCGCCAGTTCATCAGTGAGCACTTTCTGAATGCCGGGACCCGCATTCGACTGCAAGGTGGGAGGGCCCGTAAATTGGCCGATCGCAACGGAACCGCCGCCCCGTGATTCTGCGATTTTCGCCACGGCCTCAGCAATTTTGGCCAGCGAGGGGCGGAGCGACTCGGACGCGCTTCCCGAGTGCGTCAAACTAGCCGCCATAGCGGCAAACGTGCACGACACGATGAACCGACGGACAAATCGACGAAATTCCACGAGCGAACTCCTGAAAATCAAGTCCGATGCGAGGCGATAGGATCACTCGACTTTGACGCGCTAGGAGGCAGCGCTTCATTAACTCTATTCGGATTACTTCAAACCACCGGACAACCCGGCCGCTCGCGCTAACAAATCGACACTCGCGACGGTCTTTGCGCCGTTTTGCTCGAAAATCGCCAAGCGACTTACGGCTCGTCCAAATTCAGGATCACGTGCGGCGTACCAAAGTCCAGTAAGCGCGCTACCTCCTGCATGGGCGACATGACCCCCTCTTTGCTCTCCCAGAAAGCGCGGTCAATTGTGCGTCCTGCCGCCAGGGGGGCGACGGCTCTGCGGCGCAGTTCGCCGTTATGAAGAATCGCTGTTTTCAATTGCTCAGGGTCGCCAAATCCCAATTCACACGCAGCCTCCAACACGCCAACATTCCGGTGATACGCTCGCGCCACGGCCCCGATGGGCTCAGGAAATAGCTCAAGGTCTTTCGACTTATCCTCTTCGACCTGCAGGAAGGGGCCAATCACCTGCTTGAGCGCATCGGCGAACGCATCGGAGTCATGTTTGACGAGTTTGTCCATCTCCTCCTGAACCGGGTAGATATCAAAAACCTTGCGACGTGCATCGCCAAACAAAGCAACACCTTCGCGGACGGCATCGCGAAAGGGTATCATCCCTCGGCTGTGACAATGCATACACGAGATTCCATTCACAACGACTGGCGAACCGCTTGTCCGTTTGGAATCCTGTACGACTTCAATGGGGCCCGCATCAATCCGTTTACCGTCGGCCCCTACCAACATGTAGCCTTGCATGCCGTTCGGCAGGGAGAAAATCAACTCTCCGCCATCGTGTTCAAATGCGAACTCGTTGTGCGGATTATGCGAGAATTCAGGACCGAGTGGTTTCTGAAACAAGTTACTCCCCGCGTTATCCTCGCGGAAATCATAACTTTTCCAGTAGTAACCATTCGGAAAAATTTCCGAATCGTGCCGTTCCACCAGACGGTTCGCCGTCGAGACGCCGCTCTCGGCAAACCCCGCACGGTGCAAACGGTCATTCAAAAAGTTCTGTTCCGGCCGAACACCCAACGTACGCTCTAACTCTTCGTCATTCTTGGGAATATCGAGCAGGCGGTGGTACAACGGCGGTCGCGTGGCGTTTACGACGAACCAGTCGGCGCGAATCGCCATGAGTTCTCCGTTAGGTCGCGTGCTGGAAATTTGACTGATCTTATGGGCCGTTTCCGCCAAATTTTCATCCCGTACGTCGCCATAGGTCAATCCATAGGGATACGCTGTCAGAATCGCCGTCCAATCATCGTGGTTCCAACCGAGTTTGCGAAGATCAACGCGCAAAATGGTTGCCTCGGGATCGATCGGCTGGGGTATCACAAGATCGGGCTCCCAACTCAGACTGTTGATCGCCTTCGAAAGCGCCGCCCGATACAAGCGCAGGTCAAAATCCGAGACATCGGGATGGTTGTAGAGATGAACCAGCGTGAAGTAGACCAGGTGCGAGCGATCCCGAACCGATGCGGCCTGCAAATCGGCCAAAATAGCCCGATGAACGGCTAATACCGATTTGAACGCCCGGCCCTTACGTTCCGGTTTGGGGGCTCCGGCCGCGATCCATTGTTTCAGGATCTCGCCTTCGTGCACGGTAAGTTGCGGCTCGCCCTCAGGCGGCATCTCACCCGAGGCGATACGTTGCCAAAGATAAGATTCTTCAGGATTTTCGGCGTCGATGTAGCCGCTATCCGCAAATTTGGCAGGTTCGGTCACATCCAGGTCGCCGCCGCCTTCCGACGCCCCTTTTCCATGGCACTTGCCACAATAATTAACGACCAAAGCAAAACCTTGTCGGGCGAGATCCGCATCGCCAGAGCCGACCTTGGGTTCATCTGCCCTCGCAGAGCAAAGGCACAATCCTACCATCCCGACGAAGAGAACAAGGCGAAGTCGCATTATGGAATTGCTGAAAAGAAGTCTTACAAGGCGCCGGCGCCACCGGGCAGCATAATGGTACGCCAAAAGAACTATTGCTTGTGCGTTTGAAAGTCTCCTGCGCAATCCGGAAAAAGTCAACTTACCGGACATTCCGCACTTATTCGATTTGGTACGTGACAACCGTCGGAACGCGCACGGGTCTCGACCTACTTGTACTTTACGCAGCACCGGCAGGTAAAAATCGTCCGTTTCGGCGGCGAGAGCGTTTCGTTTGGTATTTGCGATTTGCGGCGGCGTCGTAAGTCCCGTTAAGATGGGAGGTAACGACCGAGAAAACAGGAGACGAGCTGTGAACGACCCGCTCCGATGCGAACTTGAGCGTTCAAATATTATCTTAGAACAACCGCTGGGATCGGGTTCGTTTGCGGAAGTCTGGGGGGTGAAACATCGTGGCCTTCCTCGGGCGTTGCGAATTTGTGTCCATCCTCTGGACGATTCGCCGTCCGGTAGACTCGTCCAGCAAGAGCAAGCGACACTGCGGCAGCTTGTCTCGATTACCGAAATCCTTAATTGTATTGGCTTTATTGAAGAGTTCCCACTACGATTGACCGTCGGCGAGCACGCATATACGCACTATTACGCCACGATCTGGCAACTGGCCACGGCGAATCTCTTTACGTGGTGGCGGGGTGAAACCAACCCAGAGAAACGCAAAAAGCTCCTCGATTATCTGAAACAAGTCGCCCGGACCATCGACTTGCTGAATGACCACGGCTTTCATCATCGTGACGTGAAGCCGGAAAATATCTTGTTGGATGGCGATACAGCAAGACTTTGCGACTTGGGCCTCGCGAAACAGGTGGGACTTTCCACTTACTGCGGCACGTTTGTCGGGACCGACAATTACTGGCCGCCCGAGATGCAACAACGCGGCGAATCCCACGCAACGAACGATCTTTATTGCTTGGCGGCCAGCTATCTGCGACTCGTAACAGGGTTAACGCCGGGGCGATATTTGGACGCGGTCGACCGTGGGAATTCCCCCTCAAGTTTGAACTTACGCGAAGCAGCGCACTTAGCACAGGCGCTCGATCCTGAACCTAACCGTCGACCGCATGACGGCGCCGTGGCGTGGGTGCGGCAGTTGGACGAAGCCGTGGCGCAAACCATCGCCAACGAGGAAGATCCAAACCTCATTCCGACACGCTGCGCTCCGCCGCAAGAAAAAAAGTGGGAGAACCAAGATTGGCGGCGTTATGGGGAGTTGGTGTACGCTCAGGTAACGCCCGAACGTGAGGCCCTCCAAAAGCGAATCGAGGAAACGCGCCCCGCCTACCATTTGGACACCCTCGCCTACACATTGAACCTGCCGTGGGAGGAGATGCCGTCACTTTGCTTATCGCGCTCGGAGCGGTGCCGCCAGGTTGTCGACTGGTGTGAAACTCACGGTGCGTTAAGCGATTTACAACTTGCTTTGGAGGGGTTAGCCGATCGACAACGCCTCTTGTGAACGTTGCGCTACGGCGGTCTACTGATACAAAGTTTGGCAAGCTTACACTCCGCATTGTTCCTTATCCCTAGCCGTTTTTCGCAGGAATTCCGTTGAATAAGTCGATCTTGGTGCATCGTTTGGAGAATGGACTGACGCTGTTGGCCGAACCTATGGGTTGGCTCGAGTCTGCGGCGTTCTCGTTGGTCACGCCTGCCGGCTATGCCTGGGATCCCGCGGACCAGCTCGGTCTGGCCAATCTCACTTGCGAAATGCTGCAGCGCGGTTGCGGCGAACGAACCAGTCGGCAGTTCGTGGACGATTTGGAGCGTCGCGGCGTCGATTGGTCTTCGTCCATTTCGCATGCCCATACGAATTTCGGCGGCGCCCTGCTCGCGGAAAACCTGCCTACGGCTTTGAGCATTTTCGCCGATCTGGTCCGCAGACCCCACTTGCCCGAGGACCAGTTCGACGACGCGCGACAAGTGTGCCTTCAGGAAGTTCGCGCGGTGGAGGATGATTTATACACTCGTGTAATTCAAGAACTTCGGCGCCGCCAGTATCCTGATCCCTTTGGCCGGGCGCGACAGGGGACAAAAGAGTCGCTCTCGGCGATGTCGTTGGACGATGTGCGTGGTTTTTTTGAGCGATACTTCCAGCCCGACGGCGCCATCTTGAGCGTGGCCGGCAAGATCGACTGGAACGCGCTGAGGACCACGGTGGAAGACCTATTTGGCGATTGGGTTCCGCAGCCCGTATCGGCCTGGGTCGAAACGCCGGCGGCGCGTGGTCACGAGCACATCGCCCACTCTTCGGCGCAAACGCATATTGGCATTGCCTACGACAGCGTGCCGTATGCACACCCCGATTACTTCCTCGCCAGGGCGGCCGTGGGCGTTCTCAGCGATGGCATGAGTTCTCGGTTTTTCACCGAGGTGCGCGAGAATCGCGGTTTGAGTTACGCCGTGTGGGCGTCGAATGCGTCGACGCAAAACTATGGCGCCGTCATCTGTTACGCCGGAACTGGCGCTGACCGGGCTCAACAAACGCTCGATGTCATGGTGGCCGAACTGGTTAAGCTGCGTGACGGAATTCGACACGACGAACTGCAACGGGTCAAAGTCCGAATCAAATCGGGCCTGGTGATGCAACAAGAGTCCAGCCCGGCGCGCGCTGCGAGCAACGCGGGCGATTGGTATTACCTTGGACGTGTACAAACGCTCGACGAAGTTGAGCAGATTATCGACGCACTGACCGTGGACCAAATCAATGCCTATCTTGCGGCGAATCCGCCACAAAACTTCACCATCGTCACGTTAGGTCAAGATGCGCTCGCGTTGCCCTCGCAGTGACGTTTTGCTTCGGGCACGAAGCCGTATCAGGCGTTGCACTTTCAGAGGTCCCACTTGAACATCGAGACTCAGCGACGCCCCTATCGTTCATGAAGTATATGCGAGTTCATGCCGCACCACCGGCGTAACCTCGGTCATAAGCCCCAGCGAAAAAACAACTTAGAACATGCCAGTACACACGCGGGGTGAAAAGCTAGTTGCATAGCAACAGCAATACTGGTTATAAATAGTTCGGCAGTCCAACATGGTTTTGGCTACCAACAGAGGTATGAACCAACTGACATTCTGGATCATCACTCTCTGTGATAGTTGCCGACGCACTCCCAGGCATTGCGTCATGATGGAGCATTTGGTCGTTTTTCTTCGTTGAAAATCACACACTCTTAGAGTCGCTCACTCGATCCCAATCCTCGAACCGGCAACATGAAACAGGTTCGTGATTAGGTACGGGTGGCGTTTACGAGGAGACGGTCATGAGTGGGCATCCGACACGCGCCGGCTGGTTTTCCGCCGGCGAGGTTCCTTGCGACCCTGTCCCTCCCCCAAGGGATCACCCCTACCGATTGGTTCTTCTCGGTCCGCCTGGAGTTGGCAAAGGCACGCAAGCGTTGCTCCTTTGCGAAACGCTCCGAACCTGCCATCTATCAACGGGCGATTTGTTTCGCGCCGCGAAATGCGACGGAACGGTATCGCCTGCAATGAAATCGGCTCTCAAGGCAATGAAGGCCGGACAGCTTGTTTCCGATGAAGTCGTCTTAGCCATGGTGCGCGAGCGGGGCGAGTGTTTGCGCTGCCAAGGGGGATTCCTACTGGACGGCTTCCCCCGAACAGTGCGTCAAGCCGAAGCGCTGGACGAAATGCTCGCCGAGTTGGACATCACGCTCGACGCTGTTCTTTGCTTTGAACTTCCGTTGGAGGAAATTGTCGCGCGCTTGAGCGGTCGCCGGACGTGCTCTGGATGCCGTGCGGTGTTCCACGTCACCGCGCGTCCACCGGCCATTCCCGACATTTGCGACCAATGTGGCGGTCGCCTGATATTGCGCGACGATGATCGTCCCGAGGCGATTCGTGTGCGTATGCACGTATACGAAGAAGAAACTCGCCCTTTGATTGATTTCTACACTCGGACGGGAAAAATTGTAAGAATTCCCGCCGCAGGAGCCCCAGAAGAAATTCGCGATCGCGCCATCTCCGCCCTGCACGAACATTTGGGCATTGCTGCGGCGGTCCCGAACTAGGCTCGCCGTTGACCGTCAACTTGGCGTTGGTCGACGTAGGTTGGCGATTGGCTAAAGATTTGGCTAATCGCCTAGCCTGGGGTCGTGTATCCTTGTCCCGTCACGCGAGAATTTCTTTGACCACCTTACCGTGGACGTCGGTCAACCGGTAGTCGCGTCCTTGAAAGCGGAACGTGAGACGTTCGTGGTTAAAGCCCAACAGGTGCAGGATCGTGGCTTGTAAGTCATGGACATGAACCGGATCGCGGGCGATGGAGAACCCGAGTTCGTCCGATTCGCCATGCATCATACCGCCACGAATGCCGCCGCCCGCCAGCCACATGCTGTAACAATCGGGGAAATGATCCCGTCCGAGAATGGCGCCGCTTGCCGTGCGTCCCTCGCGGAAGGGGGTTCGGCCAAACTCTCCTCCGCAAATGATGAGTGTTTCGTCCAGCAGCCCACGCTGCTTGAGGTCTTGAATCAGTGCCGCGACGGGTTTGTCCATCGTGGCGCACTTTTTCGTAAGACCATCGCGAATGTCTTCATTCGGGCCGGTGCCGTGGAAATCCCAACCCCAATCGAATAGTTGGACATAACGCACCCCTTGCTCCACGAGTCGCCGCGCGAGAAGACAGTTGTTGGCGAAGCTCGCTTCACCGGGTTTTGCGCCATAGGCTTCCAGCGTAGCTTGCGACTCCTGCGTGATGTCCATCACCTCCGGCGCCGAAATCTGCATCCGGTAAGCTAGTTCGTATTGGGCTATGCGAGTCAACGTCTCGGGGTGGCCTAACTCGGCGGCTTGGATTTCGTTCAAATCTCGCAGCGCATCGAGCGTTTGGCGACGCATCGTACGGTCCATGCCCTCAGGATTCGATACGTAGAGGACGGGATCGCCCTTGGAGCGGCATTGCACCCCCTGATAAACCGAGGGCAAAAAACCGCTCCCCCAGGAGTTTTTTCCGCTGCTAGGCTGAACGCCGCTGGAAATCAGCACTACAAAACCCGGCAAGTTTTCGCTTTCCGAGCCTAAACCATAGGTCACCCAAGCTCCGAGCGACGGCCGACCCTGACGCGGCGACCCCGTGTAAAGCAGGAGTTGTGCAGGCGCATGATTGAATTGATCGGTGTGCATCGAGCGAATGACACACAATTCGTCCGCCACGTTGTGAAAGTTGGGCACCGCGTCGGAGAGCCACACCCCGCCTTCGCCATGCTGAGAAAACGAGCGCGGGGTTCCTAGCAATTTCGGCGTGCCGGACGTAAAAGCGAATCGTTTCCCTTTCAGGAACTGTTCGGGACAATCCTGCCCGTTGTATTTGACTAACTCGGGCTTATAGTCGTATAAGTCCAGGTGGGGTGGAGACCCCTCCAAATGCAAATAGATAATGCGTTTCGCCTTGGGCTCGAAGTGCGGCAATTTGGGCGCCAGTGGGTCGATCACTCGCGTTTGCGCCGCAGACGAATTCCCAACCGAGATTGAACTTAACGCCAAGGCGCCTAACCCTACCTGGCATCGACGGAGAAATTGCCGACGTGTGGCGGTTTGCAAGAATTCCATTTGCGGGTGCATGGGTGCCTTCTGTTTTCTATGGGCGACTTACGATCGTTATCGTACCGGATGCAAGTTGAGCGCATCAGCGCTTCATCAAAGCCTCGTCCAGGTTGAGCAATACATTTCCCAACACGGTCCAGGCCGCAAGTTGCGCAACGTCGGCGTCGGCCGGAGCAGGCCCTAAAGGAACCGTCGCCATTTTGGACGCCTGCTCAGGCATCTGGGCGTACTGCGCATAGACGTCTTCGTACAGTTTGATCAGCCGATCAAGTTCCGCTGAAGACGGTTCACGCGTCAAACACAACCGGAAGGCATACGACGCGCGATCCGGCGTTGAATCGTTCGCTTCCAAAATGCGTCGTGCGAACGCTTGGGCGGCCTCGATGTACACGGGGTCGTTCATCGTTACCAATGCTTGCAATGGCGTATTGGTACGCGACCGATTCAGGGTGCAAACCTCGCGGCTAGGTGCGTCAAAGGCGTCCATCGACGGGTATGGCAGCGAACGTCTCCATTCGGTATACAGCCCGCGTCGGAATCGATCATCGCCGGCGCTTGTTTTCCAATCGGTCGATCCGCCAAAGGCGGCACTGAGCCCTAACACGGGCCGCGGAGGCTGCACCGACGGACCATGCATTTTTCGGCTAAGTAAGCCCGCCGTTGCAAGCGCTTGGTCGCGCACCATTTCAGCCGATAAACGAAAACGCGGTCCTCGCGCAAGTAAACGATTATCAGGGTCGCGTTCGAGCAACTCGGGCGTCACGCGCGACGATTGACGATAGGTTGCCGAAGTAACCAGCAACCGCAGGAGCGCTTTCGTGTCCCATGAGGCGCCCTGAAACTCCGTCGCCAACCAGTCAAGCAATTCCGGATGCGACGGCGCTTCACCCTGGGAACCAAACTCCTCGCTTGTACGAACCAGCCCCATCCCGAAAAGTTGCTCCCAGTATCGATTCACGATAACTCGGGCCGTAAGCGGGTTCTCAGGGTCAACTAGCCAGCGGGCCACCGCCAGCCGATCCGGCGTTGCGCCCTCAGCCAGTGGAGGAAACGCCGCGGGAACGCCAGGATACACTTCATTGCCCAGATCCATAAAGTTGCCACGGAATTGGATTTGCGTCTTGCGACGTTCCGTGGTCGATAACTCGCGCATGATCGGAACCGTTGTTGCTGGCTTGATTTCCGCCAGTTGCTTTTTCAAAGCATCTCGCCGCGTACGTTCCGGTTGCAGTTCGGACGCCACGCTAAGAAAGTACTTGGAAAGCTCCATACGTTGCGCTTCGGTGCGTGATTCCGGATTCGTTCTTTGAATCGCAACGATCGCCGGCGGCAATTTCGCAACCTCAATAGCGCGAGTGTCGTTCGTAACGGAAATGCGAAAATGTCCCAAAACATGATTCTCATGAGGCGATGCGAACGCCAGCTGAACCGATAACACATCGCCATGTTCGACGTCGTAGGGTTTATCGAGTAGCAACGTCAGTTCATGCGGCTTGCCGACTGCTGAGCCAATCGCCCACCCCTGACTTGATGGCTCCTTATTGCTAATAACACTTGCGGCGGGAAAACCCGATTGTTCGAAGTCCGCATACGCTGCGGCAAGCGTCAAGGTCTTGGCGCCGCTCAAAGAGAGTTCCGTGCTGGGATCGGGCGGCTGCTTAACGTTCTGCTCCCAAACCGTTTCTCGGGCGTTGTTCAGAACGATAATGCGGAAGTTGCTTAACCGCGATTCAAGATTATTATCAGTTCGATTCCAAACAACGATGCGATCGATGGCTTGTTCGCCGCCCAGATCGACTTCCCACCACGGATCGTCCGACACGGCCGTATGCGTGGTCGACTTCCCCTCGAAATACTGTCCGTTCGTATTACCATCAATCGCCAGGACGGCGGGACCATCAAAAGCGACGCTACTTTGAGTCGCTTTGCCTTGTCGCCCCAGATTTTCTTCGCCGTGAAATACTTGAACTTCGGCCAAGGAAAGAATCTTCTGCATTCCCGGCAACTCGATGCGAACGTAACGTCCAGCGGGTTGTCCGCCGCTGGCAGGAGTAAGCGAGACGCGGACATCCGTCAGCACAAAGTTTCCGCCCGCATGACCTGGACCACCGCCCGGCAACGCCTCATGCGGTAGGGCCTCAAGCCGAAGCGCCGACAACTTTTGCTTCTCAAGCGGGATATTCAGTGTGATTGAGTCCGTTTTATCCACAGTTGGGATGAATACCGCTCCGTGCTCGGATCTGGCTCCTTTCACGCCCGATTGGGTTTTCACTTCTGCCGGATGAAGCATCGTCCACGCCAACGGCGTCGCCATCGCGTTTTCCCAACGCGTCTGAGCCTCGGCCAAGGCAGGGGTCAGCGTGTGCGTGATGTTTTCCAACTCCTTGATCTCGATGCGCCATTGCTCCATTTGCCGCTGTTGTTCTTCCGTGAAAATATGCAGCAACGGGCTTTCGTCACGCTGGTCCGCATCTTGGGTATTGTTGAAAAAGGCGAAGAAGCGAAAGTACTCTTCTTGAGTGATGGGATCGTACTTGTGCGAGTGACATTGCGCACAGGCCATCGTTGCGCCCATCCATACCGCCATGGTCGTATTCACGCGGTCCACAATCGCCACGTTGCGAAACTCTTCATCATTCGTGCCCCCTTCGTTATTGGTCAACGTGTTGCGATGAAACGCGGTGGCGATCAAGTGCTCCTCAGTAGGCTGCGGCAACAGATCGCCCGCGATTTGCTCAAGGGTAAACTGATCGAAGGGCTTGTTGGCGTTAAACGAGTTGATCACGTAATCGCGGTACGCCCAGATTGTGCGGGGCGGGTCATCGGCATATCCCGCCGAGTCCGCATATCGCGCGAGGTCTAGCCACATCCGGGCCCAATGTTCGCCGAACGCGGGCGACGCCAGCAACCGATCCACAAGCCGTTCGTACGCGTCGGGACTTGCATCGTTGACAAATTGCAGGGCTTCCTCCCACGTTGGCGGTAGTCCCGTTAGATCCAGCGTCACACGTCGCACCAAGGCATGGCGGTCGGCTTCTTGCGAAGGCTCGAGTTGCTCACGCTCCAATCGCGCAAGGATGAATTGATCGACCGCATTGCGAACCCATGCTTGTTGGTGTACGGCAGGCAGCGGCGAACGCTGGGGCTTTACGTACGACCAGTGACGCGCAAAGGGAGCACCCTGGCGCACCCATTCCGTGAGTAGCTCAATGTCGCCGGGCGAAAGTTTCTTGCCCGAGTCGGCCGGAGGCATCAATTCCGCTTCGTCGCGCGTTGTGACGCGGCGAATCAACTCACTTTCTTCCGGCTTGCGCGGCACAACAGCTGCTCGACCGCCCAGGTCGGCAAATGCCCCGGCTTCCGTGTCCAATCGCAAATCGGCTTGGCGTTCGTTTTCATCGGGGCCATGGCACTGAAAGCAATTGTTGGAAAGGATCGCGCGAATATCACGATTAAAATCGATAATCTGCGGCGCTGGGTCTTCGGCATGTAAAATAGCCTCGCTCATGACGAGGGCGGTTACAACGAAGCCGAGCGCACGAAGCAGAGCTGACAAATCCATCGGTTTAACCAGCGGATGTGAAGTACTTGGGAGGGCGCCGAAAAACGAAATCTTCCGGTGATCTTTTCAACGGCAGGCACGCTTTCGCGTGGGCGCAACGCCAAGACGGGGAATCTACGTAGTATCGACGATTCCCATCCTCACGTCAATTTCTACGACAGGCGACTTTGCGAGCGACGATACCCATTATTCCAGCGAAAGCCTAGCCAGTTCGGTATGGAATGGGCCGTCGTTCATCAGGTCCAAGCTTCGCGCCAAGCGAGCGCGGTCGTCTTGCCGAGGTAACGAACGCAACGCCGTAAGGACACGTTCGGCCTGATCAAGCGTAACTTCCGACGTCACAGGGTGCCCCAATCCCATAATGAACTTGGCGCGCTGCAAATCGGCAAAGCGTCGCGGATTGTCCTGCATTGAGACAAACAACGCGGTTACCGCCTCTTGCGCTAAAGCAACCTCGGTCCAGTCTTGCTGCTCAGCGGAGCGAAGAATATGGAGATATTGATGCACAGCGAACGACATTGGCCCTGACGTCACACCGCAACGTTGCCGTCCCTGAACGTCATACTTCGGACCATCGCGAAGCGCTTGGGCAAGGTGCGTGTCCCAGCCCTGAACAATCTTGACATGGGCCAAGCGTGTATCGTTAAGGAAACAGCGCGTACTGGCGTTGTAATCTACTTCCGTGACTTTGATGGCGACTACATGGTCTCCTCCGGGTCCCTCGAGCACCAAAGCCGCGGCATCGCATGTAAGGGGAAGACCGCTCACGTCAGGAATCGAGTACAACCCGACCGCCAGCCCAAGCTGTGCGGCCTCGGCCACGATGGGTTTCAAGTTGGCCGCCACAGCCTCAGCCGAAGCGTTTGGACGCAAATCCGTTCCCGGCCGAACAAATACGACGGGGTAACCCAGATCGGCCAGGAGTCTTAGCATACGGCGATTTGCTTCAACGCCGTCTTCCGGGCGAAGCAGCGCCATTTTCACCATGGCTCCAAGATTGGCCTGCCCGGCCGACTCAAACCATTCCTCAAGCTCCTGTGGTGTGCGCAAATGGCCCTGTCCTGTGGAGGCGGCAATAAGGGCCGCCGGCGCTCCAGCCGCCGCTAAACGTTCTAAAAAGGTGATGTGGCGAGAATGGTTCAACCGACGTCGCGGAAGGTCGCCTGCTGTCGGATCAAAACAAGCTACCGTCGCCGCAGGATAACGGCCTATTGGATCGGCAAGAAGAAATGCTGCAGTAGGAGACGACATCGGAGCTTCCTAAGTTCGGCGGCGAAACCGTTCGATCGCATCATCCAGGACATGCATCACGCGGTCAATGCCTGCCTGAACCGCAAAGGTTGATTGAATATAGTCGCGGGCCTCGACGGACTTGCTGCGCCACGTTGCGGGGTGAAGCACCGCGTCGTCAATCGCCGCAGCCAGTTGTTGCGCGTCGCCCGTGGGAACCAAGCAGCCCAGTCGGCCGTCTTGAAGAATCTCTCGGGGCCCGCAATAGCAGTCACTTGCCACGACGGGAACGCCACACCAAAGCGCCTCAACCAGAGCGTTCGGCATACCTTCAAAGCGTGAGGGAAGACAAAATAAGTCCGCCTCGCGCACGATGGGCAAAGGATTCGCTTGATATCCCGCTAGCTGGACATGATCCTCCAGACCGGCAGCGTGAATCTGGCGACGCAACGCGGCTTCCCCCACGCCGGATCCGAGGATGACCAATTCCACCCGCCCCTGACCGCATTTGTAAATAACAAGGCGCAGCGCTTCGACTAAAACATCAAAACCCTTGTCAGGGTGCAAGCGTCCCACCGCCACGATGCGGAAGCGTCCTTCGCGACGAGCCAAGTTGTCCGGCGCTCGGGCTCGCGCCAGCGTATCCAATTGATGAACATCAAAAAAGTTATATAGCGTTTGAACTTTATCGGCGTACAAATGGTAATAGTCGATGGCGCGCGCCCTGACACAGTCCGATACGGTTCCCACCACATCCGCCTCACGATAGGCGCGGCGAAGCAGCCAGCGCTTGACCGGACGGAATCTTCGCAAGTTGGCCTCCAAGTCATGTTGAGGGTCGCTCACAATGACCGACACACGCGGCGTGGGCCTCACTTGGGTCGCCCCGGCGGTGGTTAACGTCATGTGGAACGTGCGGTCATACACCACGTCGATGCTTCGCTCGCGCAGCACATGGGCCATATCACGAGCCCGAGCACGATGAACCGCGCCTGGCGCGCTCCAACCGGTGATCGCACAACGTTGCGAGAAGATATGAACGGGTACGTCGGCAGGAACTTTCTCAAACAGTTCACCGCCCGGATAAATCACGTAGAGCTCGGGCGCGAATCGCTTGCGGTCGAGATGCTCCAAAGCGCTGAGCAATTGCCGCTCGCTCCCGCCGCCTCCCATGCTTCCGATCGCCAGCAGCACGCGACGCGCCGTCATGCGTTTTCCTGAAGCCAAGCTTGAAACATCAGTACGTCCCACAAAAGGTATTGCCAGTCGCGCGCCCCGGCAAGATGCTCTTCCCATTTCTGGCGAACAGGTGCTGCGTTCAACCAGCCCGCCTGGATTAAACGACGCTCATCAAGCAACGCTTCCGCCCAATCGCGCAGAGGGCCGCGCAGCCACGCGCCAATCGGCACGCCAAAGCCCATTTTCGGTCGATTAAACAGGTGTTTAGGAACCTGTCGGGCAAGTAGTTCGCGTAAGGGAGATTTTCCTAGGCCATCAAAGCGTTTCCACGCAAGCGGCATTAACCAGGCGAATTCAATGATTCGATGGTCGAGCACCGGTACGCGCACTTCCAAGCTCACCGCCATGCTGGCCCGGTCGACTTTCGTCAAGATGTCATCTGGCAGATACGTTACGGTGTCATAGGCCATCATACTTTCAATGTAGTCATTCGTGGTGCTTCCTTGTTCGATCCAAAAGTCGCGGGGTCGAAACGCGGCGCGTGAAGCTTCTCCCTCGATCACAACACCTAACGTTTTCGACCAATGTTCTTGCAACTCGCGGTAAAGCTCCAAGTCATGGCGCGTAGCGCCCACACGCGCGGCTAATCCCGGTTCGGTCCGACCCCGGAGTGATCGGGCCCAACGATCGTAGAACTGGGTTACGCTTCGCCGTAGCGGACGCGGCAGCCAAGCGATCTTCCGTCGGACGCGCGCCACGTCGGAATACCGCGGATACCCACAAAATAACTCGTCACCTCCGTCTCCGGAAAGGCAGACCGTTACGTGGCGTCGCGCCAGTTGCGAAACTAGAAAGGTCGGGATTTGCGAAGAATCGGCGAACGGCTCATCGTACATCGAGGGGAGGCGAGGGATCACCTCGCGCGCTTGTTGGGCATCGACCATTTGCACGTGATGCTCAACTTTCAGATGGGACGCGATCGGCCGCGCATAGACGGACTCGTCGTAGTCTGCCGCCTCAAAACCGATCGTGAATGCGTGGACTGGGTGATCGGCCGCCCGCTGCGCCATCGCGGTGACGAGCGAAGAATCAATTCCACCGGAAAGAAACACGCCCACGGGAACATCGGCAACCAGTTGGCGGCGAACCGCATCTTGCAATAAATCTTCTAAGGCCAGGTTCGCATCCTCGCGCGTTCCTGAAAACTGGCGATCGCAGCGGTTGGTCACAACATCGCTAAGCTTCCAGTACGGCACGGGTGAGGAGCGATAAGAGTCTTCCGGGCCAACTCGTAGCCACGCGCCAGGTGCAAGCTTACGCGCCTCGCGAAAGATGCTGCACGGGGCCGGTATGTATCCGTACTCAAAAAAGAGCGCCAGGGCGTCACGATCAATATCGGAACGAAACGCAGGATGTCGCCGCAAAGCCGTCAGCTCAGATCCAAAAAGAAAGTGCGAGCCCAACCAGCCATAATAAAGCGGTTTGATCCCCACGTGGTCACGCGCAAGGGTCAACGCGCGTTGTTGCGAGTCCCACAGGGCGAACGCAAACATGCCGTTGAGTTGTTCAAGGGCCCGCGGCGCGCCCCAAGCCGCGATTGCCTCAAGTAGCACCTCCGTATCCGAATGTCCTCGAAAGGACGCGCCGTCGGCTTCGAGCAAGGCGCGAAGCTCCTGGTAATTGTAGATTTCCCCGTTGTACGCGAGCACGTAGCGTCCACAGGACGAGTGCATCGGCTGGCTCCCTGCCGACGACAGATCAAGAATTGATAGCCGCCGATGCCCCAACGCGATTCCGGCGTGAGAGTCTGCCCAAACGCCCTCTTCATCGGGACCGCGATGTCGCAATGGCGCGATCATTTGTGCGGCCTGCGCCCTCAACTCATCGGCGGAGGTTTGTCGTGCAAGATCGTAACAGCCAGCAATGCCGCACATGCGTGTCCTGATGTACCAACGTGACCTCCCGAGAATCGTACCTGCCAAGTACGATGGAGCCAAGGACTCTTGACCGTAGATTGAAAACACCCCTGTGCCATTACCGTGACCGACAATGCTCCATCCGACACGCCTTCAGGCGTGTCGCTACGCTCGATCTCGTTCGTGACGGCGCTTTCGTTTGGCCAGTTGGTGGTGCTTTTCGTACTGCAAGTGGTGTTAGCCCGATACTTTGGAGCCTCACGCGAACTTGACGCCTTTATGGCGGCGCAGGCGATACCTTTGGTTTTGAGCGCCGTGCTCACGGGTTCGCTTGGCCATATCTTGGTTCCACTATATAACGAACAACGAGAATTGCATGGAGCGTGGGCAGCCGAAACCATGCTTACCCGGGTTGGTTGGATAGTCTTCGGCGCGACCGGAGCACTGGCCCTCGTTACACTCGCCTTGGCGGACCCCTTGGTGCGGCTGATGTATTCGGAGTTTCCGAGTGAACAGCAAGGGTTAACCGCCGCGCTCTTACGTCTCCTTTGTTGGCTGACGCCAATTAACGCGGCAATTACGTTTTTTTACGGATCGTATCATTGTCGCCAATGGTTTTTATTTCCTGCCTGGTGCGGCGTCTTGGCGCCGGTGGCCACCGTCCTGACCATTTGGGCATTTCCACAGTTAGGCATTTGGCGTGTTGCCTGGGGCATGATTCTTGGCGGCGTCATAGGCGTTGTGTTGTTGGCATGGCGATTTCCTCTACGGATCTCGTCGCAAGGGACAAAGGCGCCTCCGATTTTAGGGCGAGTGGGGCGGTTGTTGCTCCCGTTGGTTTTGGGCGCCGCGTACCTTCGGCTCGACCCTCTGATTGATCGACACTTGGCGTCTTACCTGTCGGATGGGAGTATTTCACATCTCAGCTACGCTTCGCGATTGGCGACCTCCCTCAGCACAATCGCCTCGAGCGGTCTTGCGGTCGTAGCATTCCCAGCGATCGCCCGGTATGCCGCGGCAGGCGACCACAAAAACATGGCGCTCGAACTGGCGCATGGGTGGCGGTTTTTGTGCGTCGTGCTCACGCCGTTATTTGGCGCTATGTTGGCGTACCATGAACCGATCGTGCGCGACCTGTTACAGCGAGGCGCATTTACCACAACGGATACTCAAGCCGTCGCTCGATTGCTCGTGCTCTACATTGGCTTCATGGGCGCTGCTGGAGTTGGCGAACTTGCCGCCCGCGCCTACTACGCCTTGGGGGACGTACGTACGCCAACATGGATTGGCGCCGCGGCCTTTACGCTTGGCACGGCGGCGAAATTCGAATTCACGTCGTCGTGGCACGCATCGGCGCTGGCAGGAATGACCTCTGCTTATTATTTGCTTTCGGCGACATGTTTACTGATTGGACTCCGCATGCGTTTGCCGGGTCCGCTTTTCCAGGGTTTAACCTTTTGCTTTGCTCGCGCCTTGGTTGCGACGCTCACCGCCGTCGCGGCGAGCTGGCCGGTCGCACAATCGACGATCCCGTTGGCCACTTTTCTCGGAGCCGCCGTAGGATTCGTTGTGTATGTCCTCATACTTTATATTTTCCGAGACGAGTTTGCTCGGAAAACGCTTTCGGGTGTGGGTGCAACGGTGCGCAAGTCCGCCGCCAACGCGACAAGCGTTATTCGAAGATCCTAAAACCAGGTCGGGTCACTGATGATGGATGATTCGACGAATCCCCAAGTGCAGCTCGAACCGACAGCTTGTCCGTTGTGTGGCGCAACGGATGCAACACCCTATCGCGCCGGGCGTGACTTACATTATGGCGTGTCCGGTTTGTTCCACCTGGCGCGCTGCCGTAGCTGTCGTCATGTATATATGAACCCTCGGCCCACCGCGGAAACGGTAGCGTTATGCTACCCCCAACAGTACGCGCCGCATCAATCCGATGAAGCGACGCCATGCGAGTCCGAACCGGCGCCACTAGCCCGGCGCCCTTGGTATTTGTCTCGATTGGTAAAGTCGGTTCCAGGACTGCGTGGCCTCTATTACTGGTTGGAGGACAAAAAGGCCGAGTTCATCCCGCCAATCCTCAACACTGAAAAACAGGCCCTAGAACTGGGATGCGCCAGTGGCGATTTTTTGATTCGCTTGCGAGAGATGGGATGGAAGGTCAACGGCGTGGAATTGGTCGCCGAACCAGCAAGTCGGGCAAGAAAGCGAGGCCTCGCCGTACATACAGGCACGCTGGAAACGGCCGCCTTTCCTGACGCTGCATTCGATGCCGTGTTCGCTTGGATGGTGGTCGAACATTTGCGTGACCCCAAGTTCACGTTGGGCGAAGTTCATCGTGTTTTAAAACCGGGCGGGTGGTTCGTGTTTAGCGTTCCCAATTTTGGTTGTTGGGAGCCGCACGTGTTCCGGCAATACTGGTATGCATTGGATCTCCCGCGTCATTTGCATCATTTCACGCCGCGAAGTCTTACGAACTTACTTAGCCATCTTGGGTTTGAGCAACCGAGATTCGTTCACCAACGAAGTTTGCTCTACGTTGTCGGCAGTTTGGGTTTTGTATGGCAGGCTCTCCGTCCGCAGAGCCCGCTGGCAACGCGCTTGATTCGTTTTCCCGATCAACCGAGTCTTGGCGTACAACTGGCGCTGGCGCCATTTGCCAAACTATTGGCCCTGATGCGGCAGGGCGGACGTTTGACCGTAGTAACCCGCCGTCCTGAAGCATCGTAAGAGTCAACCCATGCGGATCATGTTTCTGCACTCGGGAGATCGCGTCCCTTCGTCCCGATTTCGTGTCCTACCCTACATCCCGCGGCTTCGCGCCATGGGACACGTTTGCCGCGTCGCCGGCAGTTTTCCGCAAAAGTACGACTACATTTCGTGGCTTGGGTTTCGGCCGAGTCAAATGCTCAAACGCCTGGTGCGCCGCGTACATTTGCTTGAGGCAAGATTTCGTCGCTACGATGTGATTGTGATTGATCGCGAGCTGTTTGATGATCCTTCGGTTTGTTTCGAACGCCGGTTTCGCCGCGCGGCCCCAGCCCTCGTACTCGATCTCGACGACGCGGTCTTCCTGCGTTTTCCGCAAAAATTTGAACAACTGGCGCAACTATGCGATTTCTTCATCGTGGGAAATCGGTTGCTTGAGGAGAAGTTTCGTCCGTTGAATTCGAATCTCGCCGTCATTCCCACTTGTGTCGAGTTAGACGACTATCCACAGAAAGGCGCGGCATCCCCGACCGGCAGTCAAGTCGTCATCGGTTGGATTGGCACCACGGGAAATTTGGAATACCTTCAGGTCGCGGCGCCCGCCTTGCGCAATCTTGCACAACGTGCGAAGTTCGAACTTCGCGTGATCGCATCAGACGAAGGCCCCCTTCGCACAATTGACTTGAGCGGAGTCGAGGTTCGGTTTGTCCGTTGGCAGGGCGCGACCGAGGTGACGGAACTGGGTCGGTTTGACGTAGGAATAATGCCCCTCTTTTCTGACCGCGAATGGGACAAGTACAAGTGCGGCCTGAAATTAATTCAGTACATGGCGATTGGCATCCCGGCTGTCGCCTCGCCCGTTGGCGTGAATGCCGATATCGTAACGCACGGCGTCAACGGCTTCTTGGCTCACCACGCCGAGGATTGGGAATCGTTGTTACTGCAGTTAATTAACGATGCATCCCTGCGCGAGCGAATAGGGGACGCCGCCCGACAAACCGTCAAAGAACACTATTCCATTGAAGCCAACATTCCACGGCTGATTGCGGCACTGGAAACGGCCCGCCAGGTCGGAGCGTCGCGAATCTCATAGCAGTTCGCGATAGAAATTGTTGTCCCGTGATCCTTCGCTGGCGAGTACAGTCCCCTGGAATGTAACGCAAAAACAAGCAAATCTTGTTGTCCCAGGTTCGACTATTTCACGCGCGTCGCTCGCAAACGCACTTGAATGCTACCGCCATGATTCAGGCAAGTTCTTGGGGATCTCAATCGCCGAGAAATTTTTACCCTGACGAACTCCCGCACCTCGCACCCAGGACGCCATCTGTTGTAATCCCTCTGCAAGCGGCGTCTCGGGAGAGGCCCCAAAGACGTTGCGAATTTTCGAGTGTTTTGCAAAGGCCGTTCGCACTTCGTTGCGTGGTGGCAAATATTCAACATGAGCCGGCAGACCGAGCGCCGCCGCCGTGAGTCGCGCCAGTTCGTTCACAGTACAAGGCTGGTCTGCGCCAAGGTTAAACACGTCGTTCTGCGCCGCGCCGTTCAGCGGCGAGCTCGCCATGATGGACGCAATATCTTGCACATAGGTAAAAGCTCGCTGTTGTTCGCCGTCGCCGAAAATCGGCATCGGCTGGCCCTGGAGAAGCCGGTTCATAAAAATGCCCACGACGTTGCGATACTTATCGCCGATGTTCTGCAATTCGCCATAAACATTGTGGGGGCGAAAAATCACATAGTTGAGTCCGAACATTTCATGGGCCGAGTGAAGGTCCAGTTCGACGGCGTACTTGGCGATGCCATACGGATCTTCTGGCTGCGGCGTTGTTTCCTCGGTCATCGGCGTCTGAGCCGATCCGTAAACCGCGATGGAGCTGGTGAACACAAAGCATTCCGTTTCATAATTCACCGCCGCATTAATCAGATTCATGCTCCCCAACAAATTGTTGGTGTAATTGAATCGACGGATGAAGTGACTGAGCCCCTCGGCGGCGTAGGCCGCCAAATGGTACACATACCGAAAACGGTACTGATGAAACAAACGTTCAATCAGTTTTGCATCGTTGATGCTTCCATGAACGAACGTAACGCGAGGATCCTGGGGCACGTTTTCTTGAAAGCCGCCGGACAGGTCATCCAAGACCACCACCGCGCCATCACGGAGCGCCGGCTCTTTGAGAATCGCGCGCACAAGGTTAGCGCCAAGAAAACCGGCACCGCCGGTCACAAGGTACGCGGGCATGCGAAGACCTATTCCAAGAGTTCGGCCTCGGGCCGAATAGCCAAGTACCAGTCTTTCCACTGCAGACGGAGTTTCTCCATCTGCTCTGGTTTGCTGGGATCCGGGGAACCGAAACCTCCCAACTTGCGGCTTAAAAAACGCAACCCGGTGTCTGCAGCATCCACGACGCGTGGATCAGGATCCGTGAGGGCGTATAACAGCAAGGGAACATGGTTCATGTCGCCCGTGCGAGATAACGCTTTCACCGCGAGTAACCGCTGTTCGTAACTTCCCTTCGAAACCATATCCTTTAATCGCTGGATTCGTTGGGCTTGCGCCGCCTTGTCGCTCTCTTCCGACGGACGGGCAATCGCTTCGACCAGTTTGGAAGGATCTGACGCAACGGAGTCGAAATTCGCATTTTTTGGATCATCCAAGATGCTCATCAATTGCTCGACCGTGCTCGCCGCTTCCGGATTCACGACGGCGCCGGTCGCTTCATCGACCACGACTTTGCCAATGTCTGTCGGGAGACCACGCCCTCCCCGCACAAGGCTTGCGCCGAACTGACGCTCAATGGACTTCTTCGTAGTCCGCATGAGAAACAACACCGAAAACGCAGTGTGTACATGGACCCCGTGTTCGCCGTTGCCGAATTTCCAAGAGCCATCGGCGTTTTGCGATTGTTTAAAGAGTTCTACACCCTCGTTATACCAAGATGCGTTTTCAACCGGTTTTCCTTGGTACAGCTCTTGAAAGCTGCGAAATCTCTCCATGCCATAGATGTAATAGATCACCGACCATGGATGCCCCCCCGAGGCTTGTAGATAGCCGCGATGGTTCTGTTCAATGAACGAGTTTCCAGCGCTCATGGCCTGCCGTAACAGGTCGAGATCAAGGCTTTTGGCGGTAAAGTAAAGTCCCGCCGAGTCGCGCTGTTGGACTTGCTGAAGAGCGCTAGAAATGGAGGACTTGGACTGGTCTTTGCCTTTCGCCATACCAAACAGTTCGCCAATCACATAACAACTACCTAATCCGGCGACCGCAATCGAAGGACGCACTTCCGATTGCTCAACCTTCTGTCCTAAGGATGCGGGACGACTTTGATAACCCCACGCCCCCTGGGGGGTCTGGCTACGAATCCAGAAGTTAGCAAGCTTCTCGCACGCTTCCTGGGGGACCGTGAAACCAGCACGTTTCGCACCCCACAACGCCAACGTCGCAAGTTGTGTTTGCGATGAATCTCCTTCGTCCCGTCCGTGATTCCCTTCGCCCGGCCAATAACTCCAACCTCCATGCCCTTCCTGGCGTTGGAGCAAAATTGTCAACAGTTGCTCCAATTCGGTTCGGTACTTCACGGGGTCATTTTCTGTAAGAAAAATAATAGAAATGACTACGTGGTAGTTGATTGGCAAATTAATTTGCTTGGACTGCAGAGCACCCTGAATGGTTGCGACGGCCTGCTGAACTTTCGGGTCAGCATCAGTACTTCCCGATTTAATAAGCGCCAGACCGACGAGTGCAGCCTCCCCCATTGTGCGGGTTTCGGCTTTTGCTAGAAACTGTCGCGCCTTGCCCACCATTGCTTGAACATCGGGGTGGGTCGGTGAATATGCGTGTAACGGAAGGCCGCCGAACGCTAACCAAGCCAGAATTGTGGTGGCAATTATCGCAACCTGCTTTTGAAGGCTTGGAACGTTCATGGCCGTTTTCGAGATAATGGGTCGCAAGAAGAGTTGGTAGCTTTGCCGCCCGCACAAACTCGCACCACAAACCTAATGTTATCTTGTGCGTGTCGCGTCGTCAAGCAATCATAATGTCGCAAGTTGTTCCTGGCAAATGATTTGCTACAAAACTCTCGAGCTACCACGAGGCCGTATCACGAAAGTGTTTTGACTTGAACGAGACTTTCGACCCTGCGTGAGCGAAGGTTCAGTTACCCAAAAACACACCTCTTGTGGGTGGATCCGAATATTTCCCGAACCAACCACGCCACGCGAGCAAAAAAACGGGGAACTGGGGAACAAATTCCCACCGACGCGCGTCTAAATCGTCGTTCCCACGCCTGCGTCAATGGCGGGGCGTATTACCCCCCCGGGCCTCACACCGTGCCGCAGATGTGAGTAATCCTCGCCGGTTGGTTTAACTGTCTTGGCGAACAAGGGTTGCGTTGTAAGGCCTGAAGCATGTTTCCCCACTTTTCCCTTTTGGCGATTTAGCGAAAGTGCTAGCAAACGCTGTACTGCTAAGTAAAATGGGAGAAATGGGAAATCTGGGGTCTTGTTCGTCGCTCTTGTTCGCCGCCATCGGTTCCCTAACGTAGTTCACTATCTTCAGTCGCTGGCGCCTTTCATAACTTCCATCCTCTACAGCACTTACAAAAAACCTTCTATTCTCGCACGGAACGGAAGGGGGCAGTTGCTGCGGAGGCTCCAGGGCAGTGGAAAAGGCAAGCACGATCGAGGTTTGGTACATGGCCCTTCGTCGCTCTAGTCAAAAATCTCTCAAAAAATTGGCTCGTCGCACCACCCCGCGCCGCCTCCAACGCAATGATGCTCGCACCATGCGTCTCGAGGCTTTGGAAGATCGCCGCCTCATGGCCATCACAGGGCCAGAGTTAGTCGCGGTGCAAGCGAATAATGGCACGCTCCTGCGGCAGAATTCGGTCGAGAACGTCGCACCCCAGGACTTGACCTTCCGTTTCGACGACGGTCAAGTTATTGACGCCTCGACTTTGGCGGCCATTCAAATCACGCGCCTGTCCGATAACACGGTGGTCCAACCGGGTTTCGTCGGTATTGGCGAATCGCCTAACGAAGTGGTTGTGCGATTCGCGGAAACGCTCCGCGATGATACGTACCGCGTCAATATTGGCGCCGGCAACGTCCAGTTGCGTAATTCTTTGAATCAGCCCTTCCAAAACGTGGGGCGTATTCAAACCCCGTTTACGTTCGGCCTTAATCTTGGGGCGCAGGTCACCGCGGTGGTGCCGCAACCCGTAACGCGCGGAACAAACGGCCAACTCTCGCAGGCCCGCAATCAAATCGTCGTGTATTTTAATGACGACGATCTTCACACGCAGGCGATTTCGAGCACGGCGCCGGGCGCTAAGCCAACGGTCGTCGACCCGCAGTTCTACCAACTGATCTACACAAACGATACGGTCACGAACGAAGACGGCGGGGCCAATGGCACGTCGGCGGGAACGACGTTCCGTCCGACCCAGATTGATTACGATCCGGTCACCGACCGTGCGGTGCTAACGTTTGCAACCGACTTGGACGCGTTGCCGACGGGCGCGGGAACTTATCGTTTGCGCATTGGCACCAACGAAGTGCTTCCTGCCATCCCGGTGGAAGTTAGCGCGTCCGTGGAAGTGCGTTCTGATTTCAACACGAATCACCAGGTGGAAATCCTGCTGACGCCGGATCTCAGCGTCGCCGAGGGAAGCGAGATCGCAGTCCATGTGTCGAAAGCTGAATTGGCCGCCAACGTTGACCCCAACGACGCTGCATCTTACCTTCCGGACATCACCGTCAACGGGCGTAACATTAACGTCGTTCTGAAAACGGCGGACTTGGATGATCCAACGGCGCGTGGCACGACGGCGGCGCAACTTGTTACCGCGCTCAATATCCATCCACAAGCTGGCGCTTTGGTGACCGCGGCAATTGCCAGCGGAGGTTTGGCCACCAATTTGGCTAACCGAACGATTGATTACTCTCCACTGCTGCTGGTGGATCCAGGATCGCGTTTCACGACCGCCAATGATCTGGGGGAGATGGGCTTTTCATTTACGCCGGGGGCCGATGAACGCGCCAAGAGTATCATCGTATCTTCGGCGATCGACAAGCAATTCTTCCCGCTCAATTTTCCTGGTGCTCAAGATGAACCAGGGCACCGCGATATTCCAATCGAGTCGCACTTGGCCAACCCGGGGTACTTCAGCCCGTCGCGCACGGCAAGTGAGGAAGCGGGAACCGACGTTGCCGACCGCAATGACGGAATCACGACCATTCCGTATAACTTCCGGGTGAACTACGGCCGCGAAAACGTCATCAGCGAGACGCAAAAGCAGCGAGCCCGCGAAATTTTGGAAATTTATAGCGATTTGCTCGGCGTGCAATTTGTCGAGACGGCCGATCAAGGCTTTATCATCGCCACGGGGGATCTTGCTGGCGTCGGCGCCGTGTCAGATCCCAACGATGGCTTAGCTTCCGTTATTGGCCCGAATATTCTGGATGGCCGCCTCACCGTTGTATTGGACAACGCTGAGGATTGGAACGACGAATTCGGCGTGCGACCTAGCACTTCGCTGCAGGCGTCTTGGTTTGAAGAAGCGATGCAAGCGATCGGCGTCGTGCTAGGGCTTGGCGCTTCCTCGGACCTGGCGCCGCTTACGGTGCAAGGCGAAGAGTTCAGCCTTGGCGTTAGCAGCACCGGCGTCCCCTTCGCCCGTGACGACAACAGTTATCCTGGCGATCACGATATCGTTCACGGTCAGCATGTCCATCGCCCGGATTCGAAGGACATCGACCTGTATCGATTTGAAGTCAACGAGATCGGACGGTTCACGGCCGAAACGTTCGCCGAGCGGCAAATCGTCGCCAGCCACTTGGATACGGTCATCTCGTTATATCGCGAAAATGGCGATGGCACTCGGACACTGATCTCCCGCAACGACGACTACTACAGCAAAGATTCGTTCGTTGAAATGGATTTGACGCCCGGCGTGTACTACGTTGCGGTGTCGGCCAGCGGCAATATTGATTTTGACCCGGAAAACGGCGACACGGGCATCGGAGGTAAGACCGACGGAGATTACGACTTACGCCTCAGTTTCCGTCCGCAAGCGGAAGCGTCGATTATCGACGTTGACCGCACGCTGGCCAGTTCACCGAGCCTGCAACTTCCCGATTCGCAACCCCTGGATGGCGACGGCGACGGCGTGCCTGGCGGCGTGTTCAACTTCTGGTTCCAAACAGGCCAGACGCTATTCGTCGACAAAGCGAAACCAGCCACCACGTTGTCTGCGGCCATTTCGACGCTGGCGGGCCCTGTCACCATCAGCGTGGCGGACGCGCGCATTTTCCCGGCAGCTCCATTCGATATTCGCATCGACAATGAAGAACTGCGAGTTACGGCGGTCGATCTGACGAACAATCGGCTGACGGCGACGCGCGGCGTGAATGGAACGCTTCCGGCCACGCACGCCCTCGGGGCTCGCGTGGTGCGCCGCGGCGACGGTACGCTCGGCAATCCGTTTGACTCGATTCCGCAAGCCGTTTCGGCGGTTACTCCCAATACTCGCGTCATTCGTTTGCTGGGGAATTACGGCCCCACGAACAATCCTTTGGCACCGTTGACTGGCCGCACGCCCTACATCATTGGCCGCGATCCCGCCACAGGACAAGCTTTGCGAGACGGCTCGGAATTGGAAGTTCCGCAGGGCGTAACTTTGATGATCGACGAAGGCGCGGTGTTCAAGATGCGCCGCTCGAGCATTGTCGTAGGTAGCACGCTTCCCACGGCCGATCGCAGTCGCAGCGCTATTCAAGTGCTCGGTACGCCGACGAACAATGTCATCTTTACGTCCTACAGCGATGATCGCATTGGCGCCGACACGAATGTCGCTGATACGCGCCTGCCCAGCGCAGGCGACTGGGGCGGCATCGTCATTCGCAACGATGTCGATCGTCAGGCCGGCAACCGGTTTGATTATGAACGCCAAGGCATATTCCTCAATTACATCAATCAAGCGGATATTCGTTACGGCGGCGGCCTGATCACGCTCGGCTCCGATGAGATTGTCGTGACGCCGGTTCACATGATCGACGCGCGGCCAACGGTAACGAATAACGTCATCACGCGCAGCGCTGGCGCCGCCATGTCGGCCAACCCCGACAGTTTTGAAGAGTCAAACTTCCACGATCCAGCAACACAGCGACAAGCCTACGACGCCGTGACGGGCGACCGCCCCTTTACGGTCGATTACCGCCGCGTTGGCCCTGAGATTCACGGCAATCGTTTGGTGTTGCTTGAACAGGACCCGGCAAACCCCACGCAAATGCTTCGCCACGACAACTCGCTCAACGGGTTGTTCGTTCGAATCTCTACCTCGGAGTTGCAACCGATCGAAACGATGACGGTTTCGGGTCGGTTTGACGATAAAGACATTGTCCATATTATCCAGGAAAACTTGGAAATTGAGGGCACTCCCGGCGGTTTAGGCTCTGAGCGGTATGCCCCGGCGCCGGCGCCCGTGCCGTTAGCGCGATTGGCTGGCGGCGCGCTGCCCGCGGGTAGTTACAACTATTTTGTCACCTTTATCGACGCCGATGGCGTGGAAGGCCCTCGGTCGGAGATCAGCAACAGCTCGATCCTGAGCGGCGGCCCGACACAGGGCACGATTCGCTTGCGAATCTCCCAACCGCCTATCGGCGATTTCACCGGTTGGCGACTTTATCGCAGCGCTGCAACGGGTATCGGTCCTTACACCTTGGTGACGCAGCAACTCATTAGCGTCAATCAGTACGACGACAATGGCGCCACGGTGGGCGGCTCGTACAATGGCGCCGCTCAGGAGCCGATCATTCTTCCGCTCGACCCGACTGATCCGCTCGATCTGGGCGGCAATCTCGGCGACGGCACGTTTAACTACTTCGTGACCTTTGTTGATGATCGCGGCATAGAAGGCCCCGCCTCGCCGCTAAGCGCCAATGTGGTGATTGTCCCGGGTACGACGATTCGTCGTGCTCGGCTGCAAATTGAAGAACCTCCGTTTGGGGATTTCGCGACTTGGAAACTTTACCGCAGCCAGGCCAACGGTCGCGGTCCTTATACGTTAGTCGCGGAACAAGACGCGAGTGTCGATATCTTCGACGACTTTGGCGCAACCACGGGTTTGCAATACTCGGGCTCCTTCCAATTGGTGGAGCGAGGGCGGCTTGACGCACGACTGAAGATCGATCCAAGCGTTGTTGTCAAGGCCGAGGCGGCGCGCATCGAAGTGACCATGGGCGCCCAACTCATCGCGGAAGGACGCGACGGAGCTGAGGTGATATTTACCTCGTTGCTCGACGATCGCTATGGCGCCGGCGGAACCTTCGACACCGCACACCGGACCGGCGATGCGGACGCCGGCAACTGGGGTGGGCTTTATATCGGACACACCAGTTCGGCCAGCCTCGATCACGCAATTGTCGCCTACGGCGGCGGTGCGACGCGCATCGAAGGCGGCTTCGGAAACTTCAACGCGCTCGAAATTCACCAATCCGACGTGCGCGTGGCAAACAGCCTGTTCGAGTTCAACGGCGACGGCCGCCGCGTGTTTGACCCCGTTGACGATCCGGATCGTGTAGGTCGCGGCCGCAATGCTCCGGGTGTGATCTTTGTTCGCGGCGCCCAACCGGTGATCGTCAACAATATCATTCGCGGTAGTGAGACGATTGGGGACACAATCGTTCCTGCCATCACGATCAACGTCAATGCTCTTAATAGCGAACTGGTAACCGACTGGGGTCGCACCACCGGCGAAATCGGCTTATTCGCCCAGCGTCCCAACAACAGTGTGGGAGCCGACGTCTTCGCGGGTAGTCGCGAAAACCAAGGACCTCTGGTTCGCGGCAACATCCTGGTTGGCGATCCGACAAATCCCGCCTCTACGGGCGCTATCAATGGAATGGTCGTGCGCGGCAACGCCTTAACCACAGAAGGCGTGTGGGACGATACCGACATCGTTCACGTGCTGCTTAATGAGGTGCTGATTCCCGATTTCCACACCAAGGGCGGTTTGCGCCTAGAAAGCAGCGCTGCGGAAAGCCTGGTGGTCAAACTCTTTGGCCCGGATGCTGGTTTCGCCGCGAACGGACAGCCGCTGGATATCGACGATCGCATCGGCGGTTCGCTGTATATCGTGGGACAACCGGGGCACCCCGTGGTGTTGACGTCACTGCGCGACGACACGCAAGGCGCGGGAAGTACGCTAACGGGCGGTCCGAACTTCGACACCAACAATGACGGCAGCGCTACGGCCCCCGCGCCAGGCGATTGGCGAAGCGTCCGACTGCTTCAATACGCGAACGACCGCAACGTGGCGACGATCGTCGAACGTGAGGCGCATGACGTAATCGCCCCGGGTTTGAACGCAGTTCCCGAGAACGCACAATTGCTGGGCGAACTTGGTTTCGGCGAGTTGGCCGGAGATGATGTGCGCCGACTTGGGTTCGAAGTGCATGGCTTCTTGAATGCTCGGAACGACGTGGACGTTTACAGCTTCCGCGCTCGCACAGGTACGGAAGTTTGGTTTGACATTGATAACACCACGCACTCGCTCGACACCGTAATCGAATTGATCGATGCGAACGGCGTTGTGATCGCCCGCAGCGACAATTCGCTCGATGAAGCCACCGATCCCTCGCGGCTCTATTTCAATCCGACGAGGATTGTTTCGTCGCATGTGTCGCCGCTTCGCAAATCTGCGTTTGGAATCGACGATCATTTCTCGACGAATCCTCGCGACGCAGGCATGCGCATCATCCTGCCCGGTTCGACAAATGCGATCGGCACGTATCATGTGCGAGTTCGTAGCGCTGGTATGGGAATGAGCGCGCCGGACGATCCGATTCTGGCGGGCCGATCCGAAGGCCGCTACGAGTTGCAGGTTCGCTTGCGTGAAATGGATGAGGTTCCCGGCACGACAATCACAAACTCCGAGATTCGCTGGGCGACAATCGGCGTTGACATTCAAGGTTTGCCCAAACATTCGCAACTGGCCGGCGAGTTGGCCGAAGACGGCACTCCGAACCAGGTGCGCGCCGACGCTCAAGACTTGGGCAATTTACTCCGGACCGATCGCGGCGCCATTTCGGTCGCCGGATTCCTGGACCAAATCAACCCGCAGGATCCTTCCAATCCCAATCCGGTTCCGCCCGGCGTCAACTCGCTCGATCCCGACGACGTGGATTGGTACTCGTTTGAAATTGATTACGAATCGGTCCAGTTCCTGGAGGAACGCGGAGCCGGCGTAGTGTTCGATCTAGATTTCGCCGATAATCTTGGGCGGCCGGATATTCGGTTGTCGATCTTCGACTCGCAAGGTCGTCTGATTCTGTCGAGCGACGATTCGAACATTAGCGAAGACGTTTCAGCGCCGCTTGGCGGAACCGCGGCCAACGACGTGAAGCGTGGTTCAGCCGGCACAGGCGACGCCTTCCTGGGTCCAATCCAATTGCCCGTGGGCACCTATTTCGTCGCCGTATCGCATGCATTCGATATACCGCGCGAACTGAGCGACGTCATCAGGTTTGATCCGGCCAATCCGGAAATCCGTCTTGAACCGATGGAGTCGGTCGTTCGCATCGCCGAAGACCACATCGGTCTCATCGGCGGCGGCACGGTTCAACCGCAGCGCCCGCTCACGCCGCTCTTTACCGGCGCAGGTACATTGGTTCCGTACGATTTGAGCGACGTCACGCTGTTCGTCGCAACCTCGGGCGGCGAACAAACGCAGTTATTCACCGTTGATCCGTTCAGCGGACAACGCGAGACATTCCTGAGCAACGAAGATCAGTTCGGCATTGCCGACATCGCCATGCGCGGCGATGGCACGCTCTTCGCTTACAGCGTTGACCGCGTGGGCCAGGATGCTCCTAACGATGCGCAACAAGGCCGGTTCCTGCAATTTGACCCAGGCACGGGCCAGGCCACACTGCTGCGTGACGACGGCATCGAGACCTACGAGCCTGACAACAACGGCAATCCGACTCGAACCCATCCGTTCCCGCCGCCCAACGGCGGACGCATCGGGCACGGCATTACGTTCAACGCCACCACGTTCAATCGCAACGCCAGTTTGCTCTATGCGGTGGGAACGCGTGGTTCGAACTTCGCGCCATACGAACCCGGCGCCGCCTATGCGGAAAACATCATGTTCCGCATGAGTCCCAGCGATTTTGATACGGACAACATTGCCGCGGGTCTTCCGCTGCAGGCCCGTCAATTCCCGTTGGGCGACGGTGGTACGAATTTCGTCGATGAAGGCACCATTCCCACAGCCTTCGATCTTTTCGGCAATAGTATGTCGGTGCTCATCTCGCCAGCGGCGACGCTCGTGGCGCAGAACCCCGGCGGCACGACGACGACCACGTTCATCATTCAAGACGGCGACACGTTTGACGTCGAAGTCGACACCGATGGCAATGGAACTCCCGACGTCGGCCCGGTGACGTTTGAGTTAAACTCGGGGCCAGAAGCCAACATCAACTTCAACTTGGCGAACAATGAATTCTTCGTCGACGGCGAGTTTTTCACACTCGACAATTTGACGTTCGAGTTCGATACCGGCGAAGTGCTGGTGCCCGATACCTCAGTTCAACCGGGCGCCGAAGGTCAACCTGGACGCCTTAACGACGGCGCCACCATTACGGTTACGGACAACACGGGCGCTATGCGCACGTTCGAGATCGACCGGAATGGTCTGGTCAACGGTACGAACATTCCTCTGCCGGTGACCGACACGACCACGATCATTCAATTGACGAATACGTTCATCGCGGCGCTCAATAGTCAACCCACGTTCAACGCCCGCGCGACCTTGTCCAACGGCCGTGTGACGCTCACCGGCGATCGTGGCGTGACGTTGCAGGGGGGTGAAACGGGCTTCGACGAGAATGGAAATACCGGCCCAGGCATTGCCGGTGCGATCGCTATTCCGATTGAGGAAAACTTCACACCTGGCGAAGTCATTCAGCAAATCCTGAACGTGATGAACGGCGTGCCAGGAGCGCCGCAAGACAACGTGTTCCCTGAACCTCCGCCAGGGGTTCCAGGCATTGAAGCGAGTGCTGCCGGGTCGCGCATCAACTTCTATGGAGCGACGAACGGCGACTTCGACAGCATGGACACGGGCATTCCGAGCGCTCCAGGCACGCCGCGCTTTATGACCGGCGTTCCCGGCAGCGACGGAAACGTGACTCAAGGCAACATCGAAGTTCCGTTCTTTGCCGGCGACAGTGGTGAAGACATCGCCCAACGGGTGATCGCCGCGGTGGAAGACCTGCGAACGGATGATCCGAACGACCCGAACGATCCGTTTGATCCAACCTTTGGCGTAATCGCCACGACCACGGTTCCGCCCAGCCGGACGGTGCGATTCAACGTAGACCCTGCGGTTCACATGAACCCCAGCGCCACGGTGATTGTGACCCCGCCGCCCAATAGTCCCTTTGATCAAGGCGGAGCGGCGCCCGGCGGGCATATCACCGGCATGGCCTATATTCCGGATCCAAATGACTTAGACGGCGACTTTGTATTTGAAGAACTGTACGCCGTGAGCGAAAACGGCGGTTTGTATAACGTCCATCCCGAGCTGCCTCCCATTTTCCCGCAGTTGGGCGTGAAGACGGTCGTGACCGACTACATCGAAAGCTCGGTCGACTTGGCGCAGTTATTCGATCCCACGACCACAGGCCGGCGCCTGATGGGTTTGACGGCCGGACCGCCCAACTTGCAGGGCGGTGCGTACTCCGGCATTCTGTTCGGCATCGATAATTTCGGACGCATTCACGCCTTTGACACGAACGGCACGCTCCAACCGGTGTTCCAGAACGGAAGCACCTTTGTCGACACGAACCTCGGCGGCGCTGTGGGCCTGGCGTTCTCGACACTAGATTACAACCCCTGGCACGCCACCGTTCGGTTTGACGCGACGACCGATCCGTTCCGTTGGGAAGACCCAGGACACGGCATCGAACCGGTCGCCTCACGCAGCTTGATCTTCACAGAAAGTGGTGCGATCATTCAGCGCGACGAACCGCAACCGCGCGAAGGCAGCATCGAAGCAGGCAACTCCAGCCTGTACTTTGGCAACGCCCTGGTGGATATGAACCCGGCCGACCCGCGTTTCACCCGGGCGCTGCAAACGTTGACTCGCGAAGGTCGCACGATCCAAAGCCTTGGACAAGAACCCGGCGACTTCAAAACGTACGACTTCCCGGGTGGTGCGCACGGTTCGGCGGTCAGCGCCCCGTTTAGCTTGGAGGGTTATAGCGCCGCGGACCTCCCGACGTTGTACTTCAATTACTTCCTTGATACGGAAGACGCCAATTCGGCCGGTCAACCGGCGCGCGACACCTTCCGGGTGTATGTTGCTTCGGACGATCCCACCCTGCCTGCTGACCCCGTGTTCGCGGGCGCGATGATTCAGGGACAATGGTACCTGGCCGCCACAAACAACGTGGTGAACGACAACAACGGCAACCCGACCATTGCGGCCGACCTGCCGGGGTTGAACGGACTTCGTCCCCAAGCGCTCCATGACTCCTCCGCGGGTTGGCGACAAGCCCGAATCGATTTGTCCTCTTTTGCCGGATTAGACAACATCCGGTTGCGATTCGATTTCTCCACCGCGGGATCGATGGACTTCGGATCATCGTTCTTTGGCTTTGGCGGCACAGGTGGCGAGGAATTGCGCGCTATGCCCGGCTCCGACTTGCGAGACGGCCAAACCTTCCAGATCGGCGGGCAGGTATTCGAATTCGATCTGGGTGTCACGTTAGTGGCCCCCACGGGTGACGCGATCGCCGATGGAGAGACTTTCACGATCAGCGATCAAATCAACCTGCCGGTCAATTTCGAATTCCACAATGACAACACGTTCCAGCGGAACATTCGCGCTCAGGACGGTTCGTTCTTCCAAGATGGCGAAATCTTCACAATCACCGACCAGAACGGCGTAACGCAAGCTTTCGAATTTGAAAGCGGTTATACGTTGATTCTGCCCCAGGCCAGTGCTATTCGGGATGGTCATACCTTCAGCATCGACGCAGACGGCGATGGACCTCAGGCGCCAGTGGTCTACGAATTCGACACGGCCGATCCCGCTGGAAATCCGGAAATCGCGGCTACGTCGGACATTGCCATCAACATCAACACCGACCAGGCGATCGTGATCCCTTCGGCGGGCTCGGGCTTTGGCGGCGTTCGCGATGGCGATACGTTCCAGATTCGTGACCAGAACAACGATGTTTTCGTGTTCGAGTTCGACTCGAATAACCTCGTAGGACAAACCGGTGGAAACCCACACATCGCGGTGCCGATCTCGCTTGCTCCTCCCAGCACGCAAGACGCGGTAGCGAATGCCGTGGTGGCGGCCATCAACGGCCAAAACATGAACCCCGATGTGACGGCGACGCACGTCGGCGGCGGCGAAGTACGCTTGGGCGAACTCAGTGTTTCCGTTGACACGGGCGGCACGCCCTCGCTACAGCGACGTTTCATTCCTGGCACCCGCGAACAAATCGCCGACTTGATCGTGGCGGCAATTCAGGGTGCTGGCCAAGGCCTGACGCCGTTGCATACGACGCGGTTGGGCGGACCGACCGGCGAAGTCCACATTGGTGGAACGACCCATGTGCTCGACACATCGGGCGCTCCTTCGTTACGTCAACGTGGCGAGCCAGGGTTGACCGATCCGAACGCGTTGCCCGTTCCGTTTATCCCCGATGAAGGCTTCACGCCAGCTCAGGTCGCCGATGCGATCGAAATGGCGATTAACGACGCCTTCGCGGCAGGGTTCGATGTTTCGGCGAGCGTTTCGAACAATGTGGTCATTCTCAGCGGCACGAATTTCGGCTTCTCGCCGGGTTCAACCGCGTTAACCCCCGACGGGATCATTCCAGTCGCGTTCAACGACGCCCAGTCCGCCGCGGAAGTGGCGGCGGCCATGGCGGCGGCAATCGCCAACTCGCCGCTGCGGGACACGGTGCTCGTCCATTTGGTCGGCAACCGGGTGAACCTCGAGGTCATTCCGCCTGCGGGTCCGCTCACCGTGCAGCAAGGCGCCGGACGGGGCGCCGCTACCCCTGGCGTGAACATCGATGGGGCGTCAGGCAATGTGACCGGCACCGCCGTGCCGATCCACGCCGAAATGACGGTTCAGCAAGTGCGCGACGCCATTGCGAATGTGCTCAACGCCACGTTCGCCCCGGCCGCGGCAGCGCAGGGAATTAGCGTCTTCCCGGTTCATGACAACGTCATTCGCGTGCATGGTCAGTCAATTGACAATGCCGGGCCGTTGGGCGTCACGTCGGATGCAACCTCGCCGGGCGGAACGGCTCTACCGGGTGATCAGAACGGAGCTTTCACCGACAGCAATCCCGCTCGTCGCGGTTTGAATAATCGGTTTGAAGGCGTCTTTGTCGACGACATCATCATTGGCTTCGCCGAACGCGGCGAAATGGTGACGCGCACCAACCAAGGCAATTTTGACGATCAGTTCGTCCATCTCGGCAATTTTGGCACGGTCGGAGCTTACCAGTTGGAAATTCGCCGTGCATCGGAGTACGGCGTTGGTTCGCAAGATCCGTTCCTCCAGCTCGTGCGCAGCTTTGATACGAACGACCGCTTGAGCCGCGACTTCACGTTGTTCGCTCCCGCGGGAAGTGAAATCAGCCCGACATCGACGTTCACCATTTCTGACGGCGTCGACGCCGTGGTGTTCGAATACGTCAATCGTGATGTCGCCGGCGCCGAGCCGATGGCAGGCAACGTGCCAATTTACTTCTCGCCGGATGACCCGGCCGAAGAAGTGGCGCGGAGCATTCGCGATACGATTAACAGTCTCGAAGTGCAACAGAATCGCCGGTTGAACGTGGCGGCCGCAGCCGTAAGTTCGGGCAATCGCGTGGACTTGGTCGGCGACAACGTCAACGTCAACATCATCCAACCTGCGTTGTCGGTGGATGAAGTTGTGACCGACGCCAATGCATTGCGCGACGCCATTCTGGGATCCGATGTGACTCCGATTGGCGAAGCGACGCTGACGGGCGGCGCGTTTGCCGCGGGCTTCTTCAGCGGCGGAACGACGTCCATCGGGATTGAACGCGGCATCGTCATTTCGACGGGCAATGTGAACAACGCGGTTGGCCCGAATGTGAGCGACTCAAGCGGCGCTCTTTCCTCTCGCGTTGGCGATCCCGGCTTGGATGACGAGTTCGGCGTCGTGACGCAGGACTCCACCGCGTTCGAGTTCAGCTTCCAACTAAGCGACACCGACTCGCGCGATTTGTTCTTCAACTTCGTGTTCGCCTCGGAGGAGTACAACGAACAAGTCAACACGGGCGTCAACGATGTTTTCGCGTTCTTCCTGGACGGTCAAAACATCGCCCTGGTGCCAGGCACCACCGAGCCGGTTTCGATCGCCACGGTCAACGGAGGCAATCCGTTTGGCTCGGCGTCAAGCAACCCGCAGTTCTATAACAACAATGACCCCACCCTGGGCGATAACGGCCAATTCCTGAGCCGTTTTGGACTGGATGGGTTTACCAGCGTGTTTGCGGCCACCGCCCGCGATCTGCCGCCAGGCGTCCATACCATTCGCATTGTGCTCGGCGATGTGCTCACCTCAGGTGGGGACAGCGCGGTGTTCATCGAATCCGGCAGCTTTAGCAGCGTCCAAGATCCCCAGCTCGCGCGGACCGGCATCACGGGCATTCAGCACAACGAAATTGGTGATGAGAACCGAGTTCGCGATCAAGGCCAGTTGATCATCTCGAACAATCAGATCTTCGACGCGGCTCAATGGGGCATCTCGGTTACGCCAGGAGCGCGCGACCCGCGCACAGGCGCGTCGCCGCTCGGGGCGGTGCGGAACTTGGAAGAGCTGAATGACGAACGGTTGCTGCCCGGCGTCGTCATTCGAAACAACATCGTCGCGCGAGCCGGAACGGGAGGCTTGCTGTTCAGCGGCGACGCGGGAGGCGCGGGGTTGATGCCCGCGGCTGTACCGTTCGGCCGGATCGTCAACAATACGTTCTTCGGCACGGGTTCGAACGATACCGGTATTCAAGTCCAGAACAATGCAGGCCCAACGTTGATGAACAATATCGTGGCGAACTTCGCCACGGGCATCTTTGTCGACGCTTCGAGCCAAAGTCAAACGGTCGTGGCCAGCACGTTGTATCAAAACAACGCGGTCAACTCAAACGTGGCGAACACGAACTTCCCCGTAGTGCTCGCGCCGAACGACCCGTTGTTCCTCGACCCTGCCAACGACAACTTCTACCTGGCGCCCATGGCCCAGGCCATCGATAGCTCGATTGATTCGATTCAAGAGCGAGCGAGCCTACGCGATGTGAAGGCGTCGATCAATGTGCCGCCGTCGAACGTTCTCGCCCCCGACCGCGATGTGTTGGGGCAAGTTCGACGCGACGACCCGACGTTCCAGCCGCCCTTTGGCGCGGGACAAGTCGTATTTAAGGATCGCGGCGCCGTAGACCGGGTCGACTTCCAAGGACCCTCGGCCGAGGTCATTGTGCCGCGTGACAACGATGCGGAAGGTCTGGATCAAAACCCAGCCTTGTTCGCCGTGCGAACATCAGGTCAACTAGTTACGGAGTTCGTGATTAAGTTGCTGGACGGCGTCGAGCCCGTTGATCCGAACGACGGAACCGGCGTCGATCCGACGACGGTCACCTCCCAAAAGGTGCGAATCGAGTTCTTCGCGCCGTCGGATGTCAATTTGACTCGGCCTACTTTGCTACGCGAGGGCATCGATTACACATTCGCCTTCAATCCGCTGAACGACTCGATCACGCTCAAAGACGTGGGCGGACTGTACTTGCCTGGTTTCTATCGCATTACGCTCGATAACACGCCGATTAACCCAGGCGTCCCGAACGACGACGGGCAAGACGCCATTCGCGATCTGGCGGGCAACCCGCTGAAGCCAAATCAGGGATCGCAAACCGCATTCCTGATCGAAGTTCCCGATAATTTGGACTTTGGCGACGCGCCGGAAAGTTATGGCACCACGATTGACAGTGACGGGCCACGCCATGTGATCCGCCCGAACTTCTTCCTGGGCACCACGGTTGATGCGGAGCTTGACGGGCAGCCGTCCGACGCCGCCAACGGCGACGGTGCGGATGAAGACGGCGTGCGAATTGGAGGGCAGTCCCTGGCAGGTCGGCCGCTCAATGTGGGTGCGACGATTGCCTTGGAAGTGTTCGCTTCGGCTCCCGGCCGGCTCGATGCCTGGATCGACTTCAACCGTAACGGCGCCTTCGAGCCTTCGGAAAAAGTCGCCAGCGGGGTCAACCTCAATAGTGCGTCGAACATCATCAATGTGGCGGTGCCAGATGTGCCGCCCGAGCTGGAAGAAGCTTTGTTGGGCCCCACATTCGCCCGGTTCCGCTTCTCCAGCACCGGTGTCGCGACGCCGAATGGCCCGGCGATCGACGGCGAAGTTGAGGATTACCAAATTACGCTGCAACGGTCCGATTCGGACTGGCAGAACCCCAGCAATAATTTGGATGTCAATGCCGACGGTTTGGTGACATTGGTCGACGCGTTGTTGATTGTAAGCGACATTCGTGACAACCGCGAAATCAGCGGCGAGAACGTGCACCAGTTGTTCCCGACCCGGGAGCAAGCTCAAAACAACGTCCCGCCGCAGTTGTTCGTCGCTCCGCGCCGGCCTCCCTTCGTCGATGTCAATGGCGACTCGCTGGTCACGGTGGCCGACCTGCAACAGGTCATCACCGCGCTGCGCAACCAGATTAACAACGGCGGCAACGGTGAAGCGGAAGGCGAGGCCGCCGAGTTGGCTGCCGTGGAATTGGCGGCTGAGGAGCTTGCTACGCAGTCCGCCGCGCCCTTGGGCTGGGATCTCGGAGCGTCGCAACGGCGTGATGACGCCGCTGCTCCGCGCGACGAGGAACGCACGCCTTCGGCGCCTGCGGATAAGATGAGCGACGCGTTGATTCTCGCCAATTCGAGCTTCCGCACGTTTGACTTTGAGTCGGCCCTGTCCGACATTGCCGACGATATCGCGGATGCTTGGAGTGACGAAGGCGCCGAGTTAGGCGATCTTGAGGATTATTTTCCCTATACCGATGTGCTGAACCGCTCGCAAAGGTAAAAGAAGGATTGCGGCGCGCTACGTGCACCGCAACGCGAAATTGATTCGGCGCACGACGTGCGCCTGATTAGAGTAGCAGGTATCGTCGAACGAGTCGCGTCAAAACCCGATGCGGCTCCCGGCAAGCCTACTCCTCATGGCGGCCCTCCAGGCCGCGAACGTCGGAGTTGTGCCGTTAATCGGTAAATTCCGACGGTTTAGAGCAGGGTTTCGTTTGACAGTTTCGGAGGCGGATTTACCATTGAAGGAATCCCGCCTTCCCTGGCATACCCGGTGGTAGTCCGTACGTCTTACACCTTTTCGACCCCACGCTGGATTGAATCGCCTAAGCGCCGGTTTTACTGGATTTGCGACGGAGCGAACGGCTGCCGGCGGGCGCCAAGCCGCAGGAGTTCCAACACGTGAAATCGCGACTGGTTAGCGCCTTCGCTTCGACCTGCAAGATCAAATCTAACGTCCGTCGTCGCCATCTGGTCCCGCGCCGCGCGGCCGTGCGGCGTTTGGGCGTAGAGTCGTTAGAGGATCGGCGCGTTTTCTCGGCGCTACTTGGCTCGTCCCATGACGCTTCGCCCTTGGCCGTGGACCTGCGCGACGCCTTAGTCGCCGAAGGCGAAAACGAGACAATCTTTTGGACCTCGGCTGGACCTTCGCCCATCATTAATGGGCAGGTTGAAAACGTCTTTCCCGACCTTTTCAATAACAGTGACCCGAGATTTGGGGGGCCCGACGGAGCGCCCGATAACCAAGTTATTGGCGCTCTCCATACAGTTCTTGCCCATCCGACCAACCCTGATCGCATTTGGGTAGGAAGCGTCAACGGAGGTATTTGGCGAACCGACAACGCGACGGATCCCTATCCGGCTTGGACGCCGCTTACGGACAATCAGTCATCCCTCTCCATTGGAGCAATGGAGTTTGATCCGACCGATAACACCTTTCAAACCATCATTGCTGGCCGCGGAGCGGTGAGCAGTTTTGGAGTCGTCAGCGGTCCGCTCAACGGCCTCATGTTGACCACCAATGGCGGCAACACTTGGACCGAAATCACTCCTCCGATTTTGCAGGGACAAGCGATTTCCGGCCTTGCCAAGCGCGGCAATATCATTTTGGTGGCTTCGAATCCGTTCTTTAGCACCTCGGTAAATCCGGGTCCCGGGTTGTTTCGTAGCGCAGACAACGGAGCTACGTTTACCAGGATCTCAGGTTCAGCAACCAGCGGATTGCCAAACGGCGGCATTTTCGACTTAGTCAACGATCCAACGAACGCCAATCGCTATTACGCGTCGGTACACGGGCAAGGCATCTACCGCAGTGATGACGCAGGCGTGACGTGGACGAACGTGTCGCAAAACGATGCGACTTTGCAGGCTGCAGCTGGGTTATTGGCTACCACGAACCTGGAAATGGCGATCGCCAGCACAGGCCGGATCTATGCTGGTGTGGTCATTCAAAACCAGTTGCAATTGATGGCGTTCTCGTCCGATTTCGGCGCCACGTGGAATATCATGGATCTTCCCCTCACGAACGAGGGGCAATTCGGCGTTGTCGGCCTGAATCCGCGTCAAAAACCTGGCGGACAAGGTTTTATCCACTTTTCAATCGCCGTCGATCCGACCAATCCTGACCTCGTTTACGTGGGCGGCGATCGTCAGGACGGTATCGACATTCAGCCGGGTCCCGACGGAATCTTTCTGACTGCCGACGACATCCGTATTCCAAACTCGATTGGAGCGCGCGATTTTTCGGGCCGTTTATTCCGTGGCGACGCCTCGGTAACACCCACGGGCGCGGTGCCTTCGCCCCAGTGGACGCCTCTCACACATGTGGGAACTGCGCGGAATAGTGCGCCGCACGCCGATTCGCGAGAAATGACGTTTGATGCGCTTGGAAACCTCATCGAAACCGATGACGGCGGTGTCTATCGTCGCACCAATCCTCGCGATGCGACGGGCGACTGGTTCTCAATGAACGGCACGTTGCAGGTTACCGAAATTCACGACATTATCTACGACACGGTTTCGAACGTGCTCGTGGCGGGCACACAAGACGTAGGTACGCCCCAACAATTCTTTGAAGGCTCCGACGTTTGGGGCAGCGTCTCGACGGCCGACGGCGGCGATGTGATCGTAGACGACATCAGCCTCCGGGCGCAAAACCAGTCCATCCGTTACACAAGCAATCAGTTCTTAGGCGGCTTCCGCCGCCGATCCTACGATCAAAATGGAGTTTTCATTCCGAACTCGGAAGTCCGTCCCGCTTTGACGGTGGTTCAAGGCGCGCCCTTGAATCCCCAGTTCGTAACCCCAGCGGCGCTGAACGAGGTTCAGCCGACCCGGCTCATTGTCGCCGGCGGCAACTCACTTTATGAGTCGTTTGACCGCGGCGAAACACTTATCGAGATCGGACCGGGACTTGTTGTCAATGCTCCAGTTTCGGGCATAGCCGCCAACCCGATCGTTTACGGCGGCGTTCTGAATGGCGTGGCGAACCCTGACGTATTGTGGGTGGGCTCGCTCAATATCGTGGCCTTACGTACCCAAGGAACAGGACCAGTGGTGTCGACGCCCACGGTGTTCCCTGGAGATTTTGTGGCGGATATCGCGCTCGATTCCGACGATTGGCGCCGCGCATTTATCGCTGATGGCAACGGAGTCTGGGTCACGCCAGATGCCGGCGTCACATGGGCGGATATTACCGGGAATCTGAATTCAACCTCGGTGCGTTCCATCGAGTTTATTCCCAACGCCGAGGAAGGTTTTATCGTCGTCGGCACGCAGAACGGCGTATTCAAAATGGACGTCGACACGCCCGGAGTGTGGGAACGATTTGGTCAAGATCTTCCCAACGTCTTGATCTTCGATATGGATTACGATGAAGAAGACGATGTGCTTGTGCTAGGCACGATGGGCCGCGGATCGTTCCAGGGCCAAATTTCGCGCGGCGAACAAATTCGTGGCACCAAGTGGGTTGACCGTGACGCCGACGGAACACGTGATTTTGACGAACCTGGATTTCCCGGCGTAACCATATATATCGACCGTAACAATAACGGCGTCTTGGATGTAGGCGAACCCTCAGATGTGACCGACGCATTGGGCGACTACTCCATACAAGCCGAGATCGGTGTTCATATCGTGCGGGAAGTTGTTCCCGCCGCGACATTCCAGACGTTCCCGCCGAGCGGTTTCCATCGCGTCGTTCTGCAGGTCGAGGACGAGGTGGTGAACAACATCGACTTTGGAAACAAGCCCGAACCCAGCGCCATTTATGGCGTGAAGTTCTTCGACGAAGATGGCGACGGAGTTCGTGACGAAGGCGAAGCGGGCCAGCCCGGCGTGGCGATTCAATTGATGGACTCGACCGGAGTTGCGATCGAACAAACGGTCACCGACCGCAATGGCGCTTACCGCTTCGTCAACCTCGACCCGGGATCGTACATCGTCGATGAGATTCTCCCCACCAATCAAATAAAAACGTTCCCCTCACAAGCTGTTGGCGGCGTACATCGAATTGACCTCCAGCCATCGCAAATCCGTATCGACATCAACTTCGGAAACTATGGCTTACGCGGAAGCATCTCAGGAAGAAAATTCAATGATGCGAACGGTAACGGCGTCAAGGATCGCACCGAATTAGGCGTAGCGGGAGCCATCATCTACGTCGACTCGAATCAGAACGGAGTGTTCAACTACGGTGAACCTTCACAAATTACGGATGAGTTTGGTCAGTATACAATTCCCGGTTTGATTCCCGGTGAGTACGTGGTGCGAGAATTTTTGCCCGACGGTACGACCCAAACGAGCCCCGGCGGCGATGGCTCACACGACGTCGTAGTTATTGCGGGCCGCGATACGCCTAACATTAACTTCGGCAATCGCGCCTTTTTTGACTTTGGCGACGCCCCCGCGCCTTTTGCAACAACTCGGGCGCAAGGCGGCGCCATGCACGGCATACGCACCGGTTTTTACTTAGGAGCGAGAGTTGATTCTGAGGTCGACGGTCAACCCAACGCCACTGCGACAGGCGACGACAATCCAGGAAGTTCTTTTTCGTCGGTCACCACAACGCCCGTGGGTGATTTCCCCGTGGGTGGAACCGCCGCCAACTTGGATGGCGAACGGGGTTTGGACGTCGTCGTGGTCAATCAAAATGCGAATACCGTCTCGGTCCTGTTGAACAATAGCGACGGCTCATTCGCCGACGCCGTTGATTATCCCGTTGGAACGCAACCTAGCCGCGTGGCGGCCGGAGATTTTGACGGCGACGGCGATGTGGATTTGGCGGTGACAAACACAGGCTCAGACAACGTAACGATTCTCAGAAATCGCGGGGACGGTACGTTCATCGTCGTGGGAAATGAAGCGGGCGGAATGGGGCCACGTGGGATCGCAGCAGGCGATATCGACCGTGATGGCGACGTGGACCTGGTCGTCTCGAACTTTACGTCCGACACCATCTCGGTTCTGTTAAACGATGGCTTGGGCGATTTCGCCACGCCCGTCGTTTTTGACGTCAACGAAGGACCGGCGGCCGATGTGGCGTTAGGCGATATAGACCGTGACGGCGACCTGGATGTCGTCGTTGTGAACTCCGCCTCCGATTCCGTGTCCGTATTGCTGAATCTCGGACTCAATGTCGACGGCGACCTGACTTTCGACCAACCGTTTGATTTCGTGGTTGGCGACGATCCACAACAAGTGGTTTTGGCCGACTTCAATCGAGATAATCGCCTCGACATTGCCACGGCGAACGCCCTCGACGCAAATGTTTCCGTCTTGCTTAATCGCGGCGGCGGCGCGTTCTTCCCCGCGCAGAATATCGATGTCGGCGGCTTGCCGGTATCGTTGTCGGCCGCCGATATCGACGCCGACCTCGATCCCGACCTTGTGGTCGCCACTCGATTGACCGGCAGGGCTGTTTTGTTGGTCAACAATGGGAATGGAACGTTTTCACGCGGTCAAGATTTCGTCGGCGGCGGAGTCGGGGTGTTCGTAATCACTGGCGACTTTAACAACGATGCTGGGGCCGATGTCGTTTTCGTGAATCGTTTCACTGATGACATCACGACCTTCGGTTCAACAGGCGACGACGAGGACGGGATTGCATTAGCGCCCCAACCTCTCGTGGCAGGCCGACCTGCGTCGTTTACCGCGACGGCGTCTGCGAACGGCATTCTCAGTGCTTGGCTCGATTACAACCGCGACGGCGATTGGAACGATCCAGGCGAACAGATTGTAACGAATCAGAACTTGACTCAAGGTGCAAATCGCATCTTCTTTACGGTTCCCACGGGCGCCGTACCGGGCGCTACATTCGCCCGATTCCGTTTCAGTGATCAACTCAACGTGGGTCCCACCGGGCCAGCAAACGCCGGGGAAGTCGAAGATTATTTGGTCAATATCGCGGGGGCGGGGGGAACGCCTGCTTCGGCGTTTACGAACCCGCAAAACCCGCTTGATGTGAATGCGGACGGGCTTGTTACGTTAAATGACGTGTTGGTGTTGATTAACGACCTGCGGGCGAACGGCATCGCTCATCCGGTGCCGACTGGCGTGGCGCCACCGCCGTTTATCGACCCAAGCGGCGACGGCTTTGTGACGTTGAACGACGCATTGCTCGTAATCAACGGTTTGCTCACGCAAATGGCGGCCAACGGAGAGGGCGAAGGCGAAGCGGTTGACGCCTGGGCCTTCGACCCCGCCAGTTCGTCGAAGTCAACCTTGGTCACGGCGTCGCAAGACTCCGAGAACCGCGACGCGCTGCCGGCAGCGCCGACGGCTAAACCCGATGTAAATCTGAGCCGAACAACACTGATCGGAAACGCACGGAAGGAAACCGCGTCCCTCGTCGCTTCCGCCGAGGAAGACTGGGATGACACGCTCGACGCCATCGCCGACGACGTGTGCAGCGCATGGGAAAAGGGATTTTCACAGTCCTAACGAATGAACCAGCCTCGCGGCGCTCCTGAGTCGCAGGGCGAGAGGACATCCTCCTTGGTTTTGACAACTTGCTCAATAAGAATTGAATTGGCGCCTCGTCGAGCGAATGCTCGATGAGCCGTCGGGCGGCGGCCGGCTTCGGTTTGCCGTAGTGAAGACGACATAGACTGACGCCCATCGCCGCGGCGTCCATAAGGTTCAAACGATGATTCGTCGATTGCTCAAGGCGCGAAAGAATCGGCCCTCCCAATCGCCACAACGGCGCCCCGTGCGGCGGCGTCCGTTGGCGTTTCAATCGTTGGAGAATCGCCAATTGTTGGCGGTCTTGACGAACGGCACGGCCGACGGGGAAATCTTCGTCCAAGTGAACGAACAGGGCGCCTTTGGTAATTCGCCTAGCCTGGCGGTGAACCTCCCGAACCGTCCCCAAAACAACGACGTTGCCGACGCGGTGTTCAATCCGCAAGGTCCACGTGTTGCCGCCGGCACCACGTACGAGTCGGGGCTTGCCCTCCGCATTTTATCTCCCACTCCGACAACGACGCGCGAGTTCCTCACGGCAGGAACCATCGGCGGCACGGGAAACAACGTCAACGGCTTCTTCCTTGATCCTTCCGCTCAAACGCCCCAAAACAACTTGGAGCGCACGAGCCGATTCTTTTGGCCAAACAATGTTGTACGGCCGACCAATGCGGACGACACTCCCACGAATGCCCAGCTCCGGTTTGATCTGAAACAAACGCTGGTCGATCTGCAGGTGATGGGCGGTCAAGACGGTACGGCGCTGGTCCAGGAGTACACCATCTACAACGTGTCGCCGGTGAACATGAGCTTCGAGCTCATTCGGTATTTGGACGCCGACATCTTCTCGAACGCGGGCACGGGAAGCACGCCGTTGTTGGATGGCGGCGGCGAACGAATCTTCGACGTGCGCCGCGGTGTGAACGGCGTGCACCAGGTGGATGTCGCCGCGAACAACCCCAACAACGACCCCACGTTCATCGAAGTTCAAAGTTCGATTGACAACGTTCCCCGGACCGAACGTTGGGAAGTTGGCACCGCAGGCCGAATTCTGCCGGTCAAGCCGCCGGGCGATTTGCTCACGCGAATCATCGCAGGGAACCCCTTGCGTGACGATATTATTCCCGCAGCCTCGGACAATGACGACAACGATTCGATCGACGTCGGCGCCGACGATGATATTGCGGTCGGGCTTCGCCAGGAGTTTGTCAACGTACCCGCCAACGGCGGTTTCGTGGTATTTACCACGACGACGGTGTTCGGCCACCCGCCGCGCGGCTCCGTCGTGCCGCCCCCGCCTATGTTGGGCCTCGTTCAAGGCACGAAGTTTCTCGACGCGAATTCAAACTCCGTGCGCGATCCTGGTGAACCGGGCGTTCCCGGATTCGTCATCTACGCCGACTTAGATCAAGATGGTCGCCGCGATGGTTCGGAACCGTCGGCCGTTACCGACGCAAACGGCCAATATGAGTTGACCGTTCCCATCGGGATGCACGAAATCCACGAAGTTCAGCAAACGAACTGGACCCAGTCGGCGCCGCTTACGGTGTTTCACCTGGTGGACATCCAGAACAACGGCGACATTATCACCGACATTGACTTCGGCAACGTTCCGGATCCCGGCGAAATTCGCGGCGTGAAGTTTAACGACGACGACCGCAGCGGTACGCAAGGGGCCGATGAGCCAGGCATGCCGGGCGTCGTGATCTACATCGACGCAGACGACGATGGCGTGCTGGACTCAACCGAAGTCAGCACGATCACTGACGTCGCAGGCAACTATTCGTTTACCATCAACGAACCCGGAGATTACGTCGTTCGGGAAATCATTCCCGCAGGTTTTGAGCAAACGACTCCCGGCGGCGATGGCGCACATCGAATTTCGATCGGTCCCGGCGATATTTCGACGGGTAATGACTTCGGCAACCGATTGCTCCGCGGCTCGATTACGGGTCTCAAATGGAACGACCTCAATGGCGACGGCGTTCGAACTCCCGACGAGCCGCGCGTCGCCGGGGTGATCATCTACATCGATGAGAACGAGGACGGCGCATTTAATTACGGTGAACGAGCAGCCATCACCAACAATGCGGGTGAATACGAGATCGGCGATTTGCTGCCCGGCGAGTATGTGGTGCGCGAACTTGACTTGGCCGGCGCCCAAATCACATTCCCAGCGTCAGGATTTCATCGCAAGATTGTATTTGCGGGGCTGCCAACGCCGTTCGTCGACTTTGGAAATCGCGCCAACCTGGACTTTGGCGACGCACCGGACACCTACGGAACTCTATTGGCCAGCAGCGGACCACGCCACGCGATTGTGCCCGGCTTCCAATTAGGCCAGCGCATTGATGGTGAACCCGATGGCCAACCAACGGCCGACGCCACGGGCGATGACTCCAATGGCGGCGGATTCGCGGCTCCGGTGAACTTCGCCGTAGGCGATCAACCGCGCGACTTGCTTCTGATCGATGTGACAGGCGACGGCATTCCTGATTTGATCACGGCCAACCGCGGTTCGGACAATGTGTCGGTCGCCCGAGGCTTTGGCGATGGCACGTTCGCACCCGCACGTGAATTTGATGCAGAGGCCAATCCTTCTGGCGTGTTTGCGGCGCAAATTGACGGCGTCAACGGGCTCGATCTGGTGGTGTCGCATGAAGGGGATACCAATCTGTCGGTTCTGCTCAACAACGGGACGGGCGGTTTCGCTACGGCCCTCACGTTCCCCGCGGGTGGTGAGACGTCCGACGTTGTGTCGTTTGACGTTGATGCGGACGGCGATAACGACTTGATCGCCACTCGCCCTGGCACAAACGATGTGGTCGTGCTGCGCAACATTACCAACGGCGGCATGGTTGATTTTGAGCCGGTTGACCCTCTGCGGACCTTCCCCGTTCAAACGAACCCCGTCACCCTGGAGTTTGGACGCATCAACGGCGACAACCTGCCGGACTTGGTGGTTGTTAATCGTGGCTCGAATACCGTGTCGGTCTTGCGCAACTTGGGCGGCGGCGCGTTCGCTATGGCGGTCAACTATCGTACGGGGACCAATCCGAACGATGTGGTGATTGCCGACCTGGATGGTGATAACGACCGCGACCTGGCCGTTGCCAATGAAACGTCGGGCGACATCACCGTTCTTTATAACAATGGCTTGGGGGTATTCCCTAATACAACGCGCGCCACGTTCGATGTTCCCGGCAGCCCGGTGAGCATCACGGCGGGAATGTTCGACGGCCGCGAAGGGTTGGACCTGGCCGTCGCGCTCCAATCGATGGGCGCTGTCGCGGTGCTGAGCAATGACGGCGACGGACGTTTTCCTGCCGCCTCAACCTATCGTACGCTCAACGGACCTGCCGTGATCATTTCGGCAAATTTGAACGGCGATAACGTGGCGGATATTCTCACGGCGAACTTCGGCGCCGACTCGGTTTCGGTGTTGAACTTTGAAGGCGGCGATGAAGACGGTGTGCGTTTTGCAGGAGCGTTTGCACCGAACCGCGTCACCCCGATTACCGTGAACGCATCGGCCGCGGGCGTCGTCGTCGCGTGGATCGACTTCAACCGTAACGGGAGCTTCGACGCGGGCGAAAAGGTCTTGAACGATGTCAACGTCGTGAGCGGCGACAACCAATTCTTCATCCAAACGCCAGCGGGAATTGCCGATGGCCCCACATTCGCCCGGTTCCGCTTTAGCCTTCAAGGCGGTTTAGCGCCCGTGGGGGCTGCCGCGTCGGGCGAAGTCGAGGATTACCAAATCATCATTCAAGCGGGCGGGGCCGTTCCGAATACCGGCCATACGAATGTCGCTAACCCCGAAGATGTCGACGCCAACGGTCGCGTCGAGTTGTTCGACGTGCTGTTGCTGGTCAACGATCTGCGGACCAATGGCATCCGGATGCTTCCGCCCGTCGTCGCGCCGCCGCCTCCGCCGCCGTTCTTGGATGTAAACGGCAATGGCTTGGTCGAGTTGAACGACGTGCTTCGCGTCATCGAGCGAATTCTTTCGAATCAAGCGGGCCTGGCCGGCGGCGAGCGTGAAGGCGAGGGCGAGAATCCGTCCGATGAGTTCGAATCCACCTTGGACGATATCGCATCGGACGTGAGCCTCGCCTGGATGGAACAATAATTCGAGGCGTCGCGGCGATCGCGTTCGATCGCGGTGAATCATTCTCGACAGCGTCTCCAACAACCGCCTTGTTGGCCGCGATGAGATCGAGCGCCGGCCTACGGCGCCGACGCATTGCGACAAGCGTTTCTTGGATCGTATACTAGCGGCTTGTCGTTTGCTTGCGCGCCTGGACGCCGCGTGGGCCTTTTGTCGCGAGACGGACAGGAGCGCGGTCTCGGTTATGCGCTGGATATTTCTCGATCCTTTGAATCCGCAAGAGGCGACGTACCGCGCGGAGAAAAACCGACAAATCGCCTTTTGGTGGAGCGAGTTCTCGCGACGCGTTCAAGACTTCGAGCAACTGTTTTCTGGAAAGTCACAGTGGGACTTGCCCGAGTGGATGGGCGAAACGCTTCAAGCGATTGATCAGGCCTTGATGTGGGAGTTTGGTCCTGCGGTAAAAGGCGCCGGCCACCGCTTGGTGATCACGCCAGAGGCCCGGCATGACTTGCGTCCTCTGGTCCATGCAATTCTCGCCCGCGCTCCAAAACTTCCCGGTTGGGAGTTTTATAGTCGACGCTTGCCGGAAACACTTGAAATGGCCGCACGCGCTGTATCGGCGCGCAGCGGGGGAGATATTACCGGCGCGAAGGCGCGTGCTCAGGTAGGCGCCGATGGCAAGATCGATCTGTTGTTTTGCCTTCCCACCTGCTCGCAACCGGGCGACGAACAACAGTTATCGCATGCGTTCGTCGCCGCCGAGTCGCTGCTTGGCGAGGAAACCCTCGATGTTTGGATTGGTGCGATTGAAGTCGAGCCGATGCCGAAGTCGGGATTCTTGGGCATGTTTCGCACTTCGAACCGTCGCGCGGACCTTGCACACCTGGCGCCGCTGGACCAATTGCGTCCCACGGTAGAAGCGCTCATCCAAGATCAGATTCGGCAGCTTCCGACAATGCCGTGTTGGAAGACCATCGACGCGGCGAAGTGGTCGGTATGTGAACTTCAACCGGAAACCGCGGAGGACTTTGCCCGTCGTGATGATCTCTTGTTCGCCGTGGCCGCCCGCGCCGATGTGTGGGAAGCGTCCCTTCGCGGCAGCCTGTTCCACTCGTCTCGGTTTTCTCGTTGCGGCGAAACGTTCTGTTATGTCAAGCTGGATCGGTCGAACGCCCTCGATGGGGACTCTGAGAAATACCTTGATCGAGAACCATTCGAGAACGCCTTGAACGCGAAACTCACCCCCGCAGGCTTAGGCGTTGTGATTGGCGGCGGTACGGGATTACGTTATTCGTACATGGACTTGGCGCTGACCGACATGCAGCGAGGAGTCGCCACGGCCCGCGAAGTCCTTCGTGAAATGAATGTTCCGCTTCGCACCTGGATCCAGTTCTTTGACGATGAAATGGCGAGCGAATGGGTTGGCGTTCACAGCGACGCGCCTCCGCCGCCGGGTTTATAACCGTTAGCGACACTGGCCAAGGGTTTCGAAGTCACCGCGCGTTTGGCGCAACGGCGCCTAACTCGATGCGCTAAGATGTTCGCCTAACAAAAGCGACTGAAGCGTGTCGACATTCACAGGCTTCGTCAAATGGTGGTCGAAGCCGGCTTGCCGTGCGCGGTGAATATCGTCCTTCATGGCGTACCCGGTGACGGCGATAATACAAAGCGAACCCGCCCAAGCCTCTTTGCGAAGCCTTCGTGCAACTTCGTAGCCGTTCAAACCGGGCAGGCCGATGTCGAGCAGAACGACATCGGGCTTAATGCGACGCGCTGCCGGGAGCGCCTCATCGCCATGATGAACCAGATGCAGGCGGTGCCCATCAAGTTCAAGCAAAGACGCCAACATTCTCGCCGCGTCGATATTGTCATCCACCAACAAGATAGTCCGTCCGCCCGAGGGAGGCGACGGAGCCACCTCCACGCCCTCATAAACATCGCATCCTGGCACGTTGCTTCGCGGAATACTGGGATCGCCCCAGGCGTCCGTGACAGACGATTCGGCTAAGGGGAAACGCAACGAAAACTCCACACCTTGATTGCGTCCCGCACTCGCAGCCTCGACCGAGCCATGATGCATCTCAACCAATCGTTTGACAAGCGTAAGGCCAACTCCCAGGCCGCCTTCCGAACGATCGAGCCCGCGTTCCGACTGGGTGAACACGTCCCAAATTTTTGGAAGCATTTCCGGGGCGATGCCGATGCCGTTGTCGCGCACGCGCACAACGGCGCATCCGCGAGACTCGCCATTCCTCGCCAACGGGTTACTAAAGTCTGCGTCTTCACGATCAGCGGTGATCCATACTTCACCGCCCGAAGGCGTATATTTAGCCGCGTTATTGAGTAGGTTGACGAGGACTTGCTCCAGACGATCGACGTCGGCGTCGACCATCAGCGGCTCCGGCGTTAGCGAAACCGTGACGCGGTGCCGGCGCGCATCCAGCCGCGGGCGACTCGTTTCGAGCGCCTGCTGGATGATAGACTTCAAATCCGCGCGTTTTTTCTGCAGGGTAATAATGCCTCGCGTAATGCGAGAAACATCCAGCAAGTCGTCTAACAAGCGCGCCATGTGCCGCACCTGACGGACGGCGGTTTGCACCGCGCTATCCAGCTTCGGATCGGCCAACCCACATCGCACCAGCAGCTCAAGCGAACTAAGAATGGGCGCCAGCGGATTTCGCAGTTCATGAGCCAACATGGCCAGGAACTCATCTTTGCGACGGTCCGTTTCCGAAAGCTCTTCCGCGCGCTGACGCAGTGCTTCCGTCAATTGCTTGCGCTCGGTCAGATCGCGCATGATCTTGGCGAAACCGCGCAAGCGGTGGTGTTCGTCGCGGACCGCCGTTGTGACTCCGCTGGCCCAGAATCGTCCGCCGTCCTTACGTACGAGCCAGTTGTCATTCTCCGCATGGCCCATGTCGCGCGCCAATTTCAACTGTTCTTGCGGTAGTCCGCTGTTGCGGTCCTCGGCGGCGTAAAAACATGCGAAGTGCTTCCCTAGGATCTCGTCTTCGGTATAGCCGAGCATGCGTTCGGCGCCTTTGTTCCATCCGGCTACATTGCCGCGTGCGTCCAACTGCACAATGGCATGATCGCGCACGTTTTCGACAAGCAAACGAAATCGCTCTTCGCTTTGTTTGAGAAAATGCTGCGCCCGGCGCCGCTCGTGCCGCTCTTGCGCTTCGCCCAGGGCCCGGCGCACGGCCAGGCCCAGGCGGTCCAACCGGCTTTTCAACACGTAATCGGTAGCGCCCAGTTTTTGCGATTCAATCGCCCGGTCTTCGCCGATCGCGCCCGAGACAAAAATAAACGGCACGTCCGGTTGTTGGCGCCGTACGATGCGCAGCGCCTCGAGGCCGTCAAACTGAGGCAAAGAATAATCGGCAAGCACAGCGTTCAGCGGCGCATCGCCCGTTAAGACACGTTCGAGCTCCACTTGAGTCTGAACTTGAGTAACGCGACAGTCCGGCCATTCTTCTTTGAGCTGTTCCGTTATCAGCTCTGCGTCAAATGGACTGTCTTCGATGAGAAGGATATGCATACGCTGGTTCTGATTCTCTTCTCTCAACCAATGCGAGATGCGTCCGAGAAGTCATCGGAAGGGAAAAGCAAACTGGGTGCGCCGTTCATTCGGCGCAGGCGCGGTGCGGCACGGGCCGTTGGTTGACCGCAACCCAAAACACACACGTATCCCGCAGGGTTTGGACAAATTCTTCAAACCCCACCGGTTTGACCACATAGGCGTTGGCGCCTAGATCGTAGCTTTCTACTAGATCGCGCTCTTCGCGCGAAGAGGTTAACATGACGATGGGTATACGGCGAAGCAGGGGCAGGGACTTGATTCGTTGAAGCACCTGCAACCCGGTTAGCTTGGGTAGTTTCACATCCAAGAGAACTAAAGCGGGGCATGCGCCGCTGCGGTTGGCGTAGCGTCCTTCTCTCACGAGAAACTCCAACGCTTCATGACCGTCGCGAGCAACAGCCACTTCCGCGTCAATCTGCAGTTCTTCGAGCGCCGCCAACGCCAATTCAATGTCGTTGAGATCGTCGTCCACCAGTAAGATCGAAAACGCGCTGCCGTTCATCACGCAACATCCTGCAGTTCCGCCGCGGCATCATCGCTTGCCGGCTCAGGGGTAAAACCTTGATCCTCGGGCGTCGGCTCGACATCGTTGCAGTCCGAGGGAAGCGTGAAGGAGAATTCGGAGCCGCGATCGACCTGACTGCAGGCCCAAATCCGTCCTCCATGTCGGCCGATGATTCGCTTAACGTTCGCCAGTCCGATGCCATTGCCAGCGAACTCGTCGTCTCGGTGGAGGCGTTGAAATACCCCGAACAGTTTGTCGGCGAAACGCATGTCAAAACCGACGCCGTTATCGCGCACAAAGAAACGGACTTCGCTTCCATCGACCGCGGCGCCGATTTCTATTGTGGCCTGTTCGCGCGTCGACGTGTACTTGACCGCATTAGCAAGCAAATTTTGCCAAACCAAGCGCATGAGCGAGCGGTCGCACGCCACCGTGGGAAGATCAGCAATACGCCATTCAATCACGCGGCCTTTCGCTTCGTCGGTCAGTTCGAGGCGAGTTTCCTCCAAAAGATCGTTCATATTGACCAGCTTCTTGCGCAAGGCGGATCGCCCCAACCGCGAAAACGCAAGTAACTGATCGACCATCTCGCCAGCGCGGCGCGCGGCCGATGAAATCGCCCCTGCGTAGCGGCGTCCGGAGTCATCCAGTTGTTCGCGAGCTTTCTTTTGCAGCAATTCGGCAAAGCCATTGATGTGCCGCAAGGGGGCGCGCAAATCATGCGATACCGAATAGGAAAACGACTCTAGCTCTTGCATTGCTTCTTGCAAGCTAGCCGTGCGCTGAGCGACCTTACGCTCCAAACCTTCCGTCAAGAGGCGAATGGCGGCCTCCGATCGCTTACGGTGGGTGATGTCGGTAAACGCCACCACGGCCCCGCTGATCACATCGCCGTCATACAAAGGATAGGACGAATACTCGACGGGGAAGGGCGTCCCGTCGCGACGCCACAGCACATCGTCTTCGCACCGTTGCCGCACGCCGTGGGTGATCGCCTTAATGTTGGGACATTCGTCAGCCGGATACGGCGTGCCATTCGCGCGATGGTGCTGAATCAGCCGGTGCATGTCCTTACCGAGCGCTTCATCGGCGGAATAGCCAAGCATTTCCACCGCGGCGCGATTGATAAACGTGCAACGCCCCTCACAGTCGATTCCGTAAATTCCTTCGCCAAGACACTCCAAGAGCAGCCGGAACTGTTCTCGGCTTTCGCGCACCGCTTTTTCCGCACGGCGGCGATCGTCGATATCGGTCACGGTGCCGATCCACTCGACGATCTGTCCATCCTGATTACATTGCGGCACGGCGCGCGCCACGCAATAGCGGTACGTCGCGCTCGGCGCATTCCACAGACGACCTTCCACGTGATAGACGGTTCCTTCGGCATGGGCGCGCCGCCAAACTCCCAGCACATAGTCGAGGTCTTCCGGATGCACGGCCGCCGTCCAACCGAAATCGCGATGCTTCTCCCAGCGCTGTCCGGTATAACGCTCCCATTCATCTTGGGGCGTCACGTACCGGCCGTCCGCGTCTGCACACCAAACCAAGGACGTGAGCGCCCGCGTCAACGCGCGGTAGCGTGCTTCACTGATGGCTCGGGCCGCTTCGGCGACTTTCCGCTCTGTCATGTCGGTGAAGAACACCGAGAGCCCTTCCTCCGACGGATAGCAACGACACTCAAACCACTTGTTCAAGTTAGGCAGGAAGGCCTCTAGCCGCACGGTCTTATGCTCGGACACCGCCCGTCGAAACTCTTTTTCAAACTCCGCGTCGCCCGCATTAGGAAATAACTCCCAAACCGGCTTGGTGCGTAGGGCTTCTGTCGGCTTCTGGAACATTTCCGCTGCGGCGCGATTCAAGTATGAACACCGCCAATGGCGGTCAAATACAAAGAACGCTTCGGTCAAACTGTCCAGAATAATGGCGATGCGTTGATTCGCATTGCGCAACCGCCGCAAGGTGCGCTTTTGATCGGTAATGTCTCGCGCGATGGCTGCGGCGCCGGTCACGTGCCCCCAGGCGTCGCGCACGGGCGAAACCGAAAGCGCCACGTCCAGTTTTTGACCGTCCTTGGTGACATGAACCGTTTCGAAATGCTCGACGTACTTCCCCGCACGAATGTGCTCCAGATGCTGCTCGGGCTCATGCTGACGATCCGGAGGAACGATCAAACCAATTGGCTGGCCCAAGACGTCTTCCAAGCGGTAACCGTAAAGTTGTTGGGCCCCGCGGTTCCAGCTGACAATGGCGCCATCTCGTGTGGTGCTAATGATGGCGTCTTCCGAGTGGTCGACAATGGCGGCAAGGTGATAAGCCGAAGCCCGACCTCGCAAAAGCAGGAGCGCCGTCGTCCACAGGGCGAGCAAGCCATAAAAGCCGTTGAGCGCCGTTGTCGCCGAAGGAACGCCCCAGGAAGAAAGAAACAGGCTCGCCAACGTGAGGATTGTGAAACCCAATGCGGCGAAAATCACGTGCGAGGCGGGAGCGCCGCGCAGCACCACCAAAAGGATGATGAGATAAAGGATGGCATTGGCGGCGCCCAACGGGGCAAAGGCGCTCCATGCAAATACCGCAAGCGACAAGGCGGCGACTATCCAAACGATCTTCCAGCCTTGGTCATTTGCAAAATTTATCATCGCCCACCGTGGCATAACGAATTCGGCGAAAAGGTTTCGCCCCCTTGGTCCTGCGACGTGATTATCGCAAACCACCGGCGGAAATCAAACCCTGCGCGCAGGGAAGTTGCGAACTTTTTTCCTGGTTTACGGCGCAAAGGGTCAACAGCGACCGTACGTGTCGAATTCCCGACCGAAACACCGCTATGGACGCCCGTTGTGTACGAATCGAGCGTGGCGGGAACTCAGCCGGCTGACTTTGCGCTCGCCGCAACCTTGCCCGGCCCCTATGTCGCGCTGAGTCGCCGCGCACCATGACCGCGGCGATGGAGAATTGCATTTACCGCGGCTTGCGTTTGGCAAGTCCCTTACCGGCAGGCTTTTCCGCGGCCGACGCCTTAGCACTACTCGCCTTCTTTTTCTCGGGTGGCTTGGTTTCCGCAGCGGCCGGACGTTTCGACTTTGGCGCTTTGGATTTTTCGGACGTTTTTTGCTCGCCCGACGCAGGCGTCGACTCCTCGTCTTTACCGCCGCGCTTCGGGAAGCGGTCTTTAGCGTCTGCGTTAATTTCGAGAAGAATCCCTCGAACGCGGGACGAATGAGGCGACGCGAAGTAGTCAGCCCCCAATTGATGCAAAAGCGAAGAAAACTCAGCGCCTTTATTCTTCGGAATGGTGCGTTCCAAACCCGGCACGTGCTGCTTTTCGTGATCTTTTTCGGAAACAAGATCGACCAGACGCAGTGCGTCCAAGGTCCCTTTGTCTAGGGGAATTGCGTGCCCGCCCAGAGCGGCATGCGTCACATAGGCGGCCACGAACGGAGTCACGCTCGGGAATTTCTCGAGTTCTTTGACGGCCTTGCCAATGTTCTGCTTCTTCAAATGTTCGAGATCGAAATTGTACTTTTGATCGAACAGGCCTTGCTCAAACACGCCCTGCAACGCGCCCTTCACCCGAGTCGCAGAGCCTGCCGGATCGCCCAAACCGCTCATCATTTCTTGGAGTTCGGTCTGGGAAGTCACACGGACTTCGTTCCAGTCATCGTACACTTGCAATCGAGCAAACGCCTCTTCGGCCTTGTCGTACGGAGAGTTCTCCAAACAAAGCGCAAAGACAAGATGCTCTAAGACCGAGCGATCAGACAACGGGAGAATCGGTTCGTAATGCTTCTTTAAGACTTTTTGAAGCTTAGTGAACTGAGCGGAACGATCGGTTTTCGCCATGCGTACTGTAGGAAATAATGCGGATGCGGTCGAGAAAGATCGGGTCGCGACAGATCAGGTCGAGGTCAGGCAAATTTCCAAATCCAGGCCGGGGCGGCGTCAAGCGGACAGGCCGCGGCTACTCTTCCTCGCCGCGGTCATCGGTTGGCTCACCGTCGTCAGAATTTTCCTGCTCGGCGGCCGCCGCGTCGCCAGGCGATGCTTCCGCCGGTAGCACTTCTCTCAAGATCGCCGCAACCGCCGCGGCATTCTTGACGCCCTGATCCAGCACGAATTGAAGACGAGGAACGTATCGGGTGTCGATTCCCTCATTCACTTTTTGCTGAAGAAAACCCGCCGAGTTTTGGAGGCCCTTCAAACACAGTTTTTGTTTCGCCTCGTCGCCCATGACCGATACGTGAACCTTGGCGTAGCGCATGTCGGGCGAAACTTCGACACGCGTCACCGTGACGTCGCTCACGCGAGGATCGCGCAACTCCAGCAGGATGGCCGTACTGACCACCTGCCGAATTGCTTCGGCGGCTTTGAGGATGCGGCGTGAGCTCATGTCAATGTTCTGGCGACTTCTTCCACCTTGTACGCTTCCAGCCAGTCTTCCGGCTTGATGTCGTTGAACCCCGAAAGCCTGATGCCGCATTCCATGCCTCGGGGCACTTCCTTTACATCATCCTTCAAGTGCTTGAGCGACTCGAGCGGGTATTCACCGATCACGCGGTTATCGCGAATGACGCGAATCCGTGCGTTCCGTTCGATGGTGCCCGACATGACACGGCAGCCCGCGATTGTGCCAATCCGGCTGACGCTGAACACCTTTTGCACAATCGCTTTGCCCAATTCAACCTGGCGCTCTTCGGGCTTGAGTTTGCCTTCGAGCATGGCGCGAATGTCGTCCGTCACCTTGTAAATGATGTCGTAACGGCGAATTTCCACGCCGTATTCCTCCGCGCGGCGCCGCGCGTTTTCATCGGGCACCACGTTGAATGCAACAATCACGGCGTCGGACGCTTCGGCTAACGTTACGTCGCCTTCCGTCACGCCGCCCACGCCGACGTGCAGCAAGCGAATGCGCACTTCGCGGTGTTCCTTGAACTTCTCCAGTTCTTTCTGAATCGCTTCAATCGACCCTCGCGTGTCGGCTCGCAGCAAGAGGCGTAATTCAACCACTTCTTCGGCTTTGCCAAAGCGGCCTTCCGAGACCAGTCGGCTGAAGTCGTCGAACGAAATTCGCTTCGAGCGCCCTTCCAGCTCCTTCGCCCGCATTTTGCTTTCGCGCGAGAGGGCGATTTCGCGGGCTTGCGCGATGTCGTCCAGCACGTAGAACTTTTCACCAGCGCGCGGCGCTTTGTCCAAACCGGTAATGTTCACTGGGATCGAAGGCCCGGCCTTCTTCCGCTTTTTCCCTGCCCGCAATGTGTCGAACATCGCTTTAACGCGGCCATGCGCGTCGCCGCACACCACCACATCGCCGGGATGCAGCGTTCCCTGCTTCACCATCAACTTGGCGATCACGCCACGGCCTGGCTCTTGTTCCGCTTCCAAACACACGCCGACGGCGTGGCGGTCCGGATCCGCCGTAAACTCGTTGAGTTCCGCAATCGTGAGCAACGTCTCCAGCAGGTCATCGATGCCTTCTTGTTTGATGGCGCTGGTTTTCACCACTTCGACGTTGCCGCCCCATTCGCTGGGCAACAGGTCGTGAGCGGCCAACTGCTGCATGACCTTATTCGCGTCGGCGCCGGGCAAGTCGATCTTATTCAACGCGACCACAATGGGTACGTTCGCGGCACGAGCGTGGCTGATGGCCTCTTCGGTTTGCGGCATGATGCCGTCATCGGCGGCAATTACCAGAACGGCGATGTCCGTCACGTTGGCGCCGCGCGCCCGCATCTCGGTGAACGCTTCGTGGCCAGGCGTATCGACGAAGGCGATCGAACGATCGTCCTTCTTGATTTCATACGCGCGGATATGTTGCGTAATACCGCCGGCTTCGCCAGCCACCACATTTGTGCCGATAATCGCATCCAAGAGCGACGTTTTGCCGTGATCGACGTGCCCCAGGAAAGTCACCACCGGAGGCCGCGGCTTCAAGTTATCGGTTTCTTCGTCCGGCTGTTCGAGGTTTTGCAGTAGCGTATCCTCGAGTGAAGCCTGCTGCTTAAACTCCAACTCAACGCCCAGCTCTAAGGCGAGGGTTTGAGCAACTTCCGGATCAAGCTGCATGTTGATATTGGTGACCGGCATGCCCATTCCCATGAGCGTGCGGAGCACTTGCGATGACGCCACGCCAGCGGCTTCACAGAAAGTGCGAATCGTGCACGGCAGCTCCAAGGTGACCTTTCCTTTGCGCGGGGCAGCGGTGCTAACGCCGCGACGCTGACGAGACAACTGCTTCGGCTTGCGAGCCTCTACAGTATCGTCGTCATCTCCCTTCTTCTTGGTCTTTTTATCTTTACGCCGGCGCTGACGGACATCGGCCATGTCGGCCATATCCGACTCGCCTTCCACGCCCTTGCCTTTACCGCGCCGGCCTTTCCCCGCCCCTGCCTTGGCGACTTCTTCTTCGACAAAGACGCCCGTCTTGGTTGGCTTCTTGCCTTCCTTACGATCTTTAATGTCTTGAGCGAGCTTTTGGAGCGGCGCCGCCGCGTCCTTCTTGCCGGACTTGACGTCGCGAATGGTGTCTTGCGGAAGCCGCATGATCGGCTTCTGCGCCTTTTCTTCCTGCTTGGGCGGCGTGCGCGGCTTACTTTCGGGGACGCTCGCCAAATGCATGACGGGCCCGCGTTTCTTTTTATCGGGACGAGCCGGGCGTCCCCGATCTGCATCACCCCGTCCGTCGGTTCGCTTAACTTCCTCTCGTTTCCCTTTGCCAACCACGCGAATTCGCCCCGCCAGCGGTGCGAGCGAGCGCTGTGGTTCATCGCGGCGCGCGGGCGTGGCGGGTTCGACGGGAGGTGCGCCCGGCGCGGCCGTTTCAGCGACCAAAGGCTCAGGCGAAACAGGTGGAGCGACGGGCGGCTCTTCGGGCAGTTGTGTCGTTGCGGGCAATACTTCCTCGGTTACCACAGGGGGTGGAGCGGCGTCGACCAACTCCTCGGAAATCGGCTCTACTTCTTCTGGTTCAACGACCGCGGCGGCAACAGCGGCAATTTCTTCAACAGGTTGTCGCTCTTGGTGCGGCGGTTCTTGTTGCACCTCTTGGGCAACGCCGCTCGCAACATGCTCGGCGACAATGGCTGGCGTCGGCGCTTCCACCTCAGCGTCCTGAGACGGCGGGGGAGCGGCTTCGACCTCGACCGCCCGATGCGACTCTTGGGGGCGAGCGGCCGTCGAAGCAGCCGACTCACGCACGGTGCGCACGTCAGTCTTCGGACGAACCGGACCGATTTGCTTAATCGAATGATCGCGAGTCGGGGCTCGCTGAGGTTTGCCCTTCGCCACGGCAGGGCGATGGCCGCTATTAAGAAATGACTTGACCTTCGCGACTTCCTCGTCGCTCAGGCTGGCCAGCGCGGACCCCTTTCCCGTGACACCTGCCTTGTTGCAGATTTCGACCAGTTCTTTACTATCGACTTTGAGTTCTTTAGCTAATGCGTAAATGCGTGTGGGCACTTCTGAATCCTCGATAAACCTCGTCCCAGGGCGCGCTTGTCGAGCAAGCGCTAAACAAGTCCTACATACCCGCTTCTCCTATGACGCTAGGGCGGAAACTCTCGTGTCGACTGCGGAACTATTTGCCGAGCGAGAGCCGAGCCGGCCGCAAGGACCAGCTCCTCAATTAGGCCTCCTCACCGGGGGTGATGGACAGGCGTGAAAGGATGGTAACAAAGCAGCTTACTGCTTCAAAATTCACCCGCCGTACATTTGACGGGTGGCATGGTCCATAATTGTAAGGTTTTAAGTCGACAAAACAATCGTGCTTGGCGGTGCAAGCGAGCAAATTCTTCGCATTTTAACACGCCAACTAACCGCGTTGAAATTCGGCATCGTCATTCGCTTCGTCCTGCGAATCCTCGCCATCAGCCTGTTGCGTCAGCTGCTCTTCGGTTGATTCTTCGCTCTCCTCGATGTAATCGTCCGCCTCATGACCGTCGGAGATCACATCACTTTCTTCTACGCTCGGAGCCTCGCCGAGTAAATTGTCTTCAACCGGCGTACCGCCATCTTCCAATTCAACCTCATCCGACAGGGCGCTTGCCTCCAAAACCGACGCAGCCGCCGAGGGCTTACTGCGATCCCCATCGCGTTGACGTTTGCGTTCATCGGCAGCCGCCTTTTCGGCTTCTTCGGCTCGCTGCTCCGCCTGATCGGTAATACTCTCCACTTCTTCCTCGGTCAGATTGCCCAACGCCATCAGCTCTTCGGGCTCAATCACCGAAAGATCATCATACGAAAGGTAGCCTTCGCCGACCAGCTTATCCGCCAATTCTTCGGTCACACCTTCAATTAAACCAAAGTGCTCCATGGCGCGAACGGCTTGATCCTCCAGCTCCTCCTGAGTCATGATCTCGATGTCCCATCCGCACAATTTACTCGCCAGTCGGACGTTCTGTCCACGCCGACCGATCGCCAGCGAGAGTTGGTCCTCGCGAACCAGCACAATGGCGCGGCCGATCTTTGGACAAAGTATGACCTGATCGACCTCGGCCGGCGCCAAGGCGTTGGAAATCAACACCTGTGGGTCATCGCTATACCGAACGATATCAATTCGCTCGCCAGCCAATTCGTCGATGATGTTCTTAATGCGGTTTCCGCGCACTCCAACGCAAGCGCCAACGCAATCGACCCGTTGATCGGAACTTCGCACCGCGACTTTACTGCGCTGCCCCGGCTCGCGGCTAATCGCTTCGACGGTGATAATACCTTCCGAAATCTCAGGAATTTCTTGCTCAAACAGCCGCGCTACAAGTTCACGGCGAGCACGGCTCAGCACGACCTTGACTTTATTACCTTGCGGCCGAACTTCGCACACAATGGCGCGAATTCGCTCATTTGGGTGGTGTGTTTCCCCGGGAATTTGCTCGCTTCGCGGGAGAATCGCCTCGACGTTTCCTAACGCAACCGTGGCGGCCCCCCCCTCGTTGCGCTGAATCACCCCAGACACCAGGTGATTAACCTGTTCACGATACTCATCTAACAACTGGTCGCGCTCGGCTTCTCGAATTTTCTGAATAATCACTTGTTTGGCGCGCTGGGCGCCAATGCGCCCGATCGTCTCTTCGGCATCAAGGGCTTCTCCATTGTGATTACCCGAGACGACGCCGCTCTTGCGGTCGATTTGGAAGTCGATTTCGTCTTCCTCGCCGTAATATCCCTTGGCGGCCGAAACGAGAGCCGCTTCGATGGCCGTAAATACGATTTCCGGATCGATGTTTTTTTCGCGTTGGAGCGAATCAACAATTCGCAGGATTTCAGTCGGATTCATACGATCTACAATCTGTCTATCGATTCAATTGTTCAAACAGCAGACGCCGTAGCCACCATCGCCAAATTTTCGCCGGAGCCCCAGTCAAATACATGTACTTTATGGAGATTAAATCGCAACCCGCAAACGTCACCAGGCTCCACCTTCGCACGCGGCCCCATCTTGCAGGTCCACTTCGCAATGGCGCGCTCACTCGCGACGTCGCCCTGCGTCAAGTCTGGCAGAACCTCAACCGAAACGAGGGACAAGTCCCCCAGTGGCTGAACGACCGTTACACGACCACGAAGAATGGGCTGGGACGCCTCACCCTCAGATGCGTCTAGACCGCCAATTCGCAAATCCTCGGGGCGAATCCCCAAGACTACGCGATGCCCGGAACGAACATCACCAGGCAAGGAGACGGCGTCCAGCGGAATCGCTAAACGAGGACCTAAATCCGAACACTGGAATTGTATCCCGCTCGGAGAGAAACCAATCTCGCCGTCCAGGAAATTAATCGGCGGCGACCCCAGAAAGCCAGCCACAAACCGATTCGCGGGACGATCGTAAATTTCCTGCGGCTCTCCAATTTGCTGAATTTGACCACAATCCATTACCGCCAACCGATCGCCAAGCGCCATCGCTTCAGACTGATCGTGAGTGACATAAACCATGGTCGTACGTTCACGATAATGCAACTCTTTGATCTCACGTCGCATTTCGAGTCGCAAAGGAGCATCAAGATTCGACAACGGCTCATCTAAAAGAAAAACTGCAGGCCGACGAACCATCGCCCGACCCAGCGCAACACGCTGGCGCTCGCCTCCGGAAAGCTGACCGGGCATGCGATTTAACAGTTCTTCGATTCCTAACTTACGAGCCGTTTGCTGCACGCGATCCTTGATTTCGCTCCTTTCAATCCCATGATGCCCTGCCACGCGATATGGCGGCAACCACTTCCAAATCCCCGCCGATCGAACTTCGCGGCGGCGACGCCACTTCAAACCAAACGACAAATTTTGCTCCACCGTCAGGTGCGGATACAACGCAAAGCCCTGAAACACCAGAGCGACGTTTCGTTCATGCGGAGGCAATCGATGGACCAACCGATCGCCAATCCACACTTCGCCTTCGTCAGGCGACTCCAACCCAGCAATCAGCCGCAAAGTAGTTGTCTTTCCACAACCACTAGGTCCCACCAGCACGGTTAAACTGCCGTCGGGAACAACCAAATCCAGCCGCCCAACGGCCTGAACGGAACTTGCCATTCGCCCGGAGGAAACAGCCGCACGAAATCGCTTGACCACCCCCTTAAGCTCGACATTTGCCATAAGGCGGTATGCGTATGCACAAAAAAGGCGGTCACTCCCCCCGCAAGAAGGCGTTGAAAAGAGGTACTACAACCACTTTTCGACAACTTCGACTCGGAAGAAGGCCGCTTCTGAGACAACCGCGCGTAAAATCGCCAAGAAAAACTACAACCCGACCATGGAGGCCGGCACCAATCTCGTCAAGATACGCCCACACGCAGCGCTTGTCAACCACACGGGGCCGATCATTCAGCGCGTTCGTGGAATAATGGCGATTCGCTCTTAGGTGGGAGAGAACGTGTTGCTAAGGGATGGAAAAGGAAGGGGGGAAGTGTGACCCAAGAATCGCCCCTTCTGGGACGGAGGGTAAAGGTCGAATGCCAACGCCAAAGGGTCGGAACAAAACCACATGACACAAAATCATTATACACACGTACAGTATTAAATCAAGAGTTTGTCGACTTGTTCGATGGCTCAATTGAAACTTACGTCGATGCGCCACTTGCTGTAAATTCCACAAGTCAATACTATAAAACAACTTACGACGACCACTGACACATATCGATCGACGAAGGTTTTTGGTATTCGATAAAGCGAGTTGTGGAAATCGCCCAATCATACGCCGGAAAATTGGCTCGTTCGCCTCGGGTAAGCCTTACTATTTGCCAGCAATGCTTCGTCGATGACTTCTCGTCGACAATCACTTACTAGCCAACGGCAACTGCTGACGCAGAAAAATTGGGCGTTCGGCGTACCAGTCGCGATCGGAGTCGACCAACGTACAAACTCAGAAATTCTTTGCTGTCGCCGCTCGAAAAGCGAAACGGATCACAGCGAACACTCAACGTTAAACGTCGGTTATACGCAAATGCCGAGATTGCGGCGCGACTGAGATGACGAAGCGGCGGCGCTCCCGTGATGTCTTCCAACGTCAAATTCCCACACACGATACGGCCCCCAGTGCGTGGAAACCTTGCCGTAAAACGGCGGCTTGGATCGCCCACGTTTGAGAGAATCGCGGTCGCCATACAGAAGGGATACGACAACAACACCGGCATCAAACCGGGGATGGCGAACCCGGCCGCCAACATATCGGCAAAACGAACCCCACGACGCTCATTTTTGATTGCAAGTGTCTCGCGACGAATGCTTTGTAGCAACTCATCGGGATCATCCAATTCCCCAACGCGCCGTGTGAGAAACGTGTAACTGACCTTATTTACGGCAGGTGTTTCATAATCGTCGCTGGTCCGCATGTCGGTGGGCATCATGATCCGCAACGTCTTGCCGCCGCGACCGGTTTTTCGTTCGTTCCAATCGCGCAACGATTGAAACAATTCCGCGAGCAGAAGGTCATTCAACATCGCGCCTTGTTCGATCACGCCGTCCCGTAGCTGTTCGTGTTCCGCGCGATCGAATGTCATCGACTGCACTCCCGGGAAGGGCGACAATCGTTGCCCCGTACTCTGTTGCCCCGGGGCTAACGGAGTGGCTCGCATGGTTAATATGCCAGCGCCTTCACGCATCGCAAGGCGGGCCAACCGCCATCGGTCGCCGCTGAGCGCTACGTCGAGCACTCCGCGACTACGCGTTCGCACTCGGAGCGGATCAACGGGTTCGAGAGATGGTCGGGCCGCCCCTTCGCCTGCGGTTTGCTGTCCGTAAATCGCCAAGAAGTCGCCAATAAAGCGATAGGCGCCAACACCATCGCAGCAGGCATGGTGAAACTGAAATGTGATGCGGACGCGGTTCGGCTGTTGGCGAACCCATACTCGCAGACCGACTTCGGAGGCCAAATCAATGGCTTCGGTTCCATTCGGGCAGACGAGCGGGAAATCGTCGGAACGCCAATCGACATACGGCGCCAAACCCTTGGCCGAAACCCAGCAAAGCTGATTCTTCTTTCGACGTTGGACCAAGGCGCGCAACAGGGGATGACGGGCCAAAGCCTCCGCCAGGGCCAAGTCAAACGCCGCCCGGTCTATGTCGCCCGACAATTCAAGCTCGATTACGAACGCCATGGGATAACGCGGGTCGTCATCCAACTCCATAAAAAGCTCAACTGGCGCCAAATACATGGGGAAAAGGATATTTTCACCCATAATCTATCCTTTATGGTTATTATCGGGGGTGCAATGCCCATAGTAGCACAATCGTCTTTTGAGCACCATGGATGCAACCGAATTGGCGACAAACGATCTATTCATCGGCGTGGCGAGCCGCGGTAACTACCCGAGCGTAGGCGACGAGGGATTGTTACATGCTTTCCCGACGCGGAGGACGGTCGATTACCGAGTCATGGCCATCGTCGTACTAACCACAGGTGGAGCAATCTTCGGTACTCACTCGTCAATTTGGTGTATTGCGATAGCTGTCGGCGCATCGGTGCAACGGGATCGCGTGAGAACGATGTCCTGGAATCCCATGTGGTGCATTTCCCGTAATAAACGCACGGCTGTTAGCGCATGGATCTGGAACTTTCACGCCTTGATCAGGCGGCGTACTTTGATGAACATGCCGAATGGCCACCACGCTACGACAGCGTTTTGAAATCATGCTGGCTGGAAAAAGAAAATGCCTTGGCGCCGACGCAAAAAGACTTACTTTCCTTTAAGCTGAGCGAGTTGAATCGGCGCTAACGGTCTAGCTGCGTTGCTTCGTGATCCTTCCTCCGAAGACCAAGATGACACAACATCGGACGAATCGCCGCAATTCTCGATGCCTGATTTCGTTATCGGGGGCATGGCTACCCTGGACGTGGTGTATGGCGTTTGTTTTTGTCGCCGCGACGCAGGCCGAGGAAACCAGTTCATCACTTCAACTTGTGGAGCAAACGGAAGGCTGGTTGGTGCGCGAGGGCGATCGCGACGTGTTGTTTTACCAGCGAACGGCTAAGTCGCGCGACGGCGAATTCACGCGCGCTCATTACGTGCATCCCTTATACAGCTTGGACGGCCAGGTGCTCACCGAAGACTTCCCGCAGGACCATCTACATCATCGCGGGGTGTTTTGGGCGTGGCATCAATTGCTCGTGGGAGAACAATCGATTGGCGACGGCTGGGTCTGTCGCGACATGGTGTGGGACGTAACCCATGTTGAGCCTGTGACCGACGCAGGAAGCTCCGTCGCGTTACGAACGCGCGTCGTGTGGAAGTCGCCCCAAAGGACCAACGCCGCGGGAACGCCGAAACCGTTGGTGCAAGAACGAACTACGATTCGAGTTCATGCGGCGGATCACGACGCTCGAAAGATTGACTTTGAAATTCAACTCCTCGCCGCCGAGGAGAATCTGCGTTTAGGCGGGTCCGACGATGAGAAAGGCTATGGCGGCTTTTCCGTGCGCGTGCGTATCCCGGAAGGCGTGCGGTTTACCGGCGCCGGAGGGACCGTTGAACCGCAATTGACCGCCGTCGACGCGGGTGCGTGGCTTGACGTCTCGGCGCCATATGATCAAGACGGAGCGCTGAGCGGAGTCACCATCTTGCCTCACCTTTCTTCGCCAGGCTTCCCGCAACCATGGATCTTGCGCCGCGAACGCAGCATGCAAAATGCGGTTTGGCCAGGACGGGAACCGGTGCAGCTTTCTACCGAGTCGCCAGTGATCCTGCGCTATCGCCTGGTCTTGCACCGCGGCGGCGCCGATCGCGAACGCATCGAGCGCTGGGCGTCGCAATACGCCGAACAGTAAGGCCTTTTCTCGGGGTTTCCCAAGCGTACGGCGCGGGGCCCTTTGGCGGAGCGCATCGGAGCATCCGCCAAAGTAAGTCACCCCACGGGTTGAAGCCTATTTCATCGAGGTGTGATGACTTCTTCCGTGTGGTCCACTCGCTCCGCGAGTGGTTTCCGGCACTCGCGGAGCGATGGCGCCACCTTGGGGGCGTCATACCTGCGTGAAACGCGCTCTAGCCGATTTTCGCCTTCAGTTCATTCAACAAACGAATGGCGTGGCCGATTTCCGATTTCTGTCGGTCGGGCTCCTGCGGAATCTCGCGCTCGATGGTGAGCGGACCCTCGTATCCAATTTCTTGCAGGGTGCGAAGGTAGTTTTCCATGCCCACGTCGCCTTGTCCCAGCGGTACTTCTTGGCCCCATTCCTGACCAGGGTTCTTGGCCCACTTGCCATCTTTGCAGTGAATGCTGCGCACGTAGGAACCGACCTTGCGCAACGCCTCAATGGGTTCGCCCGTTCCGTACAAAATCATGTTCGCCGGGTCGAAATTGATGAAGAGATTATCGCGTTTCACGTCGCCAATGAACTGGAGAAGCCCGTCGGCGGACTCTTGGCCCGTTTCCAGATGCAGGTTTTGGCCGTTCTTCTTGCAATGATCGCAAACGTCGCGCGTGACTTCTAAGACCTCTTGGTACAGCGACGAGCCCGTGTCATGTGGAACGAACCCGAGATGCAGCGCTACGGTTTTGCAGCCAAGCATGCGCGCAAAGTCGGCAATTTCCTTCATTTCCTTGGTACGCTCGGCCCGCGTCTCGGGGGGAACCAACCCCACGGTGCGGGACACGGTGGGGATATCGGCATAGCTTTCGCCCTCGAACCCGCCGAACACGCAGGTCAGTTCAATGCCGTATTGATTGAGACGGGACAGGAATGCGTCGGCGTTTTTCTGCGTTCGCGTTGCTTTCGCCGGCGCGTGTAGTTGAATGGTGGGCACCCCCAGTTCATGAGCCACTTCCAGTTTCACGCCCAATCCAGCGTCCACGCTGGCGAACACTCCAATCGGCCATTTTTCCACGATAAATCTCCTGTCCGAAAATGTTACGACGCGCGTGAAATGTAAAACGCATTGCCGACGCTGACAAGTAGCGAACCACGAGCCGCGGCGTTATTCCAGAAATCGAATGCGTTTGTGAATGTCGGTGTTGACCGAATGGTAACGCCGAAACAGGTTTCCGGAATCAAACAACGTTTGTCGGATATACTCCACGTCATCGTCGCCAATCGCGTTGGTAAAAATCGGCAACAAGTATTCGATTCCCACGGGCGATGGCTGCATCATATGGGGGTCATACATTGCCGGGTGAACGTTGCGGGCGTGAATTTTTCCCCATTGATCGCGGAAAAGTTGACCGCTGTAACTGTCAACGTAGAAACCTTCGGTACGGCTCCATTGCAGAGTCGCCACGTGATTATTTTGCCCCTCCAGCAGCATTTCGACCGCTTTGCCGCCAAGTTGCGCCGCCTGAAAGCGGTCAAACCGCACCGGCCGACCACCGCGCTGGGTATGCCCCACCTTTCGAGTAAAGATCGCGGAGCCGGCGGATTCATTCCTTCCATGTTTGTGGAAGAATTCGTCACCGATTTTCTCAATCAACATCGCGCGCAACGCTTCGGATGCGCCACTTAGCATCAAGTTGCCAGCCGGATCCGTGGAAAGCCGCGCCGAACCCAACACGTGGCCGGTTTCGTCGACGATTCCCTCGCCGCACACGATCACTACGTTCCGCTGCAGGACGTAAATCTCTTTCACCCGCTCGGCTAACTCGCAGCTGTTGATGGGCGACTCGGGAATGAGGATCAAATCGGGCTGGCCATAAGCCGACCCAAGAGCGATGTATCCCGAGTGGCGCCCCATAACTTCGATGATCGCCACGCGGCGATGGCTTTCCGCCGTCGTGCGAATCCGGCCAATACCGGTGGCGGAAACGTACACCGCCGTGGCGTAACCCGGCGTGGCGTAGTTGACCATGTGCTCGATGTCGAACGTGTGCGGCATTTCCGAACGGCGATAGAAATAGCCGGGCGCCTCGGTGTGGTCTTCCCGAATCCAATGGTCCGCCTCGTAGCGATAGTTCAAGCCCAGGTCATTATCGATCGTCTTGGGCGCCAGCACCGTAGGGATCATGTCGCACAGCGGCTGAAGCCCGTTCATCGTGCCGTCGCCGCCGATGCAAATCAGTCCATCGAGTTGCAAGTCTTTCAATCGCCGGCAGGCAAGGTCGAGTCGCTCGTGATCGTTCGGATCAACATAGTCGCGGGAGGCGCCGAGAATCGTCCCACCGCGTGTCGGATCAAGTTCAGGAATTTCGCCAAACAACGGATTCAACAGCAAATGAGGCGCGCGCGGATGAAACAGCGCCGCAAAACCGTTGATTAACCCGACAACCTCCACCCTTACCTGGTTGGCCCGGGTCACGGCGCCGTGAATCGTCGCGTTCAGTGCGGGCGTGTCGCCCCCGGCGGTCAAAATTCCGATTCGTCTCATGTCGCATTCGCGGGCAAAGGTTTGGATCCTCCAAACGGTGTATCTTACCCGCGCGCTGACGACACATGTAGGCAACGGGCGCCTCGTGTGTGGCAGGATTCTATGGCGGGCTTAATTCCTTTCGGGATCGAGGGTTGACCAGTAGGTGGACCACAGGCCGCTGTCTTGCAGGGCGGCCAAGGCCATCATGCCTTCCGCCTGGTCCCGATCCCAGCGACGACCGC